>JANWWZ010000010.1 GCA_025057115.1 Bernardetiaceae bacterium
GAAGAGGCTGCGAATAGTTTGGTTGACGCCCGCATTGTAGCGCACGTAAGTATCAGCTTCCATTTGAATGTTGGCATTGACAAAGCCATTGGTGCCCGAGAAAGTGGGGAACTGGGTAGCGGTGGTAGCGTTGCCCAGCGTTAGGGCAGAGGCTCCGTCGACAGCAGCGGCAGGCGGGCCGCTTGCCCCATATAAGGTACTATTAGGACCGTAGCAAATGGATTCAAACACAGCGTTAGCCACGTAACTGGCAGGCAGCGAAGGCAGCCCATGAGCGGCTGGGGTGTTCATGTAACTGGCCATGTTGGCTACACTGGCAAACATGCGAAAATCCTGAGCCGCACTGCCTGTGCCTGCAATCTGAATGCCGTTATCTACCAAGTTAGCTTGCGGACCGATGAGCAGCGAACCTCTGATGCGGTTTTGGGTAAAGCTGCCCGTAAGAGTTTTGTGGACTACTTCGTTAGGGCGATTGGCTAACGATTGCGGGCAAGTAAGCCAAAGATTGGCGTAGGTGGCGGTGGGCGTGTTGTCTCCCAGTGCTTGTACGTTTTGATTGGCGGGACTTGATACCGTACTGGTATTGCTGCCGAAGTTGTAGGCTACGGTAGTACCTTCTTCTAAGTAGAGATGAGTGCTATTGAAAGCGGCAAAAGCGGGGAAGGAGGTATTTCCACCATCGCGAGTGCCGATAGTAAAGATCGCTGGTCCATTGACTGCCCCTGCTCCACCGACGTTTTGGTCGTTGTGAGGAATGGCAATGGGTCCAGTGGCAGTGGCTACGTTGGAAAACATGTGTAAGCGGGGAACACTATTGGCAACAGCAACAACATGGGGAGTTAAAGTATGTCCACCAATTAATCGCAGGTTGTTGTTAGGGTTAATGGTAACGGTACCGCGAACGCGGAAAGAGCCTGCGGAGCTTTTTGGAACAGGTCCGTTGGGAGTGCTGCTTGGATTAGTCAAGGTAAGATTAGCATAGGTGCGCACTCCACCGCCTGTAGTGCTGTTGAGTTCGCGAATAACTTGTCCTCTTCCACTGTTGTACACTACATTCCCGTATAAGCCGTTAGCAGGAGAGATTTCAAAGTTGATTTCTTCATCGTCATTTCCTCCGTAATTCACGGGGAATAAGGTAGAAATATTAGCAGTGCCTAGCATGATACGACTTACTCCATCATCGCCAGTGATATTACCACCATCTGCTAAGCTGTTGCGACAGTACGTAGGTTTAATGTTATCAGCAGTGGTTTTTAACACTGGCATGCGGAAAAACTTCGCTGATTCATTAAAGGTAGCTACTTGATAGCCATTGTCCACAAAGCTATTATTTGGTCCAATGATTAGGTCATCTCTTAAGTGGAATAAATAAAGAGCACTACCTACAGAGGTAGGAGCAGGGCTATTTGCCCCAGAGCCTGGTTGGTTGATAGCCGTTTTATTAACGGGCGCTGTAGCAGAAGAATTGGGGTTGACTAGCACCAAGTTAGCATATATCCGCGTTGAATCGTAATGGGTAAAGGTGCGAATGTCTTGTGGCACGCCTGCATTATAAACAATGGTAGTGCGAGATTGTATGAAAGTGCTGTCATTTTTAACGGTAGTAGGGAATTTTGTAGCTATAGTGGCAGTACCTATAGTGAAGCGACTTTCGCTGTTGGTTATGGTATGGTGCCCAGAGGTGTGATTGGTGGTAGGATTGCCCATCCCTACATTTACGCTCATTACTCTGAGGTCGTAGAGATCGCGCCATCCGTTGAGCCTTGCTATAGCAGTGTCGCCGTTGTAACGCGCCGGTAGTACGCGATACATGTGGAAGCGACTACCAGGAGTCATGGTAATTTGATGACCGTTGTCAATTAAATGTGCATTGGGGTAAATGCGCAACTGTCCACGAATAGTAGTAGGTCCGTCTAGCTCTTTTTTTACCAATGCTGGAAGAGGATTGGTAGAGCGGTCTCGGTTGGCAATGAGCAAATGTCCGTAACTTTCATTTCCTGGTCCATTGAGTCCCTTAATGGTTTGGTTGTCTCCCGCATTGTAATTGACAACGCTGTTTGGGGAAAAGTTAATGTTGAAATTGCCGGTGGGAAAACTAGTAGCTACGTTTTGCAGCTCAAAAACTCGACCAATAGCATCGATTGCTCCCGGCCATACGTCTTTTCCTGAGCCCAATGTTAATATGCCCCAATCTTGTATTGAAAGTATTTTGTTGGTACCTACCATAGCAATTTGATTGCCATGGTCAAAAAACTCAATACCATTACCTACAATTAGATCGCCCTTAACAGTTAACGTGCCTCCATAGCTAGGAACATACACTGGCACAGAAGCACTACTAGGACTATGGTCAGCAGGTCCATATTGTACGTTACCTGTAATTTCTTCTCGAATGAGATGGCGCTTGCACAGCCGAAGCCATTTTGTACTAAAGTCAGTGGGTCCGTGATATGTCTTTAACCATAAGTTGCCATAGTCCGGCACGATGGAAACATTTTGATGACCATACTGCTGATAAACTACCGTGCTGGTGGCATTTAAGGTAATATCATTTTTATTGTAACCCAATGGAAAGGTAGTGGGGTAGCCGTTTCTATTGTTGGGAAAGTCCGTTCCCCAGTTAATTCCACCAACCTTATTTTGATCTATAGTTGCAGGACGGGTAGGATTACCCAGGTAAAGAAACGTGCCCGCATCCATTTTCATCGTGCCGCTGCCGCTTAACTTGCCTTTGATTTGCATGGGAATTTCATTCTCTTCAGCACCGTAATCGGCTAATGTACCACGTTGGATATGCAAGTGGCGATAAATGGATACAGGAGAGTAATACACCATTACCCAATGATTATTGGTAGGTTTATAGATTCTCAAATCATAGAATCGGCGGTTCTTGGGATCGTAATTTCCATTGGGATCGCCGGAAGATTGGAGAACAGGTTGGGTAGGAGCCGGTACATCAATATTTTCGCTCATGATAATTCTAGTATTGTATGCTGTAGAAACTTGAAGCCTACCATCGAGCACTACTTCAGAAGTATCAGCATAGAAATGAGCGGATTTTTGTGTGCGACTAATGACCCAGTCTCCTTCCAAACTAATTCGTTTAGGTTGATTAGTCTTGTAATTGGGATGGTCCATTCTTAGCGCCCCTCGATGGATGTAGATACTTGCCCGGCTCCAGGGGGTAGGAGTTGTAGAAGCGGTGTTTGAAGGAAGAGCAACGGGATATTGAGTGGCATGTTGGTGTCCATCCAAGTTAAGTGTATCCAATGGATACCATGAGCTATATCGGTTGTCAAACCATACTTCTCCTGCAAAGCGCTGTCCATTGCTTTCAATGGTGTGGATAGTGGGGGAGTTTTGCTTGCCTTCCCCTACGAAGGAGAAGCGCGAAATGTAGTCGTTGCGTAGAATAGTCTCGTAAGAGGTATTATTAGGATCTGAGACAGCACTAGGACTTAAAGGACCTCCTGGAGGAGCCCAGCGTAAATCGCCCGCAATTTGAATTTCAGCGCTTTGCAAAGAGGGTTGTTGCTCGTTGGTAAAAATAGCAGGTCCTTGTGCAGGCGTACCCGTTACAAAGCTACCCGCAGTGGTAACTTTTCCCGGCAGGTTCATGTTAGCAGGGGTGGTTAAAAACCACATGAAGTTGCGCGCTTGTGCTTGTGGAATATCCACAATTACCCTGCGGCGATGTTTGGTGAAATCAGTATGTTGAATGCCTCCTTGGAAAGAATCGTCTAAGAAATACACGTTGTCCATGATGGTGGGAATGCACTGATTATTTTGCATGATCATGGCTTCGGTTAGATCGCCGTTGTTTAGTACGGGGTTTGTGCCAGGCTCTACATACCAGTTGGCTGGATTGCTCCACATGACGTTATCGCCATCATCATCAGGTATTCCATCGAAATTAGTATCGGCAGCCTTGCGGTGTGGATTGAGAAGTTTGTTTTTGTTAGTGCCACCCACCCAGTAGAAGTTTCGTCCTGTATTAGGAAGGGGATTGAAAACGACATTAGTATTGTTACCTGCATCTTGTCCTTGATTGACTTGCAAAGCAGGTGTGCTAATAATATTAATGTCTTTCACTAAAAGGCTGCTTACAGCATTAGAACCTGTATGCGGATTGTCCAGCTTTACTAAGGCTTGCCGCTCATCCAAAATGCTCTTGATGGTTGCCCACGCCGAGCATGGCGAAGAAAAATCAGTAGTCATATACTCCCTTATGGTAGTGTTGAAAGTAGGAGTATTTGAAAACAGGTCAGTATCGAACTCTACTACTGAAAATTCGCTTAGCTTGAGATTGGCTATTGTGTTAGTTACTCCGTTAGGGTTGCTACTACCGTTGAGCACTAATTTTGATTTTTTCTGGAGGTGAATATCTTGCCAGTAGCCAGGATTATAGGAATGTAACATAATGGGATAACTTACTGAAGAGGGAACATAGCCTGCATACACAGTGGAGCCCTCTCCAGCTAAGAGTTTTTTTCCTGGATTAGGCCAGTGTACATATCCCCTAAAATGAGCCGTTACAGCGGGTCCTAATATGACGTCATCCTTAAACTGGAAAGCAGTGTTGCCTAATCCTATTTGGCTAAACCAAATAGTGGAACTACCCCCTACTGTAACACTCTTTTCAAATACATAGCTTCCTAAGAAAGGAACTTGGCAGTTGGTGCCGACAATCACTTCTTTTTCAAAGCGATTAAATTGGCTCCAATTTGGATTAACACTGCTGGCAATCTCTACTCTATGAGCACCGCCTATGTAGGTTTGATAAAAATTGTAGTGCAAGTTGCAAAGTCCGTTAATAGCGATGCTGTTTTGGTTAATCTCTGGAACACACGGGCTAACCCTAGTGTGATTACCTAAATCGACGATGCCTTTAAAAATGTGTTGGGCACCATCGGGTAGATGGTAAATTTTTAACGTTCCTCCCCCTAGCAAGGAAATAGAAAAGGGCCATCCAGGAATATCATTCCCGTCGCTAGGATTGGGATAAGGATTAGGGTGGAGTTGAAATTGCCTTGGAATAACTATGGGATTTGTGACTAATTTGAGCTCTCTAAAATAGAATGGATGTGTTTTAATAGTGTCAGTGCGCACACTTATTAGATGGGCGTGTTTTCCAAATCCCATGCTAGGCACCTCGCGGACTCCTGGTTTTGAGCGACTCAATATCACGTAAATGACGCCACCTTCTGTAGAAGCACTACTGTCTTGAGTAGCCCCTGAAAAATACCAATAAGAAGTAGGGTCAGGGGTATGAAAAACGAAGTCGTCTCCTCGCAAGTCCAATACAATAGGGTCAGACACGGAATTTGAAGAAAGACCATCCGATCTGCCCTGAAAGGTCCAGTGAGAGGAACCTTCTATGTACAGCTCGCGCTTGGTAGTAAACTTATTTTTATTGTGCTGATAAGCATTGAATCTTCCAATCAGGAGTTTTTTTCCATTAGTGTTAAGCACACCCCGCTTTAGATATACTGCACCATTATTAATGGGATTAGTACCACCATCTATTTTCGCACTAAAGTTGTCAACTAATCGCCAGCGCGTATTGTCATTATTGCCTTCGAAGATGACTTCGCGCGGGAAGTTTACTCCACCACTGCGAATGTCGTTCCAGCCATTGACAGGATCGCGCACCGCTCCCGTAAAGACAAAGTTGAGCCAGGCAGTAGCGGTTTGGTTTTGAAATTGAACTTCTCCTGAACTGCGATAACAGTCAAATGCACCTCCAATAGTAAGAGTACGAGTAAGGTTACCGACATTACGCATAATGGGCATTGGAGGAGTATTATCAATGTTCGACCAGCGCATGCCACCGACTTTATAGTCGCCATCGACATCTACTGTAGAATGAGTATTGGAAAAAGAAATATCGTGGTGCCCAAATACCACAGAGTCCTTTTCATCCGGCAGGCAGTTGGGAGGCAAGGGAATGTATTGATCAGGAGCATACGACCAGTTAGCTAAATTGCTCCAAAGCGTATTGGTTCCACTATGAGAGCCTCCTGCTACCCAATAGATAACCTTTGAATTGAGCGAACCAGCAAAGGATACATTGCTATTATTTCCATCGTCTTGGGAACCATTAGCAGTGATAGTGTTACTTGCATTGATATTTCCTATCTTAACTCCAATCCAAGTTAAACTAGAGGTGAGTTGCAAATTGGCTTGTGTATTATTGTGGCTATTAATAGTGATTGAATTATTGCAAGCGGCTCTAACATGAAAACTGTTATTGATGTGAGCAGTTTTTCCGCCAGCAAACAAGTAAGTAATGCTATTAGCTGAACCATAGTTGGTGGTGAGGGTTACAGTGCTATGGTAGTGAGTGTCACCGTTATTACTGAACTTTACATTAAGTAAGCCATTAATAGTTGCATCAACTTGTCCGTCAAACGTTACTTCGCCACCGTTGTTGTATTCAAAACTGCTTCCGTTGCCAATATATGTAAGATTGCCATCGATGGTGATATCGCCGGTATTTTCATATTTGACATGGCAGGCTGCAGCACCACTGCAGGTTACATCCCCTGAATGTGTAACATGGGTAACATTGTTGCTAACGTTTAGAGTCAAATTACCCGAGGCTGCACTAAGAGTTGTGTTGCCATTGAAATTGAGCGTACCACTGTGGTTAAAGTTAATAGTACTGTTGCCTGCTGCTGAGAAGTTGTTAAAATCAAGTGAACCGTTGTGACTGAATTGAATATTGTTAGAACCTGCTGCTGAGAAATTGCCAAAAGTAAGGTTGGCAGTTCCTGCTGGGCGAGTAAGATCATTATTAAGCCCTAAAGTGAAATCTCCTACTGTATGAGTATTATCTCCCTGCAGGGTAATATTGCGCGCACTAGTAGTGGCTGCAAAAACGAAGTTGCCAAAGGTTCGCCCTACGGCGCTGCCTAAGTCCACTGTAATAGCGGCAGTAGTGTTGGTGAAATTAAACGTAGCGTTATTACTGGTGAGAACAGCAGCCGCAGTGGCAGTAGCCAAAAAACTCGTTCCTGAAAGGTTTACCATGCTGGTGCCCAAATTGACGTTGCGGGCATTGCCGCCTGTTAAGCTAAAATTAGCTGCTGAAATGCTGTGGTTGTTGCTGTCGAAATCGCCTTGTGTGAAAATCAAATCGCCTGAGGTGGCAAAGGCATCGGCAAGGGAAGCAGTGGTACCTACATCTTTGTTGAAAATGACATTTCCACCGAAACTTTTGCCTGCCATGGTGATGGTTTGCGTATTGCCGCCGGCGAAGGTAACCGTTCCTGTTCCACTAACAGCCATGCCAGTGATAAAGGTAAGGTTGCCGTGAATAGTAAGCGGGTTGTTAATGGCAAAAGTAGGGTTGTTGGTGGCTCCTGTCCAAGTAATATTAGCGCAAGTAGCTGCTACATTTACTACTACGATTTGCCCTGCGGCACTAAAAGAATTGGCATCGAAAATGACGTTGTCAGAAGCCGTTGGCAGGGTAGTATGTGCCGTAAGACCTCCCGAAGTAGTGCGCCAGTTAGCAGGATCAGACCAGTTAGCAGAGCCTGAACCGGAAGGATGAACCCAGTAGTAATCGGCTGCTACTATAGAATTGGCTAGTAGTAAGCCAACCACGAGCGCTTTTAATGCGGTAATTGTATTCATATTTTTTCTAGCTTTTTGTAAAACGTTTATGTGCAGTTTTGTTTTCTGCAATACCCTTATTATGACTTTAACGGATGCTAGTTTTACTGGTTGAAAAAATGGTGCTTTATATACATAATTTAGCTCGCCTATCAAGTGCCGGCGACGTAGGAAAATTTTTTACAAAAAGAAGCGGTCGTGTTTTGTTAGAATTCTATACCATAACTTTTTAGCTTGAATTTCTTTGAATTGGACGTTTGTACGGGCGTTTGTTTGTCTAAAAAATTATTTTTACACATCAGTTCATTTCAATATTGCTGAAATATGAAACAACCGCTTCGCTTAACGCTATCTTTTCTTATAATTTATCCATTATTATTACAAGTTTGCGCGCAAAAAAAGCTCACTATTAGCGATCTTTACTACAATGCTACTTTGCGACCGCGTTCTGTAGAAAATGTCAATTGGATGAAGGATGGCAGGTACTACACTGCTCAAAAAGAAAATACTATCGTTCAATATGATGTTGTCACTGGGCAGGGAGTCAGAACTCTCTTTGATGGGGAGCTATTTAACCTTTACTTTAACAATTACGCTTTTAGCAACGATGGACAGAAAATTCTACTCACTACGGGATTTGAGCCCATTTATCGCCATTCCTACAAAGCTGAGTTTTACATATATGACTTTGCTGTTGATTTTGTTTTTCCCCTTTCTAGACAAGGGAAACAATCCTATGCTACCTTTTCTCCCGATGGCAAAAAGGTAGCTTTTACGCGAGACAATAATTTGTACATCAAAGATTTAGCAACGGAAGTAGAAACTGCTGTCACCACTACAGGCAAGCTCAACGAACTCATTCACGGCAGTGCGGATTGGGTGTATGAAGAAGAATTCAGCATGGCTAAAGCCTTTGAGTGGTCGCCCGATGGGACGAAGATTGCCTTCATTAGCTTTGATGAGCGCCAAGTACCAGAATACAACATGCAACTATGGCCCTCCAACAAGCTCTATCCCCAAGACTATCGCTACAAATACCCCAAAGCAGGTGAGAAAAATTCCATCGTTAGCGTGTCTGTGTATGACCTTGCTTCAAAGCGCACTGTATCGGTGGACCTAGGCAGTCAAAGCGATATATACATACCGCGCATCCGCTGGACCCCGCTTCCCAACACGCTGGCTATTTTGCGCCTTAATCGCTTGCAAAATCAAATGCAACTGCTTTATGCCGATGCCAACACAGGACAAACCCGAGTAGTGATAGAAGAAACTAGCTCCACCTATCTGGAAGCTGAAAATTTCGACCTAATGACCTACGTGAAAAATGGCAAACAGTTTCTTTGGGCAAGTGAGCGCAGTGGTTATAAACATCTCTACCTTTATGACATAGAAGGCAAATTAGTGGGTCCTGTTACGCAGGGTAACTGGGAAGTAGATAAAATAGTGGGCATTGACGAAAGTGGCAAAACCCCAATTGTCTACTATACCTCTACGGAAGTTTCTCCTTTAGAGCGTCATTTATATGCCATTGGACTGGATGGCAAAAACAAGCGCAAACTCACTACTTCCCCTGGAATGAACCGCATTCACATGAGCAAGGATTGCAAGTACTATTTTTGCTATCATGCCAGTGTCCAACAACCTTTGAGTGTCAAATTGTATCAATTGCCCAGCAATCAACTTGTTAGAACGTTGGAAGAAAATCAAACTTTTCAGCAAGCTGCAGCCCAATATCGCCTCTCGCAAAGAGAATTTTTCACCTTTAAAACTACTGATGGCACAGAACTTAATGGTTATTTAATGAAACCACCAGATTTTGATCCTACTAAGCGCTATCCGCTACTGATGCACGTATACGGCGGACCAGGTTCGCAGCAAGTGCTTAATACTTATACTAGCGGAGTAAATGACCTGTGGCATAATTTATTGGCTCAACAAGGTTACTTAATTGCTTGCGTGGATAACCGCGGCACAGGAGGCAGGGGGGAAGCATTTAAAAAAATTACTTATGCCAATTTGGGCAAGTATGAAGTAGAAGACCAAATTCAAGCTGCTAAGTATTTAAGCTCCTTGCCTTTTGTGGATAAAGAGCGCATCGGCATTTGGGGGTGGAGCTATGGGGGATATATGAGCTTACTTTGCCTGCTGCTGGGAAATGATGTATTTAAACTTGCCATCGCTGTAGCGCCAGTCACCAATTGGCGCTTTTATGATACCATTTACACAGAGCGCTATTTGAAACTCCCTCAGGAAAATTCTGCTGGTTACGACAATTACTCGCCCATCACCCATGCGGAAAAGCTCAAAGGCAAGTTGTTACTCATCCACGGCACAGGGGATGATAATGTCCATTTTCAAAATGCAATTGCTTTGCAAAATGCACTCATTGCTGCTGGCAAGCAATTTGACTCTTTCTATTATCCTGACCGCAACCATGGCCTTTACGGTGGCAATACGCGCCTCCACCTCTACGAAATGATGACTAATTTTATATTGAAGAATCTTTAATAGAACGTGTAGCCAACTAAGCTACCTGAGGCAAAATGCAATCCCTGACAAATCTTCAAGCTGAATTTGTCAGGGATTGGGTTTAATTTATGGTGGGTTACTTTTTGGTGTCTTCCTTTTTAATTGGCGTGCCGCCTAACTTAGCAATGATTTTGTTTGTAATGTCGTACTCTTCTTTTGCAAATAAGATGATAGGCATTTGCCCTGCATCGGAAACGAAAATATAGTCAAAATTCTCAGCTTTGGCAAGTTCGTCGATGGCTTTTTGAATTTTTTCATAAACAGGTTGCAAAAGCTGAGCTTGCTTCATTTGCATATCTGCCTGTGCCTTTTCTTGGAAATCTTGCAAGGCTTGGCTAAGGTTTTGTAGTTCGCGCTCGCGGCTCTCCCGAATGGCAGGGGCAAGGTCATTGACATTCTTTTGATATGCCTCGAGTTTAGTTTGAAACTCTTTTTGCTTGTTTTGAAGTTCGTTAGCAAGTTGATTTTGGTAAGTTTTCAACTCGGCTTCAATGGTTTTAGCCTCTGGCAAAGCTGACAAAATAGCATCGGGATTGGTAAAACCAATTTTGATTTGAGCTTTGGAATGAGCTGCCCATAGCAATATGCTCAAAAGAATAGCAAACGCATTAATTTTCATGTCAAACCAGTGTTTTAGTGATAATTCAGCATGCTACAAATGGCATTGCAATTTGTGCACCAAATAGACCTTAGCGCAAATATAAACTACATTATGGTTTTTAGTGGGTTCCTTTTTTGTTGCCGTCGTTGCTTTGGGGTGAGCGCCCTTCTTCTGCTATGCCCAATTCTTCCATAACGATGTCAGTATAATTGTGAATGGGATCGGCAAAAATCATTACTAAATCACCAGCTTTATCAAAAATAAAGGAAAGCCGACGCTTTCGGGCAACTTTTTCAACAGCAGCGTAAATTTTATCCTGGATGGGTTTCATCAGCTCAAGTCGTTTCTGATAAATTTGGCCTTCGATGCCAAAAAATTTGTTTTGCAGGTCCATCACTTCTTTTTCCTTAGCATCGATGGCGGCTAGTCGTTGCTGGCGAAGCTCTTCAGGTAACAGTACTTTTTCGGCTTCAAAGTCCAAGCGCATTTTTTGCACTGCTAGCTGTTTTTCTTCTACCTCGCGGCGCCAAATTTCTGCCTGTTTTTCTAGCTCTGCCTGTACTTGGGCGTATTCAGGCATTTTTTCTAAAATTACTTGTGTATCCACATACCCGAACCGCTGAGCCAAGGCTTGATGAAGCAGTAAGAACAAAAGTAAACTCCACTGTAAGCGCATGGTAGTAGTGCAATTATCTAAGCAATTGACCAATAGTAAAATGGAATTGGCTACCATTGATATTAGGCGCTCCAGGAATGGTATCAAATCCATATGCCCAATCGATGCCTAATAAGCCAAAGGCGGGCATAAAGATGCGGGCTCCTACGCCCATGGAGCGCTTTAGGTCAAAGGGGTTAAATTCTTGAAAACTGCCCCAGTTATTTCCTCCTTCAGCAAAAGCCAGTACGAAAATAGTAGCCGATGGGTTGAGCGAAACAGGATAGCGCAACTCAAGGACGTATTTGTTATACACCACTCCCCCTGCACCGTTTCGGTTGTAGCGCAAGCCACCGTTGCCATCGGGCTCTAAAGGGCGAATGGTGTTGTCTTGATAGCCGCGCAGTCCGATAATTTCCGTTCCCAGAAGAAAGTTATTGATGGTCAAACCGCTGCCACCTAGTACGAAGCGTTCAAAAGGACTTGTGTCAAGGCGTGGATTGAAGCGCCCCATAAAACCCATATGCGCGCGTGCGTTGAGCACTAGTTTGCCGTTGTTGGTCAATTTCATGAACCATGAATTGTCAAACATCCATCGATGGTACTCAATCCATTGGGTGGTGCCATTTACCAAAGGTTCAGAACGACCCGTGAGCAGAGAGTAAGGCGGTGTTAGGGTTACTGAAAGAGAAACGTTGGCTCCTTCGCGTGGATAAGTAGGGTTATCGATGCTGTTGCGGGAAATAGTGGTATTAAAAGTAAAATTGTTAAAACGCCCATTGTTAATTGCTCCGAAGCCGAAGAAATTGTTCAAGTTATAGTACTGATAGCTTAAGGCATTGGTCATTACAAACCAGTCGTCGGGAAACTTGAGCTGCCTGCCCAAACTCACTGTGATGCCAGAGACTTGCAGCGAACCTGTTTGACGCAGCATAGCAAAGTCAGCAAAAATGCGGTTGACGGAATGGTTGAAGCCAATGGTAAAAGCATTGCGCTTTCTCCCTCCCAGCCATGGCTCACTAAAAGTGAGGGAATAGTTTTGAAAACGCCTTCCATTGGCTTGTAAACGCAACTGCAAACGCTGCCCATCTCCTTGAGGCAAAGGGCGCCAAGAGCTCAAGTCTGTAATTTTGCGAGCAGAAAAATTGTTGAATACCAGTCCCACAGTACCCACAAAGCCGAATGCGCCTCCCCAGCCACCAGAGAGTTCTATTTGATCGCTGGGGCGTTCTTCAAGGTTATAGTTGATATCTACCGTTCCGGCAACAAGGTTGGGCACGGGATTAATGCCAATTTTTTCAGGGTCAAAGTAGCCCAAAGCAGCTAGTTCGCGCTGAGTGCGGATAATATCAGCGCGGCTAAACTTATTGCCTGGCAAAGTGCGCAGCTCGCGAATAATGACGTGATCGCTAGTGCGGGTATTGCCATTGATGTTAATTTTGTTGATATCTGCTTGCTCGCCTTCGTAAATGCGCAGTTCGATGTCTACAGAGTCCTCACCTACTTGTACCTCAACGGGTTCTATGCTAAAGAATAAGTAGCCGTTGTCCATGTACAGCGAGGTAATATCTTGCTGTGTAGGGCTGAAATTGAGCCGCTTGCTTAACTCATCGGGGTTATATACATCGCCTTTTTTAATGCCTAGCACTTTATTGAGCACTGTATCAGAGTAAATATAATTGCCTACCCAGCGAATGTTGCGGTAGTAAAACTTTTTTCCTTCGTGGATTTTTAACTTAATTCCTACCAACCCCTCAGCAATATCATACACGGAATCGTACTCAATAGCCGCATTTCGGTAGCCATTTTTATTGTAGAACTCTATGATGTGCTTTTTGTCTTTTTCGAACTCTTCCTTGATGAACTTAGAAGGAGTAAAGATTTTAGCCAAGTTGAAACCCTTAGCACGGGTTTTTTTCATTTTGTTGAGTACTTTTTGAACTTTAAAGTCATTTACTCCTTCTACTTCTATGTGGGCAATGCGCACCTTAGGACCTTTGTTAATTTTGATGAGCAAGTAGGCATAGTTGGCATTAGGACCATAGATTGTATCCTTTCGCTGAGTAATTTGGATTTTGACATTTCGGTAACCTTTCTCTTGGTAATACTTTCGAATTTTGTTTTCTGTACTTTTCACTAAAGCATCGTTAATAATGCGACCTTTGGTGAGCTTGACTTTTTCTTGCAAGGTTTCGCGTTGCCCCTTGCCAATACCTTCAAAGACAAACCGCGATAGGCGCGCTCTTTCTTTGATGGCAATTTCCAAATAGGCTTTATTGTTTTCTACGCGGCTAAGCAAAATAGCTACGTCGCTCACGATGCCTGATTTGTAGAGTTTTTTAATAGAATTGCTAATTTCTTCACCTGGGATTTTGATTTTATCGCCAGCTCTAAGCCCCGACATAGAAATAAGGGCGTCGCGGTCTAGGTGTTCAGCGCCACTAACTGTAACTCCACCGATGATATACTCCCGTTGGGTGGAATAGTCCACTGCTTCTTGCTGTTTATAGCGATTGCGCAAACCTAGTCCGATTTGAGCACTGGCAAGAATGGCATTGAATATGAGCAAAGACAGGAAAATGACCCTTTTCATGTGGCACATGCAAAGCACGGCTTAATACACAATAGGCTACAGATTTAAGATTGCGCAAGTTGCTCGCTAATTTTGCCAAAGCGGCGCTCGCGCTGTTGGTAGGAAAGAACTGCTTCGTAAAGATGTTCTCTGCGAAAGTCAGGCCAGAGAATATCCGTGAAGAACAATTCAGAGTAAGCCAGTTGCCAAAGTAGGAAATTGCTGATGCGCATTTCGCCACTGGTGCGGATAATTAACTCAGGGTCGGGAATGTTGTGCGTGTTTAAATAGCATGTAAAGCGTTGGGCGTCTATTTGGTCGCTAGTGAGGCGCTTAGCTTCGATATCTGCTGCCATGGCCTTGATGGCATTGAGAATTTCCCATCGTCCACTGTAGCTAAGGGCTAGAATTACTGTCATGCCTGTGTTGTTGGCTGTAGCGGCAATGCCTTTTTTGAGAGCAGCAACGCATTCAGCAGGTAGGCGTTTTAAATCGCCAATTGTCATTAGTTTGATGTTGTTTTTTTGCAGGTTGGGAATCTCCTGCTCAATAGTAGTTACTAGTAAGTGCATTAGCGCATCTACTTCTTCCTGAGGACGGTTCCAGTTTTCAGTGGAAAAAGCGTAGAGAGTCAAGTACTTTACGCCTAACTCTGCAGAGGCTTCGGAAATTTCCTGTACCGCTTTGATAGCATTGCGATGCCCAAAAATTCTAGCAGCACCTCTTTTTTTTGCCCACCGTCCATTGCCATCCATAATAACGGCAATATGTTGCGGGACGCGCGACAAATCTATTTTTTCTTTCATTGGCTTGATGCCTAGATAACTTAGCTTTTATGACGCAAATTTCGCAACAATCCCCAAAAAACGATAAAAGTCAAAGGCTTATCGCAACTCTCTTTGTCTGCTGCTTGCAAGAGATTTGCCGATGCAGTTGCAGGTTAATAGGTCATTTCGCCTGAATGGTGGATTTGTCCCTGTTCAATTTCTAAGCCAGTAGCCTGGCGTACGTGAATCACCTGTCCAGTAAAATGCATCGTTTTGCCAGCTAAGGGATGGTTAAAATCCAACCACACCCCTTCTTCAGTAACTCTCTCTACGCGAGCTTTGAATATTTCTCCTTCTTGGTTAGTAAGAGGCAACACATTTCCCACTTGCAAGAACTCTTTTTCTACGGGTTGACCATCCACTTCAAATGCTTTAAGGGGAAAAAATTCTATTGCTTCCGGATCGTACTCGCCATAGCCCTCTTGAGGGGAAATACTAAATTCAAACGTATCTCCCGCTTGCTTGCCCATAAGCATGGCTTCAAACTTTTCAGGAAGTCCGCTTTCTCCCACCAAAAATGTCATGGGGTCTTCTTCAGTAACTATCTCCACTAGCACTTGTTCTTGGTCTTGGTCGCTAATGTGCAACTGGTAAACGATGGTAGCTACAGTATGGGGTTGGATTTTCATTGTTGACAGCGTTTTTTATTTTGAGCATCTACTACAGCAATAGTAGTCATATTGACTATCTCGCGCACTGAGCTACCTAGCTGCAATACGTGTACGGCTTTTCTCATGCCTAAAATGATAGGTCCTACCGCCTCCGCACCGCCGATAGCTTGCATGAGCTTATATGCAATATTGCCTGCTGCTAAGTTAGGAAAAATTAGAATATTAGGTGCCCCAGCAACTAGCTCTGAAAAGGGATAATTTTCCTGCAAAATTTCCTTACTAAAAGCTACGTTGGCTTGAATTTCTCCATCTACGCATAGGTGAGGATGTTGCTTTTTGAGTATTTCCACTGCCTTGCGCACTTTGGTAGGCTCGGGGTCGTTGGAAGAGCCGAAATTAGAATAAGACAGCATGGCGATACGCGGCTCTATGTCAAATTGGCGGACTGCTTCGGCAGCAAATAAGGCAATATCTACTAGCTCCTCCGTTGTAGGGTTTTGAATGACAGTAGTATCCGCCATGAAAATAGGACCCTGCCGAGTGAGTATCATGTACATACCTGAGACCTTTTTGCCCACCTCTGTAGGTCCGATAATTTCTAGGGCAGGGCGCAAGACAGACTCATATTTGCGCGTTAAGCCAGAAATGAGCGCATCTGCTTCCCCTTCGTGAAGCATCAACATGCCAAAATAATTCCGCTCTCTTACCTTGCGATGGGCTTCGTTGTAATTATAGCCGCGCCTTTTGCGCTTGTCAAAAAAAATATCCCCGTAGCGGCGGCATTGCTCTGCTGCTTCTGGCGAGAGGGGATCTATGATAGGCACATTGCTCAAGTCCAGACCATTTTCGGCGATGATTTGGGCAATTTTGTTTCTCTCGCCTAAAAGAATGGGTTTGGCAATGCCCTCATCAAGGACAATTTGAGCAGCTTTGAGCACGCTGTAATTATCTGCTTCAGCAAAAATAACGCGCTGGGGGTCTTGTTTAGCTTTGCTAACCAGTACGCGCATAATGTTGTCATCGCTGCCCATGCGGCGGCGCAACTGGTTTTCATACTCTTCCCAATCAGTAATATGAAGGCGGGCTACGCCGCTTTCCATGGCCGCTTTTGCCACTGCAGGGGCTACAGTAGTGAGCAAACGTGGATCTAAAGGTTTGGGAATGAAATAATTGGGACCAAAGGTAATATTGGGCTGATTGTAGGCAATATTGACAATTTCAGGAACGGGTTTGCGAGCCAAGTTGGCAATGGCATACACAGCGGCTAATTTCATGGCATCGTTAATTTCTGTTGCTCGCACATCAAGAGCGCCGCGAAAAATGAAAGGAAATCCTAACACATTATTGACTTGGTTGGGGTAATCGGACCTGCCCGTAGCCATAATGATATCGCTGCGCGTAGCTATTGCCACATCATAAGCAATTTCAGGGTCAGGGTTGGCTAAGGCAAATACAATGGGCTTTTTTGCCATGGTGAGCAACCATGCTGGCTCGACCACGTTTGCCTTGCTGAGCCCTACCAACACGTCAGCTCCTACTAGCGCCTCCTGTAAGGTATGGACTTTGCGCGTGGTAGCAAACTCGCGCTTGTATTTGTCCAAGTCTGTGCGGTCTGCATGTACTACGCCTTTGCTATCGCATAGGATAATATTTTGGCGCTGCGCTCCGATTTTAAGAAATAACCTTGCACAAGAGATAGCAGAAGCCCCTGCCCCAGAGAAAACAATATTCATCTGAGGAATTTTCTTGCCTGCCAGTTCAGCAGCGTTGATAAGGGCAGCTGCTGTGATGATAGCCGTACCATGTTGGTCATCGTGCATCACGGGGATGCGCATTTCTTTCTTAAGGCGCTCTTCTATCTCAAAACAGTCCGGGGCTTTGATATCTTCCAGGTTAATGCCTCCGAAAGTAGGTTCTAGCGCTTTTACTACTTTCACAAATTCCTCTACACTACGGCAGTTGAGTTCAAGGTCAAATACATCTATGCCAGCAAAAACTTTAAATAAGATGCCTTTGCCTTCCATAACGGGCTTGGAAGCCTCCGGACCTATGTCGCCCAGTCCGAGCACTGCTGTGCCGTTGGAAATAACCGCCACTAAATTGCCTTTGGTGGTGTATTTATACACCTCTTCAGGATTTCGAGCAATTTCAAGACAAGGCTCTGCTACTCCAGGAGAGTAAGCTAGGGCTAAATCCCGCTGCGACTTAGTAGCTTTGGTAGGAACGACTTCTATTTTTCCAGGACGCTCTAAGGCGTGATAGTCTAACGCATCTTGCTTCCTGATTTTGGCAGCCATGCAAAAAATAAGTTAAATTAGCTACAAAGCTAATGGAGAATGACAAGAAAAATGTGCTCTGAGTTGAGTTTGCAAGACAAGGGACCTTTATTCGGTTTCAAAGTAGATAATATCGCAGTTTTGCAAATCGGAGTGGAGCACTACTTTTTTGTCTTTTTTGCCATCGGAAATAACAATGGCAGTGGTGACGGGAGGCTGCTTGCCCATTTGATTGGCGTAGCAAACCAGAAAGTTGTATAATCTGTGCGGCTCTAGTTGCACTTTGATTACCCTCGGCTGGTTGCGCAATTTGTAGTTTTTCAAAATCCATTGGTTGTTGTAAAGCAAAGAAATGACATCGCCATCTTCCTTGCCATCGTCAAAAACTCGGAGGGTTAAAAAATTGCTTTGAACAAAGACTTTATGCCCTGCTTTAACAGGTCGGTCATGAGCTTTTGCGATTTTGCCATTTTGGATGACAGTGAGGGTATCAATCTCCTCTGGGCGAGCTTGGTAGCGCTTTAGTACAATAGGTCCAGGAAAGCAAGGCAAACCACTTTGGGGGTCTATTCCTTCCCACGTACCGCTAAAGTATCCCTTTTCTTTTTCATCCTCTTGGTAAGTCCAACGCAGCCAACCGCGTTTATAGCAATAATGCGAGTGTGCGCTATTGTCGGTGTTGTTAAAATAATCGATATAGTTGGTTTCTTTGAAATATAGCGTATCGTGGCTTGTACATGCTTCCAGTTGTAAACGAAGGAGATATCTTTTTCCACCCTTGTACTTAGCGAAAGAAAACGAATTGCCTTGCCATTTGCCGATGGTATCGCTTTTTTCGAGGTTTATTTCGAAGTAATATACTAATTTTTCCTTGTCGGTTACTTGTGTGATTGAACCTACCCATTTGCCGGATAGATCTTCGGGCATTTGTGCGCCAAGCAAGCTAGTGAACAAATTACATAGCAATCCTACTACTGCTTTTTTTCTCATTTTACTGCACTTTTTTCGCCAAAATCAAATTGTTAGTATGGGATACTTGCCACAAAATGCGAGTAGCCAGTCCGCTGTCTGCAAGCGATGAGGCCATTTCCTTTAGCTGGTTAGCAGATAGAGTTTCTAACATCGTGTTGAAAATAATTTGTCCCTTTGCACTGGTAATTCTGGCGAGATGTTGCAAAAATGGCGATTTTGTAAAAGAGTCTGGTATGCATTTGCCGATAAAAATATCTACGATGATCCAGTCAAAGGAGCGGTTTGAGTTAGTTACATAAACAGCGGCGTCTTGGCAAAGAATTTCCAAAGGAGCAAAGCGCTCTATTTGAAACTCTTCTTTAGCAAGAGAGATGATCAAGGGGTCGATGTCTATGCAGGTAATGGGTCCCATGTAACCAAAGTTTTTTCGCAAGGTTTCTACTACCGAGCCGCCGCCTAGCCCTAGCAGCAAAACACTTTGGACTTCTCTTGGGCAAAAGTGTGCTTGTTGCAGGGCGTAATGTAAAATTTTTTGCAAGTTTCCGTAAGAGTAGTTACTTACGGCAGTATCCAGTACGCGCTTGCCGTCTTGCCAATTGATCTCTAATTGCCCATTGATGTGGGAAAAATAGGTTTTCTCGCGTTGAGGTATCCAATAGCTTAGCCATTTTTTAAATGTATTCATGTAAGGTAAAGTTAGAAAGGTGCATCTTCTGGTGGGGGCATATCATTTAGTTTGCTACTGAGGGTAGTGCTCGTCGGGGAGGCATTGAAATCAGAAGGGTAGAAGTTAGCCATTGCTTTGCCGTAAGTGCTGTTGGTAGCATACTGCAAGTTGCTCTCGTACTGGCTATCCCACTCCACAAACTTAGTATATCGCCCTATAAATTTTAACCAAATGCTTTCTAGGGCGCCATTGCGGTTTTTGGCAATGATAACCTCTCCCATGTCTTTGGTGGGTTTGCCTTCTGCATCTTCGGTAATGCCGTAGTACTCAGGGCGATATAGGAAGATTACCATGTCAGCGTCTTGTTCAATAGCTCCTGACTCTCGCAGGTCAGAGAGTTGGGGGCGCTTATCGCCGCCGCGAGTTTCCACTGCTCGGCTCAGTTGGGAGAGAGCAATCAAAGGAATATCGAGCTCTTTAGCAAGTTGTTTTAATGATCGAGAAATAGCTGCAATTTCCTGCTCGCGATTGCCATTAGCGTTTTTGCCCCCTTCACTGCTCATCAGTTGCAAGTAATCCACTACAATTAGCTGAATATTGTGCTGTGCCTTAAGACGACGAGCTTTGGCGCGCAGTTCTAGCACTGTCAGGGCTGGTGTGTCGTCTATGAAAATGGGGGCAGTGCTTAGTCGCTCTGTCTTGCGCACTAGCTGTTCCCATTCGTAGTCGGCTAGCTTACCTGTTTTGATCTTTTGACTTTCCAGCTCTGCTTCTGCGGAAATGAGGCGATTAACTAGCTGAATGGCAGACATTTCCAGAGAAAAAATGGCAACGGGCTTGCCAAAGTCCACGGCTGCATTTCGCAAAGCGGAAAGGACAAAAGCAGTTTTTCCCATGCCTGGACGAGCAGCTAAAATAATCAGGTCTGATTTTTGCCAACCCGAAGTGATTCGATCCAAAGCAGTAAAGCCACTGGGCACACCCGTGAGACTTCCTCTGTTTACTTTTTTGTTTTCTAGCTCGCGCAAAGCATTGAACATTAAACTGCGCATGTCTTGGTAGTTGCGCCGAATGTTGATTTCTGCCAGCTTAAAAATGTCATTTTCAGTTCTATCCATCAGCTCAAATACGTCGGTAGTATCTTCGTAAGCCTCTTGCAAGACTCGAGTAGCGATACTAATCATTTCGCGTTTCATGTACTGCTCTGCAATAATGCGAGCGTGATAGACAATATTGGCTGCCGAGTTTACTTTAGTAGTTAGCATGGTGACGTAAGAGGCTCCCCCGACCAGCTCTAATTCCCCTTGGCTGCGCAGTTGGTTGACCACAGTGAGCAGGTCTACTGGCTCGGATTTATTAAAAAGGGCAAGGATAGCGCGGTAAATAGCTTGGTGAGCTTCCTTGTAAAAAGCCTCTGGTTGTAATATCTCTGCTATTTCTGTGAGGGCATTGCGTTCCAGCATGAGCGCCCCTAGCACTGCTTCTTCGAGTTCAATGGCTTGGGGAGGCACCCTTCCAGTGCTAATGGTTTGAAAATCAATGCTTTGGCTAGTTCGCCGCCCTCTTCGGCTGTAAGTCTTATCTTTTTCCATAACGTAAATTTACACCAACATGCTACTAAAAACGCTAAATTTGCTCGTTTGAGTGTCAATTCATGAGAATACACTTTACGGCTATCGGCGGTACTGTAATGCACAACTTAGCTATTGCCCTTCAATTGAAGGGCTACCAAGTAAGTGGTTCTGATGATGAAATTTATGAACCTTCGCGCAGCAGACTGGCAGCCCATGGCATCTTACCTCCTGCAGAAGGTTGGTTCCCCGAAAAAATTACCCCTGACTTAGAAGCCGTCATTCTGGGCATGCACGCCCGCAAAGACAATCCCGAATTGCATAGAGCTTTAGAGCTAGGCATCAAAGTTTATTCCTATCCCGCTTATATTTATCAAAACGCTCGCCACAAGGAACGAGTAGTTATCGCAGGCAGCCATGGCAAAACTACTACTACTGCCATGGTAATGCACGTGCTTAACTTTTATGGCAAAAAATTTGACTACATGGTAGGGGCTACCCTAGAAGGGTTTGAAAGTACCGTTCGGCTGAGTGAAGACGCGCCCGTAATTATCATCGAAGGAGATGAATATTTTTCCTCCCCCATTGATCCTACTCCTAAATTTTTGCACTACAAACACCATATCGGGCTTATTACTGGCATTGCTTGGGACCACGTCAATATCTATCCGGTTTTTGATGACTACGTGCGGCAGTTTGAAAACTTTGCCGTGCAAACTCCCAAAGCTGGCACGCTGATTTATTGCGAAGAGGATGACTTGGCTACCATTGTCAGTACTTCCAACCAAATGCGCAATGATGTAACTTTAATTTCTTATAGCACCCATCCCTACGAAATTATCGACGGAAAAACTTTCCTTAAGACCTCCTACGGCAAAGTACCCTTGCAAATTTTTGGCAAGCACAACATGCAAAATATTAGCGGCGCCAAAGTCATTTGCAATCGGTTGGGTATTAGTGACAAAAAATTTTACCAAGCTATCCAAACCTTTCGCGGTGCTTCCAAAAGGTTGGAACTTTTAGGGCAAAACAATCATACGGCTATTTTCCGCGATTTTGCCCATGCGCCTTCTAAAATTGAGGCAACCATTAATGCTGTAAAAGAGCAATTCCCTCACCGTAAACTCATCGCTTGTGCCGAGTTGCATACCTACAGCAGTTTGAGCCGACATTTTTTGCCCCAGTATAAAAATACAATGCGCCTTGCTGACCAAGCTATTGTATGCTATAGCCCTAAAGCGCTGGAAATCAAACGCATGGAGCCTATAGATGCCGCCGCTATCCAGTGTGCATTTAACCATCCTAACCTACGGGTATTTACCAACGGCAGCGACCTGCGCGACTATCTTCTTTCCCAAAACTGGGAAAATACCAACTTATTGCTTATGAGCTCTGGCACTTTCGACCAAATGAACCTTGAGGACTTAACCACTCAAGTAATGAAAGCCACTAAACCCTAGCTCTTTTCCAAGAGGAAAAGCAATTTGCTTGCTTGGCGCGAAAAGTTCTTTGGCTACCTGCTGCAGATAGAGCTTGTTGGAAACATTAGTTTTGCCCAGGCAGTTTTTCGTTGCATTTTTGTGTAAAATTTTGCTCAATGAGGCAACTAATAGTAGCCGCAAACTGGAAAATGAACCTTACGCGGCAAGAAGGAATAGCGCTCATTTCTGAAGTAGTGCCTATGGTGCGCGACCAAGTGCATACAAAGGTAAAGGTTGTGCTATGCGTTCCGTTTCCTTTTATTGGATTTGCAAAGAGATTCTTCCAATCGCAAAAAAATATAGCCTTAGGGGCTCAGAATTGTTACTACAAACCAGCAGGCGCCTATACAGGAGAAATTTCCGCTCCTATGCTCAAATCTTTTGACGTAGATTATGTCATCATTGGGCACAGTGAAAGAAGGCAATATTTTGGAGAAACTGAAGAAGTGCTTGCTGAAAAAGTCCGCCAAGTGATAGCCAATCAAATGCATCCTATTTTTTGTTGCGGGGAATCCTTACAAACGCGGCAGAGTGGCTACCATATTAATTTTGTCAGACAACAACTTTCTCAATCGCTCTTTCACCTTTCGGCAGAAGACTTTGCCAAAGTAGTCATTGCCTATGAACCTATATGGGCTATCGGCACAGGGCACAACGCCACTGCCCAGCAAGCCCAAGAGATGCATTTTGCCCTTCGCCAACACATTGCCAGTGTCTATGGACAAGAGATTGCCCAACAAACTACTATTCTCTACGGGGGCAGTTGCAACGCTAACAATGCTCCAGAAATTTTTGCTTGCCCCGATGTGGATGGTGGACTCATCGGAGGAGCCTCGCTTAAATCAAGTGAGTTTACCAATATTTGCAAGAGTTTTCCGTTATACAAGTTGATCGCCGATTGACAGTTATCAAAGTGAAGAAAAATTAAAAACCGCTAAGCAACCATTTCGCACCCAATGGTGTTTAAAGAAATAAGTTTGAAGAGATGCAACTACAGTTAGTCAATCGCCAAAAGTAAAGATTAACTGGTGCGCCGTCTCTTTAAATGAGCTACAACTTTATGCTTGACAAATAAAACAGCGCAAAAATTTACCTAAGCACATACAACTATGTTTTTGCTGATTTTGTGGCTTAGTCTTTTGAGTAATTTCGCCTCTGAAAAAACAGTGCAGTCGCGCCCTACTCCTTGTAAGGTTTTTGGGCAAATTTACGTAGAGAAAGATCCTTACTTGGCTACCTTCCGAGTTTTTGTAGAGAAAGAAAATGAATTCAATGCCGATGTAATTGTATTTCGGGAAAGCAATCCGCTTTTTGCAGACCGGCCTGGCTTTTGGCATTTCACCGACAAGCGCGGTTTTGCTAATTTTACCATTGCCTACGTGGAAGACCGCAACTTGGCTGATTTTGTAGTGTATTTCACTGATCGGGAGCTGTATGCAGGCTGCAATAAAAATTAACCCTCTTGATTCTATCTGGGCAATCAGTAAACTCTTGAAAAGCTATAGGTATAGCTTCTTTCCCATGATGTAGTGCATCACTTCATCAGGTACTAAATAACGGATGCTGCGCCCTTTCTTGATGCATTCGCGAATAAAAGTAGCGGAGATATCTATCAAGGGCGCATCTACTACACTTACGTGGGGATGCTCCATAAGGGGAGAGTAGGTAGCTCCATAACGTGGGTAGACGATTAGCCCATAGTACTCTAGTATTTTTCGATAGTTCTTCCAGCGGATAAAATTGCTTAAGTTGTCTTGTCCGATAATGACGCGAAACTCATGCTGAGGATATTTTTCGCTCAAGTGAGTTAGAGTGTCAATAGTGTAGTTAGGGCGTGGCAGGCGAAATTCAACATCAGTGGCATTGAGTTTATAATTGTCTGCAATGGCGATGCGCACCATTTCCATGCGGTCCTGCTCATGCAGGAGAGAACTGGTTTGCTTGAAGGGATTATGAGGAGAAACTACAAACCAAACCTGTGAAAAATCTGAACTTTCTGCAATGGTGTTGGCAATAATCAAATGCCCAATATGGATAGGATTAAAGGACCCGAAGAACAAACCAATTTTCATTATCCTACAAATTTAAGGCGAGGAGCAATCAACAAGCCAGCAAAGCTAATGGTAAGAGATGCAATACCTACTAAGTAGAACCCTTCTAAAAGACCTCCATTGCTGCCTTCGTGCACGATCAGACCTGATAAAAATGCTGCCACTGCCGAAGCAATTTGCATAGCACTTGAGTTAAAGCTCATGAAGCTACCTCGGTTTTCCCGACTTGCTACGCCAGAAATCATCGTGTGAGCGGGCACCATGCGGCTGTTGATAAAAATAAAAAACGCCGTAGTGGCTATTAAGGCTACATGTACTGGCACGGGAGGCAGGTTAGTGATGGTAATGATAGGTATGTAGGAGAGCAATACGCCAGTGGTAAATACCTTGCGCACGCCGATTTTATCAGTCAGTCTGCCAACGACTTGAGCGGAAAAGATAGTAGCTATGCCACCGAAAAAGTAAATCAGCGGAATTTGCGATTGGCTTAGCCCTACATTGCGAATCATATAGGGAGTGATGAAAGGAATCATAATCATTTGGCTTAGGATGAGGGAAAAAGAAAGCGCCAGCCCTAACACCTGATTGCGATCGCTAAAAATTTTTTGGATTACTTCCAACGGACTAAAATGAGCTTTCCTTGTGTTCAAGTGGGCTTTCATAGGAGGTAATACATTCCACAGGACAGCCATCAAAGCCGCTCCTAAAGCACTTAAAAACAAAAAAGGAGCAGGCCAGCTTAGCTGATCTGCCATGAACAATCCAAAGGGTACCCCAAAAACGGAAGCCACAGAAAAAGAAGCAGAAAGCAAACCCATCGCCCTGCCGCGCTGTTCCCATGGATAAAGATCACTAACTATAGCCATGACAAGAGAGCCAATCACTCCTCCAAATGCTCCTGTTAATGCGCGAGCCAATAGCATTTGCAAATAACTCGCTGCCAACCCGCAAGCCAGCGTTCCCACCAAGAAACCACTATAAAGCAGCAGCAAAAATTTTTTGCGGTCGAAGTAATCGATGATAAAGGCTCCTAAAAAGCCAGCTATACCCGCTGCTAAGGTATAAGCTGATACTATCATCGAAAATTGCTGGGGTTGGATGCGAAAATAGCGCATCAAAATATCCCCCAGCGGCATGATGATCATAAAATCCATGATGTGAGTAAAATTGACCGTTGCTAGCAAAAAAACGGTCAAGCGAGGCACTTTATGCATCGGTCAAACTACGACATTGACAATTTTCTTAGGTACAACAATGACCTTCTTAGGTTGTTTGCCTTCGGTGTATTTTTTGACGATTTCCGATGCAAGTACTTCTTTTTCAATTTCTTGTGGAGTTAGATGAGTGCTGAGCTGCATTTGCCCGCGCACTTTGCCATTGATGGAAATGGGATACTCTATCACAGCATCCACTAAATAGGCGGGGTTCCATTGCGGATATTGTGCCAGTACAATGCTTTGGGTGTGTCCCATAGCAGCCCAGAGTTCTTCAGCAAGGTGAGGCGCATACGGAGAAAGAGCAATGAGTAAATCCCGCAGTACATCAAACTTGTGGCACTTGAGCGCTGATAATTCATTGACGCAAATCATCAATTGGCTTACTGTGGTGTTGAAGGAGTAGTTTTCTATGTCCTCTTCTACTTTCTTAAGGGTTTTGTGCAGTATTTTGAGTTCTTCCACCGTAGGAGGCTCTTTGGTAATCAAGTAATTGCCTTTTTCATCAAAAAACAATCGCCAGAGTTTACGCAAGAATTTATACACTCCTTCAATGCCGTGCGTACTCCAGGGCTTATCGGCTTCTATGGGACCGAGAAACATTTCATAGAGCCGCAGGGTGTCAGCGCCGTATTTTTCCACTATGTCATCGGGATTGACTACATTGTATTTGGATTTAGACATTTTTTCTATGAGCTCGTCGCAGAAAAATTTGCCTTCCTCAGTTACAAATTCGGCATTGGCGTACTCAGGTCGGAATTTTTTGTAAGCCTGAATGTCCAGTACGTCATTTTCTACCATTTCAATAGGAACGTGCAGGGCAATAAGCTCGTTGAATTGGTTTTTGAGACCTTTGGAGATGAATTTGTTTTCGCTTTTGAGTTTGTAAATAATGCTTGAGCGCCCTTGAATTTTGCCCTGATTGAGCAGTTTTTTATAAGGTTCAGGATAGCCTACGTAGCCGCGGTCATAGAGGAATTTGTGCCAGAAGCGGGAGTAAAGCAAATGTCCTACAGCATGTTCGGTGCCTCCTACGTAAAGGTCCACTTGGTTCCAGTAGTCAATTGCTTGGCGGCTTGCAAATTCTCGGTCATTATGAGGATCCATGTAGCGCAAAAAGTACCAGCTACTGCCAGCCCAGCCAGGCATTGTGTTGAGTTCATAGCGATATTCTTTGCCATTTTTGCGATACTTCCAATCTTTAGCCCGAGCTAAAGGAGGCTCTCCAGTAGGAGTAGGTTTATATTCATCGATTTCGGGCAATACTAATGGCAGTTCACTTTCTTGGATAAGTCGAGGAATGTTGTGTTCATCAAAATAAATTGGGACGGGCTCGCCCCAGTAGCGCTGCCGACTAAATACTGCATCGCGCATGCGGTAGTTAATTTTTGCCCTGCCAATTCCTTTTTCCTGCAAGTAAGCTAGCAGTTTGGGCATAGCTTCTTGGTAGGTCAGTCCGTTGATGATGCCAGAATTAATGTAACGCCCTTCTTTGGTGGGGTCTGCTTGTTTATCGAGGTCTTTTTGAGCGTCTAAAATTGGTATGATAGGTAAGCCGAAGTGTTTTGCAAATAGCCAGTCGCGTTGGTCGCCGCTGGGCACTGCCATTACTGCCCCAGTTCCGTAGCCAGCAAGTACGTAGTCGGCTAGCCAAATGGGCACTTTTTCCCCGTTGAAAGGATTGATGCAGTAGCTACCTGTAAAGACTCCAGAAATTGTTTTGGTATCGGCTAAGCGGTCGCGCTCAGAGCGGTTTTTAGCTTTTTCCACATAGGTCGTTACTTCTTGATAGTGTTCGGCAGTGGTCAGTTGTTGCACTAGGTCGTGTTCTGGAGCCAGCACCATGAAAGTAACTCCGTAGATAGTATCCAGCCTAGTTGTATAAACTTTGATAGACAATTGAGGTTGGTCGGCTACGGGAAAAACAACCTCTGCGCCAGTGGACTTGCCGATCCAGTTGCGCTGCATTTCCTTGAGCGACTCTGAAAAATCCACTTGGTCAAGGTCGCGGAGGAGCCTTTCGGCGTAGGCTGTAATGCGCATCATCCATTGGCGCATTTTTTTGCGCTCTACGGGATAGCCTCCGCGTTCGCTTACTCCGTCTTTTACCTCGTCGTTGGAAAGTACACTGCCTAGTGCTGGACACCAATTGACCCATTCCTCAGCAGGGTAAGTAAGCCGATAATTGAGCAATATGCGTTGCTGCTCAGGTTCGCTCATGGCATTCCATTCAGACGCAGTAAAGGAAGGAGTATGTTCATTGCAAGCAGCTTGCAAACCGATATTGCCTTGTTTTTCAAAAATGGCAATGAGTTCTTCTATGGGTTTTGCCTTGCCAAGGCCATCATTGGCAGGGTCGGAGAAATCGTACCACGAGTTAAAAATTTGCATGAAAATCCACTGGGTCCAGCGATAGAAGTCGGGGGAGGAGGTTTGTACCTCTCTGTCCCAATCATATGAAAAGCCGATTTTTTCTAACTGCCGTTTAAAAGTGGCGATATTTTGAGCAGTGGTAACAGCAGGGTGTTGTCCAGTTTCTATGGCATATTGTTCTGCAGGCAGTCCGAAAGAATCAAACCCCATGGGATGAAGTACATTAAAACCTTTTAGCCGTTTAAAGCGCGCCACGATATCAGAGGCGATGTAACCCAGTGGATGGCCTACGTGTAACCCCGCCCCAGAGGGATAGGGAAACATGTCCAGCACGTAATATTTGGGCTTAGTAGAATCATTATCAATTTTATAGATATTATTTTCGCGCCAGTACTGTTGCCATTTGGGTTCTATTGCACGAGGATTGTATTCCGATGCCATAGCCACTTTGCTAATTAGTCTGCAAAGATAGCCAGTAAACCCGTTCTACTGATGAAATTCTCTTGCTTGTAACTTATCTCTTCCTGCCGTTGTTCGTGTTCCCTTGTTGTTGTTCGCGTCCCCTGCCGTTGTTTGTGTCCCCACAAACAACCCCTCTGCCGTTGTTCGTGTTCCCTTGTTGTTGTTCGCGTCCCCTGCCGTTGTTTGTGTCCTCACGAACAACCCCTCTGCCGTTGTTCGTGTTCCCTTGTTGTTGTTTGCGTCCTCTGCCGTTGTTTGTGTCCTCACAAACAACCCCTCTGCCGTTGTTCGTGTCCCCACGAACAACCTCTGTCCCCTTTCCGTTGTTCGTGTTCCCTTGTTGTTGTTCGCGTCCTCTGCCGTTGTTTGTGTCCTCACAAACAACCCCTCTGCCGTTGTTCGTGTCTCCACGAACAACTTCTTTGTAAACGCAAAAAGCAGGGATAATCCGAATGTACACTTTTCAAAGAAAATACTCGCTGCCGTGCTGTTGGGTTGTTTTTCGAGACAAGAACAAAACACATTGTTCGTGAAGACACGAACAATGGCAAAAATGACTTTATACAAAATCTAAGCAACTACTTAACCTACAAGGGCAGGCGGTAATTCTTACTGACAAAACTCTTCACTTGTAACTTATCCCTCTCTAAGAAGTCTAGCGCTGATGATAATTTTCTAGCTTTTTATCCCATTCACGGCTAAGGTAGTAAATCAGTCCACCGAAAAGAATAAAGATAATTGCCGCTACGAGGTAATTTTCTGGCGATGCGGCAAGGTAACGCCCTAGCACCCACAACATCAAGTAAAAAACCCCAGCCATAAAAGCTCCTTTTTGCTTTGTGCGAGCAATTGCTATTATAACGAGCATAGCAGCAAACAGCACAAAACCGAGATTCATGAAGATGAAGTAAAAACTAGTTGGCAGTTGAATACCCGTCAATGGAATTAAACAAGGAACCACAAGCCAAAGGAAAGCTATTCCATAGGGCAGTAACTTCCATTGCTTGCCGATGATCAGGCGTAGGGCTATTCCTGTAAGGCTTATTGCTAAAAAAATGGCGAAGTAGCTTATTGGTTCTTTTTCTAAAAGCTCCCGCAATGGTTCTTCAAAGATTAATGTAAAAAAGAGCAAAGCTATTAGCATCATGGCTAAGGATTCTAGCAGCCAGTTGGCTTTTTCGCTGTATTTTGGTTTCATTTTTTGAAATGCGAACAAGAAAAGAAGCGGATAGCTGCTTAGGAAAATAGTCATGTGCCACGTTTGACCCCAGGTAGTGTTTTGCAAGTGGCGCATTTCCCATGCATGTACTCCTAAAAGCAGGAGAAATCCCGCCAAAAGGCAACCTGTCAGCGTCCAAACATTGGGAGTGCGGTATTCTATGTAGAACAACACCCCTATAATAGGAAAAGCCCACCAAGAAAATTGCTGGTGTGTTAATTCAACAATCATCCACACTGAGGTTAGAAGGGTAAGGATTAAGTGCATTAGTTTGTTTTCGAACCGCCAAATGAAAGGGAGCGCTCCTATGATCCACCACAGGAGCCCATCTGGGTAATAAGCAGAAATGTGAAAAATTTGTGCTTGTACCCAAATATTCATTCCCAGCAAAAGCGTAGCAAAGAACATGGCAAGTTCTGCAAGGCGCACATGACGGCGTAGGTTGGCATACAATGCCACTGCGTAACTTGCCAGTAAAGGCAAAAGTGCAATGATAGCTTTCCATACAGTCGAGAAATCTTTCCAGTGATGGGCAATCAACATTAGCATTCCCGTAGCTATGACGAGCAAACCAACACCGCGCAATAGCCACCCCGATTGCATGTACCATGGAGCGGGGGTATCTAACTCATAGCGCTGAATAAGTTGTTCAGCTTGTTGAGAAGAAATAATGCCTTCTTCTACCCAAGTTTGAATTTCTTCTCTGAAACGCGGCATGCGCTGAAGCCTCTCCCAACGGCGATTCATGTTCTCGACTATTTCTACATGAAGGTATGAAATTCAACCCATTTGTCAGAAGAAAAAATGAAGCGGCAGATGAGTAAAACGGACTCCAGAGGCTTTTTCAGGTGCGGTTTGGAGTTACATGGAGCTGGCAAATGGTTTATTTTTTTCTTAACGCACCCATTTTTATGCTCGTACATGGTTTTCACTTGTTGGCGGATTAATTTTAGGAAAAACTCCAAGCAACATGAAAACTATCGCATGGCTAGGTTTGATTACTGTAGGTTTTACCTTGCTGAATGTGGAGGTAGCGGCGCAAAAAAATAAATCAGCTGTCGCCTCGATTCGGTTAGATCCTTCCAAACCCGAAGATGCTGTTAAAATTATGCGCAAATTGCAAAGCAGTCTTAAGGATGATGAAGATGTTATTTACTGGTGGGAAGGTAATGTATACAGCCGCGTGCCAGGAGAAAAAGACCGATTGCTATTCACCTATCAAGCAATGAACATACGCCGCAGTGCTACCCTCAACGACCCTGAAAAGGGATACGGCTATCGCATGGTTTCGCGGGAATTGCTCTTTTACCTAGACCCCCAAACCAAAGAGATCCTTCGCACTTGGAAAAATCCGTGGACAGGAAAAGAAGTAGAAGTAATTCACGTTGCTAACGACCCTGTTAATTCCCGACCTATCTTTGCTTACTCTAACAGTCCTACTCCTTATAAATTGCCCGGTACTTTTAAGGACGATATGTATTTGACTACTTTTGAAGTGCCTCTATTTTATACCAATCCTCTTGCTGGGGACTATCAAGAATATGTAGGAGGCACTTACCAAGCAATCGAAATTTTTAACTTTGCCTGCCCCGCAGACGACTTGCTGGATGGTAGCAAAAATACAGCAGAAAAAGCCGTTGTAGCATGGAACCGCGTTTCCAAGTGGTTGCCTTGGATGGAAATGGGCGACCGCGTAGGTCAATTAATTTTCAGCGGATTGGGCAAAAAACTTAAAAAATGGGACGATTTGCCCGAGATTATCAAAAACGAAATTAAAGCCAATTATCCCCACTACGTAACAGCACCCCCTACCAATGACGACCGACCTAATGAAACCAGTTGGACGGTCTTTAAAAAATACATCGATGCTAAACGGCAAAAGAAATCAACTCATGGACCCAACGAATAACCCATGGCAAACTCTCTCTTCTAGGGTAGTGTACGAAAACCGATGGATTTCCGTGCGGGAGGACCAGGTAATTAACCCCGCTGGAAATCCAGGAATTTACGGTGTGGTAAGTTTTAAAAATATAGCTATCGGCATCATTCCCATTGATGAAGAAGGTTACACTTGGTTGGTAGGGCAATACCGCTATGCCTTGCACGAGTATTCTTGGGAAATTCCCATGGGAGGCGGACCTAAGGGACAGGATATTCTTCTCTCAGCCCAACGCGAATTAAAAGAAGAAACTGGATTTACTGCCCGCCGATGGACCTGTTTGATGAAACTACATACTTCTAACTCAGTTACCGATGAGGTGGGTTATGTATTCTTGGCAGAAGAGCTACAAGCTGGTGAAACTGCCTTTGAAGAAACCGAACAACTTTCCCTTTGGCGGCTTCCTTTTGAACAAGCCGTGCAAATGGTCATGGACGGACAAATTACTGACGCCATTAGCGTAGCAGGTTTGTTAAAAGCTGCTGCCCTCCGAGCTACCAATCGCAACCATGCAAGTTAGAGCCATGAAGCCACATCTTGCGCTTTTTCCAGTCAAGGGTAATGTTTTGCCGTTGGAGCAATGCCAACCCTAGTAAGCCATACTTGCTTTGCGAAAGTCCTACAGGAAGGCGGTCATACCGAATGGAACCTTCGATGCATATGGAATCGGTGAGGCGACCCCGTAGGGCTTTGGCTTGGTGAAGTCCTTTTTGCCAATGCAAGCCTTGCAAAGGATATTCGTACATAAAAGAAGTGTAGTTGCCGCTAAATTCTTCATCCAATAGGACGCCTCCTGCAAATCCTGTACTAATATAACCCACCAGCTGATAAGGAAAGCGATTAAACTTCACTTGGCACTTAGGTACGCGGTGAATAGTGCGATTAAAGGAAATAGCTACCGAACTGGGCTGCTTCTCAAACTGATCCGTAGAAGGAGCGATAATCACTATGCGACGTTTCCAGTCAAAATGCCATGTGCTGTGTTGCATTAAGTTTGCTCCTAAAATGCCCTGAACTCCTATGGAATCCATCATGCGGTTTGCTGAAGCAGAAGGCAAACCAGCGGTCAAGTCAGTGATAACGCGCTTGCCTACTATAAGGGGAGCTTGTACCTGACCAAAAGAGTTAGCCAGGGTATCTCCTTCAGCGTTCATTAGCGGCAGGTGAACCTGAGGCTTTACTGCTGGTGATAAACAAGGGAGTCCAGTATCTATTAGCCATTTTTGCCGCTGCTTTCCATGTTGAAGGGTTACGATGGGCAGAATGGAATCCACCAAATAGAGCGTATCACAAAGGTGATTATTTTCAACTTTGCCTTTGCGCATTAGTTGATAAAGTTGCTCATGGTCGGTAGAGCAACCAAATAGAAAAAATAAAGCGGCGAGAAATCCTTTAGGCGCTCCCATTACCGATAAGAAGGCACTACTTTAGGAGGTAGTGTTTGTTGGAGCTCGTAAGGCATGCTGCGCAGAGTAGGGTCGCTGTTAGCAATGTCTACCATGCCGTAGCCTGCTGTAGTAGCCTCGCCCAGTCCGCAGAAAAATACAAACCGTTGCACTTCAGGATGCGCATACAAGACAAAAGGCATTGTATAACCCCTTACTTCTATCTTGCCATCCTGAGAAGACAAAGAATAGATTCGCGCAAATTTTTTAGACTCCTTGGAAAGTTTAGAAAGATAGTATTGGTCAGGCACTATTTGAAAGCGGTAAAAACTTGCTATTTCTTCGGGAGAAAAAAGTCCTGAGCGTTCTAGGCGGTTCATGGTAGATTCGTAGAGCAGGTCAGAAAATTGGTCTGTATCGGGCATTATGAAATCTTTGGGGTTGAACTGCTTACTGGACTGGAGGGTACAAATCAAAGGCGATAAGCAGACGTATTTCATTTGTTCGCTGAACTCGGGGGATTCTTCTCGCTCTACAAACTCGGGAGAGAGAATCAGTCCACCTAATTCGACAAACTGATTGCGGAATAACTGTTGCAAAAAGTAGTCTGTAAAATGTTGCTCCAGACAAGTAAACACTAATGTTACGCGGTTAGAGAAATACTGCAAGCCATGGCGAGTTACCTTGGTTTGCCCTTTAATACCTGAAAAGTTATAAAACTGACATTTTTGACCTCCTTTATCAGCAATGTCTGAGGTTAGGTCGCTCACCATCGATGCCAGCAGATGTTGGTGGTGAAACGGGAGGATTCCGCCTTTATTCCGTAGTTTAAAAATAATTCTTACTCTCAACACGATTCACCCTATTTAAATGTTTTCTCAAAAAGTAGCTCGCTTTTAAAACTGACCAGCGAGCAAATTGTTTGCTAAAATAGCCTTCTAAAATGAGCTATTTTTCTAATTTTAAGCTAGTTTAACTTACAAAAGCCTTTTTAATTGAAGGCAAAAGGCAAAATATCAGAAATTTTTAAGGTACTGGGTCGTAGCCGCTGCCTCCCCAAGGATGACACCGACTCAGCCGCTTCAGTCCTAACCAACTGCCTTTGAGAAGACCGTACTTGGTAACTGCTTGTATCATGTAAGTGGAGCAGGTAGGCACAAAGCGGCACGAAGAAGGATAGAGCGGGCTGATAGCTGCTTGGTAAACCTTCAGTAAACAGACAAAGGCACGTTTTATCATGGTTTTATCTTAATGCGAAAAGGTACAGGAATGCAAATAGAAAACTCTATTTTTGCCACAAACTTAGTCGATAATGAGCGTATTGGTTAATCAGTTTTCCCGTATCATTGTTCAGGGTTTTACTGGCTCGGAGGGCACCTTTCACGCCTGTCAAATGATTGAATACGGCAAAGAGCACAACGGTGCACAAGTAGTAGGAGGAGTTCGTCCAGGAAAAGGAGGGACGCTGCATATAGGTTTACCTGTGTTCGATACAGTTAAAGAAGCCATTGCCGCTACAGGAGCTAATGTATCTATCATTTTCGTACCTCCTGCCAATGCTGCTAATGCGATTTTGGAAGCCGCCGATGCGGGCATTGAACTGGTAGTATGCATCACAGAGGGAATCCCAGTAAAAGACATGATGAAGGTGAAACACATCCTGCAAGGTAGCAAAACGCGCTTGATAGGTCCTAACTGTCCAGGAGTGATTAGTGCAGGTCAAGCCAAAGTAGGCATCATGCCGGGGTTTGTTTTTCAACCTGGGCGAGTCGGTATTGTTTCTAAATCGGGAACCCTTACTTACGAGGCTGCCGACCAAATTGTAAAAGCAGGGTTGGGCATTTCTACTGCCATTGGCATCGGCGGCGACCCTATCATTGGCACCACTACCAAAGAAGCCGTGGAATTGCTCATGAACGACCCTGAAACAGATGCCATTGTAATGATAGGCGAAATAGGCGGCCAGTTAGAAGCTGAAGCAGCCCGATGGATTAAAGCCAATGGCAACGGCAAACCCGTAGTAGGTTTTATTGCTGGGCAGACAGCTCCTAAAGGGCGCCGCATGGGACATGCAGGAGCTATCATAGGGGGAGAAGAAGACACTGCCGCTGCAAAAATGCGCATCATGCGTGAAAATGGCATTGTAGTAGTGGACTCACCTGCTCTCATCGGCGAAACAGTAGCCCAAGTGCTGAAAAAATAGTCTTAAGGAAAAGGTTGGTTAAAAAACAATGGAAAGAATCCGCCTGTTAGACGGAGCCCTCCTAGACCTTACCCTGCAGCGGCTTTGCCACCAACTGGTTGAAAATCACGAAAATTTTGAGGCTACAGTATTGGTAGGCATGCAACCGCGCGGTCGCTATTTTGCCGACCGGATCAAACGCCGACTCGACCAAATTCTAAATCAACCCGTTCCACTTGGGTACCTAGACATTACTTTTTACCGCGACGACTTCCGCCGCCGCAGCAAACCCTTACAGCCAAGCCAAACTTATATGCCTTTTGACATAGAAGGCAAAAAAGTTGTCTTAATGGATGATGTGCTTTTTACAGGTAGAACCATCCGCGCCGCCTTGAGTGCGCTAGGTGAATATGGCCGGCCTGCCTGTGTAGAACTGATGATATTAATAGACCGCCTCTATAGCAGGCAGTTACCTATCCAGCCTCACTACGTAGGGCGAGCAGTGAATAGTATTCTCTCTCAACGCGTTGTAGTGGAGTGGGTAGAACAAGGTCACTCAGAGGATGTTATCTGGCTGGTTACCAACTAGGGGAGTCACTCACCCAGTAAAGGCAAAAATATTCCCACCTCAAGAAATTATTTAGCTGTAAGTTGATTGAGACCACCAGAGAGCAAGTAATTTTTACCATTCCAAACGAAGGTGCCTTCTAAGGAAGAAGGCAAAAAAATCACTGCTTTAATAGCATTTCGCGGCAGACGCTGTAACCAAAGGCGAATGGTTCCTTCGGGATGAGGCATTACTGCTTCTACGCGATTGAGCAAGCCTAATGCAGGTGCAATGCGCACTTTTTCAAAGCCAGCACCCTCAGGAGTAATGCCGCAGATAGTGGCTAAAAATTCATAGTTAGGGCTTGCTGACCAACCATAACAATCTGAACGCGTAGGGTCTTCTTTTTGGGCAAAGGTAGTGAGTCCTTTTGCTAGCATCTCCCGCCAAGGCTGCAAACTGGCATAGTAAAAATCTGCTATCCCTGCTTTGACCATGGCTCTTGTCAAATAAAAGTGGTAGTAAATGCTCACGGGAGTAACGGTAGGGTCGGCTAAAGCGCGTTCAATGAGGCTTGCTTGCTGCAACAGGGGAGCTCCTCCGCTTAAGACCGCCATAATTTGTGCATGCTGGCTGAAGCTATTTTTTTCAGGGGTATCAGCTACTAGCCCGCGTTTGATATCATAACACGCGTTGTAAGCTGATTTTGCCAACAACTCGGCTTGTTGCAAATAAAGGGCTGCTTGTTCTTTTCGTTGGTAATATTCAAATAATTCAGCTGCCTGGCGCAGGGCATACGCATACTGAAAAGTGAGAATGGAAGAATACCCCTTCTCTACTCCTTCGGGAACGCCACCGATGTTTGTTTCATTGATATATTGCCATTGCTGCGTCCAATCGACGAAATTCCACCAGGGCAGGGGTCCTAACATATTTTCGCTGCGGTCCACGTTATCGGCAAACCATTGAAGTACTTCTTCTATGCCAGGCAACATTTGGCGGATAAAATCATCATCGCGCCGATGTTGCCAGTAGTCATACACCATTCCAATCCAATAGAGAGAAAAAGGAGGAATAATTTGCGGTATTCTGCTTGGATAGCGGGACTGGGTAAGTCCTTCAGGAAGGCGAGAATAGTTAAAATCCAAAATCGCCTTGCGCATGAGCCTATCATCGCCACTGACGTAAAGAGAAACAAGGGCTAGTATGCGTGCTTCAGCCACTGATTGCACCTGTTCGTAATAAGGAGAATTGATGTAAGTTTCGTGTGCACAAAGCCGTGCAGTTCGCCAGCTCACTTGCCAGATTTTTTTTAGTTCAGGGTCGTCACTGTTGAACTGAGCTTTTTCTTCTAAAGGATAAGCCGTAAATTGATAACTGAAATCTATCAGCCCCAGCGGATCGCTTTCTGTTTGAATGTCTAGCTGCACATAGCGGAAGGTGCGCCACCACAGAGGACGAAACAAGCGCTTGGGACCTCCATCAGGCAACAAGCGGTCTTTGTAACCTATGATTTCTAAGCCTTCTATGCGGTTGCGATGATGTTTTTGCAAATTATGGTCCACTAAAGACTCCACATATGTAATTTCCACTAAGGCATTTTTGCCGCCCTGAACAGTAAGTTCGGGATAAGCAGTGGTAAGAACTTGGTTATCTATTAAGATAGACACTCGTGAGTAGGCAGGAATGGTAAGGACTTGTTTGCCTTGTAGCCATGCTTGGGGAACGTTGGAAATGCCGCTAAAGTACCGCACTTGTGCAAACCGCTCGGAATGTTCTTGCCATAGGGGAATGGGTCGAGGCATGAGGTAGTACGCCGAGCTAGTTCCTTTATTGCGCGGCATGCCTTTGTAAAGTGGAAGAGCAGGCAACCAGTGGCTATCATCGTAATGAATGGTTTGCCAATGCCAGGGATAATTTGCAGCCTCTAGGGATTCTCCTGGACCTACGGCAATAGTAGGATCGTTAGCAAACTTGGCATTCACAATGGGGGTAATGGCTGGGTTGTGCATTACTTTCCATGAAGTATCAGTATTTACTACCGACTCAGCAGTGGTATTGCCTTGCATAATAAAACCAGTTTGAAAGCTCATTTGCGCCCAAGGAGCGTATTCGGCAAAGTTCCACACAACAGCTGCCACTACGTTGGTGCCTTTTTGAAGATAGGGAGCAATGTCTATGCTTTCAAAATACCAGTGAAAAAGGTCGCCTCGCGCAGGACCCTGCGCAACAGGGGTTCCATTGACAAACAACCGATAGCGATTATCTGCCGAAACGTGCACGATAAACTTTCGCGGTTGGCTTTCTAATAAAAATCGCTTGCGAAAATGATACACTCCAAAAGCCCTCAAGGAAGTGTTTGGACAAGCAATCCAGTAAGCCTCCCACTCGCGGTTCAGGATACGCGGATGAATGTCTACATTTTGTCCTGCCAGTATGAGAGGTAAAAAAAGCCAAAAGGTAAGTGCAATTCTCATCCTCCAGTCAAAATTGGGCTAGCTGGGTTGTGCCACCAGCAGCAAAGAAAAAACTTTATGGGATTTTACCTGAATCCTTTGCTTAGAGCATGTCTAGGTTTTAGGAAGGCAACAATTATGGATACAATAGTTGGATAAAAAGGGGAATCGGCTAAAGTGGAGCAACCTAACAGCGGCATGATGCATTCGGATTGCTACATGCAGTCATGGTTACAGGAGCCAAAGCAGAGTGGGAGCCACTTGAATAGATTGCCCTTGATTATGCAGGAGCGTTTCTTGATTCCATCAAAATGCATGGAAGGGAAGGAGAAATAGGACAAAAATCTGAGTCTTTCCAAGACTTTATTTCTCGAAAAGGACCGTTTCAGGTTGAGGGAAGATTAAGGTAGAGCCGAGCTCCGCTTGGCTTAACTTACACCTTAGATTTGAGCATTTGCCCACCATAGAGCCCCGTAGAAAGCATTCAAACAGAGAGAAGAAATTAGGTTGAGGCGCATCGCATTTCGGAAATTGGCTTGCTCAGGGCTAGCAAAAGCTTTCCACATCCACCAGAGAAAAAAGCACATCACTGGCAAAAGCGCCGCGACGAATCCGATAGCCCATTGGAGAGAAAAGTAAACATAAAAAAATGCAAAAAAACCAGCGGTAGCAACCAAAAAAACTATTAATGTATAAACAAATGTGCCGCGTATGCCTAGAAGAAGGCTTATGGTACAGTCGCCGCGAAGGGCATCCTCTTCGTGTTGATAAATTTGCGTCATGGGGTAAGAGCCGGCAAGCATGAGGGAGGAAAGACCCGCAGCCAATATCCACTTGAAAGTAAAAATTTCCCTCCACGAAAAACCAGTCATAGCCTGCAAGGAAGTAAGAAATACAAAGGCTCCTTGAAAAAGGCTTACTGTGAGTAAACTAAGAAAGGGGTATCGTTTAAGCCTTATGGCAGGATGGCTATAGGCTTTAGAAACCAAACCGTATATAAACAAAGCCAGTGCAAATTGCCCACTTATCCACAAGCCTATTGCAATACCAATAGCATCGAAAATTAGCGAAGTGAAATACAGTTGCCTGCTGATGGGTGGAGGCTTTTCCAGTCCTCCAATAGCTCCTTTGTCTTTGTCGAAATAAGAATTATAGCCGTTGCTAGCAGGATAAATCAACAGATGCCATGCAAAAAATGCTATTACCCCTGGCCAGGTTTGGAGATGCTTGGCGCCAGTTGCACAAGCAAACAAAAATACTGGCAGTAGAAAAAACGAGAAAGGAACTCGCAGGTGCAGCAGCGTATGGCGGTGCATGTGATTTACATAGTGATGCGTACCATAGTTAAGAGTTGTGGATGAGGCTGAGAGAAAGAGTGCAGTTATTGTAAAGTACTAGGCAAATATACTCGGAAAGTGGAACCTTCCCCTAATTGGCTTTCTACTTCTATTTTTCCGCCCATAGTTTCCACTTGGTGGAAAGTCAAGAATAATCCTATGCCTTTGCCCTCTTTGCTTTGCTCAAGTCGGCTGCCGATTTGAAAGAGTTTATGTTTGTAGCGCTTTAGATCTATTCCTATGCCATTGTCACTCACTTCAATTACTACTGAATCGCCTGTGGTGTAAGCTCTGATTTGGATTTGGCAAGGCACGTCGGGACGGGAGTATTTAAGGGCATTGCTAATAAGATTGTACAAAATGCTGTCCAAATAAGCAGGAATTGCTGGCACGAGAAGATGCGAAGGAACTTCCACCTTAATTTGTGCTTTCTCAGTGCGATAGCTAAAAAATGTACTAATGATCGCCTGGACTGCATAATGGAGATTGAGGAGCTTTTTATTAGTAGTAGCGCTTGTAATGTCTGTGTCTAAAAGGGCATTCATCCTACCAATGGTATCATAGAGTTTTTGGGCAGTTTCCTGCAGAGCTGCAATCAGTTGGGCGTCGTGGGGAGTAGCAGCCAGTAGATTGCTTAGGGCTAAAATGTTAGAAGCCGCTCCGTGTAAGTTATGGGAAGTGATGTAAGTGTATTCTTTCATGCGGTCGTGATGCCGTTGCATCAATTCTATTAAAAGTTCCATTTGTTGATTGCTTTCCATCAACGCCTTTTGGCTGGCTAACTCTTGGGTAATATCCTTGCTAGAAGCGTAAATAATTCCTTTTAAAGAGCGGGCATTCCATCGCAAAGTGCGGTACTCACCTTTGCTATCGCGATAGCGATTGACAAATCCAGTAATTACATTGCCTTGGTTAAGTGTTTCTATTGCTTGTTTGGTTGAGGCTACATCCTCTGAGTGAATTAAGGTAAAAATGCTCGTGCCGATGAGAGACTCTATAGGGTAACCTAACACTGACTCCCACGCTGGATTGACGCGCAAAAAAACACCTTGGCTATCAACTGCACAGAGCATTTCAGGCACAAGCTCAAAGAACTCTTGATAAGCCTCCTTATGAGCGCGGAGTTTAATGAGTTCCATTGTCTGCTCTGCCAGTAAGCGAAGTATCTCCCGCTGGTAATCTGTCAAACGCCGTGGCTTTTGATCTACGACGCAGAGCGTCCCTAAGGCAAAACCATTTTGATCTATCAGCGGATAGCCAGCATAAAACCTCACATAGGGATCCCCTAGTACATAAGGGTTTTTAGAAACTCGGTTATCTTGTAACGCATCGTGGATTTCTAACAGTTTCTTCTGAGCAATAGCATAGTTGCAAAAAGCATGTTCAATAGGCGTGCCTTCGATGTCTACGCCCACTTTAGATTTAAACCATTGCCTGTCATCGGTTAGAATGGTAATAAGCGACATGGGGGTGTTGCAAATAAAAGAAGCCAGTTGCGTGATGCGATCAAAAACGGGTTCGCGGTCCGTGTCTAAAATGACGTACTTTTCTAATTCTTTAGTGCGATTCTGATAATTATCAGTTTGCGTTCCTTCCATAACGGATGAATTTACGCAGTTCATGTTTATTAGGTTTATTGTTTAGCGTTCAAATATTCGGTGCGTGGACCTAAACGCCCATCTTCTTGATACATTTCCATCTGCATGCCATCAGGAGTAGCAGTGATGGCAAAGGTGTAAACAGTGGGTTGGTCGTAGTATTGCATGCGCGTAGGCTCTAGAGCAAAGTGATAGCCTTTTGCCTTGGCGTACTCAAAGGCAGGGCGAATGTCCTTGTACATAAAACCGAGGTGATCAACTCCGTAGCGAAATAAATCAGGATGTCGGCGGACGACTTGGCTGCGCTGACGTCCCATGCCTTCAGGGGTAGATAATACAAACTTGTGCTTGCCCACATGCATCACAGCTACTTCACCTTTTCGCCACAGGAGCTTGCCTGCATAAACGTCTTTGAAAAATTGAATATTTGCCTCCAAATTTTCTACCATGTAGTGAATATGGTCGATGCCATAGGGAGTTATTCCGCTATCTTGCTTTCGCTCTACGATAACGATGCGGTTGTAATCTGGACCCCAGATCATAGCTGCAGGCACATCAACCTCAGCAGGGAGTTTAAAATTTTCACTTATAAAAATGACACCATTGGCTTTTAGCTGGCGGATAGCGGCTTGTAAATCTTTGGTGCAAAATGCAAGCCAGTCCATGCCATACATAGGAGGAAGGTCAGCGGAGGGTTCCACTACAGTGCGGTTCCAGCGCTTAGGGTCGCGCACCCGCATACCTGGAAAGGGACCGCGCCCAGAAATGTTAATGGTAGATTGTCCTGGACGAATGAGTAGAAAATCAATAAACTGAAGAGGATTAGTGGGCTGTTGTGCCATTGGACGAGCCCCAAAGTGTTGAATAAAAAAACGATTGGCAGAGTCGCGATTGCTTACATAGTAGTGAATATCATCCAACATAATAGGTTGGCGTCTCTTTTGGGCTACGCCGTTCAGCACTAAAAGAAGACTCCATGATAAAGCAACGATCCTTTGCATCGTTTTTAAGTGTTTGTTTATTGGTCAAGATAAGTTAAGAAAAAAGCTAGACTTTGATGCTTGTGCGTTAAAGGCTGCACGCACTGCAGTTTATCTTAAGCAAATTAATTATCTTGTCGCACACGGGCAAATATTACAAGTCTGAAATGCAAAGGCGGTCGTTACTAAACTTTTTGCCCTTTAATTTTATGCGATTGTAATTGCTGAAGATGACAACTTTTCCACGCCTTTTTATTGCTTTCTGCTGTTGGGTAGTTTTTGTGAGCAGTTTGGTGGCTCAAGATATCTTTCCAATGCAGCAAATGCCTTTTTCAGTGCGATGGAAGCAATTGCAGACCAAAGAATTTAGATTGATTTTTCCCGCTGATGCAGAAAGCCAAGCCCAGCGAACCGCTAACTTGCTCCATGCAGTCTTGCATCCTGGCAGTGCTCAATTCTTTGGTCCTGTTGCTCAAACCCTTGGCAAAAAGCCCAGCCGGATTGATATTTTATTGCAGAACAGAACTACTTATGTAAATGGTTTTTTTAACACCGCTCCAAGAAGAGCAGAATTTTTTACAATGCCTCCGCAAAATAACAACGATTTTGGTACAGCAAATTGGTTAGCTTTACTCGCTGTTCATGAAATGCGCCATGTAGTACAGTACGATCACGCAAAGCGCGGTTTGACTCGCCTTGCCTTTTGGCTTACTGGCTACAATGGGTTGGCTGCTTTGGCTAACCTTGCCGCTCCATGGTGGTTTTTTGAGGGCGATGCAGTATTAATGGAAACTCTTCTATTGCCTGGTGGAAGAGGCAGGCTGCCTTATTTTGACCTACTTTATCGGACGCAACTGCTCAGCCATGGCGGTTGGGGGTACCACAAAGCTCATCAGCGTTCATTTCGCCATTTAGTTCCTGACCATTATGTGTTAGGTTATCATTTGTCAGCTTTTTTGAGGCGAAAAGCGGGTGCTTATGCTCTGGCAAATATCAGCCAAAGAGCTTTTGCCGCTTCTTTGGTGCCCTTTGCCTTCAGCCGCGCCGTTAAAAAAGAGACGGGCATTTCACTTGTGGCCGCTTATCGACAAATGAATCAGCAATTAGATAGCCTCTGGAAAAAACAACAAAAAGCACTTTTCTTTCCCCAACCTGTTGAAACACTACCCTTGAAACTCCATCGCCACTACGGCACCCCTACTTATACCGATGTGTTATATCCCCAACCCGTTTCTGAAGAATATGTGTTAGCGCTTCGGCAAGGGCTAAGCCATATTCCGCAAATTGTTCGCTTGCCAGTAACAGCCCATGCAGCTAAAGCAGAAGTAATTTTTACCCCTGGTTTGATAGTGAGCAATGGCATGTTATCTGTTGAAGCAAATAAAGTGGCATGGGTGGAGTATGAATTTGATCCGCGCTGGCAGATGCGCAACTACCAAGTAATTAAAATACTCGATCTTGCCACTGGCAAAGTGCAAACCCTTGTGCCAAAGACGCGCTACGTAGCCGCTGCCCTTTCTCCTCAGGGAGACAAGGTGGCTACGGTGGAAGTAGCGCCAAATGGTTTTCAGCAAGTTGTAGTTTTAGATCTCCAGAATGGAAAGATACTGCAATCTTTGCCCAATCCCGATAGCTTGCAATACAGCATGCTTCGTTATGACACCGACGGAGCATCTTTACTTTGTTTGCGCCAGCGAAAGGATGGCAGCACTGCCCTTTCTCGTATCCATTTGCCCACTGGGGAAGTAGAAGACTTGTTGCCTTTCGGGTATGAAAACATTGGCGCTCCTGCCGCTGACAAGGAATGGATATTTTTTCACTCTTCTTACAACGGCATTGATAATATCTATGCCTTACACAAGGCAACAGGTAAGCGCTGGCAGGTAACAGCAAGACCCTTTGGCGCGTATCATCCCAGGCCTTCTCCTGATGGAAAATGGCTGTATTTCAACGATTTTCAGCTATATGGAATGCAAGTTTCGCGCCTTCCTATCGATACAGCTTTGTGGATTCCATTTCAGCAAGTGCCTGTTTTCAGAACGGATTATTTTTATCCCCTCCTAGAGCAAGAACCTCACCTTGCCTATACTTTGCAAACGTTGAAAAACCCTCCTCAACGAACTTACCCTGTTCGACCTTATGGTAGGTTTAGCCAACTTGTCAATATCTATAGCTGGTCGCCGTTTATCAATCCTAATAACTTGGAGCAGTTAGAGTTGGCTATTTATTCGCGCAATTTGCTCAGCACTGCCAGTGCTACAGTGGGATATCGCTTCAACACCAATGAACAAAGAGGTGGTTGGTTTGCTCAATTGAGTTATCAAGGTTTTTACCCCATAATAGACCTTAACCTAAGTACACAGCAGCGGCAAACTACTGTGCGGATTAATAACCAAAATAGTCCTTTGCAATATAGCGAACACGCTGCTACGATGGGGCTTCGCCTGCCATGGGTGCTTACTAATTCAAAATTTTTGCGCAGCGCTAGCCTAAGCCTGGCTCTTTCTTATCGGCAAACAGACAACTTTAAAGGTCCATTTGCTGATCGCTTTCGAACAGGGAGACTTTGGAGCGGAGGAATTGGTTTTAGCTATGCAGCCACTTTGCGCCGCGCTGAACGCGATATTGTAAGCCGATTAGGTTTGACGTATGCAGTTTTTGCCCGCCAAACTCTCCGCGGCGACTTTCAAGGAGGTCAGCTAGCTATGCAAGGTCAAATTTTCTTACCTGGAGCGTTGTTACACCACGCCATCGTGCTACGCGGTGCCATGCAATACGAACAGCAGACTAATTACCGCTTTGCTAGCCCCATTCTCTTTGCACGTGGATTTGCCTACCGCAGTCATGAATGGTACTACGGAAGTGCTATAGAATATCGCTTGCCGCTGTGGTATCCCGATATTTCTTTAGGACCTATTGCCAACTTGCAGCGCATCAAAGCCATGCTATTTTACGATCGCGCTTTTGGGGACCGCACCACCCAGTACCAAACCTTAGGCATCGACCTAACAGCAGATTTTAATTTAGGAAGAATTGCCCAACTGCTTTTTGATGCTGGCATTAGATGGATGTACTTCCCTCAAACTGGCTCTACGGCAGTGGAAATAGTAGTTGGCAGAGTCGGCATTCGCTGAAGAAAGATGATTTTTATCATTTTTTTTTGCTCAAATAGCTTCTATCTTTCCAGCATTCGGTACAAAATGAAAAAACGATGGCAACTGTATTTCCACGCCGCCACAATCCTTTTTATCGCTTTGGCGAAAGATATGGTCATTTCATCGGAGAAGGAGAATTTTTAGGTCGTTCTGCCCTGGGTGAAAATATTTCTATTGCTCCTCATTCTGCCACTAACATTAGCAAAAATGAGGAGTTTTATGAAATAGAAGTCATTGCGCCTGGCTTTGACAAAGACGACATAGAAATTAGCCTTCATCAAGGAATTCTTACTGTTAAAGCGGATAAGAAAGTAAAGCGCAAGTCATCGGGGAAAACCTATTTACTGCAAGAGTACAACCACGAAATGCTGGAGCGCTCCTATGAACTTCCTGACAATGTAGATACCGAAAAAATTTCAGCTCGCTACGAAAACGGCATTTTGTACCTAACCCTACCTTGTAAAAAAATCGAATCGCCTAAACAAGTAACAATTCAGTAGACTGGAGGAATTTGCGCACTACGTAGCTTTGTTTTTGGCAATAAGGTGTAACTTCAGCGGCAAATTTGTAATATATGAAAGAAGTGTTTGCTGAAGTAATCACTATTGGTGATGAAATTCTCTACGGGCAAATAGTAGATACTAATTCGCAGTGGATTAGCGCTGAACTAGACAAAATCGGCATTCGCACTGCACGCCAGACTTCCGTAGGGGATTCGCGCCAAGCCATTTTCAGTGCCTTGCAAGCCGCCGAAGCCCTTGCCCAAGTTATTATTATTACCGGTGGGCTAGGACCTACCAAAGACGACATCACAAAACATACCTTAGCAGAGTACTTCGGCAGCGAACTCGTGTTTGACCCCACCGTGCTGGAAAACATCGAACGCCTATTTAAACCACGTGGCAGGGAAGTAACCGAAACCAATCGACAACAAGCCTATGTGCTGGCAGGTTGTAAGGTACTGCAAAACAGTATCGGTACTGCTCCTGGCATGTGGCTGGAACGCAATGGCAAGGTATTTATTTCTCTTCCTGGGGTTCCCCACGAGATGAAAAAACTCATGAGTGAGCAAGTACTGCCCGCACTTCAAACGCATTTCCAAACCCCGCATGTCATTCATTACTTCATCAAAACTATTAACATTCCTGAGTCCACCCTATCCGACTTAATCCAGCAGTGGGAACTTGCTTTGCCCGCTCACTTGAAACTTGCCTACCTCCCTCGTCCAGGGCAAGTTCGCTTGAGGCTTACTGGCATAGGAGCAGACAAGGAAGCATTGCAAGCAGAAATGAATCAACAAGTAGAACAGCTACTATCTATCATTGGCAAGTACGTGTATGGATACGGAGAAGAAGAAATAGAAACGAAAGTCGGCGCGTTGCTCCTGCAGCAAGGCAAAACGATTGCCGTAGCAGAAAGCTGTACAGGAGGGTATATTGCTCATCAGTTTACTCAGCATGCTGGCGCGAGCCGTTATTTTCTAGGAGGGATTGTGGCTTACAGCAACCAGGTCAAGATTGCTCAACTGGGGGTGTCGGCTGAAACTTTAGCCCAATACGGAGCTGTTAGCGAGCCTGTAGCCCGCCAAATGGCTGAAAATGTACGCCTACGCTATGAGGCTAGCATTGGCATATCTACCACTGGCATCGCTGGACCAGATGGAGGCACTCCAGAAAAACCCGTCGGAACGGTGTGGATAGCTTACGCCGATGGCAACCAAACCATCGCCAAAAAACTTACCCTTACCCAAGAACGCATGCTCAATATCATGCTTACTACAAATGCACTTCTTGATTTGGTAAGACAGCAACTTTGTTCATAACTCAACCTTTACAGTAGCTCAAAATACTGGTAATGTACTGCCAGTAGTTTTGCAGGCAGTGTATTTACCAAAATTTATGAAGCGCTTTTTTACCATTTCCTGCATAGCTGCTGTCAGTTTACTGGCGAGTAACTGTAGCAAGCGGCAAGCCGATCCCATTCAGGAGGATGTGGCTACGTTTAAAGAAATTGGAAGAATTGATTTGGGCAGTACGGGCGCTGCAGAAATTGCCGCCTACGACCCTAAAACAAAACGACTTTTCATAGTTAATGTCGATGGCGGTTCTCGGATTGATGTAATTGACCTTCGCAATCCCACTGCGCCAGTGAAAATACAATCCATCGATATTAATGCAATAGGAGGCGGGGGAGTAAATAGTGTAGCAGTGAGTAATGGTCTGCTGGCTGCTGCTGTAGAAGCTCCCAACAAGACCGATAACGGTAGAGTTATTGTATTCAACACTGAAACGCTCAACATAGTGCGCCAAATTACAGTGGGAGCTCTCCCGGATATGATCACCTTTAGCCCTGATGGCAATTTCATTCTCACTGCCAACGAAGGCGAGCCTAATGAAGCCTATACTATCGACCCTGTAGGTTCAGTATCCATCATTGCAGTCAATCAAAATTATGCTGTAACAACACTGGATTTTTCCCAATTTGCTAGCAATCGCTCGGCATTAGAGCAACGGGGATTGCGCATCTATGGCAGGAATGCTTCCTTTGCTCAGGACATGGAACCAGAATACATTGCCGTTTCCGACGACTCTAAAACTGCTTGGGTTACCCTACAAGAAAACAATGCCATTGCCCGCATTGACCTGACTACTCGCACTTTTACAGGTCTTTTTCCTTTGGGCACTAAAGACCATAATGCAGGAGAAAACAACAAGATAGACGCTAGCGATCGGGATAACATAGTAGGCAATTTCCGCAATTGGCCTGTGCAAGGTTACTACCAGCCAGATGCCATCGCTTTCTTTACCATTGGCGGCATGCCCTACCTAATTACAGCCAATGAAGGAGATGCGCGAGCATACGAAGGCTACAACGAAGAGCGCCGAGCAGGAGATAGCAACTATCGACTAGACCCGACGCGCTTCCCCAATGCAGCAGAATTGCGGCAGCCTGCAAATATTGGTCGATTGCGCACCACTGCCGCCAATGGCGATATTGACGGCGATGGAGACTACGATATTATCTACACCTATGGAACTCGTTCTTTTAGCATCTGGAACGCCAACACTTTAACTCTTGTAAGCGATGTAGGGAAAGACATGGAAGAGCGCACCATTGTTGCAGGTCTTTATGACGATACGCGCAGTGATGACAAAGGCGTTGAGCCCGAAGCAGTTACTATAGCGGACTTCAATGGGCGCAAGATTGCTTTCATCGGTTTAGAGCGCGCCGATGCCGTGCTGGTGTATGATGTTACCAATCCTACGGCTGCCCAGTTTATTAAGTTATTGCCTACTGGCGATGCTCCTGAAGGAGTGCTGTACATCAGCCCAAAAGATAGCCCCAATGGCCGCAGTCTTTTAATTGCCACTTGCGAAGGTGATGGGCTAGTGAACATTTATCAACCAGAAACGAAGTAAAAAAAGCTACCCCTGCTACTGGCAAGGGTAGCTTTTCAAAACTAATTAGCAGTAAACCATGCTTTTTAAAGACTTAGCAGCATAGTTGGTTGGTTGTATGAGTCCATCGGCTCCTACCTTAAAGCCGATGAGCATCATATCATCAATTTGTTTTTGGATAGTTTGGTAGCCTTCCATCCAATTTTTGAGAATATTTTCAATAGCGATATGTTGCTCTTGGGCGGGCTTGTCTGAAATAGCTACTAATTGATTGCGCAGGTTGCGAAGCATAAATTTTTTGCCCTCCGGTCCTCCAAATTGGTCTTGAATGCCATCAGAGAACATGTATATGGTGGTAAGCTGATTGATGTTGATTTCGTGCAAAGAGTAGTTGCGCGGTTCGGTAGCTACTCCCCCTACCGAGAGTTTATCGCCTTTTATTTCGTAGAGTTCCTCATTTTGGATATAAATGACGGGATTTTTGGCGCTAGCAATTTGTATTTTTTCCTCTTGGGGTAGGATGACGCAGATGGAAATATCCATGCCGTCGTTATTTCGGGTTTCGTTTTGGCGCAGCGATTTGTTAATGCCTTGGTGGAGCTCGTTGAGTATTTGGTCAGGAGAGTAAATATTTTTCATGTAAACGATTTCGTCGAGGAGTTTATTTCCTATCATGCTCATAAATCCGCCTGGAACGCCGTGCCCGGTGCAATCTGCTGCAGCGATGATAATTTTTCTGTCGGAACCTTCTTCTATATCAGCAAACCAGTAAAAATCGCCGCTAACCACATCGCGCGGCTTGTAGAAGACGAAAAACTCTGGCAACGTTTGCCGAATTCGCTCCACAGAAGGCAACATGTAGGATTGGATGCGGCTGGCGTAGTTCAAACTTGCTAAAATTTGTTGATTTTTAGCATGAATTTTATCGCGCTGCTCTTCTATCTTGGCATTTTGCAGCATGATATTGTGATTTTGCATCATGATTTCTTCTTTTTGCCGTTCAATTTCGGCATTTTTAAGAGTGAGCTCCGCGTTGAGCCGCTTTTGAGCGCGATAGTTTTGGAAAATGAGCAATCCGATAATGCCTGCGGCAATCAGTCCAACTAGTGCAATGTAAGTAATCCATTGTTGGCGCTTTTTTTCCTGCTCAAGCATCATGTTGCGATTTTTTTGCTCTAGGGCTTTGAGTTCTTGTTCTTGCAAGCGAAGTTTGTGCAACATGAGCATTTCTGTAGTCATTTTAAGACTAGCAGCTATTTGAGTAAGGCTATCCATAGTGGTTTTAAGGCTGTCAGAGGAGCGCCGCAAGCTATCGGCAAGTTTAGCAGTGAGCCGAGTGAGTTGAACTTGTTCTTTAGTTTTGGTAGTAAGTTGTTTAGTTTTAATTTGCAGTTCGGCTTCTTTTTGCCTGAGTTCTTCTTCCTTTTTTTGCAGTTCTGTTTTGCTACTTTCCAAAATTTTTTTGGCAGAGTCTAGTTTAGAATCTCTCTTTTTTATTTCCTGCTCGCGCAAGAGGGCAATTTCAGCCAATACAGGTGTAAACTCGGTTTGCAAAGTTTTATAAGATTTTACTGCTCTTCTTTCCCTTCGCGACAGTTCCTCGTCAGTTTTATTGGCAATGAGTTGATAAGCAGGCATGATCTTTTTGGTTATGAAGTCATATAGGACTTCTTTGCTCACCTTTCCTTCTTTGTAAAGTTCGTAGTATAATTGGTAAGATTCTTTGAAGTAATCTGCTGCATCATCGTGCTTTTGTTGATAGAAGGCATTTAAAGTGCCTAGAACTTCAAAGGCTTTAGCCTGTCCTTGAATATAACCAATTTGCCGAGATAGTTTTTCTGCTTGTTTGGCGTAGTACAAGGCTTCTTCTATTTTTTTAGGGGCATACAGTTCAGCCAGTTCGTTCATAGCATCTACTTGGCGAGCATCTTTTTTATCTTGGCTGACGATGCGCAAAAGCTGGTCGATTCGATCATCAGCTAATGCATTAGTTGTAAAAGTCAATAGCAATGAGCCCGCAAATAGGTAATACCTGAGCATGGGTTTCATAAGTGTAATACCTTAATATTATTGCGCGATAACAATTCAGTGAACTAATACTAAGTGGTATAACAATTAATAAGGGGCTCTATTCTAAAACGACAAAACGACTCTTTTTGATACAAAACTAGCATTAAATAACACATAATTTTTCTATCTTCCGATACAAGTAGTGCTTAGAGAATTTGTGCGCAAAAAACTTCGATAAACATTTACATATATTTATATTTGCATGTAATTTAGCCCTGCGAAAAAATGGAAAACAACAACTGGCTTTATCAGTGGAGTAGAGTTACTTATCAGCTTACTGTTGTAATTATTGCAGCGCTTATCTTACTGCTGGTGCAAGTATGGTATGTAGCAAATCCTCCTGTTGAGCAACAAGATTTTTCCAATCATCCGTTTGTTAAAGCTACTCAAGAGGCAACCAAAAGTTTGCAAGCAAGTTTAGCTCCTTCGCCTATCTTGTGGAAAGGACCTGATCCGAGCACTATACCTAACAACCCTTCAGGGGATAGCATTCGGTATGGGCGTGAACTCATTGCCAATACAGCTGCCTACTTTGGTCCTAAAGGCTCTATTGCTCAAACTACCAATGGCATGAATTGCCAGAATTGCCATTTAGAAGCAGGGACCCGTCCATGGGGCAATAATTACGGGGCTGTGTGGAGTACGTATCCCAAGTTTCGCGCTCGCTCTGGCACTGTGGAAAGCATAGAAAAACGCATTAACGACTGCTTTGAACGCAGTTTGAATGGCAAGCCCTTGCCCGAAGATAGCAAGGAAATGAAGTCCATCATAGCTTATATGCGCTGGTTAGGGCAAGGAGTAGCCAAAGGACAAGCTCCTGCAGGAAGTGGAATCATGGATTTGCCTTACCTAGACCGACCTGCTGACCCTGAAGCAGGAAAAGTGCTCTATGAGCAAAAATGTGTGGCATGTCATAAAAAAGATGGGCAAGGTCAGCTAGCGCCAGATGGAAAAACTTATATCTATCCGCCTCTGTGGGGTGAGCATAGCTATAATGTCAGTGCTGGACTTTATCGCCTTTCGCGCCTTGCTGGTTACCTAAAAGCAAATATGCCTCTGGGAGCCACTTGGGAAAAACCGCAACTGACTGACGAAGAAGCCTGGGATATTGCCGCTTATGTCAATTCTATGCCCAGACCCAACAAGCGCTTTCCCGCTGATTGGCCTGACATTAGTAAAAAGCCCGTAGATCATCCTTTTGGACCCTTTGCTGACCCCTATAGCGAAAAACAACACAAGTACGGACCCTTCCGACCTATTAAGAAGTGGTACGAACAACAGGCACAAGCAAAAGCAACTAAATAACAAACAACAATCCTCCAACAATTATGTGCCGCAACCTATTGCTTGCAGCAGTGGTTTGGTTAATGGTACTGCAGCACTTGATTGCTCAGCACGCTACTTCCGATAGTACAAGTCACTCTGCTGAAGAGGAGCCTATTTTGCACTTTCCACCACCCAGAAATGAGTTTAGGTTAGAGGTTCGCAACTTTTTTTCTTCCACTATTAATTATAGCTTTCTTCCTGACTACATTGCCAATGGTGTTTCTATTGCCTTAGATTATCACTCCCCTTCGTGGCATGGTTTTTCATTCGCCTTTGGAGGAGCCCTTATTGAAAATCCTTTTCACACTAAACACATCTGGGAAAAAGACTCTTTAACAGGGCAGCACAGCCGCTACGAAAGTGAACTATTTGATCTTACCCAACCCTATCGCCACTCCGACCTTACTTTGATGGAGGAAATGTTTGTTCGATATACAGGCAAAAAATTTACTACTTCTCTGGGCAATTTATTGCTTAAAACCCCTTTTATAAATCCCCAAGATGGCCGACTTCGCCCTACTATGGTGCGCGGCTTTTGGACAGAAATGCAACTTGCTAAAAAATTATTTGCCGAAGCAGGGTGGATTACTCACGTAGCGCCCCGCTCTACTACGGAGTGGTTTAAAATAGGCGAATCAGTAGGAGTGTACTGGTCGGGTCTAGCTCCTAATGGGCAACTTTCTAACTACCGCCATCATATCAAAACTAAAGGGGTAGGTATGGCTGCTCTTATTTGGAAAGACAATGAAAGCAAAGTGCAGTTGTGGAATACTTTCTTTGAAAATGTTACCAATACTTTGCTTTTGCAGGCGGATTTTCCATTATTTCATACTCCTCGCGAAGCAAAGTGCGAGGCAGGAGTTCAACTCATTCGGCAGGACGTAGTAGGGCAAGGTGGTAATGCACAGCCAGGGTTGGCGTATGCAGAAAAAGGCAAGTATAGTCAGGTACTATCTACTCGAATCATTTATCGCACTGGAAGGCATTACTGTTCATTGGCTTATACTAACATCAATGGCACGACGCGTTTCTTAATGCCGCGCGAATGGGGAAGAGAACCTTTCTATACCTTTATGGAGCGAGAGCGAAATGAAGGACTGCGCAGTGCTAATGCTTACATGGCAGAATGGCAAGCCGAGTGGTTACCTAAGTGTTTTCAAACCTCCATTGCGTTGGGCTACTACAACTTACCTTCAGTGCATAATTCAGCTTACAACAAGTATCAAATGCCTTCCTTTGCCCAGTTAAATGTAGAGCTCAACTACCGACCTAAATTTTTGAAAGGAGTGAGCTTGCAGGCGCTTTATGTTTACAAACGCGCAATGGAAATGGAAGAAATCCCTATAGAAGTACTGCACAATCGCGCTAATATGCACTTGATTAATTTGGTATTGCGGTATGTTTTTGTCCAGTATGCTGTTGAAGATAAGTTATGAGAATGGCGTTTTTGGTTAGTGCGTCTTTATTGTTTGCTATTTTTTCAAACGCTGCTCCTTGGTCAGATACGCTGCAATCTTTCTTGCGTCGTGGAAAATATGAATTTCAAAGCCGCACTTTTTTCATGGCAACAATTAATCAAGGCAATTTGGTAGATTATTATGCATTAGGGTCGGGCTTTGGCGCCAGTTATGAAACTCCTAACTGGAAAGGTTTTCAACTGACCCTTTCAGCGTATGTGTGGGATAACTTGGTTTCCTCTAACCTTGCCCCGCAAGTCAATCTGATCAATCGGTATGAAATAGGGTTATTCGATATCACTCGCCCTGAATACAAAGGACCTTTAGCGCGTCTGGAGCATTTGCGTCTATCCTATCAGCGCAGTCATTTGTCGCTGACGGTAGGACGTATGATACTCAAAACGCCTTTTGTAAATCCACAAGATGGAAGGATGCGCCCCAATATGCAAGAAGGGGGCTGGATAGAATGGCGCCAAAGTAAGAGATGGCATGCACAAGGAGGTATTTTATGGCGAATGTCGCCGCGCTCTACTGAAAAGTGGTACACCATCGCAGAGACCTTTGGCATTTATCCACAAGCAAGAGCAATTACTGGACGCCCTGCCACCTACAAAGGCAACATCCCTAAACAACCTCTGGTCATTGGAGCGTTAAGTTATCACGTCGGGCTTAGTACTCAGTTGCAGTATTGGTTTTACTGGATGCCTCAAATGTTTTATACACAATTCTTGCAGCTGGAAGGGAATATTAAAAACGGATACGGTCAAGGTTTTTGGGGAGTTCAATGGGCATGGCAAACCGACTTAGATGCACGCAGTGAGCTTTCTGCTGAAAAGCGATACATGCCTAAAAATCACCGCGCTTGGGTGATGAGTGCAAGGATCGGGCAACGGATCAACTTTCATCATTTCACACTTAACTACACTCATATAGGAGATGCAGGGCAGTGGCTTTTTCCCCGTGAATGGGGGCGCGACCCTTTCTATACCTTCATTCCCAGAGAGCGCAACGAGGGTTTTGCTAACGTGCATGCCATCACTTTTAACTATCAAACTCGCCTGACTCAAACTTTGCAACTGCAGCTATCTGTTGGTAATTATGCCGTTCCTCATCCTACAAATGCTCTAAAAAACAAGTATGCCATGCCCGACTACCAGCAGTTGAACACCAGTTTGCTATGGCGACCTCAAGGGTTTTGGAAAGGTTTAGAAGTAGAGTTGCTTTACATGATTAAAAACAATGGCGGTTCTGAACCACTTGACGATAATTTTATCATCAACAAAGTCAATATGCACCATGTTAACTGGATTGTAAATTATCGCTTTTGAACAACTGTTGAGTAGCCGTGGCAAACTTTTAGGCTGGTACCTTGGCGGCGCGTTTCTATCATTTGCTACGGGCTAAAAAATAAAAGCCGCCCAATGGAAGCGGCTTAGACAAAGTTAAAATATTTTTTACAACGATTCTAAGGCTTTTTGCACTTTCATAGCTGCTTCCTTGAGCGAAATGGCTGAAGTTACCCTTAGTCCAGATTCTTCAATAATACGGGCTGCTTCTTCGGCATTAGTACCTTGCAAGCGAACAATAATAGGGACGTGTATATCTCCGATTTTTTTGTAGGCTTCTACTACTCCGTTGGCAACGCGGTCGCAGCGAACAATGCCTCCAAAAATGTTAATTAGAATAGCTTTTACGTTAGGGTCTTTGAGGATAATTCGGAAGCCCGCTTCAACTGTTTCAGCGCTAGCTCCTCCACCTACGTCCAAAAAGTTAGCAGGCTCTCCGCCAGAAAGTTTAATCATGTCCATTGTAGCCATTGCCAAACCAGCCCCATTGACCATACAACCCACATTCCCATCAAGTTTGACGTAGTTCAGTCCAGCGGCGGAGGCTTCTATTTCTAAGGGTTCTTCTTCACTTAAATCGCGAAGAGCAGCTAAGTCAGGGTGGCGAAATAGGGCGTTATCGTCTAAATTTACTTTGGCATCTACGGCAATAATTTGATTGTCAGAAGTTTTTAGACAAGGATTAATTTCAAACTGCACCGCGTCGATTTCATCGTATGCCTTGTAAAGAGCATGAATAAACTTGACCATGTTTTCATGGGCAAGACCAGTGAGCCCTAGTTGATCGGCAAGTTGTTGAGCTTGTTGAACTTGTAGCCCTTTGAGTGGATCTACCCAGATTTTAACAATTTTTTCGGGGTGGTGTTTGGCTACCTCTTCTATTTCCATGCCTCCTTCTGCACTAGCCATGATTACATTACAGGCTTTAGCGCGGTCTAACAAAATTGCTATGTAAAATTCCTTTGGTTGGCTTTCACCTGGATAGTACACATCTTGGGCAACAAGTACTTTATGAACTTTTTTTCCTTGCGGTCCAGTTTGTAAAGTTACCAACGTGTTTCCCAGTAAATTTCGGGCTACAGTTTCAACTTTTTCCAGAGAAGTGCAAAACTTTACTCCCTCTTGATGGGTCTCAATAGTTCTACCTTTTCCGCGTCCACCAGCGTGGATTTGAGCCTTTACTACCCACCCTTGAGTGCCAGTAAGTTCTTGAAGTTTACGGGCTGCCTCCAGGGCTTGCTGAGGCGTTTCAGCAACAATGCCTTCCTGTATGCCAACGCCGTAGCGCTTGAGTATTTCTTTGGCTTGGTATTCGTGAATATTCATAAGTGCATTGATTGAGTACCAAAGTTATGTAACCCCTATTAATCCGCAAGGCGGTTATTCTTCCTCTTCTCCTTCCCAAAATTGCAACTCCTGTTCAACAACTTTAAATTTTTGTGCATTTTTCATAATGAGAGCAATACAACGCCCTGTGAGAATAGCGTCTTCCAAAGCGTTATGCGTTTGGGTTTGTCTCTCCATTCCAAAATACTCAGCCACGTTTTTTAGACTAAGGGACTTAGGGGTTTTAAGTCCATTACAACGCAAGATATGAAAATAAAAGTTGGAAAGCACAAATAGATCTAAGGGACGATAGGAAAACTCCCAACTCATATGACATTTTTTATAAGCAAAGCGCAAAAAATTGATATCAGTCGTTACACTTTGTCCGCAAATGGTAATTCGGCGCAACTGGCTGCGGTTTTGCAGGTGCAGTTCTTCTATCAACCAGTCTTCGAAATCTTCTAGCATTTCGTGGATCATGGGTGCATCTTCCAGATCTGCTAAAGTGAGGTCGTGCACTTCGGAAGAAGGAATAGCAAAGCGTTCAGGGTGTTCAGGATATACATTAGTCAGATATGTAGCCAGTTGGTTCCATTGATTATCGTAAAGCACTGCTCCTATTTGTATTATTTCGTGATAGTCTGGCTCCAGACCTGTAGTTTCTACATCAAACACTAAGTAAGGCATCTCAGTGGCAATTTAACAGCTTTGCAAAATAAATCAATGTTGCTCAATTGCCTTCTAAGAATAACAGTGCAAGTCTCTGAGAGCAAAAGCAATAGGTTTGTCTCTTCAAAATTTTTAGGTATGGACTCTTTTTTGCCATTGTTCGTGTCTTCACGAACAACATGTTTTGTTCATGCCTTGAAAACAACTCAGCAGCATAGCGGCGAGTATTTTCTCTGCCATTGTTCGTGTCTTCACGAACAATACGTTTTGTTCATGCCTTGAAAACAACTCAGCAGCATAGCGGCGAGTATTTTCTTTGGTTCATTCTTGCTTTTTGCGCTTTTAATCACAGGTTGTTCGTGAGGACACGAACAACGGCGGGGGTCGTTCATGGGGACATGAACAACGGCGGGGTTGTTTGTGGGACGTGAACAACGGCGAGTTAAAAACTTTGCATGCCGTATTGCTAAAGAGATTGCATGTAAGATCTTTACCAATTACAAATGCGACTTGCCACAAGCTGGGGCGCAAAGTGCACACTTGCCAACTAAAATTGGTATTTTTTGTAGGCATTTTTTAAATTGCTCCGTAAGATGGCAGTTATTAGTAAGAAAAAAATTGTTTACAAAATCAGTGAACGGCTGCGCCGCTTTTTGCACAAGTATGGCAAAGAAACAGCTATCCCTTTGCAATACGAAGATTTATGCCGTTTTGTCAGCTTTACTCCTCTTTACGACAAGCAAGGACGCGATACTCTCTGGATTACTGTTTATTATTCCGAAAGCGACCGCGAGTATATTTTCGACAGTTTGCGGCAAATTTATGCCCATTTAAAAATTGCAGGGAATTTGTCTGTTATCAATCATCTTTATATTGACCGCATTGACCTTTGCACCTATGGAAATACAAAGCCATTTCGCGTGCGAATTGTCAATAAAGTAAACGATAATTTTGATTATTTTTACGTAAAAATTGCAGACGCTTCGCGCATATATGGGCTTGAATTGGAAGATATTCTTTCGCCAAACCGAGTGCGCTATTTGCTGCATAAGGATACACTCATAGAAGAGCACATTTTAGGCATCCCAGCTGACCAATTTATACGTACACATCTAAAAGATGTCAATAAAATTCGCCTTGCAAAAGAGTTTGTCAAGTTCAATGAGCGTTGTTTTATTCGCTTGTTGGGTGATATGCACTCCAGTAATTTTGTAATAGACACCACTCCTGACTTTGAAGAAATTCATTACCGCATGCGCGCCATCGATTTTGACCAGCAATGCTATGAAGGACGCAAATCCATTTACTTGCCACAATATTTCAAACAAAACAATCCTATCATAGAAATAGGCTACGAAGTGCTCACTCCTGAAAGTGTGCGGCAATACCAGTTAGAAGAACGCTTTATGATGGCTAATCGCCTGCGTGTGTCTCGCTATGTACTTAAAGACCTCATGGAGGTAATGGTGCAAGATACCATAGCTCCTAAAGAAAATACTGACCAGTTAAAAGAGGAACTTGCCCGCCATTACAAACACGAGGAGTTCCTCAAGTGCAAGACAATGGGAGAGGTGCTCAAAACCAGCCTTAAACAACTTTTCCGCTAAAGAGTCAATGTTTCAGCAAATGGGTATCAAACAGTTTTAAAATGCGTTTATACTCGTCGGTCCAACTAGCAGGGTGAGTAAATCCATGGTCTTCTACAGGATAAATAGCCACTTCCCAATTGTCTTTACCCAGTTCGATCAATCGCTGAGCTAGTAGAACCACATCTTGAAAATGCACATTTACATCTACCATGCCATGACAAATAAGCAACGCGCCTTTTAATCCTTCAGCATGGTAAATAGGTGAACTTCTCACGTAGGCAGCACTATCCAGCACAGGAGTGTTGAGAATATTGCTGGTATAGGGGTGATTGTAGTGAGCCCAGTGAGTTACTGGACGGAGGGCAGCTCCTGCAGCAAATACTTCGGGAGCGGTAAACATAGCCATCAAAGTAATAAAACCGCCGTAACTGCCGCCGTAAATGCCTATGCGCTGGGGGTCAATGCCGTGTTTTTCTACTAACCATTTTGCTCCATCTATGTGGTCACTAAGGTCTTTTCCACCCATGTGTCGGTAGATAGCAGTTCGCCATTGGCGTCCATATCCCGCGCTGCCGCGATAGTCTATATCCAAAACGGTGTAGCCTTTGTCTGCTAGTAGGTTGTGAAACATGTACTCGCGAAAATAGCTACTCCAGCGCTTATGGGCATTTTGCAAATATCCAGCCCCGTGAACGAATAAGACAGCAGCACCGTTTTTCACTTCTGGCCGAGGAAGATACAGTCTAGCATATACCTCCGCTCCATCAGAGGCTTTAAAAGTAATTACTTCAGGATCGCGCCAAGGATAGCGCTTAAATTCTTCGGACAGAGATTGAGTAATTTGGCGCGGCGTGGCTCCTGACTTGTTCTCCATGATATAAATCTCCCAAGGGCGATTGCTGTAAGAATGCCTAATGGCGATAAATTTTTCATCAGGTGAGATGGCAAACTCGTTACCGCCAGTCAAAAAAGTAAGCCGTTGAGCATTGCCACCTCCGAGAGGAATTTTGTACAAGTGTTCTTCCCCAGGATGTACTTGGCTTGTGGCAATGTAAAAATGCTTTTTATCGCGGCTTAGCTTGGCAAAGCGGACTTCATAAGTGCCTGAGGTAAGAGCTTTTTTGTAGCCAGTGGTAATATCAGCTACGTACAAATGCGACCAGCCCGTTTCCTCCGATTGAAACCATATGGTTTGATTATCTATCCAGCCCAAATTAGTGCCAATGCCAGGACCTGCTACCCAAGCCTCGTCGTGCTGTCGGTCTATTGTTTTCAAACTAGCAGAAGAAGGCTCTACAACTGCAATCCATAAGTCCTTGTTATCTTGTGCGCGAATTACTACAAGGGCAAATGTGCTGTTATCATTCCAAAGCATAGTGAGTGGAGTTACTTCGCGTCTTTTCTTGTGCTTTTCCGCCAAGTAAGTCGGGACCTGATCAATACCTGGTAGGTTTAAAGGAGAGATGTAAAAGAGAGTATCGCGGCGGCGGTCGTAGAGTGCTATTTCGTAGCTTGCTTCTGCCTCTCCTACTTTGGGACGTGCATTCAGGCTTTCGGTATAGCCAGAAGCGGTAACAAAATCAGGTACGATGGTTTGTTTGCTAGTAGAGGAGCGATTGGCAAGTCGAAAAAGAACGTAGTTGCCATCGGGGCTAATAGTGAGATTTTCCACCTGCTTCTCCTGGAAGTAATATTCCTTTGGTCGGGTAGGGCTAAGCTGTTTTTCAAGGGCTTGGCGATTGGCTTCTTTTTCCTTCCTTTCTCTAAGAACTTGAAAAAGATTGTGTTGATCGGTTTCTAGCCAGGTTGCCTGTTGAGTTTTTTTACTTTCTGTGGGTGGGTTGCCGCGGCGAAAATTGGTCAGCTGTTCTAGTTTACTTGTATTGAGGTGCAATGCAAAAAGATTAATCCCTTGTTGAAAAAATACGCGATTGCCATCGGCACTTAAGCGCGGTCTAAGCTCAGGCTCAAGGGTTTGAGTGAGTTGGGTAGTAATGCCGCTGTTTAAGTCCTTGATGAAAATATCTCCATCTTTAGCATACACGCGGCGCGTGCGAGCAGGATTGTAATCATCATTGCCAAAAGCAAGGGTGCGTTCTTCTTCAAGGGAGACTTTCCGCCATTTGCCTGTAACAGGGTCAGCAGCGTGTAGGCTTTTTTCTTGCCCCCAATCGAAATAAAGCGTTTTGCTGTCATCAGCCCAGCGCATATTTTCTGGAAAACTTCCCATCCATGTCGGATGGCGCATGATATAGGGCACTGTTAAGGAAGGAGTTTGGCATAAAGCAGCAATAGTTGCCCATGCCATAGGCAAAACCAGCAAGTATTTCATGTGTCTTGGTTAGTTAGAAGGCATAAAAATACAGCATTCTCAGAGGCAATTAACGCTCAGAAGGCAAGCAAACTATTAATTTGATTATTTAGCTGGCGGAGATAGTTTTCATTTTGCAGTTGATTGCCGTTGAGGTTCTTTTCTATAAAAGGCATTTTGACGCGGTGAGCAAGGACATGAATACCTAAGTAATGCAGTACGTCGGTGAAATGGCTCAGAGCGGGTGCGCCTCCCTGCGGACCAGAGGATAAACCCACTAGCGCTGCTTTGCGATTTCTCCACGGATTAGGGTAGGGCATGCCGTCTAAAAAAGTTTTCAGCACCCCTGGAAAAGAGCCGTTGTATTCTGGAATAATAAAAACGAGTTTTTCAGCTTCAATGGCTTGCTGATAAAAGGCAACAAAGTTTGGGTTCTTGCCGCCGTTTTCGTACAGAGCGGAAAAAGCAAAGTCGTGTGGCAGTTGAGCAAGATCTAAAACAATAGTGTTTACCTTTTTTTCTTCCAACAGTTTCCGATATAGTTGAGCAATATGACCAGTCAGGGAGCCAGTGCGGTTAGTGCCCGAAATAATAGCAATCATCAATAAATTAACCTGCCAGTGAGAAAAATGTTTAGCTACTTGTTCTAAGTCAGTTTCACAGAGGGTTGCAAAAACTTTGGCAATACACTAACATTGCCTGGCATGTTTTTAATCTAAATTGTTACAACACATGAAAAAAACGCTGTTTGTGAGTGTCTTAACGTGGCTGCAAATTCTTCCAATAATAGCTCAGCCACAAAGGTATGAATGGAAAACTGGCAAAACGGGTAAGTATACTTACCGCTACGTTACTAACGATCCCTTTGGAGCTCGCTTTTACAAGTTGGACAATGGCTTAACGGTAGTGCTGAGCATTAACAAGCGCGAGCCCCGCATTTACACCATGATAACCACGCGCGCAGGGGCTGTAAACGACCCCCGCACTGATACGGGACTGGCACACTACTTAGAACACCTCATGTTCAAAGGTACTTCTAAATTTGGCACTACAGATTGGAAAAAAGAAAAAGCACTGCTAACAAAGATAGAAGACCTGTATGATCAATACAGCAAAACTACTGATACAGCCAAGCGCGCTGCCATTTACCGCGAAATAGACCGCGTTTCTAACCAGGCAGCCCAATTTGCTATTGCTAATGAATACGATAAAATCATGTCAGCGATGGGCTCGCAAGGCACCAATGCTTTTACTGGTTATGAATACACTAGCTATTTAGAAGATATTCCCGCTAATGCTTTGGACCGTTATTTGGCAGTGCAGTCGGAGCGCTTCCGCGACCCTGTATTTCGCATTTTCCATACCGAGCTAGAAACTGTGTACGAGGAAAAAAACATTTCTTTAGACAACGATAACCGCAAAGCCAACGAAGCCCTCTACGCGGCTTTATTTGAAAAGTACCATCTTAACAAGTCCGTTTTGGGCGATCAAGAGCATCTCAAAAATCCCAATCCGCGGCGCATTCGCAAGTTTTATCAAACCTATTACGTGCCTAACAACATGGCTATTATTCTGGTGGGGGATTTAAATCCCGAAGAAGTAATGCCTAAGGTGGAAAAAGCCTTTGCATGGATGAAGCCCCAACCAGTAGAAGACTATAAACCTGAACCAGAGCGCGAAATTACCGCTCCGATAGTGCGAGAAGTATTAGGTCCCACCCCTGAAAATGTCGTTTTGGGCTTCCGAATGCCAGGCTTGTTGGACCGCCGCGCTTCTCTGCTCCTTACAGTAGCTGATGAAATCATGTCCAACCGCGGCGCTGGGCTACTAGACCTAAACCTCAATAAAAAACAATTAGTGCAAAACAGTTACTCAGGAGTGAGTCAAACTCGGTGGTACAGTGTATGGCAGTTTGGAGGTACGCCTAAAGCAGGGCAGTCCTTAGAAGAAGTGCGGGACTTAATCTTGCAGCAATTGGAAAAACTCAAAAAAGGAGATTTTGACCAAGAACTCATCACCGCCGTTGCCAATAATTTCAAACTTAACTACCTACGGCAGTCAGAAAACAATAACAGCCGTGCCTTAGCTATGATGCGATCGTTTAGCTTGGACTATGGCCAATCATGGGACGAATTTTTGCGCCAAGCCGATGAAATGGGCAACGTTACCAAGCAAGAGATTGTAGATTTTGTAAACAAATATTGCACAAATAATTATGCAATCGTTTACAAGCGCCGAGGCGAGGATAAAAGCATTTTGAAGCTGGCTAAACCGCCCATTACTCCTGTTACTCTCAACCGCGATGCACAATCCGACTTTTTCAAAAAAGTTAATGCCATTCCCATGGCAGAAACTAAACCCGTTTTTCTCGATTTTGATCGCGATTTGCAGCGCGGAAAAATTGCAGACCGCATAGAATTGCTTTATGCACCAAATACCGATAATCCACTCTATCGCCTTTCTTTTCGCATAGAAGGTTTAGGAACGTGGAATCACAAATTACTACCTTACGCCGTACAGTACTTGCAGTTCTTGGGCACGGATCAGTACACTTCCGAGCAAATTAGCAAAACTTTTTATGCCTTAGCTGCCAGTTATAACATCAATCCTGGTCCAGAAACCACTACTATCACCGTAAGTGGTTTGCAGGAAAACATGAACCAAACCTTGCAATTGCTACAACACTTGCTGCATCGTTGCCAGCCTGATGAAAAAGCATGGCAAGCCCTCAAGACGCGCCTCATGAAAAGCCGTGCAGATGCAAAACTCAATAAACAACTTATTATGCAAGGGTTGAGAAGCTATGCTACCTACGGGCAAAAAAATCCATTTAATACCGTGTTAAGTGATGCAGAAATTAATGCCATTAAACCTGAGCAGCTTGTAGAGGTATTGCATCAACTGACCGCATATCCGCATACGGTTATCTACTACGGTCCCAAGTCTGTTGAGGAAATCAGTCAAACACTGGCTCAAATAATGCCTCCTCCAGCGAGTTTTCATTCCCTACCCCCACCAGCCAATTTTGAAAGGCAACCTACAGAAAAAAACCAAATCCTTTTTGCTCACTACGACATGGTGCAGGTAGAGATATCTTGGATTAGGGTAACAGAGCCGTTTAATCACGCCTTGACCCCTGTGGTGCAAATGTTCAATGAATACTTTGGCGGCAATATGAGCTCGTTAGTCTTTCAGTCTCTGCGCGAAGCAAAAGCCTTAGCTTATTCTACCTATGCTACCTATGGACAGCCCGCCAAAAAAGAGGATAAGTACACCTTAACAGGTTATATTGGTACCCAAGCCGATAAAATACACCAAGCAATAGAAGGTATGAATGAACTGCTCACCACCTTGCCTCAAGCGCAGAATATGTTTGAACTTGCTCGTAAGAGTTTGAAAAAAACTATTGAAAATGAACGCATTACTCGCGATGATGTCATTTATGCCTACCTATCGGCAAAAGATCTAGGGCTTAAGGAAGACCGCCGCAAGGCAGTTTACGAAAAGATAGATAAATTCACTTTTGATGATATTAAGCGATTCCACACTGAAAAGCTCTCGGGCAAACCTTATGTGTACTGCATTGTGGGCTCTCAAGAAAAAATTAACTTAGAAGAGCTCAAGCGATATGGCGAGGTTAAAAAGCTCAGCTTAGAGGAAATTTTCGGCTACTAAGCAAAGCAACTGGCAGGAGACAAAACCTGCCAGTTGTTTAATTTTCGTCCTGATGGCTCCTGTTTTTAGTTTTCTCTGGCATTTGATAGCTGCACCACCTGCTGCCTTGTATAGCCTATTGATGCGCTTTCGCAATCATTTGTACGACATCGGCAGCAAACCAGAGATTCACTTTGAAATACCAATTATTAGCATAGGCAACCTAACCGCAGGCGGAACGGGAAAAACCCCTCTTACAGAATACCTCATCAATTTGTTGATAGACCATAAACAAGTAGCAGTCCTTAGCAGAGGATATGGCAGGCAAACACGCGGCTTTCTGCTAGCAGAATCCACCGCTACGGCAGCTACTATAGGCGATGAGCCTATGCAGTACTTGGTCAAGTTTGGCAGTCGAATTACTCTTGCCGTTAGTGAAGACCGAGTTATTGCCATTCCTGAAATTCTTTTTGCAAATCCTGATATAGAAGTCATCCTGTTGGATGATGCTTATCAACATCGCAGAGTAGGCAGGAAACTCAACTTATTGCTTACTAGCTATGAGCGACCATTTTACAGCGATTACGTAATGCCTCGAGGTTGGCTGCGAGAACCACGCAAAGGAGCTTCCCGCGCCGATGCGATAGTAGTAACCAAATGTCCTCCAGCTCTTACTTTGCAACAGAAAGAAAAAATAACCGCTGCCATTGGTCAATATGCTGGCGTCAATAAGCCTGTGTTTTTTACCACTTTTCACTATGCAGCCCCACACTCCTTTCACCCTGAAGGAAAAAAACTTCCTGAAGGCAGCCGAGTAATACTAGTAGCAGGAATTGCTCAGAGAGGACTTTGGGAAGCTACCATGCAAAGCCGTTTTGAGGTGGTAGAAAAATATGCCTTCCCCGATCATTATCGCTATTCGGAAAAGGATGCCAGCAGGCTTGTCTTTGCCTGCCAGCGGCAGGAAGCAGCATTGCTATGCACCGAAAAAGACATGGTAAAGCTACAACCACTACTAAAAAAAGTCAACGCAGGCATTCAAGCGTTTTTCCAACCCATTAAAGTGGTGTTTCTTGAGGAGGAAGAACATTTTAAACAGTTGGTTTTCAAAGCAATAGAGTTATGACTGACATCGTTTTAGACAAATCCTATTGGCGTGCCCGCTATCAATCCTGCCAAACTGGCTGGGATATTGGCGGGGTGAGTCAGCCGCTAAAAGCCTACATAGATCAACTACCTGAAAAGGCTAAAAATTACCGCATTTTGATTCCCGGCGCTGGCAATGCTTATGAAGCTGAATATTTATGGCAAAAAGGGTTCTTGCGCGTATTTGTGTTAGACATTGCTCCTGAGCCTTTGGAAAATTTTAAAGCGCGCGTGCCTGATTTCCCTACTCATCAACTGATAGAAGAGGACTTTTTTCTTCTACAAGGTCAGTTTGATCTGGTAATAGAACAAACTTTTTTCTGTGCTTTGTTGCCCGCGCAACGACCTCACTACGCCAAAAAAATGGCCGAATTAATTGTTCCAAATGGAAAATTAGTAGGAGTCTTGTTCAACGTTTCCCTTAACACTGACCGACCCCCTTTTGGAGGAAGTGCGCAAGAGTATCGCCGTTACTTTGATCCTTATTTTCGTTACAAGCATTTTGCGCCTTGCTATAATAGCATTCCGCCACGTCAAGGAAGTGAATTATTTATATGTTTGGAACGCCTGTAGCGATTTTTTGCTAACATATTAGCCCATCATTAGCGTTTTATTTTGTAAATTGAGGGCATATACTGCCATGGTGTTGAAAATTACCAATTTAGTACTTACAGGGGTGTTTGCCTTATTTGCATGGTTCCAGCTCAACGATCCAGACCCTGTATTGTGGACTAGCCTTTATGGCAGTGTAGCTATCTTATCGTTATTAGCCTTTTTTGGCATTTATCCTATTTGGGCACTGGTAATAGGGATGGTGGTTTGTGTAGGAGGAGCGGTTTACTTATTGCCTAGCGTATGGGATTGGCTCATAAACCATCCCGATGTGAGTTTGCTTACTGGCATGTCTGCTGAGCGAATGTACATTGAAGAATCTCGGGAGTGTTTTGGGCTGTTATTAGCGCTGGCGTGTTTGGTTTTTCACTATTTTGCAGCTAAAAAGTTACGTTAGATGGTAGGTATTATTATGGGAAGCCAATCGGATATGCCAGTAATGCAACAGGCTGCCGAAATCTTAGAGCAATTGGGAGCAAGCTATGAAATGACGATTGTATCAGCGCACCGCACCCCTTTGCGCATGGTGGAGTATGCCCAGAGTGCACGGTCAAGAGGGTTAAAGGTGATTATTGCTGGAGCGGGAGGGGCAGCCCATTTACCGGGCATGGTCGCTTCGCTGACTACCTTGCCCGTAATAGGAGTACCCATTAAGTCAAGTAATTCTATTGATGGATGGGATTCTATTCTTTCCATTCTGCAAATGCCCGCTGGAGTACCTGTAGCTACTGTTGCTCTCAATGGTGCCACTAATGCAGGTATTTTAGCTGCCCAGATTCTTGGCATTTACGACCAGCACATTGCTTTGCAGTTAGAACAATACAAACATTCCTTAGCAGCTAAGGTAATGGCAGCCGCTCAAGAAGTAGCACAAATTCGGAAAGGAGCATAAAATGAACCGATTGATTGGTTTACTTGCCGGAGGTGTCATAATGCTAAATATGATAGTACCCTTCTCTGCATGGGCACAAGGGGAGCGCAAAGTCATTATGTTTTCTGGCATTGTGGTAGATGGAGATAGTTCCTATGGAGTGCGAGGTGTACATGTTTACGTACCACGTGCTGGAAGGGGAACTGTTACCGATGCATTGGGCTACTTCAGCCTTCCTACTATGGTAGGAGATACGGTCGTGATTAGTGCAGTAGGTTATAAGACCCATAAGATGGTTATTCCTCGCCGCGAGGATAATGCTTTTTCTGTCATGATTAATCTCAAAACCGAGACTACTTATCTTCCAGAGGTGGAAATTTTGCCTTTCCCCACTGAAGAACTTTTTAAAGAAGCCTTTATAGCTCTTAAACTTCCCGATGAGGAAAAATACCGCAACATGGAGCGCAACCTTGCTCATGAACGATTAGTGCGCATGTCAGCGGCAATGCCTATGGATGGTAGTTTGAACTTCCGAAATTACCTCAACACTAATATTAACTCCATAGCAAACCGCAACTTTGCTACTACCTTGCCTTTGCTAAACCCTTTTGCATGGGCTCAATTCATTCAATCTATCAAGCGAGGCGATTTGAAGAAAAAGAAAAACAACTAAAGCTACCAAATTGCGTACTTTTGCGCTTTGAAAAAGTAAACACAATCGCAAGAATAGAACTCCATGGGACTTTTCGACATATTTTCCAGCGATATTGCCATCGATTTAGGGACGGCAAATACGCTAATTATGCACAAAAATAAAATTGTGGTGGAAGAGCCGTCCATCATTGCCATTGATAAAACTACTAACAAGGTTATTGCAGTAGGCAGGGAAGCAATGATGATGCACGAAAAAACACATGATAACATAAAAACCATACGCCCTTTGCGCGATGGCGTAATTGCAGACTTTCACGCTGCCGAACACATGATTCGCGGCATGATTAAGATGATAAACACCGGAAAGCGGCTAATTGCTCCCTCGCATCGGATGGTTATTTGCATTCCTTCAGGAATTACAGAAGTAGAAAAACGTGCCGTTCGCGACTCGGCAGAACACGCTGGCGCAAAAGAGGTTTACATGATTCACGAACCCATTGCTGCCGCTATCGGCATTGGTATCGATATTGAAAAGCCTATCGGTACGATGATCGTGGACATTGGTGGTGGCACTACCGAAATTGCTGTGATTGCTCTTTCAGGCATTGTATGCGATCAATCAGTGCGAACAGCTGGGGACGTATTCAACCGAGATATTTTAGACTACATGCGCCGCCAGCACAATTTATTAATCGGTGAACGGTCTGCCGAACGCATCAAAATAGAGGTAGGATCCGCCCTTGCCGAGCTAGATAACCCCCCAGATGACTACGAGGTCCGCGGTCGAGACCTAATGACTGGCATCCCCAAAGTAGTAAAAGTATCCTATTCCGAAATAGCATTTGCCATAGATAAGTCAGTTTCTAAAATTGAAGAAGCCGTCCTTAAAGCCCTTGAAACTTCTCCGCCAGAGCTAGCAGCTGATATATACGACAATGGCATTTATCTCACTGGAGGAGGAGCCTTGCTGCGCGGCTTAGCAAAACGCTTGCACATGAAAACCAAACTTCCTGTTCACATAGCCGATGACCCTTTGCGGGCAGTAGTGCGCGGCACCGGGATAGCCCTAGCCAAATTGAACGAGTACAGAAGTGTATTGATGACATAACTAACTAAATAGCCTTGTTGCAACTGTGCGACAAATTTTACTTCTACTAGTTCGCTATAGAAATTTTTTCCTGTTTGTTGTACTGGAAGCTATCGCTTTGGGACTTATTCAGAGCAATAACATTTACCACCATGCTGTTTTATTCACTTTCAGTAACCGCATTGCTGGATATTTCAACTACTTACGCCTTTCTTTAGTGCAATACCTGCAATTGGGTCAGCAAAATCGAATACTGTCTGAGCAAAATGCACTGCTGTTGCAACAACTGCTTCAACGTCCTAAAGCCGACACAGTGCTTTACACCTCCCCCTACCTTCAAGGATATTACTTAATCCCTGCTCGCGTAATTCACAATTCTATTGCTTTTCAAAACAATTACTTGTTGCTAGACAAGGGAACCAAAGACGGCGTAAAACCAGGAATGGGCATTGTTACTCCTAACGGGGTGGTGGGGAAGGTAAAATCTTGTACAGAACATGTTTCGTTGGCTTATTCTTTTCTGCACAACGACTTGAGTGTTTCAGTGAAAGTAAAAAGGCTCAACATTTTGGGCACGCTTAAGTGGCGTCCTGGCAACCCCACCCAAGCTGATTTGCTTTACATCAGTCAGCATGAAAAAGTAGCTTTAGGCGATACGATAGTTACCGCTGGATTTAATGCAGTGTATCCGCCCAATTTGCCTATAGGGATCATCTCTAACATTCGCCGCGAGAGCATTACTTTAGCAAACAATGCCTTTCTCGACTTGCAAGTACGCCTTCATATCAACTATGCTGCATTAGATCATGTGTATATCGTCGGTCATAGTTTAACCGACCAAATTAATCAACTTACTAACCAAGTTTCTCCAGAAGTTGCAAAAGACTAACGCACCATGCTATGGGCGAAAAGTTCCCAATAATATTGCTTCAAACCATTGTTTACCTACTGCTGCAACTTTTCTTTTTAAAAGATGTTGCTTTGTTTAACCGAGCAGTTTGCTTGATTTACATCATGCCCATTTTGCTTGTACCCGCCAATGCAAAACCTTGGCAATTTATGTTATTTGCTTTTGCAACTGGTTTGTTAGCAGACTTAGGATATGCCACTGGCGGCGTACATACGGGCGCTTGTGTATTGATTGGTTTCATAAGACCTCATTTGCTCGGTTTGCTCGTCCCTACGGGAGGGTATGATACTTCAATGTTATCCATCGATGCAATTAGCTGGCGGTGGTTTTTGCTCTACAGCAGCATTATGGTATTTATTCATCATTTCGCTTTATTTATGCTGGAGGCATTCAGTTTTACTTTTTTTGCGCAAACGATATTATCTACTTTAGCCAGTAGTCTATTTACGCTGGCTGCATTGCTAATTTTCCAACTACTTTTCTACCGTCGAAGTTAAACACTGGTCAAGTAGGGGGTGAGTCAAACCTTTTGTGATGAGTGGCGTGCCTCATGCCTGCGGAGCATGAGTAATTTACTGCCATTATGTCAGTTTTGGCATGGGTTCTTGAGGTGGCATACGCCTTGTAAATTAGTCAGAGAATGCGCAACAGCGCTTGTTAAAAGTTAGCAATAAAACGACAAACGGTATGGGAAAAATCATAGGCATAGACTTGGGCACCACCAACTCCTGCGTAGCAGTAATGGAAGGCAATGAGCCAGTAGTAATTGTCAATAGCGAGGGCAAGCGCACTACGCCTTCTGTGGTAGCCTTTATGGACAATGGCGAGCGCAAAGTAGGTGATCCTGCAAAGCGTCAAGCAATTACTAACCCTAAAAATACCATCATGTCCATCAAGCGCTTTATGGGAAGGCGATATGACGAGGTAAAAAATGAAATAGCGCATGTTGCCTACACCGTAGAGCGCGGACCTAATGACACGCCGCGGGTTCGCATTAAAGACCGCCTCTATACCCCACAGGAAATTTCTGCAATGATTCTGCAGAAAATGAAAGCTACTGCAGAAGAATATCTCGGCACTCCTGTGACAGAAGCAGTTATCACCGTACCAGCCTATTTTAATGATGCTCAACGGCAAGCCACTAAGGAGGCGGGGCAAATTGCTGGGTTGGAAGTAAAGCGCATTATTAACGAGCCTACAGCTGCTGCATTGGCTTACGGCTTAGATAAAAAACACAAAGACATGAAAATCGCCGTTTTTGACCTGGGCGGCGGTACTTTTGACATTTCTATTTTGGAACTGGGCGATGGCGTATTCGAAGTAAAAGCCACTGATGGCGATACCCACTTAGGAGGCGATGACTTCGACCAGTGCATCATCAACTGGTTAGCCGATGAGTTTCAGCGCGAAGAAGGAGTGGACTTGCGCAAAGACCCCATGGCGCTCCAGCGCTTAAAAGATGCCGCTGAAAAAGCTAAAATAGAGCTCTCTAGTTCTACTACTGCAGATATCAACCTGCCTTATATCATGGCAGTAGACGGCATACCTAAGCACTTGGTGCGCACGTTAAGCCGCTCTAAGTTCGAGCAGCTCGTTGATCATCTCATTCAGCGAACTCTTGAGCCTTGCCGTCGTGCATTAAAAAATGCAGGGCTCACCACTAAAGATATCGACGAGGTAATTTTGGTAGGAGGTTCTACGCGCATACCCAAAATTCAAGAAGAAGTAGAGAAATTCTTTGGCAAGAAGCCTTCCAAAGGGGTAAACCCTGATGAAGTAGTGGCTATAGGAGCAGCCATTCAAGGTGGTGTGCTCACTGGCGAGGTAAAAGACGTATTGCTGCTGGATGTTATCCCCCTATCACTAGGCATTGAAACCTTAGGAGGAGTATTTACCAAGCTTATCGAAGCTAATACTACTATTCCAACGCGCAAGTCGCAGATTTTCTCTACAGCTACTGACAATCAACCTTCGGTAGAGATACACGTTTTGCAAGGAGAGCGCGCAATGGCTAAGGATAACCGCACTATTGGACGCTTCCATTTGGACGGCATTCCGCCCGCACCGCGCGGCGTGCCTCAAATTGAAGTAACTTTTGATGTGGATGCCAACGGCATTCTCAACGTTTCTGCTGTGGATTTAGGCACTAAGAAAAAGCAACAAATCCGCATAGAGGCTTCCTCTGGTCTTACTGAAGAAGAAATCAAACGCATGCGCGAGGAAGCTAAAGCTAATGAAGCAGCAGACCGTGCTGCCAGAGAACGCGCTGAAAAAATCAACGCCGCTGACTCTTTGATTTTCCAAACTGAAAAGCAACTCAAAGAGTATGGCGACAAACTTTCATCAGCCAGCAAGTCAGCTATTGAAACAGCCCTGGCAGACCTGCGTCATGCACATGCTCAGAAAGATATTCCAGCCATTGACCGCGCTATGGAAGCCCTTAACAAGGCATGGAATAACGCTTCGCAAGAAATTTATCAAGCAGCAAGCAGTAGCTCTTCAACTAATCCCAATGGATCAAGAAGTAGCAGCGACAATCCAGACGTTACCGATGTGGACTACGAAGAAGTGAAAAAATAACCTCACCTGATCATTAAAGCAGGCTACTCTCCAATGAGTAGCCTTAAATTTTTTAGCAGTTATTAGGATAGCATATTGCTGACAAATCAAACGACGAGTTCACTTTGCCTTCAAATTTAATTTCAGAGCTATCAGGCATTTGCTCTGCGTAAAAGCTGACTGCTCCAAATCAGGAAAGTAGGGTGAGGTGCTTAAAAAGCATCACACTACAGGCTTGGTTCATGTGCAATACCACCAAGATTATTTCTTCTTCAAAAACTGCATCACAGCCGAATTGAAACGCTTGGGCTGGTCTAAGTTGCTCAAGTGTCCCGCTTGAAGTATAATAGTTTGCTGAGCACCAACAACTCGCTGCGCAATTTGGTTAGCAATCCGATGTATGCTCTCTTCATCTTTTTCACCTACTAGTACCAAAGTAGGCACTTTTAATTCATTCAAACGCTCTAAAGTAGGCGGCTGACCGTACTGAGGGGCATTAGATGGATTAATGAACTGCATCCCATTGTAACTTCTTACCATTTCCTCCAATAATCGCTGATAGCTTGCAGCAGCATTGGGATTTTGAAGGCGAAGCAGAGGCGTGCCAAGCCATAAGTTTTGCGTAGTTTCATTCCATCCTTTTTGAGCTACCGCACCAAACACTTGACCGAAAGCGCCAAATAGCTCTGGAGTGTAGTTGTTAAAGCCATCCACGTTCGGATCGGCGGCTACTATTTTGAGCACGTGCTGAGGATAGCGCACAGCAAAGTTAAGTGCAATGTTTGCCCCCATCGACAAACCTACTAAATGAGCTTTCTCAATCTTTAAATGATGGAGCAAAGCCAAAAGGTCAGTAGCAGGATCATGGGGTCCTGTTGCCCTTGAAGAGCGTCCAAAACCGCGCACATCGTACCGAATAACTCGATAACGTTTGCTAAATGCCTTCCATTGAGGTTCCCACATGCGGGCATCTAAGGTAAATCCATGAATCAATACTACGGGTTCTCCTTTGCCAGCCTCTTCATAGTAAATCTGTTCATTTCCCAATTGAAGAATTTTGCCTTTTTCTGCTGGCGTTTGAGCTACAGTAGAGCTGGCAATGAGAAATGCTAGAAGAAAAGTACACCTCATTCCTTTGTATATTTAAGTGCTTTAGTTGGTTGCGGGCGTTGGTATTACAGGATAAGTGGACTGCTGAATGTCGTGTTAAATTAAAAAAATATAGTACTCTCGGCAATGAGACGTTGATTTTTTAACTGGCATTTTTATGCATTCAAACACTATCCGACCTGGGCTGCGTCAAAATCTCGGGCAATTTATTTTACTGGTAATTATTAACGCTTTCGTGGGAAGCATGGTGGGAATAGAGCGCACAATTTTTCCACAGTTTGCAGCTCTTCATTTTCAAATCAGTTCCCAAACTGCCATGCTTTCTTTCATTGCTGCTTTCGGCATCAGCAAAGCGATTACCAATTACTTTGCTGGTCGTCTGGCTAATCAGTGGGGACGTCGCAATCTGCTTATTCTAGGATGGGTGCTGGCTTTACCCGTTCCCGCCATGCTAATTACGGCTAATCAGTGGATGCAAGTGGTGCTGGCTAATCTCCTGTTGGGAGTTAGTCAGGGGCTTACCTGGAGCAGTACTGTTGTAATGAAAATAGACTTGGTAGGGGAAAAAAATAGAGGTTTAGCAATGGGGCTGAACGAATTTGCTGGTTACCTAGCCATAGGAGTCATGGCTTACTTGACGGGCTATATCGCTACTGTGTATGGAGTGGCGCCCTATCCTTTTTACTTAGGAATTGGAGTAGCTATTGTCGGACTTTTGCTCACATTCCTAACAAAAGATACGGGCATTTTCGTTGCTTATCAGACAAAAGAAAGTAAATCAGCTTTTATTTCTAATGTTTTCTGGCAAACTACTTGGCAAAACTCGAACTTAAGTGCAATTACACAGGCAGGCTTGGTAAACAATCTCAATGATGGAATGATATGGGGACTGCTGCCCGCCCTGCTGATGCAACATCGGTATTCAGAGCAAACTGCTGGAATAATTACTGGCATTTATCCTACTGTTTGGGGAATAGGGCAGTTGTTCACAGGTAGAATGGCAGATAAATACTCCAAAAAGTCGATGATATTTTGGGGGATGCTCCTGCAGGGGGTGGCTATTGTTTTACTCCCCTTTGACGATGCTTTTTATTGGATAGGTCTTTTAGCTGCAATTTTAGGAATAGGCACTGCGTTGGTATATCCTACTTTTTTGGCAGCTATTGCTGAAGCAGCTCACCCTGCCCAATGCGCAGAAAGCATTGGCGTATTTCGTTTTTGGCGCGATTCAGGATATGTTTTTGGCGCTCTTGTCTCTGGGATAGTAGCCGACTTATTAGGTATTCCCTTTGCCATTGCAATGGTGGGTTTTATCACGATACTTTCGGCGGTGGGGGTTCAGTTTCGCATGTCTTCTCATAGGGGCAGCAGTTGACTTGATTGAGCAAAGTAATTAAGCGCTTCTGCATAAATGCAAAGGGTTCGTGTTGTTTGCCCAGGTATATAATTGCCAGCAAAGCAGGAAGAGTTTGCTTTTTTGCTAGCCATTCAGGTTTGTAAAGGCGATAAATTTCTCGGCATCGGCGTTTGATTAAATTTCTGTCGTGAGCTCGCCTAAAATGTTTGCGCGGTACAGAAATAAGCACTTGAGGAAAGGGAGCGGATAGAATCGGTTTTGAAGCCGCTAGCAAATACACAATTTTGAAAGGGTACAAAAAAAGAGAGGAGCCTTTTTCAAAAAGCTCCTGTATGAATTTTTGACTTCTGAGCCGTTCCCGCTTAGGAAAGCCGTAAAGTTTCAAGTGAGTAGTTTCGGATTAACCCTTGTGGCGTGGTTCATCTGAAACAGTGAGTTTTTTGCGACCCTTAGCGCGGCGGGCTGCCAATACTCTGCGACCGTTGTGCGTTGCCATGCGTGCGCGGAAGCCGTGTTTATTGCGCCTTTTGCGATTAGAAGGCTGGTAAGTCCTTTTCATGATTGCTCTATTTAAGGCTGCAAATTTAGTGCGACTTCCGCGCAAGAAAAAATTATCTCATCAAATAAAGTTTGCCATAACCATGCTTGAAAAGTTCATCACCAGCTGTGGCGCGGTGGCTAAATTCCTCTCCATTGGCTTTGCGCACATCTACTTTGTAGAGGTATACCCCGCGAGCTAATTGATCGCCGAAGTCATCCGTGCCATCCCAAGCATATTGGCTCACATTAGTGCCAATGCGCAACGGACCTAGATCCTCTTTAAAGATGGTTTTGACTACCTTGCCCGAGACAGTCATAATTTGAATGCGGATGTCCTCTGGGATTTCCCCTGTCAAAGTGAAGACAAATCGCACGCTAGTAGAGAATGGATTGGGATAAGGATAAAAGTTCGTCACAGTAGTTTCATTTACCACGCGGAAAGTGATGCGGTAAGGTTCCTTGCCAGAAGGATTGCCTGCCGCATCTCGGGCTTGTACCGTGAGCAAATAAGTCCCATTAGCCAATTTAGGAGAGCGGTACTGAATAACAAACCTACCTGAAGCATCCACATACCAAGTCAGATTGGGATCGTTAAAGTTGAGTCGGCGCATGTCCGCATTAGGCGTGTTGAGTCCGAGTCGTACTTCCCAACCCGTGGTATCGCGTTTGATGAATCTTTTGTTTTCATCTTTGAGGGTAATGACAATGAACGGAGTCGGAGAGACGATTTCTCCGTCCATGATTTGCCGCCCGTCTATGGCCACGTCCAAAACGGGGTTAATGTCATCTGGCTTGGTGCGGAAGCGCACTTGAAGGGTGTTGTTTTCATAGAACTGTTCTGCTTGCACGCGTGGGTTTACCGTCACCGTCATGCGATTTTCACCTAACAACTCCAGTGAAGGGATGGGAATGCGGAAATAAGTATGCTCGTTGCGCTTAGGGGCAGCTATGCGGAATCTTCGCAAGGTGCTTGCACCAGTAACTGTATTTTCTATTTGACAATCTACTACCAAACTATCGCCAAAGTCATTGCCTGAAATGTTGAGGAAATAGAAACCTACTTGCGCCGTATCGCCTTCGATGATGTTAAGGACGGTATTTTCTCGGTAAGTAAGTGTATCGTAAAGCAAGATACCTTCAGGAACTTCCTTGTAAATGACTTGCCAGCGTTGTAACTGGTAAGGGGTGCGGTTCACGCTGTCAGTAACTTTTAAGCGAAGCCGTAGATAGGGTACTTGAGCTGGGTTTAAGTCGCGAAGGGGAAAGTTATCTTGCCCCACATTGTTGAATACAACCCGTTCATTACCTTGAAAATCAACACCGATGACATCTAACTGCCAGCTTTCGCGCTGAGGATTTTCAGCATTGTTAATTAAGCGGAGCAAATTTCCCCACTCTGCTGCCGGACCGATGAGAGTAGAGGTAATAGTGCCACTGTTAAAGGTAAAACGCAGGGTGTGGTTGATCGATGCCTGACCTGCAGGGCTACCTGCAAATGCTTCTATAGCAGTGCCCTGAGGAGCGCCTTTTCTGCCTATGATAATCATAGGAGCTCCGCTGGGGTAACGGCTGCGGAAGTTAGCTACATTCGCACCAATAGAGCCTAAAGCATCAATGTTGATTTGCCACCAAGCATTATAGTGCACAAAGCGAGAGTTCATTACAATGACGTAGTCGCCAGTTTTCACTTCGCGCAGGGTGCGCTCTAATACGTTCCAGCGCTGTAGTTCGCATTGGTCGATAGCTGCCACCAGTAGAGAGGAACCACAGGCGTCCATTCCTATATCAGGGCGATAAAATTGACCCGTTTCAGCATCGATGGCAGTAACTAGTAACCTGTCCGTGCTTTGTGCTGGTACACAGAAGCGGCTGGGCTGGTTCAAAGCGCAATTCCCCGTAATGAGAGGCTGACCGTTTACATTGAGGAAAAAGTTATTCACATTGGGATTAGAAGAGCCATAAGCTGTGCCGGTGATAGTTAAAGTAATGTCTTTGAAATGCATTTTGCGGCGTTGCAAGTCCAGTTCTATGCCTTTGAAATCGTTCTTGCGGAACTGCGGATGACGACTTTGCGACCATCCATCAGGACTTCGAGGAATGTACACAAAAGAAGACTCTGCCCAAGCTGTATCTTCATCTGCACGCGGATCGGCATAGCGCACACGCCAGTAGAATACCGTGCTATCGGGTACGTTAGGCAATTGGGTAGTCCATTGGGCTGTAACGTAGCCAAAAACGGTGGTATCGCGCCTTAGACTGCTATTGAACAAGTAGGAAGTATCTAACTGGAACCGATAGCGGCGTTCAGCAGAGAAAGGGTCAGAATTTTGAGCAATAAAAGGCACTCTTGAGCGGCTGACGATGCTAAATTCCTTAGGTGCTAGAGGTATCATCGTACCGCGTAGGAATAGAAACTCGAAAATGGCAGTGTTGTTGTCTTCTCGCAACTCTGCTACGCGGTTTTCTGCATCTACCATAATTTCAAAGCGATTAAGTCCAGCGATGCGATTTTGAGCATTGCGGGGATTAACCACTGTAAAGTAGAGAGTATCTTGGTAGTAAACGGGGTTAAAACTTTGAATCGGCAGCACGTCGATCGAGCCGTCGGCATAGGTACGGCGTACGGAGACGGTCAAGGGATTGCGGTCTGTAATGCCAAAATTAGAAACTACTATGCCTATGCGGAAGGAATCGGCTTGGGCTGTAATTACGCGAATGTTATTAAAACTTTTGATGAAAATTTTGTCTTTGCTAATGGCATAGTCAGGCATGGGGGCTTTGAAAAGGTAAATGGCTGGATCGCCACAGAGTACAAACTGCTGTGCATTGGCAATGCTGAAATCCACAGGAGAGCGTCGCAAATAATCAGTCAAAAAATTTTGCATAGCTCTTCCAATAGGAAGGTTGATGTTTTCGCGCTTGCCCAGCACATTTTCGTAAAACACTTGTGTATAAAAGCGCAGCGGTCCAGCAAAACCCAAATGCCCGTGAGCAAGCCAAAGAATAGCACCGCGCTCTGGAGTCAATAGCCAATCTTCTGCCATAGAAGAGGTTTGCTGGAAGACGTCTCCTGAGCCGCAGCCATTGACAATTACCATAGGATAGCGCCGGCGGTTATTATATCCATGCGATAAATTAGAAGCTCTTCCGATATCAATATCGGCAAAGTCTAATGCAGCGTGTCCGTAGAAGGTAATCAGCCCTACTCCGCGATTGACTTGATCGCGTATGTTAATAAACTCTACAAAGTCAGTAGTGTTTTTAGATACTGTTTCCACGCGCGCTCCTAAAAATTCACCTCGTGCCACTTGGGCAAAGCCATCGGTATAAGCGCGGAATAAGGCATGTTCCGAGGCAGAAAATCCTCCACTGAGGTGTAGAACGTTCTTTTTCCATAGGTCATCAAAAGCAAATTCCTCGTATTCAATCACCTTATTGAGATAATTGACCACTTGTTGGGAGTTGGCTGCAGGCAATCTACCAGTAGGGATAGCAGGAACATGTTTGGGAAAGTTAGCCAGGCCTGCTGTGAGTTCGTGGTCCGAGCCAGGGCTTCCATACGGAGGCACTTGAGGCCATGTAACCATAGTCGTGCTCGGATTGTAGTAGTAGAAGTGTTCTATTTGCAGACCTTTTCCTACTAAAAACAAAAACTTGGGATTTCCATGAGTTAAAGCATAGTCAGCAAAGCGGCGTATGGCAAGGGGAGTGGGTTCACCTTCAGAAAATTGGTCAAATAGTTCGCCTACTTCTACTACTAAAGGACGGTAGCTGCCTCCTTTAGCCGAAGCGCGGTAGTTGGCATAGGCTTGCACAGGGTCAGGGATGTTGCCTGCAGGTCGCCGCAAATAAGGATGTGTAACTATTAAATAATCAGCAGTTTCCACGGGTAGGCGGCGGAAATTAATCCTCGTAATTCCCGTTGGACGGTTAATGCGCGTGTCGGCATACAGTTTTCTTCCATTGGTCGTATTGGGAATGACAAATGAAATTCCTCCGCTAACATTCTCTCCGCTCATTAGCCTTGCATTGCCTTCGTCGGTGATGTCTATTAATCTCAACTCTCCCGAAACATTGGTCAATACAATGCGAGACGTTCCATTAGCGTTAGGGTTGAGGTTGAATTTTCGGAAAGCACTGCCTTGCATGTTAAACCCTTGGGGATAAGTGAGAATAACATGCCCAATTGCTACTTCTTCGTCTGCTCTTTCTACTCGATTGACCCGATAGCCTAACAAAATTGTGCCTGAAGGGGTAGGAAAGCGGAAGGTGGAGTCTAAGGTAGCGTTTAGATCCACTACGGAGTAATTTTGAAAAAGTACCTTCGCTACACTGCGTTGATTGGCTGCCGTTGTGCCGATAAACATTTCAACTTCGTGCAAGGTGTTGGTGCGTCCTGCAAGCCTGATAGTAGCTCTGGCAGGTACTACGAGAGCGCCTCTGGGCTGTACTACGTCCTGGAGGTTATAAGTGCGGTTGGTAATGGTAGTGGATGCTCTAGCGCCCAGCACAACCATTCCTTTTCCCTCGTTAAAATGGGAAAACAGACCTCCCTTATCTAAACTGCTAACAATATTAGAGGGAAAAAGCACTCCATTGGCAAAATTGCCTGCTCTTCCGTCGGTGATTTCCTGCATGTGATATTGCTCAGGAGCAAGGCTAGGATTGCGCTCCGAGACTATGGTCATGCGCTTGCCTCGAGTTGGTCCTACGGTGAGGAAGTAATATGCCGCATCTGCATAAAAATTAGTGTACAGGTTGGTAATATGGTCGGGGGTTTCGTACATGGGTATGGCTAGGTCCAACCATGCGGGGCGCCCGTAGAACTCTATGTAGTCGTTTGCATCAAACCGACCATCGCTTTCCCCTGCTACGAAAATGGCAATTTCCCGTCCTCTGAAAAACATGCGAATATTGCGCGGGTCGATAGTGGAGACTGGTAAGCCTGCTGCTTGTAGATCGGCAGGCAAAATGCGGTAGATGCCTTCGGCGCGAATGGGAATTTTGTAGTAAGTTTGTTGAAAATCAATCCATTCGTTGCCAAACCGTTGGGCATTCACCAGTGTTGTTACCGCCAAAAGCAACAAAAAGGCTGTAGACCGTTTCATCGTTTTGTATTTTTATTTTTACTTTTTTGCGATTGAGTGTTTTTCTGCTTCTGCGTCCAAAGATTTTCAAACTCTCCTCTTACGCTAAACACGTGGGAGTACAATACTGCATCAGAACGCAGTGCATTAGTTAAAGCATAATCAATATAAAAATTTAGGATGCGAAAACCAAGCCCAAAGCTAGGCTGGGTTTGTGTATAGTAGGTTTTGTCAAAATTTTGCAAGCGCTGAAAGTTACCTACCCCTCCACGCAGGAAAAAAGTTCGTTTGTAGTGCCATTCCATTCCTGCTTGAAGATCGGCGGAAAATAAGTTGGTTCTTAGCAAAGTGTTGCGCTTGCCATCAGTAGTAATGGTAATGCCAGCAGTAATTGAAGCACCGAGGTTTTCACTCCAAGAAATGGAGCGAGCTACTTCGGCAACTAGGCGTGGCAAAGTCAATTCTATAGAGTTAGTGGGAATTTGGTTGCCTGTTTGAGAGAAAATTTCCAGCACACTGGCAGAATTATAATTCCAAACGTTGAAGGTGCTTGTAATGTCGCGTCCTACTAGTCCCAAAAGCCATTGACCGCGTTGTAGTTGTGCCCCGACATCTATGCCAAATCCCCATGCATTGGCAAAAGCTCCTGCGGTGCGGTGGATAATTTTCAAGTTAGCGCCCCCTTTTAATCCTTTTATCAAAGAACTTTCTCGCGCGTAGGAAAGTAAAAATCCATAGGAAGCATCGGCAAACGAACCTACGTTGTTGTAGTTTACCGACCCATCAGGAGCAATGAGCAAGCGCGTATCGGGGATATTGTCAATTCCCATGCGAATAAGCGAAAAGCCTACAGTGCCGCTTTCGTCCAATCGAGCAGCTATGCCAGCGTAATCGTAGTTTGCCACTCCGCCAAAATATTCAGCATGCATCAAGGCAGCTTGAAAAGGTTTTTGAATGTGCAACAAGCCTGCAGGGTTCCAAAATCCCGCTGTAACATCTTGACTTACTGCTACGTGGGTTCCTCCCATTGCAAGGGCGCGCGCTCCTACGCCGAGGTTTAAAAACTCGTTGCTATACTTAGGTGCCGAAATGCCTTGAGCCTTTACTTGTTGCATCACTATTAAACTGGCCATGCAAAAGCGCAGAAACGATTTCATACTTTCAGTTTCGTTCTCAAAAATACAATTTTGTCCTCAAATGGTTCAATTTGTGTATGAAACTAATAAAAATTTCTCGTGTATTTGTAGCAAGTATAACGCATAGAAAAATGCGCGCATTGCAAGGGGAGTAGCGGTAAGAGAGGGTGAGGTAGGCTTTTGTAGATTTAATTGACGAGTTAAAATTTTAGCACAATTGTTGAAAAGACATTGGCAACCTGTTTAAAATTTAAGCTGCGTTGAAATTGCCTGCAAAACCTGTCACAGCAAATAATCCAAGTCCATTTCAGAACAATCAAAAACCTAAGCAATTTCTTCCTAACTCACTTTGCCTTCTTGCAAAATTGACAAGAGAACACTTTCGCAATCATTTTTACAGTTAAATTTGCGCTGCTGATGACGGGTTACCGATATTTTTTAGAAATTGCCTATAAAGGAACGCGCTATCACGGTTGGCAAATACAGGATAATACCACTCCAACAGTTCAAGGCGAGCTCAATCGAGCGTTGCGCTTTAGTCTTAGGCAAGCACAAGTGGAAACGGTAGGGAGCGGACGCACTGACACAGGCGTGCATTGCAAAAGCCAATATGTGCATTTTGACGCTGCTGAACCTATAAAAAACATGGAGAAATTTCTTTACACCCTCAACCGTTGCCTGCCACCAGATATTTTGGTAAAAGATTGTCGTCCTGTTAAGCCCGATGCCAATGCTCGCTACAGTGCCTTGAGTCGTACTTATGAATATCACATTGTGCGGGAAAAAGATCCCTTCCGCTTGGATTTATCTTACCAGTATCACTATCAACTTGACATAGAGGCAATGAACCAGGCAGCGGCTTTGTTGTTGGAGTACGATAATTTTCAGTCATTCAGCAGGGTGAAAACTGATGTAAAGACGTTTCGTTGTAAAATTATGCAAGCCCATTGGCAAGAAACTGCCGCAGGAAGCATTTTTTACATTAAAGCAGATCGCTTTCTGCGTGGCATGGTGCGGACTATTGTTGGTTCATTGCTGGAAATTGGCCGAGGTAAGGCAACAGTTCAAGACTTTAGACAGATGATAGAAGCACGCGACCGCACACAAGCAGGCAGGGCAGTGCCTCCTCAGGGATTATTTCTAACCAGTGTGGAATATCCTCAAGAAATATGGCTTGTCTAGCATATTGATTTTTTAACACGATCAGTTATAAAATGTTAAAATTTGGTAAGGGTTTTGTGCAATTTTAGCCGGTGAGTTTGTGCTAACAAAGCAAATAAAAAGGCAGCGTAAAACCTTATGAAAATTTGCATTGTTGTCAATTCCGCATGGAATATTTATAATTTTCGCGCTGGTCTTATTCGCTCACTGCAAAAAAGTAACCATGAGATTATCACCGTTGCTCCTGACGATGGATATGTGAAACATTTGCAAAAGTTAGGCTGTCGTCATCGAAATATACAAATAGAAAATAAAGGCAACAACCCAATAAAAGATTTTTGGCTTTTCTTGCAACTTTTTTACATTTACTTAGTCGAAAAGCCTCACGTAGTTCTTCACTACACTATCAAGCCCAACATATATGGCACGCTTGCTGCAGCTGTGCTAAAGATTCCTTCCATTAACAACGTTACAGGGCTGGGAACGACCTTTTTGCACGATAACCTTACTGCTAAAATAGCACACTGGTTATATCGGTTTGCTTTTCGGTTTGCGCAGGTTGTTTTCTTTCAAAACCCTGACGATAGGCAAGTATTCGTAGAACGCCGCCTCGTCAAACCAGAAATTACTGACTTATTGCCAGGATCTGGTATAGATACCAACAAATTTAGACCATCGCAATCTCCTAAAAACAAAGTTTTTACTTTTTTGCTTATAGCACGCATTCTTTATGACAAAGGAATTTTGGAATATGTAGAAGCTATTCGCATTCTCCGCCGAAAAAATATTCAAGCCAGGTTTTGGTTATTGGGGAAGATAGAAACTTCAGCAGGGTTGGGCATTCCTCCCAGCGAGGTAGCTGCTTGGGAAGCAGAAGGATTGCTAGAATACTTAGGCACTGCTGACAATGTCATACCAATTATCCGCCGTGCTGATTGCGTATTATTGCCTTCTTACCGAGAAGGCACGCCCCGTACTTTGCTAGAAGCAGCAAGTTTAGGCAAGCCTATCATTGCCACCAATGTGCCAGGTTGCCGCGAAACAGTACAACACGGATTCAATGGCTTTTTGTGCAAGGTGAAAGATCCAGCCGACCTTGCCGATAAAATGGAACAAATTATGAAAGCAGATGAAGTAACCCGACGCAAAATGGGGCAAAACAGCCGACGCTTAGCCGTAGAACGCTTCGACCAACGCATTGTAATTCGCAAATACCAGCAGGCACTAGCTTCCATTGCCACTACTACTGGTATAGAAATGATAAGCTAACATGAAAGTGAGAATGGCTCGACTACGCTGGTAATTTTTTGTTCAAGTGTGAATGATGAGCAGGTCGCGTTGAGAAATATGACTGCACTAAATGAAAAACTGAAAAAATCTCGGACCTTTTGAACGCGATAGGTTAATTTTTTGCAAATAAATCTTATATTCGACAAATTTTTCAACTTTTTGCGTACAATAAAAGCTAAAAACTGCCTACATAGCCTACCACTGCGCCATCAGGTCTGCCAAGTGTTGAAAAGTTTCCTTTGCATGCGTAGGAAAATTGGCAATTCGGATATGTACTCCTTTGAAGTTGCCGTATCCACTTCCCAGCACAATCCCTTTTTGTTTGCAAAATTCTATGAAGTCAGCGGCAGGGCGGTGTAGTACCTCCGCTACGATCACGGTGGCAGAACGGTGAGAAGGATCGTTTACAAAGAGGGAAAATTTATCATTGTTTTTCTGCAGGTGATGGTAAGCAATGGCAGCTTTAGCTTCAATTTCTTGCCTGATTGTCTTTATGCCGCGTCGGTTCATGTCTTCAGCGACCTTTCCCAGTAAATAGATGCCCAGCACATTGGGAGTTTCGGGAGTCTCATTTTTTTGAATGGATGCCAACAAAGATGGCAGGCTATGGTAAGTGCCTATGGATTTGCCCTTGCTAAGCAATTCCTCAGCTTTGGCAAGGCAGCGCTGATTGAAAATCCACACACCTAAACCAGCAGGGAGTCCAAATCCTTTTTGCACAGAGAAAAATAAACTGTCTATTTGTGAAAAATCTATCTCTGGATAGGGAACTGAAGAAACAGCATCAACAATGATGAGCGCCTCTGGATATCTTTTGCGCAAGGTGTAAATATCTTCCAAAGGCATAGTTACTCCTGTACTTGTCTCGTTATGAGTCAGGCAGAGAAGCTCGGGAGGGTCAAAAGGAGGCATTTCTGAAAGATAGAAGCCTTTGCCTGGAGAAACCTCCCACTTTTGGGCATTTCGCTTTAGTTGCTTGCTAAACTCGTAAAATTTTTTGGAAAAATTGCCATTCACTAAGTGAAGAGTATACTCCTGACTAAGGTTTTCAATAGCGCGTTCCCATACCTCTGTAGCCGAGGCTGTAAAAGCAATATAATAGTCCGTAGGCAATTGAAAGAGTGCTCGGAGATGTTCAAGTGCATGAGCAACTATTTGTTGAAAAGATTTACTACGGTGTGAAATAGAACAAATATGTTCTTTTAATGCCGTTTTGATATGCTGCGGTACCGTGTAATACAATTGCGAAGGTCCGGGCGTGAGGAAATAAACATGATTCATAGCTAGGAGAAATTACGTGTGTTGAAGCAAGTACTCCTGAAGCATTTGGTACACTAAATGCGTAGGCAAACCCATTACAGTAAAAAATGAGCCCTCTATTTTAGTAATGCCTATCATTCCAATCCATTCTTGAATGCCATAGGCGCCAGCTTTATCCATAGGCTGGTAGTGCGTTACATAATAATCAATTTCTTGTTGAGTAAGTGCGCGGAAATACACTTTGGTGGCATCGCTTTGGGTAGCGATACCCTGAACAGTGGCTAAACTCACAGCGGTTACTACTGTATGAACTTGCCCCGAAAGCCTTTCGAGCATTGCTTTTGCTTGGGCTTCATCTTGGGGCTTGGCTAATATGGTATCTTGGTGAATTACTACCGTATCGGCAGTGAGTAGTAATTGATAGTCTTGCAACTGTCCCTCAAAGGCACGTGCTTTTTTTTCCGCCAAATAAGCAGCTGCCTCACTTACAGGTACGCAAGGAGGTAGCGTTTCTTCAACTTGCTTTACCTGAACTGAAAAGGGAATACCCATTTGGGCGAGCAACTGCTTGCGGCGCGGAGATTGAGAAGCTAAAATGATCTGGTAGTGTGCTGGAATGACCACTGACTATTTGCGTCGGTTGAGTTCGTCTCTGATTTGGGCAGCTCTTTCGTAATCTTCTTGTTCGATAGCTTGTTGGAGGGCTTTTTCTAGTTGTTCTACAGTCATTTGCGCTAGCCCGCCAGAAGAAGGTCGCCTTTCTGCATAGCGCTGTTGTTTTGAACTAGTTTCCGACTCTTCTTCTTCAATATCGGAAATGGTAATGCCCGCCTCTGCAAGCACATCTTCATAGGTATATATGGGCACATTAAACCGCAGTCCGATCGCAATAGCATCGGAAGGGCGTGCATCTATTTCGATTATTCCGCCCGAGTATTGGGAAGAGCAAACAATTTTGGCGTAAAAAACTCCTTCGCGTAGCTCCGAGATAATAATCTCGTGAATATCAAATCGGAAAGCTCTGGCAAAGGACTTGAACAAATCATGCGTCATAGGTCGAGCTGAGGTAATTTTTTCTATTTCTATGGCAATTGCCTGAGCCTCAAACATCCCTATGATAATAGGCAGCCTTCTTTTTTTGCCCACTTCACCTAACACTAGCGCAAACGAACCCGATTGCGACTGACTCGATGAAAGACCCAGTATTTCAAGCCTAATTTTTTCCACCTTGCTTGCTCAATAAAAATAGTGTGCGAATTTAAGAAAAGTTCACTGAATCGGCTAAGAGATAATTAGAAATCATAACCAATGGTAAAGTAAAACATTGGCTTTTGCAACTGTTCATTTTCTATGCCTACGGCTACGTCAAATTTGGTGTAGTAGCTTCCCAGAAGAATGGTGCGGGCACCACCGCCAAGACCGATTAAGAAAGGATTTTTAAAGTTAGAAACGCGTGCAGCAAATGGCTCCCGAATAATTTCTATTGTGTTTAACGAGTTTTCTCGATTAAAAGGACTTACACCGCTCCATGCAGCTCCGATATCAGTAAAAGCGATAAGCTGAAGATTTCGGAAAAAGTTAGAAGTAATACTACTTTTATAAAAATATTTTAGCAAAGGAAGTCGTAGTTCGGCGTTGAAGAGCATGTAACTACTGCCTCGGAGTTTATTCCAATTAAATCCTCGCAAGGAGCCTACGTATTGTACAAAAAGCAAGTCACTTAGGTCTTTGCTTGGTTGGGAGGGATCCACAAACAAAGGATCAGTGTTAGGCACAGGGTCGCTTTTGTTGCCAATCCAGTTGGGCATGCCTCCCAAGCGGTAGCTTTTGCGCGCTGGACCGAAAAACTGCCCATAGCTAAATCTACCTGCAAAAAGCAACGAACCTGTTAGCTTGCGATAAATACGCGCATCGATGGTTAGGTTGCTAAAGTTTTTCCCCCTAGTTGAAAGTCCTATCCAGCTTTCGTAGCGCGCTAGTGCTCTGGCTCCTTCTAATAAATTAGGTCCTAAAGTAAAAGTATTGTCAAATACGAACTCGAAGCTCATTCCCGCATAGTTAAAGCGTCGATCTGGCATTTGTTGGACGACGGGATTGATGTCGCTAGTAGGAGTAAAGATAGTATTGGCTATAAAGGGGACGGCTGCCACGCGAGTGGTGATGCTAAAAGGATATGCCACCGAACCTTGCAGTCGGTTGAGGGTATATTTTTGGGAAAAATCTAAGGGGGAGACGGTTAGAGATTGCCTATCGTAGCGAATTTTGTAGTCGATGCGCTGTTTTAAATAGAGATATTCGGCAAAGTACATTGCACTGCGCAAAGAGGTCAGCCCGAAAAGCCCTGCGTTGAATTTATGGTTTTCTAGCGCATCGCTCATGCTAGTTTCCAGTACAATTCCTAAGCCTCTGAGAGGATCAGTAATAATAGAGGTAACTAAGTTCTCCGCACTGAATTTACTTTCGTAGGGTTGAGGTTTGGTAAAGCTGATATTTTTGGCTGATAGGGGTTCAAAGGGATTAACGGGACGGTAGTTTTTGAGCAGTTTGCGTTTTTCGGTCTTGTTAAAGGTATCAAAGCGATAGTTTTCCGTGTCTATTTCATCAGATTTGTGCTGCGTGGTGTCAGCAGTTGCTTTGTTAGGTTCTGGAGAGGGTGTTGCCATCTCTGGTAACTGCTGACGCTCAAGTTTTTGCCGCATTTGGTTGAGGCGCCGCAAATCTAATAGCTGTTGGCGCCCCGTTTTAGGAGAAAACAAGGAAATAGAAATGTCAAAATTATTTACACTAAAGAGCCCTTCCTCGCCTTGAAATAGACTAATGAATACCAGTTGTTTGCCCGCCATGTCGTAGGTTTTGATACTATAGGGAAATGCTGAAATTTGCGTGCTAATTTCATCGTTCATATCGTAGCGGAATAAATGATGAATGCCGCGTTGGTCGCTGAGGAAGAGGATTGTGTTTTCTGTAAGGGGGAGAGGGTGGCTATCGTAACTGATAGTATTGGAAACTCGCTTGAGTATATTTTTTTGCTGTGGGTTGTAAATGAATAGATTAAATCGAAAGTCGTTTTCGCTAACAATGGATTTAGCTCCCAAAGTATCATTAGTCCTATTGGAAGCAAATATGATTTGATAGCCTTTGCCTTTTAAAAAAGCAGGATGCACGTCATCGGCATCATCGTCAGTGAGGCGGTTAATTTGTTCTTTTTCTAAGTCATAGAGGTAGAGGTCATTGCGAATGCCATAGGTAGCGCTCAAGACCAGCCGTCTGCCGTCTTGGGATACATCCATATCGTGAATGCTATTAAAGCCTGGCAACGGTCGGTGGGAAATGGTAATGCGCTTGCCGATGCGGATTTCACTGATTCGGTAAGCATCTTCAAAAGTGTTGATCACCAGCAAGGTTTGTGCATCTTTCCAAACAAACAGGGGCAGGGTATAGTCGATATCTTGGTTGAGGACGCGGTTGCCGCCGCGCATAAGTACAGTTTCTTTACCTGTTTTGAGATTTCGCAAGCGAATTTGGTAGCGTCCCTTGTTGTTTTGTGCATAGGCTATTAGCTCTCCTTTGGGATGAATTTTCACGCGGTTAAACACCACTCCCTTGGAGTTGGGGAATAGTTGCATGGACTTTGTAAGGGGTTGGTGACCTTCTTGTACGTTTCGAGCTAAGTAATAGGTGCGCCAGTTGTTAAGAAAACGCTGGTAAGCAATGCCCAACGTGTTTTCGATGCTAGTTTCTTCATTGCGCACCAGCCGCGTCAGGTTTAAAATGTTAGCTACGTTGTTCTTGCCATACTTTTCTACGATATAGTTCCATATCGAATGCCCTATCATGTAGGCTTCTTTGCCTTCCATGTTAGCAATTCTGCGCAACCTGCGATTTTCTAAGGCATCTCGGATATAATCGTCCATTTCAGCACTCCAGCCGTAAGCAATGTAGCGCGCCGCTCCAGCTAAAAACCAGTCGGGCAGATGAAGAAGGTAAGTGCTTTGGAGTACCTCTTTGAGATTGCCTCCGTACATCATTTCAGAGATGAGGATTTCAGCAATGCGCAAGCGCAACTCTGCTCGGTAGTTGCTTTGCAGACCAGTAAAGGCAATTTCTATTTCTGCTTTGGCAAACCGCGTTTGTCCGCTAGGAGTTAAGCCTTGCTTATCTATGCCGATATTGCTTTGATGAATATCCTTAATAGAGGGATAGACAAAAACTCTAATTTTATTAAATGGTGCATACCCCACCATGTCAGTAATGGTAGCAAATTCCTGCTCGGCAATGGTAGCTGTTAAGCGGGCAAGTTCTTCGTTGTTATCGTAAAAAAATATGTTAAAATTAGGGCTTGAAATATAATTCCAGTTGAAATTTTTGTACTGAATGCGATTTTTTCCAAACATTCCGGTGCTAAATTGGGCATTGGCAATTGAGGTCAGCAGCACGCAGGAAACTAACAAGACCAGAGAGTGGAAGGATTTCATGTTTCAACTCTGCATTCGTGCCAATTTACAAAAAAATTTTCAGCCTGTTGCTAAACTAGCTTTAGCCTGAAAAGTAAACTACGCTAAAAAGAGAAGTGTTTGGGGGCATTTGGTGTTGCTTCAACAGCTCGCCCTTACCTATTCTTTGGGAATGAAAAGGAATTCGCTTCCAAAGTCGCCAATGGTATGAGGAAAGTTGCCACCGTGGGGCTTAGGTTGGTTATTTTGAACAGCGTTGAAGATATCTCTAGTAGTGAGTAAGCCTCCTATCAACTCTTTTTTGGTGCGAAGAATGCTTAATAAGCTAGCCATAAAAGGAGAGTGGGCACCAGGTCTTCCATCTGGAACGTATTCTTTGCCCCCTGAAGTGAGAAACTTGCGCGTTATAAGTTGCATTTTGGAAAAAATTAAATTTTCTGCAGACATGTTCATTTCCTCTGAACCGCGAAGGCGAGCTACTAAAGGCGAGAACGTGCCACTAAAGCAAGTATCCATGATCAAGAAAACATGCCGACAATTAGAATGCTCTAAAGTTTGGCGTATGTATTCAAAGGAGATCCAACTTGAGTAAGGATTATTGGCTCTTGAAGATAGCCCATCGCTGGGAATGAAAAATCCTTGCTCGGCTTGTTCAGAATAAAAACCATGCCCTGCAAAAAAGACAAGTAGTTGATCAGTAGGGTTGTAATATCGCTTAGAGGACCACTCTTGAAGTTTTTGCTCTATTTGATCTTTGTTAAGGTTAAGCAATAGTTCTACTTGAAAGCCATATGAATCTTTTAAGATTTGTGCTAACGCTGTTGCATCCAACACGGGATTATTTAGATTCGGCCAATATCGATAAGTATCGTTTCCAATTACTAATGCATAGCATCTGATTGATTCATGCAACTTTTGATAATTAAGTTGAGCGCTGGTTGGTTTTCTTTCTGAGGAAAGCTTATATGTGATTCTAGTTTGGTTGTTGTGAAAATCTTTAGCCAAAATAGTAACCACATTTTCACCATTAGAAATAGGAATAAATGCAGTAAAAGTGCAGTGCTTATAAAAGTCATCCACGGGGGTGAGATTTGCTTGATAATTATTTACTAGCACTTCTTGTATTCCGTTGACATCTTCTGCTGCACCGCTAATTTTTAAATAACCACCTGAAAAATGAACTAAATCAGCTACTAAAGTATTAATTTCCGTTACTCGAGGGCTAGTGATGCTAATATGAGGACCTTTTTTATCATCGATTGAATTAGTGTTGCCTTTCAAAAACTTCTGAAGTTTAACAAGGTTGTCTCTTGCAGGGGAGATAGGATCTAATTCAATAGCTTTTTGGAAATCTTCTTCAGCTTCTTTCCATTGTTGCAGGGCTTTTTTTGCCAGTCCACGTTGATTGTATGTCCATGCATCAAGAGGTTGTATTTTGAGAGATTGATCAAAATCTGACAGTGCTTCCCAGTATTTTCTAAGTCTCATGCGCACTTGACCGCGCAGATCAAACACTTCTTTGTACTTTTTATAACTTTTTTGACAGTAGTATTTTTCAACTATTTCAGTGAGTGTCGTTTCTGCTTGTGCATAACTTCCTCCTTCTGCTAAAGAACGAGCTTCACTGAGCAAATGCGAACATTGATCCCATTTTTCAAAAGGCAAAACAAGAGTAGCAAATTCTTGTTGTTGTGCTAATTGCCAATTTTCCTTAGCTCTTTCTTGCTGATTAATTTGTTGATAACACTCAGCAATTTCTTTGTGAATTTCACTTTTATCGTTTCCTTGGAGGCAAATGTGAAAATACCGTATAGCCTGAAGATATTTACCAGTTTGTTTATAAGACTTGGCAAGTAGGAGATAAACTTCACTAGATGGACTTTGAGATAATTCTATTACTTTTTCGAAATCACTAATTGCGTGTTGATATTCTCCGAGCTCGTAGTAACACTTGCCGCGCAGTTGGTACGCATAGGGAATGGGAGAGGAATACTTCTTAATGTAAGAAGTAACATAGCCAATGACTTTTGTGTATTCTTTTTTGTTGTAGGCATTATTAGCTTCTCGCAGGAGCTTATCTACTTGCTGCTGAGCAAATAAACTCTTTGAGAAAATCCATAGCAGCAGCCAGATGTTTGCAAAATAAATCTTAACCATAAGGAGTAAATTTAAATGAAAATGATGAACTTGTTTAGTCTGCAATTATTTTGTTCATGTTGTGGCAAGTTTGTTACCTGACTCAGATTTAGTAGCTGGCAAGTTTAATAATTTTTCTCTCTTTCTGCAGAAACGCAACTAAGTTGCAATTAATTTTACTTAAACTCGTTTTGCCTAATCAATATGCGATTTTTTGTAATTAGTCTAGGTAGTTTTGCATAATAAGTGCAGGGACAACCAACCAAAACGCAATTTCGCTGAGCTATGTTAGCTTCTAGATGATTGGTAATAAAGCAAGTATCAGGAGGTATCTACCGCATAACATCTTTTCTTCAACAAATTCTGCACCAAAATACAAATTATCCTCAATGCGAAAAAGATGGCTGAATTTGGAAGCGGCAACAGCCATTTCTAAAGTTACATGGGTTGTTTTGCGTCAGGAGCAGTGAAAGTAGTTTAACACTACGTAATTTGGAGAAAATCAACAATTTATTTTCTTTGGGTTAGGCGTTTTGCACATAACTAATGTTAGTGTAAGCAGCTAGTAACTTTGACACTACCGATTTGTAAATCCACTTCGATGAATGGTAAAGAAGTAGCCATGCGATTGCCATGTTATTCCTTTAGCAGTTTTCCTGTCCACAATCTGCCCTCGGAGGAATAAACTTGCAATATGTATACTCCCTTACTCATGTGGCTTAGGTCTATTGTCTTGCTTATTTGAGTGCCTTTGATTGGAAAATATCCGATGATACGACCCTGTAAATCGTTGACAACTACTTCTACTACTCCCGATGTTGATCGTCCCTGCAAATGGAATATGCCTTTGCTCGGGTTAGGAATTATTTGCCATCCCATTTCTGAAGAGTTAATCGATGTAGTAGGATTGGCTAACACTCTGGACGTTATAGGCAAAACGGCAAATTTATTCAATTGCTGACCAGCAACATTGGTAAATAAGCCCCCTAAATATACTTCATCATTATCAACCTTTAGAGCATGGATAGATGAATTGGCGTTATAGTTCCACGTAGCATCAGAAACCTTTGCATCTGAAGTATTTACTTTAGCGATGCGCTGCAGGGAATGACCACCCATAGAAGTAAACAAACCGCCAATAAAAGCACTTCCCCCTTGACTTAACCCAATCCCCAAAACAGTGTTATTTGCTCTGGGATCCCAGTTGGGATCTGCGGCTCCACTAGCAGCGGAAAGTTTTGCCACGTGTCTGCGCGACTGCCCTCCAATTTGTGTGAAGTCGCCACCCACATACAAATCTGTCCCCGAAAGCGTGAGGGCAAACACTGCTTCGTTGGCATTGGGGTTCCAGCTTGCATCTGCAGCACCCGTACCCCCAGCAGATAACTTGGCAATGTTATTCCTGCTTTGTCCTCCAATGTTAGAAAAACGTCCCCCTACAAACACGTCGCTGCCCGAAACAGCCAGTGCAACTACTGAACCGTTGGCATTGGGATTCCATGTCGCATCTGCCGACCCCGTGCCTGTGGTGCTCAACTTGGCAATTTGGTTGCGAGCTTGCCCGCCGATGTTGGTAAAACGACCCCCTACAAACACATCGCTGCCCGAAACGGCAATCGCGAAGACGCTGTTATTGGCATTGGGATTCCACGTAGCATCCGCCGCTCCCGCACCGCTGGCACTGAGCTTGGCAATCCGATTGCGCGCCTGTCCTCCCACTTGTGTGAAATCCCC
>JANWWZ010000011.1 GCA_025057115.1 Bernardetiaceae bacterium
CTATCTTCGTCGTCAAAGCAAAAGTCCAACACCGCCACCAAGTACACCGCCTTGAGCTGATAGTTCCAGTCCCCTTGCTGAGCTTGCTCTTGAATGGGAAAGGTGGCATAGTACAACGCACGGTCTTTGAAAAAGGACTGCTTGGCTTTTTGCAGTTCCACGATGAATTTCTCTCCCCGTTGGTTTTGGCAGTAGATGTCGTAGATGACTTTTCTGTCTAAGTCCGTCTGTCCCAGATGTTCTGTTTTGAGATAGGTGATTTGGCTAATTTGGTTATCGGGTAGGACTTGGTTGAGAAAGCTGATGAGCAAGTCTTTGCTCTGCTCTGAGCCAAAGAGCTTTTTGAAGCCAAAGTCGGTAAAAGGGTTCAGGTACCGCGCCATAAGTTGCTACCCCGCTAACAATACAACACCAAACGGAAAAAAGTTTGCACAACCTTTCAGGAATCAAGAAGCGCATGCTAAACTTGCCATCAGATTTATCCGTTTTACAGAAAATTGCGTTAAAAACACAAAATCTAAATTAAATTACAGTTTGCGATAGATTATCTTCACATATGGAACCTACTCAATCTTCTTCTAAATATGAAGTAGTAGTTGACCTATCCAACTGCGAACAAGAACCTATTCACACACCTGGCAAGATACAACCTTTTGGCTTTTTGCTAGCAGTAGAACTATCAAATTGGAGAGTGTTGCATTGCAGTGATAATACTAATGAATTTCTAGGCGTTAATGCAAATCAACTCCTGCACCAGCCACTGAGCAAAATTTTAACCGAACATAGTCTTGCTCAAATTAAACATGCTGTAGCAAATGAGAAGCTATCTGTTATCAATCCCATAGAGTTGGAATTTATTGCGCGTGCCCAGTCTTTTCAAGGCATTTTACATATTAATTCTTCGGGATTGTTGATCATAGAGTGCGAAGCACTTCATTTGGCTTATTTTCCTTCTTCTGATTTTTACAGTACGCCTTCTCGCTTAATGCGAACTTTGAAAGATTGTCAAACAGTTCACGAGCTATGCGACAAGACAGTAAAATTTATTCGGCATACTACTTCATATGACCGAGTAATGATTTATCGATTTGATCCCGACTGGAATGGACAAGTAATTGCCGAATCGCGTAGATCGGATTTGCGGTCTTTTTTTGGGCATCATTTTCCCGCCAGCGATATTCCTACTCCCTCGCGGCAGTTATACCTGACCAATCGCTTGCGAATTATTCCCGATATTAATCACACCCCCGTTTCAATTATTCCAACCTCTGATCCCATCACGGGACAACCGTTAGACTTATCCAATGCTTTTCTACGCGGTGTATCGCCCATTCACATAGAATATATGCAAAACATGGGCGTAGTAGCTACGCTAGTGATTGGAATTGTCATAGAAGGTAACTTGTGGGGGCTTATTGCCTGTCATCATTACAGCATTAAACACATTGATGCTCGCATGCGCCTGCTTTTAGAACACTTAGGCGAGCTGGTAGCTTATCAAATCCAAACGCTGGAAAATCTCAATGCCCAGCGCTACTACCTGCAAGTGAAAACATATGAAAATGAAATACTCAAAAATATTGCTCAAAAGGAAAATTTATTAGAAGGACTACATGCAAGCCTCGACTTATTGTTAAAAATGAATTCTTCCTCAGGAGTGACAATTTGCTGGGATGAAAATATTACTTCTTCTGGAGAAGTGCCTCCTCAAGAATTGATTAAAAAAATCGTTCATTTTTTAGATTCTACTGGCGAATTGCTATTCCATACCGATTCTCTAAAAACTTTTTTACCCGAAGCTAGCAAATTTGCCAATATTGCAAGCGGAATGTTAGCAGTTCGACTTTCTAAAACGGATAAAAAATTTATTTTATGGTTTAAACCTGAAACGGTCCGAACAATTGTCTGGGGAGGTAACCCAGCAGAGAAAGCCATACTAGTTCCTGACAAAGAAGGAGTTAGACTAAGTCCGCGCAAGTCGTTTGAAAAGTGGGAAGAAATTATGCGGCATCGCGCTGTTCGCTGGGAAAAGTTTGAAATTAATGCCGCTTATCACTTCCGCCTTCTTTTACTTGAACAGATAGCTATTCAACACCGCCTTCTTATAGAGCGAAATCAAAAATTACAACAACTATTAGATACTCATGTGGCTGAAATCAAAAAATCTTACCATGAAATTCAACTACTCAACGAAGAGCTTGTGCAAAAAAATGAAGAATTAATTACTCAATCAGAAGAAATTGGCCGCATAGCTAAAATACTCAGGCAAAAAGAAGACCAGTTGCGCGCTATCTTTGACCACACAAAGCAAGTCATTCTCTTCCTAGACAAACAAGGGAACATTTTATTTTTTAACAAGCAAGCTCAGTGCAATGCACCTTTATTGTACCAGCGCCAACTACGGTTAGGTGAAAATCTAAAAACCTATCTCTCTTCCCCTGAAGAAGTAACTTCTTTTGAAGAGATATTTAACCAAGTACTCAAGGGCAATCCCTTCATTGCAGAACAACAGTACTTTTCTGAGTCTGGTTCGCGTTGGTTTCGCGTGGAGTATAATCCTGTATTTGAAGAAAATAACATTATTGGAGTAGCTCTCCTCCTAATCGATATTACTCACCTGAAAAAGTACATTAGCTTCATAGAACGCCAAAATGATGTACTTAAGGAAATAGCTTATGTACAAGCACATGAAGTAAGGCGCCCCGTAGCCAATATTTTGGGACTGCTCAACATTTTCAATTACAATAATTTCGCTGATCCTTTTAACAAGGAAGTATTAGAAAAAATGCAAGCCAGTGCTACAGAGTTGGATGTAATAATTCGCAAAATTATTTACAAGACTTACCTAGCAGAAACTTTCGAAAGCCTTAGTGATGAAAGTAGTTCTACTCTTTCACCCACTTGAGCCACACTTCACCTTGCCGTGTACGACAACGCAGTAAGTACATTCCTGCAACTAAGTTGCTTATATTTAATTCCCATTTGTTTGGCAGCATGACAGCAGCATTGGTTTCCACTGCTTGCCCAAGTGCATTGAACAGCTGACAATCTTGTATTTGCAGCATTGAGGTACGCACCGTAATGTACTCTTTTGAAGGATTGGGATACAGATGTATCGACTCAACAGGAATCCATTTGTCTATACCTACAATAGTGTTATCCACTTGCACAGTGGCAGAAGTGAAGCGGCAGCCACCAGTGGTAACAATACTCACCGCATAATTGCCCGGCTGCTCAGCGAGGAATTCCTGCAAGTTACCTGAGGCTACTAACTGACCGTTTAAAAACCATTCGTAACGCTGCACAGAAGGATTACCGCTTAAAGAAACTGAAAGCCTACCTCCCTGAGCTACATTGAGGGATACAGAAATGCCTTCTACGCGTCGGATTTCAATCTCATTGCTGAAGATGAAGCAATTTTGACCCTGACGACGCGCCATTGCGCGGTATTTTCCGGCTGTTTGAGGAGTGAAGGTAGCGCCTCTGAACTCGGGCAAAAGACTTCCGTTGCGCAGCCAACGAATTTCAACCGCATCGCTTATTTCTGCTCGAAGGGCAGCCGCAAAGGGTTCATTGCCGCAAAGTTCTGTGAAACCTGTAGCTTGGACAGGGAAGGTTCCTCCCCCTGCACAAGTAATGCGCACTTGAATAGGTAAACTCTCTAAAGTTAAATCAGGGGCATGGGAATTGGTTATTTGCACGTAGTAGCGACCTGTATGGTCTGCTTGGGCTCGCTCTACTGTCCATGGTGCAAGATGCACATCGTTGGGAAGAGGTCGGTCATCTTTGAACCAACGATAGCGGTTAGCTGCCCCGCCCATAGGCACTAGCAAGCTAAATGGCTGTCCTTCCTCAACCACTAACTCCGATTCTGTTCCTACAGGTGCTTGAGGGGCGTAAATTACTTCTGCCATGCTGCGGTTGGCTCGCAAGCTAAGCATAAGCGGTTCAATAGTGCCAAAATCTAAGAAGTTGCCATAAATTGTAAGCAATTGCAAACGAGGTCGGTTAGCAATGCTTAGTGGAATAGTACGCAATCGGTTATTGTGCAAAAACAGCTGTTCCAAACTGTTGGGCAGATGGTTAAAAGTCTCAGGCAATGACTCTAGAGAGTTGTCAGACAGACTTAGCGATTGAAGATTGCTAACAATACTTACAATAGTCTCTGGAATTTTACTGAGCTTGTTTCCACTAAGGCGCAATACGCGCAAATGTCGCAGCAGTCCAATTTCTTCGGGTAAATGAGAGAGTTGGTTATTGTCTAAAAACAAGTTTTCAAGCTGTTGCAAACTACCAATTTGACGGGGCACACTCGTAAAACGATTGCCTGAAAGCCAAACGGTTCTCAATTGGCTCAGATCGCCGAGATGAGCGGGTAAATCTCCTTCTAAGCCATTAAAACTCAAGTCCAGATAAGTAAGTCGGCGATGATTAGCCAAAGAAGGCGGGATGTTTCCTCGAATGCGGTTATGGGATAGGTTCAAATAAATCAAACTATCTAACACCCCTAAGCCACGAGGTTGAGGTATGAAGATATCGGGAATCTCACCAGTGAGATTGTTGTTTGAAAGATTAATTTCTCTTACTCGTCCATTTTCCACTTTAATGCCAAACCACGTAGCTACCGGACGAGAGAAGTCAAAGCGATGGTGCCATGCTTCTCCTCCCATGGCGCGATACAAAGCAACTAAAATGAGTGAATCGCTGCGGGAGCGCATGTATTCCAACACATTAAGCCGAATTCGGCGGCGTTTAATCACCAATCCTGGTGCATCGGGATTAGTTACCTCACAAGTATAAACCCCTGCATCTGTTACACGCAAGTTGCGCAAGGTTAATTCAGCCGATTGGGCTCCTTCTATTCTCCTTTCATCTTTAAACCATTGATAGCGGTTGCGCAAACCTTTTGCTACCGTGCGCAGGACTACAGTTTTGGTTTCGAACTCTGTGATAGTAAGCTCCTCATTAATAGGCGCCTGTGGGCTCAATGAAACCTCTACGCCGCGCGCCAGCAAAGGAGGAATTACATCCTCAAAAGCATCAAATTCTAATTGATTATCACTTACGTTGAGTCTTCCAAGGCGAGGCAATTGCACAACGGGTGCAATCCGTCCTGAAAGCCTTCTGCTGCTTAGGTCCAGAGATATTACTCGTCCTTTGCGCACGCGTACGCCCGCCCACGTGCGAACAGGTGTTTGCAAATTCCAACTAGGCTGCCAGTTATTTCCTCCAGCTGCATTATACAGTGCTACTAGTGTAAGGGAGTCGGTTACTTCGTGATATACTCGAATAGTAACCTGCTGCTCAAGGGCTATTTCGCAACCACTTGTAATATTCTTTGCAATAATTCGGTACGTGGTGTTGCGTTGCAGGGGTTCCGTGTTGAAGGTAAGTGTAGCACCTGCTGTTCCAGTTTGTGGGGTTCCCACTTGAGCAGTATCCCGCATTAAGCGATAGCTTACACCACTTTGCACGTTATGTACTCTAATTTGAATGATTTCTCCTGGATCTGCTTCTGTATCGCCGCTAACTAATAAGTTACTAGCAGGTCTTGGTACTTGGGGCATGGTTTGGTTAAAAGCAAACGGCAGCGACGCACAATTGTTAATTGCATACGTTACTTTGATAGAGGTAATAGCAGTGTTTTCTGCCATTCCTTGTACTACTACCAAGCTATCTGAACTTAGCGGTAAGTTAAAGAAATCATTCACATTATCGTTGTTAATATCTACATGATAAAGACCTGCTACAACTCCGTGTCTAATTTTTAAAGTCAATTTGCCGTCTGGTTGCTGACAAGCAGTAGGAGGCGTTATTTGAGCACTTACAATACTTGGGCGAGAGGGCGCAATGGTAAAACTCACAGGAAAAGACAACGACACGCATCCTGTTCCCGAGAGCCTTACCTTAGGGTTAATGATAGTGGTGCCTACAGGTAGGTTGGTTAGCCAGATGGCATTGCTAGTTACTGGCTGGTTGAAGTAGTCCCAAATGTTGTCGTTATTAATATCTACATCATAAAACCCACCAGCAGTAACAGAAGAAGGTAACAAGTAAATAATAGCAGCCCCAATGGTAGAAGAACAAATAAACTGACTTTGATTTTGCACTGAAGTAATTACCGGAACGGTGCAAGGCAACATGACTGTAAAGTTTTGGGCTGTACCAGTGAAAGTAACTGGGTTTACAGTAGCATATGGCGGACGCGTTGGCTGAGTAGGCAAAGGAACCCATGGGCTATTGGAACTGTGAATTACTGAACTGGCATTGGCTGTACCTCCCACATTGCTAAAGATCAAGTGGGTACTAGTAGAAGAAGGCAGATTAATGCGCCACATTCCAGCGGCTGCATTGCTTGAAGGAGGAGGTGTAATAGTATTGGTGAATGAAACTTCATTAAAACCACTACCGAGGGTGCCTACTGTTACTGGTCGCACCGCTACGGCATCTCCTACAGGAAAAATTTGATTGGTGCTCGGTCCTATGTAGATAAGTTTGCCATTTCCATTAGTTTCGACCCAGCTACTAGGTGTGTAAGAAAGCAGTCCACTGTTAGTAAGAGTAAGGGAGTAATTGCCTAACTGTAAACGTCCATTAACAAGTGTAAGCGCACTACTTACTTGGGTGTTGCCCTGCAGTTGTTTTACTCCCCCGCCGTTGATTTCTAAGTTTACATAATTGTAAGTAGGAAAAACAGTTTGATTAGTTCCTAAATAGCGCACATGTACATTGCCTATGGAAGCAATGTACGTTCCCACTTGATTGGTTGCACCGTATAAGTTGAGAGTATGCGTATTAAGCGCAGACGGAGTACAGATAATATTGGAAACCGAATTACCTAACAAATCCCCTTGAACTGTAACGGCAGCACTACCTAAGCCAAAGTCGAGCGTAGAACCATGAGGATTGTTCATTATCAAGTCATCTGTGATAGTAAGGTAACTATTAATCCCTAATGTTAAGAATGCGGAAGTTTCATCGTTGCTAAAAATGAGTTGATATGCATTAATGACAGCATTAGCAGGTGTACTACGCGAATTGCGCACTACAAGTTTATAGTAAGTAGTAGGTCGGACTTGTGCAAAACCATTGTCATAAATGACGACGTTATTCGGAGTGTTGGCAATAAAATTAGCTACTGTAATATTAGAGTTGCTTTGATATATGAGTTCGCCTTTGTTCTGGAATGTCCCCATGCCTATTATGGCTCCTGTAGCGGAGTTAATATTTAAAGTGCCATCATTAGTAAATGTGACAGAGGTATTGACATCCAGTAAACCCGATACATATACAGTTTTAACACCTGCTGAGGTGGTATTGCCGAGAATGATTAAATTACTTAAATAAATTTCTCCGCCATTGGCTTGAATTTCATGCGGAATAAGCCCTGAAGAACTCATTATCACTTGGGTAGAAGGAGCTTGAAAATCTCCCGTGCCGTTGTGGATGAGATGACCAGAAATAGTTGTGGGAATTCCTGGACTTAGTATGCGGTCTCCGCTTCCTTGTATCTCAATGGTTGGATAATTACGAGTAGGTATATTGTAACTAGTGGTGCCAGCAAATATGATCCTATTAGAAGCGACATTGAAGAAACTACCTGGCATGCTTCCCAACAAGGTTGCTGTAGCAGCGCTATTGACAATGAGGGTTCCACTACCCCCCATGTCGTAAAGACTGTTAAAAGTATTGACAGCACCAGTTAATTCTAATTTTCCGCCTAAAAATACATCATCTGCAGAGAAATTGTAGCTACCCATTTGCAAGCTAGCATTGCTGCTAATAGCACAGTCCGAGACTAAGATGTTTTGGTCAGCTATGATATTGTGATTGGGACTAATAGTGACATCAGCTCCTGGAAAAGGAACCATACCTGCCACCCATGTGCTCGGACTGCTCCATAAACCAGACTGGGCTGTTTGAGCTGATGTAGACACTCCAAAACAGAAAGGCGAAGTACCATTAATGTTATCTGTAGCGGTAGCTGTGTAGCGCGTCCCAGAAGTAAAAGTTCCCGCAAGGCTCCACGTAGTACCTGTAGCAACAGTTTGACCTACAAAAATTCTTCCTTGATCAGTTGTACCAGTTTGTGGAGAATCTATGTACACTTCTATAATATCACCTGCTTGGCAAGTGCCTCCAATAACAGTGGATGAAATAAACGTAATATTAGGTGCTGATTTACTATTATTACCTCCTAAGAGTAAATGAATACCTCCAGCCAAATTGCCGAAGATGCGATTTCGGGATAGGATATTTCCTGCAGCAAAAATTCCTGATACTTCCACACCCCATGAACTATTATGAGCAATGATATTTTCGCCCGCAGCAGTTCCATTACCTATTTGATTGTTGTTAGAGTGTTGACCAATTCGAATGCCATTACCAGAATTAGGCAAAGGAGTAATACCGTCGGCGGCTACGCCGATGTAGTTGCCTAAAATTTTATTGTTGTTTGAAGTTCCCGCTCCTACTCCATCTATTCGTATGCCGTTTGACAAGTTACCACTAATTACATTGCGATGTTCAGGTAACAAGCCACCAATAGTATTATTCGTAATTGCAGGACCAGAAGATTGAATTACTACTCCTCCACTGCTAGAGGATGGAAAAGGAGCATTCCCCGCCGCATCGACTCCAATGTGATTCCCTTGTACAATATGGTTTGAGCCTTCAATCCACAATGCTGCCAGTCCTGAAGATACACTTTGAGCTATAGAAAGCCCGCGAACAATTACAGGGTCATTACCCGTTAGCTCGAGTGTATTACCACTTGTAGGTTGGCTTATTTGAATGGCAATAGTAGCTGGTGTACTACTAGTGGCTGGTGCTGAACCAAAAGCTGAATACCCATCTATAAATGTGCTATCGTTCACAGGGCTAGGTATGCCGAGAAAAGGCTGGACAGTCCACACACCGCCGCTGTAGTTCGGATCACTTGTTGGAATACTGAAATCGATATACTGCCTAAGGGGTAATATGTTCGCACTATTAATAGCTTGGCGAAAACTACCAGGTCCGCTAGCAAGTGTGTTAGTAACGCGCAGTGCCCATAAGGGGGTGTGAGGGGAAGGTCCGAAGACAATATTGTTGACACTTAAATTCCAGTCTATCGAACTGCTTCCAGTACCTTCTTCAAAGCGCCAAAAATTAATTTCCCCCCCTACTAAACTGGAACTGCTCATGTCGGTAACAATTTGCGTTGCTGTGCGTGCTGTACCGAATATACGTACTTCATCAATTTGTCCATGAAAAAAGTTTGCGTTGTCAAATAATCCCCCAATACTTACATAGCGAGGATTAGAGATGCGGGTAGAAAAAACAAATCCTTCGGGATTGCCATCTATATACAGAGAAAGGGTAATACCATCGTAAACTCCTGCTACGTGGTACCATGTATTGGGCTGCAGTATAGTACTTGACGTTACTTGATCACGGTTACCTACTTCCCCAATGCTAAAAGTAACCTTACCATCAGGTTCCACTTCTAGGGCATACCCATTCATACCACTTCCTGCGGCAGCTAAAGTAGAAACGATACCTCTATTGGTACCAAAACTATACGGCTTTATCCATGCTTGAATAGTTACAATAGAAGGGGAAATAGCTGGTGCTTTTAAATAATCATCTCCATCGAAATAAATACCGCGATCGCCAGGAGGTTGGAGTTGTGCTAGAGTCGTCGCAACATTACAAAGTAGCAGGGCAATTCCACCAATGTATTTTTGTAGATGTGTTTTCATGGCAGACTCCTTTCGGAAAGCACACTTTTTATCAACTACAAAAAACATACAATATTAACACCAGATTTGCTGCATTTACTTGTTAATCAAAAATTTAATCTCCTGATTACCCGAAAAGTGCTCTACCTGTAACACATACCAACCAGAAGCAAAAGATACTTTGCTGCTTAGCTCTTCCACTCCCGTGGCAGTTGTGAGGCTACCTTCGTAGATTACTTTGCCAGTGAGATCTATTAAGCGAATAGAGGCGTTTTGCATATTTTCCCACTGCAAGAAAACCTTTTCTGGAGCTGGATTGGGAAAAATTTTAATAAACTGCTTTACAGAAGATGAAGGCAAGGCAGTTAGCATTTCAGAGCGAAGCTCCAAAGTAGCAAACGGTCCGGCATTGTGATGATAGCCCCATGCTCGTACGTGAATTTGAACAGGTTTGTCAAGCCATTCAGAAGGCAGGGTAAAAAAAGTATGAGTAGTAAAATCATGCACTACTATCTGTTGCGTTCCTTTCAATTGTACTTGCACTTCGTAGCGCTGTACATTTCCTTGCTGCGGGGGTTCCCATGTGAGTTGAGTACCTGTTAGGCGTAAATTCAAGGGAGCAGAAATTTCCTGCAGCATCACTTGAATGGTTACTGATGCATTTTTTGATGCTATGGTATTTCCCACTCCAGCTGTAAACTCAAAGCTGTCGAATCCGATAAAATCTGTGCGCGGGTAGTAAACCATGCTGCCTATTTGGCTGAGGGAATAATTTTTACCACTTTGCGCTAACTGACCCTGAATGCGCAAAACGCCATAGAAGGGCAGCGACTCTAATCGAATAAAGTCAGGGGAAGAATTTCCATAGCTAAAGTGCTTAACAAAGTCGCTGGCTAAAAATGCCAATGGCTGATTTTCAAAAGTTTGCTTGTCAAAGGAAAACACCTTAGGGCGCAGCAGGGGCTGTGATTGCAAGTTCAAAAGACCAACATCAGACCACTGGGCTCCATCAAAAGCCTTCCAATAAAGCGTATCAGTAGTTGTTTGTTCTTCGTCTAAAGGTTGGTAAGTGAGATGATGCAGTTGGTCAACAGGGAGAATAAAGGGCTCTTGGAGAGGGATGCCGCGCCAGAGAAGTTGTCCTCGCTTGGGCAAGGTCTGAATTTGTATGCTTTTCAACGAATCGCCATCGGCATCGGCGTAATGAGCAGCGAAAGTAGCTAGGGAAAGTGCAATGCTGCCTACTCCTTCAGCAGTAAAATTGCTTACTTGAGGAGGCGTATTCCACACCTGAATTTCCAAAATCGCTGGCGGCTCTGCCCATTCTGTTCCATCAAAGGCTGTCCAGGCAAAACGCTGTACGCCCAGCTTAAACGCGCTGGGATAAAAACTGATTTCTTGAGTACTGTCCAGCGGAATGGGAATACTGCCCCCTATTACCCGACCATTATGCCGCCAGTTTCCACCCAGTTGGCCCCACAACTGAATGGCTTTCAATGGATCGCCATCGGCATCGTGGAAATGCACCGCCCAATGGCTATAGCGCAGTTGAAGAACTTTCCGCCAGTGAACTCGCTTCTGAAAAGCAATTACTTTGGGTGCAGTATTCCAAACTGCTATTTCAACTCTGGCTGCATTACTCCAATCAACTCCATCAAATGCTTGCCAAGTAAAAAAGTCTTTTCCTGTAAATTCTTGCAACGGTTGATAGACTAACTGGCTCAGGGCTCTTCTACTTACCGTTACTGGCACAGTTTGAATAGGTTGACCGCCAACTAACAAGCGCCCATTTTGTGGCAAATAATCAATGCGGATTTGCTGCAGAGAATCTCCCTCTACATCCCAATAGAGCGAATCAAAAAATTTAGCATCGAATGCAAACAAATTCCCCGACTTTACTCGGATGTTTTGCCACTTAGTTGTTGGCGCATCATTTACTGGCAATACGCGAACTTTGAACTTAACAGAGGCGGTGTTTTTTCCATTGCTCACCCACAAAGTAACTTCTGTTTCTCCAAAAGCGTTAGGAGCTGGCACAATCAATAACCTGCGCGAGGCATCAATACCTAGCCAGTAGAACCCTTGGCGAGGCAGTAGTTCAGGATTGGCAGCAAAAACTTCGATTCTTAACAATTGATCGGAAAGTTCACCGTAGTGGATGCGCACAGGCAAAGTAATGGGAGTATCTTCTAACGTGGTTACATTCAAAATAGGCTCGATGGTGGGAATGGGTAGTACCGGCTCTGGGGGCTTGGTTATTTGGATGGTAGTGGTAGCTGGAGCGATAGCCCAGTCAGTTCCATCAAAGGCTGTCCATTGAAAGTGCACTGTCCCTGTAAAGTGAAGCGAAGGATGATAGGAAAGCTGCCAAATTTGAGTAGCAGGAATCACCGTGCCAACAGAAATAGGCACACCAGCCAATTTTAGCGTTCCACTCACAGGTAAGGTAAGTATTTTGATAGCTGCTAGGGGATCATTTTCCACATCGCTATAGTGCGCAGTGAACTTGGCAAGCGTGAAGCTGTATATGCTGTTTTCAAACATGCTTACAGTGAAATTATTCACTGTAGGGGCATCATTCACAGGATTGACTGTGAGTTGAAAAGTTCGCGTAGCAGTATGGACCCCATCGGTTGCCGTAATGGTGATTTGCGCCGTTCCATGTTGATTGGGCAAGGGAGTAAGTTGTAGCTGTCTACTGGCTCCCGTTCCAGACCAGACTAAATTGGAATTAGGAATTAAGGTAGGATTATTGCTGGCTTGAGAAATAGTCAGCAGTGTTTCGGGCAATATGCCATAAGTAATTAGAACAGGAGTACTTACTGGAGTGTCTTCGAGAGTGGTAACGTCTGTTATGGGAGCTATAGCAGGGACGTTGTTGCAAACTATGATTTGTTGTTGCAGGAGGCAGTCTTCGCGTTGATAGCGAAAAGTATAAGTACCTGTAGCGGTGAACAAGCGCGAAGTTTGGTGGCTTCCATTGTCCAACCATTCAAATTGACTTGCCACGGGAACAAATGCCCATGCTTTTTCTACAACGTTAGCGGTAAGGTGTTGGTTGTTGATTCCAGGAATAGCCACTCCTGCTGTTCCATCGAAATTCTCTATACCAGCAATAAACTTGGACACTGGAGAAGCCTCTATGCGCCCAATGTGGAGCTCTATGCGGTTGAAACTCTCATAGAGCATAATTTGTCCACTAACGGTTTTGCTAAGATCATTTTCTTGCACCATGTCAAAAAATTCAACTATGAACTTGCGCAAGGGAGCAGTTCCCACAGTTTGGTAACGAACCTTACTAGTGGTGGCAAAGCGCAAATTCGTCCATGCCAATGCTATAAAGTCGTTGACAATCAATGGGTTAGGGATAGTACGCTGCAGGAAGTTGATGTAGTCGAAGTCTACTTTTCTGAAGGTCAAAAACCCTTCCGCGCTAATGTAGGCATGAGTAAATGTGCGATTGTAAAACTTAAATGGGAAACCGATGGGAATAGCGCCAGAAGCTCCGTCGTTAGAGAGGGAAATTTCTGTGGCTGCACTCATGTTTTCAGGCTGAAAATCAATGGCTTGTAATTGATAGCCATCGTCTTCCACCCCATTGATTTGCACCATGACTGGCAAGGTACAACTGCTTAAGGAAGGGGTTGCACTTACTGTCATGGTCGGCAAGGCTGGAATTGGTACTTGTAGAGAAGCCGAGTTGTTGGTAAAAATTTCGTCGCTACTCCAGTTAATTTTTGCTTCAATGATTACTTGACCAGCTGTGCTGGGAGTAAAAGTTTGTACAAAAGTATAGGTAGTAGTTTGACCTGTTGCAAGGGCAGTAGTAAGTGCGAAATTTTCGCTTGTCCATGGTCCCCCGTTGATGCGGTAAGAAAGCGGAATGGTCGTACCTGCTGAGATAGAACTACTGCCTTGGTTTTTTAGTGTCAAGCGCACTTGTTGCGGTTGGGAGGAAGCTATGCAACCTCCCGCTGGAGTAATTCTTTCTACTTGTATTAGCGCTAAATCCCAGCTAGGTCCACTACCTGTAGGAGTGCCGTGATTGGCGTAGCTATATACTCCTGTTACATTTAATGTAGTGTTGCGAGCCCGAACTGTAAACCAATGTCGCATGCCGTTTTGCAGTCCCGTAGCTGTGTAGGTAGTAGTAGGAGCTGGTACAGTGGCAAACACTTCCCACGTTGCCTTTAAGGGGTTAAGCCATAATACTTCGTATTCGTCGGCTCCTGCAACAGCGTTCCAATTCAGGGTTAAGCTATTATTGCCCGCTACTAAAGGAATACTATACGGATTGGGAAGCATTAATGGGATATCAATCAACTGCAAGGGCGGGGAAAGATCTACATAAGAAGCCGAACTTGCCCCCGTTCCAGAAATGCGTATGCGAGCATTGTTAGCTACTATGCCTGTAGGAGGAGTCCAATGAAACATGCCTTGAGAGGCAGGCGCCGTGCCTAACGTTTGCCAAGTAGTACCGTTGAAAAACTCGACCGTTACATTTCCTACAATGCCGCGGCTATCCCATACTACAGGAGTAAGCCGTCGCTCATGAGTAGTGGGATTGCGCAGAGCGAGAAACTCTCCTTCTATCTGCCAAGTGAGTGCATAAGGCTGTACATCTCCTATGGCAATTCCTGCTCCTGTTACAGTAATTTCCCACACGCCTTCCTCGGGTAGATCTACTACAATTTGCTCGTTGTTGTTGAGGTTATCTACTCCTTGTACTGCTGGGCTGGCAGGTGTGGTAGGATTAAGCACCAGCGGTAAAAAAACAGTTGAAGAAGGAGACTTAGCTTGCAGATTGAGATCATTTACCAAAGTAGGTGAAGGAGTAGCACTAGGCAAGGCAGCAGGGTCATTCCAAGAAAGCATGATTTTTAATTGCAGCTTGCCAGCAGGGACGTGGATATAATGCGTATGGGTTTGCCCTTGTGCTACTTGATTGAGAGCAAAGCGGGTTTCGGTGATGGCAGCCGCTGCATTAAAAGCATTGAGCTTGCCAAAGCCGAAAATGTAATCTGGACCAGGATTTCCTAAGTCAGTAGCTCCGTTGAGCAGCACTGCTCGAATTAGGTCTGAAGAAGGAGTATGCCCATAAAGTTCGCGGTAATGCTGATAGAGCAGAGCAGCTACTCCTGAAACATGAGGAGCAGCCATTGAAGTACCCGTCCAGCCTACATCACCGTAGGTGTGGGTAGGAATAGTAGAAAGCACATCTACGCCCAATGCAGCAATATGAGGTTGCAAACGTCCATCGCGAGTAGGTCCCGCAGAGCTTTGATTTCCTCCTACCCACATGCGAGCATCATGAGCATTTAACCCTGCAACGCTGATGATATTTTTAGCTCCATTAACCGTATTGCGATAGCCTCCACAAGCCCCGCCGCTGTTCCCTGCAGCAAATACATGCAACAGCTGAGGAAAAGCGTTTACTACTAAGTCTTGAGAGCGGTTAGTAGTGCTATAGTTGATCCCTCCTGCTGAACAAGTGTGTGAAGGTCCGTAAGAGTTTTGGGTAATTACGATATTATTTCGCTCAACAGCTTGAAGCATCTCGTAAGGAACATAGCCTTCTGGTGTGCCAGTGGAAACGATGTTATACTGAAATAAGCGAGCTTCGGGAGCTATTCCTCGCGCATCGAGGTAGCGCAGACCAGCTCCTCCTATTGTGCCTGATACATGGGTGGCATGTTCGCGCCAACTAGCTGACTCGCCCATGTGAGGTTCTTGTGGCAAACTTCGCCCTAAAAAGTCTATGTGGGTATCTGCTCCAATAATCGCGCTGCCATCCCATACACCTACATGGACTCCTTTACCAGTTAAGTGCGGCAAATGGTATTGTAAAGCTCCTGCTCGGCTTTGGGTTACCCCTAGTTGATTTTGCAACTGCTCAGCAATGGCGTACTCTGCCCATACTAACCAAGGCTGCTCTAACAAGTCAAAAAGGCGTTTTTTAGCAACTTTTATCCGCACTAGATCAAACTGGGGGTAGTGAGCTTCTATAGTTGCTTCCGAAGGCAAGTTGTTAATTATTTCTTGGAGGCTTGTATTGGGAAGCGTTAAAGCATCTATCCAAACAGAATGCTTGTCCTGTATGGCTTCGGAAGGAAAATACTTTCCAAATTCAGGGGCGGCTTTTTGAGCCTTGCCGTAGTTTTCTATTTTTTCTACCCATGGCAAGCGTTGCAATGATGTTAATTTTTCTGCCGAAATGCTAACTAAATAAGTATTATTACCCTTATAGCCGATTATTTTACATTGGTATGCTTCCAGCACTGCTTTTTCTGAAGGAGTGGGCAGGTGTTTTAATTGTAACAACTTGAGTTGATTGTCCTTGTTGAGTGCGCGGGTATTTTCTCCCTCTATCTCTGATTTGGATTGCCCAAAGTAGTTTGGTGCAGTTGAATTTCGTTGACCAAGGGCGCTTTGCTGCCAAAATCCAAACAAAATGATCAATGCCTTCGCCAGAGGCAGAGTAAATTTTCTACTCATAAGCTGCTTTAGCTCAAGGGTTTTTATTTTTTTTATAAAACGAAAGGCAGCAGCTTGAGGTTGAAGCTATTGTAAGATATTACAAAAAACTTTTAAGCCATAGTTTACCCATACTGGTTGGATCCAACAATTGGTGAGAAAGAGCGGAGAAACTGTATTTTCTCACCGTCGCCTTATCTACGTCTGCTTGCGTCAAAATGGCTTTCCAGAAACGGATAAGGGTTCGCTTCATGGCTTTGCAAAGCGCAGGTCGGTGGCAGTGATATTGCCGATAGGCGTTCCAGAACTTTAATAGCCAGTAGTATGAATTCTCAACAAAAGTACTACTGGGATTAAGTTGCTGATGACCAATCCCAAGATGAAGGGAGATTTCTTCTTCTGTGGGTTCTATTCCAATCTTTTGCAGCTTGCCTTTGACGATCTGACGTACTTCTGCAGCAGTTTGGTCAGGAGAAGCATTCATCATACTCTGCTGGTAAATGCGATACTGTACCAAAAATTCAGGAATGAGATAGCAAACAAAATTTTCAGATAATCTACTCCAAAATTCATAGTCCTGACAAATGACAAAATTCTCGTTATACTTTTCAAGAGCACAGCTGCGCCGCATCATAATACTGGAATGAATAAAGCAATTGTGAAAAAATAGCCGCGCATAGATTTCTTCAGAAGTCAGGCTCATGGACAAGGTTTCTCCCAGTGGCATTCCATCAGAATCAATGAATTCTATCCAAGTGCCGCAAAAGCCAATATTGGGATTGGCATCTAAAAGTTGTACTTGCTTGGCTAACCGCTCTGGCATAGCAATATCATCGGCATCCATGCGAGCAATATATTGACCACCAGTAAGGTCAATGGCTTTGTTTAATGTGCGAGTAAGACCTAAATTTTTGGGATTGTCAAAAAGTTTAATTCGCTTGTCTTGCTGGGCATAGTGTTCAGCAATAGCACGAGTTTTGTCGGTGGAAGCATCGTTGATAATAAGCAGTTCAAAATCCTTGAAAGTTTGGTGGAGAATGCTTTCAATGGCTTGGCTGATGTACTTTTCAGCGTTGTAAGCTGACATGATAAGGCTAACTTTCATTTTTGTAAACGATGGCGGTAATGTGCTTAGAATAATTGTTGCCTAAATTTTTTGCAATACTCCTCAAAAATAATGCAATTTTCTTACTAGCGAGCCACTTTTGTGCCCACCAGTACTGCTTAAACGCCTTGAGTAAGCTTTCAAACTGATACCAAAGGCGATCGTACAAGAGTTCTATGCACTCAATTTGCCAAGGAAATTTTTCTAAGATACTACTTACCTTATAATGCAAACGAGGATGTAAATAGTCCGTAAAGATGGCGTATGCCTGACGATACATAACCCGATAAATTTCCCCTGCAGCTTTTTGTTGCAGCTCCTGGGGAAGATGCCAGCCGTGAAGTCCATCAGAAGCTACTACAATGTCAAAAAAATTATCTATAAAAGGCAAATCTGTAGCACTTCCTACGACAAAATGATAAATATTTGCCTTCTTGTGTGCACTTTGCAAACAATGATAACGTGCTTTTTGAATTGCCGTTAGTGAAATATCCATAGCGACAATTAACTCAGCATAGGGATGCAAGCGCGCAGTGATATGCCCTAAACTACAGCCTATGTCTAAAATTTTAGCTTTTTTACCTAATTTTTCAGTTAATTGGGCTACTTTTTCTACTACGTAATCATGCCGAAGGCATTCAGCAGCACGTTGGCTGTACTTCCAAGGCTCTGAGGCAGTCTGATAAAAATTTTCAAAAAACGATAATCCTTCCTGTTGGTTTATCATGGAAGGCATCAGCATAACAGGAATTTTATCAACAAACGAATATTTTGTGCCATCTTCGAAAGACAAGTAATTTTCAAAAAGCTCAAAATTTTTGCTTTTTGTTTGCGGGCATTGAAGAAAAGAAGTAAGTGAAAAGGACATATGCATCAAATTTTCCGCTTCCAGCGATAGTATTTGCGATACCACCAAGAAGTTTTTTTGAACATTTGAAACCAACCATCGCGAGGGAAAACGCTAGTGCGAAAAATCCTGAAGCGATCTTCCTCTATGTGCATTCCCCCGCTATCAGTGGCTACTGCCAGGTCAAAACCCGCCTGTTGTACCATTTTTTTTACTTTTTCATTGTAAAATCCAAAAGGGTAGGCAAAAACTTGAACAGGCTTGTTTATTTCTTTTTCAAGTTGGAGTTTACTGTTTACAATTTCGGCAAAGGCTTCTTCTTCAGATAACTGGGTAAGATCGGGGTGCGTCATGGTGTGGGCGCCAATTTCCCACCCTGCTTTTGCAAAAGCCAACCGTTGCGCCTTGTCCATCAGTGCTGCTCGATGGTAGCCGCGGTCCGCATCCCAGTAGTTGTAGGTAATACTGGAGTCGCCCAGAAGAAAAATCACTCCTTTGTAGCCATATCGTTCCATCAGGGGTAATAAGTTTTCATAGTTATCTCGATAGCCATCGTCAAAGGTAAGAATAATAGGTCGCTTAGGTGCTGTTTGAAGGGGCAACTCTCCTTTGACGTAAGCTAAGTAATCGCTAAAGGTGATGGGTTGCAACCTTTTCCAGCGAATAAGTTGCAAATGTTTGCCAATAGTAGAGCGCGTGACATAGATAGAATGGCTACAGTCGATAGGTTGAGCAGGAGTTTTATGATACATTAAAATCGGAATGTGGCGTGGCCATAACCGATGGGCGATTGCTTTTTCATACACCCTATGAATTTGGGCAAATACTTCTTCTATGTTGTAAAAATTAATCACTTGGTGGCTAATACATTTTTCTGGCATTGGGCACAAACCAGCAAGGAATGCATCTAAGTCGCGCTGAAACTGCTGCCAATCAAACGCAGGAAAATTTTTGCAAGGCAAAATATCACCATAGTTGGAATTAATGGCTTGTTGTAAATTTTCTTTGTTTATTAAGCCATGATAACATGCCTCGCCAATAGCAAACAGCGGTTTTTGCAACGCTAATGCCCCTATTCCTACTCGCCCTGCCCCAATAATAGCATGAGCTGCTGCCATTCGCTTGGGTACATCGTTTACAAAACCAGTAAGGATTATTCTATCTGGAAACCTTTTTTGTAGGTCATTAATTGCAACTCGGTAGTGCAGGGGAAGTTCGTCGTAGCCTCCTCCAATCAAAAAAAGTCGCACGTCGGCGTATTTTTCAAGGATTTGAGGAAAGACAATGGTAGTAATTTGCGCAGCAATAACGCCCTTTCTGCCATTAAGCCTTCCTATGAGCAATATGTCTCGGTAAGGCGTTGGGTTGCTTGTTGATTGCAATAGTTCGAGAACAGAACTAAAGTCAGCTCCATTGGGAATTTGATGGATTTTCTCAGGCTTCATGCCTACTTCTTCTACTAGATGGCGGGTGAGATGAGGGCAAATGGAAATGACCCTATCTCCGTAAATATCAAAAAGTTTTACTGACAGGTGCAACTGCTGCCTGCCGTGAATCGTAGAGACTAACGGCGTTTTCAAGCCTAAAGTAGCAAAGTAACTCACCCAACTGGAAGCACGCGAATGAGCATGCACCAGATGAATACCGTGAGCAAGAATAAATTTTCTGATAAAAAAAATGTTTTTAACCCTTTGAGGATAAGAACGGTCCGAAATAGGCAGAGGAATGAGCTTTGCCGAAGTTTCAAGGGTGGCATCATCGGTGATAATATACACTTGATGCCCTGTCTTTATCTGCCACGCAGCAAGAGTGAGTACGTAATTAGTAGAGCCTGAAAGAAAGTTAGTGCACATGACGTGAAGCACATTCATGAGTCGCCTCATATAGGTTGATACTTACAAAATTAGTTTGCTAACTACAGAAAGGTCTTACTTTGCAAGGGTTTTATTTGTGCAATGCAATGAGCAAAACCATGTCTGAAATGCCTTTTATTAGCGGGTTTACCATTGTCCGCAACGCTATCAAATACGACTATCCCGTTGTAGAGTCCATTCTCTCAATATTGCCCTTGTGTGATGAGTTTGTAGTAGCAGTGGGCAAATCAGAAGATGAAACTTTGGACTTAATCCGAAGCATTCACTCCGACAAGCTGCGAATTATTGAAACGGTTTGGGATGAATCCCTGCGCACAGGAGGCAAGGTGTTAGCAGCAGAAACCAACAAGGCGTTTGATGCCATTTCTCCTGATGCACAATGGGCTTTTTACATCCAAGCCGATGAGGTCCTCCACGAAAAATATCATGCCACTGTGCTACAAGCTATTGCCCAGCATACCGATAACCTCCAAGTAGAAGGTCTTTTATTTCACTACACTCATTTTTACGGCAGCTATCACTATGTAGCCGACTCGCGCAACTGGTACCGACACGAAATCCGCCTCATCCGCAACTGGAAAGATATTCGCTCCTATCGCGATGCACAAGGATTTAGACGCAACAACCGCAAGCTAAAGGTCAAACTTATTGATGCCCACATTTATCACTACGGATGGGTAAAAAATCCTTACCAACAGCAGCAAAGATTGAAAGATTTGCATGCTTATTGGAGTGATATAGAAGTACCTGAACAGGTACAAACCAGTGAGTTGTACGACTACGGCACCATTGACTCGGTAACATTGTTCAACGGAACACATCCTGCAGTCATGAAAAACCGTATAAATAGTGCCGACTGGGAAGTACACCTCAACCCTAATGTGAAAAAACTTAGCTTAAAAAATCGCATTTTGGCTAAGGTGGAACAACTCACCGGCAAGCGTTTGTTTGAGTACAAAAACTATCGATTAGTCTGATGAAACAGATTGCGTATTTGGTTGTTATCTTTCTTGTAAATTTGTTTGCCTTGCCAGTTCAAGGACAACAAAAGCCTTCCGGAGAAGGCGAAGCAAATGCAGGAAAAGAAAAAACTATTGTTTTCAACCTCCGGCAAGACGGAGACCAACAAATGACCTGCTTACTAAGCCAGGATTTCAATTATACCTTTGAGCTTGAACTTCCAGAGGAAAGCAAAGCCCAGCGAATCGTAATGAAGCTCTATGACAGCGATATGAATGAGCTAGCATCTTCTACTACAGTGCTAAAAGGCAGTGTGCGACCTTCACTCCGCTACGCTCCTAAAAAATCAGGCTTGTATTTGCTCAAAGCTTTTCCATTTGCAAAATAACGCTATCTTAATCTAAGTAGCATCACAAGAACGCTGTCTTCTCAAGGGCGAGTTCTTGAAAAAAGATGCTACTTTTTTGTTCTCGGGTCTCTAAACTCACTATTTTGACCAACGAGGCGGTCGCAAAAAATAGCGGCTGCTATGGCAGCATTGAGCGACTCGGCTTTGCCTATGCGCGGAATCGCAAGTCGATAGTTTACAAAGGGCAGCAAATTCAGGGGGATGCCATGCGACTCGTTGCCAATGAGAATTGCACCTTTTTTAGAAGGGCTACACTTGTAAATGCTTTCTCCATCAAGCAAAGCACCGTAAACTACTATTGAGTAACGGCTGAAAAATTCTGACAAGTCAGTGTAAAACGGTTGAACGCGCAAAAAAGAACCCATAGAAGCGCTAATGACTTTGGGATTATACCACTCTGCCGTATCGGGAGAGCAAACCACCCTATCAATTCCGTACCAATCTGCAATGCGAATGATGGTGCCCAAGTTGCCTGGATCGCGTATGGAAGCAAGGGCAAGTAGCCATTGGTTAGAAGGAACAAACTCAGTAGGTTGAGGCACCTGCACTACTGCTAGAGCTGTTTGGTTGGTTTGCGTTGTCCCAGCTCGGGATAGCTCCTCGCCTGTGGCTGTTTGTAGCAAAAATGGCACGGGTTGTTGCAGCACTGGCGTGGACTCGATAAATTTTCGAGTGGCAAATAAAGCCTTAATGCGGAACCCAGCAGTAACTCCCTGACTGAGAAGTTCTTGAACGCTTTTTGCGCCTTCTACTAAAAAAAGCTGTTCTTTTTGCCGATATTTTTTGTGATGCAATGCGCGGCAAAGTTTTAGCCATTTAGAAGATATCGCCATATTCATGGATGATTGACAAAAAGCAACAAAAACAAAAAGCCAATGCCTTTCTGCTCAATGTGCAAATCTTACGCACCAGATGCGGTTTGAATGCTCATCTGGCTGTTGAGCAATTCCAAACGCGGATATGAAAAGTAGTCTTTTCCATCGGCTTGCAGGGTAATTTGATGCAAGCGCTCATTTCGGTTTACTACTAACTTGATTTGCGCAGCATGGTCCATTAACCAGGCTACTTCTGCTAAATCTTGCGTTACCAAATCATTTATCGACAAAATTTTATCGCCTGGAGCTATTGCTCGGTCTGCTGGTGAATCAGGGCAGATGTGCACCACCTGTAAGTAATGTGCCGATTGGGTCAAAGTAAATCCAAAACGGCGCTCCCATGCATGTTTAGCAGGAACTATTTCAAGTTTGCAGCCTATCCAATGAGCTAGCTTGCCAATGGCTTGGGACAACTCCTCTGTGCCTTCGATGTAATCCTCAAAGTATTGATTCATGGAATAGCCTGCTAGTTCTGCTACCAGTTGCTTGTAATCTTGCAAAGAATAGCCCTGCAGTCCATTTCCAAAGCGCTTCCATAAAAGTTGCATGAGATGATGTAGGGAATACTTTCCTTGAGTTACTTCCAGCAGCCATAAATGCAACAAGAGAGCAGCAAGAGCTCCTTCGTTGTAAATAGAAATTTTTCGGTGGGGAATGCCTGCAGTATATCCATCTGTCCATAGGTCGAGGCTGGCTTCTACAAGAGACATGTATTTCCTGCCAAAATTGTTGGCATATCTTTTTAACTGGGCGTTGATTTCTTCTATCCAACGCTGCAAACTCCATACGCCGCTGCAGTAGAGCAAGTAACTGCCGTAAAAAGTGGTGATGCCTTCTATGACAAATCCCGTTGGGAAGAGGCACTCACGCGTTAGGTCATAGGGAGTGAGTTCTACAGGGCGGATGCGCGTGCCATTCCAGCAATGAAATAATTCGTGAGAAGCAATTTCTAAAAGCTCGTGGTAAAAATCTTCTTCCTCAAATTCCGCATCAGGACCCAATACCAGTACGGTACTTCTGCGATGCTCTACCCCATGGTAAAATTTCCAGGGAGCGATCAAAAATTGAAAATGAAACTCCAGCTCGGGGAACTGACCGAAAAGAGCGATGTGCTCTCTTGTAAACTTTTGAAAGTCAGCTATGAGGCGCTGCCAGTTGGGCAAGCAATTTCCATAAAACCAAACATGAAAGACAGCACTGCTATTCTCTACTTTGTAAGTGCGGTGCTGTAAGTTGGGGGAAGCCACCAAGGGAGCGTCAATAAGTTGGTAAAAATCAATGGCTTGGAATTGATTGCGCCCTAATGCTGTCAAGGGAAAACTAATTTGGTAATCCTCAGGTAGGTCAAGAGAGATTTGATAAGGTTGATAAATGCGACCTTCTACGTAAAAAACGCAATTAGACCAGTTGATGTAACAAAGGTCGTGGTCCAAAAAGCAGCCTCCTGCGTCTAGTTGGCAAGCGTAGAAATTGTAACGCACCAGAATTCGATCAGCATTGCCTACCTCTACCTTCCACCTGTTGCGCCCCAGGCGTTCTAAGGGCAACTTTTGGCCTGTTTGCGAAAAAACTTCCATTCGCTGGATGTAGCGCGCATAGTTTTGAAGTTCGTACCTTCCGGGACGCCATGCAGGTAGTTGTAGATAAATCACTTGAGCCCCTTCCGTAGGCAGGCTTAGAAGAAAGTCGAGAAAATGCTTATGCGATTGTTTGCAAGAGACCTCTAATTGTATCATGAAGCCTATAAAGGGTTGGTAATTTTTACAATAAGCCAACTGTGGAGTGGCAAGCCTTCAAGAATACATCTCTTTTTGCAAAGCAAATTTTTTCATTTTAGCCTTGAGCGTATTGAGGCTAATGCCTAAAGCGCGGGCAGTTTGGGAAAGATTGCCTTTAAAATGTTGCAAAGCTCGCTGGATATGTTGGCACTCAATACTTTCCAAGCTCCAACCGCTAAAGGGCAACACTTTTTCCGACTCTTTGCCGTCAATTTCACTAAGTACCATTTCTAAGGTAACACAAGGCTCATGGCGATAGAAAACATACAAGCTAGCAATTAAATTTTGTAGCTGCCTGATGTTGCCCGGAAAATGGCAGCGAATAATAAACTCTTGGGCTTGAGAAGTAATCCTAATGGTTCTACCATGATTGAGACGCTGAGCTTGCTGTTGCCAGAAAAAATAGAACAATTCTCGGCGGTCCTGTTCGGGAAGATCTGCCCAAGCACAAAGCCGAATAATAGCTGGATTGAGCCGATAGTAAAGGTCATCGCGGAAGCGTCCCTGTGCCACCATTTCCAACAAAGGGCGATGCGTAGCAGCAACGATGCGCAAGGATACTTTTCTGGGGCGCCTGTCCCCTAAAGGCGTAATGAGACCATCTTGCAGCACGCGTAGTAAGGATTGCTGTAACATGGCAGAAGCATCCCCTATCTCGTCTAAAAAGAGCGTGCCCTCGGCGGCAGCCTCAAAATACCCGCTTCGATCTTCAGTAGCTCCTGTGAAAGCTCCTTTTTTGTAGCCGAAAAGTTCAGCTTGGAGGAGTTCATCAGGTAAGGCGGCACAATTGACAGCAATAAAGCGTCCTTTTGCACCACTGCACTGGTGAATGTAACGCGCTATCTGTTCCTTCCCCGAGCCAGAAGGACCCATAATTAAAGCGGGAAAATTAGGCAAAGAAGCTATTTGCTCTGCTCGCTGATAAGCCAGGCGCATCGTAGAGGTGATGCAGGTATCTTTAGAGCGACTTTCCACACTTGAGTTTTTCAACAATCCATAGGCTTGGGTGGATTGCTCTTTAGTAAGATCTATTTCCAAAATTTCTGGGCAACCGCTTTGAGTAAACTCGGGTTTGCGCATGTGGAACAAACGCGTAAAATGGCGGCAGGAGGTCATGCAGCACAGCACCCACGCCAATTGCATCATTTGATAACCTGCATTGTAGAAAATGTGCACAAGCCCTTCTTCTCTAATGGAGAGCAAAAACGGCTCTACTTCGCCTTTAATTTGAGCCAAGTCGATAGGGTCGGCAATGTCCATGAACACAGGTGTAATCCGATGAGTGGGAAAATCGTGGCTAATTTTCTGGAGCATTGCTTCCATTTGCGGGTCATCGCGCAAGGAGGCTTTTAAAGAAAGTAGGTAATGTCGATAGCAATTATATTGGGGGATAAAATAGCGATGTAGCCCCCACGTCATTCCACTATAGGAAGGCACGCAAGGACTGTTGGCATCGAAATCATAGCGATAGTCAAGCCATGAAACTAAAATATTTTTCATCGCCATGAAGAGCTATCCATTGCTTCAGGTGAAATCAATTGCAACCATTTTACTTTGCAAAGAGGGTCACTTTCAGCGAGCTGGTGAGTTAGCGGAAGCAGAGCTAGTATTTAGCTGCTCTTAAAATGGCTTCCAGCTCGCGGATAATTTCTCGTTTGCGGTCGCGAGAAGGAGCAAATATTAGTCCTTCATAGTAGTAAATGATGCCCTTCTGAGCATCGGCAAAGGTATAACTAATAAACGGACCGCCCATTGTCGAATTGTTAGTCCGCCAAAGCCCGCGCATTTCTTTGGCATACTTGCCATTGACAGTGCTTTCCCTAAAAACTGGAGGTTCAAGAGATTCTGTAACGACAAAGGTATGAGGCTTTGCTGGATCGCCGTACAAATGCGCTTTGCAAATGGCATTCCGCCAAGCAATGATGCTATCCTCTCTAAATTGCTTATCTGATTCATAAGGCTTGTAAGCTAGGATAAGGCTCTTGTCCACTTCTGCATCAGGCATGCGCACCCATAAAAAGCCAGTTTTTTTATCTAGACTCACTTGCTCTTTTACAAACTCAAACCCGCGTGGTAATAACAGCTCTATACCATGTGTTTTAGCTACTCGGGATTCGAGGGCATCTTTAGCCCGCAGTTTAGAAAGACCTGCAGTGATGCGCTTGCGCTCTGCCTCAGCAAAGATATCTTGCATTTTTCGGCGATTAATTCGCAGATGATTAGCAAGCTGTTTATTAGTTTGTCCAAACAAGAAGAGCACTATTTGCCCCACAGCAAAGCTATTAGGTACTACTTGATAAAACAAACTGCTATCAGAGGCAATTTGCTGCAGCCCCGCTTCAGGAAAAAAAGACTTGATGCGCTGAGCTGCTGGCGAGTTTTGTTCAAGCGTCATTACGAATATCAAATTTTTGTGTTGCTTCAGCACGTTGTTGAGCTGAGTGCCATGAGCTTTGCGCAAAGAAAACATCTTTTCTCCTCGCAAAGTACCTGGCAAAGTGGCAGAAAATACACTGCGCAAGGCTTCGCCTAACTCATCGTGCCAATACATTGTATCCATGACTACGATAATTTCTCCTGTTTTGCCACGCGCTGCTGGTAAATTGGAACTAGAGGCATTACTAGTTTCTTTTTCACTGCAAGAAAAAATACTCAGCAATGCAGCAATAGTAAGCAACTTGCCAATCTTAGTTTGCTGTCGCCATTTCATGGCTTCGGTCCAAAGTAGAATAGCAATTTAGGACATAATTTTGGCTACCTTTACCGCAAACGCAAATTTTTTCCGATGCAGCGCTACGGACTCATAGGCAGAAAGCTCTCGCATTCATTTTCCAAGAAATACTTCACGGAAAAGTTTGCTCGCCAGTGCATCGATGCTACTTATCAACTCTATGAACTGGAAAGCGTCCAAGCCTTGCCCGAGTTGATTAAGTCCCAGCCCGAGCTCAAGGGACTCAATGTTACTATTCCTTTCAAGGTAGAAGTAATCCCTTTGATGGATTATCTAGCTCCTTGTGCGGCAAAAGTAGGAGCAGTAAATGTCATCAAAATTCACTCTGATGGCAGGTTAGGAGGGTATAACTCTGATTATGATGGATTTAAGTACTCCCTGGAGCGTTTTATTCCTCATGGACGCATTTTTCATGCCCTTATTTTGGGAACGGGAGGTGCCTCCAAAGCCGTACAAGCCGTGCTAAGTGATATGGAAATGGAATACACTTTTGTTTCCCGCACTCCTGCTGATAGCCGAACAATAGGCTATGAAGAATTAAAGACATTAGGGCTAGATGCTTTTCGGCTCATTATCAACACCACGCCGCTGGGTATGTATCCCAATATTGACCAGTTTCCTCCTTTGCCCTATGAACAACTCACTAGTGCTCATTACCTGCACGATTTGGTGTATAATCCCGAAGTAACCGAATTTATGAAGCGCGGCAGCTACTACGGAGCTCATGTCAAAAACGGGCTGGAAATGCTCTACCAACAAGCCGAAAAAGCATGGCAAATTTGGCAAAGCGATTAAATAGCTGCCTAGTTTTTAAAAATCATTTTCTGCCATTGTTCGTGTCTTCACGAACAATGTTGTCTGTTCATGCTTTGAAACACAACCCACCAGCGTCGCGGCGGGTATTTTCTTTGAAAAGTGTAAAATAAAACTTCTGCCATTGTTCGTGTCTTCACGAACAATGTTGCCTTGTTCATGCTTTGAAACACAACCCACCAGCGTCGCGGCGAGTATTTTCTTTTTTGCCATTGTTCGTGTCTTCACGAACAATGTGCCTTGTTCATGCTTTGAAACACAACCCACCAGCGTCGCGGCGAGTATTTTCTTTTTTGCCATTGTTCGTGTCTTCACGAACAATGTTGCCTTGTTCATGTTTTGAAACACAACCCACCAACATCGCGGCGAGTATTTTCTTTTTTGCCATTGTTCGTGTCTTCACGAACAATGTGCTTTATTCACGCCTTGAAAAACAACCCAGCGGACGACGGCGAGTATTTTCTTTGGTTTGTACTTGCTTTTTGCGTTTTAATCACAAACGGTTGTTCGTGAGGACATGAATAATAGTAGGAAAGTTGTTCGTGAGGACACGAACAACGGTGAATCAGATGGTTGTTTGTGAGGACACAAACAACGGCGAGTGAGGACACAGTAGTTGTTCGTGAGGACACAGTAGTTGTTCGTGAGGACACAGTAGTTGTTCGTGAGGACACGAACAACGGTAAAACGACGAATCACAAGTTGTTCGTGAGGACACGAACAACGGAGAGTAAGGACGCAAACAGGACACGAACAACGGTGAATCAGAAGTGGTTGTTTGTGAAGACACAAACAACGGCGAGTGAGGATACAAACAGGACACGAACAATGGCAGAAGAATTTGACCGTTTTGTAAAGCAACCGCTAAACGAATAGCTTTTAAGGGTTGTAGACCAACTTTATCAGCCGCAAAACGACCTTGCAAAATAGTCAATAATCTTGCAGAGTTGTTTATATTTTCAATCCCATTAGCAAAATGTCATCTATTTGTTCTTCTTCTCCTTGCCACTGGGCAAGATGTTTCGCAAAAGCCCGTTCTTGTTCTTCAATGGGTAGGTTGCTAATTTCTATGCATAGTTGCCGAAAGCGCTTCACCGTGAGTTTTTGCTTGGTTTGGCTACTGATTTGGTCGGCATAGCCGTCGCTAAACATATAAAGCACATCGCCTTTTTGAACAGCAATTTCTTGGGTAGTAAACAGGTGTCCTTCTCTTTGGAAACCTCCTACGGAAAGTCGGTCAGCTTTGTATTCCATGAGCGTGCCTTCTCTTACCAAATAAAGGGGATTATGGGCACCCGCAAATTGTATCGTTTGCGTTTGAGCATCGTAGACGATGAGAGACATATCCATGCCGTCGCTGTTGGTACCTTTTTCTTGTTGAAGTGTTCCACGGATGTGTTGATTCATTTCATTGAGAATGACGGCGGGATCGATTTGAGTTAAGCGGGCTACAATATTGTCTAAAAGAGAAATGCCCAGCATGCTCATCATGGCTCCTGGTACGCCATGGCCTGTACAATCTGCCACCACAACAATTGCTTTTCCATCTTTTTCAGCCAGCCAATAAAAATCGCCGCTGACGATATCTCTAGGTCGGTTCAAGATAAAGTAGCCTGCAAAAAAACGTCGAAGCGCAGAAGCATCTGGCAGCATGGCGTCTTGAATCCGCCTAGCGTATCGAATGCTGCTTGCAGTTTCTTCTTGCTGTTGGCGTATTTTATCGCGCTGTCGTTCAATTTCCTTATTTTGCCACTGGACTTGCGCCAAAGTGCGACTTAGGGCGCCGTTGAGCTCAAAAAGTTGTTCGTTAGCTTGCTCTAGTTCAAGGGACTTTTGTTGAATAATTTCGTTTTGTTTTTTGACTTGTGCTAAAGTGCTTTCTAGCTCAGCATTGGCTTGGCTAAGCTCGCGGGTGCGCAGAGCTATTTGTTGGCTGAGTCGTTCCTTTTCGCGTTTCATGAGCCTCAGTCGCCATTCGCCAATGAGCCAGATAATCAAAATAGCAAGCAAAATGTAAAACACATAAGCCACTACTGTGCGGTACCATGGCGATTTGATAACAAAATGATAAGAAGCCTCTTGACTAATATTACCAAATACATCGCGTGCTCGCAGGCGAAAGACGTAATGTCCTTCAGCAAGGTTGGTATATTCTTTGTCGTTGTCCGCAGTCCAATCGCTCCATTTTTTTTCCAAGCCTTCCAGTTTGTATTGGAATTGCATAGCCTGAGTGCTGTTAAAGGCGGTAGCGCTAAAAACAAAGCGAATGCGATTGAGCGAATAGGGCAGGTCTGGGCTAAACAAAGTGCTTTGCTGTGAAGTAGCTCTTCCTTCCTTGTCAGCAAAAGCGCCGTAGAAAATCACTGAATCTTGCTGGCCTATGCTTACTTGGCGAATAAGTACTTTGAAAGTAAATTGAGAAGGAATCCTTTGAGAAGGTTGGTAGCGATAAATGCCGTTGAGATCGCTTAGCCAGATGGCGGCAGTGTCTTGGGTGTAAAGTGTTTGTACTGCATGTAAGTCGTGGAGTCGCTGTAGTGAGCTTTGGTGATAGGTCCATCCGCTGTCTGTCTTTTGCCAGTAGCCTATTTCAATTTTTTTCTTGTAAAAGGAAAGAGCCCATAGGTTTCCTTGCCTATCTAAAGCGGGCAAAATAACCTTTCGCTGCTGCTTGTTATAGGGTTGATGGAAGGCAGAATCGGGAACAAACTTGCCTCCTTCGTACTTGTAAATGCCTTTTTCAGTTGCCAGGCGAATTTGTCCGTTGAGGGTAAATAAGTGATTATCTGTAAGAGAGGGAAGTCCATCGGCAATGCCTAATTGGCGCACTTGGGGTTGCAAGGTGAATTGGTAAGTGTTGTTCTGCAAGAAACTGATTAGGTAAATGCCGTTGTTGAGTGAGGCTGCCCATAGGTTGCCGTCTTTATCTTCACAGAGGTGGCGTATGTCATCTCGCACTCCTTCGAGGCGACCTGCGTCTATCCAATTTCCTTCTTTTCTGTAAAGGCATCGGATGCTGTAAGCCGAACCAGCGAAAACGCGGTCAGGATCTATAGCAGAACGCGTAAGGCAAAAGATGTTAGGGGGGGTCTCCTCACTTATGATGTTGGTAGCTGTTTCATTGCGAAGGAGCTTTACTCCCATGAAAGTACCTACTAGCAGGTCGCTGTCAATAGAAAGCAATGCCCAACAATCTAATTTGAATCCTGGAACGGGTTCGAATTCGGCATCGTAGAATTTTTGTTTTGCGGCATGGTGAGTGAGCTCACGAGGCACTAGCCGAAATAGTCCGCTGATGGTAGCTATGTAAATGGTGCCTTGGTGTCTTGTAATGTCGTTTACTACTCCTTTTACTTGGTGATGGTATTCATTGAATACTGTAAGTTCCGAAGGGTACTCTAGGCGGGCAATGCCGTTGTAAAGTCCTACCCACAGTCCATTTTGGTTGTCTTCAGCGATGCACAAAGCAAAGTCATCTGCCAATCCGTTGCGCCTGTTGTAAATTCCCAGTAATTTTCCTTGAGGGCTGATTAGGATGATTCCCACGCCCAACATGCCGATGGCGATAGCTCTATAGTTGCCTTGTCCTACCCAACGGGCGGTATAGCTTCTAAAGTCGCGCAGCAGTTCGTCTGCTTCTGTAGTCCAGCGAGTAATTTTGTCCTGTCCTAGAATGAAAAAACCGATATTTTGCACGCATATCAACAACTCTTTTTCACCCCAAGGCAATACTTGGCTAATCAAAGAAGCTGAAAAGGATTCGGTGCCTTTTACAGGAGTAAGAGCGCTGCCGGTCCATTTCATCAATCCGTAGTCATTTTGTTGCACGTAGAATTGGTTGCGCACTGCGTAGCCAAAGGTGAAAAAGGTAGTAGCGGGCACTACTTGCAAGTAAGGTTTTCCTTTGTTTTCCTTAAGAATGTAAATAGTTTCATCAGTTTGAAAAAAAACTCCTTCTGGCAGGCAGTGGACTGTCCACACATCGCTAAAGTTACGCTTGTCTTCTGGCAGCAGGGTGTGCAACGGTTCATAGCGCATGCGTCCAAGTGAATCGGCGCGCAAATAGCCAAAGTTTTTAGATCCTCCTACGTAAATGCGTCCTTTGTCATCACAGGCAAGAGCGCGCACTACGCTGCCCGTTCTGATAAGTTGCCATTTATTGCCATCGTATTCTAAAACGCCGTCATCATTGCCAAAGTAGAGAACCCCTCTCAAGTCTTGTGCGATAGCCCAGTTTGCCAGTCCCGCTTTGTAGAATTGAGGTAAGTAGTTATTTATAAAAGGAGCGCCTCGCTCGTAACTTTGTCCATAGCAAAACAGCTGACTCAATAGGTACAAAACAAGCCATTGCCCTGCACTTTGTAGTCGGTTCATGGTCAAAGCTGCCAAATTGTTGGTCAAATATAAACCTATTTCCCTACTGCTTGCTCTCAAAGGGATAAATCAAAGGGATAAATGGCACAAAAATGACATCTAAAGAAAGATGCACTTGCAAAACGAAGGTAGAAAAAATTAGAGCAAGGAGCAATAAAATGGCTTTTTTGTATTTCTGACGCAGTAGAGCAAATTTTTTTGGGCACTTCGAGGCAAATAACTTAGCAACAAATTTTAGGCTGTGCATCTGGCAGCGCGGATTACTTTTTCACTAACAAAGGATTCGGTTAGAAGGCATTTTAAAGCGACGCAGTGGGAAGGCATGTATTGAACCTTAGCTAGCTGGGATGTAAGTCGGAAAAAAACTAACTTTTGTTATTGTTATGTCTTGGTGAGCAAGCCGCCTTGTTTATGTCTTGAGAAAAACAACCTACCAGTGTGGCGGCGAGTATTTTCTTTGGAAAGTGTAAAATAAAATTGCGCTTTTCCGCTTATTCTTACTTTTTGCGTTTTAATTACAATCGGTTATCCTTGAAGACACGAATAATGGCAGGGAGTAGAGGGCATTTTTAAAGCCATGTGATGGGCAAGCATACGTTGAACGCTGGCTAGCGGTGCGGAGTAATTCATTGGCTAGTTGTCGGGTTGCTCTAAGTAGTTTTCAGGAAATAGCAATCTGCACTTTGGTAGGATAGAAGAAGTATTTTGTCTTCTTCCAAGAAGCGCTAATAGAACGTTATTGATACAATTCCATCAGTTCTTTTGCACTTTGGTAGGCGTGTTCGGAGGGATTGGCTCCTCCTATCATTTGGGCAATTTCGTGAAGCCGTTCTTGATAGCTTAGCTGGCGAATACAACTTACAGCCCGTTGATCCGTGTCTTGCTTATACACATAGTAGTGCCTATCGCCATTGGCTGCCGTTTGTGGCAAATGGCTAATGACAAATAATTGATGATTACGAGACATTTCCCGCAGCATTTTGCTAACTTTAATGGCAATTTCACCTGAGATTCCCGTGTCAATTTCGTCGAAAATAATAGTAGGCAGGGCAGTTTTTCCCGCTAAAACGTATTTCAAGCAAAGCATGAGACGGGAGAACTCACCACCTGAAGCTACGTTTTTCAGCGGCTCGGGGCGGATGCCTTTGTTAGCACTAAAAAGAAAACTCACAGCATCAGCTCCTTGAGGCGAAGGGGCTGTAGGAGAGATTACAATTTCCAAGCGCGCATTAGACATGCCCAGTTCTTTAAGCAAAGCATTGACTTGTTCAGCCAAAGGCATGCTAGCTTGGCGGCGGCTCTGGCTTAAGGCTTCTGCTGCTTCGCGTAAGGCATTATGAGCATGATGCACATTTTTTTCTGCTGCTGCAATAGCTTCTTCCAAATGCAAAGTCCAATTAACTTGCTCAGCCAGTCGGTTGCGAATGGCTACCAGTTCTTCTACAGTGGAGACATTGTGCTTTTTTTGGAGTAGATACAACAGATCGAGCTGAGACCTGAGCAATTGGGCTTGCTCTTGGTCAAAAAACAATTCACTTGCCTGATTTTCAATTTCCGAAACGAGGTCGCGCAGTTCTATCAGCAGGTTTTCCAATCTTTCTGCAAAAGTTTGGTAAGCAGGTGCGTAGGGAGCAATCTTTCTGACTTCACTCAAAGCATTGCGCACAAGGGTTTCGGCAGAAGGTTCGTTATCAGCCAACAACTGGATAAGGACCGCCAACTGCTGCCTGACGGTTTCTAAGTTCTCAAACCATTCTAGTTGCTGCTCCATGCTTTCTTGGTGAATTTTTTCCAATGGCAGGCGCTGGAGCTCTTGGAGCAAATACTGGTTATAGTCTGCTTGGCGGTGGAGAGTTTCTGCTTGGGCGCGAAGATTCTGCAGATCTTGCTCAGCTTTGCGCCAGGTGTGATAGGCTTGTTGATAGGTTTTTCTAAGGGATTGGTTTTGAGCAAAATGGTCCAGCAAACTGCGCTGAAAGTCATCGGCAGCCAGTAGCAAGGTATCGTGTTGGCTGTGGATATCCATGAGTCGGCTAGTGATGCGCCGCAAGGTCTCCAGCGTAACAGGGGTATCGTTAATAAAGGCACGCGATTTTCCCAAAGGACTTACCTCGCGCCTGATAATGGACTGCGGCTGAAAATCCAAGTCAGCCTCTTGAAACAGTTCTTCTAATCCGTAGCCTTCAATGCTAAAAGAACCTTCTACTAAGCATTTTTCTCCTTCATTAAGGAGCACTTTGGTATCGGCGCGGTCACCCAAAAGTAAGCCAATTGCTCCTAACATGATGGATTTTCCAGCACCTGTTTCCCCTGTAATAACGTTGAGACGCGGGGAAGGAGTAATCTCTAAATGCTTGATCAAAGCGTAATTTTTTATTAGCAGGTGCTTGAGCATAGGGCAACTGCTGAAGATCACACAAAGTTAAGAAACCAATGCAAGCTATTTTCTAAGTTGGAGGGCATAGGCAGCTACAGCGCGAATTTCTTGCTCGGCGAGCGTTTTTTTGTACTTGGGCATGGCATTTTTTCCGTTGGTAATGATATGAATTACTTCTTCAAGATTTAATTTACTTTCTGCTAAGTTTTTTGCCCCTACAGCTCCTAAAGCGCCATCTATGCCATGGCAAGAGGTGCAATATACTTGGTAAATGGCTTTTCCGTGTGCTTGTAAATCATAGCCAGCTTGGGTAGGGTCGGCAAGGATAGCAGCGGTAATTGCTTGCCTGGGAGCATTGCGACTCATTTCAGCAAGTCCGTAGGAGATAACTAAGAGGGCAAAAGAAAGAATAGCTAATACCTTTTGCTTTCGCTTAAAGCCTATCACAGCCAGCGGAATGGCCGCTATTACTGCAACAATTTTTATCCACGTGTACAGATGCACTTGCGGCAATTGCCATAGCATCACTCCACCAGTGAGCAAAAAAAGTACACTGATGACAATTTCTGGAATGCGCAACAGTTTAGTAAAGCGGCTGAGAGCTTCTAATCGGTTCATCAGCAACAGCGTTGTTTTAACTAAGTAGATGAGCAGAAAGAGGATGACAACCAGCCTGTGGGTGTGCAAAAGTCCTGTGAACATGGCAAAATAATTCGAATCCTCCCTCAAAAATATAGCAAGGATTTGTATATTGCCCCCAATGGTCTTTGTTTCGCTTAACTCATTTGGCTATGAAACGCATTTTGATTGTAGTGCTTGTTGTAGCAGTTGTATCAACCATATTGTTTTCTACCGTTTCTTTTACGCGCATTGATGCTGGATATGTTGGCATCAAGGTGAAGCTTTACGGACAAGACAAAGGGGTGCAAGACATCACCGAAGTGACGGGGATTGTTTGGTACAACCCTCTTACCACGGCCATTTACGAGTTTCCCACTTTTGTCCAGCACAAAGTATGGTCAGCTGATATTACAGAGGATAGCCCTGTTAATGAGGAATTTACTGTTACTACGCGCGACGGGCTAAGCCTTTCTTTTGACGTGGGATTGGACTACAAAGTCATCCCTGAACGGGTGCCGGATATTTTTCGCACTTATCGCAAGGACCTTAGCCAAATTACCAACGAATTCATCCGAACAATGGTCCGCAATGCGCACAATAGCGTAGCGGCTACCTACACGGCTGAAGACATGGTTTCCCGAAGAGCAGAATTTGAGGCAGAAGTAGAAAATATTTTGCGCAAAGAAATGCAAAAAGCAGGTTTTGAACTTCAGCAAGTGGGGATTATTGGCAAGATACGCATGCCTGCTACCTTAGAAGAGGCTATTAATGCCAAAATCAAAGCCGTGCAGGATGCCATTCGAGCTGAAAATGAAAAGCAACGCATCATTGCTGAAGCGCAAAAAAGCATAGAACAAGCAAAAGGCGAAGCAGAGGCTATTAGAATCCGCGCTGAGGCAGAGGCTAATGCCAATAAGCTCATTTCCAACACCTTGTCTCCTTTGTTGATCCAAAAAATGTACATTGAAAAGTGGGATGGCAAGTTGCCTGCCTACGGACAAGTGCCACAATTGTTTAAAAATGTAGAGCGCTGAGTTAATCAATCCAGAAGTTCGGCAATTTTTTTGTACTTTTTCCAACCTACAAAAACCATTTCATTATGCGTATCTACAAAAAAATAGTTGCATTTTTGATATGCCTTGTTCCCTTGACAAGTGTTGCCCAGTTGAGTTTAAACGGTGGCATCAAGCTAGGCGGTGGGTCTTCTAAAGTCAATTTTAAACGCGTACAGAACCCACAAGCAGGGGGCGCTTTTGTTCCTGGAGATGCTAAAGTAAGTTTTCACGGTGGTGCCTTTGTACAAGCCAAAGTGTTGGGTATAGTGCTGCGACCAGAACTTTACTTCACCTCCATCGGCAGCCAAGCCATTTTTGAAAGTCAAAACTTACAGCAAGTGCAAACGCAGGTCAAGAATTACAATATCAATCGCATAGACTTGCCCTTATTGGTAGGTATTGGATTTGCCAAAGTGCTTCGCATTAATGCGGGTCCAGTGCTTAGCGCCACAGCGACCAGTAACACTACTGTCAACGAAAAACTCAATAGTGCTACCGTAGGCTTTCAAGCAGGCCTGGGGATAGATGTACTTAAATTCGGTCTCGATGTGCGCTATGAAACAGGAATTAGCAAGGTGAGCAATCAATTAAAATTGGGCAACTTTACTTTTCCTGCAGACCAGCGCATTAGCCAATTTTTATTCAGCCTTAGTTATCGCTTGTTTTAAGACGCTTTGGCGGTAAAGACGAAAAAATTCAAATTAAGCCAGTTCTTACATCCCGACAGAAGCTATCTTTTGTCGGGATGTTTGTTGCTTTGTACTGTAGTGCGAAAACAATTGAACAGCGATAGTTTTTGTCAGCAAATTAGGCAAAACCACATTTTTTGTTGATGTTTTTTTCAAACAAGAGCCAAATAAACAAATGCCAAAGCGAGTGCCTCTTGCAGTTTGCAGCCAGCAAGTCCTATCTTTGCCCTAAGCCCAAAAACACATGCTAGAAAAACTGGAAGCGCTTTGCATCGCCTTTAGCGACTTTGCCTGGGGCTATCATTTAGTAGTGCTACTGGTAGGAGGAGGAATCTTTTTTGCCTTTTATTCAGGTTTTAAACCTTACTTGTACTTAGGGCATGCAGTTGAGATTTTACGCGGCAAATACGATGATAAAAACTCCTCAGGGGAGATTAGCCATTTTGCCGCCCTTTCGAGCGCTATAGCTGCTACAGTAGGCATGGGCAATATCAGCGGGGTGGCGGTAGCTATTGCCACAGGAGGACCAGGAGCGCTTTTTTGGATGTGGGTAAGTGCTTTTTTTGGCATGGCTATCAAATTCTTTGACTGTACTTTAGCAGTGATGTACCGCGGAAAGGACAGCGCCGGCCACTTACAAGGCGGACCGATGTACATCATTACTGAAGGATTAGGAAAGCGCTGGAAGCCGCTGGCAATATTTTTTGCCGCTGCCGGTACAGTGGGAATGTTTCCAGTGTTTCAAGCCAACCAACTCACTCAAATTATTCGCCAAGTAGTGCTTCTGCCCAATGGTTGGACTTTTGACAATCCTTTTGCAACTAATTTATCCACTGGCATTGCTATTACTGCCTTAGTGGCGATGGTCATTTTTGGCGGTTTACAGCGAATTGCGGAGGTCGCTTCTCGCCTTGTGCCTGCGATGGTGCTGCTGTACGTATCTGCTGTGTTGTTTGTCATCATCAAGCATTGGGAGCATGTGCCCGCTTCTTTTGCTCTCATTTTGAGCGATGCCTTTTCTGGCAAAGCCGCCTTAGGAGGCGCAGTAGGAACTCTTATTCTCACTGGCGTAAAGCGAGCTGCTTTTTCTCATGAAGCTGGCATCGGCACCGCTCCTCTTGCTCATGGGGCTGCCAAAACTAACGAACCAGTGCGCGAAGGGCTAGTAGCAATGTTTGGTCCAGCCATCGACACACTACTAATTTGCACCATGACTGCCCTCTCCATTATCGTAACAGGAGTATGGACAAATGCCACGCACAGCGGCATTGCTATTACCTTGCAAGCCTTTGAAATTGCCATGCCTGGATTGGGGCAATACGTGCTCATTGCTTGTGCTACCATATTCGCCCTCACTACGTTGTTTACTTACTCTTATTTTGGCAGCAAGTGCTTTGGTTATCTATTTGGTGCTCAGCGGCAAGGATGGTACAACTACATTTACACTGCCAGCATCATTTTAGGAGCGGTAGCCTCTTTGACGGCAATGGTAAGCCTTATTGATGGAGCATATGCCTTGATGGCATTGCCAAATATGTTTGCCACGCTGGTTTTAGCTCCCAAAGTAAAAGCAGCCATGAATGACTATTTCCGTCGAATCAATGAAAAATAATCGGCACTATGACTATGTTATTGCCGGTGGAGGGCTAGCAGGTTTGAGCCTTGCGTATGCCATGGTGCATACCCCTGTACTAAAAGACAAAAAAATTATCATCATAGATCGACAGCCCAAGCAGCAAAACGACCGCACCTGGAGCTTTTGGACGCGCCAATCTACTCGATTTGATCACATCATTTACAAAACATGGAAAAAAATTGATTTTTTCTCTAACTACCTGCAAAAAAGGTTTGAGCTCGTACACTATCGTTATGCAACTATACGCGGTATAGACTTTTACCGCGAAGTATATCACAAGCTGAACCAGTGTTCTAACGTACATTTTGCCTTTGGCGAAATTATTGACATTGGTCAAAGAGAAGAAATAGCGTATGCGCGCACTCATAGCGATATTTTTTACGGTACCTATCTTTTTAATTCCCTTTTCCAACCTGAGCTGTACGACCCTTACCAAAAAGGATATCATTATATCAGACAGCATTTTAAGGGATATCTCATCCATACACCCGAGCCTTTTTTTGATAGCTCTGCCGTTACCATGTTTGACTTTCGGACAGAGCAAAAAGATGGTGTATATTTTTTTTACATACTTCCCTACCGAGAAGACTGTGCTCTTGTGGAGTACACAGGCTTTTCGCGTGAGCTTCTAGATGAGCAAGTCTATGATGCCCAATTGCAAAAGTATATCCGCTCTCAGCTACAACTTACCGACTATCAGATAAAGGAAACTGAATTTGCCTCTATTCCCATGACGGATTATCCCTTTTGTACAAGGCAAGGGCGCATTGTGTACATTGGGGTACAGGGTGGGGGCTCGAAACCTTCTACGGGATACGCCTTTATGCGCATTCAAAAACAAGTGGAAAAAATTGTAAAAAACTTACAGACGAAAGGCACTCCATTCTACAAACCAGACTTTAGACCTCAGTTTGGGTTTTACGATGCCATGTTGCTCAACATCATGCATCGAGAAGGTTGGAAAGTTGAAAAAATTTTTTCGGAGATGTTTAGAAAAAATCCAATAGAGCGAATTTTTCGTTTTTTAGATGAAGAAAGCTCAATAGTGGAAGATTTTTTGATCATGGCTTCGGTGCCTCCTCTGCCTTTCTTAGAGTCTATAGTCAATTTGCTTGTAGGAAGAAAGCCGATCAAAAGGTATAGAAATTAAACGGCAAGTTAACATCTTCGGCAAAGTCTTGACCGCTTTCCAGCATGTCGAAGTCATTGTTTTGGTAATACCAATTGATGGTAACTTTTCCTTTTTTGCTGCGTTGATAATCTTCCAACATGTCAAAAATCTCTAGAAATCGGCGAGAAGTGCTTGTATTAAAGTAAACCATTTTGAAATTAAAGACGATTTCCCTGCCAGGAGTAGCAAGGTATTCGCGCAACCATTGAATGATAGGCTGGAAAAACTCCACTGTATATTCGTGGTAAGACTCGCCTGAAATTTCAAGCACGCCCGACTTTGCATCAAAATGTACTGTCGGAATATAATTAGAACCCTTAATAGAGAAATTCTCCATTACTTATCCGAGTTTTGCTGATGAATAGGAACAGTGAGGAGGAAAAAAGCGTGTTCCTCGTCCACGTGAATAAAATCGTATGCTAGAGGGTTTTTCGCCCTTCTTGCCACTCCTATCAGTCCTGAGCTATCTTGATCTTCAGGAGCGCGAAGTTGTTCTAGGTAATAGTCGCGCAATTGCTCTTCACTTAAGCGATTGATATGGTCTATCTTTTGCCGCAGCGATTCAATTTCACTTTTTCGGATAAGGTTACCAGAGGCTACGGTAAAAATTTTACCATCTGCTGAAGTGGACAATACTATAATTCCCTTCCCTACCATTTTTTTGTCAGATTCTGAGTAAGCCTTATCTGCTGAGTGAAGATTGATGTTTTGCACTAGCTCTACCATCACGCTAAAGATGCGCCGGTGAAAGATATGGTCTTCTGCTTGCTCTTTGAGGTTTTTGCCCATCATGGTCAAAATGTCTGTTGTCATCATCCCCTGAAAGGCAAGCAGAATGTGGTGCTCCTCTACTAGCCTGTAGAACTCGTAGATAGACTTGTTGGGAACTAGCTCACTCATCAGTAGCAAATATAAAGTTTAATCAAAAATCCAAAAAATGGTGGGGTAAAAACTAGCTCACTTTGCTGTATTAGACAGAGGTATTTTAAAGCAACGTCATCCATGTTAAACTCAGGCAAAACACTATTGCCAGCTTGTGTGAGTGCTAATGACTGCTTTTAGGCTGTGGAGCATAGAATAAAGCCCGAAGTAAGTGCGGTTGAGATAGAGAGCGTCTTTTGAACCACGTGGCTTTTTGGATTTGCGCAATTCTTCCATTTTGGAAAGTCGCTCGCCAAATTCATACAATTGCCTAAAGTAGTCTTGGTCGCCAAAGTCAAACACCTTTTCGCGGAAGGGGCGCACAGTGAGGTAAATCATCTCGCTAAAGGTATCTATGAGCAGTTTTTTCATCGCTGGCGGATCGTCATCGTAAATAAAACCTAAGTCGTAAAAAGTTTGCTCGAGTTCTTGGCGACTGTCAAAAATGCGCGGGTTAATGACGCGGAAATGACTTTTGTAATACTCTGGTGGAATGACTTTTACGCAGCCAAAATCTATAATGCCTATGGTGCCGTCAGGGCGCATTAAAAAGTTGCCAGGATGAGGGTCGGCGTGTACCATCAAAAGCTGATGCATCTGATAATCATAGAAGTTCCACAGCGCTTGCCCTAATTGGTTGCGAATTTGCTGGGGGGGATCGTCTTGCAAAAAATCGTTGAGATGTTTGCCTGTAAGCCAATCCATTGTAAGGATTCGCTTGGCAGTATATTCTGGGTAGTACTTGGGAAATACTAAATGGGGAATGTGGGCGCAGGCAGAGGCAATGTAGGTAGCATTGCGCATTTCTAGTTCGTAGTCCGTTTCGGCAATGAGCATATTTTGCACTTCGTCCATGTACAAATCTAGGTCTCTTTCGTTGAGCCCTAGGATTTGTACGGCGAAGGGTCGCACCATTCTCAGATCGGATTTGATGCTTTCAGCTACGCCAGGGTATTGTACTTTTACGGCAAAAGTCTTGTCGCCTTTGGTAGCCTTGTGCACTTGACCAATGGAGGCAGCATTAACGGCCTCTTTAGTGAAAGTGTCAAAAATTTCTGTAGGAGATTTGCTAAAGTACTGCTGAAAAGTTTTGACTACTAAAGGATAAGACAAGGGAGGAGCTGAGTACTGCGCCATGGCAAATTTTTCTTGGTAAGCCGTAGGGAGCAGGTTTTTATCCATGCTCATCATTTGGGCTACCTTCAGAGCGCTGCCTTTGAGCTCACTTAGGGCATCGTAAATGTCTTCTGCATTATCGCGGTGGAGGTCTTCTTTGGTTACATTTCCATCGATGAGCTTTTTGGCATAGTGCTTAATGTAATTCCCTCCAATCTTGACTCCTGTTTTGACAAATCGGGCTGCTCTTTCTACTTTGGTAACGGGAATGGACTCTTGAGGAATGGGTTTTTCTTCTGCCATGGTAGTGTTACTTTAACGGGCAAGAATGAATTTGACAAAATCAAAAGTAGCATCGGCAATGTTTTTGCCCAAAAGGTCAAAAGCTAAATTGACGGCTTTTTCGATGGCCGCATCGGTGCGTTCAAAATTTTGGCTATTGTCTCTTATCCAGAAGCCGAGAATAAATTCCATTTGCAGCCATAGGAAATCGCCATAGCGGTCGGTAAGCAGGTAGCGGTCTGCGATTTCGCCTGAATAAATGCCGTCATTGATAATATCTTTTACAAAATTGTTAAATGACTTTTTCAACTTACCGAATAAGCTGGGTTCTCCGCAAATCCTTCGGTTAATTCTGCCGCGCATATTGTAGGTAATTTCAGCAAAACTGCGAAAATTTTTAAGCGTTTCTATGTATCCATAGTACATAGAAAGCATTTTTTCGCGGGCGTTGTATTGATCAAATACGCTGTCCTTGCGCAATTTGGCGATGGTCTCGTTAAAAGCATCGTCCCAGACGGCTTCTTCTAGTGCAGCAAAAGAGGAATAGTGTTCATAAAAGTTTTTTTCGCTAATGCCGATGTTTTTTGCAAAGGCGGCCACTGAAGCAGGTCGTTTTTTGTGCTGGGTTAAATAGTCGATGTATTGCTGTTTGATTTGTTCCATGATGGCATGGTAATTACGCTATTTAAACCGAATGAGTAGAGAAAAAGTTCATCGCCTAACAAAAAAGCCGCCCTTTCAGAGCGGCAATCCATGTGTTATGTGTTGTTATTATTGGCGATCGGTTTGCTCTTCTTGTTTTACATCATCGTTGTTAATCGTCTTTTTGTTGCGCTTTGTAGCAGGTGGCTGCTGACCGAAGTTCATTTTGCCGAAGTTGTAGTTAAAGGTAACTCGCACAGCGCGGTTATAAATATTGCGCAAAATATCTTGCTGGAAAACTTGACCACTAAACTGCGACTGGATGCGCAAAGCGCGTTGCAAAAAGTTGTCAGCTCCAAAAGTAATTCCACCGCGTTTGTTAAGAATTTCTTTGCGCAATCCAAAGGAATAAAAGCTAAATACGCCTTGTGTGCCTTGTAGCTGCACGGTAGGAGAATTGACAAAGCCAAAACCTTGTACGCTCCAGCCTTTGCCGAAATTGTATTGCGTGTTAAAATTGGCACTGTATTGCCAGCCGCTATTGCTCCAGCCCATGGCAGGGCTTCTGAACGTTGCGTAAAAGGCATTGAAATTTCCACTAATGCGCCAGTGTTTTGTAATTTGCATAGAACCAAAAGCACTGATGCCCCACGCGCCATTTTGAGCTACATTGTCGAAGGTAGTGCTTGAAATCCCCGATTCATTGACTGTTACCACTGTGCTAATGGCATTGTCGGTTTGCCGCCAAAAAGCACTGATGGTAAATGAACTTCGGTTTACAAAGGCGCTGTAAGTTAGTTCAGTATTGTGGGTAAGTTCTGGCAGCAGTTCAGGGTTGCCAAAGCGGATATTATTCGGGTCAGAAAGATTAACAAAGGGATTTAGCACGCCAATGCCTGGACGCTGAATCCGACGGCTATAAGAAAACTTGATGCTATTGCCTTTTTTGAGCGTTTGCGAAAGGGCGATACTGGGAATTAAATTGCCAAAACTTTGCGTGAATTGCTTGTTTTCCAGAGGTAATACACCTATTATGTCAGTGTACTCATAGCGCAATCCTGCTTTGATGCCCAATTTGAACTTGGTGGTATAGCCGTAGCTAACATAGGCAGCCACTACGTTTTGGTCGTAATTTAGGGCATTATTCCTGAGAGGATGGATGACAAACTGGTTCTGCTCAAAATTAAAAGTTGCAAAATCGTTATTGCTGGTTACTTTGCGCAAAATAGCTTTAGCACCAGTTTCTAAAAGACTTTGTTGGGTAAAAGGATGCGTATAATCGGCTTGGAAGGTCGTTTCGCGGTTGGTATTGCGGTTGTTGTTTTTTTCGCGGTAGTCAATTAGGTTAAGTTGGTTGAATTGGTCGAGGCTATAGCGATCAACTCCTCCGCTAAAGGTGTAAAGGGCAAGAAGGGCGAGTTCTTGCTGAGGCTTTTGAAAAGTTCGCACATAGTCTATGTTAAAAGTATAGTTGTCGCGCACCTCAGCTGAATTGACTTGTCGGGTAAATTGTCGGGCAGGAATGTTATTTTGACCTAAAGTAGTGAGTTGGTTTTGGTCATCCCAAAATCCTCGTCTGCCTATTCTAACTCCTGTAGAGAGGTTGCTTTTAGGGCTAATTTCGTAGTCGGCATTTAGTTGTAGGCGACTAAAGAAGCGTACGCCAAAGCCGTCATCGCTGCGATTGACAAAAGTAGTCTGCCCGAGGGGTAAAAAGTTAGTGCGGTTATTGTAGCCGTCGTTCCATACGTAAATAGCGCGTCCACCTCCATTGAGAGAAAGTCCTAACTTTCCTGTGCGAAAGTTCAAACCTCCGTCTAAATTGCTGCTACGCGTGCCAGCAGAAGCGTTTATGTTTCCATTTAAACCTTGTATAGTGTTCTTCTTTGTGATGATGTTGATAATGCCAGAGGTTCCTTCGGCGTCATATCGGGCAGAAGGGCTAGTAATGACCTCTACGCTCTTGATCATTTCAGCAGGGATTTGGCGCAGGGCATCGGCTACGGTAGGGGCAATAATAGTACTGGGCTTGTTATTGATGAGCACTTGGACGTTGCTGCTGCCGCGCAATTGTACATTGCCATCTAAATCAACGGAAAGCAAAGGCACTTTGCGAAGTACTTCAGTGGCATCAGCACCCGCATTAGTAGCATCTTTTTCAGCATTGTAAGTGATGCGGTCAATTTTATCTTCCACCAAGTCCTTTTGTTCTACAATTTCTACCTCAGCTAGCTGTTTTACCTCTGTAGGCAGAGCAATAGTGCCTAGATGCACCGTAGCGCGATCATTAGCAAGGCTAGCCAAAACGGTAACTGTTTGATAGCCTACAAAACTCACTGCTACTTTGTAATTTCCTGCCGCTATTTTGGTGAGGGTAAACTGCCCTTTTTCGTTAGTGATTGTTCCGTCGATGGGTTTGCCAGTATCAGGATGAAGCAAGGCAACCGTGGCAAATTCTACAGGTTCTTTACTGGAAGCATCTACTACTGTGCCAGTAATCTTTCCATTGCCTTTCTGAGTGGTTGTTTTCTCCGCTGCTTGAATCCATTCTTGCAATTGTTGCCTTTGTTCAGGGGTAAGGGTGCCTTTTTGGGAGGAGAGCCATTGACGGACTTGTTCCTGCTGGGAAGGCGGTAAAGTTTGTATTTTTTCGCGCATTTCCTGCTGAACAGGGGGCTGGGCTATTGATATTTGCATCCACACAAGTGCGCAAACTAAAGTGAATAATCGCTGCATATAGGCTGCTAATAAAGCTGTTATAACAATTATCCAATTTGATACCACAAGCTATAAATGCTTGTAAATCAGATCTTTCGTTGATGTAGGCCCGTTTGCGCAAGGCTTTGGTTGTCCACATGCGAACACTGGCAAGCCCAAAAGCGGACAGCATCTAACCTAGACAAAGTAATTAGGAAAGCATCCCATCAATTGCCTTCCATACTTAGTCCATGATAACGGGCAGGCGGGCTTTTCGTTCTTCAAAGCGGTGAAACAAAGACTGAAAAAGCAAAGCAGTAGCTAAGGCATCGCCTGAGGCAGTGTGTTCGTCCTCCAGCGGCAACTGAAAGCGCTGACACAAAGCAGCTAAAGTAAAAAGTTGGGGATTAGGAGTTGCTTCAACGAAAGTGTGCATCTGTTCAAGTTTTAGAGCTAATTGCATCGTATCGATGTATCCTTTTGCTTGCCAAGTGATTCGATGCCTTTGGCAAGCTGCTTCTATCATATCTCGGTCAAAAGTAACGAAATGTCCTACTATCCATTTGTGCTGGCAATGCAGTGCTACTTGCTGGAGGGCTTCATGCTCAAGCCAAACTCCTTCTCCAGAAAGCAAGCCATGCACTACAGAGGCGGTAGAGGAATAGTGCTCGGTTTTGATTTCAAAGCAAGCGGCTTGGTCAGTAAAAACGGTTTGCTTATCAAAAGGCACAAAGGCGATTTGCAAAATGCGGTCGCGCTTAGGGTGAAGTCCTGTGGTTTCGCAGTCGATGGCTACCCAAGGGTCTTGCTGCAAGACTTCTGGATTGCAAAGGCGATGAGATAGCAAAACGCGTCGCAACCGACGAAGCCAATCTCTCATGGGCGGAAAAGATTAGTATGAAAACGCACTTGTATGATACTTCTAAGCTCGCGCAAAGGCATAAGGGCTTTTTTAAGGACTTGTCGCTCAAGGGGAGAAAGGCTGCTCAACTGGAGCCATCTTCCACTATCAGCTTGGGCTACAGCGCGTTTCATGCGTAGTTGCAGCAAATGTTCATACGCTCTGGCAGCATCTTGCAGCAAGATGGTATGGTTGGGTTCTCTTTGGGCTACTTGGTGAAACCTTGCACTGGTGCTGTTCTCCTCTAGACCATGCTGCAAGGCAAGTAAACGGGCAATGTCGGCATAAGGAGCCAAGGCGCGTGCTTTGAGGTCAAATTGATTCTTGTGGCTGCCTTCCGACTCTGTAGCCAGTTCTCCCAGCCAATTGAAAGCAGGAGGAGAGGAAAGGGCATTAGCCGCCAAAAAACTCAAAAAGCGCGGTTGTTCTGATAACAACTCTTTGCGGTAGGCAAGTAGATCCTTGTAAAGAGAGATATCTCCTCCTACAGGCAGCATGTCAAAGAAAATAGTAGTTAGCATGACAGCCTTTGGTTCAGGAGTATCTATCCAGTAACTTAGTTGCCTTTTCCACTCACTCAAGGAGAGGCACCACCGAGAGTTAGAAGCCATTACTTCTGCGGGGCAGGCTTGATAGCCACATGTTTCTAAAATGCGGTTTACTTGTCGGGCAAACTCCAGTAAAGCGGGTCGTTGAACGGTGAGTTCGTCAGCAAAAAGCAGGGCATTGTCTTGGTCGGTGCGCAAGATTTGTTCATGGCGTGCAAAGCTCCCCAAGGCAAGCCAGCACCAGCCGTGAGCAGGAGTAGCAGGCAAGGTTTGTTGGGCAAGGCGAATGGCTACTTCTACAGTCAGTTGATTAATTCGAGCAGCCAATTGGCTAAGGGTTTGTAAAGGAATGTTATTTTGCAGCAGTCTTTTAAGGCGTATTTCGGCTTGGTTGCGCAAGTGAGCTAACGTTTCTGTATCGGTGGCATTGGAAAGGCGCCGCAAAAGCGAAATTAATGCGGGGCTGCTACTGCCTAATAAATCGTGTTCGGACACAACGGCTTGCGGAGCGGTGGCAGGGCTGCCATCGGCTGTGATCACCAAATGCCGAATGCTATGGGTGGTCATCTGCAAATAGGCTTCTAGCCAACTCGAAGTAGGGGCAATGCAAACGACAGGTTTTGACATGATATCCGCTGCTTTGCATCTGAGAGGGTCAGCTTGTTCTGCTAAGGCTCGTCGCAGGTCTTTGTCCGTCAGGATGCCCGCCACTTTGCCCTCTGCATCGGTAAGCACCACACTGCCTACTGACTTTTGCAACATCAATTGAGCCACTTGTGGCAGAGGAGTATCAGGAGAAGCCCACACCAGTTGCCGATTGCTAACAAGGCTAGCCAAAGATACAGCTTCGGGAAAAAATAAATCGGCGGGTTGCTGCAGAGTGTCTAATTCTTGATAACGGGGTAGCATACCGCTTGCCAGTCCGGCAGCAAAGTAGGATAAAAAACGAGCATTTTGCTGTAATAGCGGCATGAAACGCTCCACTGGAATAGCAATTGCCAGTGTTTCTTGAGCACAAATAGCCGTCATTACATAGGGCTTGCCCGAGAGCACCGCTCTGATTCCAAAAGTATCCCCTGGTTCAGCAGTGTCAAATAGTTCTATAGAGCCGTGTAACATTAAATGCACCAATCCTTTGTAAACCACGTACACCCAGCCAGTTTGTTGCTCTCCTGCTCGGAAAAAAATGCCATCTTTGGGAAGGTGTTGTAAACGAGCTTGGCTGGTTAAAGACAAGCGCTCTTCCTCTGACAAATTGCTGTAAGGTAAATGTTGAGCTAAAAAATGCGCCAGTCGGCTAGCAATGGGGTTGGAGGCAGTCATAGCGGGTTTTTTATTGCAAAAAAAGCACTTTTACAATTGGGAGAAAAAATTTGACAGGCAAATGAACGCAGCCTCCACATCTTGCTATTTAGTTGCGAAATGGAAACTGTGTTTTTTGCCGACCAACATCAAAAAGTGCAGGAGAATGCGGCAGTAGCTTGTAACAAATTGATAAGATAGCTTTGCCAGTAAGTCGGTGTTTAGTAGAATTCTACTTCGCATTTTGGGTTGAGGCGGCGGAAATTTTCCACTTCTCTAAGGGTGAGTTTAGTGCGGAAACATTGCACTTTTTTAAGACGCGGCAGACTCTCTAAGGGGCGAATGTTGCTAATAGAAGTGCTGTAAAAGCTCAACCGCTCAAGTTTTTGCAATTGCTCTATGCCTTTTAAGCGCTTGATGGGAGTGCCAGAAATATTTAGTTCGCGCAAATTGGTAAATGGCAATAGCTCTTCTATTTTTTCTATAGGCGTGCTTTGAATATCCAGCACTTCCAAGTTGGTAAGGCTGTGAATGGCTGCTAAGCTATGAACGGGATTGTTAGGCAGTCGTAAAATTCGCAGGCTGGTTACCTTTGTCAAGGGCGAAAGATCTTGCACCAGGGTATTACTAAAATTGAATTCATGTAAGCGAAAGAGCATTTCTAAAGGAGTAAGTGAAGTAATGCGCACACCAGCGGGAATGCTCAAAGTGTGGAGCTTGGCTATTTGATGGAGTTCTTCAGTAGTGAGAGTTTCTTTTTTGATGCCAGTAGCTTGCCGAAAAACTTGTTTCCACTCGGGTGCCAGTTGCTGCCACCACCGATTGAGCTCTTGAGACATAAATACTACTGTACGGTCTGGTTTGGCATTGATGTAGTCAACGAACTCTTTTTGTGGAATGGCAGTCTGGTCGGCGTAGAGCCACGCAAGTTCGGGTAAGTGTTGGATAGGAGCAAGTGAGGCTACCTTTGTATTTGAAATATCCAAGTAATGCAATTGCCGCAAGCCAGCCAGAGGACTCAAATCACTAATGGCAGTAGCGCGGCACTCTAGATGTTGAAGGTTGTCTAAAAACTGCAGCGGGGCTAAACTGCTAATACCAGTGGAATTGCAGCGTATCTTTTTGAGTTCGTACAATGCTTTCAACGGGTCGAGGTTGGTAATATCTGTTCTGCCTGAAAGGTCGATTTCCGTCAAGCGGGCAATTTGTGCCAGTTGTTCTCGTGTTGGAGTAGTGCCTGTAACGCGTACGTAGGTGATAATAACGCTGCGCCAGGGCCGAGGTAATTGCTCCCACCAACTAGCCATCTGATCGCTATTGTTCATTACCAAGCACTTGGGATTGACAGCGATGAATTGGTTAATTTCTTGGCGAGTCAGTGGAGTGCCGTCAGCGTAAAGGCGTTCTAAAGCAGGCATGTTGCCTAAAGCAGCTAAGTTGTTAATGCGCGTATTGTTAATAGAAAGCAGTTGCAAAGTGGTTTTGCCGCGCAAGGGTGCAAGGGAATTGACACCTGTATCGTCCAGGTAAAGCCTTTCTATGGCAGGCAAGTTAGCCAGTGGTTCGATGTTGGTGATTTTTGAACCAGAAACATCCAAGAACTGCAGTGCAGTGAGTTTTTCTATGCCTTCGAGGGTAGTAGCAGGGAGGTTTGTTGCTTGAAGGGTTTGCAAACGGACAAGGGATGCCAATGCTTCCCATGAGCTCACGCGCGTGCCAGAAATGTTTAGCTGTTGCAGTTGCACTAAATTGCTAATAGGTGAAAGGTCTTCAACAGCAGTATTGGAAAGGTTGAGTTGTTGAAGGGAGGAAAGGTATTTGAGAGCATCGAGCTGAGTGATGGAAGTATTGGAAAGGTCTAAATTTTCCAGGCGAGCAAGATTGCGCAAAGGCCACAAATCCACAATGGAGGTATGGGCTAGCTTGAGAGAACGCAAACCCGTTAGTTCAGCAAGCGGCTCAAAGGAGGTAATTTGCTTTGCTACTGCCGGAGAGCTCAGATCTAAAGTTTCCAATTGGGTAATGGAGCGCAGCTGTTCAAAGGTCATTTCTTGCTGGTTGGCAAATTGAGGAGCAATGAGGTTTTTCCATTCAGGAGTGAGGTTGGACCACCATTGTTGCAGTTCTTGCGCTTCGTCTAAGCGATTGGTATATATGCTGGCAATCTTTACCTCTCGCCGCAGTGTGTCTACGTTCATTTCTATGTAGCGCAACTGGTTGTGCGTGATGGAAGACCCATCTAACAAAGTGGCATTTAGCTGGCGATTAAGAGTTACCTTGATGACTCGCATGCCATTCTCTGCTACTAGGTACTCGGTGCGCTGGGGAGTTAGCTTAAACTCCGCATGGCGAAAGAAGAAATCGATATCCTTTAAATAGGCTTGTACATCTTTGTTAGTGGCAACGGTGCGGCGCGTATCTAGATCGTCTTCTATTTGCACTTTGTTGTCGCGAAATGCTTTGAGATAACTGGAGTTAATGATTTCTTCTTTGTCTTGCAGGGGAGTCTCATCAGAGCCTAATTCGTTGAAAATCAACTCCAAGAATTCGATAATTTGCTGCACTTGGCTTTGGTAATACGATTCAACAGCGCCCAAATTGCCGCTGCTGGCGGGAGTTCCTTGCCCTAGTTGCGGGCTTGCTTGTGAACCCGAAGCGCCAGTAGAACCATTGTTGATATTTTTGCCAGCAGTAGGTTTGGCTGCATTGTTAGCTACTGGCTTTTTGCTGTTGTTAATAGGGGTGGTAGTAGTTTTTTTGCCAGTGCTGGAAGTTTTACCAGAGGCTTTCTTTTGTCCTTGAGCTCCTTGTACAAAAGCAAATAATATCAACCCCGCGCTTACAAGTATTACCTTCAGGCTAAAGTTCATGATAACAGTACTTTTAGCAAGATGCAAATTTCGTTTATATACTGACAAGAGGAATGCCTTTAAACACTTTTTGCAATTTTTTTTGATTGACTAACTTTGAGAACTGCTTTATACCCCTGAGAGGATCACAATCCTAATGCCAGAAAGTATGCGCTTACATCTGGGCTTGAGCTTTGGAATAGCAGGGCTGATAGGAATCGTTCTTTGGGTAGGTCAGCTTAAGATAAAACACCAGCAGGAACTCAAACAACGCCAAGCCCAAGTGAAAGACAGTCTTGAAAAAGTAGCGCGCCTGCAGGATTCCTTAAAACAACCTGCGCGGATTGTACCTAAGCAAAACAAATCCCCTAAAGTGAACGAGTTAGTATTTAACCACAAAAGCTCTCGAGCCACAGGCAAGGTATGGCGCATTTTGCTCACTGGCGACTCTATGGGCGATGGACTTTTTCTAGCATGGCGCAAACTTTGCCAACAAGGCAATTTTGAAATTCGCTATCAGCCTTGGTATGGTTCCACTACGGAAAGTTGGGCAACTACTGACCGATTAGAAAACATGATTAAACAGTATCGTCCTTCTTTGGTAATATTTTCTTTAGGCTCTAACCAACTTCGCGACCATCAAATTAGAAAAAAAGGAGATCACATTCGCGAAATTATTCGCCAGTTCGGCAATACAGAGTTTGTTTGGATTGGACCACCTAATTGGAGAGAAGACACAGGCATAAATGAGTTGATAAAAAAATACGTGGGAAAGGAACGCTTTTTTGAATCTCGAGGACTTACTTTTGAGCGGCGCAAAGATGGAATTCACCCTACAGAAAAGTCTGCTGCTGTATGGGCAGATACCATCCGCCGATGGATAGACCAAAATCCTTGTATTAACTTTTATTTCCTCGAAGGTAAAAAAGCCTTTTGTAGGCAATGAAAATACTGCCCTATGATTGCTAAGTAGCTTAGGTTAGTTATCTTGCAGCGTTTTTTAATCATCAGCAACAATGTACAATCTACTTAAAGGCAAGCGCGGTATTATCACTGGAGCGCTGGATAGCAATTCTATTGCTTGGCATGTAGCATTGCGCGCAAAGCAAGAAGGAGCCATCTTTACTCTCTCTAATGCACCTATTGCCTTGCGCATGGGGCAAATCGAGCAACTTGCACAAGAATGCCAAACTATCGTCATTGCCGCTGACGCTACTTCTGTGGAAGACATAGAGCAACTTTACCGCCAGTCTATAGAATACTTAGGAGGCAAGATAGATTTTTTGCTCCATTCCATTGGCATGAGTCCTAACGTACGCAAGAAAAAAAATCACGGCGATTTGAATTACGAATGGTTCGTAAAAACCTTGGACATTTCGGCAATTTCATTTCACAAAATGATGCAGATAGGCGAAAAGCTACAAGCCTTTAACGATTACGCTTCTATCGTAGCCCTTACTTACATTGCTGCTCAGCGCGTATTTCCAGATTATGGAGACATGGCGGAAGCAAAAGCCTTGCTAGAGTCCATTGCCCGCAGTTATGGCTATCGGTTGGGCAAATTGCAAAAAATTCGCGTCAATACAGTTTCTCAGTCGCCTACGCCTACAACGGCGGGCATGGGGATTCCTGGCTTTAAGGAGTTCCTCAAATATGCTGATGAAATGTCTCCTTTGGGAAATGCTACTGCGGATGATTGTGCTAATTACATTATCACTTTATTTTCTGATTTGACGCGAAAAGTAACCATGCAGACTCTTTACCACGATGGAGGTTTCAGCAGCATGGGCATTCACCCAGCAGTAATAAATCCAGGCAGTTAATTGCTTTTTTAGCAAGCTCGAAATAACTTTGCGCCTCAATCGAATTACTGTCATGTCAAGGATTTGCGATATTACTGGTAAGCGCGTGCGCATCGGGCACAATGTTTCTCATGCCAATAACAGAACCAAACGCACTTTCACGCCTAACCTGCACAAAAAAAAGTTTTACTTGCCAGAAGAAGACCGCTGGATCACACTCAAAGTATCCACCCGTGCCATGCGCACTATTAACAAAAAGGGCTTAAGTGCTGTTCTTAGAGAAGCCGCCGAAAAAGGAACTTTGTCGGAGAAAGCAAGGAAAAAACTAAAAGCAATTAAATAAACTGCAACATGGCAAAAAAAGGCAAAGGCAATCGCGTGCAAGTAATTTTGGAATGCACCGAGCACAAAGCATCAGGGTTACCTGGCATGTCGCGTTATGTGACCACTAAAAACCGCAAAAACACGCCAGAACGCTTGGAATTAAGAAAGTACAACCCTATTTTAAAGCGTCACACGATTCACCGCGAAATAAAATAACGGCTTATGGCAAAGAAAGTTGTTGCTACGCTCAAGAGGGAAGGAGGTACCAAGTACGTCCGCGTAGTGAAGGCGGTCAAATCGCCCAAAACAGGAGCTTATACCTTCAGAGAAGAAATTGTGCCCGAAGACCAAGTAAATGATTTTCTCAACGCCAAGTAAGCTGGCTTGCAGTTCCTTCCCTAAGGAATTTTTAGCATTCCTTAGGGATTTTTGCTTTAATCTTCGCAACTTTAGGCAAAGCTACCTGCAAGTATGGGTTTGTTCGGCTTTTTTTCGAAGCAACAGAAAGAGTCGTTGGACAAGGGATTGGAAAAAAGCAGCAGGGGATTTTTCTCCATGCTAGCCAGAGCCATTGCAGGCAAATCCCATGTGGATGAAGAAGTATTAGACGAACTGGAAAATGTCCTGATTGCGGCAGATGTAGGAGCTGCTACTACGGTCAAAATTATCCGCAACATCGAAGCACGCGTAAAGCGCGATAAGTACGTGAGCACTGCCGAGTTAGACAAAATTATCCGCGAAGAAGTCAAAGCGCTGCTGGCACAAAATCCGCACAACACCCTCAATGGCTTTCACATTCCTGAAAATAAACGCCCTTATGTGCTAATGGTAGTAGGTGTAAACGGAGTAGGGAAAACCACTACCATTGGCAAGTTAGCTGCGCAGTTTAAAAAAAATGGCTACCAGGTAGTCATTGGTGCGGCTGATACTTTCCGCGCTGCAGCGGTAGAGCAAATTAAACTATGGGGGCAGCGTGCTGGGGTAACAGTGGTTGATCATGGCATGCATACTGATCCTTCGGCAGTTGCCTTTGATGCAGTCAAAAAAGGAGTCGAGATGGGCGCTGATATCGTTATCATCGATACAGCAGGAAGGTTGCACACCAAAATCAACCTGATGAACGAACTGGCTAAAATTAAACGCGTACAGCAAAAGTGCATTCCTGATGCCCCTCATGAAGTAATGCTAGTGCTAGATGGCAGCACAGGGCAAAATGCTTTCTTGCAGGCTTTAGAGTTTACCAAAGCCACAGAAGTAAATTCGCTAGCCGTTACTAAACTAGATGGTTCAGCCAAGGGCGGCGTGGTCATAGGCATTTCTGACCAGTTTAAAATCCCAGTCAAATACATTGGCATAGGAGAGCAAATTGACGATTTACAAGTATTCAACCCCGAGGAGTTTGTGGAGTCACTGTTTAAAAAACGTCATTGATGCGCTCCCAAAAGAGCCTTTTGATAAGCATTCTACTTACCGCTCCTATTTGGATAGTAGGATGGGTGCAACTGAGTAATGACTTCAACTGGGCAAGGCTAGGAGTATTTCCTCGTACTTTGTCAGGAATGATTGGCATTGTAACTACTCCTTTGATTCATGGGGATTGGTTGCACCTTTTTTCCAATCTTTTCCCTTTGATTATGCTCATTGCCACTATTCTCATGTTTTACCCGCGAGAAAGTTGGTCTGTATTGTTAATGGCTTATCTAGGGGCTAATTCCTTGTTGTGGTTGTTGGGTCGCTCTGCGTACCATATTGGCGCCAGTGGACAGGTGTATGCGCTACTATTTTTTCTATTCTTTTGCGGTCTTTTTCGAGGCGACCGCCCCTCGCTGGCTATTGCAGCAGGTATCTTTATCCTCTACGGAGGTACAATAGAAGGAATTTTTCCTCAACCAGAAAGTTCCTCAGTTTCTTGGGAGTCGCACTTATTGGGGGCCCTAACAGGCATAGTTGCTGCATGGATTTATCGCCGTGCCCCTGTATCCAACTCACCACCTTCCTCTGGATCGCCCTCCATTCCCCTGCTGGAGCAAGAAGGATACCTTCCCTTGCAAAATGCAAAAATGCGCTACCTATTCAAACCTACTCAGCAGGCAAACACTAAAGCAAAAACATCGTTACCTTTGTATACCATTCCTAGAAATGCAAATTACAAATGGTTGAGCAGCCTGAACACCTCACACCGCGTCAAATTGTAGCTGAACTTGACAAATACATTATCGGTCAGCACGAAGCCAAGCGGCATGTAGCCATTGCGCTTCGAAATCGCTGGCGTCGCATGCACGCCCCTCCAGAAATGAAACGCGAAATAGTGCCTAATAACATTTTAATGATTGGAGCCACTGGAGTAGGAAAAACTGAAATTGCAAGGCGTTTAGCCAAACTTGCCGATGCACCCTTTGTAAAAGTAGAGGCTTCCAAATTCACTGAAGTGGGCTATGTAGGACGCGATGTAGAAAGCATGGTGCGCGACCTTGTCGAACAAGCCGTGAACATGGTCAAGATGCAAAAGCGCGCCGAAGTACAGCAAAAAGCCGCTGAAGCAGTGGAGGAAATCATTCTCGATGCTCTTCTATCGCCTTTAAAAACCAAACGAACCTCTGCTGCAGAGGGATCTATCGGCTTTGGAACTACAGATCCAGATATAGAATCCAGCCAACGCACGCGGGAGCGCTTTCGCGAGAAACTTCGAAATGGCGAGCTAGAAGAGAGAAAAATTGAAATTGAAGTTCAAAGTAACGTCGGCGGCATGAGCATCGTAGGCGGGGCATTTGATGAAGTTTCTATGATCAACTTGCAGGAAATGATCAACAACATGCTGCCTAAAAAAAGCCGCAAGCGAAAAGTAACTATCGCTGAAGCTCGCCGCATTTTGATGGAGGAAGAAGCCAACAAGCTCATCGATATGGATGAGGTCAAGCAAATTGCATTGCAAAAAGCTGAAAACTTGGGCATCATTTTCATTGATGAAATAGACAAAATTGCTTCTTCAGGCAAAACAACAGGCGGACCAGACGTAAGCCGCGAAGGCGTACAACGGGATTTGCTACCCATCGTAGAAGGCAGTGCCGTCAATACCAAATACGGTGTAGTCAATACGGACCACATTTTATTTATTGCTGCAGGTGCTTTTCACGTTTCCAAACCTTCCGACCTGATTCCAGAACTACAGGGGCGCTTTCCTATCCGCGTGGAGCTACAAAGCCTCACCCAAGAAGATTTCTACCAAATTCTCAAAACGCCTAAAAATGCCCTTACCAAGCAATACCAAGCCCTGCTGGCTGCTGAAGGCGTAGAGCTTACCTTTACGGATGATGCCCTAAAAGCCATTGCAGAGGTAGCCTATAAAATCAATTCTGAAGTGGAAAACATTGGCGCGCGGCGGTTGCATACAGTCATGAGTCATTTGCTCAATGAATTTTTATTCGAAGTACCCGATACCATTCCTCCCAATTCCAAATTAGTGGTCAATCGGCAAATGGTGGAGGAGCGCCTGAGTTCGTTGGTAAAAAATCGCGACCTGAGTCAATACATTTTGTAAAAAATATTGCCAGCGTGAAATCGCTGCGCTGTTGCTTTCCTATTGCTCTATGATGGTTGCAGGAAGCCTTTTTGTGTTCTTTTTGGGCTTTTTGCTGCTTTACACGGTTTTTGCCGTGTATGCAGAGCGCAAAATAGCTGCTTTTATTCAAGACAGGTTAGGACCGATGGAAACGGGTCGATATGGGCTGCTGCAAACCATTGCTGACCTGCTCAAAATGCTGCAAAAAGAAGATATCACGCCCCAACAGGCTGATAAAGTGCTATTTCGGGCGGCGCCTTTTGTCATTTTTGCAGCAGTTTTCTCAGGATTTTGCTTTATTCCCTTAGTGCCTCAAGCCATTGCCTCTACTAGTGCAACGGGCATCTTTGCCTTACTGGCTATAGTCTCCTTAGACGTAATGGGTATTTTAATGGCAGGATGGGGGAGTAATAACAAATTTTCCCTCATTGGAGCTATGCGCTCTGTAGCTCAGATTGTATCCTACGAAATTCCTTTGGGGCTGGCAGTGCTTTGTGTCGCCATTTGCACAGGAACGCTGAATTTGCAACAAATGGCATGGCAACAAAGCATTTTTTACACACCCGATGATTATGGGAGCGGTTTCTTCCAGTGGAATGTGGTACGCTATCCTTTGCTAGTGCCAGTTTTTTTGATTTTTTTCATTGCTTCGCTGGCAGAGTGTAACCGCGCTCCATTTGACTTGCCCGAGGCTGAATCGGAACTGGTAGCAGGCTATCAAACCGAGTATGCTGGTTTTCGCTGGGCGGTGCTCATGCTTGGAGAATATGGTATGATGCTGCTGGTGAGTATGCTCTCGGCGGTGATGTTTTTCGGGGCATGGAGTACACCCCTGCCCAACTTCGGTCCTTTACAACTGGCGCGCTGGACTAGCGGCACTATAGGGCATTTTTCTTCTTGGGTATGGGGAAGTTTCTGGCTATTAAGCAAAACGCTCCTGTTAGTAGGCTTGCAAATGTGGGTGCGATGGACATATCCTCGTTTGCGTATCGATCAGCTCATGGCTTTGTGTTGGAAATATCTCACTCCAGCAGGGCTGTTACTTGTTTTCCTATGCAGCATTGCCAAATTGCTATAGGATAAGTTTGGCTAGCATTATCAGGGAGTTATGAAACGTTTGTAGCTTTTTTTACTTCGATATTTCAGCGCGCTTTTTCAAACTTTTTGAACCAAACTTGCCAGAGCTTGTACTCCAGCAAGTTTGAATGAAATTTCCTACAGTTTCTCTGTCCAGTCTTGTGCTTGTAAGTTTAAAAATCTTCCAAATCTTCTAAGTCTTCTTCATCGTTGTTGTGGTGATGTTTCCCTTTTCCCTTGTGTTTTGTCTTTTGACGGCGTTGGCGTACTTTTTCTCTAATCTCCTGACGGCGCTTAGCTTGGAGTTGCTCAAACTTTGCCTGTTGCTCAGGGGTTAGGATGCCTTTCATGGCATTTTGGAACTCCTGGCGAATTTGCTGCGCCTTATGGAGGCGTGCTTGCCTTTCAGCAGCCATTTGAGCGCGCAACTGGTCGGCCTCCCTGATGCGTTTTTTAAGAGCTTCTTTTACTTGTTCTTGTTGTTTGAGGTCTAGACCTAATTCTTGAGTAAGGCGCTTGAGCTGAGATTCGAGGCGCTGTTGAACATTGGTTTCTTGATTGGCTTGGCTTTCTTGTCCGCGCACTTGATAAAGTAGCAGCATCAGAAAAATAATTGCGAGAATTCTCATAATTGCTTGTTGTCATTTCCCTTGTTGAGACAGCAAGCAAGGCAAGAAGTTTAATCGCTTTGCCAAATTTGCCATGCTTTTTCGGCTTGTTGGTAGAGCATTTCCAGCCCGTTTTTGACATGGGCTCTATAGTAGCTGCCGCGCTTCATAAATTCGGTTACTTCGGGATTATACACCAAATCTTCTTCTTGCCGTTGCTTGCATCCTCATGAACAACCACTTGTGATTCGTCGTTTCGCCGTTGTTCATGTCCTGACGAACAACTTCTCGCCGTTGTTCGTGTTCTGTTTGTGTCCTCACTCGCCGTTGTTCGTGTCCTCACGAACAACTTGTGATTCGTCGTTTTACCGTTGTTCGTGTCCTCACGAACAACTACTTGTGATTCGCCATTTTTCATGTCCTGACAACATCTTCTCTCCGTTGTTCGTGTCCTCACGAACAACTTTCCTACTATTATTCATGTCCTCACGAACAACCGTTTGTGATTAAAACGCAAAAAGCAAGTACAAGCCAAAGAAAATACTCGCCGTCGTCCGCTGGGTTGTTTTTCAAGGCGTGAATAAAGCACATTGTTCGTGAAGACACGAACAATGGCAAAAAAGAAAATACTCGCCGCGATGTTGGTGGGTTGTGTTTCAAAACATGAACAAGGCAACATTGTTCGTGAAGACACGAACAATGGCAGAAAATGACCTTATAATATTAGGCAGTTACTAAAGCTCGTCCACAACCCTTAAAAGCTATTCGTTTAGCAGTTGCTTTACAAAACGGTCAAATTCTTCTACATAGGTGCTGTAGTAATGCCCCGTTCCTGGACCGCTAAAACCAGTGTGAATTTTTCGCACGTTGCCTTTTTTGTCTATAAAAATAGTAGTGGGATAAGCAAGCACTGCATTGAGCATGGGCAAAGTGCGGTTAGCGCTTTCTTTATCAGCACTGCCTGCAAAGAGGACTTGGTAATTTACTCCTAAGCGCTTCATCATTTTTAAAATGCGTGGACGGGCTTCTTCAAAGTTAGCGGAACGCTCATAAGCAAGCCCGATAATTTCTAGTCCTTTCTCTTTATGAGCATCGTAGTAAGGAGCTAAAAATGCTGTTTCGTCCATGCAATTGGGGCACCACGAGCCTAACAACTGTACAATAACTACCTTACCTACATAGCGTTGATCATCTATGCTTACCATTTTTCCCTCCATGTTAGGGAAGCGAAAACTTATCCGTTGATAGCCTTCCTTCAAGTAAGTGAGTTTTTCTGGGTCGGGAAGGCGAGCATGTGGATTGCGTTTAGCTTGCCAATGCTTATATCCACCAATGCCTGACCACATCTGTCCCTTGATCGAATCGCCGCTAATTTTGCCTTCAAAAAGCAAAATGCTCTCTCCATTGAAAGTAGAAAGATGCAACTGATTGCCGTTGACTTGCCCTTCTAAAAAGCGATAGTCGCCTGTGGGAGTTAAAAAAGTACCTGTTAAGTAGTTGCCATTTTGTTGAAAAATTCCGATAGCAGGGCTAGTTTTTCCATCAAGAGCCATAAAACTCGTTTCCCACTTGCCAGAAATATCCCCTAAAGGCGGTGCGGGATTTTCATCAAAGCGATGTGCTTTGCCATGGGTGGCTTCAAAAGATACGCGATAAATGGCATTGCCAGGTAAGTTTTTTCGGAAAAATCCTTTGAGCATGTTCCCTTCTAACTTAGCAATGATTTCTGAGTCGAATACAGGCATGGAAATAAGCAGTGAGTCGCGCAGATAGGTTATTTCCTCTGCCTGAATGCGCTCTTCTCCGTTGCGAATTACTATAGAGGTCGGTGCTTCAGAGCGGCTATCTACCTCCATCAAAAAAGGCACTTGCTTGCCTTGTACGTGCAACACGGCGCGCCAAATGCCTGCGGGAATGGTTTGCGCTTTTGAAAAAGAAATGTTCAACAGCAGGCAAGCGGATAGCACAGCTTCTACACGCTTCGCCACCAGAATGGCTGACCATTTGGAAAAATAGTTGCTCATCATTTTGTCAATAGTGTTGTTTAGGGAATCCATTAAATCCTTTTGCTTTGAGTTGATTGGCTAGCTGACGAGCTTGCTCAAGACTTCCCTCACCAGCAATAACGCGGAAAATGCGTAGACTTCCCGCCCAGCCCGTTTGTATGTAAACATTAGCAAGTTGTGTTTGTTCAACAGCCCGACCTAGTTGCAAGGCTGATTCTAATTTATTGTAAGAACCTAGCTGTACGCCGTGGCCCTCCGGATAGACCTTTTGACCATCGAGCCGATACGTGTTTATTCCTCCAAAAGGTTCCTCGGGGGAAGTTTTTTTATCTGGCGTTTCGGGCTTAGGAGCAGGAGGAGGTTGTTCTGGTGGACGAGTTTCTGGAGAGGAAGGCGTTTTATTTTCTTGAGGACGGTGGTTTTCTTCTTTTTGTTCTGGTGGTTTGCCCAGAAGGCGACGGATGCGCTCAAGCAATTTATTTCGCCGTTCTTCTTCTGAAGAAATGGGTGGTTTTTCCTCAGGTTCGGAGGGTTGTTGGGTACCTTGTTCTTCTTGTCGGCGGATTCGCTCTTCATTTTCACGGCGTTGGCTTTCTGTCACTGGACCTGTTTCTACGTGCAATACTTCTAGCTGGACAGGCGCCGTTCCTGTGCGAATCATATCGATCTTCATTGCAGCTGCTTTGGAGAGGTCTATAATGCGTCCTCCTTTGTAAGGTCCCCGATCATTGACTCTAACAATGACTGACTTGTTGTTGTACAAATTGGTCACCCGAAGCAAGGTGTGAAACCTAATGCGCGGATGAGCTGCTGTGAGAGCATTCATATCGTACTTTTCTCCACTGGCGGTTTTTCTGCCGTGAAATTCTTCGGCGTAGTAAGAGGCTTCACCGCGCTGCTTGTACCCCACGCGATTGTATATTTGGTCAAGCGGGGCTACTACTAATGGTAAAGTGGGCAAAAATAACAACAGGGCAAGAGCAATTCGTTTGAGCACTTTTGTTCAAGTAAGTTTAGGTTAGCAGGTAAAAGGTTTACAACTGGCGTACCAGTGCACTGAGCTGATGTTGTAACTTAATAGATTTAGCTGCTTTTTCGGCAGCGCTGCGAGTAGAGTAAGTTCCTACAATGACTCGATAAACAGGTTGTTTTTCCTCCACCTGTATATATACCCTGCCAATTTTCTTCTTTTCTAAATTCTCGGCTGCTTTGAGTGCTTTTTCCAGTTGCTGGAGGGCGTGAAATTGTAGTACGAATCCTTTGAGAACCACGCTAGTGCCTTTGCGGTTGTAAATGCCCTTGGGGGCAAAAGGCGTCTTCCTGATAGTGGCTTCTTTTTTGGTGTTTGCAGGCTTGCTCTTGGCAGGTTTTGCAACAGGTGTGTACTCTGCAGTCGGTGAGGGAGCGTTTTCCGAAGCAGTAGCAGGAGGAGAAGGAACTTCCTCATTTTCATAGTAAAGAGGTTGTTTTTTGGGCGGCTGACGGCTAGCAATCACATCTCGGTATGCATTAGGTACAATTTGGTGAGCTCTCATCAGCGATATGGGGCTATACTCAATAGCAATTTGCGCTTCTGCTTCAGTAATGCCTAGCGAATCAGCAGCAGCGCGAGAAATTGCCATCTCAACAGATGGATTCCGGGGCAATGGATGACCTATTTTCAGCACCACGGTGCGCTTTGTAGGAGGATAACTAGCGCGCACAATAGTACCTAATGGTAGCTGAGAATGGGCAGCAATATTCCACCCCTCCGAAAAACCATCCTCAAAGACTTTAACTGTCACTTGGCGTTTTTGAGCAACTGCCGCAAAGCTAATCAATCCTATTGCCACAAATAAGCTTTTCATGTGCATGCACTTTTAGCAGTTCCAAAATCCAAAATGCTTGTCTACCCACTTGCTCAAATACCATCTTTTGAATATTTACGCGCTCGTACTCCTTTGAGTTTGACCCATTTGGCTTTGCTATTCTGCTTGAGTTACTACATTTCTTTCAAAGTTTGCGGAATACCAGAACGCCAAATGTTTGGTCTTTGCTAACAATTTGATGAATGAGCTCGTATTGCTCGGGTTTAGAGGTAAAGTATTCATACGTAAGACTTTCCTTGCGCAGTTCAGGGCGGTAGGAATAGTGGGAATCCCAAATGAACAAACTGCCTTTAGGAGCGGCTTTTGCATTAGCATCCGTGATAAACTGAGGGCGGCTTTTGAATTCGTAGCGAGTTCTGCCTAAGTAGTAATAAAACATGTCGTGATGTAAGTAAAGTGCTGGAGGTTCCCCATGGCGTTGTTCATAATTGCGGTACCACTCAGCAAGTTGCTGACAAGCAGCATCTTCTTGAGAAAGTTTGATGGGGCGCACAGTAAGCAAAGCAGAAAAAATCAGCAAAGCGCTGTATACCCCCCATTTTTTTCTGCCTGTAGGAACAAGCAAAGCCGCAATGCTCAACAAAGTCAAAATAAAGGGACGCCAGTCGCGTTCATTGGTAAAAACTACGTAATTGTGTTGGTAAGTCATAAATACAGCTACCAAAATTGCCAGTGCGCCGATGACATACAATGCAGCTTGCTTAGAGGGGAAGGCATCCCATCGCTCTAGGGCAAGGGTTGTCATTACTGCTCCAAGAGGTGAAATCACTAACAAATAACGCAAATTCCCTCCTCCTGAAGGACCTATGGGCACAGCTTGCCAGTTAAACAGGCAATACATGAAAAAATAGAGCACAAAAACAAGCCATACAAATGTTTCAGCAGGTGGATTAAAAAGTTCTTGCCATTGCTGGCGAGGTTGAAGCAGCTTCATTGTCAAGTACACCACCACGCCAAGCACAACAGGAGCGCCGTAAATGGTAACCGACATTAAAAAATAGTGATCGAAACCTTTTCGAGGGTAAGCACTGCCGATTTCGCTGCTGGACTTTAACACTTGATGGAGCAGATAAAAGACATCGCCAGTAACTGCCCAGCCCCAAGTATGTTGCACCAACGGAAAAGTAGCCAGCAGCATTGCTGCTATCCATTTCCTTTGCCAGGCAAACCAAAGGAAGTACAATCCCAAAAATGGATAAAATTCTTGCCTGATAAAAGCTATGTAACTGACCCCCAACGCAGCCAGTTTTTCCCGTTTGCCCAGCTGTAACCACATGGATAGTGCAAGAAGCAATGCAGTGAGAATTTCTGAGTAATTGCGAAATGCCAAGTTAAACCACAAGGGTTGCATTGCTGTGGCAAAAAAGGCTAAGGCAGGTATTTGACTATTCAGCCGATGGGCAATCCGATAACTAAGCTGTGCAGTAAGCCCTGCTACAAGGCAATTGAAAAAAACGACTACTTTTACTCCGCCTAAGGCGGGAAGGGCATAAATGAGTTTATAGCCTGGCTTAGCCCAATTGCTCAAGATGGAGTGAGGATTGAACCAAAAGCCACGCATAGAAAGAAAATGGGCTGCTTCATCTTGTTGGTAAAAGCCTTCCGCAGAAAAGGAATATGCAAAATACACCCCTGTCAAGGCAATTGTTGCCAGCCACAATTGTCGTTCATTCCACATAATAACAATATTGTTTGTAGCTATCTGTAACCACTTTTAAAAAGTAGGCAACGCCTTGCTCGTCGCTTAGCATTTCCACGAGCTGGTTTAAGCGAGTAATTTCAGCGGTGAGTTTGTTTTTGTATATTCGAAGTTTATACGGGCTAAATTGATGTTTATGGTTGAAAAATTGGCGAATAAAGTCAGCATCCTCGCTAGAGGCAATATACTCTTGTGTTTCTTTCTTGACTACATTGAGTTGGTTGCGAAGTAGTTTGCAATATTGCTTTAGTTTATCTTTTGGAGTGAGTTGGTCTATCGAAGCGGCGTAGGTCCGTTGCACGCATAGGAGTTCGTATAAATCTTGTTTTCGATAGGCTTGGATGATCTTTTTCATTAACTCTTCCTTAGTTTGGCGTGCAAGGGGATCTTGTTCTAGGTCGGGGTGCAAAACTTTTGCTAAAGAGGTGTAAACAGCACGCAAATCTTTGGCAAGGAGGGCTTCTCTTCCTAATTGGTCAGTGTGCTGCTTTAGAGTTTCTTGGTGAGCATCCGCATACTGGTTTTCTTGGTCAAATGATTGCTGATTGGTTTGACAAACGACTTCAGGATAGTACTTTTGCAACAATGACTTTATAAACTCCTCTTTTACAGAGCAATCCATTTTCTGCAGTTCAAACAAGAGAAACTTTGCTAAGGTTCTGCGTTGGATTTTAGTGAGTCTAAATGTATCGTGAATTTCATTTAAGCGGCAAAGCAAAGCCATTCGACTTTTTTGAATTTCCTCAAGCAAAGGTTGGATTTGGTAGGCTACTTTCTGCCTGCTTTCAAGCACGTTGCTCTTTAGCGCTTTTAAATATGCTTTTTCCTCTTCTATGGCTTGCAGCAGTTGCCTAAACTGACGTTGCGTAGAGTTTAGTTGCTCTTCTTCCTTGAGCAAAGGAGTAGGAACAATTTCTTTGGAGATGGTATGAAGTTCTGCGGCATGGTCCTGCTGTTGAACTTGGTTCTTTTTGGTGGACATTGGAAACTATTGTTTTGTTTTTTGCTTGGGGATTACAACGACTTTTATGGGAACTTCCTGCAAGGGCCAATTTCCTTCGTCGGTTTCTAAAGCGGCAATTTTGTCCACTACTTCCATACCGCTGACTACTTGTCCAAATACGGTATGCTGTCCATCTAAGTGAGGAGCTCCTGGCAGTTTAGCATAAGTAGCTCTTTGAGCTGCTGTAAGCTGGAATTTATGTTGGCGGGCAGTGGCTTCTAATTCGGCAGGGGTATAGCGCGTTCCTTGTACGATGTAAAAATCGTGGGAGGCGGAGCGCTTTTGAGGATTGTTTTCATATTCCCTTGCCATTGCCAAAGCACCGCGCACATGGAGATATTTGGGATTTATTTCTGCTGGAATGGTGTACTTGCCGATGTACATACTAGGGCGCTGGGACCCTCCTCCCTGAATCATAAAGCCTTTGATGACGCGGTAAAACTCCGTTTTGTCAAAGTAGCCCATCTTAGCAAGGCGAATAAAATTGGCTCGATGCAAAGGGGTATCCTCATAGAGTTGAAGGCGGATGTTACCTAGCCGAGTTTGTATTTCTACTTCATTTTCAGGGTTTTCCATGCCATAGCGAGTTAGTTCCTGGACCACGTTTTGATCATTGAGCTCTGGAAAAGCGGGGATTTGTGCCTTTTTCTGTTCTTTTTTGCTTGGTTGAGCAGTGGTACGTTGCTCTGAGGGTCCTTTACTTTGGCAGGAAGTAAGCCAAATGCACACTAGCAATGAGCCTGCTAGCCAACTGCATTGAGCCAATGGCTGCACTTTAATCAACCTAGCTGCCATGCTCCAAAGTTAGCGCATTTTGCTTTGTTTGCATTCAATCTCAATATTTGCCCACTGAAGCGGTAAAAAGTAAAGTGGAGACAAACTAGAGTCACTCTCTGGCAGCAAATAAATTTTAAAAACAGGGCTGAGGGCGATTCAGAAAAATTTCCGCTGTTGTTTGTTTCCTGACAAGCAACCACTTGCGACTCGCCGTTGTTTGTGTCCTCACAAACAACTACCTAACCGTTGTTTGTGTCTTCACAAACAACCACTTCCGATTCGCCATTTTTCATGTCCTGACAAACAACTTCTCGCCGTTGTTCGTGTCCTCACTCGCCGTTGTTTGTGTCCTCATAAACAACCACTTGTGATTCGCCGTTTTTCGTGTCCTGTTTGCGTCCTTACTCTCCGTTGTTCGTGTCCTCACGAACAACTACTCGCGATTAAAAACACAAAAAGCAGGGATAAATCAAAAAAGTGCAGTTTTATTTTACACTTTTCAAAGAAAATACCCGCCGCGACGCTGTGAGTTGTGTTTCAAAGCATGAACGAGGCAGTTTTATTTTACACTTTTCAAGGAAAATACTCGCCGCGAAGCTGGTGGGTTGTGTTTCAAAGCATAGAAGCACATTGTTCGTGAAGACACGAACAATGGCAGAAAATGACTTTTAAAAATTCTCGTCGTTGTTCGTGTCCTCACTCACCGTTGTTTGTGTCTTCACAAACAACAACTTCTCACCTTTGTTCGTGTCCTCACGCGCCGTTGTTCGTGTCCTCACGCGCCGTTGTTCGTGTCCTCACGAACAACCGTTTGTGATTAAAACGCAAAAAGCAAGTACAAGCCAAAGAAAATACTCGCCGTCGTCCGCTGGGTTGTTTTTCAAGGCGTGAATAAAGCACATTGTTCGTGAAGACACGAACAATGGCAAAAAAGAAAATACTCGCCGCGGCGCTGGTGGGTTGTGTTTCAAAACATGAACAAGGCACATTGTTCGTGAAGACACGAACAATGGTAGAAAGAAACAGGCTCAAGGCGATTCAGAAAAACTGGGAGGAGTTTTAAAAACAATGTACTCTGCGTACCTTTTGCACAAGTTGCGAAAATCCAACTAATAAATCTTACAATCTGCCATTACTTGAGTTTACTAAGCAATATCTCAAAATAAAACACCGTGAAAATGCTACTATTGACCAAATGGCAAACTTTTGATTGGCTTGCTGTGCTGGTTATTTCTATGCACTTCTTTGGCTTTTGGCTAATGCTCTGGCAGCCTACTTCCGCGTTTTTTGTATCACTTACTCCTTTAAACTTGATGGTATCTCTGTTTGTCATGCTGTATTTTCACCACCCTTACAGCAGGCAATTTCTCCTTAGTTGCTTGCTCATGTGGGTAGGAGGATTTTTAATTGAACTGGCAGGAGTGCAAACAGGTCTTGTATTTGGGCGATATGCTTACGGCTCTCCTTTAGGCGTTCAACTTTGGCAAACCCCGCTTATTATTGGAGTAAATTGGTTATTGCTTATTTATGCCTTAGCTTCCGTAGTAGCCCATCGGCAATGGACCCTTTGGCAAAAAGCCCTTTTTATTGGTGCAAGCATGACCTTACTGGACGTTCTCATAGAGCCTTTTGCTATCCATTTTGGTCTATGGCACTGGTATGGAAGCTATCCCCCTTTGCAAAATTATTTAGCTTGGTTTGTTGCAGGTACTTTGCTAGCAGTTATTTTCCTTTGGCTTAATCAAAACGCACTTAGGGGCAATCGCATGGCAACTGTGGTACTCCTATCCCAGATAGTTTTTTTTATAGCCCATGATCTCATTATTTTTTCCAAGATGTAGTGCAAACGCCCACTTACACACTTAATTTAAGCCATTCAAGTGATAATAGCTAAAAAGTTTTAGTATCATTGCATTAGGCAAGCAAAGTTGCTTTTTGGAATGCAGCGCAATTTTTTTCGCATTAACATCGTCTATCTGTCTATTTACACCGTTGCTGGCTTAATTGCTGCAGGCATCTTTACTTCTTACAATACTCAGCAAAAAATTGATGCTTTGCTAGAGAATCGAGCTATTTACGATGCCATGTATGGCTATTACAACCGCGAATATGTGGACATTATACATGTTTGGGACTTGGGCATACGCGGCTTCGGCGCCACGGGTGATACTATATTTTTAAATATCTACAGCTATAATCCTGTTCGTTTCCAGTATACTACTCACGTTGTGGATTCCATTGTTCAAATAAGGCGCTATCCTTTTGCACATGAAATTTACACCGCCATTAATGCTATCAGAGATTACGAAAATCACATTAAACGAATGGAACAGCTAGGGCGCTCAGACAGCATAGAACAGTTTAAGAAACTCATGCGCGAAGATCGCGGCGGACAGTTGTGGCGGCTCTATTATCCTACTTGGGTTAAAGTTGCAAACTATGAAATGCAAAAAGTCAAAGAAGCGGAAGCAGATTTGCAACTGGCTTTCACTCTCAACCGAAGCATTCAGTTTGCCTTGCTTGTCATTGGAATTCCATTGCTATTTTGGATAGTTAGAAAGCTACAAAAAGATGCAGCCTATCGATATAACTTGCTTAAACAATTAGATGAAACCAATCGGTCTGAACTTTTCAATGATGGCGTTCCTACAGTTGAACTTACTGCCGATGGAGTCATTTCCTCTGTAACGCGAAACATGAAACAAGCAGAAGCATTTATTCGCGCTATTGCAGAAGGAAATTACAACGTCACGTGGGAAGGATTAACGCCAGAAAACGCTGCCCTCAACACTACTAACGTAGCAGGGGAACTATTACAACTGAAGGAAAAACTAGCGCGCGTGACTAGAGAAGAAGAGCGTCGCCGCTGGATTAATGAAGGCTTGACCCAGTTTAGTGAACTCCTTCGCAACCATCAAAGCAATATCAAAGAACTGGCTACTCAGGCTTTGTCGTTTTTAGTGCGCTATACGAGCAGCTTGCAAGGAGCTTTGTTTGTTGAACAAAAACAAGACGATGTCTCTGTGCTAGAGATGGTTGCTTGCTATGCGTATGACCGCTTAAAGGCTTTACAAAAGCACATTCACCCAGGAGAAGGACTTGTAGGGCAAGTGTATTTAGAGCAAAAAACTTTGCACATCAATCGCCTCCCAGAAGGATATACTGCCATTTCTGCTGGTTTGGGCATGGTTAAACCTAATGAACTCATCATTCTTCCCTTGAAAAACAACAACCTTATTGAAGGAGTCATGGAGTTGGCTACCCTTCAAAGTTATGACCAAGCAAACATATTTTTTCTAGAGCGCGTAGCTGAATTTTTAGCCTCCACCATTAGTATGCAAAAAAATGCCGAGCAAAATCGCTTGCTGCTTGAGCAACTCAAAAAACAACAAGCCGAAGCTCTGCGGGCTCAAGAGGAAGAACTGCGCCAAAACACGGAGGAATTACAAGCTGCTCACGAAGCCCTTAATCGCGAGCTAGCAAGGAGAAATCAATAATACAGCTAGGGCATTTACTCCCACTTTTTTGCCAGTTCAATGCTAGCAGTGATGCAATCCGCCAAAGAAATGCCATGTACCCAGTTGGAGTGGCAAATAATGCCTTCTTTACGCAAGGTTGCTGCTACGTGTTTAGCTGCTGTAATGTGTTGGTCGTATTGAGGAATGGATTTCTCCCAGCGAGTTAAATAGGTAACTGTTGCAGGAGCCGTAATGCGGTAAATTCGCCGCAGTTCCTCTACTACCTTTTTGACAATTTCTTCCTGAGGCAACATAGCATGTTGAGCAAACATAGCTCCTCCTACAAAGTTGGTGAACAACACTTCACTCGGCGGACAAGAATCGGGGAAAACACAGCTGCTCCAAATGCTACCAGCTATGAAAGTGCCTTCCATAGGAGGATGTAACAACCCAAAGCCGTTGGGCAAATATCCCACTTTGTTTTTTTCAAAAGCAGTATGAACTACACAAAGGGGAGGATAAGACACCTTTGCCAAAGTAGTTGCCATTTCAGGATAGGCTCTAGAAAGCAACTTAGCCACTTGATAAGCAGGCAGGGCTAAGACTACTTTTTTTACATGTAGGCATTCTCCGCTTGCAAAAGCGAGCTGGAAACCTTGTTTTGTCCTTTCCAAAGAGGCTACAGGCCTGTTGTAATGCACGGTTACTTTTTGAGCAAGCAAATGGGCAAGGGTTTGCATGCCTTTTTGAAAAGAGTAAGAACGACGCCGCTGTTTGGCTCCTGCTTTAACTAAGCCACGCAGCACTGACCCATATTGCTGCTCATATTCAACCAGTTGCGGAAATGCTTCGCTTACTAGTAGTGCTTCAGCATCTCCAGCGTAAATACCTGCCACAAAAGGCTTGAGCACTTTCTCCACTACTTCAGCAGAAAAACGCCTTCGCACAAAATTTGCTAAAGATTCTTTTTCTTCTCCTTTATTTTTTCTAAAAAATTCCGTTAAAATGCGCCACTTAGTTTGCCACGAGAAAAAATTGCTAAAAATTAAAGCCAGTGGAGAAGAAGGCAATAAACGCGGTTTGCCTTCAAGGAGAATAAAACGCTTTTTCGACACAGCCGCTGGAGGCACTAATTGATCAATGGCTCCTATATCGGCTAAAAATTGATATGTGGATGCATTAGCCAGCAGGGAATTAGGACCTGTATCAAAGCGATAGTTGCCCAGTTGAACGGTTCGCATGTTACCCCCTGGAGCAGAGGTAGCTTCAAAGATTACCGAACCAATGCCGCGTTGTTTTAAAGCAACTGCTAGAGAAAGACCCGAAATACCCGCTCCTACAATCAATACTTCCTGCTGAAAAGGAGATGAAGTAACCATAAAACTTTTAAAAGCCCACAGGTATCTTTTGATTATTGCCAAAATAATCACTTACTTTGCGGCTGCAAAATTATTCTTGCCTTCATGGAAAACTCAGTAGCCAAAAAGCTAGAAGCCCTGCTTAAACTCCAACAAATAGATTCTAAACTCGACGAAATTGAAAAAATCAGAGGGGATTTGCCTGAAGAGGTTCAAGATCTAGAAGATGAAATGGAAGGCTATCAAACTCGCATCGCCAAGTTTAACGAAGAATTAAAATCCTTCCAAGATACCATTAACCAACACAAACAAGGCATCAAGGACGCTGAAAGGCTCATAGAAAAATATCAAGCCCAACAAAAAGACGTACGCAACAGCCGCGAATTTACCGCCATTAGCAAGGAAATTGAACTGCAGGAACTGGAAATTGAGATGTTCAAAAAGAAAAACAAAGAATTAGAGCTCAAAATTGAAGGCAAGAAAAAGCAAATAGAAGAAATCCAACAGTTACTCGCTGAACGCCAACGCGACCTTGAAAACAAGCGAAAAGAATTGGAAGTCATCATAGCAGAAAGTGAAGAAGAAGAAGCTAAGCTATTCAAGGAGAGAGAAAAATGCGTTAAAAACATCGACCCGCGTTTATATAAATCTTACATGAAGATTCGCGAGAACTCCAACAATGGGCTGGCCGTGGTGATGGTTAAGCGAGATGCCTGTGGCGGTTGTTTTAATGTAGTCCCTCCTCAAAGACAAGTAGAAATCCGCGAGCAGAAAAAAATTATCATTTGCGAACACTGTGGTCGAATTCTAGCAGGAGTGGAAACGGTAGTGGAGGATGCTGCCACAGATAAAAACCTCGCTAAGAAAGCTGTTGTCAGAAACAGATTTATAGAAGAAAGAAAAGCGAAAGTAATCGACCTGAGCATAGGTAGCTTTGATGACTAAATGGACCTGACTACAAGGTAGCAACCCTGAGGACTTTCGCTCATCCTGCAGGGTTTTTTTATTCTCATCACTTGTTCAAATTCTTTCTATCATGAAACAATTTACTAGCGTTGCCGACGTAGCCAATTTTTTGCCCGAATTAATCCGCGAGGCTATTCAACTCAAGAAAGCCCCTTTTGCTTACCAACACTTAGGCAAAAATAAGGTTTTAGGACTTGTATTCATGAACCCGAGTTTGCGCACGCGTTTGAGCACTCAGCGAGCTGCTTTTCACTTGGGAATGCAAACCATTGTCGTGAATGCCGACAAAGACACTTGGAAAATGGCAAGCGGCGAAGGAATAGTCATGGACGGAGAAGCCGCCGAGCACATCAAAGACGCCGTAGCAGTCATGGGACAATATTGCGACATTTTAGGCGTTCGTTCCTTTGCTGGATTGGCTAATAAAGAAGAAGATTATGCCGAACAAACCCTTAACGATTTTATTCGCTACGCTGGCGTGCCTGTGATAAGTTTGGAGTCAGCTACGCGCCATCCCCTCCAATCCTTAGCCGACTTGATTACTATTGAAGAATACAAAAAAACACCTCGCCCTAAAGTGGTACTCACCTGGGCTCCTCATCCTAAGGCGTTACCACAAGCCGTGCCTAACTCTTTTGCCGAGTGGATGCTCGCCGCCGGCATCGACCTGACTATTACCCATCCAGAAGGATACGAACTAAACGAGCAATTTACACGCGGAGCCAAAATAGTTTACGACCAACGCCAAGCCTTTAAAAATGCTGATTTTATTTATGCCAAAAATTGGTCTAGCTATACTCACTACGGTCAAATTTTAAGTCGAGATCGCCACTGGACGGTTACCACCGAAAAAATGGCTTTGACAAACCAAGCCTATTTCATGCATTGCCTCCCTGTGCGTCGGAATGTGGTAGTAGAAGATGCAGTAATTGATAGCCAGCAATCTATCGTTATTCCACAGGCTGCTAACCGCGTATGGGCTTGCCAAGCAGTGCTGAAGCGAATGCTAGAAAGTCTGTGAAAAAAGTTATTTTTGTAAAAATTGCACTGACATGACCACTCTTCTCTTAACGGTAGGCTTTGCCATTGGGGTAATGGCTCTTTTTTTTGTGCTGATGAGTGTTCGCCTGCTATTGTTAAAAAATGGCGAATTCAAAGGTACGTGTGCTACCCAAAGTCCTGCATTGCGCCAAAGTGACCTAGAATGCCTCGTTTGCGGCAAAAAAGTAGGTCAGTGCCAGAACGAGGCTAATGCTGTTGCTTCAAGTAAATAAGATTTTCATAAGTTAAAAGTTGCGTGAAAAGTTACTTGTTAATTTTTCTCAAGGGCATTGCCATGGGTGCTGCCGACGTAGTGCCAGGGGTTTCAGGGGGAACTATTGCCTTCATTTCAGGAATTTACCAGCGCTTACTGGGAGCCATTAGCGCTATTGATCCAGTAGCAGTGCGCTTGTTAGTTTCCCTTCGCCTAAGGCAGCTATGGCAGCACATCGATGGGACGTTTTTGACAGTCCTCATAGGAGGAATCAGCATTTCGATTATTGCACTTTCCCAACTGATCTTGTATTTGCTTACTAATTACCCCGAGATGCTTTGGGCATTTTTCTTCGGGCTAGTGCTTGCTTCTGCTTTGCCAATAGGGCGCTCAATCCAGCGTTGGAATGGCATTACTGTGCTAACTTTCCTTTTCGGAACGGGCATTGCTTATTGGATAACCGTTGCTGTACCTGTAGAGACTCCCACAGAACTTTGGTTTATCTTTCTAAGCGGCGCTATTGCTATTTGCGCTATGATTTTGCCAGGCATCTCAGGCAGCTTTATGTTGCTGCTAATGAGCAAATACGAATACATCATTACTGCAGTAGCCCAACTTAACTTGAAGGTCCTCACTGTCTTTGCCTTAGGCTGCACTGTAGGACTGTTGAGTTTTTCCAAATTCCTGCGCTGGCTGCTCAAGCACTACCACGATGGAACGGTAGCCTTGCTGATGGGTTTTATGATAGGCTCGCTCAACAAGGTATGGCCTTGGAAAAAAGTACTTCAATATTACTCTGATCGACATGGAAAACTAAAGCCTTTGCTAGAAACCAATGTATTGCCTACTGACTATTTAGAACTTACAGGTAAAGAACCTATGCTGGTAAGTTGTATACTGCTTTGCCTGCTAGGCTTTGGGTTGGTGTATTTTCTAGAACGCCTTGCCGCCAGCAAAACAACTTAGTTCTCTTTCCAGCTCATGCCAGAAGTAAGCGTCATTATAGCTGCTTATCAAGCTGAAAGTTACCTAGAACAAGCTATCAAAAGCATTCTTTGCCAAAGTTTTACGGACTGGGAACTCATTATAGTGGATGATGCCAGCACCGATAAAACCGCTGCTATTGCTGCTCAATGGGCTGAGTGCGACAAGCGAATTAAGCTACTGCGAAATGCGCAAAATTTAGGTCCTGCTGCAAGCCGCAACCGCGCTGTTGCGCAAGCACAAAGTCCCTTACTTGCTTTTTTAGATGCCGACGATATTGCTTATCCCCAAAAACTTGCTCGGCAGGTGGAATTTATGCGTTCTCATCCAAAAGTGGGAGCCGTAGCCCATTGGATAGACATTGTAGATGTGCACGGGAACCCTCATGCCGAGCAATGGGAATGGCGAAGGGAGAAAGATAGCCATTTGCCTGTTTTTCTGCTTTTTCACAATGTTTTTGCCCTTTCTGCTGTCATGATGCGCAAAAGCATTTGGGAGCAAACAGAGGGCTTTCCCCTTGATCTGCCTCCCTGTGAGGATTTTGCTCTGTGGATAGCAGTTGCTAAAATTAGTCAGTTGCATATTTTGCCTGAAAAGTTAGGAGCTCGCAGGGAAGTTCCTGAAAGCCTTAGCAATCAAAAAGCTCTTGCACAACAACAACACTTGCGCATCCTCTCCAATCAACTCAAGCAATTGGGCATCATCCCTTCCCAAAAACAAATGGAATTGCACCAACAATTGCGGCATCGACAATTTATCCCCACTGATGAATTTGCTGCACAAGCACGCCAATGGCTTGAGTGGCTCCTCAAACAAAACAACTCCTATCGCATCTATCCAAAGCAACCTTTCACAGAAGTGCTCGGTGAAATATGGTACGATTACTGGCATTTGCGCCATAAAGAAGGCATTAGCATTTTACCGCGTTATTTTGCCAGTCCACTATGGCGTGGTAACAACTTGCAAAAAAACCTGCTCCTGATTGCTCTTGCTTTCAAGCGCTGGATAATGCCTTGATTGCCAGCCAAAGGGAGTTGTAAAGGCAGCAAGGAAAACGAGCTCTTCCTTAGTTTGTAAAGGCTATCTACAACAACTCCAGCTTAGAGCATCGCCTAATTTTTAAGTGCAAATTTCGGCTATCGTGCAAATTTTTCTTTTTACACGAGATTAACTCCAACAAGCAAAATTTTTCTCTTTACTAACGCAAAAATTGCGATTAAAAAACGATTGGAGAACTGCGAAAAATTGGCGACATTTGAAGAACTCTACCAGTTCAATGAAGCGGATAGCATTGTTTAGTGTTGTTGGCTTTAGTTTACTTGCTACTATTGGATGGACTTTTTGGTATCAGGAATTACAATATGCCTTGCCCACTCCCTTGCCAAAAGGCTATCGCGTAGTCTTGCCTGGAACAGTAATCCACTTCAATGATACTCTTCTGCCACAACAACATGCCAGACCTATTTTATTGCATTTTTTTAGCCCTTCATGTCCTTGCTCGCGCTTTAATTTGAGGCACTTCAAGGAGCTGTATCGAACCTATGGCAGGCAAGTGGATTTCTACGCTGTTACTTCCTCCGTTGAAGACTTGGAAAAAGCCAAAAAATATCTGCCTGAAAGGGTTACTGTCATCTGCGACAAAGATGATCGCCTAGCTCGCGCTTGTGGAGTCTACTCCACTCCTCAAGCAGCTATTATAACTACTGATAATCAACTGTATTTTAGAGGAAATTACAACCGTTCCCGCTACTGCACTGACAAGCGAACTAACTACGTAGAACAAGCTCTCGAAAGTCTTCTAAACAACAAACCCTTACCTGTGTTTGATTCATTGGCTACCATCTCCTATGGTTGTGCTATCGAACTTGAGGATTAGGAGCTGAAAAACAATTACTCATGCAGGAGATAATCTACAAAGACATTAAACTTTCGGAAACAGAGCTCAGGCATATTTTTGAAGACATTTATCGCAAGTCTGATAAAATACTCAACTATTTGCTATTGATTCAATTTCTCTTTGGGCTTGCAATTGCACCTTTCTACGATACATGGATAGTAGCCCTAGTAGTAGGAAGTGCTTCGGTAGGTCTGTATTACGCAGCTAAATGGATTTTTCCCCAGTCTAATTTTTACCAATACGTATTGAGTTTCATCTCTGCCGTGTTTGCGGCACAGTACATTTACCAAATGCATGGCATGTTTGAAATGCACTTTTGGGTGTTCATTAGCTCCACTGTGCTGATCACTTATCAAAATTGGCGGCTTCAATTGCCTTTAATAATCACTGTCATTATTCACCATGGCACTTTTGCTTATTTGCAATACATCGGAATTAAAGAAATTTACTTTACTCAGCTGGCTTACATGGATTTGGTCACTTTTTTCTTTCATGGCTTGCTGGCAACAGCTGTTACATTTGTTTCTGCTATGTGGGGCTACATGCTTCGCAAACAAACTATTAAAGATGCTATTTATGCACGGGTCCTCAATCAGCAAAGAGAACAATTAGCAGTTGCCATAGAGCGCAACCAAGCCTACACAGAAGAACTAAAACAAACCGCCGAAGAACTCCATGCTAGAAACGAGCAACTTTCTCGGGTCAATAAGTTGTTGCAAAAGCAAAATTTAGATATCCACTCTAGCATACAATATGCACAACGGATCCAAGAAGCCTTACTACCTAATCAAGAGCGCTTGCATGAAATTTTTCCGCAGTCTTTCGTTTTTTATCGCCCTCGCGATGTAGTAAGTGGCGATTTTTTCTGGGTAGATGAAATAAAAGGCAAAAAAATACTTGTTGTAGGAGATTGTACAGGGCACGGCGTACCGGGTGCCTTCATGAGCCTGATAGGAATAAATTTTCTCTACCAAATTATCCGAATGGAAGAAATTACATCTCCAGCGGAAATATTAGCTCGTTTGCGCACGCGCATATACAAAGCTCTTAAACAAGACTCCACTGGCAATACCGATGGCATGGATGCCAGTGTAGTGGTGGTTGACTCCCAAGCGCAAACCATCACCTTTGCTGGTGCAAAAAGCGCTATCGTTATTTTTGACCAACATGGAAACTTTCAACTACTAAAAGGCGATAAAATAGGCATTGGAGGAGAGAAACGCTCTCTTCATTTCCACAATCATGTAGAATTTCTTTGTGACAAAATTTTTCTCTACGCTTTTACTGATGGCTATCGCGACCAAATAGGAGGCAAAGAAAAACGCAAACTCGGCTCAAATGGTTTCTGCCAATTACTTGCCAGTATCTGGCAACTGCCTACAGAAATGCAAACTGCTCAACTGCACCATTTCATTGACCAATGGCAACAACAAGGCAACGAAAAACAACTCGACGACATGCTCGTAGTCGGCATTAAACTAAAAGCATAAATTTTCTTTCCCATTCTGCTGCTCTGAACTGATGAATCACTCGCATTGCCTGCGTTGCAAAGCAGTTAGTAACTTTGTTACAAAAAAGCAGTAGACTATGCAACTCTTTCAACCTCGTCTACCGAAACTGATAATGATTTGCATTTCTTTGGGAAGTATTAAAGAAGCTCTTACCCAAGATACGCTAAAAACACAATCTTTGCCTGAATTAGTCATCAGAGATGAACGTTTATCAACTACTGGGGTTACGCCTTTGCCTTCCCTACACAAGGGTATGATTTTTAGCGGAAGAAAAACAGAAGTGATCAACCTTCAAATGACGGCGGCTAATGTAGTAGAGAAAGTAGGAAGGCAAGTTTTTGCCAAAATTCCTGGCGTTTTTGTCTATGATATGGACGGTTCTGGCAATCAGATTAACATTTCAATGCGCGGTTTAGACCCCCATCGCAGTTGGGAACTCAACGTGCGGCAAAATGGCATCATGATTAACTCGGATATTTATGGCTACCCAGCTAGTCATTACAACCCTCCTTTAGAGTCCATTGAGCGCATAGAAATTGTACGAGGGCTAGGAGCGCTGCAGTACGGAGCTCAGTTTGGAGGCATGATTAATTACATCACTCGCCAGCCTGATACTACCCGCACCTTGAGCTACCAAACTGTCAATGCAGTTGGCTCTTTCGGATTGCTTAGTACTTTTCACAGCATAAGCGGAAAAGTAGGCAAATGGACGTATTACGCCTACGCTCAGCGGCGGCGTTCTGATGGTTACCGACAACATGCCGCCTCTGATGCTCAAGCCCAACTAATTAGTTTGCAATATCAGTTTTCGCCTTCTTTGTCAGTAAAAGCAGAATGGGGGCGCAGTCAGTACCTGTACCGCATTCCTGGTCCATTGACCGATTCGCTATTTTGGCAAAATCCTCGTCAGGCTACTCGAACCCGCAATTTCTACGAACCTGATATTCACGTGCCTTCTTTAACATTGGAGTGGAAAATAAATCCGCGCACCCAACTCCACGGGACTGCCTCAGCAGTTATTGGCGCGCGCAATAGCGTACAGTTCATTGCCTTCGCCAACATCCCTGACCGCATTTTGCCTACTACGCTCAATTTTGCCCCTCGCCAAGTGGATATAGATTTATTCAACAGTTACACTTCCGAACTGCGTTTACAACATCAATACACTGCCATAAACATTCCCTCTGTATTAGTTGCTGGAGTGCGTTACATCAACAATCATTTGCATCGACGGCAGCAAGGACAAGGCACTACTGGTTCAGATTACGACCTCACTGTTTTGCAACCCTTTCGCCGCGATGTACATTTAAAAACTACCAACTGGGCATTTTTTGCCGAAAATAAATGGCAGTTGGGCTCCGGATTGCAACTGGCGGCTGGAATACGCGCCGAAAATGGCATAAGCCGTATGCGCGGTAAACTAGTATATCTTCCCGATGAACGCATACCATTTGACCTTGTGCATCGCTTTGTGTTGTTAGGAGGTAGCGTGCAATACCAACTCACTACGAATGCACAGCTATACGGTGGTTGGGCACAAGCCTATAGACCAGTGATTTTTGCCGATTTAGTTCCTGCTAATCCTTTAGAACGCAACGATGAGCGCCTGCGCGACTCGTTTGGGCATAATGCAGAAATCGGCTTTAGAGGCAATACGCACCGCCTTACTTGGGATATTACCCTTTTCCAACTGCTTTACCGCAACCGAATCGGTAGTTTGCAAATGACGGATGAAAAAGGCGAAAATTACATTTGGAAGACCAACATCGGCGATAGCCGCAACAATGGGCTAGAGCTATACGCGGAGTATTATTTTGTGAAAAATCCGCGTTTGATGCTATCAGCTTTCACCGCTACAGCTTTTATGGACGCCATTTACACCAGTGGCAAACTGCGGCGACAGAATCAAAACGTAGAGATTGCAGGCAATCGACTAGAAGGCGTTCCCGCTGCCATCTCTCGCAATGGTTTTCATTTTCATGCAGGCAAATGGCACGGTTTTTTGCAATATAGCTACGTAGATGAAAGCTATTCCGACCCCTTCAATACGCGCCAACCTGTTCCAACAGGAGCAGCAGGCATTGTGCCATCTTACCAAGTGTGGGACGTAGGAATTAGTTATCAATTTTCTGACAAGCTTCACTTACGCTTGAATATCAATAACTTGACGAATGAACAGTATTTTACTAAACGACCAGTGATCTACCCTGGCGCAGGTGTATGGAACTCTGATGGGCGCAGTTGGATCGCTACTGCCACGCTGAATTTGTAAGGAAGTATGAAAAGCTTAGTAGTAATGCTTTGCCTTGTTGGCTTTGGTTTTCCAGCCATGGGGCAACGCATGGTTCTTTCTTTAGTGAAGGGAGGTCCCCAGCAAGGCTGGCAACCTGTAAAGGATAACTTTGCCACGCAAGCTGATACCATCCGCTTCCTCACTCCTGGAGCAAGTCCGATTTTTGTGTATCGAGTCAAGTCTGATTTTCAAGCTGCTTTTCCGCCAATGCAAACACAACTTCCTCCTTCAGGCAAAGCGGAACTAACTGTAGATTCCCTCTTTAGTGTGTCGGCAAATGCTGATTTGCAACTTCCTTTGGGACTTTATTTTGCCCAGCTAGATACTACTACACTCGAAGGCATCGGCTTTTTAATCACTGACCGAGCTTATCCCAAACTTCGCAAAATAGACGATGTATTGGCTGCGTTGGTATATATCTCCACAAATGAAGAAATTGAAGAAATCCGCCGCAGCAGCGATAAAAAAGCAACCTTAGACCGCTACTGGTTGCGTTTAGGGGGCAATGAAGAAAACGCTCGCCGTATGATTCGCTTGTTTTATCAACGCGTAGAACACGCCAACCGCCATTTTACCACTTATAAAGAAGGCTGGAAGACTGATAAAGGAATGATTTACATCGTCTTTGGCGAGCCTACTCATCTGAACCGAAACGCCAGAGGCGAAGAAGAGTGGGAATATCGATTGCAAGGCAGAACTCTAAAATTTACTTTTCAACCCAAAGCAAACCAATTCACAGGGGTCCACTACGAACTTGTGCGCCATGCCCGCTACCGCGACCCGTGGTATGAATACGTAGACAGATGGCGCAATGGGTTGGTTGCCAACTAAAAACTAACAGCGTTTAGCCTTAGTCACTTTAACTTGCAAAAAGCATACATAGGCAACTCACTCTATTAGTTGCTAAAAGATTCTGCTTTCAGCATACTTTTACAGCGTTTTAACAAAATAAGTTTCTTTGCTGCTTATCTTTGAACGTTGTCCTAATCCCAAAAGGAAAGCTACATCACCCCTGTTGATGCCAACCGACAAAGCAAATGACTTTTTCAAAAGCCAGCTTTAAGGGCTTGGCGTATGAGTTCCTCTAGTGAAATATTGCTTCCAAACTTGCGCAATACAGCAGCGATGCTTTTTTCAGCTGCTGGTTTGGCAACTCCCATTACCATGAGAGCGGCAAGAGCTTCTTCTTGTAGCTGAGGGTTCACTCCTGCCACCAATTCTGTTTTTTCTACGCCACTGGCTTCTTCCTTGAGAACTTTGTCTTTTAACTCCAGAATAATTCGCTGGGCAGTTTTAGCACCAATCCCTTTGATAGCTTGCAATACGTGTACTTCCTCTTTTGCAATAGCTTGCCGAATTTCTTGCGCACTTAAGGAAGAAAGAATATTGAGCGCAATTCCCGCTCCCACTCCCGAAACACTTATCAGCAAGGAAAACAGTTTTTTTTCCTCTAAAGTAGCAAAGCCAAAAAGAGTTTGAGAAAAGTCGTTGCTATTGGTGTGTAGATAGGTGTAAAGTTTACAGTACTGACCTTCTTGAATTCGCTCATACGTTTGTAAAGAAATGCGCAGTTGGTAACCGATCCCGCCCGATTCTATCACCGCTACCGTCGGGGTGCGGTAAGTAAGTTTGCCAGTGATGTAGGCGAACATGGACTAATCTTCTGGGTAGGGAATAAATACAAACTTGGTGAATTCAGGGTCGATGACAAACAGACAGGCATATTCTTCGGGATTTTTATATGCCGCCTTGAAGTCATCAGATAGTTCTACATCTACCAGACCGCGCTCTACAAACTCACTGAGGAAAGAAGCATAATAGTTCCATTGATTTTGCAGCCTTCCACTGGGGATGAGCAAGGCGCCAATAGGTTGGTTTTCTTTACACATGGGGAAAATAGGATAATCCGAAATGCCGCGCTTTTTGATTTGGTAAGCTGCTTCGTAAATAATATCGGCTACCTTGACAAAATCTTGGCTAATAGTTCCTAAATATTTGCCATTAAGTTCCGGATCGTTGGCGTACATGCCTTTGGTTTTTTAGCAAAATGCAAAATTAACGTTTTTTAGTCAGCTGGAAACCGTTTCCTTCGATTTTGATACTTCCGTCTGACTGTTTACTAATGGTAGCCTCCCCCATCAAGCGATGCGCCATGAAAATAGAGAAATTTCTCAAATCTATTTCGCCAAAGCCGTACATGTTCTGTTGCCTTTGTTGCATGAAACCCTTGAAGTGAAACATAACTCGATATTTCAGTGTAGGGCGAAGCTCGTAAATGGTAACCCTTACCGGTTCAGGTGTTTGACTACAAGTAACACTTCCAAAGTACTCTCCTTCCAGTTCGGAAGCAAGTCGACTATTTGCCGAAGGAATAACAGGCGGGCTGTGAGTAAGGATTGGCTTTCTTGTCAAGAAAGGCAAAATGAAAAAGTCGTATAGCCCTACCACTACAAGGGCAATAACTACCGTTGAAAGAATCTTGAGAAAAATTCGGAAAAATTTCATGGTTTGCTAATTGTTGGTTAAGCCAATTCTACTCCAGTCGAAAAGGCTGCCAGGGTCTGTTTTCCGCTTAGGAGCGTACTGATCATGTCCAACAATATGCCATCTATCGCGCTTTATTTGAGGATGGCGGCGGCAGATGTCATCAATTAACCACGATAAACTCCAGTACTGTGCTTGAGTAAAACCGATGTGATTTTTGTTTAGTCGGTTGTATTCTTCTGCGGAGAGATAAGCGGACATTTCTTGCTGGGTGCCAATGGCCATCAATTCAATGCCAATCGAGCAGGAGTTGAAGCTATTTTCCAAGTAAGGAGGAAAAGGCAATTTACCTTTTCCAGCGTGATAGGCAATTCGGTTTTCTTTTACCAGTTGATAAATAGTCCCATCGCGAGCAATGAGGTAGTGAGCTGAAACTCCATAGTCTTCAAAAATCTGACAAATGGAAGCAAGGTCATAGGGATTAGTGGGATGTTGTTTGACTGCACTGCAGAAATGAATCATTATATGAGTAACGGGCTGGCTGCTTGGGCGCGGAGCAGAACAGTGCTCTGGGAGCAAACGCTTTACTACAACAGGTTGACTTTTTGCCCAACAAGCAAGGCAACAAATCGCACTTACATTTAAAACAAGCCGCTTAACTTTGGACATTGCGTTCATAGTGTGCGGTTTACAACATATGTTAGACGTCATTTTGCAAGTAGAAAATTTAAGCAAAACTTACCAGACTCGCCAGAAAAGTCTCACTGTATTGCGCCAAATTAGCTTTTGCGCAGCGGTAGGAGAATCTTTAGCTATTGTAGGACCCTCTGGCAGCGGAAAGACTACTTTATTAGGGCTTTGTGCAGGGTTAGACGTTCCCACTACTGGCTCGGTAATACTTAACGGACAGCCATTGCAAGCCATGAGCGAAGATGCGCGAGCTCACTTGCGCACTCAATACGTAGGATTTATCTTCCAAAATTTTCAACTGCTTCCTACCTTAACGGCTTTGGAAAACGTCATGGTACCTATGGAGCTAAAGCGGATGAAAAACATACGCTCCCAAGCAATGGAACTGCTGAAAAAGGTAGGACTCGCTGACCGCTACGACCATTATCCCGCCCAACTTTCTGGCGGAGAGCAACAGCGCGTAGCTATTGCGCGGGCTTTTGCCAATCAACCTAAAATACTTTTTGCAGACGAACCCACAGGCAACTTAGATGAAGAAACAGGAAAAATAATCGAAGACCTCATTTTTGAAATCAACCAAAAAGCCCAAACGACTCTTATCTTAGTTACCCACAATCTAGCCTTAGCCAGCAGAACTAACCGCATCATTAGGCTTCAAGGGGGTAAGATGGTGGAAAACTGACAACAGCGACATCCTGTACTTGGTAGCGAAAAAAACAAAAACACTTGCCAAAAAATGCCCCCTTGAAGTAAGGGAATTTGCCAAGCAAGTATGACAAAAAATCATCGACCAGTATTGCTCAGCTGGCTTGCAAGGAGCTTATTTTACTGGTTTTCAACAGCTTACGAAAAGCCATCGAGTTACCTTAGTTGATTTTCAAAATTGCCATGAAGGCTTCTTGAGGAACCTCCACGCTACCTATTTGACGCATGCGCTTTTTGCCTTCTTTTTGTTTTTCCAGCAGTTTTCGCTTGCGGGTAATGTCGCCGCCGTAGCATTTGGCAAGTACGTTTTTGCGCAAGGCTTTGATGGTTTCGCGCGCAATGACTTTTCCGCCAATGGCTGCCTGAATGGCAATTTCAAATTGTTGGCGCGGCAAGAGTTCTTTGAGTTTTTCGCAGAGTTTTTTGCCCCATTGGTAAGCCTTTTCGCGGTGTACAATTGCTGAAAGGGCATCCACTCGGTCACCATTGAGCAAAATATCCAGCTTGACCATATCCGATTCGCGATAGCCAATTAATTCATAGTCTAAAGAGGCATAGCCGCGCGAGATGGATTTGAGTTTATCGAAGAAATCAAATACCATTTCGGACAGGGGCATTTCAAAGATCATTTCCACGCGGTCAGTAGTGAGGTAGGATTGAGAAATCAAAATGCCGCGCTTGTCAATGCAAAGTTTCATGATAGGACCGATGTACTCGGCTTTGGTAATAATTTGCGCTTTAATGTAGGGTTCCTCTACCCAATCCAACGTGCTAGGGTCAGGCATATCGGAAGGAGCATTGACCACTACCATTTCGCCTTTTTTAGTGTAGGCATGAAAAGAAACCGACGGCACTGTAATCAACACAGTCATGCCAAACTCTCGCTCAAGCCGCTCTTGTACTATTTCCATGTGCAGCATGCCTAAAAATCCGCACCGATAGCCGAATCCTAATGCTGCAGAACTTTCTGGTTCCCAGACCAAAGCAGCGTCGTTGAGTTGTAATTTTTCTAGTGAAGAGCGCAATTCTTCCAGCTCAGCAGTGTCCACAGGATAAATACCTGCAAACACCATTGGTTTGACTTCTGAAAATCCCTTGATAGCCTCTTGGCAAGGGTTGTGAACGTGAGTAATAGTATCTCCTACTTTTACTTCGCGTGCAGACTTGATTCCTGAAATGAGATAGCCTACGTTACCCGCTGAAAGCTCTTGACAAGGTTCGTGCTTTAGTTTGAGAATGCCGATTTCTTCGGCGGTGTATTCGCGACCAGTGTTGAAAAATTTTACTTTATCACCTTTGCGGATAGTGCCGTTTACAACTCGGAAAATTACTTCTACTCCTCGGTAACTATTGAAAACAGAATCAAAAATTAGGGCTTGCAGAGGCGCCTCGGCATCGCCCTTAGGAGGAGGAATGCGTTCCACTATAGCATCTAAAATTTCCTTGATGCCGATGCCTTCTTTGCCACTAGCAGGTATGATTTCTTCGCGCTTGCAACCCAACAAATCTACCATTTGGTCTTTGACTTCTTCTATCATCGCCCCAGGCAAATCTATTTTATTGAGCACAGGAATGATGGTGAGGTTGTTGTTAAGGGCTAAAAATAAGTTAGAAATAGTCTGGGCTTCAATGCCTTGCGAAGCATCTACCAAAAGCAGCGCCCCTTCGCAAGCAGCAATAGACCTAGAAACTTCGTAGGAAAAATCCACATGTCCTGGGGTATCGATCAAGTTGAGAATGTAGGTTTGTCCTTTGTATTCATAATTCATTTGGATAGCATGGCTCTTGATAGTGATGCCGCGCTCGCGCTCTAGGTCCATGCTGTCTAGAAGTTGGTCTTGCATTTCCCGCTCTGCTACTGTGTGGGTGTATTCTAACAAGCGGTCGGCGAGAGTGCTTTTTCCGTGGTCAATATGGGCGATGATACAAAAATTGCGAATATTCTTCATAGTGCAAAATTAGCGTGAAACTAGCAATATAACCCGAAGTAGCCAATAGGGTTTTACGCTCAAGGATGGACCATTAGCTATAGACAAAAAAATTAGCCGTCGCTTGCAACGCATGGCAATCAACGGCATAAAATGTAAAATTAATTTAATGCAAGACAACAAGGCAAATGCTTAATTAACACCGATAGCACTGAGTATTTCTTGGCTCATGGGCTTTACTGACGAGCCGAACATCTTTATCAACTCGCCATTTTCATTGACTAAATACTTGGTAAAATTCCATTTGGGGGATTCGTTATTCCAACCATTGAGTTCTTTAGTGGAAAGCCAGCGATACAGTGGGTGCATATCTTCTCCCTTAACGGAAATTTTTTCAAACATCAAAAAACTTACTCCGTAGTTTTTGCGGCAAAATTCGGCGATTTCAGCATTGGTGCCTGGCTCTTGATTGCCAAAGTTATTAGCAGGAAAGCCCAGCACAGTTACCTTGTCGCCATACCTGCGATGCAACTCCTCCAATTCAGCGTATTGAGGAGTATAGCCACACTTGGAAGCTACATTGACAAGCAAGACTTTTTTGCCTTTGAAACGGCTAAAGTCTACTTCGTTACCGTTGATATCCCGCATTTTGAAGTCATAAAAAGAAGGTTTGTTTTGCATACTGCTCACAGGTTGGGTAGTTTCAGGTTGGGAAGGGGTTTTGCTCACTTCTGTGCAAGCATTTAGAAGTAGCAGAGCACCTAAAAGGGTGTACACCATCATACTAATTAAACTAAGTTTTGTCATATAACAAGGTGGATTGGGATATTGTTTAAGGTTGCCAGTGTGCGCCATCGGGGAGTTAAGCGCGATAAACTAACATTCAAAATGCTAATATTTTTGGCTAAATAGCACTTTTTGTCGATTGCAAGTCGCTATAAAAAGATTTTTCAGTGGCTTCCGAGTAGCGTATAGCTTGCTGGCGAAAGTTTTCGTAGGATTCATACACTTTTTTGCTCAAGGGATCGGTAGCAATCATTTCTCGAATTACCTCGAGAAGTTTTTCCCTCATGACAGAAAGTACCTCAGGCGGGAAGCGGCGCAACTCTTTTTTTTCTTCTTTGATTATTTTTTCTAAGTATGCTGCATTGCGAGCCTCAATTTGGGCAAAAATAGTGGTGTGTAAGTACATCATCGCTGCTTCTAAGATGGCTTGCAGATCTGGGGGCAGTTCTTCAAAAGCATTTCGATTGACCAACGTTTCTAATGGAGTACCAGGTTCTTGCCAACCAGGGTAGTAGTAATACTTAGCCACGCGATGCAATCCCAACAAATAGTCGTGGAAAGGGCCAATCCACTCGCAAGCATCGATAACGCCGCGCTCTAGATTGGTGTAAATTTCTCCACCGGCAACGCTGATAGTAGAACCTCCTATTTTTTTGATCACTTTGCCTCCCAGTCCTGGAATGCGCATGATGAGCCCTTGAAAGTCAGTAAGGCTATTTATTTCTCGGTTAAACCAACCTCCCATTTGCATGCCTGTACAGCCTCCTAGATAGGGAATAATGTTGAAAGGAGCGTAAGTTTGGCGCCAGAGCTCCAGCCCTCCTCCTGCCAAAATCCAAGCTATCATTTGTTGGGAATTCATGCCGAAGGGAATAGAAGCAAAAAACTGCGAGGCTTGTACGCGCCCTGCCCAGTAATAAGGAGCTGAATGCCCCATCTGAATAGCATTCATGCTAACTGCCTCAAACACCTCATAAGCAGGAATGAGCTCTCCGGCTCCATAAACTTGGATTTGAATTCTTCCATCGCTCATTTTTTCTACTAACTTGGCAAAATTATCCACATTTTCGCCTAGCACTGGAAAATGCGGAGGCCAAGTAGTGGCCATTTTCCAACGAAAAACTTTGTCGCTTTTGCGGCTGGCTTGCGACTGCTGGTTGGTAGTCTGTTTGCAAGCAGCTAAAAAACTACTGGTACCTACTGCTACTGCAACGCCTTTTTTGATAAATTCTCGTCTTTGTAAAGTGTCCATGCGACAAATTTATTAATTTGCTTCTGTATGAAGCCACTGCAGTTAAATATACTGCTGCTAATGGTTTGCGTCATAACAATTAACTTACCTGCGCCACTGGCAGGTCAAAAGAAAGCCAAGCCAGTGCAAACTTCTCTTGTAAAGCAAGTGGCTTACAAAAGAAAAATCCCTCAAGTAAAAGTAGCTTTTCGTCCAGGGCCTAAAACTGAACTTGTACGCCCTTTGAGAGGCAAAACTATTCGCCTGGTGCTGGATCCAGGACACGGAGGACACGACCCTGGAAAGTTGCGCAGCAGCCATCAATATAGCCATGAAAAAGATATCGCTCTGGAAATCAGTTTGTTAGTAGCAAAGTACATAGAAGAAAATCTAGATAACGTAGAGCTGTTCCACACGCGCCAAACGGATACTTACGTAAGCCTTGAAGATCGCGTGCGGCTGGCTAACGAAGCCGAAGCCGACTTTTTTATAAGCATTCATTGCAATTCTAGTCCCCGTAGTTGGGTCAGTGGTACCCAAGTGCACATTCACGACCATGCTTTTGTGCGCAGCTTGCAACTGGCTCAAAGTATAGATGAAGAACTACGCACAAGAGCACGTCGACCCAGCCGAGGAATTTTCAATGCCCGAGACCGCCGCCATAACCTTTATGTATTGCAGTACACTACCATGCCTGGAGTGTTGATTGAAGTAGGATTTCTTTCCAATAAAGAAGAAGAAAAGTACCTCAATGATCAAAATGGCAAGGAAATCATCGCTTCAGCTATTTACCGCGGTTTGCGCAATTACTTAGTAAGCATAGGGGCAGGCGTGCGATGTAAACCCAGTAGCCCTGCTGCAAGAAAGGCATTATTGGAAGAAAAAAACAACCGCGATAAAATTCGCTACCGCGTTCAAATTACTGCTTCGGAAAAACCTATTCCGCTCAGTCATCGAGATTTTAAAAAATTAGGCATTATTGTCAAAGAATACATTTTTAATGGCGAAACTTTCCGCTACCGCTACACCGCTGGCAGTGCTTATGAAGATATCAAACAAGCTACTGAAGTAATGCGAGAAGTTCGCAAAAAAGGCTTTCCCGATGCCTGCCTAATCATAGACCCCGACCAAAGAGACAAAGCCTTGAGAAAATAACTCCTCATTGTTGCATATCTGCACACAAAGATGGAGCTTTGCGGTCATTATTTAGAATTATTCTAAATTACTTTTTGCCTTATGAGAACCTTTTGCAAACTAGTGGCAGTTACGTTGTTAGTAGCTGCTTGTGATGGACAAAAGCAACAAGCTCAGCAGCAAGAGCAAAAAACCGATTCACTGGTGGTAAACGTATATACTCACCGCCACTACGAGGCTGACAAAGAACTTTTTGCCCAGTTTGAAAAGCAAACGGGTATCAAAGTCAATGTCAAAACAGCCAGTGCCGACGAGTTGCAAAAACTCATGGAAATGGAAGGAGACAAATGCCCAGCAGATGTATTAATTACAGTAGATGCAGGCAGGCTAGTGCGGGCAAAAGAAAAAGGACTGCTGCAGCCAGTGCATTCTCAAGTACTCAATGCCAATATCCCTGCTCACTTGCGCGACCCAGAGGGGTACTGGTATGCCCTTACTCAACGCGCCCGCGTGATTGTGTATCACAAAGACAAAGTAAAACCTTCTGAGCTTAGTACTTACGAAGCTCTTACCTCTCCCAAGTGGAAAAAGCGCATTCTAGTGCGCTCTTCGGATAATATTTACAACCAGTCTCTATTGGCTTCTATCATTGCCCACAAAGGCGAGGAAACCGCTTTATTGTGGGCTAAAGGCATTGTAGCAAATATGGCTCGACCTCCTAAAGGCAATGATCGCGACCAGATTTATGCCATTGCCAACGGCGAAGGAGATATTGCCCTTGTCAATACTTACTACCTCGGACAAATGCTCAATTCCAAAGAACCCACCGACACCCTAGCAGCAAAAAAGATTGGTATTTTTTTCCCTAACCAACAAGATCGGGGAACGCATATCAACGTAAGTGGTGCTGGCGTAGCCCGCTATGCCCCTAACAAAGAAAACGCCATTAAGTTATTGGAGTTTCTCACTTCCGATCAAGCACAACAAGTATTTGCTCAAGCCAATCAAGAGTATCCAGTAAAAACAGGGGTACCGCTTTCGAGTATCCTAGCCAGTTGGGGAAGCTTTAAAGCTGATACGCTCAATATTGCCCAGTTAGGAAAGTTGAATGCAACGGCGGTCAAAATTTTTGACATGGCAGGATGGAAGTAACATTCCGTTAAAGTACCAAATCAAGTGCGTTGAAAAAGTTCAGAAGCCCTTCATGGCAAGTTTTATTTCAAATCTTCACTTTCATAGAGCAACACACTCGGCTTAAAGCGGGCTAAAAATGCTAAAAACCTGTACTTTGTGCATAAAAAAATGCTATAAGAGTAGGATTATTTGTGCGAAAATGTTATATTTGAGCGGGAAATATGTGAGCGTTTGGCTGATATTTTAGACACTAAAATAGAATACCTCAAAGGGGTAGGTCCGCAGCGAGCTGCTTTACTCAATGCTGAGTTAAAAATTTTTACTTATGGCGATTTGCTGGAACATTATCCGTTCCGGCACGAAGACCGCACTAAGTTTTACACAATCGCAGAAATTACTGAGGACCTACCAGGTGTTCAACTGCGCGGCTGTATCGAAAGCATCGAACTACAAGGAGAAGGATCTAAAAAACGACTAATAGCACGCCTTGCTGACTCCACCGGTGAAGTAGAATTAGTATGGTTTCAAGGTATTCAGTGGATAGCCCATCAACTTAAAATAGGCATTGAGTACGTAGTCTTTGGCAAACCTACTTTATTTGGCAGAAAAATAAGCATCGCCCATCCTGAGATAGAACCCTATCTTCCTGGCTACAGCGAACAGCAAATAGGACTTATTCCCATCTATCATACTACGGAAAAGCTCAAAAAGCACTTCCTAGACAGCAAGGGCATAGCACGGCTGCAAAAACACTTGTTAGAAACCATCGGAGAGCGAATAGAGGAAAACTTGCCTCCCTACGCACTGGAAAAATACAAACTTCTGGGGCGCAAAGAAGCAATTGCTAATTTGCACTTTCCCAAGTCAGCCGAGTTGCTCAAAAAGGCGCTGGCGCGGATGAAGTTTGAGGAATTCTTTTTTATTCAATTGCGGCTGCTCATGCAAATGAAAGCCCGCAAAGAACACAATCCTGGAAAAGTATTTCGCAACTTAAGCCTACTTCACGACTTTTACAAACATCACCTTCCTTTTACTCTCACCGATGCCCAAAAACGAGTAATAAAGGAAATTTATGCCGATATGAAGTCTGGCAGGCAAATGAATCGCTTGCTACAAGGTGATGTAGGCAGTGGAAAAACTATCGTCGCTTTCATTGCCATGCTCATTGCCATAAGCAACGGCGCTCAAGCATGCCTCATGGTCCCCACTGAAATTTTAGCCGACCAGCATTACCAACACCTCAAAACATTTGCTAATCGAATGGGAGTGAAAATAGGCAAACTTACTGGTTCTACTAAAACTGCTGAGCGGCAACAGTTGCTGGAAGAATTGCAAAATGGTAGCCTCCCAATTGTAGTAGGTACACATGCTTTAATCGAAGATCGCGTCCAGTTCAACAATTTGGGTCTGTGTATTATTGATGAGCAACATCGCTTTGGTGTAGCGCAACGAGCTAAGTTATGGGAAAAAAATCAGGCAGTTTATCCTCATATCTTAGTAATGACTGCTACTCCCATCCCGCGCACGCTCGCCATGACACTCTACGGCGACTTGGATGTTTCCATCATCGACCAACTGCCAGCAGGTAGAAAACCCATTCAAACGGTTCATTTTTACGAGGCTCATCGGCTCAAGGTATTTGGTTTTATCAAGCAACAACTTGCCAAAGGCAGACAAGCCTATGTAGTATATCCCCTTATAGAAGAGTCTGAAAAAATTGACTACAAGAACCTCATGGATGGGTATGAAAGTATTTGCCGCGCCTTTCCAGATGTGCCTGTTAGCATTGTGCACGGAAAAATGAGACCGCAGGACAAAGATTACGAAATGCAGCGCTTTGCCAAAGGCGAAACCAAAATCATGGTGGCTACTACAGTCATAGAAGTAGGGGTAAATGTTCCTAACGCCACGGTAATGGTGATAGAAAACGCAGAAAGATTTGGACTTGCACAACTTCACCAATTGCGCGGCAGAGTAGGGCGTGGTGCTGAGCAATCCTATTGCATTCTAATGACAGACTATAAACTTAGCAAAGAAGCAAAGCTGCGCATAGAAACTATGGTGCGCACCAACAATGGCTTTGAAATCGCAGATATAGACCTGCGCCTACGCGGTCCAGGAGATATAGAAGGAACACAACAAAGCGGTATTTTGGATTTGCGGCTTGCTGATATCAGCCGTGACCAGAAGATTTTACAAGCTGCCCGCGAAACTGCTCAAGAAATTCTCGCCCAAGACCCTCACCTTGCTTTTCCAGAACACCAACCTACTTTGCAGTATCTACACCGCACTAGCAAACAACCCCAACGTTGGGCACATATTAGCTAGTAGTTACCTTTGTACCTAATATTACAAGCAACGATATTGCTTTGCAGGTGCGCTGCCCATATGAAACAACTCCCTTTACTTCCCACTGGTCAGCAAGACTTTGCCGAGCTGAGGCGGACACAACGGCTCTACGTGGACAAAACATTTTACGTATGGCAACTGCTCCAACAAGGCAGCATTTTCTT
>JANWWZ010000012.1 GCA_025057115.1 Bernardetiaceae bacterium
GCCGCCTATGAGACACCTCCCAAAAAATATTACCAATTGCACGCTTTTGCCAGCTATTTTTATCACCTTGTTGCTTCACTCTTTTTGTTGTGTATTGCCCTTTTTGCCATTGGCTTTAGGAGCGGGCAATGTCATAGTCGCGTGGATAAGTTTTTTTACAGGTTATCAGGAGTGGATTATCTTTTTGCAGGCTATTCTGTTACTAATAGCTGGTTATCGTGCTTATCGCTCTTCTGGTACCAAAACAGATCAACTTGTATTTTGGTTTTCTTTAGTGCTTACTATCGCGGTAAATTTTTATACATGGCGTCAGCACAATGGACGTCAAAAATTGCAGGTACCAGTGGCTAGTTTTGGCATTAAACGCTTTCAAAATATTAAGATAAAATGAAAAAATATTTTACCTCAGGCTTATTAGTTGCAATAACCTTTGCCTGTGGACCAAGTGAAAAAGAACAACAGCTGCTTGTGGAAGCCGTTCAGTATCACCAACAAGCAATGGAGTTGGAAAGAGAAACCATCAAACTGCTCGAACAAATTAAGGAGTCCACTCCAAAACTGGAGGCAAAAGTAGATAGCCTTACTCGTGCAGGTGCAGACTCGTTGGCTAATTTACTGCGAAAGGCTATAAGCCAAGCCAGTGAAATAGAGAAACAATTAGTTGAATGGGGTAAAACCGTAGTGGAAGTTCCAGGCTATGAGCACGACCATTCGCATGATAAAGAGGGTGCGCACCATCATCATTCTCACGAACGCGTAGAAACTACTCCAGAACAAATGATAGCCATTCAGAAAGAATTGCGCGACAAAGTAGAACAAATTAAAAATCAGGCGCAACAGCTGAAAGAAAAAATTAACAGTTATTGATTTGATAGTTTAAAGAGATATTTTTTTGATTGCGAGCAGGTGACAATGAAGATTACTAGCCTCAAGTTTAGCGCATTGCAGAATTGGTTCTCCACACTTTTCCAAAGTTTGCACAAGTATAACTTCCTAACTGATACTTTCCCAAAAGTGTGTAAAGTGAGTTGTTAAGAAGCACAAACACAAGGGCAGAGTATTATTCGTAATGACCCGAACAAGGGTAAGGGAGCATTATGTTTGTAAAAACAACCTCACTATACACACGTGTTAGCTCTTCTTATAGCTTTTGCTCCATAAGTGTTTTGCCAGGAGTATCTAACTAAAATCAATCTCATTTAGAGGCAATCCAGAAATTGCCTGCCTCTGAAAGGCAGAAGAAGAAATCATTTCCCGAGCCCTACTTACTTGAGAGTTATTGCAATCTCATTTTAGGTTTCATTACTCCATTGATGACGTGAATAACGCCGTTGCTAGCTTTAATGTCGGGCTGGATAATTTCTTTTCCATCGATAAAAATTTTTCCTCTTTTTGCAGAAACTGCAATTTCATAGCCTGCGATAGTGCGAAGTTTCATTCCATCTTTAAGGTTAGCAGCAGGCAAATTATTTTCTACAATGTGTACTTTCAAAATTTTTTGCAGGCGTTCTTTGTTAGCAGCATTGATAAGTTGGTCAATTCCAGCGGCTTGGATGGCTGAGTCAGTAGGAGCAAAAACAGTGTAATTCTTCTCTTCTGCTTCGAGTGTACTGGCCAGTTCAGCAGTTTGGAGAGCAGCTACTAGCTTACTTAACCGAGGATTTTGTAGTGCAGTTTGTGCAATAGGTTTAGGCAGTGCGTTAAGAGAATCTTGAATGCGCTTTGCTTCCGCCTCTAATCGAGCAATAGAATCAGCTATGCGAATAGAATCCTGACGAGCTTTTTCTCTAGCTGCTTTGCCTCCATCGCCACAAGCACTTAGCAAGCCAGACACGACAAGCACAGTTATAGAAAGGCTGTTAATAAATCTGACGGTCTTCATAGTTAATATTTGATTTTTTTTGACAAGTAATTAGGCGATTTATCAAGAAAACTATAATATCGGCAATTTTACAACTAGTTGCGTGCTGCTTACTGCTATCGTTTTTAGCAACTAAATCAGCAAGGAGATGAGCCAAGTAAGTAGCTTACTTGCAAATATAAGTATAATGAGCTAAAAAACGCTTATCGCTTAAGATTCCCTATGCTTGGCAAAAAACTATGCATCAGTAAAAAGATGCGAAAAACAGTTAATTTCATTAACCATATAAATAAAAAAGATGCGCAAAGCGCATCTTCTTTAAACCTTAACCAATAAACAACACATAAAATAAACACATGCTTTGGCTGTAGGGGAAGGATTCGAACCTTCACGGGGTCGTTAGGCAGCTGCAAAGAAAATGAAATGCTTTAGTTTCAATTTCTCTGCAGGCTTTGTCCGATAATTCCCCACCCTCGAGACCGGAGGGCATGGCTGCCAGTTTCATCACCCTACATTATAAAGTATTCAATACAGTTGACTTATATTGAAAATTTTTCAATTACTTTGCATGCTGTAGGGGAAGGATTCGAACCTTCACGGGGTCGTTAGGCACAAAAGAAAGTGAAGCAAATAGTTGTTTCACACTCTTTGGCTTTGTCCGATAGTTCCCCACCCTCGAGACCGGAGGGCATGGCTGCCAGTTTCATCACCCTACATTGACTTGTTCAACCAGCGATGCAAAGTTATAGTAGACGAGCATTATATTGCAAACTTTGCAACAGAATTTTATAAAATTTAGTTACTTTGCAATAAAATAGGTGTTTTATTGAAGAAATTGTTTTTTACAACGCCCATGAGCGACAAAAATTTAGAAATTGACAATATCGACATTAGGATATTGTCCGAGTTAATGAAGGATGCCAAAACGCCTTACACCGAAATTGCAGATAAGGTATGCGTCTCTGGAGGCACCGTGCACGTGCGCATGAAAAAATTAGAAAAAATGGGCATAGTGCGGGGAGCCTCGCTCATTATTGACTTTAGCAAACTGGGCTACGATATCACTGCCTTTTTGGGCATCTATCTACAAAGAAGCTCCATGTATGAAGCCGTTTGCAATGAATTAGTCAAAATCCCTGAAATCCTTACGCTCAATTATACTACCGGAGCTTATAATATTTTCGCCAAGCTCATTTGCCGAGATACCAATCATCTCAGAGAAGTGCTTTATGAAAAAATTCAAAAGATTAGGGGTATAGAGCGGACTGAGACGTTCATTTCTCTTGAAGAACGCCTTAACCGACCTTTGCAGATAGACCAGAGTCTTTATAAGTAAAAGCTATTCGAGGGAAATTTTATGTCCCATTTTGTCGCGCTTGGTAAGTAGGTAGCGAAAATTGTGCGGGTTAGGTGGAAATTGAATCGGGACAGTTTCTACAATTTCTAGTCCATAGCCTATCAGTCCTGCTCGCTTCTTGGGGTTATTAGAAATAAGCCGTATTTTGCTTACGCCTAAATGTCGCAGGATTTGCGCCCCAATCCCGTAATCGCGAGCATCCATGGGTAAGCCTAGTTTCAAATTTGCCTCTACGGTGTCTAGCCCTTGTTCCTGTAACTTATAGGCTTTGAGCTTGTTAATCAAACCAATGCCGCGTCCTTCTTGGTTCATATACAGCACTACTCCCTTGCCAGCTTTTTCTACCATTTGCATGGCTCCGTGTAGTTGTTTGCCGCAATCGCATCGGCAGGAACCAAAAATATCCCCTGTAATACAAGAAGAGTGAACGCGCACCAGGATTGGTTCATCTTTTTCCCACGAGCCCTTCACAAGTGCCATGTGTATATCGCCAGTATTGATTTGGCGGTAAGCGGCTAGCTCAAAGTTCCCGTAGTCAGTGGGCATTTGTACGCGCTCTTCTAATACGATAAGGGACTCGCGTTGCAAACGGTAGGCTATTAAGTCTTTTATCGCAATGAGTTTCAAACCTTTCTCATCAGCAAAACGACGCAACTCTGGCAATCGAGCTGGCTCACCATGTTCGTTGAGCACTTCGATAATCACACCTGCGGGATATAGCCCTGCAAGACGCGCTAGATCGACACTGGCTTCGGTATGACCTGCTCTGCGCAATACTCCGCCATCCATAGCCTTTAGTGGAAAAATATGTCCTGGGCGGCGGAAGTCCGAAGGACGGACATTAGGATCGGTAAGAGCTTTGATGGTTTTTGCTCTGTCAGAAGCCGAAATACCTGTAGTAACGCCATTGCCTTTGAGATCTACTGTTACAGTAAAAGCAGTTTGGTGCGTATCGGTGTTTTTTCCGACCATTAGGTCAAGCCCTAGTTGTTCGCAGCGTTCTTCCGTGAGGGCGCAGCAAAGCATTCCGCGCGAAGAGAGCATAAAATTGACCGTTTCAGGCGTGATGAGTTCAGCGGCACACACCATGTCGCCTTCATTTTCTCGGTCTTCATCATCTACTACAATAATTACTTCTCCGCGGCGAATGGCTTCAATAGCTTCTTCAATGCTATCAAGGTGAATAGGGGTTTGCGAGCATGTCATAGCGCTTGCTGTACGGCGTTTGGATATAAAACCTTAAAAAATTGCTTTGAGTTTTGAAATAGACAAAGTTCGCAAAAAAGGGTTACCGGCACAAATCAGCAGCCACGCCAGGGGCAAATAGCTAGCTTTGTAACGAGCCAAAGCCCCTACATTAGGCGCACTTAAAGCCAGTAGCAATGCCAATGAAATGGTAAAAACTAGCGCTGCTAGAATTTCTGGCAAGTATTTTAACAATTCTACCCAACGAAAGCGCACCATTAGAAAAAGTAGCAATAGAGTTAAATTTTCTACACCAGCTAACTTTTTTAACCAATTACCTTCCTGCCAAGGCATAGGCACAAACCATGCTGCTTTAAAAGCATAAGGCAGCTGGTGGATTAAACTGCTCAGCTTAGGGCTTAAATCTAACCAAATTAAGTTATCTGCATCGCTGATGGCAACCATGCGAGTATAATTGCGGTGAATAGCTATAGCCAGTTCATCTAAGGCAAGGTTAAAATGCAATTTTCCCAGTACCCAAAACAAAAAAGGCAATAAAATAACCCCTATTGTCAAAGCAATCCACCGCGATTTTTTTAATTTCAACAAAAAGTAAAACAGCAATGCCACTACTGCAATAGCAAAAACGTAGTATTTCACTTGAAAAAGTCCGACCCCTGCCAAAAGTAGTACGGTAGCGTATAAGGCAACCTCTTTGAAAGCAGGTCTGGCCTGTAGGGAAAGTTTTTCAACTATTTGGAGCCCAGCCCAGAACATCAAGCTCATATACGCCCAGAGCAAGGTTTCTTTAAAAATTCCAGCAGACCAAAAAGCTACTGAAGGCACTAGGAAAAATGAAATTACAACGGAGAGCTTAATAGAGCTGAACTGGCGACAAAGTTGGTTACCCAACAGCCAAAAGCCTGCAAAACTCAAGGTAGAAAACCACAAACTCATCAGCCAAATATTTTGACCCGTTAACAAGCTAATCAATGCTCCTGTTTTGCAAATGAAAATAAAAGAAGGAGTCAGGTCGGGGAAGCCATAGAGGTAGTAAAAGTCACCTTGGGGCATATCGTAAGGGAATTGCCAAAACCTCCAAGGCGATTCTAGCAAAATGGCCCGCAGGAACATGCTTTGTCGGAAAGTGTGTAGCAAATCGCTTCCGTGATAATAATATTTAAATACAACAACACTTATCCACCCTGCTGCTACTTTGATTGACCAACCCCACGGCAAAAATTTCCCCAGTGGTTCATGCTTTGCCCGCTTAGTGAGTAGGTACACAGCAGGGAGGAAAAGCAAATGCAATAGCAAAGGCAGGTAGGTAAAGGCTTTCACATTTTCAAATTAGTAACATTTTGCGATATTGCTGCAAGGGTATCAAAATGTGCTATCATGAAAAGGTTGTTGACTCTAGGAGGCAGTTTAGTTTTTATTACTGCTCTTTGGGCTCAGGCAGGCTACTTTTATCCCAACAGTGGACCGATGAATGCAGCTATTCCTACTCCTGAGCAGTTTTTAGGCTATCCGATAGGCAGTTATCATACGCGCTATGACCGCATAGTAGCTTACTTTGAAACTTTAGCGCGCCTATCAGACAAGGCGCAATTGGAAGTATTGGGAAACACCTATGAAAATCGCCCTCTAATAGCTCTCATTGTCACCAGTGCGGCTAACCAGAGTCGTTTGGAAGAAATTCGCCAACGGCATTTGCAGCGCAACACCGCTACAGCTTATGACGATGAGCCCATCGTAATACAAATTGCTGCAAATGTACACGGCAATGAGGCTTCTGGAGGAGAAAGTGCATTGCTGACAGCCTATTACCTACTGGCAAATGAGAGCGAACAAGTCAAAAATTGGCTGGATAATATGGTGATTCTCATTGTGCCAGTGCAAAACCCAGATGGTAGAGATCGATTTAATACCTGGGTAAATATGCACAAGGGGACTCCTCCAGTAGCCGATCCTTTTGACAGGGAACATACAGAAGCATGGCCAGGAGGGAGGATGAATCACTATTGGTTTGATCCCAATCGCGATTGGTTTTTGCTAGTTCATCCTGAAACGCAAGCCCTTGCGCGTTTTGTCCACAAATGGCGTCCCTATGTCTTGGTAGACCACCACGAGATGGGCACTAATAGCACTTTTTATTTTGACCCTGGCAAACCCAGCAGTGATAATCCCCTCATCCCCGACCGACTTTACAAAAGCGTTTACCCTAAGTTTAGCAAGTACTTCGAACAAGCTATGAACAAGCTTGGTTCACTGTACTTTACTCGTGAAGTGTTCGACAAGCTCTATCCTGGTTATGGTTCAAGTTACATCAACTTTTATGGCGGGGCGGGATTTCTCTTTGAACAAGCCAGCTCTAGAGGACAGGTACAAGAAACTCCTACTGGGCAAATTACTTTTGCTTTTGCTATTCGCAACCAGTTTCATGCTGCTTTGGCTACTTTGCAAGCAGCTTACAGCGAAAGAAAAGAATTACTGGAAATGCGGCGCGAATTTTTCCGCGTTAGCAGAGAACAGGCAATCAAAAGTCCTATCAAAGGATATGTGTTCGGTCAGGCCAGTGACCCGACGCGCACTAACGCCTTTGTAAATCTTTGCTTGCAGCATGAAATAGAAGTGTACGAATTGGCAAGTAATTTTTCCGCTGGAGGATATCAGTTTGAAAAGGGAAGCGCCTATTTCGTACCCACTGATCAGCCTAATTATGTCATGGTGCGCTCACTTTTTGAAAAATCAATTCCTTATGCCGATAGTCTATTTTACGACGCCTCTGCTTGGTCAATGATACATGCCTTTAACTTGCCTTACGCTGAAATCAAAAGCAATTTCACCAAAGGGGAAAAGGTAGTAGCTCCTAAGGTGGCAAATCCTCCACCAGTGGAAAAGGCACCTTATGGTTATGTAATTCGTTGGACAGATTACAACGCCGCTCAAGCAGTGTATCGCTTGCTAGAAGGAGGTGCCGTAGTGCAAGCTGCTTTTCGTCCTTTTAGCTTTAATATCAATGGGAAAAACGAAAACTTTGGCTACGGAACTATCTTCATTCCCGTTCAGCAGCAAAAAATCACTTCTGATTCTCTTTATCAGCTTCTCAAAAAAGTGCAACTGCAAGCAAAAATTGTCATCTATTCCCTTGCCACTGGCAGAAGCATCGAAGGCATTGATTTAGGCAGTAATTACATGCGCGCATTGAGGAAACCCGAAGCCTTGTTAGTGGTAGGACAAGGAGTAAGTGCTTATGAGGCTGGCGAAGTATGGCACTTGCTAGACCAAAGAATAGGCATGCCTATAGCTAAAGTAGATGTGAGCAATCTCAGTCGCGTCAATCTTAACCGCTATAACACCATTATTATGGTCAATGGAACCTATACCACAATAGAAAAGGCAGTTGTTGAAAGACTAAAAGCGTGGGTGCAAAATGGCGGTACCCTCATTGCCCAAAAATCTGCAGCCGAGTGGGCAATTAAAAATGAACTGACTAAAGAGAAGCTCCTTCCTTCAGATACTACTAAAAGAGACAAGCCCTTGCGGTATGATTACGACAATGCAGTTTATATAGAAGGAGCAAAATCGATTGGAGGGGTTATTTTAGAAATGGATTTGGATATTACCCATCCTCTCGGTTTTGGTTTTCAAAGTCGGAAAGTGTCCGTATTCCGAAATGGAACTACTTTTTTCAAACCTTCGGAAAATCCCTATAACACTGTAGGGCAGTACACAGCCAGCCCACTTATAGGAGGTTATTTGTCTGACCAGAATCTTAAAAAAGTGCAAAAATCGGCTGCTATTCTTGCCAGCAGTGAAGCAGCAGGACGCGTTATCTTATTTGCTGATAACCCCAACTTTCGAGGCATCTGGTACGGCACTAACCGATTGTTTTTCAATGCGCTAATTTTTGGCAACCACATCAATACTCCTACAGTAATAAGTCAAGAGTAAGGTCAAGGTTGAATGTTAGCATCTGCTCCGCTGAGGAGATAAGCACAATTTAAGTTGCCTTTTCAGCGGAGCGGCAACATTGGCAACCTATCCCAGTTTGAACGCTTCCTGAATTTGCTTGACGTAGTCTAGTTTCTCCCAACCAAAAAATTGTGCAGTGTGCACTTGTCTGCGGCGTATTTCTTCTTTGGTTCCGTTCTGGTCCCTGACTTCGACGCGGAAGGTTTCAATTTCTTTTTCATAAGGTTGCCGACCCATGTGTCCATAGGCAGCAGTAGGTGAGAAAATGGGATTTTTTAATCCGAAGCGTTCAATGATCGCCTTAGGGCGCAGGTCAAACATTTCAGTGATGATGGCGGCAATTTTGTCATCAGGCATCGGTACTTTGGAAGTGCCGTAAGTGTTTACACTAACAGAAACAGGTCGGGCTATTCCAATGGCATAGGCAATTTGTACGAGCACTTCATCTGCCACGCCAGCGGCTACTAAGTTTTTAGCAATATGCCGTGCGGCATAGGCTGCGCTTCTATCCACCTTGGAGGCATCTTTGCCTGAGAAAGCCCCTCCGCCATGGGCTCCTTTGCCACCATAGGTATCTACAATAATTTTTCTGCCAGTGAGCCCTGCGTCTCCATGCGGTCCACCGATGACAAACTTACCAGTAGGGTTGATGTGAAAGATAGTGTTTTTGTCTATGAGCTCTTGAGGAATGACGCGGGGAATGAGAATGTTAATCACATCATGGCGTATTTTTTCTAGCATAGCTGCTTCACTGGCAAACTCATCGTGCTGGGTAGAAACTACGATAGTATGGACGCGCTTAGGTACGCCTTTGCCATCGTATTCTATAGTTACTTGTGCTTTGGCATCGGGTCGTAAATAAGGCATCAAGTCGCGTTCGTTTTTGCGGATGTGGGCTAGTTCCTTCATCAGTTGATGGGCAAAGGCAAGAGCCATAGGCATGTATTGAGGAGTTTCCTTTGTAGCATAGCCGAACATCATGCCTTGATCGCCTGCGCCTTGTTCCTTATTGTGGGTAGGGTCTTCATCTACGCCGCGAGCAATATCAGGAGATTGACTATGAAGAGATACAATAATCCCACACGATTCAGCATCAAAGCGATATTGGTCACTTGTATAGCCGATGCGGCGGATGGTATCGCGCACTACGTCGGGAATTTCTACATAGGCTTTTGTCGTTACTTCGCCTGCCACCACAACAAGCCCAGTAGTAACAAGGGTTTCACATGCCACGCGTGAATCGGGGTCCTGCGAGAGCATGGCATCTAGCACTGCGTCTGAAATTTGGTCAGCGATTTTGTCGGGGTGTCCTTCCGAAACTGATTCTGAGGTAAACAAGTAAGCCATCGCTAGTTCAATTTTAAAACTTAAACTTAATAGTACTGCTCGGCGAGGTGTTGCCTTTTAAAAGATCTAAAAGCCCAACGCGATAGGAAAATATCTTGCCTGATTCCTTTATTTCTGCTTGCTGGTTGGTGAAAGAACGGATTTTGCCAGTTTTTGGGCGAACAATGTAGGCATAGGAAGCTCCTTGCAGAATGGCTTGTATTTGTTGAGCGCCTTCAGGGGTGCTGCCAAATACGTTCAGTTCTGCTAGAGAATTTGCTAATGGGCGATTATTGCGCGTCAGTTCTTTCTTCTTAAAAATAAAGGTGGGCATTTCTTCAACCTCTCCTTCTTGCTGGGTAGATTGGTTAAGAGCCGCGTTGAGCGCTTCCACATTGTCAAAGTCAAAAGCCATTCCAAAAATGTACTCTTGGCGGTTGTCGATAGCTCTTGGATGGGTGATTCCCTTTATCTGGCTCAACTTTGCTATTCCTTTGGCAAAAGAGGAGTCTATTTGTTGGAAAGGAGTTCGGTCTTTAGCAATAGGCATTGACATGGCTAAATCTATCATACTTTTGCTAGCGCTCATGTCAATGATAAGCGCATAGCTGCCTGAGCCGTCTTTTGCAATAGTAATCTCTTCGCGGATTTCAAAGCAACTTGTTAGTGCACAAGTGATAACTACTATTGCCCAGTAAGTTATCCAACCATCCTTGCGTATTTTCATTACTTGACTAACTTTTTATAGCGAATGCGCTTGGGAGGAGTATAACCTTCTTGCTTACGGCGAAACTCTTCGTATTGGGAAAAGTTGCCTTCGAAAAACCTAACCCGCGAATCTCCTTCAAAGGCTAGGATGTGAGTAGCTACGCGGTCCAAAAACCAACGGTCGTGGGAGATAATGACGGCGCAACCAGCAAAGTTTTCTAAGGCGTCCTCTAAAGCGCGCAAAGTGTTTACATCCAGATCGTTAGTAGGCTCATCCAACAGCAGTAGATTGGCACCTTGCTTGAGAATCATTGCTAGGTGTACGCGGTTGCGCTCTCCTCCAGAGAGTTGCCCTACTTTTTTCTGCTGGTCAGCCCCGCTGAAGTTAAACCAACTCACGTAAGCCCTTGAATTGACTTCTCTATTGCCCAGTAGGATGGTTTCGTTGCCTCCTGAAATGGTTTCCCATACTGTTTTGTTGGGATCTAACTTGTCGTGAGTTTGGTCTACATAAGCCCAGCGCACGGTTTCACCTATTTCAAACCTGCCCGAGTCGGGTTTTTCGATGCCTGTGATGAGTTTGAATAGGGTGGTTTTTCCCGCTCCGTTGGGTCCAATTACTCCTACAATGCCATTAGGCGGCAAGGAAAAAGTAAGGTTCTCGAAGAGAAGTTTATCGCCATAAGATTTAGAAACATTGTGGGCTTCAACGACTTTGTTGCCCAGTCGTGGACCGGGAGGAATGTATATTTCGAGTTTTTCTTCCTTTTGTTTGGTTTCTTCATTGAGCATGCTTTCGTAAGCGTTCAAACGAGCTTTTTGCTTGGCGTGGCGAGCTTTGGGAGTCATGCGTATCCATTCTAACTCGCGCTGAAGGGTACGCTGTCGCTTGCTTTCCTGCTTTTCTTCTTGTGCCAGGCGCAAGCGTTTTTGTTCTAGCCAAGAGGAGTAATTTCCCTTCCAAGGGATGCCTTCGCCGCGGTCCAGTTCTAAAATCCAGCCTGCAACGTTGTCTAAAAAGTATCGGTCATGGGTAACGGCAATTACGGTGCCTTTGTACTGCTGCAAATGTTGCTCTAGCCACTGAACAGATTCTGCATCTAGGTGGTTAGTAGGCTCATCGAGCAGGAGTACATCGGGCTGCTGGAGCAGGAGTCTGCAAAGGGCTACGCGTCTTTTCTCTCCTCCTGAAAGATGAGCGATAAGGGCATCTTCTGGAGGGCATCGCAAAGCATCCATTGCTCGCTCTAGGGTGTTGTCTAAGTTCCAGCCGTCGCAAGCTTCTAATTTTTCTTGGATGGCAGCTTGGCGCGCTAGTAATTTATCAAAATCGGCATCAGGGTCGGCAAATTTTTCGCCAATAGCTTCAAATTCGCGTAATAAATTGACTATTTCCTGCACTCCTTCTTCTACTACTTGGCGAACAGTCTTATTGGGGTCTAGTTGGGGCTCTTGTTCTAGCAAACCCACCGTGTACCCAGGAGAAAATACCACCTCACCCGTATAGTTTTTATCCACTCCTGCAATAATGCGCAACAGGGTAGATTTACCAGAACCATTTAAGCCTAACACGCCAATTTTAGCGCCATAAAAAAAGGAAAGATAAATATTTTTTAGCACTTGTTTGCCAGGCGGATATACTTTACTCACCCCTGCCATCGAAAAAATTACTGTTTCGCTCATAGCGCGCCTTTGTTTTGGAAAAACGCTGCAAATATGCAAAATAAAATCTGTAATATTGCCTTATAAGCCATTACTATGCGTTGTAGTGAATCTGCCCTCGAGGTGCTTTTCCATAACCATAAACAAGGCAACGTACTGCTAGACAACCAAATGAATGTACTTGCTTACAACCAGCTCGCGCAGCAATTTATTCAACAACTCTCTGGGTTGGACATCAAAGAAGGATCTTCTTTCTTGCTTTACATTGCCAGTGAGGTAGAAAGAGAAAACCTCATTGTCAATTTCCGCCAAGCCTTACAAGGCAATGAAGTGGAAAAAGACTACGACCTAACTAACTTACAGGGCTCTACTGAGCGGATTAGGGCATTTCATATTCCCGTTCCTGACTCAGAAGGCAAAATAGAGCAAGTGTGTTTTTCTTTTGTTGTTCTTAATCAGTGGCTGCAGGCGGAAAATCAGCTAAAAAACTTGCAAAACGAATTAGCCAGCAAGGAAAAGTTTTACCAGACATTGCTAGAAAATCAACCTTATGCAAATTTAGTTCTTAGCTCAGAAGGTAAAGTGCTCTACAGTAATCAGCAAGCAGTACATCTTCTTGGAAAATTTGACATCAACGTGCAAAAAAATTCTACTGATGTATTTACCCATCTTAGGCAGTCTTCTTTGAAGGAACTGGTCCATGTTGCTGAGCAAGTCTTTGCAGAAAGCGATCCAGTCTTTGTGGAAAAGGAGGTTACTGATGTTTTTGAACGAAAATATTGGATAGCATGTCAAGCTAAACTTTTATCCATCAATAACAGCTATGGCATTCACTTGCAAATAAGAGATATCACCCAGCAAAAAAAGACCGAAGAAATGATGCGCGCCCAGCAAGAACGTTTGCGCCGCTCAGAAAGCCAGCTTAAAGCCGTGTTTGATAGCTCTTCAGATATTAATATTTTCGTCGGGATGGACTTCCGCCTCATTTCGTTTAATCGAGGAGCGGTCGAAGTCTTTCTCAACCAGCAGCAAAAAAAACTTTTAACAGGGCTAGATATTCGCACAATTATTTTTGAAAATTATAAAGAAAATTTTGAGCGAAGTTTTCAACAAGCCTTGCAAGGCAAGTCAGTTATAGAAGAAGTAGAAGTAGGTAGCAGCACTGGAGAGCGCCAATGGTATCGTTTTACCTACATGCTGGTAACTGACCATTTTCAAAACAAAATAGGCGTCATCATCAATGCCATTAACATCACTGTGCATAAGCGGAATGAGGAGAAAATTCTCCAGCAAAATGAGCAAATCAAAGAATTCGCATTTATGACAGCACACCGCCTAAGGGCTCCTCTTGCTAGCGTATTGGGGCTTATCAAAGTGTTTGAGCTAGACAAGAGCATTACCCAAGAAGCGGTAAAAGAGCTTTTTACAAGGCTTCAAACTGCAGCTGAGGAACTTAATTACGTAGTAAGTGAAATGAACCGCACTTTAGCACCCTTGCGAACAGAAACTGCCCCACAATCCGAGAATCATTTTGAAATTATCAATTATTCGGCTCATCCAGTTTCCATTGTGTTAATAGATGATGACCCGATTGTAAATATGGTCAGCAAAACGTTGCTGCAGCGCCACTATCCAGGTATTATTATTCACACCTTTTTAAAGGCAGAAGAAGCGCTAGAGTTCCTCAAAAAAGCAAAGAAAAAACCTTCGCTCATTTTGCTTGATATTATCATGCCTGGTATGAACGGTTGGCAATTTTTAGAACAGTTTGAGCAACTTCCTGAAAAACCTCCCGTGTTCATGCTTTCTTCCTCTCTTCGCCGCGCCGACCAAGAAGAAGCGCGCCGCTATCCTTCCGTTGTAGATTTTATCACCAAGCCTTTGGATGGACAAAAAATCGCCCTTATCATGAGACATTTAAAATTGGAGAAATAGCTTATGCTATAAATTTGCCACGTGTTGGATTGATTTAATTGCTTATCTCATGAATCCCAAATACGACCTTGTAGTTATCGGCTCTGGACCAGGAGGGTATGTGGCAGCTATTCGGGCTGCGCAGCTAGGCTTGAAAACTGCACTTGTTGAAAAATACAACACCTTAGGGGGTACTTGTCTGAATGTAGGTTGTATTCCTTCCAAAGCCTTGCTAGACTCTTCTGAGCATTTTTATAATGCATTGCATCACTTCAAAACTCACGGAATTGAAGTAACAGATTTGAAAGTCAACCTTGAACAAATGATGCAACGCAAACGCGAGGTGGTGAGCAAAACTTGCCAAGGCGTAGCATTTCTAATGAAAAAAAACAAAGTGGATGTTTATCACGGCGTAGGTTCATTTGAAAGTCGCCATCAAATTAAAGTGACGCCCTCTAGCGGAGAGGTTATTTTGCTACACACAGATAAAGTCATTATCGCTACTGGTTCTAAACCCACCATTTTACCTGGAATTCCTTACGATAAAAAACGCTTCATCACCTCTACCGAAGCCCTTGAACTAAAGGAAATTCCTCAACACCTCATCATCATTGGTGGCGGGGTCATCGGCACGGAAATCGGTTCCATCTATGGACGCATGGGGGCAAAAGTAACCGTGATCGAATACACTGACTCACTGATTCCTTCTATGGATCGCACTTTAGGAAAAGAACTCCAAAAAGTACTGATCAAATTGGGCTTTACTTTTTACTTTAATCACCAAGTTACCGGCGGGCATCTGGATAATGATCAAGTAGTAATCACTGCACAAGACGAAAAAGGTCAAACAGTTACCTTTCAAGGCGATTATTGCTTGCTTGCCACTGGGCGCCGACCCTATACAGAAGGCTTACAGCTACAAAAAGTTGGTGTTCAACTAGATAGCAAAGGCAGGGTAGAAGTAAACCAACACTTAGAAACCAATGTCAAGGGAATTTACGCTATTGGCGATGTCATTGGCGGGCAAATGCTGGCTCACAAGGCTGAAGAAGAAGGCATTTTTGTAGCAGAAACTATTGCAGGGCAAAAACCACATGTGAATTACTTGCTCATTCCGGGGGTGGTGTACACTTGGCCCGAAGTAGCTGGCGTGGGCTATACAGAGGAAGACCTAAAAAACAACGGCAGAAAGTACAAGGTGGGAATGTTTCCTTACAAGGCTTTAGGGCGCGCCCGCGCAAGCATGGATACAGATGGATTGGTAAAAGTACTAGCCGATGCCCAGACCGATGAGCTGCTAGGGGTTCATATTATTGGGGCTCGTGCAGCAGATATGATCATGGAAGCAGTAGTGGCGATGGAGTACCGCGCCTCGGCAGAGGATATTGCTCGCATGAGCCATGCCCATCCCACTTTTAGCGAAGCTATCAAAGAAGCTTGTTTAGCAGCTACTGAAAACCGCGCTATTCATGTGTAAACTCATGCCTGCTGCTAGCTTTTCAAACCTAGCAGGCTGGTGTAACTTTGTATTATGACGGCAAAAGACTTGCTGGAGCTATATGCTAATGATGCGTTTATTCAACACATTGCCCATCGCATCAATAGCAGCCCTAACGCAGTTTTTCATTTGCGCGGATTAACAGGCAGCCTCGATGCTATAATAGCAGCAACCCTTTACCAAATCAATCCACAACCCCAACTTTTTCTGCTTCACGATAAGGACGAAGCCCACTACTTCCACAACGACCTACAAAACCTACTGCAAGAAACAGGGAAAGAAGTGCTCTTTTTTCCTACTTCCTACAAACGTCCTTACCAATTTCAAGAAGTAGATAATGCCAACGTACTGCAGCGGGCTGAAGTGCTCAACCGAATCAACCAGACCAGAAGCCATCCTCAAGGCGAAATTATTGTCAGCTATCCAGAAGCGATGGTGGAAAAAGTAATCAATCGGCGTTCATTGGTAGAGCATACTATACACATAAAGGTAGGCGATACCATTGAACTAGATCAGTTTATAAGCCGACTTCAGCAATATGATTTTGAACATGCGGACTTTGTCTATGAACCAGGTCAGTACGTCATTCGCGGTGGCATTATAGATGTTTTTAGCTATGCCAGCGACTTGCCCTGCCGCATAGAGCTTTTGGGCAATCAGGTAGAAAGCATCCGTACTTTCGACCCCCTTTCCCAGCTTTCTCTTTCCCAGGTGCAATCCATTGCCCTTGTTCCTAATGTTCAAACTCGGTTGCTTGGCGAAACCCGCGAATCCTTTTTGCGATTCATACCCAAAAACACTCGCCTTTGGATAAAAGATTGGGCTTTGACTTTAGAAACATTGCAAAAATACTTCGATAGGGCAGTCCAAGAGTTTGAGAGTATTCTCTCTGGCGGCAATGTACAAATAGTTTACCAACCTGCTGATTTGTTCGAAACACCAGAAAGTTTTGCAGAATGCTTGCAAAATTTTACTGTATTGGAGTTTGGCAAGCGCTTTGGCTTAAAAGGGGAGAGCATTGATTTTCAGAGCAAGCCGCAGCCTTCCTTCCATAAGGATTTTAACCTCATAGCCAAGCACTTGGATGAAAATCAATTGCAAGGCATTACCAATATACTGGTAGCCGAGCAGGTAAGCCAACTACAGCGCTTGCAAAACATTTTTGAGGAAATAGACCCTCATTTGCGTTTTCAGACCTTGTCCATTGCCCTTCGAGAAGGTTTTTGCGATCAAATGCTCAAGATAGCCTGCTATACCGATCATCAAATGTTGGGGCGTTTCCATCGCTATAAGGCGAAGGAGCGCTACTCCAAGTCTCAAGCCATGACCTTGCGGGAGCTGAAATCCTTGCAAATCGGCGATTACGTAACTCACGTGGACTATGGCGTTGGGCGGTTTGCTGGGCTGGAAAAAGTAGAAATCAACGGCAGAATGCAAGAAGCTATTAGATTGATATACCGCGATGACGATATTCTTTACATTTCTATTCACGCTTTACACAAAATTGCAAAATATTCTGGCAAAGAAGGAACAATTCCTACTTTGAGCAAACTAGGCTCGCCCGAGTGGGAAAACAAAAAGCGCAGCGTAAAGAAAAAAGTGCGCGATATTGCCAAAGAACTCATTCAATTGTATGCAAAGCGAAAGGCTTCCAAGGGCTACGCTTTTTCTAAGGATAGCTATCTGCAAATAGAGCTGGAAAGTTCTTTCCTTTATGAAGACACACCCGATCAAGCGAAAGCCACTGCCGACGTTAAAGCTGACATGGAACAGCCCTATCCCATGGATAGACTCATCTGCGGCGATGTAGGATTTGGAAAAACGGAAGTAGCAATTCGGGCAGCTTTCAAAGCCACCGTCGATGGCAAACAAGTAGCCGTTCTGGTGCCTACTACCGTTCTTGCCATGCAACATTACAAAACTTTTGCTGAACGGCTGAAGAATTTTCCTGTTCGCGTAGAGTATGTGAGTCGTTTTAAATCTCCTAAAGAAATCAAAGCTATCTTAAAAGACCTTGCCGAAGGTAAAATCAACATCCTCATAGGGACGCACCGCATCGTAAGCGATGATGTCAGGTTTAAAGACTTGGGACTGCTCATTATAGATGAAGAGCAAAAGTTTGGCGTGAAGACCAAAGAACGCCTCAAGGAAATGAAAGTAAATGTGGATGTGCTTACGCTTTCAGCTACCCCTATTCCTCGTACATTGCAATTCTCTTTGATGGGAGCGCGCGATCTCTCCATCATTGCTACCCCTCCGCCTAACAGGCAGCCCGTAACTACCGAAGTACACGTCTTTAAAGAAGAAATTATTCGGGATGCTATTCGCTACGAGTTGCGGCGCGGCGGACAAGTGTTTTTTGTCCATAACCGAATTGGCGATATTGAAAGCATTGCCAACATTATTCTTCGGTTAGTGCCTGATGCGCGCATTGGCATTGCACACGGACAAATGGAAGGCAAAAAGCTCGAACTTGTAATGACCAAATTCATAGAAGGGGAGTACGATGTATTGGTATCCACTAACATTATCGAAAATGGATTAGACATTCCCAACGCCAATACCATTATTATCAATCATGCTCACATGTACGGACTTTCCGATCTGCATCAAATGCGCGGCAGAGTGGGGCGTTCTAACCGCAAAGCCTTCTGTTATTTGCTCATTCCAACTCTTGCAGGGCTTACTGCAGAGGCGCGCAAGCGCTTGCAAACTATAGAAGAATTTAGTGAGCTGGGAGACGGTTTCAAAGTAGCCATGCGCGATCTAGACATTCGCGGGGCTGGTGACTTGCTCGGAGCAGAGCAAAGTGGATTCATTAACGACTTGGGTTTTGAAATGTACCACCAAATTTTAGACGAAGCTATCCAAGAATTAAAAGAAAACGAATTCCGAGAACTTTTTGAACGCCAGCTCTCCCTTAAGCAAGAAGACTTCGTCAAAGATTGTACTATCGAAACCGACTTTGAAATTATCATTCCCGATACATATGTATCTAACATTAGCGAGCGACTTCGGCTTTACACCGAAACGGATAACATCAAAACCGAAGAAGAACTCAATCGATTTCGAAATGCACTCATTGATCGTTTTGGTCCTTTGCCTACTTCTGTACAAGACTTGTTAAAAACTGTACAACTGCGCTGGCTAGCCCAAAAAATGGGCTTTGAAAAACTGGTTCTCAAAGGCGGCGTTATGAAGGGCTATCTTCTCAATAAAGAGGCTTATTTTCAAGGAGAAGTGTTTGGGCAAATCATTCAGTATGCCACTCGGCATCCCCAAGTATGTCGTTTAAAAGAAACCTCTAAAGGTCCAGTGCTGATTGTAGAAAATATTGACAACGTTTCAAAAGCCATGCAAGTAATGGAAGAGATGGCAGGCAAGGTACAGGAATTGACCAAGTAAAGCAGCACTATTCCTTCACTGGAATTTTTAGCACATCAAAAGCGAAGTATTATTTACTTTGGCATACCCCTTCAATTGCTGCCCAGATTGGGGCTCAAACCTCTCGTGGTACAATAATTTCAGAGAAATGTCAAAAAAATCTTAATATACTTCCGCTAGCTTGATGGGCATATTAGGCTTGATTTGCATCAATCCTGCAGTAATGACTGTGTCGCCTTCAGAGATGCCTTCTAGTACTTGCACTTTGGACTCGGTTCTAATGCCCGTTTTCACAGTTACGGGAGTTGCCTTTCCCGATTTAACAAGGAAAACTTTTTTGACGTCCATCTCGGGCACTACTGCTTCAGTAGGAATCAATATAGCGTTATCGATTTTGTTTAACACAATTTTAACTGAAGCAAAAGCTCCAGGCAAAATTTCGCGATCGCGGTTTTCACAAATAGCGCGAATGGGAATAGTTCGAGTAGAGGATTCTACCTTAGGCTCGATGGCATACACCGTTCCCGTGTATTCCTTTGCCCCACCTGCTACGGTAAAAATAATTTTCATGCCTTTCCTAACTACCCCCATGTATTTTTCAGGAATAGCAAAATCCACCTTAACGCTACTTAAATCTATTAAGCTAGCAATGCGAGTGGTGGGGGTTACGTAACTACCTTCACTTACGTAGCGCAGTCCTATTTGACCGCTGAAAGGCGCCAGCACCCGCGTTTTGGCAATCTGAGACTGAATGGCTTCTACTGTAGCTTTTTGTGCTTCTAACTGAGCTACTAGGCTTTCAAATTCTTCTTGGCTGATGCCCTGCCGTTGCAGTAGTTTCTCATCGCGGGCTTTTTTCTTTTCTAGCAACTCTTGTTGTACTAAAGCGCGCTTTAGTTCTGCTTGCAATTCATCGTCATTGAGTTGTAGCAGCAATTGCCCTTTAGTTACCATGCTGCCTTCTTGGAAGAAGATATGAGTAACTTTCCCGGCAACTTCGGGCTTAAGCTCAACTTCTTCGTTAGCAATAATAGAGCCCACTGCATTAATTCTATCCTCTAAGAACTCCTTTTTGACTACATAAGCTTTTATTGGTTGCGGTGGTAGTTCTTTGTTTTTGTTTGACGAGGCAGCACCTCCACTTGCAGGGGTTGATTTGCTAAACCACTCTAGTCGCCAAGCAATGCCTATAAACACTACGCCAAGAAGCAGCAACAGAACTACAATTCGCACAGGAGTCATAGCAGGGGGTTTTGCACAATCGAAACAAGGAAGGAAGTTCGAAGGTTGATATTTTAAACAAAGCGCACAAATTTAGCGATGTTTTCGTGCTTTGCTTTACACCTTGCATTTTTAGCTAGCACTAAAATAAAAAAGTTCAAGCTCTTCGGCACGGCTTGAACCCTTTTTAGCATCTAAAAGAAATCTTATTTTTTTCCTTTACCAGCTGAATCGGTAGCATTGGTTGAGTCAGCAGGGGCAGCAGGTTGAGAAGGCGCTACTTGAGCAGTAGAGTCCTTTACTTGTTCAGTGGAGTCCGTAGAAGGTGGTATAGTTTTTATTTCCTTGCTTTTTGCTGCTTCTATGTTAGGGCTGCTAATGTCTTTGGAGCGGTCGAGAGTAATGTTAGCCAGCAAAGCAAGGGACATAATGGCAATGGCAAATGTCCATGTAACTTGTTCTAAAAAGTCAGTAGTACGTTTAGCACCCATAATTTGAGTAGCCACTGAAGCTCCTCCACCTGCTAGCCCAGAGCCTTTGGGGTTTTGCGCCAGCACTGCCAGCATGAGTAAAATAGAAACGATGATTATCAAAATAATAATTAGCTGCGTCATTGGAACTACAAGGAGCGTTTAATTTCCTCAATTTGAGCTGCAAAGTAAGTGCTTTTCTGGGGATATTTCAAAGACAACTGCTGGTAAATGCTGATTGCCTTTTCCTTTTTGCCTTGTTTTAAATAAATCCGCGCCAAGTGTTCAGAAATGTTCTCTTGATTTTCTTGCACGCTTTCTAAGGAAAGGTCTTCCTGAGGAGGCGCATTTTCTAGCTTAGTACGGTCGATTTGAATAGTGGGATCTTTCCTGATGAATTCGTCTATAATTTCCCATGCACTTGGTTGGCTCATTATTGTATTGGATTGGGTATTTTGCCTGGAAGAATTGGCTGGAAAGTTTTCTTCACTTAAATTGTCGAAAAAGTTAAGGCTTTCGAGTACTTCAGGGACGGTGGCATGTACTTGCAAAGTAGGGGAAGTATGGTTTGTTTCAACAGCCAAGGTAGTCTCTTTTTGAGTAAAGGCAGAAAATTGACTTGGAGTCTGTTTTTCTGTCCCTGCTGACAAATTCTCAAGCTTTTCTAACCCTTGGAAAGGAGACTGTGTATCAAAAGAAAAAGTTGTCTGTTGTTGGCTTTTATGCTCAATTGAGTCGAGTGGTTCCTTTGCAAAAGGATTGGCTTGAGACTGCTGGTTGGATTTTGTTAATGGACTGCTGCCAATGGAACTAATAACCTCATCTGACCCGCTTATTACAAGCTCATCCGCAGGATCTACCACCTCTGTAGGTTGGTTTATCTCTTCTTCACTTAAGGGAGGGATAATTTCATCATTTTGATAAAAGTCAGGTTCATAGGCTACAGTAGGCAGCGTTTCTTTTTCCCATTCTTGCAAAGCAGTTTCCATGGGCTGTTCATCGGGCAAGCTAAGAGGTTCTTCTTCAAGGACGCTAAAGAAATCCTCTGGCTGTGAAAATGACTCGTTGCCGCTTTGCTTCTCTGCTAGAGGCGTTTCATCAGAAACGGGCAGCGTTTCTTCTTGTAGCGTTGTGGGGAGACTGGAATTGCTTTTTTCAGAGTCAGGGAAAGAAAAATCTTCTTTTGCTTCGGCAGCGGAGGGCGTTTCAATGGCAGCAAGCTGGTTGATTTCTTTTTCCTCTAGGGGAGGAGGTTCGGCTATTATTGCTTGCTCTAATATTTCAGGAGAGTGCCAAACACTGATTTTATCGAATAGATTGACTTCTTCTGCAGTCAAGTCTATATTTATTTCTTCTTCCGTGATGTAAAATTCTTTAGCAACGACTTGTTTAAGTCTTGCGCGGTCAGGAGCGTACAAAGCTGCTCTTTGAATATAGGCTCTTTTGCCAGTAGCTTGGGCAAGGCGCAAATGGAAGGTAGCGCAGTAGGGGTAAACCTTCACAAGTTGAGACAATAAACTAATTGAAAGAGGTAGACTACCTTCCCCCGTGTATTTGACAAGGCTAGCAAACTGCTCCTTGTTTATCATGATGCAAAAGGTTTTTACAATCAAAGGTAGTAATTTGCTGCCAGAGAATTACCACGTAGCAACAGATTTGTTGAAAATATCTAAAATAATTTGATCGAAAATTTCGGTGATGAGTTGTTGCTCTACTTGAGAGAGAGTTTGGTTTTGCGGAAAGTCCTTAAAAAAGGAAAATTCTTGCTCAAAGTTTTCGCTTTCGTCAAATGTGTTTTCGTAATTGACCTTTACTTTAATGGTGAGGCGTTGCAAGGCACCAAGTTGCTGAAACTCTATTCCCGCAGTGGATTGCACCGAGCCAGCAGAAGGAGCTACGGGAGTTACTTCGTAAGCGGTAATGGCGCCACTGAATCGCAAATGCCCATTATTGCTCACTAACTTTAGACGCGTGTTGCGCATGAAATATTCCCGCAGCGACTCGGTGAACTGGATGGCAAGATTAGCGGGTCCTGTAGGTACATCGGCATAAAACATTTCAATTTGAATAGTTTGGGCACGCGGGTCCAAGTTAACGCCAGAAAAAGTAAAGTTAGGTGCTTTGGCACAGGCAAGCATTAACAGGCATGGGAATAATACCGATAATCGTCCTCTGTAAGCTAGTTTATAGTTCTTCAATTCCATATTGCTTGATTTTGCGGTATAGGGTGCGTTCAGAAATGCCTAGATCTTGTGCTGCATATTTGCGCCGATGGTTGTTTTTAATCAACGCCTTGATAATCATTTCTTTTTCTTTTTTCTCCAGAGAAAGACTTTCTTCCTCTTCCTGATGAATTTCATGCGGTATGTCCTCGATGTGTTCTGTTTCGTACTTTTGCTTGCCAGTAGGGGGGGGCACTGGTGGGTTACTGGAAATGACAACAGGAGCGGTGGTATTGGCAGGAGGCGTTATAGTAGCAGCAGAAATGGTCGTTTGGCTGCTTGTGGGAATTACCTCTAAGTTTCCGAATAAGCGTTGATTTTGTTGCACGACTAATTGTTGATTGGTAACGTCTCCTTGGAGCAAGCTTAGTACAATTTTTTTTAGGTCGTTTACATCTCGGCGCAAATCAAAGAGAATTTTGTAGAGTAGGTCGCGCTCGGAGAGTTGTTCGTCGCGCAGCTCGCCAGCAATAGTGGGTAAAAGGGAAACAGGCGGTCGGTGCTGATTAACTGGAGGCAAGTACTTGGCAAGAGTCTCAGCAGTAATGTGGCGGTTAATTTCCAGGAGTGAAATTTGCTCGGCGATGTTTTTTAGCTGCCGAATATTGCCTGGGAAGGGATAGTTGAGCAGGAGTTGTTTAGCTTCTTCGTTTAAGGTTACGGGTTGGGTGCGATAGCGCTCGGCAAAGTCAGCGGCAAATTTGCGAAATAGCAAAATGATGTCTTCTCCTCGCTCACGCAAAGGAGGAATGTGAATGGGAACGGTATTGAGGCGGTAGTACAAGTCCAGCCTAAATTTTCCCTGTTCGGCGGCTTTGAGCAAATCTACATTGGTAGCTGCCACTACGCGCACATTGGTTTTTTGAACCTTGGAAGATCCCACGCGAATAAACTCTCCGTTTTCCAACACCCGTAGCAGGCGGGCTTGGGTTTCCAAAGGCATTTCACCAATTTCATCCAAAAAAATCGTACCGCCGTCAGTTACTTCAAAGTAGCCTTTGCGTGCTTCTGTAGCCCCAGTAAAAGAGCCTTTTTCGTGCCCAAATAGCTCGGAATTAATTGTCCCTTCGGGAATGGCACCGCAGTTGATAGCAATGAAGGTATTGTGTTTACGGGGACTAAGATTGTGAATAATTTTTGAAAAAGATTCTTTGCCACTACCGCTTTCTCCCGTGATGAGTACAGTCAAATCAGTAGGAGCCACTTGAATGGCTACTTGTATGGCGTAGTTAAGCGCTGGTGAGTTGCCAATGATGCCAAAGCGCTGTTTAATAGCTTGTATATCTGCTGAGTTTATCATGTTGTTCGGCGTAGTAGGTTAGTGAAAAGCAAGTAAGTGAGTTATTCTACTACTTCTCCCAACAAGGTGGCGGCCGTAGCTGCATGCACTAACACATTGACGTACTGTCCTTTTTGGTAGTGCTTGCGCGGAAAGACCACTACTTTGTTGGCACTGTTGCGCCCTTGTAGAAACTCCTTAGAGCGTTTAGATTCTCCTTCGATCAAAACGCGATGAATTTTGCCTATATCTCGTTGGTTTCGCTTGAGGGAAAGCTCTCTTTGCAAGGCGATAATTTCGTTTAAACGCCGTTTTTTGACCTCTATCGGTACATCGTCTTTGTACTTGCGAGCTGCCAGCGTACCAGGACGCTCAGAGTAGTAGAACATGTAAGAAAAATCATACTCTACCAGTTGCATCAAACTTAAAGTATCCCGATGTTCCTCTTCGGTTTCGGTACAAAATCCAGCAATCATGTCTGAGCTAATGCCGCAGTCTTCTCCCAGAATGCGCCTGATGGCAGCGATGCGTTCTAAGTACCATTGACGGGTATAAGTCCGATTCATCAGGGCTAAAATGCGGTCGTTGCCGCTTTGCACGGGCAGGTGAATGTATTTGCAAATGTTATCGTATTTAGCCATTGTGTAGAGCACCTTGTCGGTCATGTCTTTAGGATGGCTTGTACTAAAGCGCACGCGTAGGTCAGGATGGATTTGTGCCACCATTTCTAACAGGTCAGCAAAATCAATTACGGGTGCTCCTTCTGCTTGGGCGCGTTCTGTTTCTTTGCGGTTGGCTCGTCCTGCCCATTTGTAGCTATCTACGTTTTGCCCTAGCAAGGTTACTTCGCGATAGCCTTGTTCGAACAGTTGACGCGCTTCTGCGAGAATGCTTTGCGGGTCGCGGCTGCGCTCTCTCCCTCGCGTGAAAGGAACTACGCAAAAACTACACATGTTATCGCAACCGCGCATAATAGAGATAAACGCCGTTACTCCATTACTATCCAGCCGAACAGGAGTAATATCGGCATATGTTTCTTCTCGGCTAAGGAGTACATTGACAGCGCGAACCCCATCTTCTACTTGACTGACTAATCTGGGCAAATCCCGATATGCGTCAGGACCTACCACTAAATCCACCATTTTTTCCTCTTCTAACAGTTGAGCTTTTAAACGCTCAGCCATGCAGCCTAAAATGCCAATAGTGAGTGCTGGTTTGCGCTTTTTGAGGCTATTGAGTTCTTCTAAGCGATGGCGAATCGTTTGTTCTGCCTTTTCACGAATAGCACAAGTGTTCAGCAGTACTAAATCCGCTTCCTCAGCCTGTGAAGTAGTGCCGAAGCCATGTTGTTGCATAATGCTGACCACAATTTCGCTATCGGAAAAGTTCATTTGACAACCGTAACTTTCTATATAAAGTTTGCGCTGCCCAGCTATGGCATTTTCTTGCGTTCTACGGATCTCACCTGTAGGCTGCCGATTATGCGTATGCTGGTTGGGTTGTTCCAAAATATCGATATCAGTGATGAGTTCCTGCTGCATGAATAAAATGAAGTTTCTGGCTGCAAAGTTATCCCTTTTTATAGAATTATGTCATTTTGGCAGAAAGTTTGGCAAGGTGCTTTAAAGCACGTCTAAATTTTAGGGGGACAAAACTATGGATAAAAAGGAGAGTCGCCTAATGTTAGGGACCTAACCTAATAGCAGCAGCATATTGTGATGGATGCACTTGGATACCACATGCAGGTATGGTTACAGGATCTGCAGAGTTAGAGCCACTGGGCAAGGAGGAAAAATAGCACAAAAGTTGGAGCTCTCTCAAGTCTTTACTCCTCAAAGAAGAGAGCGGCAGGTTGAACAAAGGTTAAGAGAGAAGCCAAGCTCTGCTGAGCTTAACTTACACTTAAGCACTTTACCCCACGACCCCGATGGACATTGATAGCCATTTTTCTTTGTCAGTCAAATAAGCTTTTCTGATAAGGTTTTTTCAGCTTGTTTGTACTTGCTTTTTTGTCTGTTTGTTCACTTTGTTGGTTTGAAGTTACAAATTCTTATTCTGGGTGTTCTTCAAAAAATTTCACAATGTCCATTTCATTTGAAAACTCAATACCACCTAATCTAATTAGGTCAATATTTCCTTGTGGAGGCAGCTTAAAAACTTGCGGACTTAATACAAAAAGAGGAATACCCATGTTTAGAGCTGATTTGCCTGCGTCAAAAGTGCCACTCGTTTTTCCCAAACTGTCTCTTTCAGGACCTGACTTAATGACAATACTGCCTTTGAGATTGCGCAGACAAGTTTGTTTCTTATCATTGCGTTCTGTCCAGAAAATTTTTCATCTGGGGCAAATTGTGTTACAAATAATGCGTTCTTTTCCCAGTTAAGGTCTTCAAGTTCTCTTTTGATTGTGATATGATTTATTCCGAAACTTAAAATCATTGTAGTTGTGCCGTGAGCTTCAAGGGCTCCTAAATGCGCAGAAGTGTCAACGCCTTTTGCATAACCCGAAGTAACATTAATGCCATTCTCAGCCAATTTTTGGGCTGTTTTTTTAGTAATTTTAATTTCAAAATCACTGACATCTCTTGCTCCAACTATTGAGACGCCTTTCTGATTTAGTAATGGTAAATAGCCTTTACAATACAAAATTGGCGGTGCACTATCTCTTGTATGTTGCAAAACAGATTGAGGGTATCTATCATTATCAAGTCCGATTATAGTAACTCCGCCTGATTTTAGTTTTTCAAAGTTGTTGTATAGTTTGTCATCGGCATCTAGTTGTGGGAAGTAAGAAAAATTGGCTTTTGAAAATTTGTCAGCAATCGGAGATCTTTTAGTATCCCAGATTCTGGGCAATGGGTATACTGTAAAGGGTGTGAAGGTCTAGTGCCCAACCTTCTATCCAGTTTCCAAATAACGGTTGTGGACTTATTTCCATGTTTGTGATCTTTTTGAAGTAACTACAGTGTATTCGGGCTTTGTATTTGAGCAGAACACAAAACACTTGCCTTTTACACGAAGGCAAAATACAAAACACACATAACTTTCATTTTTACTTTTCACCAAGTCCTTGTTAGCATTAGTTTTTATTCACCTCTCTACGTAACTGTTCTATTTGCTTAACTGGTAAACCTGTCAAGCGTGCTATAATTTCATTATCCAAACCCTCTAATATTCCATTTTCGCAATCTCGATAACTTTCTCCTCTACTGCTGTTTCCAGAACACTTTTCAAATCTCGGTATTGGATGAGGCTTTCCTCATATCTATCTCGTTGTTCGGGGGTTAGATTGGCTAATGCTGCCGCCTCAAATGCTTTCTGGAATATCGGTTCGTTGAGGATGCTTGGTATGTGGTCAAAACTTTCCAAATGCTTTAAGAAATAACACCATTTATCAAATTTTGTCTCTAACTCAGTCTCCTTTTTATTGAACAAGGGCATCTGTAAAAACCTAAAATGCAGTTTATCAAAGAATAGGTCTCCGTCTTGGTCTTTCAAGGCTACGTCTCGCCTAAATTTTCGCCATTCATCAAATTTGTTTTCATTAATACAACTCTTAGAAAAGCACTCACATTTAAACTGTGCTAGTGCTGAAAGGATTTTAGCCAGAAAATAGCTACCAATTCATCACTAAATTTTTAGGCTTTATCACATTTTTTTAGGCAACAGCTATCCGAGTAGTAATATATCAGCCGAAAAATCGACGCCGAATATGTATCGATTACTACTTTTTTGGCTATTTGCCGTAGGCAGCGCAGTTATAAGCCACTCTTTGCAAGCCCAGCAAAAGCAAGAAGTCATGATTATTACTACCATAGAGTACATGGACTTCTTAGACGGAGGTTCTTCCCAGATGCACATTTCTCGCGCTGACGGATCTTCAGAAAGCGTGCAGCTAAGAGGATTGTATTCATTTGGCAAGTACATCAGCGACAAGAAAGTAAAGCAAAACGATCAAACTCTCATCAGCAAGCTCAACGAATACTTGCAACAAGGTTGGCAAATTGTAGCGGTATCCTCTTCTACTCAACCCAAAGGCAATTCTTTGGAAGATCCACCAAGCTCTATTCTGACGCGTTACGTGCTAGTGAGAGACTTAAAGCAGTAAGCATGTACCTGTATAAAAAACCTCAATTTTAGGAACTCTCGTTTTCATCGCCTTATAAGCCCCTACTAGAGCTCAATTCGGGTAGGGCACTTTTATTTTGGTGGGATTGGAAATTCAAACAAACTAGTTGTAAAATAGATTGCCACTTGTGTTGCAAATTGAGTCAGAAGAGGGCAGTAATTTGCATGCGCCCAATATGGGCTATAGGTTGCATCGGAGAGCGGCGCCCTTCGTATTGCATAGTCAGTTGCAAGCCTCCTCCTAAACGCTGCTGCCAGTTAATCGACCAGTTAAAATTAGCACCTGGCTGCAGGGCTTCCAACATTTCATACCCCAAAGGGCTGTTAATTTCGCCTTGATAAAAAATTTGCGTCGCCTTAAAACGAAATTGTACATTTCGGCGAGTTTCTTGAGCCCATCGAATTTCTGTTAGTAGTTCATTAAATCTTGCTTTGCTGTTTTCTTGTGAGCGTTTATCTTGAAAAATGTAAGAAAAAGCTACGCGCCACTGCAACGAAGGCTGCCAAGCAAGTTCAGGTTTGAACTGGCGCGTTGAAATGTTAAAATTTCGGTTCATCATGAAGTCGGAAGCGCTGCCAATTCGGCTGGTACTGAACAAAAAACGCACATTCCAGTGAGCGGCAAAATTTCTCCTGTAGCTGAGTTGCCATTCAGTCAGATGGCGTTCTTCAAAGCCGTTGGTAAGCAATTGTTTTTGTCTGTTTTGTACGTAGGTGAGGTCGGCGTTCCATTGGGTAGCGGTTCTGTTGAGAAAAAAGGTGCTTCGCAAGGCTTCTTGAGTGGATAGCAAGGCGCTATCTGCTACTGATACAAAAGGCAACAATCGAGCGCTAAGTCGCCCATCGGTCAATCGTCGGTTGACTGTCCATGAGCTGACGTTGCTCAATTTACTTGCCCAGTAGCGCCATCCTTTTGCTTTTGACCACGTAACAGGAAAACCTAAGTTAAGCCGCCAGCTAAGATTATTGGCATAAGCTGGAATGTATTGATCCGTTTGAGTAAAAAACTTGACATAATTTCGCTCATCAGGGTTAAGAGCTAGATAAAATTCGTTGAGTTGTTGGATGCCATCATTGTTGTCGTCGCGCCAGGTGTGCGTTCCTAGTCCGTTGTTTACTTGCAAGAAAACAAACTCTCGACGCGGTTCTCTTCCGCTATTGTTGGCAAGAGTAAACTCACTGCGAATAGCGCGTTGCCAAAGCGTGGCATTCCAATCTATTCTGCCCATGATGGTTCTTTCATGAGGCGGTAGGCTTTGAAGATTTTCTAAGTGCCGATAAGTAAACTGCACGTTCAGCCATTGCAGCGGAGTTTTTTTCTGCCAATTGAAATGGGTGGTATGGGCTCTTGTAATGCGCTGCAGACTGCCTTCTTGTGGTGAAAAATCTTCGCGAAAGGCATAGGAGCCATTGAGTTGAAAGCGAGCACTATCGCCGTTGCGCAAGTAAAGCATATGCTCGTAAAAATTCATGGCAGTGGCTACGATGCTGTCTCGCTTTAGATTGTGCACTGTGTTGCGGTCAATGCTAAACTGATAGCCAGGAACCAAGTACTTGCCCCAGCGAGCTAAATGACCAGTAAAGCGATGCCATTGAGAGCGGAAAGGGGTATCATTTTGCACAAACTGGTTTTTCATTAAAAAAGCATTGGTTTGAAACTGCCATCGATGCCATGTGTAACCCGCCTCGATCCATTGCTGAAATCCGTTTACCTGCTGCTGTCGGATGCGGCGCAAGTGTTTTAGCTGCAAGTAACGGTTTTCTTTTCGCAATCCGCTGGCGATTTGCCAGAGGTAGTCTTCTGCTGGTTGGGAGATAATGCCTAGTGAAACGTCTTCTACGGACCAGTCGCGGTCAAACTCTATGTATCGAAAGCGGTCTATAGGTCGGAAGTGAGCACCAGTGCGGGTAAGAGATACTTCAGCATTCCACTGAGCGCCTTTAAAAATCCCGCTGTTAATTTTTTCATCATTATTCCGATATCCTATTTGCCAAGCTGTACCGTGATTGTCTTGGTTATCCAGCGGCGAGAAGCGGTTTAAATCTGTTTTGCTAAAGGCACCTTCAAAAAATAGCTTGCCATTTCCGTGCAGCCGATAACTTCCTCCTATCGTAGCCATTTGTTTTTCATTAGGAGCGGGCAGCAGGCGAACAGGAGCATAGTTGCCTTGTCCGATTCCCACCCAAACAAACTCGCGACCGTTGGCAGTAGGGCTGCCTGCAATGTAGTCGCCTTTGCCAAATCCTACTTCAGAAAAAGAAATGCTGAAAAGTGGCTGCCCATTAGGTTGTTTTGCGCGCTGATAAAAGCGATAAGGGTTACCGTTGATGATGGTATCACGCCCATAGTAGAGGATTCGATTAGCATCCCAGGACTCCACTGGAAAAACAGCAGGAGCCAATACTCGCTCAAGGCTGTCTCCTGCTTGGGCAAGGAGGCGTTTATCTTGGTCGCTAAGTTGGGCTAACAAAGGATTGCGCGGGTTGTCGCTTTCGCGGTAAAATTGACCAAATACTTCTGCCCGTTGTCCAAGAAATTGCTGGTGAGTGGCTTGCAAAATGCTTCGCGCATAGTTCTGGGAAACAAATTCCACATCTACTCTCACGCGAGAAAAGCGGGTTATTACTACGCGATTGGTAAAGGTAATTTCTCCCGTGTTGTAATCGATTACATAGTCGTAATTGAAACCGCGTGTAAGGAGGCGATTATCCAAAAAGACCTTTTCTGAGTTGGCAAGTACTACCACAAAGCGCTCGCCCTCTGGTCCGCGCAAGCGATAAGGACCAAGCACGCCCTCTTGCACTGGAAGAACTTGGGAAACAAAACGCCCTTTAGCTACTCCAATCGCTGCCACTGATTTTGCTTGCGCGCTACTGCTATCGGAAGTATTGTAGGTAGTTTCCACCATACCGCCCAGAGCATTTTTGTAGAATCGCAAAAAGTGCGAGGGCGAACTTGCAGGGTTTTGTAGTACAATATCACCTGCTGTGAAGGTGGCTAACTTGTGGCGCAAACGCATTAAGATGCGATCAAACTGCCTGACTTGTAACGTATTGCCTTCGGGTTGAAAAGGGACATTCTGGTCTGTTAGCACAGCTGTCAAGTGGAGATCTTCAGCAATATTACCTTCTAGCTGTAAATTAAGGGCTGATTGCACAAAGACATCTTGTCGGTTTCCAAAGGCAATGCCGCGAGTAAGGCTTCCGTTTTTTTGCAGCCCTTGTATGTTAAACACCTGTTCGCGTGGAAACCGAGAAGGGTAGGTAATAGGAGTTAGGTCAGAATTAATCCTGCCGTACAGACCTGAGTCATAGAGTGTTTGGCTGCGCCGAAACAGAGGGCGATGAAGGGCAATAGGCATTAGACGATAACAAATGCGCACAGAGTCAGGCAGTAGAGTGTCTTGAGCAGCGTAAAAAATCAATTGATTGCCTTGCAAATCATATTTCCATTGCATCGGATAATTGGGAAAGATTGCCACAAGGCGTAGCGAAGAAGGAAATAAAGTCAGGCTATCGGGAGTAATGATAGCTACCCATCCTATGCTATCGGGCTTAAAACTAAGAGGAAACGTATTGCATTTTTCAGCAGGCAAATTGGCGGGAGGTTGTGCCTCTAGCTGTAGCCAATAGCATGAGAACCAACAGAACATTACACAGTGCGCGCTGGCAGCAAATACTTTTTTCAACACTATTGGTTGCTAATTGGCTTTTGTCAAAAATACGCAAATTTGCTTTGAAACGCTTGTAGAATTATTCAAAGCCTGTAAATTTGCATGCATACTCGGGGTGTTAGCTCAGCTGGCTAGAGCGCTTGCATGGCATGCAAGAGGTCACCGGTTCGAGTCCGGTACGCTCCACAAGTAAAAGAATTCAACCTCGTTCTGCCCTCCACACCTGTACTTGCCTTGTAGCGCTTGAAAAGTTCACTCCTACCAGCCATACCTCCTTCTCTTCAACCACATACCTGCGGTAGTACCCCTTCTCTTTTATCTGACCCAACGCCTCCTCCACACTCTCCCATCCAACTTGAACTCAAACACGTACACCCAAGTCCCGTGCCGTATCACCGCATCTACCCGACCCCCTACTCACTGACACCTCCGACTCTATCAAAAAACCGCACAGCTTCAGCGCCAAGAAAAGAATCGCATGAAAGTATCGCTCTTGACGACTGTCAAACAACTGATGCGGAATGCAGCTGAACAACCCGTTGACAGTCTCCATCATCCCCGCTATGTCATGGCGGCGAACTAACAAACCCAACCGACACCCCAGTCAACCTCCTTCTGCATTCTCTGAGAAAGATACCAATAGGTGCTCTATCATTGTCCGAGACACCTCCTGATTGGGATAGTCCAACGTGTACAAATCGCTCTCCTTGTCATAGCTCCACAAGATTATCCTAGAGGACGGGCAATGAAGTTAAACTTGCTCTTTTGGACAAAAATGAGCTTATGAATGAAAGCCGTTTTGTCCACATAGAGCATTTTTTGTTTCTTAGTTCAACGAAATCCTGCTTGCCGGTAGATAAAAGCAGAAAATGGTTCATAAGAAACCGTATGCAAAGAAACAGAAAAGACTTGGTCAATTTTTTGGTCGCACAGTGCGTTGTTCGATTGGCTTTTGATAGTTGCGTCCTTGAAATATGCGCTTGACGTAGATGCCTGGCGTATGGATTTGATTGGGGTCTAAGGCTCCTATCGGCACAAGTTCCTCTACTTCAGCCACTGTTATAGTAGCTGCTGTTGCCATCATGGGATTGAAATTTCTAGCCGTTCCTCGATAGATCAAATTGCCCGCTGCATCGCCTTTCCATGCCTTGATAAAAGCAAAATCAGCCCGCAGCCATTCTTCTAACAAATACCACTTTCCATGAAATTGGCGAAGTTCTTTGCCTTCAGCCACTTCCGTCCCTACCCCTGCTGGAGTGTAAAAGGCAGGAATACCCGCTCCTCCTGCACGAATCCGCTCTGCTAACGTGCCCTGAGGGATAAGCTCCACTTCTAACTCTCCTGTTAGCATTTGGCGTTCAAATTCAGCATTTTCTCCTACGTAGGAAGAAATCATTTTTTTTATTTGTCGGCTTTTGAGCAATAACCCTAGTCCGAAGTTATCAACGCCAGCATTGTTGGAGATGCAGGTGAATCCCTTTTTGCCGCTTCTTAGAATTGCCTCGATGCAGTTTTCTGGAATTCCACAAAGTCCGAAGCCTCCTACCATAATGGTCATATTATCTTCTAAGCCGACGATAGCTTCATCAGCACTGGCTACTACTTTATTCATAATGCTTCAAAAATTGACAGTCCAAATCGAATTTATTGCTTTGGGCGAAAATTATGGAAAAACCTTGATACTTTCGCTTCCCTTTTACCTGTTCTCTCAATGCTTAATTACTATCAAACAATCAACATCAGTACGGCGGCTGGACATATAGCAGACACAGCCATTTTTGTCATTTATACTGGAGGCACAATTGGCATGGACTACGACAAAGAGGGCAAACACCTAAAGCCTATTAACTTCGAGCACATCATAGAAAAAGTACCAGAATTGCGCCGCTTTGAGTTTGAACTCACTTTGTTAAGTTTTGAAAACCCAATCGACTCAGCAGATATTAAAGTGCACCACTGGATTAATATTGCCCGCATTGTATATGATTTTTACAACGATTACGACGCTTTTGTCATTTTGCACGGTACAGATACAATGGCATACACGGCTTCAGCATTGAGTTTTTTATTTGAGAATCTGGCTAAACCTGTTATCCTCACAGGGGCTCAATTGCCTATAGGGGTGCCTCGCACTGATGCCCGTGAAAATTTCATCACAGCACTAGAGATTGCTGCTATGAAAAAAAATGGCTCGCCCCTTGTACCTGAAGTGTGTATTTTGTTTGATAACTTACTGCTTCGAGGCAATCGGGCTCGCAAGGTACAGAGCAATAATTTCACCGCATTTGCTTCGGAAAATTTTCCACCGCTGGCAATTACAGGAATTGAAATTCGCTTTAATGAGTCGTTGATTTTGCCAACGCCTACGGGAAGATTTGATATTTTTTCCAAGATGGATGAAAATGTTGGCTTGTTAAAAATATTTCCTGGTATTTCGCGTAAATATTTAGAGCATTTTCTTGCCACTCCTGACTTGCGAGGCATTGTCATGGAAACGTATGGCTCGGGCAATACGCCTGCAGACAGTTGGTTTATGAACGCTTTAAGCCAAGCAATAGAAAATGGCATTCACATCCTCAACGTGTCTCAATGCAATGGAGGAACGGTTATACATGGCATGTATGAATCTAGTAAAATCTTGGAGAGCATTGGCGTAATTAGCGGTGGCGATATTACCCCAGAAGCTGCCATTGCCAAAATGATGTTTCTACTGGCCAATGAACCTAACCCACAACTGGTGCGCCAAAAGTTAGCCACTTCCTTGCGGGGTGAAATGACTTATCGCCAAAGCAAAAAGTAGTTGTGTACCATTTTTCTAAAGGGAATGTTTGCTAAAATCTGTTCACGTAACCGAAGTGAATCTTAGACTGCTCTAAAGAAAAATTTTGCTTGAGTTGCAAAGAGTTTCCCATAGCGTAGGTAAGTGAAAAAATGCCGCCTTTGGTATTGAGATTAATGCCAAATCCTATTCCTAAGGGAGTATCGGTAAGGAATTGGTGAAGGGTTTTCCGTTGCAGTCTGCCATAGTCCACAAAGGCAAACAAGAAAGAATTTTCTTCAAAATAAAGCCGCTCTTCTGCAGTAGCAATTAGATACCCTGAGGCGAAAAAGTCATTTTCATTAAAACCACGCAGTGATTGCAGCCCTCCTAGACGAAATAACTCGTTCAAAAAAAGTTGTCGGCTAAAGATTAAACCACCTTGAAAGCGCAGCCTGAGCGCTGTTAGCTTGCCAGTGGGGATGAAGCTAGTAAGCTCTCCCGTTGCAAAGCCCTGCGGCAAGCGCTGTTGAGCGGCTTTGTTACCGATACCCGCTTCTAGGGTCATCTGCCAACCTTTTTGGGGTTGTAAAGGGTTGTTTACTCTGTTAAAGCGGTAACTCATTCCATAAGAAACAAAGCGCATTCCTTGTATGTGGTTATCTGTTGGCAAACGCAAAGCAGTGGTAACTACAGAAGTCTGGTTGCGCACAAAAAAGCCCAAATTGCCTATAGATTTTCGCTGAGCAAACAAGAGATATTCTAGCTTAGCTTGCCAGTGTAAGTTAAAGAATGTAGTATCTTGTTTGAGGAATTGTAGTTGAAAAGCAGCGTGAAGTCGGGTTCTTAAAAGAAAAGGATGGTCGTAAGCAAGTTTGAGGGATTGAGTAGCTGTGCGTATTCGTTGCCATTCTGCTGTGAGGGATTTTCCGCTGTTAAATAAATTGCCTAAATGCAAATTTGCCATACCCGTGAGCAATATGTTCCCTTGGCGTTCCTGATTGGGCAAAAAACCTACAATGCCATCAAATCGACTCACTTGGGCAGGTTCTACGTGCAAGGTTAGATGAGCGCGGTCAAAGCGAAATACTACTCCTACTTCCCCTTTCAAGCGTAGATAAGGCAGAGCTTTTAGTGTTTCTGTGGCCTGATTGACTAATGTTTGACGAAAAGGCTCTCCAGGATAAATTCCCAACAAAGTTTGAAGTAACGCTGGCTTTACCCCTCCTTTGCCTATTACAATAAGAGTGTCAAAGCGAATGAATGCACCACTGCGGTAGTTGATTGTTGCTTGTATTACGTCGTTTTCTTTTACTTGAAGCTCTGTAAGTCCAATTTCGGCAAAGGGATAGCCGTTGTTTTCGGCGTAGGTGAGCACAGCGTTTTGAATAGTTTGCCATTGCTCGAGTGTGGCATATCCATTTTTACCTATGTAGCGAAAGGCACCAGAAAGATGCAATACTTTTGCGGTAGCACTATCATAATGCAACAAAATTTGCGTTTTGTTCCAAGAAGGTTGACAATATGCAAAGTGAAATAGCAGCCCGCAAGTGAAAGAGAGCAGGTAGTAAAACGCGCTCACAACTTCTAAATGATTTTCTACAAGGATTTAGTTAAAATAATTGCTTTGGCACAAGAGAGCAAATTGCATTTGCGGAAAATTGCTGTGCTTCAAAAATGAGACACCCTGGCTTAGTTTTTCCCAGTTTCCTGACAAAGAATCTCCTGCAAGTAAGGAATTGTACAAAATCAGTAACCAAAGTTACATTCCTGATTGGCAAACGCATTAACTTTGTGCCCATGCGTCGTGGTTTGGGTTGGGGAATGATTTGCATTGCCATGCTAGGGGGGTGGAGTTGCTCTCAGAAAGAACACGCACCACCGAGGGAGGGCGTGTTGCCGTTGCCTACAATAGCCTCCATCCTTGCTGATATTCATTTGGCAGAAGCAGCAGTAGCTATGCAAGCCCTCACCTTTCAAGAATCCCTTTCGCGGTACGATTACTACGAACGCGAAATTATGCGGCGCCATCAAACTGATACAGCTACCTACCGGCGTTCTTATGAATTCTATGCCGCAGACGCCAATCAACTTGCCCAGTTAATGAAAATTGTAGCAGATACACTTACAGCTCGAAGAAAAGCGCTGCACTAATCTGTGGTAAATTCAACTGAGAAAATGATCACTGACACACACGCTCATATTTACTCTCATCAGTTTGATAATGACCGCAAGAACGTCCTCCAGCAGGCTTTTGCTGTGGGAGTCGACAAAATTTTAATGCCTAACATAGATAGCCAGTCCATAGAAGGAATGATGCAACTGGTAGAGCAATATCCTGAAAAATGCTTTCCGATGATGGGGTTGCATCCTTGTTCAATAGATGCTCACTTTGAAAAAGAACTTCAGACAATTGAAAGTTGGTTGAATAAGTATCCCTTTGTAGCTGTTGGGGAAATGGGGCTGGACTTGTACTGGGATAAAACCTATTTTGAACAGCAAAAAGAAGCTTTTCGCATCCAAGCCGAGTGGGCAAAAAAGCACAGTCTGCCGCTGGTAGTGCACTGCCGCGAGGCAATGGCAGAAACGCTATCCTTGTTAGAAAGTCTATCAGATGAAAACCTCTTTGGCGTATTGCATTGCTTTACTGGTACAGTGGAAGAAGCTAAGCGATTGTATGCAATCAATTTTCGAGTGGGGATTGGAGGAGTAGTTACCTACCAAAAAGGAGATTTAGCCTCGACGGTAGCGCAGATTCCTGTGGAGCAAATTGTGTTGGAAACTGATAGTCCTTACTTGGCTCCAGTGCCTTATCGAGGCAAACGCAATCAACCTGCTTATTTAACTCTCATTGCTCAAAAAGTAGCAGAGGCAAAACAAGTTCCTTTGTCTGATTTAGCGGAGCAGACAACAAAAAATGCGTTGCGTTTGTTTTTTGAGCGACAGGCAGCAATAATGCCCACAACTGCTTATACAGCCAGCAGCTAGTATATATTTGCTCAAAAATTTTTCAATCTGATGCAGCAGGCTTTCCGTCGGTTTGGCTTTATTACGGTGGTAGCAGTTTACTTGCTCATTTTAGTGGGAGCCATTGTGCGTAGCACAGGCTCGGGAATGGGCTGCCCTGACTGGCCTAAGTGCTTTGGTCGATGGATTCCCCCTACGCATGTAAGTCAGTTGCCGCCGAACTATAAAACCATTTTCAAAGTACAAGGCAAAGAAATTGCCGATTTTGACCCTTTTAAAACTTGGATGGAATATCTCAACCGATTGTTAGGCGTATTCATTGGCATTCTTGTCTTCATTACCTTTTTACTTTCAGCAAGCTACTTCCGCCGCGATAGAATGATATTTTATCTTTCGCTAGCGGTCCTTGTTCTTACTGGCTTTCAAGGATGGCTTGGCTCGGTAGTGGTGGCTACCAACCTTGCACCTTTGATGATTACTCTGCACATGCTAACAGCCTTGCTAATTGTATCAGTGCTCATTTACGCGGTTGCTCGTGCCCATACGGGTTACATTGCCATTGAAAGCATCCCCGAAAAGAGCAAGATTAACACAATTTTATTGATAGGCTTGCTGATGGGAGTGCTGCAGATTGCGTTAGGCACTCAAGTCAGGGAAGCAGTAGACCGAATTGCTCAGCAGATGCATTATCTGGGTCGAGAAACATGGATTGAGCAGATAGGTTTGCCGTTTTATATACATCGCACTTATTCCTTGTTGATTTTAGCAGTGCATGCATATTTAGCATGGCTATTGCGCCGCAATGCATCTCATCGCGGAACTCTCGTTTTTTGGTCTCAAATACTTACAGGGCTTATTGCAGGGGAAATTCTCACTGGTGCAGCAATGGCTTATTTGGCTATTCCTGCTGTTTTGCAACCTGTTCATTTGCTACTGGCAACTTTGATGTTTGGCATTCAGTTTTGGTTAGCGCTTCTACTGAATAGGGAGCGGGTATTTAGAACGGCAAACTCATATTCTTCAGTAGTGGTTTAAATACATTTTTTGCTAATGTCTGTACAAATTATTGTGGTGTCAAACTTAGTCTTAAAAGCCAAGCACTACCTTGCCTTGTTAAAATTGCGCCTTTCGATGTTGGTAGTGTTTTCGGCAGCCTTTGGGTATTTGCTAGCGGCATCGACCGATCTCAACCAGCTTTCATTTATTGCTTTCTGCGCAGGCAGTTTTTTGATTACTGGCGCTGCTAATGCAATTAATCAAATCATGGAACGGGACTTAGACAAGCTCATGCGCCGCACAGCAAACCGTCCGCTCCCTATAGGTGCTCTCAGCCCTAAAGAAGCAAGTGTTTGCGCCATTGTGCTGGCAATTACAGGACTGGTATTACTGCTAATTTTTGCAAACGTTTTTAGCGCAGTCTTGGCATTGCTTTCTTTAATTTTATATGCTTTTGTTTATACGCCTTTAAAGCAAAAAACCGCCGCTTCTGTATTTGTAGGAGCTTTCCCAGGCGCCTTTCCGCCTCTAATTGGTTGGATAGCTGCTAAAAATGACCTTGCTCCAGAAGCCTTATCAATTTTTGCTATTCAGTTCATTTGGCAATTTCCTCACTTTTGGTCCATTGCATGGATAGCCGACCAAGACTATCAACGGGCTGGCTTTAAGTTACTTCCCTCTGGCGGGAACAAGGACTTCAACACAGCGTTTTACATAGCCATCTATACCTTGTTTCTCATTCCACTGGGCATGCTACCTATGCAGTTTGGCATCACGGGAGTAACTTCGGCAGTAGTAGCCGTTACGTGCGGAGTACTCTTTCTACTTCAGAGTATTCGCCTGCTATGGAAGCTCAGCGATAGTGCTGCTAAAAGCATCATGTTTGCTTCTTTTCTCTACTTGCCGATAGTGCAAATTGCTTTTCTATTAGATAAGATCTAAACCTGTTTTTCCATATGTCCATTCGTTCCAATATCACGCCTAAGACAAGGGAACAGCCAACGCCCACCCTGGCTATGCATCCCAAAAAATTTGCTCTTTGGCTGTTCATTGTTAGCATCATCATGCTTTTTGCTGGTCTGACGAGTGCGTATATTGTGCGCCGAGCAGAAGGCAATTGGCTAGAATTTGAACTACCGCGCATTTTCTACTACAGTACAGCAGTAATCATTATCAGCAGTCTAACCATGCATTGGGCATACGTAAGTGCCAAGAAAGACGAATTAGGGAAACTCAAAGCAGGTTTGTGGCTTACTTTTCTTTTGGGAGTAGTGTTTTTAGTGCTGCAGTGGTTGGGTTGGGTAGAATTGGTGGAGATGGGAGTGTTTTTTGCAGGCAGTCAGTCTAATCCAGCAGGTTCGTTTTTATACGTACTCTCTGGGCTGCACGGCTTGCATTTAATCGGTGGAATCATTTTTTTGCTGATTATCTTAGCTGCTGCTATAAGACTGGAAATCCATAGCAAGGCTATGGTCAGGCTGGAAATGTGTGCTACTTATTGGCACTTCATGGATATACTCTGGGTTTATTTGTTTGTATTTTTGCTAGTGAATGGGATTTGAGATAACTTTGAACGCACCATAACTTACCTTAACTTGAACTTATGTCCACTGTAGCTGTACCGAAAAAGCGCTCTGTTTGGGATGGCGGTGTCTCGCCCATGAATGTCAGCTATGGAAAGCTGATGATGTGGTTTTTCTTACTTTCAGATGCCTTTACTTTCTCAGGGTTGTTAATTACTTACGGCTTACTGCGCTACTCGCACCCTTCCTACGAAGGAGACCATAGCCAATTTACCTTCTCCACAGCATATTGGCCTATCCCTGAGAAGGTTTTTGCAGCAGTGCCTTTCTTTGAAGGGGTGCATTTGCCCCTTGTCTTTGTAGGTATCATGACTTTTATTCTCATCTTGAGCAGCGTAACAATGGTCCTTGCAGTAGAAGCAGGGCATAGAATGGACCAAAAAGATGTAGAAAAATGGATGCTATGGACTATTTTAGGAGGTATTGCTTTTCTTAGCTGCCAAGCATGGGAATGGACACACTTCATTCATGGCGAACCGCCAGGTACTCTCATGCCCGATGGTACAGTGTTCATGGGTGCTAATTTGAAGCAAAACCAGTATGGCCCCCCTGCATTTGCTGATTTGTTTTTCTTTATCACTGGTTTTCATGGATTTCACGTATTCAGTGGCGTGTTGCTCAACATCATCATTTTTTACCAAGTAGCTACAGGGGTTATGCACCGCCGTGGCCACTATGAAATGGTAGAAAAAGTAGGGCTCTACTGGCACTTTGTAGACTTGGTATGGGTATTTGTGTTCACCTTTTTCTATTTGATTTAAATATGGCACACAGTGAAAATTTAACACCCGAGCAAGCACATAAAGCCGCTGTTAAGCGCATTTTAACAGTTACGGGTATCTTAGCGGGTGTAACTGCCCTAGAATTCGCCATGGCTTTTACTATGCCTGCAGGCATGGGACGCAACATGATATTCGTGTTAATGACCTTTGTCAAGGCGTTTTATATTGTAGCTGAGTTCATGCACTTGCGCTATGAAGTAAAAGTACTGGTGTTGTCTATCATACTTCCTTGTGTGTTTTTAGTGTGGTTAGTAGTTGCACTTCTACTAGAAGGGGCGTACTGACTATACCTCTACCGCTATGAATAAAAAAGCTCTGCTAAAAGCCGGCGCACTTATTGTAATATTGGTGTTGCCGGTTTTAGTGTTTTTTTTCCTAAGAGGTTTCGGTGAAAATCAGTATGCTTTGCCGATACTCAATCCAGCGTCGGCAGATTGCCCACCTAACAAAATTGACAGCATCCACCGAGTTCCCAGTTTCTCCTTTCTTAACCAAGACAGCGCAATTTTTACTGATCGGGACTTGGAAGGGAAAATTTACGTAGCAGATTTCTTTTTTACTCGCTGCCCAGATATTTGCCTTGCCATGTCTTCGGAACTTGCCCGCGTGCAGGAAGCTATAAAAAACTATCCAGAAGTAGTAATTCTATCTCATACAGTTGATCCCCTCTATGACAGAGCGCATGTATTGAAGGCATATGCTAAGCAATATGGCGCCATTCCTGGAAAATGGATATTTCTCACAGGAGATAAGGCAGCTATTTATCACCAAGCGCGTTGCGGTTACTTTATAGCTACCCGACCTGCTAGCTCCGATACTACCATAGACTTTATCCACAGCGATAAATTTGTGCTGGTAGACAAAGAAAAACGCATCAGAGGGTACTATAGTGGTACCCGCCGCCAAGATGTAGATCGTCTCATCACTGAAATTCAAGTCCTGCTTGCCGAGTACAAAAACAAAACCCAGTAATAAGGTGTTCTTTCTTTCAGAAGGCAAACTAATATTTCCAAAGACATAAAACTGTGCAAGCCATGTTGCCAACTCAACAAATTACCTCCAAACAAGACAAGCGATATCTGACCGCTATTTCTATTATTTCCATTTTGATACCAATAGTAGTTGCTTTTTTATTGCTTGTGCCTCAGACAGGCAAACTAGGCAATATAGATGTATCACTCTTGCCTCATGTGAATGCTGTTCTTAACACCGCTACTTCGCTTTGTTTAATGTTAGCTTTATTTTTTATCAAAAATCGCAACCAAGAAGCACACCGCTGGTTAATGACGATTGCTTTTGTACTTTCTTGCTTTTTTCTGGTCTCATATGTGGTTTATCACTACCAAGCAGCCCCTACTAAATTTGGCGATGAAAACGGCGACGGCATTTTGTCCCAAGCAGAACTAGCCCAAATAGGAATTTGGCGCAGCATCTATTTGTTTGTGTTGATAACTCACATCGCTCTGGCAGCAATTGTAGTGCCTTTCGTACTGACAGCATTTTATTTTGCTTGGACAAGGCAATTTGCCCGCCACAGGAGAGTAGTAAAATGGGCATTTCCCATTTGGTTGTATGTAGCAATTACAGGAGTGCTAACCTATTTCATGATTAGTCCTTATTACGTATGAAAAAGTTCATCGTTGCGCTCTTGCTAGTGATGCTTAGCATAAGCATAACTCCTCAACTGGCTCAAGGGCAATGTGCCATGTGCCGCGCTACTGTTGAAAACAACATCAGCAACGGTACCAGCAGAGTTGGCAGGGGACTAAACACCGGCATTCTTTACTTAATGAGCATACCTTACCTTGCCTTTGCTGTGATAGCGTATTTGTGGTATCAACAAAGCAAAGCTCAAAGAGCTAAAAAAATGATGATTGAGCAAAGGTTGCGCAATGCAGGCGTTCGTTTTTCTTGATTTTTGTATTCAAATCAAAAAACGTCGTTGAAAAAATAACAATCTTGCAAGATACTCCTCCGCTGTTTAGTAATAAAAGCGGCGGAGGATTTTTCGTATCAGTACAGTACTCGGAATTTGATGGTATTTTCAATGGCTTTCAGGTCTCTGATGACATCTTTGTTATAAGCTTTGTCGATGTCAGTGATGACGTAGCCAATTTTTTCGTTGGTTTTTAAGTACTGCCCTACAATGTTAATTTGATGTTTTGCTAGCACATTGTTAATTTGAGCCAAAATGCCGTAAACATTTTTGTGAATGTGGATGAGTCGGTGAGCATTGGCAAGTACAGGCAACTGAATGTTGGGAAAATTAACACTCATGAAAGTGTTACCTGTGTTGATGTACTCAATGATTTTATTAGGTACAAACTGGGCAATATTGTACTGCGCTTCTATAGTGCTGCCTCCGATATGAGGAGTCAAAATGACGTTTTTCATTCCTCGCAAGGGGGAGATAAATTCCTCTTTGTTGTTTTTGGGTTCTTGAGGAAAAACGTCTAAAGCAGCTCCACGCACTTTTCCAGATTTAAGTGCTTCTACCAAAGCATCGATATCTACCACTTCACCGCGGGCTAGGTTGAGAAAAATCACTCCGTCTTTCATTTGAGCAAACTCGGCAGCCCCAATTAAGTGGCGGTTTTCTTTTCGCCCATCCACGTGCAGGGAAATGACATCAGCTATGTTGAGCACTTCGCGCATAGTGCGGCACTTTTGGGCTTTTCCAATGGCGAGTTTATCCACAATGTCGTAAAAATATACGTCCATGCCGAGGGCTTCAGCTACTACAGAAAGTTGCGAGCCAATATTGCCGTATCCGATAATGCCTAATTTTTTGCCTCGCACTTCATAGCTATTGGCTGCAGACTTATCCCACTTACCAGCGTGCATTGCTGCAATTTTATCAGGAAGGTTGCGCATGAGCAGGATGATTTCGCCAATGGCAAGTTCTACCACGCTGCGCGTGTTGCTGTAGGGAGCATTGAAAACAGCCACCCCGCGATCAAGGCATGCTTCTAGATCTATCTGGTTAGTGCCAATGCAAAATGCTCCTATTGCCATGAGGCGGTTGGCGTGTTGAAGAACGCGCCGCGTGACATTGGTTTTAGACCGAATGCACAGGATAGAAACATCGCGAATTTTTTCACATAATTCATCTTCGTCTAAAGCAGAGCTGATGATTTCGACATTATATCCTTCTTCTTTGAAAATACGAGTTGCCTCACTGTGAATATTTTCTAAAATTAGAACATTAATTCGGCTTTTAGGGTAAGAAATAGCCATTGGCAATTTGTTCACGTAGAGAAATTCATCTAAACTAGGCGTTATATGGTCAGCAACGCTAGTGACGCTTTCTCGCACTACATTTTCGGTAAATGCGTAGAAACTATTAGCCAGCCCTGCTTTTCGCATTTGGTAATCTGTATAGCCATCGCCAATGACATACACTTCCCCTTTTAAGTTAAGAGCGGCTAGTTGGGTTACCTTGCCATCATCATGAGCCAGAGGAATATCGTCGCGAAAACCGATGATGTTGCCTTTTTCATCAAAAATAAATTCATTGGCATACACATTCTCTGGCTTAATGCCGTATTCGGAAACTACAGGTACGATAAATTCTTTAAATCCACTAGAAATAATTAAAATGTTGTCAGCATAAGTATCAAAAAAAATTCGGTTGCGTTTAATAGAGTCCGATACTTTCAGCTTTAAAGATGCAACAAGCCGTTCTAAATGTGAGCGATTGGCATTCAATAAAGCGATGCGCTTTCTGAGAGATTCCCTAAAAGAAATTTTGCCTTCCATTCCCAAAGAAGTGAGTTCGGCTATCTGGGCTACTATCTGCTCGCGCAGGGGAGATCCATCCAAGGCAATTTCTGCCAACTCTTCCAGTGCTTCTACTTTAGTAAAGGTGCTGTCAAAATCTAAAATAAAGTACTTGGGTGTCATTACCTTTCCGAGATTTAGTCGGCAAAGTTATAAATCCTTTTAAGAAAGGTACAGGCGAAAAGTAGATGTAATGCACGATGTTGAAGCTGGAAAATTGACCTTGCCGCACAAAAATTTCGAGACATTTCCTGCGTGTAACCAAACACTACCTACGAGTTGAAATTGGTGTTATAAAGATAAAAATCAACGCTGGGCAATCAATTGAACAGACAGCTCCTCAGCCGTTGCACATCAACTTAATTGCTATTTATTTTACCTTAAAGTCAAAAATAGTTACCTTTGCATGTTGTACGTACAATTTCAGCCGTTGTATCCAATTTTGCCCGCTTATTGTGTATATTTGTTGTGAATGAATTTTGAGGCTTATTCACATCGTCGCCAGTTAGTGTGCAGCCATTTGGGTCAATGGGCGGAAGTAACCAGCGAGATAGTGTCTTTTGCTGGCTCTCATAAAATATGGCTTTTGGAAGGCAACTTAGGAGCAGGCAAAACTACCTTGATTCAGTTTATTTGCCGCATGTTAGGGGTGAAAGACCAGGTTACCAGTCCTACTTTTTCTTTAGTGAATCAATATGCATTGCCCACAGGAGAAGCCGTGTATCACTTTGATTTTTATCGCCTTCGCAAGGAAGAAGAAGCCGTAGACATCGGCGTAGAAGAATATTTTTACTCAGGCAGTTATTGCTTCATAGAGTGGGGTAGCCAAATTGCAAGGCTGATTCCTCCTCGTCGTTTTTTAATTCATATCCAAGTAGCGTCTAATTTATCACGTGTCATAGACCTTTACCGATATGACTGACCATCTCAAATCTGAAATGAAACGGTTGGCACAAGAGCATCCTCTGTTTCATCCACAAGAAGTACTTATTAAAATTCACGAGAGTAAAAAGCGGTTAGTCATTGGCTTGCCTAAGGAAATAGCCTATCAAGAAAACCGCATTGCATTGCGCCCTGAATCAGTACGCGTACTAGTGGCTAATGGTCACGAAATTTACATTGAATCTGGTGCGGGGTTGCCTTCGCGCTACTCGGATAGAGAATATAGCGAAGCTGGCGCTCAGGTAGTGTATTCACCTGAAGAAGTCTACAAAGCTGACATCATCCTCAAAATAGACATGCCTACGTTGGCAGAAATTGAAATGATGCAGCCTCGCGCTACTTTGATTTCTTCCCTACCTCTTGCAAAAGTAACCCAAGAATATTTACACGCTATTAATAGAAAAAAAATTACCGCCATTGCCTATGAGATGTTAGAAGATGAAGTAGGGGGATTGCCCTTAGTGCGCGCCATGAGTGAAATTGCCGGCAGTACGGTGGTGCTTATTGCAGCCGAATTGCTTAGCAATACTAGTGGAGGGAAAGGCATCATTTTGGGGGGTATCACAGGCGTGCCTCCCACCAAAGTCTTGATTCTAGGAGCTGGCACGGTAGCCGAGTATGCAGCCCGAGCCGCTTTAGGATTAGGAGCTTCTGTAAAAGTTTTTGACGATAATCTCTACAAATTGCGCCGTTTGAAACAAGCCATCGGCGACCGACAAATCTATACCTCTACCATCGAAGCCACTACACTTGCCAGAGCACTGCGAACCACTAACGTAGCCATAGGGGCTTTGCGAAATCAAGATGGGCGATCCATTTGCGTAGTTACGGAAGAAATGGTCAGCCAAATGCGACCTGATTCAGTCATTATTGATGTAAGCATTGATAACGGCGGTTGTTTTGAAACCTCGCGCCTTACTTTCCATGATGCACCCACTTACCGACGCTACGGAGTGATTCACTATTGTGTGCCTAATATTGCTTCGCGGGTGGCTCGGACAGCTACCAAAGCCATTAGCAATATTTTTACCCCCATGCTGCGACGCATGGGAGAAGTAGGGGGAGTTGATGAAATGATTTACGCATACCCAGGTTTTGCTAAAGGAGTTTACAGCTATGCTGGAGAGCTTACCAATGAACACATCGGTCGTAAATTTCATATGAAACATAAAGAACTTTCTTTGATCATTGCCGCTGCTACGCGTCCATAAATACATACGTGCCTACATGTAATTTTTTTGCTGTTGTTTTTAAGAATTGCCATCATTTAGCCAATTGTGTTAGGCGGCAAACGGTCTCCTATCTTCCAAGCTAAAAGTTCGAATTGCAAGCAAGGGTAATTGCTCGCAGGCATATCAAATTATCGTTTTTGCGCATTAAGTTGGACTTAAAGAACAAAGAAAGGCGATTTTTAGCCAAAATAATTAGCTCAAAAGTGTTTTTTTATCCTTCAGAAGACGAAAATGTGCCTTTAATAGGTTTGGCTCTTTCCAAGAGAGGATTGCTTTGTTTTTGAGCGTTTTGCCAATTTTTTCTATTTTAGAGCAATAAATCCAAAAACCTTGCGTTAACTTTACGGCAAAAAGAGCAGTACTGATAAGTTTGAGTTAGGTACTTTTTTAATCTTGTTCTGTAATGGCAAAGCTCAAAAATATCATCAAACAACTGTCTAATAAAGATTACGAAATTATTTACAACTCTCTCATAGAAAGCAACGCTGAAAAGTCAGCGACGCTGCTGCGGGCAATACGCGAAAAGCAGCTATCAGATAGCAAAATTATGGAAGAGCTAGAGGTAAATACCAATGCATATTATACCCTGCGTTCGCGCCTTAACCAGAAAATAGAGGAATATCTGCTGCAGCAGATGGAAAGCCCGCGCACGGATATACTCAAGCGCGTTATTAACATCAACGAAACAATTTTTACCCGCAAAAAGGCTATCGCTATTGCTACCCTCAAGCGCCTAGAACGCGAACTGCTTGACTATGATCTGTCTAACGAACTCACTATTGTTTACAAGCATCTCAAAAGGCTCCATATTAATTCGCCTGATTACTTTTCTTACTCGCAAGCCTATAACCGCCACGTAGCCTACATGCTTGCCATAGACAAAGCCGAGGACATGCTTGCTGACTACTTCAAAAAATTTGGCATTTATACCCTCACCGGCGAAGAAATGGACAAAATGCAACTCGTTTTGCTTAACCAAGAAATGCAAAACATTGCTAGACTATACAAATCCCATCGCCTTTACGTGTACCAAAGCTGCATGAATGTTTTCCACCGCCTTTTTGTGGAAGAAGAAAAGCCTCAAGACGACCTTGAGCCTATTGAGGACATCATAGAAAAAGTAGACCAAATATTCTCTCAGTACAATTCAGACCCTACTTATTACCATCTCAAACTAGTTTTCGATTACTTGCGTTTAGAATATTACAACCATCACAAGGTATTTAAGAAAGCAGAGCGCTACTTTGAGGATGTCAATGATTCTGCTGCTATGCTGCTTTCTAACTACACCCTTTACACCTACCCCTCTCGTTTCCTAATGACCAAACTGGAGCGCAGCCTTAGACTAGGCATTGAACAGCAGCTTTACCAAGAAAACGAAGCCCTCTTTGAAGATTTTGAAGTTGATCAAGAAAACATTCCAGAGTATGTCAGCTACATGACTTACAGGGCAATTTGTTGTTATTATGCCGAAAAATATGAGGAAGCAGCCCGTTGGCTCAATGCCTTGCTTAACGAGGTAAATTTAAAAAAGTATCAACACGCCACCTTGGAAGTGAAATCGTTGCTTGCTTTGCAGTATTGTTTGCAAAAGGATTTTGAGCTATTTAGTCAATTGATTAACAGTATTCAACGGCAGATACGCGCAGTGGGTAAGGAAGAGTGTTTTCATATTGTTATTTTTAACAAAATACTAAAAATCGCCACCACTGATGGTAAAAAAGATAGAATTATAAAAATCCGTTCTTTAGCAGCGAGAATTCCATCTCTAAGAAAAAGGCTTTTCTCTCCTACTAAGTATATTTTGTTTGATGAAAAGCTAATCAACAAGCTATCTCAGCTTGCTGTATAATTTTTGTTGAATTTGCAAGAGGTTGTTTGAAAATTTTCTGCCTGTAACAGCTATAAGTCAAGAGTATTGGCAAATAGTAGTTTATTTTGCCATACTTGCAAGGCAAGTTATTATTTTTTTTACCGTTTTTGACTTTTATTCCGCAAAGAGAATGAAAAAATTTGGCTTTGCGGGTTTTCACCTTGCCTTGATTGGTAAAGATGAGTGAGCGTTTTTTTGCCAAGTTGTGCGAATGGTTGAAAATAGTGATGTGTTTAATGGCAAAGTAGTTTGGTTTAGAGTACATCTTAGGTTGTAGGAAGGCAACAATTTTGGATAAAAAGGGGAATTGGCTACTCTTATCTTAGTGGTCCAACCTAAGGCGAGGATGGTGGTGGATGCACGTGGGTTGCTACATGTAGGCATGGTTACAGAAGCCAAGATAAAAGATGCCAAAGCGGGGTTGGAGCCACTTGAATAGATTGCCCTTAGGCGGGAGCGTTTCTCGATTCCACCAAAATGTATTGGATGGAAAGGAGAAATAGCACAAAAATCTGGATATCAGGGCTTTATTCCTCAAAAAGGACAGTGCTAAGGTAGAGCCGAACTCCGCTAAGACTCGCTGAACCGTCTAATCTGCTGCCTTCAGCAAACTTGCTTGCATGAATACAAATTTGGCAAAATACGACCTTATAAAACCAGACAATCTCCGTGGTTCAAAAAAAATAGGCTCAAATGCTCTGCTAAAAACTAAGGGAAGTAGACGATTTCTTATCCTTGAAAGCTGCAAGGAGATTTTTGCCTATAGGCGGTTTATCATTTGATTATGATGCCGTATTTTTGGACTCATGCTTGTAAATTAGGAACGTGCAAGACTAAAAGCATATATGGCTGAGATTATTCGCATGCCCAAAATGAGCGATACCATGACTGAGGGCGTTATTGCTAGTTGGCTCAAAAAAGTGGGCGATAAGGTCAAATCGGGCGATATTTTGGCAGAAGTGGAAACCGACAAGGCAACCATGGAGCTGGAAAGCTACTACGATGGCATACTGCTATACATTGGAGTACCAGAAAAACAAACCGTGCCCGTAGATGGGGTAATTGCTATCATTGGCAAGGAAGGGGAGGATATTAGTGGAATACTAGCTCAGCTAAATCTTCCTCCTACTCCTTCTCCCTCAAAAGCTGCTAATGGAACAGCACCGACCTCAGTGGTTACAGGGCAAGCTCCTTCTCCCAAAAAAGCAAATGCCACCGTTATCCGCATGCCCAAAATGAGCGATACCATGACCGAAGGTGTTATTGCTAAATGGCTCAAAAAAGTGGGTGACAAAGTAAAGTCGGGCGATATTTTGGCAGAAGTGGAAACCGATAAGGCTACCATGGAGCTAGAAAGCTATGAAGAAGGTACATTGCTTTATATAGGTGTGGAAGCGGGCAAACCGGTCCCTGTAGATGGCATTATTGCTATTATTGGCGAAGAAGGTGCTGACTATCAGTCTCTTTTGCAAACTCCGTCCACCTCAGCTCAGCCTCAAAAAACTATTCAGGACCATAGCTCAGCACCTGCTGTTGTACAAAGCTCTTCTGTAGCTCAGAGTGCTGCTCCGCCGCCTGCCGCCGTTGAAGGGAGTTCAATTACAGAAACGGGTAGAATTAAAGCCTCGCCTTTGGCAAAACGCATGGCAAAAGAGCGCGGCATAGACCTTTCCCAAGTCAAAGGGACGGGTGAAAATGGGCGGATTGTTAAACGGGATATAGAAGCCTTTGTGCCACCGGCTGCCCCTGCTGAGCAAGCACCTGCCGTTCCGACTCCTACGCCGTCCCGTCAGTTTGCCTATCAAGAAAGCTTCACTGAGGTGCCAGTAAGTCAAATGCGCAAAACAATTGCTCGTCGCCTCAGCGAAAGTGCCTTTACAGCGCCTCACTTCTACTTAACAGTAGAAATTAACATGGATAAAGCTGTAGCAGCGCGGCAAAGTATTAACCAAGTAGCTCCTGTGAAAATTTCCTACAACGATATGCTTATCAAAGCCTGTGCAATGGCTTTGCGCAAGCATCCAATGGTAAATGCTTCCTGGCAAGGAGATAAAATACGCATCAATCATCATATTCACATCGGAGTAGCAGTGGCGGTAGAAGAGGGCTTACTAGTGCCTGTTGTGCGCTTTGCCGATATGAAATCCCTATCAGAAATTTCTGCGGAAGTGAAAGACCTCAGCGCTAAAGCCAAAAGCAAGAAACTCCAACCAGCGGATTGGACAGGCAACACCTTTTCCATTTCCAACTTAGGCATGTTTGGCATTGAAGAATTTACTTCCATCATCAACCCTCCTGATGCTTGCATTTTATCCGTAGGGGCTATTCGCCAAGTGCCAGTGGTAGATAATGGACAAATTCGCATTGGCAATGTGATGAAAGTTACCCTTGCTTGCGATCATAGAGTAGTTGACGGTGCTACTGGAGCAGCCTTCTTGCAAACTCTTGTCCAGCTAATGGAAGATCCTGTGCGCATCTTGATTTAATTGAATCGTACTAACTGGCAACAAGCAAAAGCCCTTTTTCAAATCGATGCAATCTCTTGCACAACCTAAGGGAGAATGAAACTATCTTTTCGGTGCTTTGTTCATTAGGCAAGTTGGGTTGATGGGAAAAGGCTTTTCATTCCTTGCGAAATAAGGCTCATCGTCGGCAAGAAATGTTGTAGCGATCTTTAAGGTATTGATAAAATTACAAGGTTCATTGATACAAAATAATGCTTGCCCAAGCCAAAACCCATAGTAACATGAGGCAATCTACTTAAAAATTTGCCTTAGCAGCGAAATATTAGTATTGTTGTGCAGCTAAGTAATGAAAAAACCTCTCAACTGCACAACAACCTATGACAACTATCGACTACATCGTCTTCTTTGGTTATTGCGTAACCATTGTAGCCATCGGCTTATGGGTTTCCCGAGAAGAAAAAGGGCATGAAAGAGATTCTAAAGACTACTTTCTAGCAAGCCGCGCCTTGCCGTGGTGGGCTATCGGTGCCTCTTTGATTGCTTCCAATATCTCCGCCGAGCAATTTATTGGGATGTCAGGCTCTGGCTTTGCCATCGGTCTTGCTATATCTACTTACGAATGGATGGCAGCGGCTACTTTGCTGGTAGTGGGCAAATTTTTCCTTCCCGTATTTCTCAAAACTGGCATTTATACCATGCCGCAATTTTTAGAAACCCGCTATGACAGTCGCGTAAGGACAGTCATGGCTGTTTTTTGGTTACTGGTATATGTGTTTGTAAATCTTACTTCTGTGCTGTACTTAGGCTCTCTTACCTTGCATACGGTGTTGGGAGTGCCTATGATTCAAGCCATTATAGGACTATCAGCGCTGGCTATTCTCTACTCTATCTACGGCGGATTAATGGCAGTGGCATGGACTGATATTGTGCAAGTAATCTTTTTAGTAGTGGGAGGGTTGGCTACCACTTACTTGGCATTAGACCTAGTAGGCAATGGCGATGCCTGGGCAGGACTTGTAGCACTGCGGCAAAAAGCCCCCGACCATTTCCACATGATTCTGTTTGAAGGGCAAATGATGATTCCCGATGGAATGGGTGGCAAAAGAGATGCATATTTAGATTTGCCTGGCTTGAGTGTACTCATCGGCGGCATGTGGATTGTCAATACAAACTATTGGGGATGCAATCAGTATATTACCCAGCGGGCTTTAGCTGCCAAAAGCCTTGACGAGGCTCAAAAAGGAGTCATCTTTGCTGGCTTTCTCAAATTACTGATGCCTCTGATTGTAGTGGTGCCAGGCATTGCTGCTTATGTAATCGTCCTTCAAGAAGGAGGAGCAGGAAGTTTTACCACTGCTATGACCGATACTGCCACTGGGTTTATTAAGTCCGATAAAGCCTATCCTGCCTTGCTAAACTTACTACCTGCAGGATTGAAAGGAGTTGCTTTTGCTGCCTTAGCAGCTGCTATTGTCTCCTCCCTTGCTTCTATGGCAAACAGCACAGCAACGATTTTTACCATGGACTTATATCGCAACTTCATCAACCAAAATGCTTCAGAGGCTACACTGGTGCGCGTAGGACGCATAGTAGCACTTTCAGCTTTTGTCATTGCTGCTTTGGTGGCTCCTGCTTTAGGTGCTTTAGACCAAGCCTTTCAGTTTATTCAGGAATATACTGGATTTGTATCTCCAGGGGTGGTAGCTATTTTCTTATTCGGTTTCTTTTGGAAGCGCACTACTGCCAATGCTGCATTGTTTGCTGCCATCACTACCATTCCTCTTTCAGCTATTTTAAAACAACTATTACCTAACTTGCCCTTCATAGATCGGATGGGGGTAGTATTTTTAGTCATTATAGCAGGCATGATAGTGATTAGCTTATTGGATAGTGGCAGCAAGAATAATCCCAAAGCAATTGAGGTAACAGCTCACATGTTGCGCACTAGCCCAGCCTTTAACATCGGTGCTATGCTCATTATAGGCATTTTGGCGGCGTTATATACTATTTTCTGGTAGCAACAGCGATGAGCATGTTTCCAGAAGGTAGAGATTGTTTAATTGTTTAATCCTCCCAAGTAATCTTCAATCGCTTCCACCAGTGCTGAAACACCACCAGCGCCCAGAGATGGTTCTGCTCCACTGGGCGCCCTTTTAATAGCTGTTCTTTCAATTGGCTAACGTAAGAAGGATTAAAGACACCTTGCTGCTGAATAAATTCTTCTCCCAATAAGTCTTTTTCTATCCAAGTGCGCCAAATGGTGCGGAACGCCTTCAGTAAAGGCACTTCAAATCCTTTTTTAGGGCGATTGAATAACTGTTTAGGCAACAAGTTGCGAAAAGCCTCTTGTAGTATTCTTTTGTTAAGTTGTCGATTAATTTTATACTCTTCAGGTAAACACAAAGCAAATTCTACTAAGCGATGGTCCATAAAAGGAACGCGCACTTCTAAGCCGTGTGCCATGCTCATGCTATCAGCCTTGTGAAGCATATCGTTGGGCAAAACAAGGTGCACATCAGCAAAGAGCACTTGATTGAGTCCGTTGTTACCAATTAACTCTTGCCACCGCGCTTTGCGTTGGAAAAATTCCTTTACTACTTCTTCATGGTGTTTTATTTGAAGCAATTGCATAGCTACCTTTTCTGGCATAAAACAGCTTAAAAACCAGTAGCGCTCTGGTGGTGTCAGCAAAGCTGCCTGGGCTAGCCGTTGCATTCGCCTAAATCGATTTTGCCATGCGCTATTTCGCGATTTAGGTAATTTTTCTAGCAAAGGAGTTAAAAATTTTACAAGTTTTACACGCCAATTGCCATTTCGAATCCACCATTCTGCGCGATATTTTTGATATCCGCCAAAGAGTTCATCGGCTCCATCGCCTGAGAGGGCTACAGTTACATGCTGGCGGGTCCTTTGGCTGAGAATGTAGTACGGAATGGCAGAGGAATCAGCAAAAGGCTCTCCCATGAGAGGTAAAATTTTTTCTACTGCTTCAAATAAATCTTCATTTTTCAACTTAAACGTGTAGTGATAGGTGCCGAAATGTCGTGCTACGATTTCGGCGTAATTAGTTTCGTCAAAAAAAGGCTCTTCTTGGTAACCAATAGAGAAAGTTTGTAAATGGTTTTTTAATTGTTTTGCCAGCCCTGTAATAATAGAAGAGTCTATGCCCCCGCTCAAAAAGGTTCCTAAGGGTACATCAGCTACCATCCGTTCCGCTACGGACTGCTCCAGTAGAGTTACTACTCGGTGGCAGGCTTCTTGGTAGCTGCCCTTGTAAGCATTTTGTTGAAGAGGTTTAGGAGGAGCATACCAGCGAATGACTTCGCGCTGGCGCTTTTGCAGGCGGATGTAGTGCCCTGGAGGAAGTTTGTACACATTTTTTAAAGCAGTATAAGGAGCGGGAATGTAATGCAATTGGAAATACTCAATTATAGAAGCCTTATCTACTTGTCGCGGAATGCCAAAAGCTAAAAGCGCGTTTAGTTCCGAAGCAAATAAAAATTTGTCTTCGTCTTCATACCACAGTAAAGGTTTAATGCCCATGCGGTCGCGGGCAAGCAACAGACTTTCTTCCCACGCATCGTAAAGAGCAAAAGCAAAGAAGCCATGTAGGTAAGAAAGTCCTTGGGTGCCATTTTTGATAAGCCAGTAAAGCAATACTTCTGTATCAGACTGGGTGCGGAAAGGGATGCCCTCCCTTTCTAGAATGTTGCGAAGTTGCCTAAAGTTGTAGATCTCTCCATTGAAAACGATGGTATAGCGTTCTGTTACATCGCTCATGGGTTGGTTGGCTTCTGCAGTGAGGTCTATTACTGCCAGTCTTCTATGTCCTAAGCCACAGCGATGATGATCGAAAAGCCTTCCCGCATCGGGACCGCGATGAGCTAAGGCATTGGTAGCAGCAAGCAAGTTAATCATGCTGAACCGACCTATTTCGTTGTATGCGTAAATGCCACAAATGCCACACATAGTTGCAAGGTATAAAATTTATCATCACACAAAAAAGCAAATGAAAAACCTGTTGAGCCTATGTTTATAAAAAATTTATGCATTGAAAACTTGCGTTGAATAATTACGCTTTTTTATATTACCACCGTCAAAAAAGCTTCGATGAGAAAAAAGTTCTTTGTTGAGAGGAACCTTTCTTATCGGCAAGGTATAGACCTATAAAACAGCTTCTTAGACTTATGCTACTGGCTTTACCATACCTGCGCATTGGCTTTAATGCCTTTATCGAAGGGCGAGATATTCCCCTATTTCGGGGTGCAATCGCTCAAATTGCTGGTTACGACCATGTTTTGTTTCACAATCACACTGAAGAAGGGTTTCGCTACGCCTATCCGCTTATTCAATATAAACAAATACGCAACAAGCTGAGTATTGTTTGCGTAGGGGAAGGCACGGAAGAAATTAGCTACTTATTTCGCTCAGGCAAACCTTATCGCCTGCGCATCGGCGAGAAACATTTAGAAATGTCCATCGAGATTTTGAATGCGCGCAAGCATCCTTTGCAGGTATGGAATTCCATGATATCTTACCGAATTTGCCGCTGGTTCCCATTTAATTCAGAAACTTACCAAGCCTATCGCCAGAAGACCACTGACCAAGCTCGTCGCGAATTGCTAGAGGCTACTCTACGAGGTCAAATCATGGCTTTTGCTAAAGGAGTAGGCTGGAGATTGCCTTCCAAAGAAGAACGCCCTATTATCTGCCGAATTCTTCATTTAAGTGAGCCAGTGCGCCACACTGTCCGCCAAGCTCGGCTGATTGCCTTTAATGCCACCTTCGAAACTAATGTATCGTTGCCCAACTTTATCGGATTAGGGCGGCATGTAAGCATTGGCTACGGTGTTATCTCACAATTGCAAAAAGAAGAGGAACTTTTTTGAGTAAATGGTATTAAGTTGTGCATGGGTAGCAGCTTCGTTGATAATTGGCGGCAGATTTACATTCATGCATTTGCAATATGACAGATCAAAAAAGACCTACTAGAACAGAAATTTACATAGCAGCTCTCCTGCACGATATTGGTAAATTTTACCAGCGGGCAGATGATTATGATGTAAAAAACTCTAAACTTTTGTCTGCAGATACCAAAAATTTGGAAAGCGTTTTTTGCCCGTTGAGTGAAGGAATATATACCCATAAGCATGTACTCTGGACTTATCAATTTTTTGCGGACTTTGCTTCTAGTTTTAAAGCTGCAGGTTTAGATTGGGAAGAAGTAGCAACGTTAGCAGCTTCACATCACAAACCTAATTCTAATAGAATTGAACAAGTAGTTTTGCAAACAGCCTATCAGCTTGCCTCTGCCACTGAAAGATCTTCAAAAGATAGCGATGATGAAAACAGCAACTTTAAAACAACTCCCCTGCGTCTAATTTTTGACTTTTTGAAAGTACCAGGAGGAGAAGGAGAAACAATAACTCATGTTCCGCTTCAAAAATTGTCATTGGAAAGTTCTTTTGTATTGAGAAAAAGTATAAATGGGGAAAATTATCGCCCAACAGTTGATGAATATAAACAGCTATGGCAATCTTTTACCAATGAATTCAAGCACATTTGGCAAGACATTCCTGAAAACTTTGCTGAAGCAATTCTAACTCTGCTACATGTTTATACCACTACTATTCCTGCCACTACTACGGATTTGCCAGACGTATCGCTTTACGATCATTCTCGAGTGGTAGCTGCATTAGCACTTTGTCTTTATGACTGGCTAGAGCTAGAAAAAAATCTGTATCAGGAAGAAGATCTTAGAAATAAATTAGGTGCTTTAGAAGCAGCACCCTTCTTACTAGTGGGAGGTCAAATATCAGGCATTCAAAGTTTCATTTACAACATCATTGCTAAATATGCGGCTAAAAACCTAAAAGGACGTTCATTTTACTTAGAACTGCTTTGTGATGATGCTGTTTCTTACATCGTTTCTGAGCTTCGGCTTTTTAGTGGAAATATCATCTACAACTCGGGAGGTAATTTTTATCTATTGGCACCTAACACACCACGCGTTATAGAAAAAGTCGATGAAATTGAATGTCGCTTGCAGAAGCAACTTTTCTATAAACATAAAATAGATCTTTCGTTAATCTTAGCAACTCAGCCTGTTAGTATCGGTAACTTAAATAATAAGGAAATTGGGGAGCCATGGGAGCAGCTTTTTCGCAACATCGATGCAAAAAAATTACAGAAACATAGGTTAGTTTTAGAGAAAAATTTTAATAGTCTATTTACTCCCCAGAAAGTCTTAACCAACAGAGATGTCATCACAGGTGAGGAAATTGACAAAAGTGAAACTAGAAAGCTAGACGATAAAGAAGAATTGACTGTTAGCAAATATACTTATGAGCAAATTTCATTAGGTTATCATCTTAAAGATGCTGTTGCAATTATAGAAACAAGTAGCCCAGAAGATTACTTCGAAAAATATGCTCGCAAGCAACACTATCCCAATGTATGCGATCCTATTCTGGAAGTTGGTAGCACATACTACTTAGTTGATGAAAATGGATTAGAAAGCATAAAGAAAGTTTTTGAGAATAGAAAAGGTACTGTTAAACGCATCATTGGGTTGAATCATTTCGACATTTCTTTGGTTACAGGTTTTGAAAAACTGCAAAGTAAAATACCTGCTTGGAGTTTTAAACTTTACGGGGGAAACACCTTTCCAGTGGTTACTATAAGCCAGGAAGATGGTGAAGAAAAAGAAACTGAGCCCAAAACTTTCTCTGAAATGGCAGGTATGCCAGAGAAAGGAAGGAAATATGATGGTGGATTTAATGAATTGAAACTCAAGCGGTTGGGCGTGCTTCGCATGGATGTAGACAACCTGGGGATGATTTTCAGCGAAGGTTTTAAAGGACAGGAAACACTAGCGCGTTTTGCCTCACTCAGCCGACAAATGGATTTGTTTTTTAAAGGTTACCTAAATACTATTCGAAACAGTGATGAGAAATTTAGAGACAACTTATTAATTCTCTATGCTGGTGGAGATGATTTATTTGTAGTAGGTCTTTGGAGTGAGGTAATCCGATTTGCAAGAAAAGTAAGAGAAGATTTTATGCAGTTTACCAACCGCAGAGATATTACAATTTCAGGAGGAATTGCTATATTGCCGCCAAAGTTCCCTATAGGCAAAGCAGCTGTAATTGCTGGAGAAGCAGAAGAGAAAGCTAAAAGTTTTAATAACAATGCTAAAAATGCTATCTGCATTTTTGAGCAACCTATTAGCTGGGAACAAGAATTTTCCAAAGTAGAAGAATTAAAAGAACGCATGGTAAAGTTACGGCGAGGCGGCAAACTTACTGCGAGTTTTCTACAACATCTTATCCGTTTTCAGATAATAAAGAATCGGCATGAAACTAATCCAAAATATGCCGATAAACCTGACTTAAGTTATGTATGGAACGCAGCTTATACCATTGGTCGCTATAAAGAACGCGTAGAAAAGGGATCTGAAACGTGGAAGTTTTTAGATACTGTGCAAAAGCATCTTTTTGAAGGAGAGGACCAAATTAATCGCGACCGCTTTTTTGACCTTTATGGTATAGCTGCACGCTGGGCCGAATTGGAATTGAGAAGTAAAAGTTAAAATTTATAAAATATGTCTTGCCAACATGATGATGAAAGAGTTATTGGTTGGATCTGTAATGGAATCCAAAACAGTGAGGCTATTGAATGGGCACGGAATTTTGCTAAACACCTTTTAGAGGGTGATAATCGGAAAAAACTTACTACTTCACAACTGCGCAGATTCTTTGGGCAATTAAAGCGCTTACAGGCAATGGGTTATGATCACGAAGATAAACAACATTTGCTTATGCTTAAGCCTCAACTTGCTTATGCAGCGGGACGTGCAGATAAAGATGCAAAAATTAGAGATTTTGCACGCGTGCTAGAACGAATGATAACAGAAGTAGAAAAAGCAACATCGGAAGAAGATGCCAAGAAAAGGTTTCAAAACTTTGTTAATTTAACTGAGGCTATTGTTGCATATCATAAAATAGAAGGAGGAAGTTAATATGGAAGGACGCGTTCTATTGAAAAAAATTAAGTACACAGGCAATCTGAAGGCTATAACTGGCATTCGCATTGGCGATAGCAAAGAAAGCACAGAAATTGGCGGTGTGGATGGACCTGTTATTCGCCGTAGGTATGACGGTCAGCCTTATCTGCCTGGTAGTTCTATCAAGGGCAAAATGCGTTGTTTATTAGAGTTAGTTTACGGTGAGAATGCAGAATCGAATGCTAGTAAGTGTGTCTATTCTGGTGGCGAAGAATCTTTAATATGCTTGCTGTTTGGTTCCTCTGACAATAAGGAAAAAATTAATGAACTCGATAAAAAGTTAGAAAAAGCTACTAGTTCAGATAGTTCAAAAGAAAAGAGTAAAATAGAAGCAGAAAAGCGAAAATTTGAAGGCAATCAATCTCGCCTTATTGTACGCGATGCTTATTTGACGGAAGATTCTGTCAAGAAATTAGAAAGTTCTCCTTTTACTGATATGCCATATACAGAAGTAAAGGTGGAGAACTGTATCAATCGGATTACTGGCAAAGCTGAAAATCCTCGTTCCTTTGAGCGTGTTCCAGCAGGGGCAGAATTTAAAGTAGAATTTATTATTAACATTTTTAAGGGAGATAATGAAGAAGCCTTGATACAAATGTTTAAAAATGGTATTGAACTCTTGGAAAATGATTACTTAGGTGGTTGTGGCTCACGTGGGTATGGACAAGTAAAAATCCATCTCAATCAACCTGAAGAAATCTGTGCTTCAAAATACATTGTTACAAGTAATGGTGAAGCAGGTAAATCCTAAAATTACGATATGAGTCAAATAGTTTCTTGCATTTTTCAACTAGAATTTCACGGTCCTTTGCATATTGCTAATCCACGTGCAGAATATGATAGTTCAGAAAGAGTTGTGCACTCTGATACGCTATATGCAGCTATTATGAGTGCATGGGCTATGCTTGATGCATCAGATTGGATTACGCCCGAGCCTACCTTTGCACTTAGCAGTTTGTTTCCGTACAAACAGAAACAGAATGGATGTCAGTATTTTTTGCCGAAGCCAGTGGGTGTATTTAAAGCCAACAACGACCAAAGCATACGTAAAAAAATTAAGAAAGTGCGCTACATAGATCTAGAACTATTCGCTCAATGGGCAAAGGGCTTCACTATAGAAGCTAATGCTGATCACGTAGCAGGAGATTTTTATGTGAGCAAGCTAGACGCAGAAACAGAAGAAGAAAAAAAACAGGAGCAAAACAAGATTAGGAATTATATTTCTTCAGAAGTATATCCGCGTGTTCGCGTGCCCCGCATGGAAGGCAAAGACGCTGAACCTTACTACATTGAGCGAATTTGGTTTGCTGAAGGGTGTGGTTTGTATTGTATTTTTATAGGTACTCAAGAGGATTACGACAAAGTAAAAACAGCTCTTAATTTTTTGCAAGACGAAGGCATCGGCACTGACCGACATGTAGGCAATGGGCTGTTTAAATTAAATGAAGCTAACTTACCTAATGAGTTTCATTTTAATGCTAATGATCATAAGTATTTGGTCAATTTATCTCTATTTTGCCCCGAAAGCGTAGAACAATTGAAAAATCTCTTGCCTCAGAATGACAATCACATTTCCTACGAACTAGTGCGGCGCGGCGGGTGGATTACTACTGAACCTTATCTTACTTTGCGCAAAAAACATGTTACCATGTTTCGCGAAGGCAGTGTTTTTGCAACTACTGATAATTTAAATGGTCCTTATGGAGGATTTTTGGTTGCTGGTAAAACACATAAAGTCCACCCATGGAATGACGATCAATTACATAAAATTTACCGAAGTGGTCGTGCTATCTTTGTACCTGTGAAAATTGATTGAAGAGGTTATGAAGGAGAGTATTAACACAAATCAGTATTGGAAAATAGAAGTGCTTACTCCTGTGCACGTGGGCGTAGGCATAGAGCGTGCATGGAAGTCAGGAATAGATATTTTTCAGAGAAATAATAGTGTTATTCTAATAAACAAAGATAAGCTTTTTGAAATTCTCTATCAAAGAGGGAGGCTAGAAGAATATTGTAGCTATTTAGCTAAAGGCAATTTTGATAATTGCAAAAGGGAAGTTGAAGGGTTGGATATAAATACTATAAATGCGATTTCACTTCAAACTTTTAACTTTCCCTATACAGATATATCTGTTGATGGAATACGCCCTTTGATTCGCAATGGAGTAACGGGAAAGCCTTATTTGCCTGGTTCTTCTGTAAAGGGGGCTATTAGAAGTATTTTATTTAAATACGTAAGAAAAAGTATAAGTAGATTAGCTAACGCTAAGGATGATGAGGTTTTTGGCCGCATTGATAACAATATTATGCGTCTTTTTCGTTTCAGCGATGCACCCATGAGTAACAGTAGCCTAATGCGGATGAAAATTTTTAATCTTATGAAAAAAAATAAAGAATGGCATGGAGGATGGAAACACAGCAGGAGAAATACAACTGAAAATTTTAAGAAAAGCGGCTTTCACAACGATTTAGAAGTATTTCCCATAAATGCTGAAGGTTTTATGAGGTTTGGCATAGCCAATGAAGTTTCAGGTAATATTTGGGAAAAAATGTTAAGGGGGTTACCTGAAGCTAAAGAAGTGCTTTTAAAAAATGCCAATTTTAACTTGTTTTCTATCATCAACAATCACACAAAAAGATACCTTGAAAAACAAATTAAGTTTTTTGAAAATTATTCACAAGCAGAACATACCGAAAAGATTATTCAAAAACTAGAAAAGCTTAAAAATAGTATTCCTAGTAACAATAGTTACTGCATTCTTAAGCTAGGAGGAGGTAGTGGTTTTCATAGTATTACAGGAGATTGGCAATATGAAGAAGGGTTTACAGAAAAAGAGGTAGGTTTAGATGGTAATAAAAAGGTTAAATACAAGTCTCGCAAAATTTGCTTTGAAAAAGTAAATGGCAATTTGGAATTCTACCTAATGGGTTTCATTAAAATAACTTCTATTAGTTTAGATGAGTGGAAAAAAAACATTGAAAAGTCATTAAAATCACAGGAAATCGAGACTAAAGTGAATACTTCGGAAACTTTTTCTGTTTCAGAAGAAACAAAGCTATCAGATTCAGAGTCTAAGCGGCCTCAATACTACAACAAAAGACTAAAACAAGGAGGAGAAATAGAAGGAATTATTCTGGAAGTTGGAAATCCTAATAAAGTAAAAGTTTTAGTGCGAGAGGGATATGAGCCTATTATGGATGTAAGGTATGGTTCTGGCTTTGAGAAAGACAAAATAGGCGCAGTGGTCGTTCTTAAAATTGGAAATGTAAGAGGTGAAGGAGATAATGCTCAGCTGTTGAGTGTAAGTTTTGTAAAATTTAAATAATCGTAACTATCGCTAGCCATATTATCCTTCGGTGCGCATGACTACGTAAATAATAATCCATAACCTTTATGCCAACAGTTTCAGTTCTTCTTATTTCATCTGAGACATTACCCAATGTATTGTTTATTAAAGAATTTCCTGCCGAGCAGTACGTGTTTATTACCACGCGAAAGATGGAAGAAGAAGGGCGCAGCCACTGGATTATCAGCTCAGCAGGTATTGAAAAAATACGGGTGAAATGCATTGTAGAAGTTAATCAAGATAATTTTGAAAATATTTTGCAAAGCTTAGAAAATGCTCAACTGCAGCCTACTGCCGACTGGGTTGTAAATATTACATGTGGCAATAAGCTTATGTCTATTGCTGCTTTTAATTTCTTTGCTCGTTATCATTCGCGCATTTTTTATTTAGCAGTAGGAAACCAGCATTTTGAACAGCTATTCCCTTATAATAATTTGCATCCCATTAAATACAAACTTAATTTGAAAGAATATTTTAACGCATATGGGCGCAATTATGAATCTCAGCCACAAATAAATATTCCCGATGCTTTAGGAGAGGCATCTAAAATTATGGAATCATGCCGTGGAGCAAAGGGTATCATACGTGAAAGTTCTTATTTGAATCAAAAGTTAAATGAATATACTAAAGGTAAACTTAGGCAATTTTTTTCAGGTAGTTGGTTTGAATTTTATGTGTATGAAACAATTCAGAAATATCTCAATCTGCCTGCATCTAACATATCACTTAGCACAGCTATTTATCTAATGGATAGCAAAAAAGTACATACAAGTGACACCAAAGACAACGACATCGATGTATGTTTCGTGTACAAAAATTACTTGTACTTAATGGAATGCAAAGTTTACACAGGGCAAAAAAATGTTTCTCTACAAGATAGTGTGGTAACAACAGGAGTAGGAAATATTCAATCTCATTTGTATAAGCTAGCTGCCGTTAAACAGCCTCTTGGATTAAGTGTGCGCGCTTACTTAATTACTCCTAATAACTTGAGAGCTAATTCAGCTTCTTTTGAGGCTATTGAAAAGCGCTGCAAAATTCTGCAGATTAATCAGCCGATAGATTATCAAATTCTCCAAAGTGAAGATTCATTCAAAAAGTTTCTAGACAAACTTTAATATGGCTACTCTTTACTTAGTTTTCTCTCATAAAATTACTCCTGAGCAACAATTGGAAGCGGAAGCTTCCTTAGGTATTTCTCACATAGAGAAATTACCTGAAGATCTTCAAACACTGTTTAGCAACGTACCTCCCGAACTAGAATCTCTACAAGAATATTTACAACCTCTAAAAAATTGGCTTGCAGAAAGAGTACAGCCGCAAGACTTTGTGCTTATTCAGGGGGATTTTGGAGTTACATTTTCTTTAGTAAGTTTTTGCTTTAAAAATAATTTAGGCATTCCCATTTATTCTACTACTCAGCGCGAGTCAGTTGAAGTACCTCAACCTGATGGGAGTGTCGTTATGCAAAAAGTATTTAGGCATAAACGCTTTAGACGCTACGAACCTTAATTTTACTTAGCGTTTACCCAGCAAGAAAGCAGCGTAATATCATCTACATAGGCTTGATCTCCTCTAAACTGATTAAGAAGAGCAATCAGTTTTTGATGGAGGAGTTTGCGATCTAAGTCTTTGTTTTGAATTACAAAAGCTGTGAGTTGTTCTACTCCAAAAGGTTCGCCTTTGTCGTTGTAGGTTTCGATGAACCCATCTGTAAAGCAAAATAAAAAAAAGTGACGTAGCTGCGCATAAGTAGTTATATTGAGAAAAGGCAATTTTTTAAACCCGCCTAAAATAGTAGTGCCTTCATCGAGGTGTTTTAACTCTCCATTAGGAAAAATTAAAAGAGGAGGATTATGACCTGCATTGACGTAAGTGAATGCGCCAGTGGTAAAATCATACTCCATAAAAAAAGCTGTGATGTAATTTTCTCCACGAGAATTTTCTAAAATTAATTTATTAAGTGTTTCAACAATGTAGGCTAAGGGTTTGCCTTCGCGCACCAAAATGCGAAGTGCAGCTTGAAAATTAGACATCAAAATAGCAGCGGGGATGCCCTTGCCAGATACATCAGCAATGCAAATCATGAATTTATCTTTTCCTATTTCAATGTAGTCATAATAATCCCCGCCAACAGTGTGATGCGGTTGATAACTGGCTACTATTTGCAAACGTTCGTTATAGGGCAACTTTTTGGGAAAAAGTAAAGACTGAACTTCTCTGGCAATATTGAGCTGACGTTGAAAGGCTTCTTGTTGTGCTTGTTTGCGAGCTAACTTTTTATTTTCAATGGCTACAATGATGATATTGCTTAAGGTAGCCAAAAAGTTGAGATCTTGTAAATCACGGGTTACTTCTAAAAGAACATATGCAAGTACTGCTTCTTTGTGCCGAACGGGTAGCAAATAGTTAAATGCACTAAAATAAGGCTCGTTAAGTGAAATGCGAGAAGTTTCCTTATAGTGAAAAATGGGTTGGGGTAGAGGAAGTTGAGCAAAATCTGATGTATTGCCGTATTGTACTTTGCACTCCCATTGGTTGCCTTCCTCGTGTACGTAAAGGGCTAATCTTTTAATGTAATGGGCTGCTTGTAAGGTAAATTTATAAATGCGAAATAACTCCTCTTCTGAGGCATTGTCATTAATTGCTTGAATGGTTTCAAAAAGGGCGTTGAGTTGCATTTCTTTCATCTGCAACTGCTGCTCAACTGAAGCGTATTCCATTGTCTTTGTCATTTGTTTTTTGAAACCAATGTTTTCGGGTCATAAGCATCGCGCAAGCCATTGCCTAAAAAATTAAAAGCCAGTACGAGCAGTCCCATTCCTGTGCAAGGGATCATAATTAAGTGTTCGGCGTGCAAAGAGTTGATAGTAGCATAAGCCTCATAAATCATATTTCCCCATGAAGGAGTAGGAATTTGCACGCCAATACCTAAAAAGCTCATACCTGCTTCTAAGATAATAGCAGTAGCAAAGTTAGAAGAAGCCAGTACCACAATAGAGCCGAAAATATTAGGCAAAATGTGGTGATAAATAATGCGCATATGAGAATAGCCAAAGGCTCGTGCTGCTTCTACATAAAGTTTTTGTTTGATGGACATGATCTCTCCTCGCACTATGCGGGCAATTTCTACCCATGTAGTCAGCCCAACTGCTACAAAGACGACCCATAAACCCTTGCTGCCCAATGCCATGCGGATGGCTATTACAAGCATAATGCTGGGAATAGACCATACTACCGTCATCAACCACATAATGACATGGTCAATCACTCCGCCAAAATAACCTGCCATCGAGCCGAGTACTATTCCCAAGGCAAGAGAGATGATTACAGAAGCAAAACCAATCATAAGAGAAATGCGCGTGCCTAGGATAACTCTGCTAAGCATGTCGCGCCCTTGCCGATCAGTGCCTAAATAAAATATGCGGGTGGAAATATTTTTCTGTGTAAATTCTTTTCTCAATTGAGTGAGGCTTTCTTTTTTAATGTTTTCTTTTATATCCAAATACACTACGGTATCACCCACGATGTAAAAATTACCTGGATAAACACCTCCTAATTTGGTAGATGGAAGGGGATAAATAGCTCGAACAGCATCCACCAATGGCAATGCGTGGTCGAAGACGGGTTTGTATAATGTAGCTGGAGCGGTAGTGGTTTCAGGTAAGTTGCGGCTCATGACTCGGCTTCGGATACTTTCTATGCTGGCTACATAGAGCCTGATAAATACCGAATCGTTCATTATTTGAACATCGCTGACAGCATAAGACTTATAGGAAGGTTCTTCGCCGTTTAAAAGCCGCTTCCAAAAAGAGGTAGTTTTAGGCTCTTTGTTGAGGGCTATTTTAACAATAGTAGCCTGAAAAAAAGGATACTGCTTTCGTATTTCCAACATGCTTTCGTTGGCATTGGGCGAATAGTCTGGCATGATGAGATAAGCAAAAATTCCTACTACTGCAGCCGAGAGGATAAATATTAAACTACCTACTGCAGTTTTGTTACTGATAAACTTTTGCCATACATAATAAGAAGGCGTATAATGGTGCTCTTCTTTCAAGGTGTATGTAGGTTATCGAACAAAGTACCTTCCTTTCCAGCTATAGCCACCAGCTAAGCTATGCAAGCCCACCCATATTGCGTAATGGCTATATACCAATTGCAATAATCCAATATAGGGCAATAACTTTTGCTGGCGAGTAAACTTCAGTATAGCAGTCAAAAATAAGTATTCGGTAGCTAATTTTAGCATCAATATTGCGAAAATGGTTAAAATATTAGCTGTAGGAAACAAGATTGTAAAAATAGGGATGGCTGCCCAAAACAGATGAAAACATCCAATTAACAATGCTGTTGCCCATACTCTAAAAGGTCTCTTTTTACGCCACTTAGCTGCCCATCGCTTTCGCTGCATGAAAACCGCTTGCCAGCTAGACTGGGGCGAAGTAAGTACTATTGCCTCCGGATGTTTGACAAACTTTATCGAACCTCGAAAATGGTTGTGAACTTGTTGAATGAGAAATTCATCATCTCCAGAAGCGATTTCTGCAGAGGAAGCATAACCCCCAGTTTGTTCAAAGACTTCTTTCCAGTAGCCCATGTTAGCGCCATTGCCCATAATAGGCATGTTCCATGCGATAAAGGCGGCTGTGCTACCTAACAAGGCGGCTGTCTCAATAGCTTGAAAGCGAGCTAGCCAATCTCTTGTCGGTTCTATTGCTACTATGCCAGTTATGAGCTTGACCCCAGATTGCTCAAGAGCATCTACCATGGTCTCTACCCAATGACAACCCATTTGGCAGTCCGCATCTGTGGTAAGTATTAAAGGAAAGCGAGCATGGCGCACCCCAGTGGCAATAGCAGCCTTTTTACCCACTCCTTCACTTGGAATAACTACCAGCGGACAGGGAAAAATAGCCGTAAAGGAGTTTGCCACAGCCACAGAAGAATCCTCAGAAGCATCATCCACTAAAATGACCTCCATTTGACCTGTAAATTGTTGATGCATCAAACAGGTAAGCAAATTGCCGATATTTTTTTCTTCGTTGCGCATGGCAACAATGATGCTCACACAGGCATGTTTCTGAGAAAAACCATTAGGGCTGGGAAATATAGGAGTAAACTTCCATCCTACGTAAAGTGCAACTACTAACAGGGCGTATAACAAGCCAATTGAAAAAAGTAGCACATTCATTTACAGAATATGGCGCGGTGGGTTTTAAATCTTGGCATTATTGTTACAATTGCCGATATTGTAATAGTTTTCGCTTTTGTAAGCAGCTGCGCTAAGAGTCTTGTTGAGCAAAATGCAAAATAATTTAGCATTTATGACTTCACTTTATGTATCAAGCGAAAATAAAAAAGCCCTCAGGGTTGGGCATCCTGAGGGGCTTGAAGGATTGCTTTTTGCTCACTCATCTTTGTCCAACGCTTGAACGCAAGAGTAATTAACTTTTCGCGCTTCGGCTTCGCGAAGTTGTTGTTTTACATCTATCACAATTCCCATTTTGGCATCTACATCTACTTTGAGCGACATGGTAATTTTGTCGCGTTCTACTTCATCGAGTTTGTCTTTTTCTGCATAAACGAAATTGGGAATGTCTTTGGGAGTAACCAGTACATCATTGACCTGAATGCGGGGTTCTGTGCCGTATTTTTCTGTATCTCTAGGTTTTCCGATGTAAATGTAACTCACCAGCGATTTCTTTTCTAACTTCTGTAGTTGTGTAGCTTTGGGAAGCCTATTTTGCACTTTCAGTTCTGTTTCTCTAAGTACGGTAGTTACCATGAAGAAAAACAGAAGCATGAAGATAATATCAGGCAGAGAAGAGGTTGAAATCTTGGGAGTTTCTTTTTCTTTTTTGCTAAACTTGGACATAGGGCAAAAATTTTTAGGTTAGTTACCTCCTACGTTAGTAGGTTCTGCCTCTGAAAGCTGATAAGGGATAGCTTTTTTAGCCTCTTCAAATTTCGAAGTTTGGCGCTTAGGATCGTTCTCTATTTGCAAATACTCAGCCAGCGTAATGCCCATGTAAGCAGCCCGTAGTTCATTGTAGGCTTTTTTTAGCTCATCCATTACAGCAATATAGACCTGATAGTTAGTACCTCGGTCCGTTTTAAGGGAAATCACAGCTGCCTGAGGGCTTTCCGAAGACTTCGGATCGCGACCGTTATTGCTAATAAATTTCTTAGCCGCTTCCTTGAGTTGATTGATGGACATGAGCTGTTCCTCTACCAGCAATTGATTATTAGAATTTATGAACACTTTGAAAATGTTGCGCTCTTTTATTTTTACATCCATTTGCTGGTCATTTTTAGGAGGAAGCAGGATAAACAGCCCTTTGTCGGAAGCAATTGTAGTGGTTACCAAGAAAAATATTAGCAACAAGAAAGCAATGTCCGCCATTGAACTGGCGTTAATCTCTGGCGCTGACCTTGTTTTCTTTCTCATAATTACTTGAAGAACTTACTTATTTCTGAGTAAACAACTGCAATAATGGCACCAAAGAACATTACGTAAAGCATTAACAGGGCTGCTCCTACTAGCTTTGAAGTACTGGGAGTAATTCCTTCATAGGCTTTGTTCTGCAAAACGGTGTCGTCTGCAATGGCGTAGCAGATAAAGAATATCAGCAACAAGATTCCTATCCCTATGCCAGAACGAATAAGGGTTTTAGGTTGGTCAAGCGATTTGATAATAGGCAAGATAATAGCGGCTGCAATAGCCACAAAGAGCAAAATGTACATTAGGTACAAAGCCCATCCTACCCATCCGTAGTCTTCCATACTTTGCGCTGCTTTAAGTTTTTTTATTTGTTTTTGTTTTGATATTTAACCAAAGCATCTACTAAGGCAATAGAGGCATCTTCCATTTGCCCTACAATAGCGTCAATTTTTGATACGCAGTAGTTGTACAACACTTGCAGGATAATAGCAACAATCAGCCCTGCTACCGTAGTCAAGAGCGCTACTTTGATACCTCCTGCTACTAGGGAAGGGGAAATATCACCTGCTGCTTCGATAGCGTCAAAAGCGCCAATCATACCCACTACCGTTCCCAAGAAGCCCAACATAGGTGCAAGAGCAATAAAGAGGGAAATCCAGACCAATCCTCTTTCTAGCCGACTCATTTCTACAGAACCGTATGCCACTACGGACTTTTCCACCATTTCAATTCCCTCTTCAGCGCGTAATAAGCCTTGTGTAAAGATGGCAGCTACGGGTCCTTTAGTAGCAGCTGTAACTTTACGAGCAGCTTCAATCCCTCCTGTATTGAGGGCGCTTTCCACGTCCTTAAGCAGTTTTTCAGTATTGGTAGTGGCAAGGTTGAGGGTAATTACCCGCTCAATGCTAATTGCTAGACCTATAATTAAGCAGAGCAGCACGGGGGTCATCCATGTGGGATCACCTTCGATGAATTTTTGCTTGAGGATTTGGTGAAAAGTCTCTTCTGCCGGTGCTTGTTCTGCCGAGGCAGAGGCAGGCGCTGCTGCAGCCGAATCAGTCTTAGCATTAGCTGAGTCAGTTTTAGCGGCTGCTGAGTCTGCTTGTTGTGCCACTACACTCCAGCTAAATGACACTGAAAAGGTAAGTGCGATGAATAAGTGTTTGAACAGGTTTTTCATAAAAGTACTTGGTTTTTGTCTTAAACTTGATGTTTAGGCTTAAAAATGAGATTGATTGCGGAGAGAGGGGGATTCGAACCCCCGATACCCTTTTGGGGTATACCCGCTCTCCAGGCGAGCGCCTTCGACCACTCGGCCACCTCTCCTTTAACTTCAACGTTGGCAAATAAATTAAGAAAAAATACTATGTCCAAATTTTAAGCCATAAATTTGTGCACTCTGAGGCACCTCCATTCAGACTGCTTCTAGCTTTTTATGACCAACCTGTTTTGATTATTGCAGCGGACAAAAAACTGCTGCTCTCCTACGCCGTTACTGGTGTAAAAATGCGGCACTGTACTGGCGCGTACTTCAACAATTAGTACCATTTTTTCTTCTATTTCTGCCTCTACGTAGGTTAGTTCAATAGGGGGATGGCAATAGCGAGAGGCTGCTATTTGCAAAACAAATTTTTCTTCTTCTGGATCTATGCCTATCACTTCTTTCTTGTCGCTAATACCTACTACCACTTTTCCCCCCATCGTATTGGCAAAAGCCACTAGAGTTTTGGCAATTTTCTCTGGGTGAGAAATGGTTTGCTTAAACTCTAGAGTAACTGACTCGCCCCTTTGGACAAGTTGTTGTAACTCATCGAGGTGATGTAGTTTCATACCAATATTTTTTCAATCATGGATGCCAGTAGATCGTAGCCGTCTGTGTTGCCTAGCATAGGGTGGCATGCTCGCTCAGGATGAGGCATCATACCAAATACGTTGCGCTCTTTGTTGCATATACCTGCAATATTATCCACCGAGCCGTTGGGATTGGCTGCTTCAGTAATATTGCCCGCTGCATCGCAGTACTTGAATAAGATTTGATCATTTGCTCTAAGCTCTTCTAAGACAGAAGGCGGAGCATAATATCGTCCCTCCCCGTGAGCTATGGGTATTTGGTAGGCTTTATTTGAGTCTAGTTTGCTGGTAAGTAAGCTATTGGTAGAAATGGGCTTTAGATGCACTTGCTTGCAAATATAGCGGCGGTTGATGTTAGGCAAAAGGACTCCTGGTAGTAAGCCCGCTTCAGTAAGAATTTGAAAACCATTGCAAATGCCTAGTACATATCCTCCCTTCCGCGCATGGTCGATCACTTGGTGCATGATGGGAGAGAAGCGCGCTATAGCCCCAGGTCGCAAGTAATCGCCGTAGGAAAATCCTCCAGGTAAAACGATAAAATCGCAATCTTCCACGTGATGCCCTTTATGCCAGAGCTTTACTGCAGGTTGCCCCAGTACTTCTCTCAGGGCGAATATCATGTCATCATCGCAGTTAGAGCCTGGAAAGACTACTACGCCAAATTTCACTTTGTACCTCTATTGCCTAATGGCAAATATAGGTCTTAAATATCAACTTGCCGAAAAAAAGTTTAAGATTGCCCTAACTACCACAGCTATGCCATGCAACTATCCTTTGCCCATTGCTTGACTGCAGCCCTGATTCTGCTGACTGCTTGCATTAAACTAGAAGAACGCCAGATTAAACTGGCTACAGATTGCCCTAATTGCATCCGCATGATACGCGATAGCCTCAATCAGGAAAAGGGCGTTTACTGGATAGATTTTCAGCCTCAAACTCGGCACCTTACAATTAAATACGATACTTCTCAAATTAGTGGCGAGGAAGTGTACTGGTTTTTAGCAAAAAAAGGACTTGTGCGCACTACTAAAGAGTTCAATGCTCCACCTGATTGCTGCAAGGAATAAAAAATTACTGCCGACCTAAAGTTTGATCAATAGGCTCTTTAATGCGCCAAATTTTTAGTTCAAGAGAAAAAATCGGGAATGTGAACTGTATCCGCTGCCAGTCCAAGTGAGCGATGGGCAGCGCGGATGTTCTCTGCAGTATCGGAAAGTATGATGAGTTTGTCTCCTGCTGCCAGCTCAGTGGAACCGTTGGGGATAATGAAAGTTCCTTTGCGCTTGATGATGGCTATTATTGCTTGATGAGGAAACTGTAAGTCCACAATTTTTTTCCCTACCGCCCAGTCGCTGGCTGAGAGTACTACTTCGTCAATAACTGTTTTCGCTGTTTCAGAAAAAAACACATTCAAAGGGAGGCGAGGCTTGATTTTGGCAGGTAAAACCACTTTTAAAACTCGGGCTACGAAAAAACAACTAGAGCCTTGTAACAGCAAAGAAGTAAGCGTGATGAAAAAAACGATATTGAAAATCATGCTTGCCTTTTCTATCCCTGCTAACAAAGGGTAAGTAGCAAACACGATAGGCACGGCACCTCTGAGCCCTACCCATGAGATAAACAAGCGTTTGCGATTGCTAAGGCGAAAGAATGACAAGGCTACAAAAACTCCTAACGGACGGGCTACCAGCATAACAAAAAGAGCAATCAACAACCCTACATTGGCTACCTGAACAATTTGCCAAGGAAGCACAAGCAAGCCCAAGGTGAGGAATAAGACAATTTGCATGAGCCATGCCAGTCCATCAAACATTTTCACGATGGTGTTTTTGTGAATAAAGTCTTGATTGCCCAAATAAATTGCACAGAGGTAGACTGCTAAAAAGCCATTGCCTCCTAGAAGGTCGGTAGCGGAAAAAGTAAGAAGGGCTAAGGCAATTACTAAAGCAGGGTAGAGTCCTTCTAAATCCAGTTTAATGCGATTGATCACAAATTTGCTAAACCGAGCAAAGAACACTCCTCCAAGAGCCCCTACTACCATTTGCCGAATAAACAGGACAAGGATTCCAGAAGCCTCTACTTGTGGATTGATGACCATATTCAAAAAAGCTAGCATAAGCACATAAGCCATAGGGTCATTGCTGCCGCTTTCTAGTTCAAGCATGGGACGCAAATTGCCCTTGAGGGAGAGATTTTTAGAGCGCAAAATGGAAAAAACGGCGGCAGCATCCGTAGAGGAAACGATTGCCCCTAACAATAAAGCTTCGTAAAGGTTAAAGTTGGTTACCTGATAAGCAAATATGCCTACAGAAATAGCAGTAACAAGCACTCCTATAGTAGATAGAGACACTCCATGCCATAGGGCGGGGCGCACTGAATGCCAGTCGGTATCCAATCCCCCAGAAAAGAGAATAAAACACAAAGAGATAATACCGATCAACTGGGCTAGTTTGGCATCTTCAAAGTGAATGACTCCAATAGCTTGCGAGCCAGCTAGCATGCCGATGAGCAAAAACAGCAGCAAAGTAGGAATGCCAAATTTGAAAGAAGTCTTCCCAGCTAAAATGCTAATCAGCAGTAAAAGAGCAACGATGAACAAACTATTTTCAGAGCTAAGATTCATGAATGGATGTGGTTAAGGTTGCAACAACTATACTGCAGCAGCTCGGGCAACAACTTGGCGCAATTTCAATTCGCTCACCAGTCGATGGGTTCTAAACCGCGGCTGCGCAGGTATTCATTGGCTTTGCTAAAGTGTCGGCAGCCAAACCAACCCTTATTGGCTGAAAAGGGAGAGGGATGAGCAGCAGTCAGTACTAAATGACGCGTTTTGTCTATGAACTGACCTTTTTCTTGGGCATATTTCCCCCAAAGCATAAATACTAAGCCTTCTTTTTCCTCTGCCAGCAGTCGAATGACTGCGTCAGTAAAGGTTTCCCACCCCTTGCCTTGGTGGGAGCCTGGCGAGCCGGCTCGGACAGTAAGAGTAGCATTCAGCAGTAGCACTCCTTGTTTTGCCCATCGCTCAAGATTGCCTGTAGGGGGCATGGGCTTGCCCAAATCCGCTTCAATTTCCTTGAAAATGTTAATCAGCGAAGGAGGCATGGGAATATGGTCAGCTACGGAAAAACACAACCCATTAGCTTGCCCCTCCCCATGGTAGGGATCTTGCCCTAAAATAACTACCTTGACTTCTTCGAAAGGGCACTTGTCAAAAGCATTGAAGATTAATTTTCCGGGCGGATAGACCTTTTGAGTTCGGTACTCGCTTTTGACAAATTCTACCAGTTGCCGAAAATAAGGCTTTTCAAACTCAGCTTGTAAGCGCTCTTTCCACGAAGGAGCTATCTTTACTTCCACTGAACTGCTGTTTTTGGCATGCAAAATAAAGCATCTTAGCAGTTTATACTTCCTCCATTATTGAGCGAAACACGTAAAACTTACCTCCAAATTTTTCTTCTGTTTTTCTGCCAAGAGCGGGGGCGTACTTTTCCTCGTATTCCCTAAATCGTTCTAGGCTTTCGCAAGTGTATTGCACTGTGTAGTTATGCCCATTGTCGTCTTGAGCATTGGTGAGCAGGTAAAACATTTTAGCTCCTAGAAACATGCCTGTGGCAAGTACTTCAGGAATGTGTTCGTTTTTCATCCATTCTACCCACTCTTGGCGCACGCTTTCATCAATGCTAATGGTAACGTTGTAGACGATCATAGTTTCCTACCAACGAATAAGTGCAGAAGCCCAAGTAAATCCACTACCAAAAGAACAAAGGCAAACCAGGTCGCCGTCTTTGATTCGTCCTGCTTCCCATGCTTCGCACAAGGCAATGGGAATGGAGGCAGCGGTAGTATTGCCGTAATTTTCAATATTGCTCACTACTTTTTCATCGGGCAGTCCAAGGCGTTGTTGAACAGCTTGCGTGATACGCGCATTGGCTTGATGCGGCACTAGTAAGTCGATATCTTGAGGCGTAAGTCCGTTTGCTTCTAATGCTTCTAGTACTACTTCTGGCATCCGCATGACGGCGTGTTTAAAGACGTATTGCCCGTTCATGACAGGATAAAAACCACCGCCTGGGCGAATTTCAGCAATTGCGTTGCGGTCTTTGGCACTTGATTTAGGGTAAATCACTGCTAGTTCTTCGGCGTACTTGCCTTCGCTGTGCAAGTGAGTAGATAAGATGCCTTTGTTGGGTTGATCGGTAGCAGAAAGGACAGCCGCACCCGCCCCATCGCCAAAAATTACAGCCACATGCCGACCATAGTCAGAGTAATCCAATCCACTGGAATGAATTTCTGAACCCACTACTAATACATGTTGGTAGGTGCCAGTGCGAATAAATTGGTCGGCAATGGCAAGGGCATAGATAAATCCCGAACATTGAGCCCGCACATCGATAGCAGCAATATTGCGAAAGTCCATAGAGCGCTGCAGCAACACTCCTGAGCCTGGAAAATAGTAGTCAGGGCTTAAGGTGGCGTAAACAATTAAATCTATCTCTTGTGGAGTAAGCCCAGCGCGTTGAAGAGCTATTTGGGAAGCCTTTACAGCAAAGCCATAATTAGTTTCTCCTTTGTCGGGGTCGAAGTAATGACGCTTGCGGACTCCTGTTCTTTCTACAATCCACTCATCGGTGGTATTCATAAAAGTCATTAGGTCGTGATTGGTAACGACTTTTTCAGGTACGTAAAAACCTAATCCTGCAATTTTAGACCTTCTCATTGAGCATGTGTTTTAATGTTTTCTGAGGGAAGGATTTCTGCCAGAAGCCTGTGGCAAAAATAAGTAAAAGTTATTTTTCAGCGGCTTATATTTGGCTAAGGCGGAAAAACTGGTTGGGTCGAATGCCTTTCTCCGTCATTTGCAGATTGCAACACTCGTGTACGGGGTCGTGCTCAAAAAACAAAATCCAGTCTTGGGCTAGGGCTTGTTGTAGTACCCATTCTTTCTCTTGCATGGTGAGCAGGGGACGCACGTCGTATGCCATTACATAAGGTAGCGGAATATGCCCTGCCGAAGGAAACAAATCCCCGCAAAAGAGTATTTTCTTGTTTTTGTAGGTAATTAAAGGAAGCATTTGCTTTTCAGTATGGCCATCTACTACTATCACTTCAATGTCCTCGGCAAATTGGAGCCTCATTACGGGGCTTTCTGCGGAGGAAGGCAACTCCACCATTTGTAACTGACCGCTTTGCTGCATAGGCAATAGGTTTTCTGGTAAAAAGCTAGCTTTTTCACGCGCATTCGGTTGGGTAGCCCACTTCCAATGAGCTTGGTTGGTCCAGTAAATAGCATTAGGAAAAGTAGGGACTAGTTTTTCGTCACTGGTTTTGACAACGCCGCCTCCGCAGTGGTCAAAATGCAAGTGGGTTAGAAAAGCATCGGTGAGGTCGTCAAAAGTAAAGCCTATTTTTTCTAAAGAACTTTTCAAAGAAGCATTGCCATGAAGGTAATAATGGCTAAAAAACTTTTCACTTTGCTTATTTCCGATGCCGTTGTCTATGAGCATTAGGCGGTTCTCGGTTTGCACCAAAAGGCAGCGCATAGCCCAGGTGCACATATTGTTTTCATCAGGCGGGTTGAGCTTTTGCCAAATGCTTTTAGGAACTACGCCAAACATAGCTCCTCCATCAAGTTTGAAAAAGCCAGTGTCAATTGTGTAGAGTTGCATAACGAAGTATTTTTCGCAAAGTTATTCGAAGGAATTTAGCAGCTTAACAATTAACTTTAGCGCAAACTAAGCCAACCTATGAACATGAGAACATTATACGCATTAGCTGGATTGTGGCTGTGTTCCAGTATTGCTGTAGCGCAAAACTTAAAAGGCAGAGTAACCGACTCGGAAGGCAATGGATTGCCAGGCGTATCCGTAGTGGTAGTAGGAAGCTCTCAAGGAACGGTAACGAATGCAGAGGGCAATTTCTCTATGCAACTTCGGCAAGGGAATTATAAAATTAGATTTTCATTTGTGGGCTATAAAGCCATAGAGGAAAGCGTTTCTATTGGCAGTGAACCAGTTAAGCTGGAAATTAAACTAGAAGAAGACATCGTTAGCCTCTCCGATGTGGTAGTGCTTGGCTCGCGCTCTACTGCTATTCGAACCAATGTAGAAACTCCTGTTCCGGTAGATGTCATCACCATGAAGGACCTGCAAGTAACTGGTCAAATAGAGCCTACGCAGATGATGCACATGTCAGCTCCTTCATATAATTCCTCGCGCCAAACTATTGCAGATGGCACTGACCACATCGATCCTGCTACCCTGCGCGGCTTAGGACCAGACCAAGTACTGATGCTGCTCAATGGCAAGCGTCGCCACAATCAAGCATTGACTAACGTAAACGGAACGGTAGGGCGCGGCTCAGTAGGCACTGATTTAAACGCCATTCCTGCCGCTGGCATAGAACGCATTGAAGTACTTCGCGATGGGGCAGCCTCTCAGTATGGTTCCGATGCCATTGCGGGAGTTATCAACGTGGTGATGAAAAAAGAAGCAGGCACAAATGTTAATGCGCATTGGGGACGCCACTATGCTGGTGACGGTCGCAACTTAATGCTAGGCGTTTATCACGGCATCAAAGTAGGGCAACGCGGTACTATCAGCGTAGCAGGTGATTTCCGTTTCCGCGAGCCTACCAACCGCGTCGGCGATTATCAAGGACCTGTTTACATCAACTGGAATACGGGTACGGACATAGCACGCCGCCAGCAACTTTACGACCAAGACCAAGCCCTTATTGCCCAGCGCGGCTTCAGCCGTTCTAAAAACATGCAAATTGGCAATTCCAAAATAGACAACTTCGGCGGAATGCTCAACGGCGAGCTGCGCATCGGACCCAAAACTAACTTCTACTTCACGGGATTGGTCAACTTCCGCAAAGGACAAGCAGCAGGATTTTATCGCTATCCCTTCCAAACCTCCCAAGTAAACCTAGACCTTTACCCCAATGGATTTTTGCCGCAAATCCATTCTACTATCTGGGACCGCTCCTTACTAGTAGGAGTAAGCGGCGAGTTTGGAAATGGCTGGCGGTGGGACCTTTCCAATGTCTATGGAGGCAATTCCTTCCGCTTTGACGTGAAAAACTCCAACAACGCTTCTCAGTTCGCTCTAGGGGCACGCGCCCAAACTGAATTCTACTGCGGAACGCTGCGCTTCAATCAAAACACAGCAGATTTTGGCATTTCTAAAGACTTTGGCAAACAACTGGGGCTGAAAACTTTCAACGTAGCAAGTGGCTTGCACTTCCGCATTGATCAATATGGCATTGAGGCGGGAGAGGAAGCCTCCTGGCGTAACTACGACCCCGCTTCGGGAAGGGCTGGCGGGGCACAAGTATTCCCTGGCTTTCAACCTGCTAACGAAATTAACTTAAGCCGTAACGTATTAGGAGCATACGTGGACCTAGAATCCGACATCACTGAAAAACTTTTGCTCAACGTAGCAGGTAGATTTGAAAACTACAGTGATTTTGGAAGCAACTTTGCTGGCAAGTTCAGTGCGCGTTACAAATTTGCTGACGTATTCTCTTTGCGAGGAGCTATTTCCAACGGCTTCCGCGCTCCCTCTGTGCATCAAAGCGGATTTAGCGCCATTTCTACCGTTTTCATTTCAGTGCCCGGAGAAGGTTTGCAACCAAGGCAACAAGGCACTTTCCGCAATGGCAGCCCTGTAGCCAACGCCTTCGGCATTCCTAAACTCAAGGCGGAAACTTCTGTTAATATGAGTATAGGCGCCACTTCTCAAATCACCGAAAACATTAGCTTAACCATCGACGCCTATCAAATTGACATTAAGGATCGGATCGTGCTAACGGGACAATTTCAGCGCGGTACTTCCCCCACTGGACAGTTGATTTCCCAAATCTTGGACCGCGCTGGGCAGCGGGAAGTAAATGCAGCAGTGTTTTTTACCAATGCCATTAACACCCGCACCCAAGGTTTAGACGTAGTACTGAGCGGCAACCAACCCATTGGAAAGGGCACGCTTAACTTTACGCTTGCTTGCAACTTAAACCGCACCCAAGTACAAGGAGAACCCAAAGTATCCGAAACGCTTCCTCCTGACCAGTTTGGCAATGTGCTCTTCAACAGGCAAGAACGGGCGCGCATAGAGCTTGCTCAACCGCGTAGCAAGTACATCGCAGGACTTAGCTATCGCCTCAGCGAGCTAGGAGTCAATGTCCGCCTGACTCGTTTTGGTCGCATTGAAACTTATGACCCTGCTAACCCCGCTTTGGATGAAACTTTTTCGCCCAAAGTAGTTACTGACCTAAATGTTAGCTACCGAATCACCAAAAACATCGGGGTAATGATAGGCGCTAACAACTTGTTCGACGTATATCCCGACTCGCTGCAAAAAAGACAGTGGCCCACTCCCACCAATCCCACTTCATTGGATAATACTTCCTTTGGGCGATTCATTTACAGCCGTGCCGCTACCCAGTTCGGATTTAATGGCGGTTACTACTTCTTTAGCCTTAGCGCAAACTTCTAATTTAGGGTAGCTTACAAACTAGTAAAAAATCCGCTGACAAGGTGTATCGCCTTCCGTCAGTGGATTTTGCTTTTTTGCTATGCCTTCGCAGTTTCAAAAATGTTTTCTGTTGCAGGTATATTAGAACAATCCACCGCTCAATGAACCAGTTTTTACTTGTCGCACAGAGATGATTTCGCTTTATCTCTCAACGCAGGTGAGTTCTATATCAATCCCCAACCTTTTACTACTCTAAGGAGAGCTTTATCGCTTTGCTGGTAATACGCCTTGTTTAATAAAGAATCTACTAAGTCGTGAATTTTTTTCTCTTCATAAGAATATCCATTGCGCGATAGCCCGGATTGTATCTGTTTTACAAGTTCTTCTTTTACTAGCTTTCGCACCTTGTCCCGATTGTAAGTTACATCTTTGAAGCACTTTTCCGAAATAATTATACCGCTGCTGCTTTCAATAATTCGCAGAGAGCATAAATAGGTAATTCCCACTCCTTGAGCGATTCCTTCTTCTATTTTGAGCCCTTGTACTTCGCGCTCGCCGGTGAATAAGCAAAATCCAGAAGGAGAGATAAAAGAATCTTTAAGGGTCAAGCCGCGAGATTCCGCCATAAACCTAAAGGAAGAATTAGCTTGCGGCTGGGCAACGTTTGGTTGTGCTACCAATATTATTTTCATAGTTGTTACCTTTTTATCTCAAACGTTTTACCTTTCTAACTCTGTGAAATACCTCATTCCTCACTTGGGTTTGATTGAGCGGAATGCCTTGCCGTTGAGCGGCTTTCACAATGGCTTCAGTAAGCATATCAGTTACCTCTTTAAGTACTCTTTCTTCTGAATATATGAAGCATTGAAAATCTCTTTCAGCTACTAGCTTGCCGTCATGGGTGTAGATCTGCAAACCATTCAGAAAAGTGTGCAACCATCCTACCCCAACGTTTTCTTTGACTACAAAATCATCTGTCAGCGAGATGGCATTGAAGTAAGTATTCCCTGCTATGCTAGTGTAGCCTTCTGTGAGCAGTTTTTTTCCATCGCTTGAAAGAGTGAGGCGTGCGCCACTCGGGAAAACCAACTGAAGGATGTTGGAAACTGAAGTTAATTGAGTAGTCATGATTAAAACTCATTAGCTTTCATTGATAGATACCCGATATGGCGCAAACGTCTCGCGAGCTACTCCAATTTTTTTGGCGTTTCATTGTAGCGCACTAAAGGATAGCGCTTGCCTTTAAAATTGAGGAAATAAGTATCATTTTGTGTGCGGTCGTAGATGAGGGAAAGTTGTAGAGTGTTTACAAAAGCACTGTCTTGCAACTGCTCAATAGAGTAGGGGAGGAATAATTGCAAAGTATCGCCGAAGAAGTAAGCAGGGGAAGTATCCTTTGGGGCAGCAATCAGCCACACTGGAATTTGGTTAGGCACCGTTTCTGTTCCTGCAAAGCCCATTCTAGATTCTGGCTGGATTATCTGTTCTTCTATGATAATTAATTGTTTTGCAGCTTGTTTAGCCTGGCTCAGTTGGCTATAGGTATCTTTTTGATGCCACTGCCAGTAGGCTACTAAACCCAGTCCTATTGCTACTGTTGCAGCGGCTGCATAGCGAACTATTTTCCACCTTTTGGCAGAGTTCTGTTGCTGGAGTTCTTGGTCGTATTGTTTGAACCGCTTCAACTGAGCCTGCCTTTTTAAGGCTCTGTCTAAGGCTTCATGTTGGCGAACATATTGAGCAAATTCGGTATCAGTTGCCATGCGCTCTTGCATTTTCTTGTACTGCTGAGCGGTGAGCTCTCCTGCTAGATATTGTTCGATGAGAAGCTCATCTTCTTCAGGGAAAAGGGGTGTGTTTTCCATATGACTATAGTTTTATTGTTGTGTTTTGAGGTTAATTATCTGGCGTAGCTTTTCTCTACACCTATGGACAGCTTTCTTAAGAGCATTACTATCTTTTTTGTTGAATCGCTTAATTAATTCGTCTACTTGACCGTGCTTGTGCTCGTACCATGCCATTAACATCTCCTTACAAGGCTCGGAAAGTTGTGCTAAACCTGACTGCAGTAGTTCAAATTGTTCTTCTAGCATTTCTTCCTCTTCGGGTTGGTATTGGAGGGCTTCAGGCACTTTCTTAGGCATGTCTTCTTCCTCTACGGGGGAGTCAATAGAAACGTGAGTTTGGTAGTGTTTGTGGCGCAATTGTTTTTTCCATTGATTTTGAGCGATTTTATAAATGAAGGTAGAAAGTTTGCTAGTGAGCTCAAAATCAGGGCGGGTAATCTTATCATGGGCAATAAGCATAGTTTCTTGGTAAAGGTCTTCGGCTTCGGCGCGAGTCCCGTTATTTTCCAGCACCATTTTGATGACCATGGCTTTGTTTTGCTTGTACAGGTAGGCTTCAGCTTGCAAGTCTTTCTGTCGTAGAGCCTGCAGTAGTCGTTGTTCATCAGCATATTTCCCCAACGAAAGTATTTTCATAATATACCTGAATGTGCAAAATAGTCCCTCCTATAATCGCAAATTTTTTGGGTTTGTGCACGATGTTGCAGAAAAAGTTGATAAATTTAACAAATTATGGTTGTTATCAATTAATTACAGCCATATCGAAACATCTGGCGAAATGGCAAAACTAAAAAGGTTGCTCACCTCTAGCAGAGGCGGCAACCTAAGTTCAAATGAAATCAGATACTGTCCTTTGGTTTAGGTAAGCAGCCGAGATAGCTTGTAAGTGAAGCGATCTACTAAAAAGTACATCACGGGCACAATCACTAAGGTTAGGAAAGTGGAGAAAGTAAGACCATAGACTACGGTCCAAGCCATTGGTCCCCAGAAGTCTGCATTTTGACCGCCCCAGTAAATATTAGGGGTAAAGTCAGCATAAAGTCCGAAGAAATCTACGTTTAGTCCAATAGCCAGTGGTATGAGCCCTAGCACGGTAGTAATAGCAGTGAGCAAAACGGGACGCAAGCGCATAAAACCTGCTTGTATAAGTGCTTGGCGAATTTCATTGGCATCAAGGCGGGCTTCTGGGGGTAAACCTAAAGCTAGTTTTCGGTTGGCGATGAGTTGGTTGGTGCAGTCTATCAGCACGATGGCGTTGTTTACCACTACCCCTGCTAGAGAAATAATGCCGATGCCGGTCATAATGACCACAAAATCAGCGCGGGTAAATGCCAAGCCTAAAAATACCCCTATCAGGCTAAAGGGCACGGTAGCCATTACTATCAGCGGTTGGGCAACGGAATTAAACTGCGACACTAGGATGAGGAAGATGAGGGCTAAGGCTATCATCATGGCATTGAGCAAGAAGGAGATGGATTTAGCTTGTTCTTCCTGCTCGCCGCCAAATTTGAAACTATATCCAGGCGGCAGGCTATACCCAGCCAGGACTTCTTTTACTTGAGCTACTACTTCATTGGCATTGTAGCCTTCCACGATGTCCGAGGTGATAGTAACCAAGCGTTCGAAGTTTTTGTGTTTGATAGCGCCAAAGGAAGCAGAATACTCCATGTGAGCCACTGCCGAAACAGGAATCTGGCTATAGCGACCTTTGTTGTCGCGGAAGGTAATGCGCTGGTCGTTAAGGCGGGCAAGGTCATAGCGGAAATCATCTCCCAAACGCAACATGATGGGATAGTCATTTTTGCCGTCTTTGATTTTGGAAATTTCCTTGCCGTAAATAGCAGTGCGCATGTTCATGGCGAGCATAGAGGTAGAAAGCCCTAGTCGTTGCGCTTTGGCGCGATCTATTTGCAGAAGCAGTTCGGGTTTGTTAATTTCAATGTCAATTTTTAAACCATCGATGCCTTTAATACCGCTTTTTTCTATTAAATCCTTCATTTTTTCGGCTTCCCTAATAAGGGTCAAATAGTCGTTGCCGCTGATTTCTATGCTGATGGGAGCCCCTACAGGAGGACCTACTTGCTGAGCGCTAGTGGTTACTTTCAGTCCCACAATAGTTTGCGCCATTTCGCTCAGTTCGCGCTGAATCTGGCGGGTATCGATGCCTCCTCGTTCAGAGTAATCCACAAAGTTGATAGTAATTTTACTTCTGTGCGGCTTGGCTGCATTTCCTTGCGAAAAATCGTTGGGATTATTGACTCCTTGCCCTACATTGGTAATAATCGCCTTGACAGCTTTAGCGTAAGGACGCAGCACTTGATACACTTTCTTTTCCACTTCTTCTGTAAGCCGATTAGTAGTAGCCACATCGCTTCCCAAAGGCGCTTCTAGATACATGTATATAATTGAAGGTTGCGTGTTGGGGAAGAAATCCACCATGGGCTTGCCACCGAAATAAATAACTATGCCTGCAATCATAAGGGCAATGCTGCCAAAGAAAAATGCCAGTGGGCGCAGGCGACCTTTCAAAGCAAAGCTAATGGTGTTTTTGTAAGCGATTTCTAACTTGGTAAGTAGTACTTTCTGGAACCAAGCAGTGGCAGGGCGGAAAAAGAACACATTTACAAGGGTAAGTACTCCTACAGTTACCAAAAGGTTTCCCCAAGTATAGCTGCTGCCGATAAAATAGGCTGGCACAGAGAGGAAGAAACACAAGGCAGCAAAGCGAATCAGGAGTTTGGGAGCAGTTTGATCGCTTTCTAGCTTCATGAAAGAAGCAGCCACTACAGGATTAATGACCAGCCCTACAAACAGAGAAGAAGAAAGCACCACAATTAGCGTGATGGGCAAAAATTTCATGAATTCCCCTACTAGTCCTCCCCAGAACATAAGAGGAAAGAAGGCGGCTAACGTAGTAAGGGTAGAGGAAATAATCGGGATGGCTACTTCACCTACTCCTTGCCGCGCTGCTTCTAATCGAGATTTGCCTTCTTCTAATAGGCGGTAAGTATTTTCTACCACTACAATAGCGTTATCCACTAACATGCCCAGTGCTAGCACCAATGAAAAAAGGATCATGATGTTAATGGTAGCGCCGATGAAACTGAGCATGACAAAGGAAAGTAGCATGGAAAGGGGAATAGCAATACCTACAAACAGGGCGTTGCGCAAGCCCATGAAAAACAGCAGCACCCCCACCACTAAAATCATGCCGAAGACGATGCTATTTTCCAGATTGGAAATTTGATTTTTCATCTGGTCGGCTTGGTTGTTGGTCAAAATAATGTTCAAGTTGGCCGGGAGAGCTCCAGAGGCTTTTGCCTGTGCTAAAATTTTTTGAATTTTAGCGTCTGCTTCGATTAAATTTTCACGGTTGCGCTTGATGACATTGAGAGACACTACGGGTTGCCCTCCTGTTTGTAGGAAATCCTTCGTCGCTAGCCTTGCATAACCCTTGCGCTCCACGTAGCTGTCTTTGACTGTGGCTACATCTTTGAGGTAAACTACGTTTTGGTCCTCTGCTTTGACGATGATGTTGGCTATTTCCTCTGCTGTTTTGAGCTCTCCAGAGATGCGCAAGGAACGCCGATAGCCGTCAGTGAGTACTTCGCCTCCTGAGATGGTAACGTTTTCTGCCCGCACAGCGTTTTCGATATCGGAAAAAGTAACGCGGCGAGCTTCCATTTTGTAGATATCAGCATTGATCTGGATTTCTCTGTCTAAAGCGCCGTTTATATCCACGCGCGATACTTCGGGCAAAGTTTCGAAGACTTCTTCTAGATATTCGGCGTACTTTTTCAATTGCGCCATCTCAAAATCGCCAGAGAGGTTCACCGTCACGATGGGCACTTCCGACAGATCCACTTCCAGCACGGTGGGATCTTGTTCCAGATCGTTGGGCAAGTCGCGCTTTGCCTTATCTACAGCGTCTTTTACATCTTGCAAAGCCTTGGCAATTTGTACCTTTTCACTAAACTCGATGACAATAATAGAAAGGTCTTGCAGGGAATTGGAAGTAACTTTTTTGACGCCTTTGAGATTTTTGAACTCTTTTTCCAGAGGGCGCGTGATGAGGTTTTCAATATCTGCTGGCGAGTTACCTGGATAAACGGTATTGACGTAGATGGTAGGGAAAACAATTTCTGGGAAGGATTCCTTAGGCATGTTTTTGTACGACACCAGCCCAAACAGGACAATAATAAAGGTGAGAATGAAAACGCTGGTGCGGTTTTTTATGGCAAGCTCGCTTAGCCAAAAGCGTTTCACAATGCTTTTTTGCTCTTCCATAGTCTTTTAATTTTTTGCTACGTTAGTAGAGGGGTTGATTTGCAATTCGTCGCCATGTACTACTTCGTTGTAGCCTTTTGTAATGAGTTGGTCATTGAGGGAAAGTCCTTCCTCTACTAGCGTTTTGCCTCCGTAGGAGCGACCAGTCTTAATAGGCACTCGTTGAGCAAAATACTTTCCATTGCTTTGGCGTGCCAGGTATACAAAGCGCTCCCCTTCTGCCGATTGCTGAATCAAGTAAGTGGGAATGACTACGGCGTCTTTTCGGAAGAAATCGCGGATTTTGATCACTGCCAGCATGTTGGGTTTGATAAGCCCATCGGGGTTGTCAGTGCGCATTTGGATTTTAAAAGTGCGGTTATTGGGGTTGATGTATTGCCCCACCATGCGAATGGCCAAAGTCATTTCTTTTCCGAGAGCGGGGAAGAAAACTTGCACTTGGTCGCCGCGTTTTACGGCAGTAGTGTAAACCTCTGATACATCGGCATTGATCTCCACTTGCGAAATATTCACGATGCGCCCTATGGGAATAGAAGGATTAGCCATCTCGCCTACGTTTTGGGTCAGGTCTTCTATCATTCCATCGATGGGAGCGCGCACAATGGCTTTAGCCAGTTGGGTTTTGGCTGTGGCAAGAGCCCGCTCTAAGGCTTCCATGTTATTTTTAGCTTGCAGGTATTGCACCTCAGAGCCGATCTTTTGATTCCAAAGGTTGGCTTGTCGTTGGTACACTGTTTGGGCTAGCTCTAAACGAGTTTCTATCTCGGCAATATTTTTGCGAATGCTCTCGGCATCAATTTCAGCAATAGGTTGACCTTTGGTAACCATATCGCCTACTTGGACAAATCTCTTGACAATTATCCCAGGAATTTCAGGAGCTATCATCACATTTTGGCTTGAACTTACATTGCCCTGTACTTCTACGTAATGAGCAAAGTCTTCCAAGACAATAGGAGTAACTTCTACTAGCTTTTTAGCCGCTCCAGTAGGGCTTGCAGCGGCTAGCTGGGCTTCTATCAAAGCGATTTCTTCCTTGAGCTTATTTACTTGGGTTTTGAGTTCAGCAAGGCGTTTGCGTTTGGCTTCCAGCGGATCTGGAGCCGACTGACGACAGGCAACTGCCATCAGCAGCACAGCAATTGCCATTGGGCGATAAAATCTAGTCATGGCGGTGTGATTGATTTTATTATTTCAACAACTTACCTGTAGCTTTATCTAAGTCTACTTTGGCTATAAGGGCTTCATAAAGAGCGTTGTAGTAGCTGGTTTCTGCTTGTTTGTAGTCGTTTTCTGCGTTGATGACCTCCAAATTAGAGCCTACCCCTTCCTTGTATTTTATTTGGCTAATGCGAGCCACTTCGGCGGCCAGTTCCATATTGCGCCGCTGGGTATTGAGATTGTCGATGGCATTGAGCAGATTAGTTTGAGCTTGTCGTATTTCTAAATCGATAGCGCGGCGCAGGTTGAGCATCGTATTTTCAGTCTTGATAAGCTCTAAACGGCTTTTTTGAATGAGGTAGTAACGGCGCATGCCATCGAAAATGGGAATGCTGATAGTAATTCCCACGTTGCCGAAAGTATTCCAACGGTTAAATTTGAACAGATCTTCTCCCTTGGAAGGTCCTGTAAGTCCGCCGTATTGGAAAGTAGCCAACAAGCGCGGCAAGTAGCCCAATTTATCGCGCTTAATAGCCAATAAATTTAAATCCCGCTGTGTTTCCAATACGCTGTATTCAGGGCGTAGGCGGTAGTCAAACTTGTCTTCTAGTTGGGCTTGCAACAAGAGGGCTTCTGGGTTGATGCTTTGCAGGGATTCTCCTAAGGTGATTTCATCCGTTTGCTGCAAGCCCATTTGAAATTTCAAAAAGGCTTTGCTCAACTCAATCAAGCGCAAGGCACGCTGTTTTTCGGTTTTAAGGTTGTTAAGGCTGACCTCTAACCTATCTACGTCAATTTTTTCTACAAATCCATTGGTGTACATGGCTTTAGTTTCGTTGTAGAGGGTTTCTATGCGCTTGAGAGTAGCCTCTATCAGTTCCATGCGCTTTTGAGCAATCAACAAACTGTAGTAGGCTTTAGTAACTGCCTCTACCACTTCGGCTTTAGCGCGCTTGAGATTGCGCTCTGCCAGTTGGGCATAGACAGTAGCTGCGCGCAAGCCTAACAGCCAGGTGGCATCAAAGAGCATTTGACTGGCGGTGATAGCAGCATTTCCTTGAAAAGGCGGCTGAAAAGGCAAGGCAATAAACTCCCCAGAAGGTGCATTTGGATTGACAAACTGGGCAGGCACAAAAGCTACAGTGAGCTTATAATTATGGGCCATGGTGCTTCCCGCATTGATTTGCGGCAAGCCATCGGCACGCGTAATGCCAACTTGCATCTTGGCAATTTCTACATCCGATTTTGCGTTGGCAACCGATTGCAAGTGATTCAGCGCATACTCGATGCACTGAGCTAACGTGTAGTTTTGCAGAACTACTTTTTCAGGATTGTTCCCTGCCGAGAGCGCTCCTTGCGCTACTACAAAGGGCAGGAATAACACCATGCAGCTCAAGAAAGAAAGTACAGCTCTCATGAAGATATAGAAGGTTGTGGTGTTTTTTCGGTTTGGCAATACAGTTGGCGATAGTGCAACAGTTTGGAATATCCTTGTAAGGTAACAATGCCGTGGAGGAAGTGGTGAAAAAATTCCCACTGCACTTCCATGACATTGTAGCGGTCCGGTGGGAAGATGGTAGGATCAAAGCCCATTTGCACTTGTTCTATGCGCATGCGAGCCAGCACTTCCACGTTAATCTCCTTGCGGAAGTAGCCTTCGGCAATGCCTCGCTGCAAAAGCCGAATTAAAGCGCCTAAAAAGTGCTCTTCTTTAAATGTTTGGTAGGTGTTCCATGCCTTAGGATGGTACTTTTGCAAGTCAAATAGCACTACGGGGTTTACCATTCGCAGCATTTTCCTAAACTGCTCGGTGCCTAACACCATTTCTTCTACCGCATCCTGGGCCCGCTGGCTGATTGCCTCAAAATCGCTAATGTACTGCGATAGCATTTGATAGACCATCACACTTACTAAATCGTCTTTGTCTTGGTAATACTGGTAAATAGTTTTCTTAGAGACACCAGCTTTGCGCGCAATGTCATCCATACTTACACTGCGAATACCGTAGGCGTGAAATAATCGATCTGCTTCTTGCAGAATGCGTTCTCTGATGTCCAAGTTACTCGTTTGTTTGTGAACGCGCAAAACTAAGGAAACTTTAGTAAAATCAAAAGTTTCCTAAGGTTAAATTTTATAGAAGGGGACCTGTTTGAAAATGTGCAAAAAGTTACAATAGAAAGTATTTTGAAAATTTGTTGAATTAATAATTCTGTGATAATTAAATGCGAATTATGCTCAATTATCCCGCAAAGGAACTAAAAAAACGACGGCTACAGAAAAATTTATGCCTAAACGGTTTCCAACCTACTACTAAAAACCAAGTGCGCTCTTCAAGCTCTCTAAAAGCTGCTGCATGACCAAATAAACCAATTAGGCTATTTAAACGAATTCTCAATAAATGCAATTTCTTCTTCGGTTAAATCATACAACTGGTAAACCAACTGGTCTATTTGTTTTTCGAGCTCGCTGGTGTCTTTGCCTTCGGATTTGAGGGCGAGGATTTGGGTGACTAAGTCGGTTATTTCCGGAGTTTCTTCGGGGATATAAAATTCTTGAAAAAATGTATGCTTCATTCTTACCCCTGTTTCTCCTAACCCACCGCCTCCATAAAAATTCTTTACTGCGTAGAAGAATAGCTTGCTGTTGAGTATAGCAACTAAAAATTTCAATTTAGTTCCGGTTATAATTCTCCCAGTATCCAAGCAAAAATATTTATCAAACTCGTCATACAAAAAAGATGAAAACTGTACCATTTCCTGAAATACAATCTTCTCCTTCTCAAATTCTTGGTAGTATGCGATTTGGTCTTGGGTTTCAAACCATTTATTACCCGTTTTTTTGCGTGTTTTTTGTTTTTGCCCGTTTTCGTCAATAAATTCTTCTCCTGTTTGGTGTAGTTTTTTTCCAAAAGATTTCAAATAATCTCTCACAGCAGGGTAATCGTCAATATTTAGTTTAAGTGCGGGAAAAGTGGCAATCAACCACAAATCTTGCCATTCGGCATGGTAGCGTTTGATGTCTCTGCCACGCAGCAGGGGCTTGATGATTTCGGCACTGCGGGGGTCTTGGGCAATCAGTTCGGCTCGCTTTTTCCCGTCAATGATAAAGGCTTCGTTATAGCCGGTTTTTATGCCGTAATTGATTTGAATGTCCCACTCTTTGAGGGGTTTTCCTTTGGCTTCTATTTTGGCTTTGATGCGTTGCTCAATGTCGGAGCTTATGGTCCAGCTCTCGGCACTGAGGTTTTTCAGCGTATGGTAGTGCAGGTGGTTGAGTTGTTCTATGTTTTTAGATTTAGATAAATCAACAGCTTGCAGTTGGTTTTGGTTGGGGGCTTTTTGAATGAGGAGGATATTGGTATCTACCGTTGCACTTTCAAAAATGCCGCTGCCCAGGTCAATGAGTTTTTTGGGGTTGTATTGCAAAAAGAATTGTCGGGTAGATTTGCCATAGCCGGCGCGCATCCATTTGTTGGAGGTGATGTAGGTTAAAATTCCTTTTGATTTGAGCAGTTGAATGCCTTTTTCGTAGAACAGGGAATAAATATCGCCCGTACGTTCAAAAGTTTTGTAGCCTTGTTTTTCGTATGCTTTGGCCAGTTTGCCACCCTCTTTTTGCAGTTGGATATACGGTGGGTTTCCGATAATGATATCAAAACCACTGTTCAGCTCCGGCAGGGATGTTGGGGGTACTTTTTTCTCCGACAGGGATGTCGGAGGTACTATGATGCCAAACATCCATTCAGGATCGAACCAGCCACAGGATTGATTTTGATCATACGGGTCATAAGAGACTATTTGTTCAGCTACTTTGCTTGACCAGCCATCGGCTTTTAATAAATCGGCAATTTCTTTTCGCAGTTGTTTATCTTGCTTTTGCAATTTCAGTTTTTCTTTTCGGGTACTGGCTGTAAAATACTGGTGTCGCAGTTCTTTTAGCTGGTTTTCTTTTTCCTCTATC
>JANWWZ010000013.1 GCA_025057115.1 Bernardetiaceae bacterium
GTTACCTCACCAACTAGCTAATCCTACGCATGCCCATCTGCTACCGCCACAGCTTTCATCTGCTAACCATGCAGCTAACAGACCCTATGGGGTATTAGCAAGAGTTTCCCCTCGTTATCCCCCAGTAGCAGGTAGGTTGCATACGCGTTACGCACCCGTCTGCCGGTGACGGCTCCCGCCGTCCCCTCGACTTGCATGTATTATGCCTGCCGCTAGCGTTCATCCTGAGCCAGGATCAAACTCTCCATAGTACAAAGCTTTCTTACCTTATCCTGCGCGCCTACCTTGTCAATGAACGCAATGCCACTGGTACTAACACGTACTAGTGACCTTGTAACTAACTACAATCAAGCTGCAAATATATAGCTTGCACTTTAATTTTGCAACTCTTAGTTAGTTTTTAATGAACGTTGTGTAAGTCCCAAACGGGCTGCAAATTTGGAAACGCTTTGGATAATTTGCAATAGCTGGTCAATAAATTTTTTTTCTCTGCTTACAAGAGCTTGTTTTTCAGGCTAAAAATTTTCTTTCAAGGGTGGCATTTGGTTCCAGCGGTTAATAATGTATACGATGGAAGGGTAAGTATTAGCCAGCATTTTAGCTCTTTCTGATGGGTCCACCCATTTGACTTTGGTGATGTCCTCCTCGGATTGAGGTCGCATGTTGGAATCATCAAGGCATATCATTTCATACCAAGTGGTTTTTTTGAGGGTGTTGATTTTGTTTTGAATATAAGTGTGCCATACACTACCTATTTTACGGGTGAGCTTCGCCTTTACCCCGCATTCCTCCCATACCTCTCGCAACGCAGCTAATTTTTTGTCTTCTCCTTTGTCGATCTTTCCCTTCGGTAAGTCCCATTTGCCAAGTCTCTTGATAAACAAAATTTGATTGCCTTTCACCACTAGCCCTCCTGCCGCATACACAACGTTAAAATGCTGTTGAATGAGTGCCTTGAGTTCTTGATAATTGCTGCTAATAAAGTTGTATTGCATGGCTTTGTGAACATGCGCATTGGTTACCTCGTTGTAGAGATTTATGATTTCTTCCACGTGAGAAATTGGTAAAGAAATCCCTTCCGTTGGCAAAGGCTCATCAGGCTTGACTAGATTAAAAAGCACATTGTTGACAAAAATCTTCATTGGTATAAGAAGTTACTTGTGCAAGTTACAATACTTGTAGTTAGGCTTATGCACGAAATGATATGTGCTCTTTGAAAATTTTGTAAAAGGTTCAACTACCTTGCCAACACTGCATTTGCATTTCTCTTTTGTCATCGAGCTTTCTCAAAGCTATGACAAGGGCATACTTGAAAAATTTTTAGACTCTGCTTAAGGTTTGAAATGCCCTACAAATCAAGGCAGGAGTTTATCTTTGCAAATGGAGATTTGTATTTGCGAAAAATGGTAGAAACTACATACTTGCCTTACAAGGTAAAAGACATTAAGCTGGCAGAATGGGGTCGGAAAGAAATTCGGCTGGCGGAAGCGGAAATGCCTGGATTGATGGCTCTGCGCAAGCTATACGGAGAAAGTAAACCGCTCAAAGGCGCGCGAATTGCAGGCTGCCTTCATATGACAATTCAAACTGCAGTACTTATCGAAACACTCATCGAACTGGGAGCAGAAGTAACTTGGTCTTCTTGCAATATTTTCTCCACGCAAGACCATGCCGCTGCTGCTATGGCTGCCGCAGGAGTTTCTGTATATGCATGGAAGGGAGAAACCCAAGAAGAATTTGAATGGTGTATAGAACAAACGCTATTCTTTGGTCCGGAGCGCAAGCCTTTGAACATGATTTTGGACGATGGCGGGGATTTGACTAACATGGTACTAGATCGCTATCCTGAACTAGTAAAAGGCATTCGTGGCATCTCAGAGGAAACTACTACAGGAGTGCATCGACTCTATGAACGGATGAAAAAAGGCACCTTGCCAATTCCAGCCATTAACGTAAATGATTCGGTCACCAAATCTAAGTTTGATAATAAATATGGCTGCCGCGAGTCTTGCGTGGATGCCATTCGTCGGGCTACAGATATTATGATCGCAGGTAAAGTGGCAGTAGTAGCAGGGTACGGCGATGTGGGTAAGGGATCAGCTGCTTCCCTTAGAGGAGCAGGAGCGCGTGTAATAGTAACAGAAATCGATCCCATTTGCGCTCTGCAGGCAGCAATGGATGGCTATGAAGTTCGCCGCATGAAAGATGCTATCAAAATAGCTGACATCGTAGTAACTGCTACAGGAAACATTGGCATTGTGCGCGAAGAACACTTCCGCGCAGCTAAGGACAAAGCCATTATTTGCAACATCGGACACTTTGATACTGAAATCGATATGGCTTGGCTCAACAAGCACTACGGTCATACGCGCACAGAAATTAAACCGCAAGTAGATTTGTATAACATCGATGGAAAAGAAATTATCATATTAGCAGAAGGAAGGCTAGTAAACTTAGGTTGCGGCACAGGTCATCCTTCCTTTGTTATGTCCACCTCTTTTACCAACCAAGTGCTTGCACAAATAGAACTTTGGACCAATGGTCACAAGTACGAAAACAAAGTTTACACATTGCCTAAGCACCTAGATGAAATGGTAGCCCGCCTACATCTTGAAAAAATAGGTGCTGAATTAGACGAACTATCACCAGAACAAGCTGCTTATATTGGGGTGGATGTCAAAGGACCTTATAAGCCAGATTATTATCGCTACTGACAGTAGATATCAGCGCATGCCAAGCAAATAATGAAACAAAGGCCATCTTTTCCGTTTAAGATGGCCTTTGTTATTAGTTAAAACATTTTGACACCATGAAACAGACCATGAAGAACTCAAAGCAAAAATTCTATTTACAGCAAGTAATAGGCGCGCTGATGGTGATGATAGGTGCTGTGGGTTTTGCTTCTAAAGCTATCATTGCTAAGTTGATGTACCGCTGCGGAGTGGATACTACATCTATGCTAACCCTGCGGATGCTATTTTCCTTGCCTTTTTTCATGGCCATAGTTGCTTATTCTCACAGTCGCGTACAGTTTACTTCACAAGACAAATGGCTTATCCCACTGATGGCATTGATAGGATATTATCTCTCTAGCTTGCTAGACTTTTGGGGACTGCAGTATGTAAGTGCTGGACTGGAGAGACTTATTTTGTTCATCTATCCTACTATTGTGGTAGTGCTATCTGCTTGGTGGTTTAAAAAGAAAATGTTTAGGCGCCATTATCTTGCGTTGGGATTTACTTACATGGGAATTGCTATTGCTCTTGCTCATGATTTTTCCATCAATGGCAATCTTTTCTGGCTTGGTGCAGGATTGATTTTCTTGGCTGCTTTTACTTACTCGTTGTATCTCATCATCAGCGGTAGATTGATACCTCGCCTTGGATCAGTGGTGTATATTTCTTACGTTATGCTCTTTGCCAGCATACCTATTTTTGTTCAATATGGGATAGCGCAGCCAGGTAGCTTATGGCGATTTGATAAGTCTGTTTACCAGCTTAGCATATGGATGGCAATAGCCTCTACGGTAGCACCTGCCCTGCTAACAAGCGAAGGCATTCGGCGCATAGGGGCAGCCAATACAGCGATCGTCGGTAGTATTGGACCCGTTGCTACGATATTTCTTGCTTATGTTTTTCTCGATGAGCCCATTTCCTGGTGGCAATTGATGGGTACTGTGTTAGTACTAGTAGGAGTGTTAATGATCACTTTACCTCGGCCTGAGGTGCGGCGGAGCCATTTTGCCGACAATGGATATGTAAAAGAAAAAAGACAACTTTGCCAGCATGAACTAAACGCATGAAGGCATGTCGGTACACAAAAGCAGCGAGTTAAAGCGAGTAACTACTCATCGACTCATGGAAATGAAACAGCGTGGTGAAAAAATTGCCATGCTTACTGCTTATGATTACTCAATGGCAAAAATTATTGACAGTGCTGGCATGGATGTAATTTTAGTAGGCGATTCTGCTTCTAATGTAATGGCAGGGCATGAAACTACCTTACCCATGAGTTTAGATGAAATGATTTACCATGCTTCTGCAGTAATTCGAGCTGTGAAAAGAGCCTTTGTAGTAGTGGACATGCCTTTTGGAACCTATCAAGGCAATTCTCGGCTAGCCCTCAAATCAGCTATTAGAATCATGAAAGAATCAGGAGCGCATGCTGTTAAGATGGAAGGAGGAGAGGAAATCCGCGAATCTGTTATGCGTGTCCTTAGTGCTGGCATTCCAGTAATGGGGCATTTAGGACTTACTCCACAGTCTATTTACAAGTTTGGTACTTATTCTGTGAGGGCTAAGCAAGAAGCTGAAGCCCAAAAGTTGCTCAACGATGCGCGCTTGTTAGAACAATGCGGTTGCTTTGGGCTAGTAGTAGAAAAAATTCCAGCTTCATTGGGCAAAAAAGTTGCTGAAATGCTTAAAATTCCAGTCATTGGCATTGGAGCAGGTCCTTATGTAGATGGTCAAGTGCTTGTAGTGCATGATATGCTGGGCATTACTACTGAATTTCGCCCTCGTTTTCTCCGCCGCTATGCCGACTTACACGGCATTATGATGCAAGCCTTCTGCCGATATATCGAAGATGTTAAAAATGTGGACTTTCCCAATGAATCGGAAAGCTATGAATAAAAAGACCGTCGTTGCTTTTACTAGTATAGCAATTTTGGTCTTGATGCAAGTAGTACAAACTTTGTTAAAGTTGATGAATTTGTATCACTTTTCTGCCATTTGCTTAATAGTTTCTGGGGTGGTTGCAATGCTAACGGGGTGGGCTCTGCAAGTCAGACCATGGGTAACAATTTTAACAAGTCTCATAGGTATTGTTTTTGGCATACTCAAGTTATTCATAGTTTGGAACTAACCTTAACGAAGCATTTTGGTTGAGAGGCATTAAAGAGGCATTAAAGAAATTCTGCTCCTTTTTTTTTGCGCACATCTTCTAGTATTTGTTTAATTTCTTGTTCATGGTCTTTGTGGCAAATGAGTAGTACATTGTCGTGCTCTACGACTATGTAGTTATTTAATCCATGGGTTACTACCAAGCGGGTGGGAGAGGAAGAATTGACAAGGGTATTAAAAGTTTGATAAGTGAGCACATTGCCGATGAGCACGTTGCCATGATTGTCGTGGGGCAGGTGTTCGTAAAAAGATTTCCATGTACCCAAGTCAGACCAACCTAAGTTGCAAGGCACTACATACACATTGTTGGCGTGTTCCATGACGCCGTAGTCGATAGAGATATTTCGGCAGCGCTCGTAAGCCCAATGTACTGCGTGCGGTTCTTCGGGAGTATAAAACTTGGGAGCAATGATTTCAAAAACTTCGTGCATTTCAGGCAAGTGGTTGTAAAAGGCATTAATTAAAGTTTGCACATGCCAGATAAATATTCCTGCATTCCATAGATAGTCGCCGCTGTCTAAAAATGCTTGTGCAAGTTCTGCATTGGGTTTTTCAGTGAAGGTTCTCACCTTATAAACCCCTTCAGTGAGCAATTTTTCCTCCATGTTGATATATCCATAGCCCGTATCAGGACGGGTAGGAGTAATGCCTAAGGTGATGATAGCCTGATACTGGTCTGCTGCTTGAAGGGCAGTGAGAGCAGCCTGTTCAAAAGCCTCTTGATAAAGAATAACATGGTCAGAAGGGGCAACTAAAATCACCGCTCCAGGATCTTTTTGAGCAATTTTAAATCCACCATAGGCAATACAAGGAGCAGTATTACGCATAAAGGGTTCTAAAAGAATTTGCTCTTGTGAAAACAAGGGCAACTGCTCACGGACAAGCGAACCATATACTTGATTGGTCACCACGTAAATATTTTCCAAGGGGCAAATGTTGTGGAAGCGCTTGACTGTGGTTTGCAAAAGAGTTTCGCCTATGCCTAAAATATCTTGAAATTGCTTGGGACGCTCCACACGGCTGTGCGGCCACAAACGCGTACCTAAGCCGCCGGCCATAATCAGTACATAATAACGAGAGTTCATCGGTTGGAATATGTAAATTTTCTGGACTAATAGTGTATCGTTTAGTTAAATTGCAAAATAAATACGGGCAACTAAAAATTTACCTGACTACTATTTCCTCTATGCGCGCTGCACGAGAGTCGATTTTTTTGAGCTGTTTTAGCAAATCATCGCGCTGCATGGCGATTTCGGCGCGCAAGGAGGGAAAAGCAACCTTTATCACAAGACAATTTTTGTAAACCGATATGTTTTCTATGTAATTTTTCCATGTATGAGGTAACAGCTTGCGGAAAGCATTGACTATCTGGACTGCTTCATATTTTTCAGACAGCCCGTAAGCATTCATCATTTGGCTAATTACCTCTTGCAAAGGCAAAACTTCTGACCGACGAGTGGAATCGAACTTATGCACGGCTCAATATGTTGCAGTTAAGGCGATAAATTTAAGTATTTCAATTGAGATGAAATTGCCCTAGCAAACATAGGGCTGCACAGTTTTTTGTTTAGTGTTTGTTTTTGTGATCACTGCTTTTTCCTGAGTTTGGCTTGCGCTTCTTTTTGGCTTTGCTGCGCAGGAGGCGTTTTTGTTGTAACTTCAAGAGCTTAGCCTGATTATTCTCAGTTTCGCTTTGCTGTAGTGGTTCTTTTTGAGCTACTTTAGGCTTGCTCGATGGACCATGATTGGCTACTGCACTTGCTTTTTTCTTGCGCTTTTTCTTTTTAGGAGTTGGTGTACTTTCAATGGGAGTTGGTTCAGGGGATGTTGTAGTAGGTATTTCTTCTTCTTTTTTTTCTTGAATCTCTTCTTTTTCTTCACTTTCTACGGTCCACACGCTACTTAAGACAGGATCGGGAAGTATGTCACTAGAGGTAGCAGGAGCTTCCTCTTGCTCTAAGAGAGATTCTACTACGATGCCTTTTTCATTGAGTTCTATAATGTGCCTTACTCTTTCCGCAGAGAGGGGGTACCACGTACTCTCTGCGTTGTAACTAAACCACATAATTTTTTTAAAGATGTCGGTTTTTTGCAAATGCGCTTCCCCGCGAGCCGTTTGCAAGGGTTTTTCTACTTTGGGGATATCTACTAAGGCGTCGAGGTAGGTTTCTAACTCGTAATTAAGGCAGCATTTGAGCCTACCACACTGTCCGGAAAGTTTGCTAGGATTGAGAGAGAGATTTTGATAGCGAGCAGCAGCCGTGGAAACGCTTTTAAACTCCGTAAGCCAAGTAGAACAGCACAACTCGCGCCCGCAGACGCCAATGCCGCCAAGACGGCTAGCTTCGTGGCGTAGGCTAATTTGCCTCATCTCTACGCGAATTCTGAACTCGCTTGCAAGTACTTTAATCAGTTCGCGAAAATCGACGCGGTCATCTGCGGAGTAGTAGAAAGTAGCTTTGGTATTATCTGCTTGAAATTCCACATCAGAGAGTTTCATTTCTAGCCCCATTTCTTCGATAATTTCTCTGGTGCGATACAGGGTAGGCATCTCGCGTTTCTGTGCTTCAGCAAATTTTTCTAAGTCCTTTTGTGTAGCAATTCGCAAGATATGCCTAATCTCTGAGGTATCTTTAATCTTCTTTTTTAGCATTTGCAAACGCACCAGTTCGCCCTGAAGACTCACATAGCCGATGTGATAACCGCCACTTGCTGATTCGACTACAACTGCCTCGCCAGTGGTCAGGTGTAGCCCTTGAGCGTTGCGGAAAAATTCTTTTTTACTGCCTTTAAAGCGCACTTCTACAATGTCGCACCGCTGAAAGGCAGGAGGCTCCATATTGCTTAGCCAGTCAAATACGTTGAGTTTATTACAACCAGAAGTACCACAGGCGCCATTATTGCGGCAGCCAGCTACCTTTCCTTTTTGAAGTGTACCGCAACCCCCACTGGCGCAATTGCCACAACCCATATCAATATCTTGCCAAATGATTATTTTTCACTTCGAGGTTTAAAGGTATTTAATTTGTCAGTTTGTTGCTAATGTTACATGCTATTTTCTACTCCTTTCCCATTCAACTGATACTTTTTCAACTGCGGCGAAATGTATTACTGCTTTCCCCATGGGTAGTATTACTAGGCATTGTAGCAGGGCGCTGGGCAGATGAGCTAAGTATTCCCTACTTGTTTTTGTCTCCAGAGTACTTGGGCAAGTCAGGGGGAGTTGCTATGCTGCTAGTGGGAATTGCTACAGGGATCTTCATTATGTCTTTTCACATTACAGCGTACATTTTTGCTGTTAACAAGTTTGGCTTTTTGAACGTATTGCCAAGACCAATGGCGCTATTTTGTGTCAATAACGGTTTTTTACCCCTGATTTTCAACGTTTTGTACTTAATTGCCACAGTGCGCTACCAGTTGCTGGAAGAACTCATGCCTCCTTGGAAGGTGGGGGTTAATTTATGTTTATTCCTAGTGGGGCAACTAGTAATAGTGGCAGTGTTTTTTGTTTACTTCCGAGTTACTGGACAAGCACTTTTTGAAAAACTTACTTGGCAAATGGATCAACAACTGCGCAGAAAGAAACTAATGCGCCCCCTAGCTTTGCAACGACTGCGCAGTATTCGCAAAAGAGATACCAAATACCACGTAGAGTATTATATCGACTTTCCTTTTGTCATTAAGCAACTCCATGAAATACCTCACATCTTGCCTTGGCAATCAAAAGAGTTATTTGACTCCAACCAGTTCAATGCACTGGTGCTAGAATTGTCCTTGTTTGCTCTCATCATTGCCATAGGTACGATGCGAGACAATCCCATCTTTCAAATTCCTGCTGCAGCGAGCGTGTTACTGCTATTGGCTATGATTACAATGGCTGTCGGAGCAGTTACTTACTGGTTAAAACAATGGGCTTGGGGCGTGACCGTATTGGCACTGTTGCTTTTTAGTAGTTTTACTACTGATGATGGAAACAATCCTTACTACCGCGCCTTCGGTCTTAATTACGATAGCATACGGGCAGAGTATAGCACCAAGCGGCTGGAACAGCTAAGCAATGATGCATATTACGCAGCCGATGTAGCACACACAATTGGCATACTAGAGCGATGGCGCGCTAAATTTCCTGCCGAGCAAAACCCTAAAATGATTTTAATTTCCACCAGTGGAGGCGGACAAAGAGCAGCCGTTTGGACCTTGCGGTGTCTTCAGGCGCTAGACAGCATATTTAATGGTCGCATCATGCAGCATACTACCCTTATCACGGGAGCGTCAGGCGGCATGATAGGAGCTGCTTATTACCGCGAAATATACCGCAGATATTTAGAAGGACAACTTCAGTCCCCTTGTGCGAATACCTACTTAGAAAATCTAGCAAAAGATAGACTTAACCCTCTGCTGCTATCTTGGCTTGTGAGTGATTTAATATTGCCTTTTCGACAAGTGCGGCAAGAAAAGCCACTTTCTTTTAAAGATCGAGGGGATGCTTTTGAGCAAAAACTCAATGCTGATTTACAAGGCTGGCTGGATAAACCACTCATTGCCTACCGACAAGAAGAACAAGAAGCAAAAATTCCCATGCTGATTATTGCTGCCTCTGTAGTGAATGATGGTCGCAGGTTGTACTTTTCACCTCAACCGATTTCTTATATGACCAATGCGGCTCCCTTTGCTCGCCGCGCTCTTCGCACGCGGATAAGAGGCATCGAATTTATGCGTTTCTTTAAGCATCAAAGAGCGGACAGCCTTCGGATATTAACCGCTTTGCGCATGAATGCTACTTTCCCTTACATCATGCCCAATGTACTTTTACCTTCTGTCCCTGCTATGGAAGTAGTAGATGCGGGTCTATCAGACAATTTTGGCGTCAATGACGCCATCCTTTTTTTGTACACATTCCGCGAGTGGATAGCACGCCACACTTCTGGAGTAATTTTGATTCGCATACGCGACTCACCCAAAGCCCGAGAAATTACATCTTACAAAAGTCACTCCCTTTTGTTTAGGCTATTCACCCCTATAGAACATTTTTTAAGCAACCTATATTTTCTACAGGATGGGCGCAACGACCTGGCTATAGAATTTGCCAAAGGTTGGTTTAAAAATGACTTGCAAACAGTAGATTTTGAGTACAATCCTAGCTACCTAGACAAGAATCAGTTAGACACATTGGGAAATGTGCGCAAAGCTCCTTTGAGCTGGCGACTTACTGCTCGCGAATTAGAAGGAATTCGCACAATGATTTACGCTCCAGAAAACCAGAGTGCTATACGAAAACTAAAAGGATACTTTAAATGAATACTTTGAAAAATAGTTGTACGAAGCACAGTCCGCAGGTTCTTTCAACCATCTATCACTATTACTCTACAAATCAAACAGCTGGAAGGTGTTTACTACTGAATGCGAAACCCCGCTCCACCAAAAGTAGCAGAAATAATAATAGCTGAAGGTTGATAGCTCTCTATGCGAGTTAGCTTTAAGCCGTCGTTGCGCTTCCATGAACTACTTAGCAGGCTCGTCCATGCACTTATCCGCAACCCAATTTGGAACCCCCCTATTTTTTTCTCATCTTTTGGTGAAAAGACAACATGTTGCAGCAAGTGCAAAGTAGCTCCTACCATTACTCCATTTGAACTAATGTGATTAGATTTATTAGGACCCGCTTGCACATTAGTTCCTCTTCCACCTAGTAGCAAGGTAGCATGCAACTGCGTGGTAGGTTTAGATAACACATCATAGCCGAACTCAAATCCACCACCGCCATGTATGATGAGTGTATCGCCTTTGGAATTGCTGAGCATAACAGCACCGCTGCCGCCGAGAATCAGCCGATTAAGATAGCTGTAACCTCCACCCCCTAAGTTGAACACAGATGTAGAAAATTGAGTAGGAGTACTTAGCGCTTGATTAATTCCCGTAGTAGTAACCCATCCATAGCCAATTTTAAAGTAACCACCTCCGCCAAAGCGTTGAGCATAGCAAGCAAAGCAAGAACAACAAAGAAGAAAGGTGAAATTAAACAGTTTCATATGCTCTTAACTTGGAGATGCTACCAAGGTAGCTATTACTCCGCTAATATGTAAACGAATTAGGTTGGCATATAGAGGACTTCACCGTGACTTTACGGGAAGTTAATATTGACCACATTTTTCATAAAACAGGTCTCTAGCTTCGGGCATGCCTAAATCGATGGCTTTTTGCAGGTATTCGCATGCTTGAGGGTTGTTTTTTGACTGGGGAGGTAGTTTAGCATACAAAATGAGTCCCAGCATGTAGTAAGCCCGTGCATAGTCGGGGGAAAGGGTAATGCATTTTTGCAGGTCTGTTAGAGCTTTGTCTAGATCTTTTAAAGCAATGTAGCTTTGAGCACGATTGTAAAAAATATTGCGGTCGTTGTTATTCATTTCAGCAGCGCGACTAAAGTCAGCAATAGCTTCTTGATGCCTTCCGAGAGCTGCTAAGGTCGCTCCTCGATTCAAGTAAATTTGATAAACATTTGCATTCAGCTCTAAAGCCCGGTTAAAATCTTTGAGGGCTTCCTCTGGCATCCCTATTTGCCAAAATGCGTTGCCACGGTTGTAAAAATACTTGTAGTTTTGATTATCTATTTTAATTGCCTGATTAAAACAAGCTATCGCCGAGTCGATTTGGTGAGTTTCCATATAGGCATAGCCTAGCATGTTGAGAACTTCGGCATTCTGGAGGGATTTTCTTCGAGGAGCTAGCAAGGCAATTACATTGCTATACTCTTGTCTTTTTAGCATCTCGCGCGCCTTGACGGTTAATTGTTCATCTGCTTTCTGACAACTTATTAGCACTAACAACCAACTAAGCAATTGACTACACTGGATTACATTGGTTTTCATTTCTTTTTGCTTGTAGTTTTAGTGGTTGATGTTTTAGAAGGGGTTGCTTGTGAAGTCTTTGATTGTTGAGGTGGTTGTTTGTTTGTTTCAGCTTGTATGATTGCTTTTACTTCTTCATAAGAGAGCAAGGTTGGGTCCGTTCCCTTAGGGAGACGCAATTGTTGCTTGCCCACTTCAATGTAAGGTCCCCACCGGCCATTGACAATGCGCACACTTGCATCTTCTGCAAAAGTTTTAATAACTTTCTCCACATCTGCTTGGCGTTTTTTCTCTATTACTTGGCATGCTTCTTCCAAAGTAATTGTAAGGGGGTCTAAATTTTTAGGAAGGGAGAAAAATTGATTGTCGTAGCTTAGATAAGGACCAAACCTTCCAATGGAGGCTAGTACAGGCTTATTTTCTATCAACCCTATTTGACGCGGCAGTTTGAAAAGCTCAAGAGCTTCCTCTAAAGTAATTTTTTCAGGGGACTGACCTTTGCGCAAACTAGCATACTGAGGTTTTTGACCATCTTCTTCATTCCCTAGCTGAACGTAAGGACCGTATTTTCCTACGCGCACTGTTACTTCTTTTCCACTTTCGGGGTGGTAGCCTAGTAAACGTCCTTCTCGAGGAGTAGAAAGCAACTCTAATGCTTCTTCTAATGTAATAGTTTCTATGAACTGACCTTTGCGCAAGCTAGCATACTGAGGCTTTTGACCGTTTTCTTCACTGCCCAACTGGACATAAGGACCATACTTACCCAAACGCGCAAACACTTCTTTGCCTGTAACGGGGTCGGTGCCTAGCTTGCGCACTACAGAAGCACGGTCAGCATTGAGTTCAGTTTGTTCTACTTGTCGATGAAAGCCCTTATAAAAATTTTCTATCATTTTTTGCCATTGCGTTTTGCCTTCTGCTATTTGGTCAAAGGCTTGTTCTACTTTGGCAGTGAAGGAGTAATCAATGATATTGGGGAAATGAGCTACTAAAAAATCGTTCACTTGCATGGCCAGGTCAGTAGGGAAAAGTTTCATGTTTTCAGCGCCAAAGGTTTCTGTTTTAGTTTCTTTGGTGATTTGTCCATTTTGTAGGGTCATTTCTATGAAATGGCGCTGCTTCCCTTCCCTAGATTCTTTTACTACATAGCCGCGCTCTTGAATGGTAGAAATGGTAGGAGCGTAAGTAGAAGGTCTGCCGATACCTAATTCTTCTAATTTTTTGACTAAACTCGCTTCTGTATAACGAGCAGGAGGACGGCTAAAGCGCTGAGTAGCTTTGAAATGCTTTAAGTTCAGTACCTGACCTACCTGCAAAGGAGGTAGCATAGTTTTTTGTTCTTCGTCTTCTTCTTCGCCAGCGAACTCTAGGTAAACTTTTAGAAATCCATCGAATAGAATGACTTCACCGCTGGCTTCTAATATTTCTGCAGTGGTGGAAATGCCGATGCTAGCTATGGTGCGTTCTAGTTGGGCATCTGCCATTTGCGAAGCAATAGCGCGTTTCCAAATCAGTTCGTAAAGCCGTTGTTCATTGCGGTCATCCCCAGCAATTTTGCGCGAAAAATCTGTAGGACGGATGGCTTCATGGGCTTCTTGGGCTGTTTCTGATTTAGTTTTATAGCGGCGCGGTTGGTGGTATTTTTCTCCAAATTCACTTTTGATTGCTCTACCTGCTGCCTCTATTGCTTCTTCAGAGAGATTGACTGAGTCGGTGCGCATGTAGGAGATATAACCTGCTTCATAGAGTTTCTGGGCTAGCCGCATGGTTTGCGCCACGCTAAACTTGAGTTTGTTGCTAGCTTCTTGCTGTAGAGTAGAGGTAGTAAAAGGAGCGGGAGGAGACTTTTTGGCTGGTTTTTTCTCCAGGTTGGCAATTTGAAAGGTAGCTCCCAGACAGCGCCTCAAAAAAGCCTCTGCTTCTGCTTCGGTAGGGAGGCGATGGGGAAGCTCGGCTTTGAGTTCCTTGCCTTTGTCAAGCAAAAAGACCGCTGTGATTTTGTAATCTGACTCGGGAACGAAGCGAATAATTTCTCGTTCGCGTTCTACAATAAGCCGCACAGCAACTGATTGAACGCGTCCTGCAGAAAGACCAGATTTAATTTTTTTCCATAAAATAGGGGAGAGTTCAAAGCCTACAAGGCGGTCTAGGATTCGTCGAGCTTGCTGGGAGTTGACCAAATCCATGTCAATATTACGCGGTTGCTGAATGGCTTTTTGAATAGCTGACTTTGTAATTTCGCGAAACACGATGCGCCGCGTATCTTTCTGATTGAGGTTGAGGGTTTCGTACAAGTGCCAAGAGATGGCTTCTCCTTCGCGGTCATCGTCGGTAGCCAGCCAAATCACTTCGGAATTTTTTGCCAGTTTACTTAGTTCAGCAACAATTTCGCGCTTGTCTTCCAGAATTTCGTAACGCGGAGTAAAGTTGTTGGTTATGTCAATTGCATCATCTGTTTTAGGTAAATCGCGGACGTGTCCGTAGCTAGATTTAACAACGTATTCCTTGCCCAAATATCCTTCTATTGTCTTAGCCTTTGCAGGCGACTCCACTATTACCAAGTTTTTTGGCATGTCTGAGGTTGATTGGCTAACGTTTATTAAGCAAACGCAGAAACGTTTTGTTTGTTACAAAAATTTTTGTGAAAAAACGGCGGCAAATTTAGGATTGGTGCTACAAAATTCTGGCACCAGTTGTGTCATAAACCTTACAATCTCTATACTTTCCCCGCCGCTGGTTGCTAGATGACGAAGGATTTCCAACATGCCGCGCAGCTCTGGCATATTTATCCAGCTAACATTTTTAGCAATGCGGATTTTTTCGTGATAAGTAGGTAAGGTATTTTCTTTTTGTAGCAACAATTCTTCAACGAGCTTTTCTCCTGGACGCAAGCCTGTAAAGACGATAGAAATATCTTTTTCAGGTTGCAAGCCTGCCAGCAAGATCATTTTACGGGCAAGGTCTAGAATGCGCACTGGTTTTCCCATGTCAAAAAGAAAAATTTCAGCGTGCTTGCCTATAGCACCCGCTTCTAAAATGAGTTGAGCTGCTTCGTGAATGGTCATAAAATAGCGCACCACATCAGGAGAAGTTACTGTAACAGGTCCGCCTGCTTGGATTTGTTTTTTGAAACGCGGAACCACTGATCCATCCGAGCCTAGCACGTTGCCGAAGCGCGTAATAGCAAAGGCGGTTGAAGAACCTTGCGCATGAAGGGCTTGGATGTAGAGCTCGGCAATGCGCTTAGAAGCTCCCATCACATTGGTAGGATTGACTGCCTTGTCAGTAGAAACTAAAATAAATTTCTCGGCTTGGTATTCTACCGCCGCATCCGCTACGTATTGAGTTCCCAGCACATTAACCTTAATTGCTTCAGCAGGATGGTTTTCTAACATGGGGACGTGCTTATAAGCAGCAGCATGTAAGATTACTTCAGGGCGGTAAGTGCTAAAAATGTGCTTAATGCGCTTTTGGTCAGTAATATCCGCCAAAATTGGGAAGGCATGGGGAAAACCTTCCTCTTCTTCTATAGCCAAATGTAACTCGTGCAATGGGGATTCAGCCTTGTCCAACAAGAGCAATTGGCGTGGTTGTAGGCGAGCCAACTGGCGACACAACTCCCTTCCAATAGAGCCAGCAGCACCAGTAACCAAAATAGTTCTGCCGCTAAACGTTGCTCTTACGTGAGGCGACTCCATGGAAATCGGCTCCCGTTCCAGCAATTCCTCAATATGAATGTTTTCTAATTGCATGGGATCGAAACTACCTTCATACCATTTCTTCAAAGAAGGCACCTTCACAACGGGGATTCCAGCCTCTATGCACCAATCTACAAAGGTTTGACGGCGCTGCGGTGAAAGATGATGAATGGCAATGACTGCTTTCTGCACTTTGTTTTTGCGCACAATGTCTTTAAAATGTTCAGCTACGTGAAAAATGCGCACTCCTTCAATGGTTTTGCCGCTTTTTTTAGGGTCGTCGTCGAAAAATGCAACTACTTTGTAAGAAAGACCAGGAGCTTGCTCTAAGACGTGTTTCGTTATCAATCCAGCAGCGCCAGCGCCAAAAATCAACAAACGGATAGGATTTTTTTCTCCTTTGTCGTTTTCTGTGGCAAGGTAGTGCAATACTAAGCGATATCCAGCCAACGTAGTCAAAGAAAGAATGAAATAAGCTAGCACAAATGCCACCCTTAACGGATACCACAAAAACCAACTAAGCAATAATAAACTAGCATCGGCAAAAGCCAGAGCTATAGCAAGCCTTAATAAATCGCGCAGATGAATGAAACGCAACAAAAAAGTGTACGTTTTCAAGCCAAAAAAAGCACTTATTCTCAAAAGTATAGAAATTGCCAGCAGCTGGGGTAGGATTGTCTTTTCTAAGTCATAGCTTTGAGTAAGCATTAAGGCAATAGGCAAGGCGCCTGCTCCTAAAAGCAAGTCAGTTGTAAATATGAGCAGTTTATTAAGAGTAGCCCGATTAAAGTATTGGTGAAGTTTTCGGATTACCATTCTACGATTATTCGCTGAGAAATAAGAGGAATAATTGCAGTGAGCACGCGTTGTTTGACTTGTAGAACAGGTTTTCCCAACGGATCAAAATTAGGCAGCGGAGCCAACAGCGCTATTTCTTCTGTTATCAACTTTGTTGGCTGTCCATTGATTTGGATGGAATTTTTGTCGAAAAGTTCATTGAAGCCATGCAAAATTAGCTTGAGTGCAGTAAAAGAAGACGGATAATTTCCTTGAGCGGCTTCCAAAATTAGCCTGCGAGCAGGACCTTGATACACAATTACTCGGCGGTAAAAAATGCCTTTTTCGTAGTTATAACTTTCTCCATCGTCCTCATAGAAAACAAAATCGCTACTTTCTGTATGATAATACACGTGCAGGTAAAGGGTTCCGTCGTGAGGTTGTTGCACATGCTGCACAATGCTTTGCATGGGAATAATGGCACCTGCTTTAACAAATACTGGCAAGAACTCCAATGGACTTTCTACTAATATTTCGCAGTTGCCTTCATAAGTTGAGTCGTTGTATAAATAAAACCATTTTCCAGGCGGCAGAAAGACTTTTGTCATGTATTGATTAGAGGGAGTAGGGCACACCATCAAAAAGGGACCGAAAAAGTATTGATTTTGATAGGCTGGTAAATAGACTCTATCCTCGTAAGGATGTTCTAAAGCCAAGGTACGAGCAATGGGCAACCCATTTTGAGAGGCTTGGTAAAAAAGCGAATAAAGATAAGGCAACAACTGATATCGCAAGTTGATATAATTGCGCGCAATAGCTTCTACTTCTTCGCCAAAACTCCAAGGCTCTTGGCTAGGGGTATTAATCATGGTATGGCATCGGAAAAACGGCATAAAGGCACCTTGTGCAATCCAGCGGGCAAAAAGTGCTGGCGTAGGTACTCCTATAAATCCGCCTATGTCGCAACCTGCGAAAGGTACCCCTGCCAGACCGATGCTGCAAATCATGCGTGCACTAAGTAGCATGTGTTCATCGGAAGAGGTATTGTCGCCTGTCCAAAGAGCGGCATACCGCTGAATGCCGGCATAGGCTGCTCGCGTGAGCACGAAAGGGCGCTTTCCTTTCATGAGTGTTTTAACTCCTTCGCAGGTTGCTCGCGCCATTTGCATGCCGTATACATTGCGCGCTTTTCTGGCGGTGGCCATTTGTCCTTCGTAGTTAAACTCTACTAAGTCTGGGAGTTTTTGTCCCCAGGTAGCGGGTTCGTTCATGTCGTTCCAGAAACCCTCTACGCCGCCAGTGACGTAGTCAGCAAATTTTTCTCCCCACCACTGGCGAACGTTAGGATTAGTGAAATCGGGAAAATGGCACCATCCTGGCCACACCTGAGCGCAGTAAGGCGAACCATCGGGGTATTTTACGAATACTTCTCGAGCCATTCCCTCTTCATAGGGGGAGTAGCCTTGTTCAACTTTGATGCCTGGATCGCAAATTACCACTACGTGGAAGCCCATCTTTTGCAGTTGTGCAATTAACTTGGCTGGATGAGGAAAGCGCTCAGAGTCCCAAGTGAAAATTTTGTAGCCTTCCATGTAGTGAATATCCAAGTGGATTGCATCAGCAGGAATTTGCTTACTTCGGAACGTCTGCGCCAAAAGGAGCACTTGCTCTTCTGGGTAGTAACTATACCGACTTTGGTGCAAACCAAGACTCCACTTAGGAGGCAGCGGCATCGTACCAGTTAGACGGCAGTAGGCTTTGATTATGTCTGCTACTGTTGTACCAGCAAAGAAATAGTAATTCATTGGACCTTCTTCCACAGTGAAGGAGGCAAATCGGTGGTTGGAAGCACCAAAATTAAAATGAGATTTCACTGGGCTGTCCATAAAGATGCCGTAACAGCGGTGGGACTCGGGCAATATGCCAATATAAAAAGGCAAGGTAGCATACAACGGATCGCTTTCAGTGCCGTAGCCGAAGAAATCGGTATTCCAGTGAGTAAATCCACTGCCGCGCCGATCTAAGTTACCAGTTTTTTCTCCTAGTCCGATAAATCTTTCTCTGGGTTGTAGTTTTTTATACACCGTTGTTTGAGTACCAATCCAAGAGATTCCAAAAGCAGGTTCATCTTCGTTGAGCAGGGTGCCTGTAGCATCATAAAATTTGAGCCGCACAGGATTTTTTTGCACTTGTAGGTGTATTTGTTCAGTGGATAATTGAAGGCTCTCTGCGGTTTCTGACCATTTTAGATCAAAAGGGGAACGTTGCTGCTCGATGACGGCATAAGAAAAAAATTCTCGCTCTTGTGGAGATTGCCATGCCTGCAGACGAACAGTATCAGCAGCAATAAACTCTATTTGAAGGCTACCAAAGTCTGTAATGATGCTAGCGCCTTCAGGGCTGCGTTCTAATGCTACCAAATTGCCAAGAGATTTGCTGCGCATGTAAAAATTGCTTTTTGGGTTAGTGAACTACTATAGTGACAGTTGCAAAATATGAAATAGTTGGCTGAAGGTCAAAAATAGTCGTGGTTAATCGCAGGGTCAGCATCATGCAGGGCGAGCAACTTTTTGCAAAACAAAAAGAGCAACTAGCTTATAAGTTGCGCTAGATGCTCTGAGGCAATTACGTAAAGAGGATTTAAAAAATCAAATGCTGACGCAACCTGCTACAAAGAGACTTTTAAGGATTACTGCTTTATGTCGCCATTTTTTGAAACCTTTACTACTAAATGATCAGTGGTTTCGCTTTCGGTGTATCCTGCAATAACAAAATCACCGTTGAGGTCTTCTGCAATGCCGTAAGCTCGTTGGTCTCCAGGGCCGCCAATGGATTTTCTCCAAAGTGTTCTACCTTGATCGTCTAACAACATGACTAATGCATTATTTCCTTCTTTGCTGGTATTTTCGTTATTCTCATCAGGAACGAAAATATCAATGTATCCTGCAATAGCTATTTTTCCCTCTTTAGTAACGGTTAAGTCGAGAGCCTCATCAGTGCTAGTGGTGCCAGTAACCATTTCCCAGAGTTTATTTCCTTTGGCATCTACTTTTAATACCCATATATCATGACTTCCTTCTTTGGCAAAAGAGTAAGTATAACCTGCCATGACAAAACCACCGTCAGGAGTTTGACCAATAGTATTGGCTTGCTCACCTATTCTGCCACCATAGGTTTGCTCCCAAAGTTTCATGCCTTCTTTGTCCAACGCTACTAGCCAGAAATTCCACGTAACTTTAGCTTGATAACGCACTTCCTTACTCCCTGCTATCATGAAACCACCTTCTTTATTAGTTATTACTTTGGCTCCTATTTCACTGGTGGGAGGCAATCCTAGTTCTCTTTTCCACAGAAGCTCGCCTTTTTCATTCATTTTGATGAGCACTGCATCAGACTTGCCAGTATTGATTTTGGTGACATTGGCAAGGATGATAAAACTGCCATCTTCTAATTGCAGTACGGAACGACCTTCATCAATGCTGTCATCCTCGCCGTAGATTTTAGCCCATTGGCGTTCTCCGTTTTTATCTATCTTGACAACCCATATATCTTTCATATCTGCACCACCGCCATAGGAATCAGAAGAACCCACTACTAAAAAACCGCCGTCGCGTGTTTCACATAAAGCAAATGCTTCCTCTGTTTCCTGACCGCCGTAATTTTTATCCCATACAACGGAGCCATTATAATCGAGCTTGACTACGTTAAAATTCATATCTAGCGCATTAGTGCCATATGAATTTGATCTACCTGCTACTACGACTCCATTCCCTGATTTGAGGGCTACAATGTCAGCAGAAGCATCGTAATTTTTGCCACCAAAGACTTTGTAAAAAGCAGTAAGGTGGTGAGGACTGTACCACAAAACACTCCACCAGTAAGGTCCGGCGAGCAGCATCCAAAGAAGTAGAACAAACGGCTTCATAAGGAAATCAATAAAACTTATTAATTTACATAATGAAATATCAAAAAGAATATTGTGCAGATGTGATAATTTCACGCATCCTACCGCAAAAATGGTGTCAAAATCCCTAACATACTCATTTTTAGGTCAAAACTTTCAGTTGTTGCCTCAGAAAGCTCTTTTTTGGCAAGAAAAGCAGATGCTTATTCTTACTGATATTCATCTTGGCAACGCAGGTCACATGCGCAAGTTTGGCATTGCTATGCCTTTGCAACTGCACCAACATGATCTGGCAACACTAGAAGAGCTCATTGAGTACTACCATCCAGCCACTGTAATTATTCTCGATGATTTGTTTCACAGCCAATGGAACGCTCAATGGACTCTGTTAACCCAATGGCTTGAAAGATTTAAGTACCTTCAATGGTTACTAGTTTGTGGTAATTGCGATGTTTTACCTAAACAACTCTATTGCCCTACTTGTAAGTGGTTGGCAATCAGCGGGAAATATTTTCCTTTGTCTTTACTCATAAGCCTGTTTCGCCTTCTGAGCGGACTTATAACATCAGCGGGCACTTACACCCCGCAGTAGAGTTAAAGGGACGCGGTAAACAGCGCGTAACCTCGCCTTGTTTTTACTTCGGAGCAAATAAGGCTACATTACCAACCTTTGGGAAATTTACAGGTTGTTCTATTATCAAACCTCAGGACAATGATGTGGTATTTGTGGTAAGTGGTAGTTCTGTGATTGGGGTCAGCTGAATGGGTTATTTTTGCGCAAGTATGAACCGCCAGGTAAGAAAGTGGGAAGACTTGTTGCAATGGACAGCAGTTGCACTAGGACTTTTATGCCTTAACTTGTTTATAAGCAAGTTTTTTATTAGAGTTGATCTGACCCAAGACAAGCGTTATTCCATTGCACCAGGAACGCGCTCATTACTGGAGAATTTAAAAAGCAATATTTATGTAGAAATTTATCTGGAAGGGGAGCTCAATGCTGGTTTTAGAAGGCTTCAAGCAGCTATTAAACAAACCTTAGAAGAGTTTAACGCTTATAGCAATGGAAGGGTACAATTTCGCTTTGTCAATCCTGAAACGGCCAAGAATGCAGAACAACGGGCTGCTTTTCAACGCCAGTTAGTTAACGCTGGCATCCAGCCTACTAATTTGTTTGAAACCACTTCCGATGGCAAGCGAATTCAAAAAATTATCTTTCCTGGAGCTATTGTCCGTGCAGGGACGCGGCAAGGAGCTGTTAATTTTCTCAAAGGCAACCTTGCTGCTACCGCTCAAGAGCGTTTAAATCAATCAGTAGAAGGAGTAGAGTTTGAACTAGCAAGTGCTATTAAAAAAGTAACTCAGCAGCACAAACCGCGCATTGCCCTCATTCAAGGACATGGCGAGTTAAAGAGTCCCCTTATTGGCGACTTAAAAACAAGTTTAGAGGAATTTTTTGTTGTAGAAGAGGTAATGCTCAGCAATGACAGTGCCCTTGCAAACTATCAAGTAGCTGTAATCATTCAACCTACTAGACGCTACACAGAAGAAGAAAAATTTCGGTTAGATCAGTTCATCATGGGCGGGGGAAAAGCACTTTTTATGGTTGACATGGTGCAAATGAACTTGGACAGTATTGCCATCAACGGAGCATACGCCTTTGGTTACGATTTGAATTTAGAGGACATGCTTTTTCGCTACGGCGTGCGCGTGAATATGAATCTAGTGCAAGATTTGCAAATGGGTACTATTGTGGTCAATGTAGGTCAATTTGGAAATGCGCCTAATTTGCAGCCTGTTCCTTGGCCCTATTACGTGTTGGCGAATCAGTTTGGAAAGCACCCTATTACGCGCAACCTCAATGCAATTTATACCAAATTTGTCAGCAGCATTGATACGGTAAAATCCAAAGGTCAAGTGCGCAAAATACCGCTTGTAATGACCAATCAATATTCGCGCATTCGCCGAGCCCCTACTATAGTAAGCCTCGAAGAACTGAAGGCAGATACTGACCCCGAAAAATTTACTCAAAGCCATATTCCCATTGCTTACCTGTTAGAGGGCAAGTTTCATTCTCTGTTTCGCAACCGCTTTGCCCCTGAAGGTATTAGTCAACAAGCTCACATCATCCAAGAAAGCGTTCCTACACAGATAGCTGTTATAGGAGATGGCGATGTAGCTGTAAACGAACTAGACCGACGTACCAAACAACCCCTACCTTTGGGATTTGACCCCATCACCAAGCAAACCTTCTCAAACAAGGAACTTATTCTAAATACCTTGCTCTACTTCACTGATAAGAATGGCTTATTGGAAGCTCGCCTGAAGGAAGTAAAGCTACGACCATTGGACAAAGTGCGCGTGGGAGAGGAAAAAATTTTTTGGCAAAGTTTAAATTTACTTCTGCCTTTGTTAATCACTTTCTTGTTAGGGGGAGCGTGGTACTATATTCGCCAAAAGCGCTATGCAAAGCAAACACTTGATTGATTACATCTTTATAGGGCTGTTGGTGCTCTTGAATTGGCGGTGTTTACCCGTAAGCGAGAAAGAATCCATGCCGCCTTTGCCCAATGAAAGCAATACAGATGTTGAAAAAAAAATCAACTATCTTTCAAAGATCATTCAAAATAATCAAGCAAATGCAGAAGTATTTTACCAGCGCGCAGCATTAAATCTTTCCATTGGCAAAGAAAATCTTGCATTGGCTGACATAGACCGAGCTCTCACTTTGAAGAGCGATCAAGCCGAGTATTACTACCTCAAAGCATTGGCTTTAGACCAAAAAGGTGATTTCGCCAATGCGCTTGCTGCTGCACGCAAAGCGCAGCTACTGGAACAGCAAGAGGGAATTCTACCTTCGCCTACTAGCTTTCAATTCATAGGCAAGTTATACTACCTTCAGAAAGATACTGCCCAAGCGCGTCGCTATTTAGTAGCAGCCCAGCAAGCCTTTCCCGACCATGCAGAAATATATTACTACTTGGGTTTGCTAGGAAAAGATGCTGGTGATTCTGCCCGTGCAGTGGGATTTTTGAAAAAAGCAATAGAACTGCAACCTAATTACCCTGAAGTGTACTTGAGCCTTATCGACTTTTACAAAAAACGAGGCAACAAAAGGCAAGCAATTGCAGCAGCTGCCCAAGCAGTGGAATCCTGTCCCAATCAGCCCAAACTGATGGAAATATATGCTGACTTATTAATCACCAACCAAGAGCGAGAGGCTCTAGCAATCCAATGGTACCGCCGAGCAGCTGACATGTGGACCGATAACTGGCGTTTGCACTACATTGTAGGCATGTACTACTATCGCAAGCAAGTCTACAGAGAAGCAGAGAAGTACCTAAAAACAGCCTTAGCTAACAAACCTGATCTAGAAAAGGCTCTCTACAGTTTAGGCATGATATACGAATATCAGCAACATAACTTGCCCGAAGCATTAGCACAATACGAAAAAGCTGCCCAGATTACTCCCTACGATACAACGGTAACTTACTCTGTCAGGCGCGTAAAAAGGAAAATTGCTTACGAAGAATACAAAAAATCACCTCAATATTTCCTTGACCAGATGCGCAAGCGCAAGCAAGAAGAAGCAGCTGGCGCACTTGAACAACCAGACGACCAAGATTGAGTTATTATTGTCAATATTTGGCAAATTTGTAAACGTTATATGATTTATTATGAAAGTTTTGAGCTAAAAAATGGTTTGCGCGTAATAGTACACCAAGATGAGCAAGTGCCTACGGTGGCTATAAACGTACTTTACAACGTAGGTTCACGCGATGAACACCCCGATAAAACTGGTTTTGCACACTTGTTTGAACATCTCATGTTCAGTGGCTCTGCCCATGTGCCGCAGTATGACGCTGTTTTGCAAAGAGCAGGCGGAGAATGCAATGCTTTCACCAATGCAGATCTAACCAGCTATTACCTCATATTACCTGCTCAAAATGCAGAAATCGGCTTTTGGCTTGAGTCGGACCGCATGTTATCTTTAAATTTTAACCCTCACGCGCTGGAAACTCAGCGCAAAGTAGTCATTGAAGAATATAAACAACGCTACTTAAACCAACCTTATGGAGATGTATGGCTGCGTCTTCTCCCTATGGCTTACAAAGTCCATCCTTATCGCTGGCCCACTATTGGAAGAGATATCTCTCACATCGAGAAAGCCACTTTAGAAGACGTAAAAGAGTTTTTCTTCAAATATTACCGACCTAACAACGCTATTTTATCAGTGGCAGGTAACATAAGTCTTGAGCAAGTTAAATGCTTTGCTGACAAATGGTTTGGGTCAATACCTGCAGGTGGGATTCCAGTGCGAAACTTGCCTTCCGAGCCATCACAAACTCAATCTCGTAGCCAATGGGTTCAAGCCAAAGTGCCTGCCAATGCTATTTACAAGGTTTGGCATATGTGCAACCGCCTCCATCCTGATTATTATGCTACCAGTTTATTAAGCGATATTTTAGGGCGCGGAAAGTCCTCTAGATTGCATCGCTTCTTGGTAGAGCAAGAGCGCTTGTTAGTTTCTGTAAGCGCCGGCATTTCAGGCACCATAGACGAAGGTCTTTTTACTGTCTCTGCTAAATTGGCTCAAGGGGTAAGCCTTGAGCAAGCAGAAAGGGCTATTGAGGAAGTCATTAGCCGATTGCAAGAGGATTTGTCCGAAAATGAACTGCAAAAAGTGAAAAATAAAGCAGAGTCCACGTTGGCATTTGGCGAAATGGAAGTCCTTAGCCGTGCTATTGGCTTGGCTTATGCCACCTTGCTGGGAGATACTGATCTGGTCAATCAACAAGGTCGCAAAATTCAAGCAGTGAGCAAGGAAGATATCCTCCGTGTTGCCAGGCAGTTATTCAAGCCAGAAAATTGTTCTACTTTATACTATCAAGCTATGCTAAATTAGTTTTTGGCTTATCAATTGCACAAGTATTGCAAAAAGTTAGGTTGCAACTATGAGAAAAACCAATGTATTGAGCTTGTTAGGTATTTTGCTAATTTGCACGGCTTGTCCGTATCAATCGGCTGTACCAGTGGACGAACCCAACCAGCCTGTAAAAGAAGAGTGGCTAGGAAAGTGGAAGACAGATGTCAATGCCAAGGATTTCTATGAAGTTACCAAACTAGGCGACAATATTTATCAGATTGTTGAACACACTTACAAGGTAGAAGGTGCGATAGAACGCAAAACATACATAGCCCACACCTCAGCAGTAGGCGATATGACTTTCTTGAATGTAAAAATGACCCGCCAAGGTGCAAGCGTAGTGCCTAATTCTGATTTTTTAATTTTCAAAATAAAAAGTGCAGAGGGCAAAAAGATTACCTTGCTGCCCGTTACTGAAAATGTAAGAGAAAAATTTGACAATTCTGCAGAGCTCCGCAATTTTATTCTTGAAAATGACAAACTGAGCTTTTTCTACGAGAAAGAAACCGTTTACACAAAGGTAGACTAACACCAAGGCGCTTGGGTTTCGGCTCAAGCGCCTTAGCTTTGTTCATATAAATCACATAACTGTTGGTCGGAACGCGAAATAACAAAAACAACTCACTAGGTCTAGCTTGGAAGGCTCATTCGGTACCTGCTAATCAGTTTGGGCAATAAGCCTGAGAAATACTCATCACTAACCAAACATTTGACGAGGTTTTTCAAGAGATGTTGCAAAATGGAGTACGAAAAGCAACAGAGTGTGCCCTGCCTTCAAAGCACTCGCTTAGACAGCGACATTATTCTCGCGCAAGGCTTCGTTGAGTGATGTTTTCAAATCGGTGCTTTCTTTGCGCTTGCCGATGATCAGTGCACAGCCTACTTGATACTCTCCGGCGGGAAATTTTTTGCTGTAGCTGCCTGGCACTACTACAGCACGGTCTGGTACATAACCGCGATATTCTACAGGTTCACTTCCCGTTACGTCAATAATTCGAGAAGAACCCGTAATTACTACATTAGCCCCTAAAACCGCTTGCTTTCCGATGCGAGCTCCTTCTACAATAATGCATCGCGAGCCAATAAAAGCACCGTCTTCTACAATAACTGGGCTGGCTTGTACCGGTTCTAATACGCCTCCAATACCCACGCCACCACTGATATGTACGTCCTTCCCTATTTGAGCACAGCTGCCTACAGTAGCCCAAGTGTCTATCATCGTGCCACTATCTACATAAGCTCCTATATTGACATAAGAAGGCATCATAATTACTCCTTTATTAATAAAAGCCCCGTAGCGTGCAATGGCATGCGGCACTACTCGCACTCCTAATTTGGCGTATCCTTTTTTGAGGCGCATCTTGTCGTGGAATTCCAAAGGACCTATTTCAATAGTTTCCATCTGGCGAATGGGGAAATAAAGAATTACTGCCTTTTTTATCCATTGGTTTACCTGCCAGGAGCCGTCGGGTAATGGCTGCGCTACACGTAAGCGTCCCTTGTCTAGCTCCTCGATAATATACTCAATAGCCTGAATGGTTTCGGTTTGTTTGAGCAGTTGGCGATCGTTCCAAGCAGCCTCAATAATGTTTTGCAAATTGGTCATGTTGATACAGATTTACTTATCAATATTACCGCAGGATTGCAAAAATGCTACTGGATGCCCAATTTTTACAAGCGGCGGCTTACTTTTTCCACCATTTCTTTTTTCCACGGTCCAAATGTTCCAGCAAGGATGTGCTGCCGTGCTTGCTCTACAAGCCAGAGGTAAAAGCTCAAATTTTGGAGGCTGGCGATTTGCCCACCAAGCATTTCTCCTGCGATAATCAGATGGCGTAAATAAGCTTTGGTGTAAAAAGTATTTACATAGCCACCTATTTGAGGGTCAATAGGAGAGAAGTCATTCTTCCACTTCTCGTTTTTGATGTTAATAATGCCTTCTGAAGTAAATAGCATGCCGTTGCGACCGTTGCGCGTAGGCATTACACAATCGAACATATCTACTCCTAGAGCAATGCATTCTAGAATATTGGCAGGTGTGCCTACGCCCATTAAGTATCGAGGTTTGTCCTTGGGCAATAGCTGGCATACTAAAGCAGTCATCTCATACATTTGTTCTGTGGGTTCGCCGACGGAAAGCCCACCGATGGCGTTGCCTTCGCGCTGATGAGAGGCAATTTCCTCTGCTGAGATGCGGCGTAAGTCAGGATACACACTTCCTTGTACTATAGGAAAGAGAGTTTGCTCGTAATGATAGCGGGGCTGAGTATTGTCAAAATGCTTAATGCAGCGCTTTAGCCATCGATGAGTAAGCTCCATAGATTTTTTTGCATAACTATACTCGCATGGATAAGGCGGGCAATCATCAAAAGCCATGATGATATCAGCTCCAATTACGCGCTGTATGTCGATTACCCTTTCAGGTGTAAATAAATGCCTTGAACCATCTATGTGAGATTGAAAAGTAACGCCTTCCTCAGTGATTTTGCGCTTATCAGCTAAAGAAAATACCTGATAGCCCCCACTATCTGTAAGAATGGGCTTTTTCCAACCATTGAAGCGATGCAGCCCACCTGCCTGCTCTAAAATAGTTAGCCCAGGACGCAAGTAAAGATGATAGGTATTTCCCAAAATAATTTGGGCTTTAATATCTTGCTCTAGCTCGCGGATATGAATAGCTTTTACCGTGCCCACAGTTCCAACGGGCATAAAAATAGGTGTTTGAATAACGCCGTGGTCAGTGGTAATTTTCCCTGCACGGGCGGCAGTAGTAATGTCAGTAGCTTCTAGTTCAAAAGAAAGGCGCGGCATAGGGCAAAAAACGGGCACAAAATTAAAAACCCTCAAAGACTCTTGGGTTTCTTTGAGGGTTTTGAAAAGGAAGGTATTAAGTAAAGAATTTAGTCTTCGCTTCTGCCTAGAAGAATCAAGATGTAGTGAACCAGCGTAGCTATTGAGCCCAATGCAGCCACTACATAGGTCATAGCCGCCCACCAGAGAGCATTTTTTGCCATGCCGTACTCTGAGCGATCTACTACACGTGCATTAAACAACCACTCAACTGCTCGACGGCTCGCATCGAACTCTACAGGTAAAGTAATAAGGCTGAACAAGGTAATCAGTGCAAATAATCCAATTCCGATAATAAGCGGCAGCGGCGTTAATTCTATTAAGAAAACTCCCGCTAACAGAATCCAGCTAATCCAACTAGAGGCAACACTCACCACAGGCACTAATGCTGAACGCATTTGCAAAAAACTATATGCGGTAGCGTGTTGTATAGCATGACCTGTTTCGTGGGCTGCTACGGCTGCGGCAGCCGCATTGCGCCCATAAAATACCTCTTCGCTTAAGTTTATTGTTTTATCGGCAGGGTTATAATGGTCAGTCAATTGTCCAGGAATACAAGTAACTTCTACGTCGTAGATTCTATTGTCGCGTAGCATTTTGAGAGCTACCTCAGCACCGCTCAACCCTGAGCTCAGCGGAGTCATGGAATAAGTGCGAAACTTGCTTCTTAAAATAGCTTGTATTGCCCAACTTGCTGCCAAGATAATTAAAGAAAGCAGTAGCATAACTTATGCACCGTTATAGTTTACCGTAATATTACTCCATACAAATCAAATGCACAAGTCAACGCTGCGCCATTTTGACAGATTCGCCAAAAGGTTTAAAAAAATTGCTTAGTGCTAAAGCAATTAACCCAAACCCTATAAACATTACCACTTGCGTGCTGTGGGCGATAAAAGCAAACTCTTGTGCTGCTACTTGAGATATGCCATAAGCTGCCAAAGTGGCAGTAATAAGCAAATGATATACTCCAATTCCACCTTGTACTGGTGCAACAACGCTAATCCCACTCATCATAAGGATGGCTAACGCGCAGTGCCAGTCTAAATTTTCGGTAGCGGGCATGGCAAAAAAGAGTACGTAAGAAGTTAAATAGTAACACGTCCACATAAAGGCGGTGTGTAGAAAAAATGCAAAGCGTTGAGCAGGCGAAAGTTTCAATACCGATAGCATTCCATCTTTTAACCCCTTGAGAAAGCCGACGATGCGCTGGGTCCAAAGCAATTGCTTCCAGTAAGAGCGCGTAAAATACAAGCCCGCTACCACCCCTACCATTATCAAAACTACTGCAACCAACAACAAACTCCTGTCGGAAATAGAGTTAGGTGAGCCTTGAGTAGTAAAAATTTTTGTAAGAAATTCACCGATACGGTCAAATTCTATCCAAAGAGAAAGCAAAGTAAAAATCGCCAGCAAAAGCATGTCAAAGATGCGCTCAGTGATAACCGCTCCAAAGGCTACTTGAAAAGGAATGCCTTTCATTCGCTGCAGGGCGGCGCAGCGCGTTACTTCACCCATTCGCGGCACTACTAAGTTGGCTAAATAGCCTATCATCACAGCTATTAACGAAGGCATTGTACCTGCTTTATATCCCAAAGGACGCAACATTATTGCCCAACGAATGCCACGGCTCCAATGAGAAAGCATGGAGATTCCAATGGAAGCAGCTATCCACTCCCAACGAGCCTGCGAAATATTGCGCCATAACTGATTAAAATCCTGATTGCGATATAACCACCAAAACAATCCAACAGCAATAGCAAAAGTGAGCGAGTACTTTAATGCCGCAAAGGCTTTAGATTTCATTGTTAGCTACTGATAAAAAGTCGAGCAAAATTGGAAAAGATTGCAATATGTTTTATTTACTCACAAGAAAAATGCCCCTTTGCGCTAGCTTTTTACTTTTGGCAGTAGCAATACTTGAATGAGTTACCAGCAGCCATACAGCGGCAGAAAGCTAATAAGCCAGCTTGCCCACGTTCTTGATACCATTGTTTTACTTCATGGCGTGCCGTAAGGTAATTTAGATAGGTGTGATGTGGATTACTAAAAAACTCTCTATTAGTGGAGAGAGATTGTAGGTCAGGGGCGTATGTGCCGTTATGTGTTAAAATGTGCCATTCTTCTTCTGCATGAGGAAAACGGTAGTCTACTAACATGGCAAGCCCTTCATCAAACCAGGCAGGGAGTTGAAAAGTGCGGCTACACCATCCGATGCGCTCAAGTAGCTCAGCGTGGCAAAGTTCGTGGGCAAGTACATCGGAGTTAATTCCTTCAGGCTCTAAAACAATGTATGCTCCTGTAATAGCTAAGTGCGTCAATCCTGTGCGGGCATTGGGTGCGCCAAAGTAGCGGATGGTTTCTATGTTGTGTCCAGCGATGATAACAGGCTTGGCTTGTTGGGTACCAAAAAACTGCTCAACGCGCTTCTGAGCAGTTGTTAGACAAGTAAGTAAGCAGTCTTGCAAAACTGTGGGCATTTGAGGAGTTACATATATTCTTGGCGCAATTTGCTTCATCTTTTGACTGTCGACGTTCAAGCATCGGAAGTATTCTGGACGAATAATAGCGTATATACCCAGCGCTACTATCAGCACTAGAAGGAATAGCAAACTTATTTGCAGTAGCCACTTCAATGCTGCTTGAAGTCTAGATATTTGCTAATGCTTGTCAGTATCTTTTTAGTAGCTCCTTTATTGCGTTGTATGTAAGCAGAACATGCCTCGGAGGCGTGTTGCCATGCTTGTTTATGGGTCAATAGTTGTTTGACAATCTGGGTAAATTCACCTGGGCGAGCTATGATGAAAGCCCCTCCTTTTGCTAATAATTCCACCGCTTCTGGAAATTGACTGTAATTCCGATTGCCAAACACTACAGGAACTCCGAAAGCAGCAGGCTCTAAAATGTTGTGCAATCCATTGCCGAAAGCCCCTCCTACGTAAGCCAAGTTGCCGTAAATGTACAAACGATTTAGCATGCCAATATTGTCAATCAGTAAGCATCGGGCACCATACAAATTCTCATCAAGATGACTTGTTACCTGAGAATAACGAAGCGTTTTGAACAATTTACAATCTTGCTCAATTCTTTGAAGCAGTTTCTCGCTAATTTCATGAGGCGCAATAATAAACTTGCACCATCCTAATAGTTGTTTTACGTCCTGCTGAATAATGTGCCAGTCCTCTGACCAAAGGCTTCCAATAACAATGGTATTGTTTCCATAAGCAAAATGAGCGGCGATGCTCACAGGGGCGGCAGTTTCTGCAATATATGCTACTCTATCTATGCGCGTATCCCCTGAAACATGTACCTGGCGCACGCCGATGCCAGCTAAAAGATGTCGCGAAGATTCATTTTGTACATGTATCTCGCGAAAATAATGCAGCATTTGCCTGTAGAAACCTCCATAAGGCTTAAAAAATAACTGCTGACGACGAAAAACAGCCGAAAATAATATCACGGGTATATTTCGTCGGTGGAGTTCCCTAAGATAATAATACCAAAACTCGTATCTGACAAAAAAAACAATGGCAGGTTTGACGAGAGCAACAATTCTCTGTGCTTGCTTAGGGGAATCTAAAGGAAGATAAAGTACCCAGTTGGCATGTTCGTAGCGCTGGTGCAACTGATAGCCACTAGGGGAGAAAAACGTTAGCAGGACTTTGTATTTAGGATAGCGTTGGCGAAATTGTTCTATTAGAGTTCTACCTTGTTCAAACTCTCCTACCGAAGCGCAGTGAAACCAAGCAATAGGAGAATCCTCATGCGCGAAAAGGTTTTCCCAGCGTGGGGCTTGTTCTCGGCGCCCTGCAAGAAAAGCAGCCGCTTTAGCATTAAATAAAGCAGCGATGCGCAAGCCTATTCGATAAAGCAATAAAAACAGATTGTATAGCAACAAAGGGAAAAGTAACTTTGTAGCATTGCAAAATTAGTGCGAGACCTCAAACTACAATAGCCATTACACTGCTATGAAACAACTACTTAGGATATGCCTTGTAGCACTAGTAAGTGCTTGTGCAAACCAAGAGCAGAAACAATCAGCTGTAGAGCAGCCTGCTGCAGTAAACGCCTCTTTGGATACCATCAAGACAGATAGCACTACAGCACCTAAGGTAGCAGAAGAAAATTACGCTCAATTTAAATTTGAAACCCAAGAATACAATTTCGGCAAAATACAACAAGGCAAAAAAGTGCGCTATACTTATAAGTTTACTAACGTAGGTAAGGTGCCTTTAGTAATTTCTCACGTGCAACCTCAATGTGGCTGTACGGCAGCTAGCTATACCAAGGATCCCGTTCCACCAGGCGGACAGGGCGAAATTACTTTAGAATTCGACAGTCAGGGCAGGGAAGGGCAGCAAAATAAAATTACTACCGTGTACGCCAATGTACCTGGAGGCAACGTACTACTAACTATGACCGGGCTGGTGGAAGTATTGCCCGACGGACGCCCAGTGCGCAAAAATTGAAATTCATGAAATACCTCATAGTAGGGCTAGGCAACATAGGGGAACAGTATCACCAAACCCGACACAATATCGGATTTATGATCCTTGAAGCCCTCGCACAAAGTTTCCAAGCTACTTTTTCTCTTAATAAGTTGGCATACACAAGTGAAGTTCGGTACAAGGGCTGCATCCTCTGGCTAATCAAGCCCACTACTTACATGAACTTGAGCGGCAAAGCCGTAAATTACTGGCTCAAACAGCAAGAAATACCGTTGGAAAATCTTTTAGTGGTAGTAGATGACGTTCACTTGCCTTTCGGCAAAATGAGGTTGCGCGCTGGGGGTAGTAGCGCTGGTCATAATGGACTCAAAGACATTGAAGCTAAATTAGGCACACAGCAATATCCCCGCTTGCGCTTCGGCATCGGTAATGACTATCCCAAAGGAAGGCAAGTAGAATACGTATTGAGCAAGTTTACCCCAGAACAGCTCAACGAGATGCCATCTCTTTTGCAAAAAGCACAAGAAATTATTTTATCCTTTTGTACCGTTGGCATTGTGCAAACTATGAACTTGTATAATTAATCATTACTCAGGAGAAAGCTGCGTTTGATGCCTGCAACATCAAAAGTGATGTGCTTATTTGCAAGCTATCAAATAGTAGTTGAAGTGATTGGAGTTGTAAATTTGTATTAACTCGACAATCAAACTGCAATGAATATTGCTGAACTTCAAGATTTATTGCATCACTATGATGTGCCTTTGCCGCGCTACACTAGCTATCCGACCGTCCCCTATTGGAATAATGCTACTTTTTCACCTTGGGCGTGGAAACAGCTAGTACAACAGCGTTTTGAAGCAGAAGAAAAAATAATTTGCCTTTACATACACCTGCCTTTTTGCGAGGAACTTTGTACCTATTGTGCTTGTAATAAACGCATTACCAAAAATCACGCTGTGGAAGAGCCTTATTTGCACAGTGTGTTGAAAGAGTGGGAGATGTATTTACAACTCTTTGGCAGCCAGCCCATCATAAAAGAAATTCACTTAGGAGGAGGCACGCCTACTTTCTTTTCGCCTAAAAACTTGCGCTTCTTGATTGAAAGCATCTTGCAACAGGCACAGAAAGCACCCGAACACGAGTTTAGCGTAGAAGTTCACCCTAATTACACTACTTATGAACACTTATATGCTTTGCGCAGCGTCGGCTTTAACCGCATCAGTCTAGGCGTACAGGATTTTGACCCCAAGGTGCAATACGTTATTAATCGTTTGCAAAGTTTTCAGCAAACTGAGCAGGTAGTTTCCTGGGCGCGGCAGCTTGGTTACGAAAGTGTAAACATAGATTTAGTGTATGGGCTGCCTTGGCAAAGGCTTCAAAGCATAGAACTGACTATCAACCAGATAGCCTTACTTAAACCCGACCGCATTGCATTTTACTCCTACGCGCACGTGCCGTGGAAGAGCAAAGCCCAGCGCCGCTATACTGACGAAGACGTCCCTAAGGCACAAGAAAAAATTAGCCTCTATAGCTTGGGTTATCAATTGCTTACAAACTTAGGTTACATTCCCATAGGAATGGATCATTTTGCCCTTCCTTCTGACAAACTTTTCCAAGCTTATCGCAAAGGGCAATTGCACCGCAATTTTATGGGATATACTACCACAAACCATAAGTTAATTATTGGTCTGGGCATGTCTTCTATCAGTGATGCTTGGAACGCATTTGCTCAAAACGATAAAACCGTAGAGGGTTATGAATATGCTATTGCTCAGGGGGAGTTACCCCTTGTTAGCGGGCATTTACTCACACAAGAAGATTTGCAACTTCGCCAAATAATTCTACAACTCATGTGCAGAGATACAGCAAGGTTTCACTATCAGGATTTTGAGCCAGATTTTGCAGCACATGTATGGGCTCAACTAAAACGCCTTGCTGCTGACGAACTCGTATTACTAGAAGGGGAACAAGTAAAAGTATTGCCCAAAGGAAAACTGCTCATTCGCCATGTATGTGCTGCTTTTGATGCTTACCTATATCGCCATGCCAGAAAAGCACAGTTTAGTAAGGCTATTTAAGTCGCTCAATCTCTTAATTGCACTGTGTCTATTGCCATGCGTTGGCGTGGTTTAGAAAACGGAGCAGGAGCGGTAGGCAAAATTTCGCCTTCGCTACTGAAATTGGGAGTAACCACTGAAATAGAAGTCTCTTGGTATCCCCTTTCAGGAAGAACTATCATGGTAAATAATGCCAAATCGGCTATTAGAAAAAACAGAGACAGCCGAAATCCTAGATTCCGCATCTAACTAAGGGGTAAATTTCACTTGCATATACATAACGCATAAAATGGCTTAATCGCTTACCACTTGCATAGTTTTTTGCATAGCTTTGCAAGGAATGAGGGAATATTTCGCAATCTGGCAGGCAATAAGCTGTTGCTTGAAATGCCTCATTGTAGGCAAAATAGTCGCATCTCTCTCTCTATTTATCGTTTCTACCGCTCAAGGGCAGGATCCTACCAGTAGTCGGGCTTCTTCTAAAAAAGACTCCATTCAGTACGGTCCTCATACAACGCGCTACTACCATTGGCATACGCTTTATTACAACCGAACCGATACTCTTTACATGGACACTGTTTATACCGATAGACATCGGTATAATCTGGTGCAGCGCCATGGTAATACGTGGCAAGATTTGGGCGTATTCGGCACAGCAGCGCAACCTATTTTTTTCCGCGAGCCTGAGCAGATTGGTACGAGGTTGGGTCATTACTCTTTTAGCGCTTATCGCCTCCAGCGCGATGAAGTTCGCTATTACGATAGCTACTCGCCTGTTACTGACATTGATCATATTCAAGGGGGTAAAGGACGCACGCGCCTTAGAGTTACTCATGCTCGCAGCATTACCCCCGACTTAAGCGCTGCTTTGTTCTTTCAGCGACAAGAAGCTAATAGCATCCTGGGCAGGGTATCTCGCCGCAACGACCCTATGCTAACAGGAGAAAATTACGGAGCAATGGTGCGGTATTTTTTGCCTAATCTGCGCTACAAACTCCTTGCCCATTTCATTTATTCTGCTCATACCGTGCAAGAAAATGGCGGGTACTCTACTGACCAACTCGTTCCTCCTACCTCACAAGCTCTTGCAAGGATCAACCCGCAACAGTTAGCTTATACTTTGCAAAATGCACTTAATAGGGAAAAAGTACGCACCTTTCACCTTTACCAAGAATACCGCTTAGATTCCTTAGGTCGCAAGCAGGTACAAGTATTTCACCAACTTGAGTGGCTCCAGCAAGGCAATGAATACATCGATGAAAATCCAAGAGCCAACTTAGAAACTTTTTATCGAAAATTAGCTATTGATTTAAGCAGGTTTCGCGGTCAGCAACTTAGTTATGTTACTGATTATGAGCAAATAGATAATCGCGCAGGCATCAAAGGGCAATGGAATCAATGGCAGTACTGGACCTACTTGCGCAGCCGAGTTTATGGTTTTCGCGCTGCTTATACAGATGTTAGTACACTGGGCGACTCCCTCCGCCGTCTTTCTATTGCTCCTGAGTGGTTTGCTGGACTAACTTCTTTCGTTCCTTTATTCAAACACCACCAAATACAAACCGATGCTGAAGTCCAGCTGCCTTTGAAAGACTATCGCCTAAAGATTATTTACCATAACAAATGGTTCAAAAGCACTTTGTCGCGCACTGCATTCAGCCCTGATCTTACGCAAAAGCATGTATTCGGGAGTTTCTTCTACTGGAACAACACCCAATTTGAACGCACCCTTGCTGACCGATTGACTATAGAAACCGCCTTCTTCCCCATTCCCTCTTTGAAAAAGTATCTATCCCTTTCCTACTTTGCTGGCATTGATAAGATCCAAAGCATGGTTTATTACGATACAGCGGGCATTGCACGACAAAGTACCCAATTGGTTCAATTGCTGCATGCGGGTTGTAATCTAAAAGCCCAATGGCAGTACTGGCATTGGCACACCCAGTTGCGCTATAGCCAAAATATTGGTGCCGATGTTTTTCGAGTCCCTTTACTGCTTATTAATTCGCAGCTGTTTTTGCAGAAAAAGTTTTTTAATGACGAGCTAGATGGTCAAATAGGATTGGATTTTCACTGGAAGTCCGCTTTTTACGCCAATGCTTACATGCCCGCTACAAGCCAATTCATTCTCAATGATCGCTATCTAACAGACGGTTTCCCCGTGCTTGACGCCTTTTTTAATTTTAAAATTAGTCGAGCACTACTTTTTGTAAAAGTAACTAACCTGTTGCAAGACATTGCAGGTAAAGCATATTTCAACACGCCCCGCTACTATGCACAGCCTCGTTCACTGGAGATAGGGGTCCGTTGGTTATTTTTTGACTGAAACACACTTTACAGCTATAAACTGCAGTAAAATTGCTCCTGCTATCTCTTGCCTGACTTTTAAATAAAAAATCGCCAGAGCTCTGTAATTAGCTGTATCTCAGAACTCTGGCGGGTTTTAGTATTGCCTTAATCGAGAGAGTGGGGCTTTTGTATGCCGTTAGTTGGCAGGATCTGGAGGCGTGTTAGGGTTATTATCTCGTTCAGTGAAAGGATAGGGATAAAAATTGCGATTTCGCTCCGCATTAGGGGCATTAGGTCCAGGGCGCCCAAACCGCCGATTATCTTCTAGCCGCAGACCAGTTAGATAAAGTTCAATGCAGCGATTGCGATAAATTTCGGTTAAAATATCTGCTTGAGTCATAGGACCACTGTAAGGTGGTAAGCCAGCTCCTACGCCAAAGACATCCTGCGAAGGCGTCTTTGTGCGCACTCGATTGAGCTCTGTTACCGCTTCTTGTAATCGATTTTGCCGAGCAAGGACTTCCGCCCGAATTAAAATCATTTCCCCTGGCAAATAAAGTGGAATAGGTGTATCGTCAGCTAAGAAAAAGCCGCGTCCGCGTGGTGGAACGGCTGAAGTAATGTAAAACGGCACCCGCTGATCGTTAGGCTCAGGAGCAAGTGCTACAGGAAGTCCCAAATTAGTTTGGGCTTCATGTACGTTGTTAGTTACAAAAGAAGTGCGAAAAATGGGATTTTGAGAAACGTTGTCAAATACAAACCGAGAGCGAGAAGTAAGAGAAACGCGTCCTGCAGCATCAAAAGCCTGTTGTAATCTGCCGAGCATCAAATTATAGCGAGCAGCTAAAGCGTTGAGGGCGTTGGGCAAGTCAATATCATTTCCTACTACGTTAGTAAAAGCGGCTGGAATAGGGTTATTCCCCAGCAAAGCCACTCCCTCTTCGCACAACTTTACTGCTGCTTCCAGTACCGCATTTCGGTTGCTAAAAGTAGCATTTTTGCCTGTAGTAATAGGTGCTTGTTCCCAGAAAGTAGCCATCCAACCTAGTGCGAGTGCCTTGTAAAGGTGAGCATGAGCTTGTACAGCAGCAGCGGTAGCTCTATCTGGAATGTTGCGTATGTTAGCAATGATGCGGTCGCAGTCGGCATTGAGAAGGTTGAGATTTTGCCACATGTTAATAATAACTGGATTAAGCCCATTGACGTTATCGCGGCCATTAGCAAGAGCAGCAATATCGGCATTACCTGCATTGACTACGCGCAATTCATTGGTAGCCAAGCCAGAGGTAGTAATTACAGTATAAAGAGGACTAGCTCCACCGATAGTATAGCGGCGGCGCAATCCATTAGAAAAAGCTAGTAAGCCCGAAGTGCTGTTTAATACTGCATCTTCGGTGGCCGCATTCGGGTTTGCATAGTCCAGCTTGCAGGAAGGGATGAGCACTGAAATGACAAGCAAGCTGCAGAAGAAAGTCTTGGGAATATGTAAGAAGTTGTTCATAAGACCAGTCCAGTTTTGGGTGAGTAATTAAAATTGAGCAGAAAGAGTAAATTGGAAAGTGCGAGGAATCGGCACGGTGCCAAAATCATCTCCGCGAATCCGGTTGCTTTGTCCTCCAGCATTTACTTCAGGGTCAAATCCAGGATAGTTGTCCCATGAAATCAAATTACGTCCTGAAATGCCAACAGTGAGGTTATTCATGCCTAGTGCTTTGGGAGCAAGTGCGTAGGAAAGAGCAATTTCGCGCAGTTTTACAAATGAGCCGTCCTTTATCATCTCTTCTCGGATCCGTTCTCCGCCAAAACCTCCTACGATGCTTACCCAACCACGAGGCAACTCCCCACGCAATTCTTTCTCTGCTAAGGGACCGATACCTACATTATTGGCGGTAGTCCAGTTAAGGCAATTAACTTGAAAACCTTGTACTGCATCGAACAATACGCGGAAGTTGAAATTTCGCCATGTAACTTCGCTGGAGAGGGAAGCGATATAGCGCGGATTAGGATCGCCTAAAACGCGGTTGACTAATGGACCAGTGGGCTGACCTTCTGCATTGCGTCCTGTGCGTTCAGGTTGAGGAAGTCCAGCGGGTAGAGTAACCCCTCCAATGGTTTGCGGGCGATTAGTTAGCAGCAATGAACCATCTGGATTGCGTGCATATGCTGTTCCATAAAATACACCTAACGGATAGCCATTGACAGCACTGCTCATGCGATTGGGATCTGTTGAAAAGCGAATCACCTCTTGTGGAATGTTTACCCGATTGCGGTTGCGGTTGTAGATAAACGTAGCATTCCAGCTCCAGTCTTTGTTGCGAAGGATATTAGCACGCAGGGCAAGTTCTATGCCTTTGTTAGTCATGCTACCGATGTTAGCATTGATGGAGGCTCCTCCTTCTGAAGGGGCAATAGTGCGCTCCAGTAGCAGATCGCGCACTTCTTTGTTGTACCAAGTAAACTCTATCCCAAAACGATTATCTATAAAGTAAAGATCAGTTCCAATTTCAAGTTCGGCTTGGCGTTCTGGTTTTACATCTGGGTTTCCTAACACATTGCTGCGGACAAGGGATTGCCGTCCTACCAGTTGTACGGGAATCATGTTGCTGAAGCGGTCATAAGGTCCGATGCCCGTTAAATTTCCCGACTCACCATAGGCAGTGCGTAGCTTAAAGGTGCTTAATTTTTGAGCAAAGGCAGCATTTTTCCAAAAATCCATTTCCGAAACAACTAAATTGGCAGAAGCCTTTGGAAAAAACTGCCAACGGCTATTAGGTCCAAATACAGAAGAAGCATCCACGCGCCCTGCAGCAGTAATAAACAGAAACTCATTATAATTAAAGGTTTGTTGCAGAAAATAGCCTTGAATGCTTCGCTGCGTGCGCACTTCGGTAGTTGGAGTAAACAAATTAGTTGCCCCGCTTACAGTTTCTACAAAAGGCACTAGATCGCGCCCTTGAGCTTGTGAGAAATTGCTTTGGTCGTATTGCCAGGTAGCTCCCAACTGAGTAGTGGACTTGAGTTTGTTGCTAATATCTGCCTGATAGCTAATATTCAAGTCATTGTTTAGTTGAAGCACTTGGGCAGTGGCATTGGCGGCATAGCCATCGGGAAACAAACCTGCAGTAACGCCAGGATAAGCAATGCGTGGAAAGTAGTTTTGTCCCAGCTGAGTATAAGTATCGATGCCGAAAATGTAATCGATCCCCACGCCTTTCAATGGAGCTAAATTGAGTTGAAAGTCTCCGATGGTGCGGTTGGTTTGGTTGGTTTGCTTGAGGTCTTCAATCACGCTCAAGGGATTAATGCGAATGGGTTCTACAGGCAATAAATTGCCGTTGGCATCTCTTTCGCGAAGGTTATAAACGTTATCTGTAATAAACACGGAATTTACGGGGCTATTAAAGGTATTGGGGTCTGGTTTTTCATTGGCAAAGCTGCGAGCATAGTTCAAACCTGCGGAAAATTTTGCCCAATCGGTTAGTTTTTGATCGATGCGCAGCCTTCCTGTGAAGCGCTCAAAATCTGTGTTGCGCACAATGCCTTGATTTTTAAAGTAAGTAACGGAGAAAAAGTACTTTGTTTCTTCCTTGCCCCCAGATACTGAAACGTAATTATCCGTGCCCAATGCTGTTTGAAAAATGTCTTTCCAGTAATTGTAGCGAGTTACAGGGACTTTGTCGGTAAATAGTCGATTGAAAAGTAGCAACATGGTAAGCCGCTGATCATTGCCGAACCCTGTGCGAGTTACTGGAGGACCAAAGCGCTCTGGATGCGTGTTAAGAGGAAATTCTTTGCGCAGTTGGCTAATCATCAAAGAAGTGGAAAAAGTAATCTTAGGCTTGCCAGCACTGCCGCGCTTGGTGAAAATTTGAATAACTCCGTTATTAGCTCGCGAGCCGTAAATAGCGGCTGCAGCAGCTCCGTTAAGCACTTCAATTCGCTCAATGTCGTTAGGATTAATGTCGATCAGGCGGTTTTGACCAGGTTGGAAGTCGCTATTGCCGCTAATATTGACTGCTAAATTGCTTACGTTATTGGTATTATTATTGACGATAACGCCATCGATAATGTAAAGTGGTTCGGAGGAAGAATTAATAGAACTTGCCCCGCGCAAACGGATAGAAACCCCTCCTGCAGGATCCCCTGAGTTTTGCATGATTTGAGCGCCAGCAATTTTTCCCTGCAAAGCCGCTGAAAGGCTAGGGGTTCCAACTTGCTGCATTTGTTTTGCCGAAATAGTATGAATAGAGTTGCCTAACTGTTTTTTACTAGTGGCAATAGAAGTTCCCGTTACTACTACCTCTTCCAGTCCAATAAAATCTTCTCGCAGAGAAACATCAAGGTTGATAGTAGTAGAGCTACCCAGTGAAATTTTCTGCTCACGGCGAGCATATCCTACAAAGCTAATGACTAAAGTGTACTCTCCTGAAGCAACGTCTACGCTCAAATTAAATTTTCCTTCTGCGTCAGTAATAGTACCTGTAGAAGTACCTCTTAACTGGACATTTGCACCTATCAGTGGTTCTCCTGTTCCAACATCAGTTACGCGACCAGTAATCTTGTAGTTTTGCACTTGTGCAAGGGCAGGTAGGCTGATTGCAAGCAAATAGCTTAGCACTAAATACCATCGCTTGGGCGAGGCAGTGCTATAAAGGCAACAGTGTTTCATCATAGTTAAGCTGATTAACTACTACCAAACCTACGTTAATTTTCGGTTTTCTGAAATGCCCCCCCTGTATAAAAATTTTGCACCTTAGTGCTGCTTTCTAACTGAAAAAATTTTTAATTGGCGCAGTAACTGCCTTTTCAAGGCAGTAGTATCGGTCAACTAACTTAGCTCTGGCTTTGCAATGAAATGGCTATTATTTGGCATTTTGTTCTTGTGGCTATGTATTTCTATCACCACTATAACTGAACGGACATTATGCAAGCCCGAAAATCACGTCTCCCATCAGCAAAGATGGGTGGACAGCCTGCTCCAAACTATGACCGACGACCAGAAAATTGGTCAGTTATTGATGGTAGCAGCCTATTCAAATCGCGATGAGGCTCATTACAAAGAAATAGAGCGGCTCATTACCGACTATCACATCGGTGGGCTTATCTTTTTTCAGGGTGGACCTGCTAGGCAAGCCATTTTGACTAATCGCTATCAGCGCCTTGCTAAAATTCCTTTGCTCATTTCTATCGATGCGGAATGGGGGTTAGGCATGCGCTTGGATAGCACTATCAGTTTTCCCAGAGCAATGACCTTAGGCGCCATCGGGAATAATCAACTAATTTATCAAATGGGGGCAGAAATAGCTCGCCAGTGTAAAAGGCTTGGCATCCATGTCAATTTTGCTCCTGTGGCTGATGTAAATGTAAACCCTGCCAATCCTGTCATTGGGCTTCGCTCTTTTGGAGAAAACAAAGAATTAGTAACAGAAAAAGCTCTTGCCTACATGCAAGGTTTGCAACAGCATGGCATTATTGCTACGGCTAAGCATTTTCCTGGTCATGGCGATACAGACACCGACTCTCATTATGCCTTGCCAGTGATCAAGCACACTCGCCAGCGGATAGAGGAAATCGAGCTATATCCCTTTAGCAAATTAATTCAAAACGGTGTGATGAGCCTCATGGTAGCCCATCTTAACTTGCCCGAATACGACCCAGATCCTAAAAAACCTGCTACTCTTTCCAGTACTATTGTCTCAAATTTACTGCGCCGCCAAATGGGATTCACAGGGCTTATTTTTACTGATGCCCTAAACATGAAGGGCGTAGCTGCTAACTATCCTGCTGGAGAGGCAGATTGGTTGGCTCTCAAGGCTGGCAACGATTGCTTGCTGTTTCCTATGGATGTACCCTTGGCGGTAACTAAAATAAAAGAAGCAATTTCCAAAGGAGAAATTGCAATGGAGCAAATAGAGGAGCGAGTAAAAAGAATTCTAATGGCAAAATATTTTGCAGGATTAAGCCACTATCGCCCTATTCCCCTTGAAAACCTTTATCAAGACCTCAATTCCTCACAAGCTAAAGCACTCTGCCTCCAACTCTACGAGCAAGCCATCACTGTTGTGCGCAATAAGAATAATCTAATTCCTTTTAAAAAAGAGCGGCAACTCTCTTTTGCCTCTGTGGTCATTGGAGAAAAGGCAGGTAACTCCTTCCAACTTACTTTGGAGAAATATGCGCCTTTTGAGCATTTTCAAGTAAGTAAATCAGCAAATAAGAGGGATTACGAAGGGTTGTTGCCCAAGCTAAGAAACAAGAAAATAGTAATTGTAGGGCTAATGGAGTTGAGCACCACTAAGGAGGTAAAAGACAACTACGGCATTTCGCAGGCAAGTTTGGATTTTATAACAAAGCTGTCTCAATTCACTAAAGTGATACCCGTTGTATTTGGCAATCCATACAGTTTAAAATTTTTTAGCGATGCACCATATTTAGTGTGCGCCTATGAAAATAATTCCGAAGTGCAAACGGCAGCAGCAAAAGTGCTTTTTGGAGCGGTAAACTCCAACGCAAAGCTACCTGTAAGTGCTTCGCCTACTATAAAAGCGGGAGATGGCTTTCCAGTGTTGGGCATGCCATAAAAAAGTCAAAGCACCAGGCTACAGAATCAGTTCAGCTGTATAAAGTTGTCTTGTGGGAAGGCAAGATTAAGCCCAATTTTTTACCGTATCGATAAAACATCGCACATGGTCAGGAGGAGTATCGGGATAGACTCCATGACCTAGATTAGCAATATATCGCTGGGGACCGAATGCTGCTATCATTTGGCGCGTTTCTTTTCGGATGGTATCAAAATCGGCGTAGAGGGCACAAGGGTCTAGATTGCCTTGCAATGTTTTGGCGTAGTGGGTTTGTCGCCGCGCTGTTTGTGGGTCTATGGTCCAGTCTAAGCCAATGACTTGACAAGGCAGTTGTGCAAAATCCTCAAGAGCAAAAAAAGCACCTTTGGCAAATAATATCAAGGGGACTTCGGTAATGGCATCGCAGATTTGAGCAAGGTAAGGCAAGGAAAAAACGCGGTATTGCGTTGGTGAAAGAATGCCTGCCCAAGAGTCGAAGATTTGTACTATATCAACCCCCGCTGCAATTTGCATTTTCAAATAAGCAATTGTGCTAGCGGTGATCATTTGTAACAATTGGTGAGCAAGAGCTGGTTGCTGGTAGAGGACTTGTTTGGCTTTGGAGAAAGTTTTAGAGCCACTGCCTTCGGTCATGTAAGCAAATATGGTAAAGGGGGCTCCAGCAAAACCGATTAAGGGCACTCGCTGCCGCAATTCGCGTTTTGCAAGCCGAATAGCTTCAGCTACATATGCCAAGTCTGAATCAACATTTGCCAAATGAATTTTTTGCAAATCTTGCTCTGAGCGAATAGGAGTAGCCAACCAAGGACCTCGTTTTTCAACCATTTCATAAGGCAAGCCCATTGCTTCAGGGATCACTAGGATATCGGAAAAAATAATAGCTGCATCTACGCCTAACAGTTCTACTGGCTGTAAAGTAACTTCCGCTGCTAGGTGCGGTGTAGTAACTAACTCTTTAAAATCTTTAAGCCTGTCTCTAATGGCGCGATATTCGGGCAGGATGCGTCCTGCTTGTCGCATTAGCCAAACAGGGGGACGCTTTACTTGTTCGCCGCGAGCAGCTTGCAGTAGCAAATCGTTTTGGAGCATACTGTAACGGTAAAGTGCAAAAGTAGCAGCCAAGCAGGATTTTGAGCAATGGAAATTCACCAATGCAGTGCATGGGTTTCTAGAATTCCATCCTTGCAAGTGGAGTTACTTGTGGAGAGGAGAATTCACCAGCCAAATATTTGTAGTAAGCTGTGATGGCAATCATAGCAGCGTTGTCGGTGCAGTATTCAAATTTTGGAATATATACTTGCCAGCCTTCTTGCTCTCCTAGTTGGCTTAATTGTTTGCGCAACTGACTATTAGCTGCTACGCCTCCTGCTATAGCAATATGGCTAATTTTCATTTGGCGAGCAGCTTTGCGCAGCTTTTTTAGCAGAATATCCACTAAAGTATATTGAATAGAGGCGCACAAATCAGCTAAGTTTTCAGCAATGAAGTTGGGGTTTTGCTGCTGTTGTTCTTGCAAGAAGTACAAAAAAGCGGTTTTGATGCCACTAAACGAGTAATTCAATCCTGGGATGGCTACTTCAGGAAATGCAAATCGATAGGGATTGCCTTCTTGAGCATACTTGTCAATTAAGGGTCCTCCTGGATAGGGCAAGCCTAACATTTTCGCAGCTTTGTCGAAGGCTTCTCCTACGGCATCGTCCTGCGTTTGACCAATGATGCGCATTTTTAAATAGTCTTCTACATAGACAATTTGGGTATGTCCGCCGCTGACAGTCAGGCAGAGAAAAGGAAAAGGAGGTTTAGGGTCTTCAATAAAGTGCGCCAGCACATGAGCTTGCATATGATGCACTTCTATAAGGGGAATTTTTCGGGCTAGCGCTAATCCTTTGGCAAAAGAGACTCCTACTAGCAACGAGCCTAGCAAGCCTGGACCGCGCGTAAAGGCTATGGCATTAATTTGGTCTATCCTGGTGCCAGCACGTTCAAGGGCAGTGGCAACTACAGGCACAATATGTTGCTGATGAGCACGCGAGGCGAGTTCAGGCACTACACCGCCGTATTGCACATGCACTTGTTGGTTGGCTATCACGTTGCTCAGCAATTTGCCATCTTTCAAAACAGCGGCAGCAGTCTCGTCACAGGAAGATTCTATAGCCAGAATAACAATCGAGCTCACTTTAAAACCATAGTTTGGCACTTGCTTATAAAATACTCAAACAACTCTTCTGCTTCTTTGAGTGCGGTTGGTAAGGAGTCGTTGACTAGGATAAAGTCAAACTTATCGGCATATTGCATTTCGCGGCGAGCTTTTTCTAGCCTTTCACGGCGTTTTTCTTCTGACTCGGTGTTTCTTTGAAGGAGTCGTTTTTCTAGTTCTTCGAGGGAGGGAGCTTTGACAAAAATGGCAAGGGCAAGATCTCTATAGTGTCGTTTAATGTTAAGTCCTCCTACTACGTCCACGTCAAAAATCACGTGTTTGCCATTTTGCCGAAGCGTTTCTACTTCGCTTTTAAGAGTGCCGTAAAAAACTCCTTTGTAAACCTGTTCATATTCCAGAAATTCGCCGGCGGCAGCGCGGCGTTGAAATTCTTCTAAGCTAATGAAATAGTAGTCTTTTCCGTCGATTTCGTGGGGTCTTTTAGGTCGGGTGGTAGCCGAAACAGAAAATGCTAGTTTTTCAGGGTATTTTGCAAGCAGATGCCGTACAATAGTAGTTTTTCCTGCCCCAGAAGGAGCAGAAAAAATGATCAACTTGCTAACCGTCATAAATGGGCATTTAAGTTTTAGAAACGGAAAAATAGCTTTGTATTTGTTGCTGAATAGCAAGGAGGAGATCTTGTGGAGGCTGCTGGCGTACAAAGCGCTTTTTGATAAACTCTTTTATGGCGTTTTCTTGCTCATACAGCAACCGACAGTTAGGGCAGCTATTGATTTGGGATTGAAAAAATGCTTTCTGGTTTTCATCTGCCTCTCCGTCTAGAACTAATGGAAGAATTTCCTTAAAGAGAACCTTATTAGAATCTTGGCTGCTCATAGGCGCTGAAAGTTAGGTTTACGAATTATTTACATAGCCCATTTTGCGGGCATAGTCGCTTAGCTTTTGTTTTAATAAGGTACGTGCTCGGTGCAATCGCGAACGCACTGTACCAATGGGAATGTCTAGTATTTTAGACATCTCTTCGTAAGTAAATCCTTCCAAATCACATAAAATAATTACAGTTCGGAAATCTACCGCCAAGGAGTTAATCGCGTTAGTTACCTCATCCCCAATTAAATCTTGCACTGCCTCAGAACGCAAATCTATGGTAATATCTTCATCTACTTCATCGGAATTATAGGTGCTTTCTATTTCGTGATAGTCTATTTTAGGCGGCTCTTTAGATTTTTTCCGAAACTCGTTAATGAACGTGTTCTTCATTATCTTAAACAACCATGCCTTGGCATTAGTTCCTTCGGTGAAGGAATTGATAAAACGGAAGGCTTTTAGGTAAGTATCTTGTACTAAGTCTTTGGCGGCATCTTCATCAAGAGTAAGTTTATAAGCAAAATTGTACATTGCATCGATATGCGGCACAAACTCACGGTTGAAAAGTTGTAGGTTTTCTTCTTCCGATCGGTGAATAGGAGGCGCGTTGATCATCACTAAGGCGTTTTTTGCTAATATAAAAAAACTCGTTCTTATTGTATGTCTTTTTTATAGAATAACATCGGATATTGTTTGTCGGGAGCGTACCACTGGCGAAGAATTTGCAATTTTTCAAAAAGTTGAATAGCATCTCTTTCAGGAGAAGGACAGATGATTAGCTCAGGCATGTCTTTGATAATATTCACGTACACGGCTTGCGTAGTAGTATACTGGTCAAGTTGTTGCAAATGCCGAGCAGCAAGCAGTAGGTTTAAGTAAGGCGTTGCTAATTTTCTACCGTAGTAGTACTGCCACTGATCACTTAGCACAAGAATTCTCTCTGCGGGTCGAGGCAAGGGCAACGGTTGGGAAGGTAGCAAGTAACTGTATTGCAAAGAGGGAGGAAAGGCGGATTGTTTGGCAAGCGTTAGCCAGCTTACTGCAGGCAAGCTAATTACAAGCAAAATAGCAAGCAAGTCAGTAGTCCAATGTTTTCTCAACAGCAAAAAGTAATGAGCAAGGAAAAATGAATAAGGCACAGCAAGGAGCATGAAACTGTATCCTGAAAAACCTTGTGAGAATAAACCAGCAGCAATTGCCACTAATAATACCCATAAGAGCATAAGGCGATGCGTAAGCTGTTGAAAATTGACAAAAGCGCCGCTACTAGCATAAGTTTTAACTACTGCTGAAAAGAATGAAGTAGCTGGCAATGCCATCAACAGCAATACCAAATTGCCACTGAGTACAAAGCGCTCTGGCAGAAAAAGCGATAGCCAGAAGTTGTAAACAAAATCTTCTAAGGCATCAACGTAATAGTAGTAAGTTAGAGGTAGCAAAGGGACGAATAGCATTCCCAATACTATTATGACAAATTCTCTGTAGGAGAAGCTGCGTATTAACGGCAGTGAAACAAACACAAAAAGGATGAAAATAATTGCTGGATAATAAAACAAAGCAGCTGTTGCTGTATAAGCACCAATAACAAATAAATTTTCGTTAGTAACTTGGTCGCGCAGGTGGAGCAAAGAATTCAGCAGAAGCAGAAGCAAAGTAACGCTTAGCAGTTGGGGAGAGAGAGTAGCTGTTTCAAAGCTCGTCAAGGCAAAGAGGCAGTAAAAAAGAGCAGGAAGGTAATTTTTTTCATTGTAGAGGTTGTGTTGTAGGGCAATGTAATTAAAAATAACTGCTTGCAAGGCTACTATTGCCATTCCGATAAGCTGATAAGTCAGCGGCTGGCTGCCGAAAAGCAAATGCACCAACCAGAAAAAACCTGCTGAAAGAGGAGGGGTATTGTCCCAAATGTCGGCATACATGGTTTTTCCCTCTGCCATGTGATGACCCACTAAGCCACAGAACACCTCCATGCCAGTAATTGGCAGGTAGTTATAAAACAAAGCTAGTCGGAGTAAGAAAAATATCACTACTACCAGCAATAAACGCAGCGGATCAGTAACGCGCAGTAAGGCGATCACTGGAGTAGATGAGCTTTAGTTTTCTTCTTCAAAATTATCTTCAGGAGGGGCAGGTGGAATGTTAAGGCTAGTTAATAGCTTGTTGATTCGCTCTGCTTCTTGACCAGTATCGTCTATGTAAAAATGAAGTTCGGGAATAATGCGCACTTGATGGCGGATCCGACAAGCAAGCTCTTGGCGAATTTGCTTAGTATTTTGCCGAATTAATTCCATTTTTTCATTTTTTCCACGGTCTGGCAAAAAGCTTACGTAAACTCTTGCAATACTTAAATCAGCCGTTACCCGTACAATAGTAACAGTTACCAGGTGGTTACCCGTAAGTTCTTTTAATTCTTTTTGAAAAATATCACTTAGCTCCTTTTGCAATAGACGGGCAACCTTGCGCTGGCGGGTCGATTCCATAAATTTACTTTTAACTTAGTTACAAAAGTACAGCATTTTCATTAACTCAAACAATAACATGAGAACAAACCGCTACTTTCGGCGCATTTTGTTACCAGTCGTGGCAATTATTTGCATTGTATTGCTATGGGCTTTTTTCAACAGCCGAGACCGCACTCCGAAGTACCAGCTAGCCTTGCGGATCGATCCGCCAGAGGTGCCCTCCTTGAAGGTAGGTTTTGCTAAGGTAAACATTACACCCCAGCTACTTGACCGCTGGAAAGATGCCAATGGCGATGCGCAATTTGACCAAAGCGACGGAGACTCTTGGGAAGATGTAAACAAAAATGGTCGCTTCGACGCAGTCTGGATGGCAGGATTTCAACATAAAAAACCTGCTCAAGGCATTCATGATTCTCTCTGGGCGCGCTGCGTTGTAATAGACGACGGCAAAACGCGCATTGCCTTGGTTGCCCTAGACCTGATTGGAATAGGGCATGATGAAGTAGTTACGATTCGCCAACACATTCCTGATGCTGTAGGAATTACTTACGCTATTATCACTTCGACTCATACTCATCACGGTCCAGATGTTATTGGACTATGGGGGCAAAATAGATTTTTCAGCGGAGTTGATTTTGACTATGTTCAAACAGTGCGCCAAGCTACTGTAAAAGCTATCCAGATGGCTGCTGAGCGTTTGCGACCGGCTCTTTTGCAATTGGCTACTGATTCGGTTTATGCTATTTCAATGGTTGCCGACACGCGTTTGCCCCAAGTGCGCGATAAATATTTGCACATCATTCGGGCTGTTGATGCACAGGCAGATACCACTTTAGGAACCCTACTGTGTTGGAGTAACCATCCCGAAACTCTTTGGAGTGGTAACTTGCTCATTAGCTCGGATTTTGCTCATTATTGGCGGCATTACGTGGAAAATGGAATTTACCACAACGACAGCCTCCTTGTCAAAGGGTTAGGTGGCATAGCGATTTTTTTTACAGGAGCAATCGGTGGATTGATGACTACTCACCCCGAAGTAGCTATTCAAGATCCCTTTACTGGCAAGTTGGTTACTCATGGCTCTCCTGAAAAGATAGAAGCCCAAGGCAAGCAATTAGCCTTAATTACACTGCGTGCCTTAGACAGCGCTGCTGGTTCAAAAGAAAACTACTTACAAAACGCGGGAATTACCCTCCGAGCTAAAACCATAGAGTTGCCCTTGTACAATAAGTATTACAAATTAGCAGTAGCCTTAGGGGTAATTGATCGAGGCTACAGCCGTTGGAGTCATTTTCGCACAGAAGTAGCGTACTTAGAAATAGGAAAAGCTATCAGTTTTTTGTGCGTGCCAGGGGAAATATATCCAGAAATTATAGACGGAGGAATAGAATCTCCTGAAGGGCAAGATTTTTCACTGGCGCCGCAAGAAATTCCGCCTTTGCGCACCCTGATGAAAGGAAAGCAACGGATTATTTTAGGGCTTGCCAACGATGAAATTGGTTATATCATTCCTAAAAGTCAGTGGGATGCAGATGCCCCCTACACCTACGGCTATCAGCAAGCACCTTATGGTGAAATAAATTCCACTGGACCAGAAACTGCTCCGCTATTGCACCGAGCTTTGAAAGAAGTAATTACAGGAGTGAAGTAAAGTTGAATTTACTTTGCATGAGCTGCGAAAAAGAATAGCTGTTGTGTAAGATTAAATAATTGATTATCAATCAAATAGCCCAACCCAGTTCGCGGGGGAAAAGTTTGCAAACAAGCTTTCAATTACTTAATTTTGCAGTTGTGTTTTTTGACAAATGGCAATTTGCTTGCCCTTTTGTTATTGATTAGGTAGCTATCAAATAGCTCATTATCAGCGGTTTACGCTTTAACTTAACAATGGTTGTACCTACTTTGAAAGCTATGTTGCTTCATTGGCGTTATTGGAAAACATTTGTCCGAAGTCGTTTTCTCCCCTTATTAATCTTTTGTGCTAGCGTTAGTTGTATATTAGTTTTCAACATACCTCCTACGGCAATCAAGTGGTCTGTTGTGGTTGGGTTGTTTCAGTCGGCTATTCACACTGCTTTTGCACATGCTGTGCCTGCCACCATTACTCGACAAAAATGGTGGCAGTTGCTTTTTATGCCGCGTCCTGTGATTTCTCTGGCCGGTTTAATGTTACTACTGGCTGGATTTTCAGTATCCATCGTAGTGAAAGTGCTTTACTGGTCAGAGTTAACCACGTTTTTGTCAGTGGCTTATGCACTCGTGGGGTTTGGAGCGGGTGCTTCTGCAGCTAATTTAGTGGCAGGCTTGTTGTTCGGTAGGGGTTTACAACCATCGCCTTCCGTTTTCAAGATCGATACAGAGTTAGTACAAATTTTCGCTGCCTCTCTTGTGGCTACTTGTTTTCTTGGAATTACGCTCATTCCCTCTTCCAGTACTCAAAAAACGATGCTGGTTACTTATGCCCCCGTTTTAATGCCTTTGATATATGCCATTGGTAGCGTCATTTTAGCTTTGTTGCTGACCTATGTTGCAGAAAACGGTAATAAACTGCTACACTGGGCAAGTGAAATGGGTGCTCTTGCTGCGTTGTTGCTGTGGACTAGATGGCTTGTAAGTACCTTCATGCCTGTTTTTTGGGTAAAAAATGGCAAGGAGTACAGCGCAGAAGAATTTACCTATTTGTGGCAACTATCCATTTTGATTGGCTATCTCACCAGTAAGGTAGAAAAAGCATATCAAATAGCAGCTAAGCGGTATGCTGACTATTTCTCAAATACCTCTGCATGGTACCTTTATAATGTGCACTACTTCATGAGCTTTCTACCTACGGTGGGAATGCTGGTAGCTTTTATTTATGGCTACTTCAAGGGTGGTTTATATGGCACGGGGATTTCCGTGCTAGGAATTGCGTCTTTTTTTAGAACGGGAAGCACAAGTATTCACTACTCATTATTTGGCAAATATTTGTTCAAATCTCAAAGGTCAGCAGTTACTGGCAGGGTGCCCAAATCCAGCTATCCAGCAATTAACTCATATTGAATGTTGAGCCTTTCCACCAATTTCTACTAAATGCAAACTCTAGTTGCCAGCCTTTGTGCTTGAAGTGCAAAGGCTGCAAAGCAAATATATCTCTTGCTGAAATGGCTCTAAGCATATTGAAATCGTCTGTCAGAATGAGTTTGGTAGGATTTCCTTGAGGGTCAATAGCTATTAAGTCTGCAAAAGGAAAGCCGTTTTGCAAGTGCTTAGCAGTTTTTTGCAAGCAAGCAGCAAGTGTGTTTTCTGTTACTGGTTCGGCAGTAGCTTTTTGCAGCTCAAATTTTCCCGATGCTACTGAATAGGCGTATTGCAGATAAGCTCGCAATAGATGGGGACCTGGATGAGTGGCTTGATGGGTTTGCAACTGCTGGGGGTAAATACTACTTACGATGATTATTTTTTCGCGAGCGCGAGTAATGGCTACATTCAGCCGATTTTCTCCCTTGGACTGGTTAAGACTTCCAAAATGCAACTGAAATTTTCCAGAAGAAGAAGGGGCATACCCAATTGAAAAAATAATGCAGTCGCGTTCATCGCCCTGCACATTTTCTATGTTTTTGACAAATAACGAGGGAGGAATGACCAAACCACTTTGCTCCAGTAAATCTAATATCAATTCCTGTTGGTGGACGTTAAAAGTAATGATGCCTATGGTTTTGGTTGGTTCTTGCTCAAGTTGGTTGGATACAATTTGCAACACCTTTTCAGCTTCAATTCGGTTGGTTTGTTTTTCCCATATCCCCTCTACCTTGACAAAGTGAATAGGTTTACTGTTAGGCTGCCAGTCGTGCCGGTAAGGCAGGAGTTGCAGCTTATTTTGGTAAAAGTGTTGATTCGAAAAATGAATTAGCTCAGGATAGCGGCTTCGGTAATGTTTTGTGAGTATTACTTGAGGCAAGTATCGCTTCCCTAGATCCAGTAGCGATTCTATTTCTAACTCTGGAGCTACTTCTTCTTCTGGACTGATTACTTCCCAGCGCAGGCGATATAAATCAAAAGGAGGAAGTTGTTTATCGTCTCCTACAATTACTACTTGCTTTCCCCTGTACATGGCTGGAATGCCCTTTTCGGCAAAACACTGAGAAGCCTCGTCGAACACTACTATATCAAAAAGCGTTTGCATAGGAAACAATGCCGAAGCAGATTCAGGCGAGACCAACCAGCAAGGTATCAAGTTGGCTAACTCCTCCCAGTGGACAGAAATTAATTTGCGCAAAGACCATATGTTGCGCTTTTTACTCACTTGGTGCAGTAGATTGCGATAGCTTACCAAATGATGCAAGCGATTGTATTCCAAGTTACTAAAAGCGCGTTCCCATGCTCGCCATCGGGCAATGGGCAAACTAAGTTGCTCTTTTTCTACGAGGAGTTCTTGTAGCTCTGAAGCAGCTTGCAACAATGCCTCGCTGCTTGCTTTGCGCAGAATAGGGAAGCATTCTTCTAAATACAGTAGCCAAGAAATTCTCCAGGAGTTGTCGAAAATAGATACCCAGCTATCGGGATTGTCTGGTTTGTAAGCAGATAGCAGATTTATAGCCTCTTGTTCGTTGTGGTTCAACTGCAATTGGAGGGTGTCTATTGCGCATAAGTCTTCAAAAAGTGCCTCTAACTGCTCTGCCATCAAAGATGCCTTTTCAGGCGATTGCCAGAGCAATTCTTGCTGGGCAGGAGTAAGGCAGCTGCTCCATTTACTTTGCCATGCAATCAGGTGCCGAAATATTTCTGCCATTTGTTGCAATTGTTCTGGAAGGGAGTACCATTCTGTAGTGGAAATATCAAAGTCCTTTAGCCAATTTGAAGAGAAATTTTTCCAGCTGTCAAGTAACTGACAGTACTGGCGAGTGCGTTCAAAAAAAATTTCCCAATTGTGAAAATTCCAATCAGTGGGATAGGGCAGAAAAGGCAAAGCTCGTTCTAATTCTTCCTTTATTTGGCAAGCCTTCCGATAAGCGGCAATTTTATGGAGTAATGCCGTAGCACCGTGAGTTGAACGTGGTAAATGGTGCAGGAGGAGCCATTGGTGAATTTGCTTTTTACTGGTAGAGAACAACCACTTGATTTTACCTAACCCGTGTTGTTGATCGCGCAAGTAGGCTTGCAGCAGTTGGGTAGCAATGGGAATCTCACCTGCAGACAAATGCCATTGCTGAATTGGGCGCAATGCAGTAAGGAGAGCAGTTGCTTTCTGTAGAAAATCCTCAGGCAAGAGAGCATCGTTTGCTTCTAACCATTGCAGGGCTACTGCGTTGTATTGTTGCCAGCGAGCGCATTTTGCAAAAGGTAATAAACGAATCTTAATTTCTTCTACTGAATGGCATAAATGAAAAACTTCTTGCCATGTTTTATTGGCAAATTGTTTAGTAAGCGGACAATTTCTAAGTGTTTCTTTAAGAGCGGCAACCTGGTGGGGCACTTCTTTCAGTAAAGTGGTGAATTGATGCAGGTCAGCGATGTTTTTACCAGCGAAGGAAAACCGTTCTCGCCAAAGAGATTCAGGAGCTTGTGTACGGCGGGCATATGCTACGTAGCGCTGCAGCCATGGCAAAAATCTTGCTGCTTGTTGAGCGTCAAAATAACTGCGCAGCTGCTGGTTAAAAATTACATAAGGCTGGCAGGGAGAACTAGTAAGGTAGAGCGTTTTGGCGCTAATACCGCACAGACTTTCATCGTAAAGGGCTCGTCTAAATTCTTCTAGTTCTTCTTCTAATGCTGCAATGCGTCTGGAAATTGCAACAAAACGCCTTTCATGCTGTAAAATGCTGATATCAATTTGCTGGCGATGTTTTTGTTGCACTTGTTGTATCTGAGCAGCTATATGGCTGTAAATCCGTGGACGATCTTGTTGAAAATCATGCACAAGGGCGGCAAAGAGGTGTAGTTCCTTCTCCTGTAAGCGCTGATAAACTACATCTAAAGCAGCTTTTTTTTGGCAAACTACCAGTAGGCGCTTACCAGATGAAATAGCATCAGCAATTAAATTGACTATCAACTGGGATTTGCCCGTACCTGGAGGACCTTGTACTACTAATGACTGCCCGCTCTTAACAAGTTGCAAGGCTTGGTATTGTGCCGCGTCTACTGGGTAAGGAGTTATCAATTCTTCCTCCTTTGGAGAGCGAAAGGTTGTATTTTTGTTAAAAAAATCTTCTAAGTCTAAAATATGGTTGTCGGCCAGTAGCGCATCGTAATCAGGGGCAAGGTAGGAATCTGCTTGGGGGAACTGACCTAGCACCGCCTCGGGCATGAGCTTTAGTCTGCCTGTGGCAGTAGTTAATTCTAATTCTCTCTTGGTAAATGTTTGAAAAGGCAACAGTTGGCTGCTAAAATTATCTGCATTGAAGTGCAATTCTAACCCTGAGTTGTTGATAAGGTGATAAAGTTGAGTTAAAAAGACCAGCACATCTTCGGCAGGAGGGTGGAAAGTCCATTCGTTGAGTAATTCGTTGAGAGGTTGTTCGTTGTGATGAGCATATGCAAGAAGAAAAGTTTTGTTGAATGTTACGGGTATATCAGGGCGGGGTTGAATTATCCAATTGTTTCGCTCAATAGTTAGCTGCACGGGAAACAACAACAAGGGACAGCGGACCAATACCTCATTGTTAAATCTGCCTTGTATAAAAGGGTAGCCTATGCAGAGATGTTCCGCGCCTTGTTCTTCTAAGAGCATTTCAGTGGTGCGCTGGAGTTGTTTGAGTTGATAACTAAGGCGATTGCTAGCCGCATCCCAAGCATCCGTCACAGGACAGACCACTATGCGGTTTTTTCCTGTTACCAGTTGCGAAAGGATTTCAAAAGGCGGTTTGCCGGCTGCGAAATTGAGTTGATGGAGATCTACCTGTTGCCCTGCATAAAGCCGCAACAATAGCAAAGAGCGATTATTGCTTGAAAGATTAGTAAGGCGTTGTTTAAAAACTTGCAATAACCTTTTGATAGCCACTTTGGGTAATTCTTTCAGTAGCTTCCTTGACCGAAAGGTACTTTAGGGCGAATTCACTTCGTTATTTTGAGGGCAAAAGTATTGAGCCATCTCGTTTTTGGTGTAGTCTTTTCTATGATAGGTGCGGAACCAACTGTTGATTTTTATTTGCAGTACGCCAAAAAAGGCTTCGCGGAAAATTTTGGTGGACATTTTGGACTCGCCTTTTTCGCGATCCTTGAAAATAATAGGCACTTCCTTGATCTTAAAGCCCAATTTCCAAGCGTTAAACTTCATTTCGATTTGGAAAGCGTAGCCTATGAAGCGAATGCGGTCTAAATCGATATTTTCCAGTACGGTGCGGCGATAGCATTTAAAACCTGCAGTGGTATCCATAATAGGCATGCCAGTAACTAATCTTACGTAAGTACTGGCAAAATACGACATGAGCACCCTGCCGATGGGCCAGTTAATAACTGTAACACCATTGATGTAACGAGAGCCTATAGCAAGGTCGTAACCCTCATATGCACAAGCGTGATAGAGACGCGGAATATCTGCAGGATTGTGAGAAAAATCGGCATCCATTTCAAAAATGTATTCGTAATGGCGTGCAAGGGCGTACTTAAATCCATGAATGTATGCCGTTCCAAGCCCTAGTTTGCCTTTTCGCTCTTGTAGGTGCAACCTTCCTGGAAATTCTATTTGTAGCAATTTTACTTTTTCCGCCGTGCCATCAGGGGAGCCATCGTCTATAATCAGCAAGTCAGGTTGAAAACTTAGCCCCATGATGGCCCGAACCATGGGCTCTATATTGTCAATTTCGTTGTAAGTAGGAATGATAATCAGCGAGTCAGACACGTTCTTGGCAATTTTTGATGTGAAAGAAAAACAGTTCTGGCAATATATGCCGAACTGTTAAGCATGTTTATTGCTCAAAGGATTAATCCCACTTGAGCCCTTCTTCTGGAAAACCATCGAAGGACTCTTCTACTTCATTGTGCTCAAACTGACTAAAATCCACATCGGGCATTAAATCGTTCTTAATGCGCTCTATAGCTTGATTTAAAGCCTCAGTGAACTTGAAGAAATCTTCTTTGTAGAGGAAAATTTTGTGCTTGTCGAACACGAAACCGTTGGGTGTTAAACGTCTTTTGCTCTCGGTAATGGTAATGTAGTAGTCATTGCCACGAGTGGATCGGATGTCGAAAAAGTAGGTTCTTTTTCCAGCCCTAATGCGTTGAGAGTAGATTTCTCCGCTTTCTTTAAACTCTTCCACGTTCCGATTAATTTGGTTTGCAGTCAAAGTTAGGATTTTATTGCGTTATACAAAAAAATGAAGGCAAAAAAGTCCATCTGTTAGTTTTTTTCTTCAACTTCAGTCCCATGAAGAGGGAATGGAAAGGGATTCGGCGGCATATTTTCCGCACCTTGTTAGCATCTTTTTTAGTACTTGCGGGCATTAATCACTTTGTCATGCCAGAATTTTACTATCCGTTAATTCCAGATTATCTGCCTTTTCCGGCGTGGATCAACGGCATAGCAGGAATTTCAGAGATAGGATTAGGCTCGTTACTTTTAATAGCTCCTCTGCGCCGATGGGCAGTAGGAGGCATTATTGCTATGTTGATCGCTTTTGTGCCAGCTCATATTTACTTCATTCAAATAGGCGCTTGTGTGGAAAATGGTTTATGTGTGCCCCTATGGGTAGCATGGGTGCGTTTAATACTGATTCATCCGCTACTAATTGCTTGGGCATGGTATGTGCGCAAGTGATAACTAAAACGAAAACAAGTCTTCCCAAGGACTGGCTAAAGGAATGCCGTGAAGAGTAGCTGCTTCCTGGGTAGCGCGTACAAGCATTTTTTGACGCACTAGAGCTTGTGCTTGCAAAATATCATTGTAAAATAAGCGGTCGTTTTCTGCATGGTCTATTCGGCTGCGCACCAGTTCGTGGCATGCTTCTAACAAAGGCGTAGATCGCAATGGACGGCGAAAATCAAATGCTTGCGCAGCACAAAGCAATTCAATAGCTAAAATGTTCTCTAAATTTTCAATTACTTGTAAAGCCTTGCGAGCACTGATGCTGCCCATGCTCACATGGTCTTCCTGACCTAAAGAAGTAGGAATGCTATCAGCACTTGCTGGAAAACACAACGACTTATTTTCACTCACTAGCGCAGCAGCAGTATATTGCGGAATCATAAAACCTGAATTAATGCCCGTGTTGCGCATCAAAAGTTTTGGCAAACCTGCAGGTCCTTCTAGCAGTAAGTAAGTGCGTCTTTCTGAAATATTTCCTAGCTCGGCTGCGGCTAGGGTGGCGTAGTCTAAGGGCAAGGCTAGTAGCTGTCCATGAAAATTGCCTCCGCTAACAGCTTGTTTATTGTCCAAAATAATTGGATTATCGGTAACAGAATTAATTTCAGTGATGACTAAATCTTTCAAATGCAGCCAAGCATTCCGCGAAGCACCATGTACTTGAGGCATGCAGCGAATGGAGTAGGGGTCTTGCACTCTTCCACAATGAGCATGAGAAGCCACCATAGGGGAATCTTTAAGCAGGGTGCGCAATCGATAAGCAACGTGTTGGGCTCCAATGAAGGCACGCAATTGGTGCAACTGCTCTTCAAAAGGGCTTACGGACCCTAGAGCACCTTCTAAAGTCATAGCACCGATGATATCTGCATTTTCTAGACAGTTATGTAGCCTTTCTAGTACTTTGACGGCATGAGCGGCAATAAATTGCGTACCGTTGATCAATGCCAATCCTTCTTTGGCTTGCAACTGCAACGGTGCAAGTTGCATTATTTGCAGCCATTCTTCGGCAGGGATGGTTTTTCCTTTCCAAAGCACATGACCCAGTCCTATTAAAGGCAAAAACAAGTGAGCCAGAGGCGCCAAATCTCCTGATGCGCCTACAGAGCCTTGTGAAGGAACTACTGGAATGGCTTCTTGATCGATGTGCAATAAAATCCGCTCTATCACTTGCATGGAAACCCCTGAAAAACCCATAGCAAGGGAATGAGCTTTTAAAACCAACATTAACTTAACTATCTCAGCAGGCAAGGGACTGCCTACTCCTACGCTATGGCTGCGCAGTAGATTAAATTGTAACAAAGCAGTTTGCTGAGGGGAAATAATGGTAGTACAAAGCGGACCCAATCCAGTATTAACGCCGTACACCGCTTGCTGTCCCATTGCCATCTGTTGTATAGCTCGATGGCAGGCTTCTATCTTTTCACCAGCAGTAGGGGAAATGATTCCTTTGCGCACCCCTGCTGCAATTTCTAAGGCAATAGAGGGCGTTAGAGTATCTTCACCAAAGCGAAATAACATAGCGAATTTAATGTTTAACAAGAGAAAAAAGTTGGCAAAAATAGGCTCAAAACCAGAAAGAGAGGCTAAATTTGCAACTCATTGAAAAATGAGGTGTTATCATGGCTATTACTAGACTTAAGCGAAAAGATCGCCGCAATGCAAGCAATGCAAAAAGGCGCATCGCGAATATTAAACTACTTACTAAATTGCCACCCATCAAAAAAGTGGACATAGAAGCTATCAAAGCATCGTTTGCAGCGAAGAAAGCCCAACAATGAAAACACTCCCGACAAAGTTGTCGGGTTTTTTTGTCATTTCTCTCTTGCTCGCCAAATTGATTCTTCATTAGCACTATTTTCTAACTTTACAAGGTGAGAAAGGTTGTTTACAATGGGCTCAATGGCATTGGCAAGGCAGGGCGAGTCGGAAATGTGTTTCTAATCTTACTCATTTGTGCAAATGCTGTAGTAATTGTATTAGAGTCCGAGCCAGCACTTAAAGAAACTTATGGCAATTTTTTTCACTACTTTGACTTGTGTTCAGTAGCCTTATTTTCCGCAGAGTACCTCTTGCGCCTTTGGACTGTGGTAGAAAATCCCACCTATCGCCATCCCTTTTTTGGTAGGGTGCGCTACTTGGTTACTCCCATAGCAATCATAGATTTGCTTGCTGTATTGCCTTTCTACCTGCACCTGACCAATTTGTTCGACTTGCGCATATTGCGCATTTTGAGGGTATTAAGTATTTTCCGACTTTTTAAGATTATGCGCTATATGAGGGCTTTAAGCCTAATTACCAAAGTGCTAAGGGAACGCAAAGAAGGGTTAATCATTTCCACCATTTTGATGTTTTTCATGCTTTTGATTACCTCCGCTTTGATGTATTACGTAGAACATCAAGTCCAACCCGAAAAGTTTTCTAGCATTCTTCGCACCATGTGGTGGGGTATTATAACTTTAACTACTGTTGGGTATGGAGACATGTACCCCATCACAGGCTTAGGCAAATTACTAGGAGGACTGATTGCCGTCATTGGTGTAGGGCTTTTTGCCTTGCCAGCGGGTCTGATAGCCTCAGGCTTTTCAGAAGAGCTTAGCAAAGTTGCTGATAGGAAAAAAATCACATGCCCTCATTGTGGCAAAGAAATTATAATTGAATAACCTCCGAAACTTATTGCCAGCTCAAGAGAGACGCTTACGCTATTGCCTAATTTTTATAAAGTCATTTTTTGCCGTTGTTCGCCTCTTTACGAATGCTGCGCTTTGTTCATGTCTTGAAAGACAACCCAACAGCATGGCTGCGAGCATTTTCTTTGGAAAGAGTAAAATATAATTGCGCTTTTTCGGTTCATTCTTACTTTTTGCGCTTTTAATCCAAGGAGTTGTTTGTAACAGCTAGGAGAGGAAAACTCTACACCAAGCCGAGTTGGCTAAAAAATCAACAAAAGACATGTTAAACTTACGCGTGAAAAAAATATTGAAAATTGGTTTTGATGTGCAAATTTTTGGCAGTTGGAGCTTTGGCGACAAAATGAAAAATTGCATTCAACTTTTGTCAATCAAAATTTATAATGCCCGTGATTTTCTGCTCCATTGTGCATTTGCTATAACTTTGCCGACCTCAGCGTAGTCTGTTCCAACACAAGAAAAGGCGAACGATGGAACTTTATTTAGATTCTGTTGATTTTCGGGAGATTGAACAAGCAATGAAACTGGGCTTCGTAGCTGGACTGACTACCACGCCCACCTTTATGCATCGCGAAGGTATTACCGATATTGACGGTACCATTTTGAAACTCTCGCGCATGGTGCCTATTCTTCAGGTGGAAGCTCTTGGAGAAACGGCAGATGCTATTTGTGCAGAAGCTAAACGCCTGCTGTCATTGGGTTTAGATCCTCAAAAAACGGTTTTCAAAATTCCCGTTTCTCTTGAGGGCGTGACTGCTTGCAAACGTCTCACAACTGAAGGGATTAGAGTCAATATTCATTTAGTGTATACCCTACAGCAGGCTTACATGGCAATGGCTGCTGGGGCTACTTACATTTGTCCTCTCGTAGGGCGGCTTCAGGATCAAGGTCATGACGCGCTAGCGCTCATAGAGCAGTGCGTAAAAGCTGTTAATTATTATGGCTATAGCTCTAAGATTATGTTTTCCTCTGTTCGGCACGCCGAGCATGTGCGCAATGCCATCAACTTAGGCGTTCATGCTTGTACTGTGCCGTGGAAGGTGATGAAGGCACTTACAGAAAACAACTTCACTACCTTAGGAACGCAACAATTTATAGAACATACCAAACTTATTACCTTGCGGGTAAAAGATATCATGAACGGAGAAAATCCAATAGTGCAAGCCCATCAAACGGTAATGGAAGCATTAGTAGTGATGACAAAAGCAGGATTTGGCGCAGTTACGGTAGTGAATGAGGATGGCACGGTAAAAGGAGTGTTCACTGATGGCGATTTGCGTCGCACTCTAGAGCGCGGCGAGGATATTTTGCACAAAAAAATGAGCGAACTTTCCTATAAACAACCCATCACCATTGCCCCGCAAGCTCTTTTATTCGAAGCAGCCGAAATGTTTAAAAAAACACAAGTGGACACTATTGTAGTGGCTGACAACAACCGACCTTTAGGAATGATTGACGTGCAAGATATTGTAAAACTGAGCTAACCCCGTATCGGTTTATGATGCATGTTGCTTGAAGAAGTAGTTAAGTTGTTCGAAGCACTTGGAGGAGAGTTTTTCACTTGTCCCCAAGTGATACAAAGCCGTATTACTCAGCTCAAGGCCGTCATTTTTGATTGGGATGGCGTATTTAACAGCGGCACAAAGAGCAAGGAAATCGGCAGTTCCTTTGCAGAGCCCGATGCAGCAGGCACTAACTATCTTCGGTTAGGTTTATGGCTGCTTACTGGCGTTATGCCTAAAGTATTTATCATCACGGGTGAATACAATCTTTCGGCTTTTCAGTTAGCTCAACGCGAGCATTTTAATGGAGTTTGTTTTCGCTTTACTGAAAAAATGAAGGCATTGGAATGGCTTTCTCACTGCGAAAGCATCGCTCCTCAGACAACAGCTTTTGTCTTTGACGATGTGCTAGATCTGGCAATAGCCTCTACGTGTGTCTTGCGAATCATGGTAAGGCGAAGAGCTAGTCCATTGCTTGCTGCTTATGTAAAGCAAAACCATCTTGCTGATTACATAACTGGTTGCATGGGAGGAGAGCATGCTGTGCGGGAAACCTGTGAGTTAATTTTGGGACTCGGCAACTGCTATGAAAAAGTGCTCTACCACCGAATCAACTATTCAGAGCAATATCAACAGTTTTTAAGCGCCAAAAAATCCATCGTGCCGCGCTTTTTTACTTGGCAGTGCGACAAAGTACAAGAAGTATTCCCCACCTAGTCTTGCCATTGGTCTAAGGGAGTGGTGGGGTAGTTGCTCGAAGTAGGTTTTTTTTCCTGTAGTGCTTCTGCTTGGCGATTGCGCTTTTCTACCAAAGCCACTACTCCTATGCTAATTTCATAAAGCAACATCAATGGCAAAGCAATTAATATTTGACTAATTACGTCAGGAGGAGTAATTACCGCAGCGATGATGAGCACAATTACGATGGCATGGCGGCGATAGTGGCGCATAAAACTTGCCGAAAGCAAACCTATTTTAGCAAAGAAATACGCCACCATCGGCAGTTGGAACATCAATCCCGTGCCTAGGACTAATGTTGTAAGGGTGGATATGTAGGAAATAATATCAAACTCGTTGGAAATAGAAGGGTCCAACTGATAATTGGCCAGAAATTGAATAGAAAGCGGAGCAACGACGTAATATCCGAATAATATTCCTAGCAAAAACAGCAAAGAAACGAAAAAAGTAGCTCCACGAGCAACTCTCCGTTCGTTAGGGTAAAGACCTGGCTTGACAAAGCGCCAAATTTCCCAAAAGGCGTAAGGAAATGCACAAATTAACCCAATCACAACAGAAGAGAGCAAGTGCATGGTAAATTGCCCTGTCATTTGCCGACTTTGGAGCTTAAAGTTGATTTTTTCGATGCAAGTGGCTTTTGAAAGACTACATAGCAGGCGATAAGTAGGAAAATCTACCTTAGAAGGTCCTAAAATCAGCTTGCCATACACAAAGTCTTTAGATACAAAGGCCAGGATTGCAAAAACAGCCACCGAGGCAATGGCGCGAATTAAATGCCAGCGCAATTCCTCGAGGTGGTCCAAAAATGACATCTCTTTTTCATCAATCATGCTTTAGAAATGCTTATAGGGGTCATGAATTCGTCTATTTCATAGCTTGCTATTCCATTTATGTTATCGGAAAGTTCAATGGAAAGAGCTTGCGTCTCTGCTTTGATGTATTGACCGAATTCTGCTATTGCTTCGTTTATTAGCCGTTGGTGGTTTCCTATTATTACGTGGATTTTATCTTGCACATCTAATCCTGCTTCTTTGCGCAAATTTTGAATGCGGTTGACCAGGTCGCGGGCAATGCCTTCCTTGCGCAAAGTGGGCGTAATAGTAACATCCAGCGCTACGGTAATGCCTTGCTGAGTAGCGGACGCCCAGCCTGGAATATCCGCCGATTCGATCAAAGTATCATCAGGGGTGAGAATAATTTCTCCTACCTCGGTGGAAATGGTCATTTGTCCAGCTTTTTGGAAAGCAGTAATGTCACTGGTTTGCATTGTTGCCAGGTGTTCTTGGATGGCTTTCATTTGCTTTCCTAGACCTCTTTTTGCCAGCACAGAGAAATTAGGTTTGATTTTCTTGGTTACTAATCCTTCAGCATCATCTATAAACTCGATGCTTTTGACATTAGTTTCCGCCATAATCAAATCACTTACCTGGCGCACGTACTCTTTAAAGGTATGGCTAAGAGCAGGCAAGAGCATTTTTTGCAACGGCAATCGAACGCGGAGTTTTTTCTCTTTTCGGATAGAGTGAGCTAGAGAACAAATGGTTTGCGCCAGTTGCATTTTTTCTTCTAAGGCAGGATTGTCAAACTCGGGGTGTGCAACGGGGAAGTCCGTCAAGTGAACTGAAATAGCCTTTTCTTGAGCAGTGACATTGTTCAAATCTCGGAAAAGCAGGTCAGCATAGAAAGGTGCAATAGGAGACATCAATTTGGCTACTGTAATAAGGCACCTGTACAGGGTTTGGTAAGCCGCAATTTTGTCGGTGTTGTACTCGCTTTTCCAAAAGCGTTTGCGGTTCAGTCGCACATACCAGTTGCTTAGTTCTTCAACAACGAAATGGAGAATAGCTCTTGCTGCATTAGTGGGCTCGTAATTGCTATAGGCTTCCTCTGTTTGCCTAATGACAGCATTGAGACGAGAAAGAATCCAGCGATCGCTTTCGGTGCGTTGGTCTAGAGGAACTTCGCTTTCTTGGTAGGAGAAATGGTCCAAGTTAGCATATAGGGCAAAAAAGTTGTAAGTGTTCTGCAAAGTGCCAAAAAATCTGCGCTGCATTTCAGCAAGACCCTCTAGGTTAAAGCGCAAATTTTCCCAAGGAGCAGCGTTGGCAATCATGTACCAGCGAACAGCATCAGGTCCGTATTTTCTCACTGTCTGGAAAGGATCAATTATATTGCCCAGGCGCTTGCTCATTTTTTCGCCATTGGCATCTAGTACCAAGCCTGTAGAAATGACATTTTTAAAAGCGATGCTGTCAAATACCAAAGTTGCAATGACGTGCAAAGTGAAAAACCAACCACGTGTTTGGTCTAAGCCTTCGCAGATAAAGTCAGCAGGGAATTTTATGCCTTGGTCTATCAGGTCCGCATTTTCAAATGGGTAATGCCACTGAGCGTAAGGCATAGCACCGCTATCAAACCAAACGTCTACCAAGTCTGGTTCGCGGTACATAGGCTTACCTGAAGGGGATACTAGTACAATTTCATCTACGTAAGGACGGTGCAAGTCAGGTAACTCTGTAGGTTGATGAAGCCCCAGTTGGACATTGGCTTTTTGAATTTCTGCTTTCAACTCGGCAAGAGAACCAATGCAGATTTCCTCGCTGCCATCTTGGGTGCGCCAGATGGGTAGGGGAGTACCCCAAAACCGACTGCGGCTCAAATTCCAGTCTACTAAGTTTTCCAGCCAATTTCCGAAACGCCCTGTGCCCGTGGATTCTGGCTTCCAGTGGATGGTTTTATTAAGAGCTATTAAGCGATCTTTTAGAGCAGTAGTGCGCACAAACCAGCTTTCTAAGGGGAAGTACAAAATGGGCTTATCAGTGCGCCAGCAATGGGGGTAAGTATGTTCATATTTTTCTACGCGAAAGGCTTTGTTTTGCTCTTTGAGGATGATTGAAATAATTACGTCAGTGGACTTGTAATTTGGTTGGGATTCGTCTTCTTCCAGATAATTTTTAACATAAAAATCGCTTTTTCCCAGTGGTTTGTGCGTCTTGATGCCATAGGCTTGCACCAACTCGGCTAGCTTTTCTCCGATGGCATCTACGAACTTGCCTTTTTTATCTACTGTTGGTTGATAATTTCCATTTTCATCGGCAACAAGCAGGGCAGGAATGTTATACTGCTTAGCAAGGCGGGCATCGTCTGCCCCAAAAGTAGGGGAAATGTGCACAATACCTGACCCTTCTTGAGTAGTTACGAAGTCAGCTGCGTATACTTTGAACGCATTTTGTTGATTTTCGTGAGGTTGAACAAATGGAAGCAACTGTTCATATTCCAACCCTACCAGTATCTCTCCTTTGAACTCTTCTACAATTACATAGGGAATTTTCTTGTCGTCTCTTCCTTCTACAAAATCGTTGCGATTGACGTAATTGCTACCCAGAATGTAGTCGAATCTTTCTTTGGCGAAAATAATATTTACTGGTTGTTGGGTGTATTGGTTGTGCGTTTTGACCTTGAGATAAGTAATATCCTTTCCTACGGCTAAAGCAGTATTAGAGGGCAAAGTCCAAGGCGTAGTGGTCCATGCTAATAAATAGTCGTTATCCGTGCCCTTGATTTTAAATTGAGCAATCACAGAGGTATCTTTTACTTGTCGATAGCAACCAGGCTGATTGAGTTCGTGGGAGCTAAGCCCTGTTCCAGCGGCGGGAGAGTAAGGCTGAATAGTGTAACCTTTGTAAAGTAGCCCTTTTTGGTAGAGTTGTTTGAGCAGCCACCAGCAAGACTCTATGTATTCATTAGTAAAGGTAATGTAAGGATTTTCTAAATCTACCCAAAAGCCGATGAGTCGAGTAATTTCTTCCCATTCAGCTTTGTACCGCATAACTGCTTGGCGGCATTTTTGATTGTACTCTACTATGCTAATTTTTTTGCCAATGTCTTCTTTTTTAATGCCCAATTCCTTTTCTACCTGTAATTCTATAGGCAAACCATGAGTATCCCAGCCGCTTTTGCGTTCTACGCGATATCCTTTTAGAGTTTTGTAACGACAAAAAATATCTTTGATAGTGCGGGCCATGACATGGTGAATGCCAGGATCACCATTTGCTGAAGGTGGACCTTCGTAGAACACAAAAGGTCGATCTGCTGGGCGCGAGTCGATAGACCGCTGAAAAATGTGGTGTGTATCCCAAAAGTGCAATATTTCCTCCCCTGCTTTTGTGCACAATTCAGTAACAGATTGCTTATATTCTCGATACGGCATAGTTGATTGCTTTGATGGGGTTACTTGAACCACTTGTATCCAGTTCGAAGTTGGCTAGCAAAGATAGGTGTTTTTTGAGGCAAGGCGTTGGAGGGCAGTTAAAAAGTAGGTACCAGTGGTGCAGTAGTTTTCCAAGCAGGAGAGGTATTTTCCTTTAGAAGAGGTAAGGAAATGTAAAAAATAGACCCTTGCGGTTGATTGTCTTCGCACCAGACATTGCCATTGTGCATTTCTACCCATTGTTTTACGATGGAAAGTCCCAAACCTGTGGAACTTTCTCCTTCTGTACCTAGCCGACGTGCTTTTCCGAACTGCTCAAAGAGATATTTTTTTAGTTCGTCGGGCACTCCTATTCCTGTGTCAGCCACGGCTATCAAAGCAAAGTCTCCTGACTTTTCTACTGAGACGGTAATTTTTCCGCCAATAGGTGTAAATTTAATAGCATTTACTACTAAATTTTCTACTGAACGAGCAATTTTATCAGGTACTATGTTTACAATAATTTCACTGGTGGCGGGTTTCAATTGCAGTAGAATGCCTTTTTTGCTTGCTCGGTATATTTGCGGGGTAATGGTTTGTTCTACTAATGCATGTAAGTCAGTAGGTTTTCCAGAAAGTTGTACTACTTGCCGCCGAGCGCAAAGCTCCATTAAGTCATTAATAATTTCGATAGTGCGCTCTTGGCTATAGCGCATCATCTCTTGGTATTGTAGCAATATTTTTTGACTTTCTCCGTAGTTGTGTTTTCTAATCTCTATAGCTGCTAAATCCAATAATTGTAGGGTGCTTGCAACGGGATTTTTTAAGTCATGGCTCACCATGGCAATGATGCGATCTTTTTCAGCAATGGCTTGCAGTAACTGCCTTTCAGTTTGCTTGCTAGTAGTAATATCTTTCACAATTCCTTTACTTTGAAAAAATTTTTTTCCAGGAACAGGCACAGATTCGGTACAATGGACGGATATCCATCGCTCTCCAAGGTGGGGATGAAGGCGAAAGTCGAAAGTATACTTTCCACCTTCTTTAATACCTCTGAGTAAATTTTCAAGAACGAATTCCAGATCTTCAGGATGTACAATGCTGGAAATGAGTTGTTCGTCAATAGTTGCGCCTACAGGAACATGAAGAATTTCATAAGTTTCTCTACTCCAGCGCGGTTTTCCTTCGGCAGTAAATTCCCAAAAACCTATTCCAGCAATTTTTTGTGCAATCCTCAGCTCTTCTTCGCGCTTGAGCAGTTTTTGCTGTGTACGGCGGTTAAGTTCTATTTTATGCAACAAGTTTTCATAAGTATGCTTATTGAATTCCACCAGCAACCATGCCGCATAAGTAAACAAAATAAAGTAAACCAGCGTAGTTACATTTGAATAGAGCTTAATTTCCTCAGCAGGGCGCTGAATAGAGGGAATAAAAGGTATATCCACAAAGAGAATTACAAGCAAAGTAAGCAAAGGAAATGAAATGGCAAATATTTTTTCCGCCTTTGCATGACGCGGTGCAATTGCCAACCCTAACGGCGAAATTAGGAAAAGCACTATGTAAGTATTAAGATGATGACTTTCGCGATAATGGATATACGCACTTATCAAGCAAACAAAAGCCACAAACAAAGGTCGGGCAACGAAATCATATCCTTTTTTATTAAATAAAATCAGCACCCAACAACCTACAGCGAAAGCCACTACGATGGCAGCTCTTTCAGCGAAGTTGCTATGGAATCCTGTGAGGACTGTAGAAAGTAGGGCTAAAAATGGCAAGTAGAATAAAATTTTATTGAATGTTCTAAGTTGCCTCAGTTCGTAATCATTGCGTCCCTCTCGAGGGACGTCACTGAGAATTGCATCGATTTGCCTAAAGAGAAGTTGGCGCAATCTGCGTTTTACGAAACGAGGAATTTTATACCATCGTGAAGATTTTTCCGACATAGATTCAAAATAACAGATGACATAGTAAGATAATTTTAACCAAAAGTTGATTTAGTAGCTGGTTTTTGTTAGGTAATTTAGATTGAGAGCTTTAATTTAAGAAGTGGCAACTTTTCTGCCATTGTTTGCATGCCTTTAATATAACAATTGGCATCATTACTATTAAAAAAGCAAATGTTAAAGAAGTCAATTAAATGTCAATTGTGCGATTACTTCATTGAATTTTAGAGGTCTTCCTATATCAGGGGAGGTTAAATTTGCTAAAACAAGTTGAAATAATCGTGATGAATAGCTAATCAAGAATAAGCACCTCAGCAGGAAACATTTGCTGAGGTGCTCGGATTTAGGTATAAGTATTAAGGTACACAATCGCTTCCGTTCCAACGAGGGCGATTAGGAGGACATGGTTGCGGAAAATCATACAACCAGCGACGTGCGCGCGGTGTGCCGGGGTTGGTAGCAAGAGCATATTGCAACTTATTTACTTTTTGCTTATTAGCATCAAAACCAATAAATTGCCCGTGCACTATAGAGGTGGGATTAGTCTCCCCTGGCATATTAACCCCTACGATACTTTCAGTAGGAGAAATTTGCTGCCGTTCAATAGTTAGCTCTACTCCATTGCTACCTACTCGTACAAATTTGACTGTGTACTTAATAGTGCGCGGCTGACCCAATTCTACAAAGGTCTCTTCAAAAATCACTTCATTATTTACAGGGGCTTTGCGCACTACTACTTGAGTGTAACGCGAAAAATCTTGGTCATTAGTGCTTTTAAAGCCAATAAAAGGACCATTGTCCACCATAATCTGAGCAAAATCAGGAGGTGGTATTTGTATAACCCTTTCTTTGCAAGAATTACTTATAGCTATAGTAGCTATCAGTGCAGCAGTTGCTAATAACCTGTTTGTGTTCATTGCAATCTTTGGATTTATACTACAAATTACGTAGCAAATTAACAAGAGTTTAGCCACTAATTAACTTAGCAGCTGTTAGTCAAGTCGGAAGTTTGTTTTGGGCTTTATCTAGCTCTCTGCCACAGGAAAGTAAATTTTTGTTCTATTGAATGATAAGCTAAAATACGAGCTATTTACAAGTCAGTTTGCGCATAAGAGACATTCCAAAGGTAAGGAGCTTGCGAGCGGAATTTATCAGCGGAAAAAAAATCGTATATTCCTTCAAAGGTTTTTGCAGAAGGATTAGCATTATCTTCTGTTATCTGGATTTGTCCAGATTTGTATTCAAAAAATAGTCGTTTAGTATCGCCTTTGTTAAAAAGTTCGGTGGAGACGTAAAATGTTTCCTTGTAAGCCATTGCCTTTCCACTGATGTAATTCGTTTGTCGTTTTCGCTTAGAAATAATTTGAAAGGCAAAGCCATTGTTTTTCAACAAGGCAATTTCAAGAATATTGCCAGCGCAGTAGTAAAGTCCTTGGCGAGGTTTTTCTTCACAGCTTAGTAGGAGTACCGACCAAGATAGAATTAAAATCCTGGCAATTATTTGCTTCATATTGCAAATTTACTTCAACTCAGTCCCAATTCACTCCTTTTGTGAAATTGTGAAAAACTACTCAAATCGAAAAATAACTCAACTAAAATGGTGCAAAATGCAACAAAAGTTTTCAAAAAGTTAGCTGTTGGGGAAGAGATTGTAAAATACCTGCTTTAGTTTCATGAGAAAGTAAAATGTTCTAGCAGGCAAATTTTTTTGCAGGTAGGCAGTAAAGTAATACTGTCTGAAAAGTTGAGCAAAGTGAGCTTTAATTTGCAAGCTCTTTTCTGGGAAGAATTCTAAAGCTACCTGCTGACATTGTTTGAGATAGTCAATTTTGTGTTTTGAGCTTATGCCTCCTTCTTGGTAGTCTGCAATAAAAATATCGAGGTGCTGAAAGTGCGCTCCCGCTTTAAGTAATTCGACCATTTGGATGTAATCAGCGGCGATAGCATCAATTCGGTAAGGAAAACGCTGCGCCCATTGCTTTTTTATCAACATGCTTTGGTGGTTGATAACCATGCCCTTCCACAAGGGAGGCGGTGCTTCAGGTACGCGCTTGAGTTTGACTAATCCAGTAGGATATATGATTCGATAATTTCCATAAACTACTTCTGTGGAAGGCAAAACGGAAGCGAAAATGCGTTCAAGCACGTCAGGGCTGGAAAAGGCATCGCCGGCGTTCATAAAGCAAAGCCATTGACCTTTTGCAAGATCAATGCCTTTATTCATAGCATCGTAAATGCCTTTGTCTTTTTGAGAAAAAAAATGCAGTTCGATATAAGGATAGTGCCTTTGAAACGAGTGAACAGTGAGAGGTGTATCGTCTTGTGAGGCTCCATCAACGATAATCCATTCGAAATGTTGGAATGATAATGCCGCTACGCTTTGCATAGTAGTTGGAAGCGCAGCGGCGGCGTTATAAGTTACTGTAATGATGCTGCACAAAGGCGAGCTCATTAAGCAATTGCAATCAAATGAATATCAAATACGAGCGTTTTTCCAGCCATGGGGTGATTGCCATCCAAAGTAATAACTTTGTCGTCTAAATCCGTCACCAGCACAGGCAGGCTATTGCCGTCTTGTAAGCGCAGAATTAACTCGTCGCCAATTTGCGGGTTCAGATCCTCCGGTAATTGGGACACAGGAAAGCGAATAACATACTGCTCATTGCGAAAACCATAAGCATCCTCCGGGGCAATGGTAACGGTTTTGTATTCATTGAGAGCCATGCCTACTACTGCTTGGTCAAAACCCTTAATCATTTGCCCGGCACCAAGTACAAATTCTAGAGGCTCGTCCCGTTCTACGGAAGAATCGAACACCTGACCATCTAAATAGCGACCCACGTAGTGCACTACTACCTTATCGCCTGCTTGTGCTACTTTTTTCAACATAATATAAAAAGCAAATTGACAAGCAAGGTAACAAAAAAATTTTTTACTTGCTAATCAACCTTCAATTTTCCTGATTCGGCATCTTTTTTCAACTGTTCGTTGGCTTCGATAGCAATTTCTACTCTGCGATTTCGTTGGCGTCCCTCAGGAGTACTGTTATCAGCTACAGGACGAGTTTTGCCAAAACCTTGTGTAGTCATGCGGCTGCGGGCCACTCCCTGCGAAGCCAAAAAATTAGCTACCGCTTCAGCGCGCTGGCGAGAAAGGCGGTTGTTTACTTCATCTGAACCGATATTATCCGTATGCCCGGAAATAATTAAGTTGGTTTGATGGTATTTTTTGAAAGTTTCCGCCATGATTTCCAGATTTTTGCGCGCATCGGGGCGCAAAGAAGCACTATTGAAATCAAACAAAATACCCGAGCCCATAGTTACCTGTAGCCCATCTCCTACGCGTTCCACTTTCACTTGTTCTTCTGGAGGACGGTTTCGGTTTTCGCGCTCTAGTTGTTCTTCCAGTTCACGCTTTTGTTTGTCCATGTAGCGCCCAATAACAGCACCCACTACTCCTCCCACAGCTCCACCGATAACAGCGCCAGCAGCAGTATTTTTAGAACGACTACCGATAGCACCGCCTACCGCTGCTCCTGCGCCCGCTCCGATTACTGCGCCTTTGGTAGTATTACTAGCACTTTTCCACTTTTGGCAACTACCTAACGCAATGCTTACTACTAGCAGTAACGCTAACCCCTTAACAGATTTTGCTTGCATGATTTGAGGATTTGAGGTTTAATTTTGAAGCATACTTGTCGATTTGCTAACGCAAAAATAGCGCAAAAATTATGAATCCTGTTGTAGCTGCTAATCAGGCATTTTATCAAGCTATTATTGAAAAGCGCGTAGCGGATATCTGTGCTAGCTATGTGCCTTCAGAAGATACTTACGTAATTTTAGAGGGACCGCGCTACACTACTTTAGGCTACGAAAAAATAGCCAAAGGCTGGGCGGACTTTTGCGCCTCTCCTCTGTGGCTTAAGTCGATTGAATGGGTGGAAGGACCTTTCTGTCAAATTGAAGGCTGCATGGCATGGCTGGCAGGCATTATTTTGCTGACAGTACAAGTGCATGAAAGAGACTTTACAGTAAAATTCCGAGCTACTTTTGTAATGCGGCAAAACCAACAGGGGCGCTGGCAAATTCAACACGAACACGTTTCTGCACCCCTTAATGACCCCTACGGCATCGGCGATTGGTTGAAAAAATGATACAATAGCTAAAAAAATTGCCTTATTTGTACCTTTACCTCGCTGCGGCGATTGCCTATTATTTGGTCCAATCCACTACCGATGCTGTTTTGGTTTTTCAATTCGGTTAAGGCGTAGCGTATCCACAAATCAGTTTTGCGACCAATGTTGAACTGCAGCATATGATAACTTCTCATGCCTAAACCGTAATAAGAAGGTATGCTAAAGGCGTACAACACATCCTTTTCAAAGACAAACTGGCGGTTTTCGTAGTCATCGGTGTCGAAAAGTGCAAAACGACCACTGTATTTGAACCAGGATAAATCTATAGTCCAGTCCTGAATAATGGCAAAACCTTGCGTTTTAGAGCCTCCCTGTTGCTGATAACTACTCCACTGAATTCTACTACGCGTGGTGATAATTTTTTCGACTTTCAAATCGACATTTAGCTGAAAATTTTGTCTTGTAGAAGGCACTACTAAATCCATTGCAGTAACATTATCGCGTAGGTTGCGACCTTTGGTTTCTTGTCTAAATTGCCCATACATAGCTACTTTCTTACTAGGTTGATAAGTAAGCCTTGCTAAATACTCACTGCCCGAAGAGGGAGCGTCTGCTAAAAAACGCAGCCAAGGAAAGCGAAAAAGGTCGTAATAAGCTGCAAGTGTCCAGCGATGAGTTGGCTTGATTTTGATGCCCCAGTAAATGCCACTTTCGTTAATAGGGCGGGTATTTTCGCTAAAGGATTGACCATAAAAAGTGTGAAAATGCTTATCGTAGTGGCGCAGGAGCATTGCTATATCTATGTGAGTTGATAAGCTGCCTATCCATCCTGTTAACAGACCAACGCCTCCACTTGTAGAGCCAGCAGCCTCGCCGAAAATGTTAACATTTCGGAAATTATAGCTAAAAAATCCTCCCACAGTGCCATTGTAATTGCCTTTGAATTCAAATCGGTTGTAGATTCGATCAATGGGTTGTAAAAAGGTGCTAAAACGCGTTGATAGAGCAGTAATTCCCGCCTCTAGCGATCTGTTAGCAGAACGATAAGTAGCTGTGATGCCTGCAGTAGTCTCTCTGATGGTGTTTTTGGTGGCGAGCTCTCTTTCAGTGCGGTGGAAACCTGTGGGTATGATGCTGTTGGCAAAAGCCTGTGCAAGAACGTCCATTTCGCTTAAGGTGTCAAGCTCTGAGAATTGCACGTTTCCAGAGCGGCGCGCAAGAGAAACAAAAGGCGTGATATCGAATTTTCCCCAGTTGATAGTTGCGGCAACTCCTCGAAAAAAGCCATTTTCTACCACACTCGTGTAAGGCTTTATTCCTGTATTGCTGCGGCGGATAGTAGTGATTGTTTCGGCGCCTTTGCCTAAGGTAAACCCTGCTGCAAGTAGCATCCCTTGCCCTGCTTGGATGAGGTAATCGCCTATGACAAGAGTTTTTAAACGATGACGGTTATAAATTGCCACATGCGCTGACCAAAAGTCCATGCCGTACTGCCGCTTTGTCGGATTCCATATTATTGGCTCTCCTGCATCTTTTTCAACAGTTAGGCCAAGGCTAAAATCGCGCAAGTGGCTTACGCGCAACCTAGCATAAACTTTGTCGGGCAAGCCGAGGTAGCGCGTTTGAGGTGCGCCGTTGGGCAAAGTGTCGCTTGGTGTTAAAGGGAGGTAGCCTTGCTGCTTTTCTAAAATTCGCGAATGTCGATATATTAAATAACGATTTTCTTCTTGTAAAATTTTTTGCCACAAAGAGCGCGCATCTGCGGCGAAGGTAGTCTCGCGAACAGTTACAAAAGGCAGTATTTTGTAAATAGTTTCAAGGTCAAATCCTTCTACAGCTTGGAGTTCGTAAATGCTAAGCAAATCGCCGTATTTTTTCCTGTGCTCGAGTAAATGGTTGATTTGGTAAGGGGAAAGTATATACAGATCTGCTAATTGTTCATAGGTAGCGCGATTTAAGTCCAAAGGATTGGCATAGAGCAAGTAGAGCGACTCGTATGCGTCCTCATAATTAATATCTTGGTCTTGCTGGGCGAAAATAGCCTGAATGAACTGATCTACGTCTACGTCGGCGAGGGTGCGGGACGGTTGGGATAAAGTAGAATAACTCGCCAGCAAGCACAAGGCAGCAAGATACCTTTTCATCGAGCTGCTGTTTTTTCAGTGGAGGAGTTTTCAAAAAGTTGGTAACGCAGTGCTAAATGATGGCAAGGAAGTAAATATTGGTGAATGGCTAGGGCGTATCCAATTTCCAGTTTTTTCAAGTACAAGCTTAGTCCAAAGGCACCTGTATGAGGCTGGGTGGCAATGCCAGTGCGCAAAGCAAGTGAATTTACTAAGCGATACTCAAGACCAACCTTAGTTCTTGGAGGCAGCAAGATATCTTTTTCGCCTTCAAGGTTTAAAATAAAACGGCTGTGAGGACGATAAGAAATGCCTATTTTCATAATTGTAGGCAAGCGTTCATCTTGGAAGTCTGCTAAACGGGCTTGGTTGAAATTAAAAATATGAGCTCCTATCCACAGTTGAGGAGTAAGCTGCCCTACTCCACCTGTTTCGAAAGCCAGCAAACGACGTGTTCCCAACCCCTCTATGCCGATTTGAATGTAATTCATCCGTACGCCTATGCTGTAATTAGCCACTTTATGGCTCGCGCCCAGCGAAGCAATGGTTTCGTTGAAAAGGGGGTCTCCGAAACGCGCTACCGTTCCTGCCGCCCAAGAATTTCTATACACCGGTCCGATTAATCCTGCTACTACAGTTTGAAATCCCGCTAACTGAAAGCGATTATCATAAGCAGAAAGTAAGGTTGCTTGTTGATTCCAAGCCAGTCCACCAATGTTGTTAAATGCCGCCCATTCATCTGACATTGCCACTGCTGCATTTGCCATGCCTACTGCCCGCACTCCGATACCTGTGGTGCGCCACTGGGCTTTTGAGAACGAAGCGACTATAACACCCACCAATAAAAGCACTTGCCTACGCAAATAGGGCTGCATGAGCTTTTTTGAGTTGAATTTATGGCTTTGCCTTGAGTTTTCCTAAAGGTTTGCCAATACTTTTGGTGAGATTTTGGGAGCAGGTCATTAGCAGTTTTTTGTTAAAATTGCAAATTGCATCAAGCGGTATGAAAAAGATTATCATTGCCATAGATGGATATTCTGCCTGTGGGAAAAGCACCACAGCAAAAGCAGTGGCGGCAGCGTTGGGCTATACTTACATCGATAGCGGAGCAATGTACAGAGCTGTTACGCTGTACTTTATGCGCCATCAGGTCGATTTAGAAGACGAGGAAGCGATTTCCCATGCTTTGCAAAACATAGAAATAGAATTTCGCTCCTTACCAGAGTATCCTTGCAAAGCGCAAACTTATCTCAATGGGCATAACGTAGAGGAAGAAATTCGCAGCATGGAAGTTTCTCGGTTAGTTAGCCAAGTGAGCAAAATTCCCCAAGTGCGGCGGTTTTTAGTTGCTCAACAGCAAAAGATGGGCAAAAAAAAAGGCATCGTAATGGATGGGCGCGATATTGGCACAGTAGTTTTTCCAGAAGCAGAGCTTAAACTTTTCCTAACGGCTGACTTAGAAGAGAGAGCCAGGCGCAGACAAGCTGAACTACTCGCCAAAGATCAAGTAGTGAGCCTTGAAGAAGTAAAAGAAAACCTTCGCACTCGAGACTTAATAGATACCACGCGCAGCGAAAGCCCGTTGCGAAAAGCCGAAGATGCCATTGAAATTGATACCACGCACATTACTTTTGATGAACAAGTAGAAATGGTGTTGCGCAAAGCTTATCACAAAATGATGTGCTACCAAGTTGCTCCTTGCTGCCCAACTAAATCACAAGCCTAATGACCCAACTATATGAATATCGCAACACACTTAACATTATAGCACTAGCAGCGGCAATATTTATTGGCATCGGATCCATTTCTTATACCAACTATCTTGTAAGCCTCATCTTAGAACAAGAAGAACAACAAACCTCCATTTTCGCCAAAGTACAAGAATACATTGCTACTGTAGAGCCTAACGAAAATATAAATACACTCATAGCAGTCATAGAAGAAAATTACACCTATCCTGTTATTCTCACCAATGAGCGGGATAGCATCATAGATTGGCGAAACATCTCCATCCCAAAGGGAAAAGACTCTTTATCTTACCTTGCTAAGGAGCTGGCAGAAATGAAAGCGGCGCACCCACCTATTGTAGTTGAGCCAGCCGCAGGACTGAAAAACTTCATATATTACAAAAATTCTACCCTAGTAACCCAGCTTAAACTATATCCCTACGTAGAGCTGGGAATTATGATTGCCTTTTTTGCCATTGTGTACGTGCTGTTTGATGCTTCTCGCAAAGCTGAACAGGATAAAGTATGGGTTGGGCTAGCAAAGGAAACTGCTCACCAATTAGGCACACCTATTTCTTCTTTAGTGGCATGGCTAGAATACTTCAAAGCAGTGGAAAGTTTAGACAAAAGCATCATCGGTGAATTAGAAAAAGATGTTTCCCGACTAGAAACTATTACTGCACGCTTTTCAAGTATTGGTTCGCCGCCTGTACTCAAGTTTGAAAATATAGAGCAACTCGTCAGGGAAAATGTAGACTATTTGCAAAAGCGAATTTCCAGCAGAGTGCGTTTTCAAGTGCACAATTTAGAACAGCATCCTTTGCAAGCTCCTGTTAATCGAAGTCTTTTTGAATGGGTCGTTGAAAATGTATGCAAAAATGCGGTCGATGCCATGGCAGGGGCTGGCACTATTAGTATCTATTTAAGCTACACTCGGGATAGCAAACACGTGCAAATCGATATTGCTGACACGGGCAAAGGCATTCCTAAAAGACTTTGGAGGCGAATTTTTAAACCTGGATACACAACCAAAAAACGCGGTTGGGGATTGGGACTCACTCTCGCCAAACGCATCGTAGAGGACTATCACAAAGGAAGTATTTTCGTGCTGGCTTCTTCTTCCGCAGGCACTACCTTTCGAGTCTTGCTGCCGCGTTTTTAAATACATACTTTTCCAACTGTTTTGTTGTACTTTGCAGTTATGAATTTTCTCTATCCTGCTTTTCTATGGGCGCTGCTATTGGTAGCAATTCCTATTATCATTCACTTGTTCAACTTCCAGCGCCCTAAAGTGGTGTATTTTACTAATGTGGCTTTTTTGCAAGAAGTGCAGTTAGTGGCTCGTTCTCGCAACCGAGTTAAAAATTGGCTAGTCCTGTTGATGAGATGCCTTTTTGTAACAGCACTTGTAGTTGCCTTTGCCCAGCCTGTGATTCCTCATCGCAAAGGGAGCTCCCCACCGTTATCAGCCGCTCAAACTGCTATTTACATAGATAACTCCTTTAGTATGCAATATGAGCGCGAAGGTAAAAAGTTACTAGACCGCGCTATAGATGCAGCCTTGCAAATTATAAAAGGCTTTCCCAACAATACTCGTTTTGCAGTTTTGAACAATAGCTTCGAAAATGATTTCAATTTTTTACTTGAGCCCACCAAAGCCAGTGATCTCATCTCTCGAACAGATTATAGCAATACAGCACGTACTTTAGAAAATGTTTACCAGCGTCAAGAGAGTCTGCTGACCAATAACGCTTCTGGTGGTCATTATGTGTTTTGGATAAGCGATTTTCAGCAATTTCCAGGAAATGATCTGGAGAAGTTAGCCACTTCGCTAGATACTATAAATCAATTTTTTCTCCTACTTCAGCAAGCAGATGAAGTTTCTAATGTTTTCATAGATTCGGTTTGGCTGGAAAATCCTTTTGTGCGCGTTAACGAGAGCAATACACTCTATGTTCGCTTGCGACACTTTGGCAATGAAATCACTGGAGAAAGATTAGTTAAATTATTCATCGACAACAAACAGGTCTCTGGAGGAACTATCAACCTACAACCAGGAGAATCTGGTCAAATGGCTCTCAATTTTGCCGTTACTTCTGCCGGGCAAAAGCATTGCCGCGTAGTGGTAGAAGATCTGCCCGTTACTTTTGACAATGCTTACTATTTTACCTTAAGCGTAGCGCCCGACATCCGCATTTTGCACATTGCAGAAAATCAGCAAGCCACTTCCTATATTGTCGGCGTTTACAGCAATGAGCCTTTTTTCAAACTCGAGTCGGTAAATGTAGGAGCCTTGGATTATGCCCGAATCGGCTTGGCAGATGTAGTAATTTTACAAGGACTCAAAGAAATCGATCCGGGATTGCAAACAGCTTTGCGGAATTTTTTAGCAAAAGGTGGAGCGCTGGCAATTTTTCCAGCACAATTTTTTAATCCCCAAGACTATTCTAATTTGTTAGGAATTCGCATCAACTTCATCAATGAAGCACTTTCCTCTGCCACTATGCCTCTGCCAATGAATCCACCTGACTTACAAGAGCCTTTTTTCAAAGGAGTATTTGAAAAAGTCAGCGAGCAAATGGCTACTCCAGAGGCAAAAGCTAACTTATCTTGGGCAGGTGCTGGGCGCAACTTACTTACCTTGCGCAATGGACAACCTTACTTGACTTCTTTTGAAGTGCTCAACAGTACAGTATTTCTTTTTGCTGCACCGTTAGACCTGAGTTTTACTAATTTGCCGCAAAATGCGTTCTTCGTGCCAATAATGTACAAAATTGCCTTGGCAGGCAAGCGAAGTACAGGTAGGCTAGCCTATTCTTTTGCTGAGTCTCTTATTTCAATTCCCTTGACGGAAGGTCAGAATTTTTCTCGCAATGATGTACTCAAACTCGTTCCTGTAGATACTACCACCAGCAAGGCGAAAGAGCTCATTCCCATGCAGCGTTTTGCCGATAACCAATTGATTTTAGAGCTGCCGAAAACCGAGCTTCCTGCTGGGAATTACAATTTAGTTCAGCGAAAAAATGGCAGTGTAGTAGCAGCTTTAGCTCTTAATTACGACAAAACAGAGTCGCAGTTGAAGACCTATACGGCTGAAGAGATCAGAAAAATATTTGCAGGGAAAAAAAATGTTCAAGTGATTGAAGAGGCAGAGGCGCGTGAGTTTGCCAGTACATTTGACTTGATTCATCTCAATCGTCCTTTGTGGCGGTATTTTATCATCGCTGCCTTATTATTTTTACTGGCTGAAATATTGTTATTGCGTTTTTGGAAAAGCTAGCCAAGAGCATTTGAGCATTTTGAGGAGTAATTTTTGGATGCATGGCTAAGCACTATTTTTCCTTCAAGCGTTTTGGCATCCATCAAGCAGGCTGCAGCATGAAGGTAAGCAGCGATGGATGTTTATTTGGTGCATGGATCGCCGAACAGTTGCAAGGCAAGTCAGGCAGGGCGTTGGATGTGGGAACAGGTACGGGACTACTGGCTTTGATGGTAGCCCAGCGAGCTCCTCAATTGTTCATTGATGCGGTAGAAATCGATCAATTAGCAGCTGCGCAGGCGAAACATAATGTACTGCACTCCCCTTTTAGTGATCAAATTCAAGTGTTTTCTATTTCAGTGCAAGAATTTGTTGCCCAAAGCAACACTCTTTATAACTACATTTTTACTAACCCGCCGTTTTTTGAAAATAGTTTGCAACCCTCTGGCAGCAGTCGGGCTGTAGCAACCCACACGGTTGCTCTTAAATACGAAGAGCTCCTTAGCATAGCAGTTGCCAAGCTTGTCTCTGATGGATTTTTATTTATTATGCTTCCTGCTTTGTCAGTTGACAAGTTCATCTTTCTCGCTGCGCGGCGGAGATTGCTTCCACACATGTGCTTATATTGGCGATCTCGCAATAGTGAACCCCCTCATATTGCGATGCTTCAACTTGGCAAGTTGCCCGCTGTTCAGTTACAACAGCATCACTACAGCTTCTATACCCCTGAGAACAATTACTCGCCTTATGTGCGTAGCTTACTTGCTGAATACTACCTATATTTTTGAAAGTCTAGCAATTGGCAAAAAAGAATAAAAAACATAGCTTTGCCAACTCATTGTAAATCATGCGCCGCTTTCTCGTTCAGGCAAGTAGTTGGCTGGTGGTCTTTCTACTGGTATTTTACGTACCTGTGGCGCAAGGCACTATTTATCTACAAGCGCATTGTTTACAGACTCCAATAAATAAGCAGTTATCCAATTCTCAAGAAAAGGACAAGCAGAAACAGGAAACTCTAGCACAGGCCTCTGAGCTAAAAGCCATCATCAGCGTAGGAATTCAACACATCTTTTCTAGCTGGATTGTACATCAAACGCCTTTGTTATTTTGCTTTACTGCGTTTGAAATCCCTCCTTGCATTTCAGTAGATTATTTCCGTTTTGTTTGGCTCTTTTTAGAAGTATTATTTGGCTCTCTCATTTTGCCGAATGCTCCCTAAGGGATAACCTTTGTTCTTTCACCGCGCTCAAGTTTTTGAAATCACCACTTAATTCAATATAAAGCCATGAAAAACAGAAGTTTTATTGTTGCCCTTACCGTCATTATATCTTTGCTTTGCTTGTTTTACTTGTCTTTCTCTTTGGTGTCGTACACAATTCAAAAAGACGCCAATGCCTATGCAATGGATAGCACGGGTAATATCAACTACCAAAAGCGCCAGCGCTACTACGACTCGCTGTGGAACTTGCCAGTGTATAATCTCGGCATTACTTCCTTTACACTGCGCGAGGTAAAAGAATTTGAGTTGCATCTAGGGCTAGACTTGCAAGGGGGCATGCACGTAGTGTTAGAGGTGTCTCCCGTAGATATTATTAAATCGATGGCAGATAATAGCCAAGACCCCAATTTCGTGCAAGCCCTTGCCAACACGCAGAAATTAGCCATAGGTAGCCAGCGTTCATTTACCGAGATCTTTTTTGAAGAGTATGAAAAACTTGCAGGTCCTAATCAGTTGAGTAAAGTATTTGCAAATCCTTCTAATCAAGGAGTAATTGATTTTAAAACCCCTGAAACAGAGATTAAGCGGATTATTACCAGTGAAGTAGAAAACGCCATTGAACGCTCTTACCGAATTATCAAGTCGCGCATAGACAAGTTTGGCGTAACCAATCCCAATGTGCAGCGCATTCCTGGCACTGGAAGGATTCAAGTAGAATTACCTGGGGTAGAAAATCCTGAGCGCGTGCGCCGTTTGCTGCAAGGAGTAGCTAAACTAGAGTTCTGGGAGGTTTACGAACCCGATGAATACGTGGAATTTCTGCGCAAGATTAACGACTATGCAATTAATCGGCAAAAAGCTAGTATTAATGACATGCCAATGGAGTTAGCAATAAAAGAAGCAATGGCTTCCCTTGCAGAAGGGGCAGACACTTTAAAAGCTACAGGAGATAGTGCTAAAGTAGCTAAGAAACCTTCAGAGAAAAGAAAAGAAGACTCTTTAGCGATAGTTGAACGAGTTAAGGACTCCTTGAAAAAAATAGAAGGTCAAAGCTCGGTGCTATTTGCTAAGCTAGTGCGGGTCAATTCAAATTACTTTGAGCTTATTTACGAGGCTAAAGATACTGCCGCAGTCAATGATATCATTTTTGATCCTGCTGTAGTGTCAATTGCACCAAAGGCAAAGTTTCTCTGGGGAGCTAAACCTACCTTTGAACAACAAGGCAAGCAATATTACACTCTGTACGTGATTAAAAAGACTCAGGGCAACCAAGCTCCTCTTACTGGCGAGGTAATTAAAGATGCTCGACAAGGGTTTGACGATCGCGGTCGACCTGATGTACAAATGTCCATGAATGCGGAGGGTAGTAAAATCTGGAAAAAACTTACAGGAGCAAATGTCAATCGCCGCATTGCTATTGTGTTAGATGACAATGTGTATTCTGCCCCTGTAGTACAATCCGAAATTGCTGGAGGGCAGTCTTCTATTTCAGGTAACTTTACTATTGAAGAGGCGCAAGACTTGGCAAATATCCTCAAAGTAGGTAAACTACCTGCTCCCACTAGAATAGTAGAAGAAGCAGTAGTAGGTCCTTCTCTAGGTCGAGAGTCTATCCGGCAAGGTTTAATTTCTATTGTCGTTGGCTTTTTAGCAGTAGTGATTTTCATGGCTATTTACTATGCTGGAGCTGGTTTAGTAGCCAATGCAGCCTTGCTATTTAATATTTTCTTCATCGTAGGCATTTTAGCTAACTTAGAAGCAGCTCTTACCTTGCCAGGCATTGCAGGTATCGTGCTTACTATTGGCATGGCGGTAGATGCTAATGTGCTTGTCTTTGAGCGCATCCGTGAGGAACTGCGCAACGGCAAATCTCTCTGGGAAGCTATTGAACTGGGTTATGAAAGAGCTTTCTGGTCTATTTTCGACTCTAACCTTACTACTCTTTTAACAGGTTTCTTCCTCTATACACTTGGCACAGGACCTATCAAGGGATTTGCCATCACTTTAATCTTAGGTATTTTCTGTTCTTTCTTCACGGCTGTTTACGTCTCGCGAGTAATTGTCTATGAAGTAGTGAGTCGCAAAAGCAACATTTCTTTTGCCATGCCCTTTACGTTTAATGCTTTCCGCATTGAAGGAGTGGACTTTATCGGCAAGCGCAAAATAGCTTACGTAGCTTCTAGTGCTGTTATTCTCATCGGCATAGTGTTGATGTTGGTGCAAGGGTTAAACTTAGGAGTGGACTTCAAAGGAGGTAGAACTTACATAGTAGAATTTAACCAGAACGTACTTGCTTCTGAAGTGCGTTCTAAGTTACTTCCTGCTTTTCAAGGGCAAGGCACGGAGGTAAAAACCTACGACAGCGATAACAAAGTAAAAATTACTACTACCTATCTAATCGACGACGATTCCGATGAAGCAGATGCAAAAGTATTGGCAGCATTAAATGAAGGATTAAAGAGTTATGCTAATCTCAATCCCCAAATTTTGAGCTCCTCTAAAGTAGGGGCTACCATTGCTAGCGATATTAGAGACTCGGCGGTAGAATCAATATTTGCCTCTTTGTTAGCCATTTTTGCATATATCTTCTTGCGTTTCCGCAAATGGCAGTTTGGTTTAGGAGCAGTGCTAGCCCTGTTCCACGACGTGCTCATAGTAATGGCAAGCGTTGCAATTGCGCGACTGCTAGGCTTTACTATCGAAATAGACCAAGTATTTGTTGCTGCTATTTTAACTATTATTGGTTACTCCATTAACGATACGGTAGTAGTCTTTGATCGGGTGCGCGAGTCTTTAGCTGCAGGAGCAGCTAATAGGCAAGAACTAATAGCAGGTATGAATAAGGCAATTAACGATACCTTTAGCCGCACTATTATCACTGGATTAACTACTTTCTTAGTAGTATTTGTATTGTTTGTAGCAGGCGGTGAAGTGCTGCGCGGCTTTTCTTTTGCTATGATAATGGGTGTTATTTTTGGTACTTACTCATCTATTTTCGTAGCCACTTCTATTGTAACAGATACGATGAGTAAAATGGAGCCTATTGGTGCACCCCAACAAAAAGTTACTGTTACAAGTAAGCCTGCCGCCAAATTAGCTCGTGCTAAGGCTTGAGCAACGGATGCTATGATGCAAGCCGCCTTTAAAGGGCGGCTTTTTTGTTGATTAGGTTTACAGAAATACTGTAAAAAACGAAAAAAATAGCAAGGCACCAAAGCAAACAAAGTTTGATTGCTATCACTAAGGCGTAGCTATATCTTGTTTGTGCCGATTTTTTTTAGTATAATTATGACCGCTGCAAAATTTGTCGTTAGACTAGGTACTAAATGTTGTAATATGCAAAAACGGACTTTATTTTTTTCATCATTAGCGGGGCTGTTAATGTGCAGCGCTGCTTTAACTGTCCCTTGCTATAGCCAGTTAAGTACAAAGAACAAGCGCGCCGAAAGGTTTTACGAAGAGTCGAAAAAATGTCTTCAACTCCGAGATTTTGATCGTGCAATAAAAAAATTAGAAGAGGCTATAAGGCTAGATCCCAATTTTTTGGAAGCTCATTTTGCTCTTGGCAATGCGTTTAACACCTTGCAAAAGGTTCAAGAAGCAGAGTTTCACTATCGCAAATGCATAGAAATTAGCCCTGAAGATAGAAAGCTAGCCTCTGTTTATTACCAATTAGGCATTATGGACTTTAGTCGAGGCAACTACAGGAATGCCCTTGCTGAATTGGAAAAATTTCTTGCCATGAACTCAGGCAGGTCAAGCCAAGTACAAGAGGCTCAAAAACGCATCGCTTCTTGCAAATATGCCTTAGAAAGCATGAAAAAACCGCTTCCATTTAAGCCCGTTGCCTTGCCTGCTCCTTTAAACCTGTTGCCTTTGCAGTATTTTCCAGTACTTTCCGCTGATCAAGAACAAATTGTTTTTACAGGCAGGCATGGCATTACGATGGATAAGGACGAAGATATTTACATTAGCTACTTTAGAAATGGCAGTTGGACCATGCCTGAAGCCATAAAAGAGTTGTGTACCTCTTTCAATGAAGGCACATGCACTATTTCTGCCGATGGAAAGATTATGATTTTTACCATCTGCGACAACCAAATAAGACCTACCTTAGGCAGCTGTGACTTATTCATTACCAAACGATTAGGAGACCACTGGTCAGAGCCTCAAAATCTAGGCCCAGCTGTAAATTCTTCCCATTGGGATACGCAACCTGCCCTTTCACCTGATGGAAGAACGCTCTATTTTGTCTCAGACCGTCCAGGAGGAATTGGAGGACATGACATATGGGTTACCTACTTGCAAGAAGATGGACAGTGGAGCCAAGCAGTCAATTTAGGTCCTTCTATTAATACGCGCAATGATGAGTTATCTCCTTTTATGCATGCTAACAATCGAACTTTGTTCTTTGCTTCTGATAGACATCCTACACACGGAGGATATGACCTTTTTAAGTCAGAACGCACTAGTACAGGTTGGGATGTACCTGTTAATTTAGGCTATCCCCTCAATGACCATCGCAATCAAATGGGCATTTTTATCACTCCCGACGGCAAGAGGGGATATTTTTCAAATGAAGAGGCGATGACAAATGTTAGAGTTTCTAGCAAAATTTACGTTTTCGATGTTCCTGAAGAAATTCGTCCCTCTGTCGTAACCAATTACTTGAAAGGCACTGTTCGCGATGCAGTTACAAAGAAACCTCTTGATGCTACCATAGAACTTATTGCCTTAAATACCGATAGCCTGCAGCAAAAGGTAGTTTCTGATGGAGTTACAGGAAAGTATTTAATTGTACTAAACAAAGGAGCGGAATATGCTCTTTATGTCAATAGGCAAGGATATTTGTTCAAAAGTCTTACTTTTGATTACCAAAAAGTAGGACAAGACGTAGAAATAGACATAGAGCTTGAACCTATCAACAAAGGTGCAAGGGTGGTGCTTAATAATATTTTCTTTGAAACTGGCAAATGGAACTTGCTACCCAAATCTATCACTGAACTTCGCAAACTGCTCAAGCTGATGCAGGACAATCCTCAGCTATCTATAGAAATTGGCGCTCATACCGATGACATAGGTTCCCATGAGTTTAATATGGAACTTTCGCGCAAGCGAGCACAAGCTGTAGTGGATTTTCTTGTTCAACATGGCATTAGTTCGTCTAGAATAATTGCTAAGGGGTACGGCGAAACCATGCCGCAGGTGTCTAACGATTCAGAGGAAAACCGCGCAAAGAACCGCCGTGTAGAGTTTAAGTTGCTTTAAAGTGTTTTTGCTTGGCGCTTTGTTGCATCGGTAAAAGTGATGGATTCACAGAAATTTCAATTTTTGTCTGTTTTATACAAAGCAGGTTGCTTAGATGTTCACCTTATTGTTGGATTGCATAATTTTGCACAAAGACCCCGTAGTTCAACTGGATAGAATAGAAGTTTCCTAAACTTTTGATATGGGTTCGAGTCCCGTCGGGGTCACGGGGCTAAATAAAAAAACCTTGCAGCTTGTGGTACTGCAAGGTTTTTTGCTTGCAAAATATGCCCTGCTAACGCTCCTTTAACGTAATAGCAGTTACAGGCATTGCTAATTGTGCTTGAATCATTTGCACCTGAGCTTCCAACCGACGAAGTTGATTCTCTAGCTCCTTATACTGAGTTGCTTGAGATTGCAAGAGGTCAATAGTTTGTTGTTGTTGCTCAATGATTTGTTGTTGTTCTTGTACGGCTTTAATCAATGGTATGATAAAATCTCCGTAGCGGAGAGTGTACACCTCTTTTTCGTTGCGCGGGATATCTATGCCCGGAAAGTTTGTGTAGCCGCTTTCTCTCATAGCTTGTTCTACTTCTTGGGCTATCAGACCCACAAAGCGCATTTGCTTAATTTGGCTGTGGTCTATTTGTTTGAGCAAGCTATCAGATGTGCCCCAAAGTTGGTGCAGTATTTCAGGATTTTGGTTATAACTCACAGGACGAAGGCGCTTAATGAAGTCTAATCCTTTTACATCTTCTTGAATGTTGTATTTAAATCGCTTGTCGGAGTAGGTAGTAATGCTGCCTACCTGCGCACGGATTTGTCCGATGGCGGTATTTCCTAATAACACTTGGTTATCGTCTGTATTTTGTGCAGGTGCAATATTGGCGCCTAACATGGTAACATTATTGCGATTATTAACATCTGTCTTACTGTTGGCACCAATAAAAGT
>JANWWZ010000014.1 GCA_025057115.1 Bernardetiaceae bacterium
ATTTACCAGTGTTTGATAGGTCAGTATGCAGAGTAGGAGATAGAGAAGCAGTTGGAACCAGTGCGCAGGGGCGGGGTCTTTTCCGAAAAGTTCACAGCCGATGGCAAAGCTGGCTACTGGGATAGGTCGATAAGCTTGAATAGCTACCGCTTGTGTTTCGTTGCCCGCCCATAAGGTAGTGGTAAAAATCTTGCCCAGGGATTCGATGCCACTTTGGACGAATGTGTTATTTACAATGGCTGGATAATCATCAAAAACGTAAGTGAGTTTTCCGACTTGGTGGTAGGCACCAAGGCAAGCAACAGTAATTAGCAAGATAGCAACTCTGTGGTATAGTTTTGAGCGAGAGGGGGATTCATCAGCAGGGGGTTTTGAGGGCAGCACTTCGACTTGGGAAACTGGTGGCTTTTGAACAGTTGGACCAGCAAGAGTTTTAGATTTATTTTTCTTTTTATGCTTGGCAAAGAGAACACAAGTAATAAGGTATTGACAAGGCACCTGTATCGCTGAAAAGCTCCTCATCCTAAAAGCAACTTAATTTGAACAAGAAATTACTTTTTTCCACGCAAATCAAAATACATGACACGAAAAATGTATGTCAGCAATGTTATATAATTGATCTTATGTTAAATAAAATGCGCGATAATGCCATGCCGTAATAAGTTGAGATAATGGGGTTGAATAGCCTTTTTCCATTACTGATTCGAGCAAATTAAGCTTAATTTAAGGCGCGAAATTTGCCATTTCAACACACAAAATGCTTACAAAGCAAAAGACAAAACTTCTAGCATTATGTTAAACAGAGCTGTGGCTGTAGTAATTCTCATGTCCATCATTCATGCTAAAGCTCAGGTGCGTCAAGTGAGGCTGGCTGGTTCTCAAAAGCCATTGCTAGCTTCTGAACTTGCAGTCAGCCCTGACGGAAAGCAACTGATCTTTAAACGGATGGAAAAACAATGGGAAGCCCAACCGGTATTGTTTCAAGTCAATCTGCTCTCAGACTCCACCTGCAGCGAGCCAGAGTTGCTACCTGCTTTTTCACAGAAAGACTCCAAAGGCAAATACCTATTCCGCGCTGGAACACCTTTTATTACCTACGATGGCAAACAAATCTACTACGAATACGATCCAAAAAGCGACGAAGCTCCTTCTCGCGAAAAAGGCATTTGGGTATATGACATCACCGCCAATCAACACAAACAAGTGATTCAAAACGAATATGCTTCCTCTCCTTCAATAAGCCCAGATAAGACTACTTTGTATTTTGAGAACAGCGGTAGGATTTTTCTTGCCAAAAAAGACGCTAAAGGCAATTGGGGGAAGCCCACTCCTTTGCCTCCACCAGTAAATCCAGAAAATCCCGATGAAATGAATGTGTTTCCTAAAATTTTAGACGATGGAAAAACGCTTATTTTTTCCAGTAACAGGCAAGGCGGTGCTGGCGGCTGGGATCTGTATGCTACCACCTTGCAAGCCAATGGCAAATGGACTGTCCCTGTAAATTTAGACTCTCTCAACTCTGCTGCTGATGAAAGCTGGTGCAGCATTTCTCAAAATCGAGTGCTTTATTTTGTGCGCTGGCGTCGGCTGGGCGAGGGTAAGATCAACCATAGCGAAGTATTTTGCGTCCATTTGCCTGCTAAAATGGACTTTAGCGGTCTGAGCATTTATAACGGGGGCATTTACGACAACCTTACAGGCGAACCCCTGCAGCTAGGCGATCTTACCTTTGAAAGCAACTCAGCTGAACTAAACTCCGCTGCCTATGCCACGCTTGACCGATTAGCAAAACTCCTCATTAACAAACCTGCTATTAAAGTGGAAATTGGCGCCCATACCGATGACCGCGGCGATGAAGAATCTAACCTCCAACTTTCTCAAAAGAGAGCCGATAGCGTAGTGAGATATTTGCTCGACGCTGGGGTACCTTCTCGGCAAATGCGGGCAAAAGGCTATGGAGAAAGCGTGCCTAAAGTTCCCAATACCAGTGAATCTAACCGCAGGAAAAATCGGCGCGTTGAGTTTAAACTCCTTATTGAGTAACATTTGCATCAAAGGGAGAAAAAATGCTTGTTTATCAAGTAGATAACTTGATACTAAGGACTTTGGCGGAAAGGGGATTTATTATAGAACTCCATCGCCTTAGGAATCAAGTTATTGAGTTGATGAATTCGAGTTTGGGTGGAAGGATGTGTTGAAAGAAATTCGGGAACCGCAGTACGGCTAGTAGCAGCCATGCGCTCCCAAAACTTAGGAGCTTCTCTTGGATCATAACCAGCATAAGCGGAAAACATGAGCCCTATCTCGTCAGCTTCGGATTCGTGTTTGCGACTAAAAGGCAGTAAAACGCCGAGCTGGGTACCTATTCCATAGGCTGCCATCCATGCAGCTTGTGTTTCACGGGGTTTGTTGCTTAGGGCAATTGCCAGACCTACTTGCCCTACCGTAGCTAGCAAATTCTGACTCAAGCGTTCATCCCCATGCCCTGCAATTGCATGCGCAATTTCGTGCCCCATCACTACTGCAAGACCATTTTCGTCTTTGCAAATAGGTAAAATACCTGTATAAACAACTACCTTTCCGCCAGGCATGCACCATGCGTTGGCTTGTTCATTTTCTACCAGATTAAATTCCCATGAAAAGCCCTCGAGTCGGTCTGACATGTTCATTTCAGCCATGTATTTTTCCACGCCTTGCCGAATGCGCTCCCCTACCCTACGCACAGTAGCTACCGCTTGTGCATTAGTCGAAAGCCGATTTTGCCGCAAGAATTGGCTGTATTGCGTAGCGCTCATGGCGAGTATTTCACTGTGTGGAATTAAACTCAATTGCCTTCTACCTGTAACAGGTACGGTTTGGCAGGCTGCCATGAGTATGAAAATCAGCAAAATAGCATGTGTCAAAAGTTTCATAGGCGCTTTGTATTTGCAAATTCATCAAAACAATTTTCCGACCAGATTTCAAGGCAGACAGGCATATTGTAAAATATTAACTAAAACTGAGCTGTCTACACTAATATCGGGAACAAAACCTGTTCTTGCAGTAAGCTGCCATCCCTGCCCTACTATCAAATACTCCCAATAACTTCCAAAAAAGCGAATTTTTTTTACCTTTCCTATGTTTTGACCCTCGTTTCTTGAAGCAGCTTGGACCAAAATGCTTTCTGGACGGATACAAATTTTACTTATTTTATGTTTATTGGTCAACTTGGCAAAATTTCCAATAGGTGTCTGCAAAGTGTTGCCAACTTCATTAACATGAAGTAAATTAGCCTTTCCCAGAAAAACAGCTACGTATTCGTTAGCAGGTTGGAAATAAAGCTCTTCAGGCTTGCCATATTGTTGCAGAAAGCCATTTTTTAGCACTGCAATTCGGTCCGCAGTGGCTAGAGTGTCGCGCGTATCGTGGGTTACAAATAGAGTAGTTATTTGTAGTTGTTCAAGTAAATCGAAGAGCTCGTCGCGCACTTGATCTTTGAGCAATTCGTCGAGGTTGCTAAAGGGTTCGTCAAGGAGTAGGAGTTCAGGTTGAGGAGCCAGCGCTCGGGCAATGGCTACGCGTTGCTGCTGACCGCCAGAAAGCTGATGCGGATAGCGCTTTTCATACCCTGAAAGACCTACCAACGCTAGTACTTCCGCTGAACGCTTGTTTTTTTCGGAAGCGCTTCCTTCAATCCCAAACTCAATATTTTCGCTTACTGTTAAGTGGGGGAAAAGAGCATAGTCCTGAAATACCATACCTACGCGGCGTTTTTCGGGTTTGACCCATTTCTCAGCTGAGGCTATTGCCTTACCACTAATAGCAATGCTGCCTTTTTGAGGTATTTCCAGACCGGCAATGAGGCGCAACAAGGTTGTCTTTCCGCAACCGCTTTCGCCAATGACAGCTACTAACTCTCCTCGCTGTACTTCTAGGCTAAAATTGCATAGGGCCGGCTTTTCTGTACCAGAGTAAGTAAAACTCACTTGTTCAATCTGAAGCACAGTTATCGCTAGAGTTGAAATTAATTCTCTCAGCTATTAGATAGTCGTTGCGATTGGGAGCAGAAAGCAAAACCATTTCGGCAAGAAATCCAGTTAAAAACAATTGGGTGCCGATGATAGCCGCTGTAAGGGCTAAAAAAAACAAGGGTTGATCTACTACATCGCGTGGAGGAGGCATTCCTGGACGCGACTTGATAAATTTTTCAAGCACTAAATAAAAAGAAATTCCTCCACCTGTTAAAAAAGCTAGCAGACCGATGCCACCAAAGAAGTGCATGGGTCGTTTGCGAAATTTTCCAACAAATAAAATAGACATTAAATCTAAAAAACCATGTACAAAGCGCTCTGGTCCAAATTTTGTTGCGCCATACTTGCGCGGGCGATGTTCTACGACCTTCTCCCCTATTTTTTTAAAACCTGCCCATTTGGCAATTAGTGGTATATAGCGATGCATTTCGCCATACACTTCTATGCTTTTGACCACTTCTTGGCGGTAAGCCTTTAGCCCGCAGTTAAAATCATGCAAAGGAATACCTGATACCCAACGAGTTACAGCATTAAATAGCTTAGTAGGAATAGTTTTGCTTCTAGGATCATAGCGCTTTTTTTTCCAACCAGAGACTAAGTCGTATCCTTGGCGGGTGATCATTTGATATAAAGCTGGAATTTCGTCGGGACTGTCTTGCATATCGGCATCCATGGTAATAACTACCTTGCCTTCAGCAGCACGAAATCCCACGTGTAAAGCAGCTGACTTGCCATAGTTGCGCCTGAAGCGAATCCCTTTAATAGCTGGATTGCGAGCTCCTATTTGTTCAACGACTCTCCAGGTGTCATCTGAACTACCATCATCTACAATAATGACCTCATAAGCAAATTGATGTTGAGTTACTACGCGCTCAATCCACTGGCATAACTCTGGAAGAGATTCGCACTCGTTATACGCAGGAATGACAATAGAAAGATGAAGTGGCTGATTCATCGGTGATTTTTTCTATGATAGTGGCAAAAAAGCCAAGACTGATAGCGCTCCCATTCATCGGGATGAAACCACGATCGATGTTCATGTAAAAAAAGTCGTTCAATGTAAGGCATAATGACAATATCTTGGATGTTGTTTTTGTCCAGTTGGGCAAATTGTTCATTGTAATGGGCTACTGATGCGATGCGGCTTTGAGCCACTGGATCATACTCGTATGGAAAAGTAACAATTAACCGCGCTATGTTTGTTTTCCCATGTAAGGTTTTAAAAAGTGATTTTAGAGTCATCGGCCAGACATAATCTTGAACAGGATTGCTTACGATGACTAGCCAATCGTCTTTTCGGCTTCGGCTAATTACCGAGTGGATAATATTTTCAGTATGCCGACAAGTACTTACGTAATTTCTCAAACTTCGAAAAGCTTGCTCGGGATTGTCGGAGATTTTAGGCAACATTTCGGCACCTATGTAGAGAAGCAGCAGCAGGCCGTAATAGTTATACACTTTGGAATGAAATTGCAATTGATTGAAAATAAGCGCTATAGCGAAAGCTGGCGCAAAAAAAGCTGGAAAGAGATAGCGAAGCACCCATCCAGCGCGGGCATGCAAAACAACCTGAGGCAACAAAATTGCCGCAAAAAAGAGTAGTAAAATAACCGCAGTTTTACTTTTCAAAAAGCTGATGATTTTTTCGCGTTCGTTAAAAGCAACTAATAAAAATACCCCGCTAAAGAGGTACATGTAAAAAGAATTAGTAGCAAAAAAATCCAGCAAAGTGCGGACATATGTGTTAAGGGGAGTATCAATAGATACCCCTACTCCCCTAGCTTGACCGCCAAAGTAAACCAAAAGATAAATGAGTTCTGCAAAAAAGAGAATTGCTACGGGGATGGCAAAAGGCAACGCTTTGGTTACGAGCTGCTTCCAGCTCCAAGAAGGATTAATCATCTCAAGCTGCCAAATGTAAAATAATACAAACGCAGGAAGTAACAAAAGAAAGCTTTCTTTAGAAGCCATACTAGCTACGACGCTTAGCAACGCCATCCAAAGCCACCTAACATTGCGGTGAGCTGCAAGAGCAAGTAAGTAAAAAGTCGAAGAAGAAAAAAAAACGCCCGAAGGCTCGCTACACATGTTGTACCATATCCAAAACTGCGTTCCTAGCATGAGTATTGCTGGCAACGCCCAACTTGCGCGTTTAGTCCATCCCATTATTTGACCTGTGAGATACAACAGAAAAAATGAACTGGCTCCCAACAACATAAAGAAAAAGCGAATACCAAGCATGTTAGAGCCAAAAAACTTGGAAAAAAAAGCAAAAGTGGTAAAACCCACCAAGTTAGGGCTGGACCTATTTACAAAAAGATGTTTCAAAATTTCATAAAAATCTTGCCCAAAACTTTTACCGTTTTGATAGTAGAGATCAAGCCCAAAAAACACATAAGGATCTAAATCTGGATGTAGGCCCGCTGTGAGCAACCCAGTGGCATAAAAAAATAACAACCATCCTAAAAAAACTATGACAAATATTTTAAAGTTGGTCTTCATTGTCAAACAATTCTTACCAGTTCGTGGAATTGAGCAGCTCGTTCTTCTATTTCACTGTAGGAAAGTCCCATAATGCGCTCTGGACCAAATTTTTCCACACAAAAGGATGCCATCGCCGAGCCATAAATAACAGCGCGTTTCATGTTTTCAAAAGAAAAATCGCCTGTTCTGGCAAGGTAACCGGTAAATCCACCTGCAAAGGAATCCCCTGCGCCGGTGGGGTCAAAAACTTCTTCTAAGGGCAAGGCTGGAGCAAAAAACACTTTATCTTGGCTAAAGAGCAAAGCACCATGCTCCCCTTTTTTGATGATAACGTACTTGGGACCCATTTCCAAAAGACGGCGAGCAGCCAGGCGCAAAGAATATTCTCTTGTAAGCTGGCGAGCCTCTTCATCGTTAATGGAAAGCACGTCTACTAGACCAAGTACTTGCTTAAGTTCCTCAAAAGCAATGCTAATCCAAAGGTTCATCGTGTCCATTACAACTAGTTGAGGTCTATTTTTCAAACGGTGAATGACTGTAGCTTGGATAGAAGGCGTCAAATTGCCTAGCATGAGCACCTGACAATCTTGATAGCTTTCGGGAATTACTGGGTCAAAATCTTCCAACACGTTTAATTCAGTAACTAAGGTGTCGCGAGTGTTCATGTCGTTGTGGTAGCGCCCTGCCCAGAAAAACGACTTTTTGTCTTGCCGCACTTGTAGCCCTTCTACATCAATGCCATGTTGGCGAAAGGTGTTTACATGTTCAGGAGTAAAATCATATCCTACTACAGCTACTAAATTGACCTTAGGGGCAAAGTAAGAAGCTGCAAGAGTGATGTAGGTAGCCGAGCCGCCGATAACTTTTTCGGCTTTTCCGAAAGGCGTTTCTAAGGCATCAAAAGCTACCGTGCCTACTGCAAGTAAACTCATAACAATACTGGTTGCACGGCGAAGTTAGCAAAAACCAAAACAATCTTTGCAAATAAGTATTTATGAACTAATGTCAATTTTTATTGATTTACTTTGTCCCACAACCATTGCTTTATTACCTTTGCATGGGCAACCTCTCAAAACTGATTTTGCAAGTCCAATGCATACTACCGCTTACACCGAAGAAAGTATTAAATCTTTAGATTGGAAGGAACACATCCGTCTCCGTCCCGGGATGTATATTGGCAAGTTAGGAGATGGTTCAGCCCCTGATGATGGCATTTACGTGTTGGTCAAAGAAATTATCGACAATAGCATCGATGAACATTTAATGGGCTACGGCAAACAAATCGATCTTACTGTTACGGGTCAACGAGTGGAGGTGCGCGACTATGGACGCGGAATCCCTCTGGGCAAAGTCATTGATTGTGTTAGCAAAATTAACACAGGCGGCAAATACGACAGTGGTGCATTTCAAAAATCAGTAGGACTCAATGGAGTAGGTACCAAAGCCGTCAATGCTCTTTCTACTTACTTTTGCGTAGAATCCTTCCGCGATGGAGAGGTCAAAAAAGCAGAGTTCTCCTGTGGCAAGTTAATCAAAGACCATCCCATCGCTAAAACGAATGAAAAAAATGGGACGCGGGTCATTTTTGAGCCTGATGCCCACATTTTCAAAAATTTTCACTTTATTGAAGAGTATCTGCAAGAGCAGGTGTGGAACTACGTTTTTCTCAACAGCAACCTCACAATTTACTACAACGGTCAGCCGTATCGTTCCAAAAACGGCTTAGCGGACTTACTTGCCAGAAAAACCAGCCAAGAAGACTGTTACTATCCCATTATTCACCTCAAAGGCGAAGATATTGAAATTGCTATTACTCACACCAACCAGTATGGCGAAGAATATTATTCTTTTGTCAATGGTCAGCACACTACCCAAGGAGGCACGCATGTGGTTGCGTTTCGCGAAGCCATAGTAAAAACTCTGCGCGAGTTTTATAAAAAGCAGTTTGAGGCATCTGATATTCGGGCTTCTATGGTAGCGGCGATTGCTATTCGTGTTCAAGAGCCAGTGTTTGAGTCGCAAACTAAAACCAAACTGGGCAGCGAAAATATTGCTCCCGATGGCATTAGCATTCGCAAATTTGTCAATGATTTTGTCAGCAAGGCTTTAGATGACTATCTGCATAAAAATCCAGCTACTGCTGAGGCACTGCTCAAGCGCATTTTACAATCTGAGCGAGAGCGCAAAGAGATAGCAGGCATCAAAAAACTGGCTAATGAACGAGCTAAAAAAGCTAGCTTACACAACAAAAAACTTCGCGACTGCCGTTTGCATCTCAATGAAGGCAAAGACGAACGCCGTTTTGAAACTACTTTATTCATTACCGAAGGCGACTCTGCCAGTGGAAGCCTAACCAAAGCCCGAGATGTCCAAACCCAAGCCGTCTTTAGCTTGCGCGGCAAACCGCTTAACTGCTATGGACTTACCAAAAAAGTAGTATATGAAAACGAAGAGTTCAATTTACTGCAGCATGCCCTTAACATTGAAGAAGGGCTAGAAGGATTGCGCTACAATAGAATTGTGATTGCCACTGATGCTGATGTAGACGGAATGCACATTAGATTACTTTTGTTGACATTTTTCCTACAATTTTTTCCAGATCTAGTCAGACATGGGCATTTATACATCTTAGAAACTCCCCTTTTTCGCGTGCGCAACAAACAAAAAACAATCTATTGCTATTCTGAGGAAGAAAAGCAAGCTGCTATTGCTCAGTTAGGCAGCAAACCTGAAATTACCCGTTTCAAGGGTCTGGGTGAAATTTCTCCTGAAGAGTTCAGCCGTTTTATCGGCGAGGATATGCGCCTTGAACCCGTAATTCTCAAGAAAGATACCCCTATCAACAAGCTACTTGCTTATTACATGGGAAAGAATACACCTGAGCGCCAACAGTTTATTATAGATAACCTCCGCATGGAAATAGATGCGCCTCTGTTGCCAGAGGATTGATCAAAAATGTAAGGATGAAAATTTACCTTGCCACGCGGTTTATTTTCGCGTGCTGTATGTAAAAAATACTTGCTTTAAAAACAATTATTTAGTAATAAGTCTCATCAGGCATGAATATTGCCAAAACGATGTACAATAAAATAGGAGCTCCGATACCAAATAAGGTGGCTAATACAAATCCGATCCGAATGAGCGCTGGGTCAATCCCGAAGTATTGCCCCAAACCACCACATACTCCTGTAAGTACCTTGTTGTGTGCAGATTTGGTAAGCGATTTCATAACCAATTCGAATTTGTTCATTAATTTAATATACGGCAAGGGAGTCCCTTAAGTTGGATTGTTACACTAAAATTCGCCGTATCAAAATCACTATCATGCAGATGAGAAACATGATAATAGAAATGCGGTTGATGCCATGCATCATGCGAAGGTTGAAGTTGATATACTTACTGCCGCCATCTTTTTTGAAAACTCTCAAAAAGTATTCAAACAGGGGACCGAAAGAAAAGTAATCGGCAAGGGTGTTTTTGTTTCTTTTTGGCGATTCTGATGCTGACGTCATAAAATTTTTGATTTACCCTTTAACTACAAAATTAGAGTTGATGTTCGAAGATAATTTCATCCGTAACTAATACTGCTTAATTTTTGCCTCCACTTATAGATTGCCTCGCCGAAATGAGTGCAAGAAGTAACTTTACAGCTAAAATTTTTTCCATATGCGCAGGCGTGGCTTTATTCAAAAAACTTTTGCTACTGCAGCCAGCATCGTTATGTTGTCTAAAAAAACATGGGCGGCCTTAGAGCAACACATCAGCGCTTTTGACAAAGGCAATATAGAGCAGCTAGCAAGAGAGGAGTCATTTTGGTTGCCTATTCAACGGGCTTTTTCTCCTTCTGCTAATTTTATCAACTTAGAGAACGGTTATTTTAGTCCGATGCCGCTGGAAACTCAACAAGCATGGATAGATAATATACGACATATCAACCGATTGCATACTTTTTACATGCGCCGACATCAATTTGAAGATCGCGAACAGATTCGGCAGATGCTAGCAGATTTTGCAGGGGTAAGTCCTGAAGAAGTTGCCTTGGTACGCAATACTACTGAAGCATTAGACAACCTCATTGCAGGTTTGCCCATGCAAAAAGGCGATGAATTCATCATCACTAATCAGGATTACCCCAACATGGTTGAAGCAGTTCACATGCGTGCAAAAAAAGAAGGCATTATAGTAAAAACTATCGACCTGCCCCTTAATCCAAAAAGCGATGATGAAATTTTGCAAATTTTTGAAAGAGCTATCACCCCACGCACGCGGGCAATGTTAGTAACCCATGTAATTAATTTAACTGGACAGGTGCTTCCTGTGCGCCAGTTGTGCCTTTTGGGCAAGGCGCGCAAGGTAGAAGTAATTGTCGATGGAGCGCATGCACTGGGTCAATTAAATTTTAAAATTTCTCAGCTAGAATGCCATTACTACGGAGCCAGTTTACATAAATGGCTTTGTGCTCCTTTGGGCTCTGGATTTCTTTACATTAAAAAAGAAAAAATTGCTGACGTATGGCCCCTTTTTGGCGATGTTTCAACTGGAGTAGACAACATTCGAAAATTTGAGCGCATCGGTACGCAACCCTGTTCCAACCATTTGGCTATTGCAGAGGCTATTCGATTTCATCAATTGATAGGCAGCGCCCTCAAGGAAGAACGCCTCATTTATCTTCGCAACTACTGGGCAGAGCAGGTAAAAAATCTACCTCATATCGTGCTTAATATGCCCTTGGAGCGCAGCCGTTCTTCTGCTTTAGGCAATGTGGCAGTAAAAGGTCTCTCTCCTACTCAACTTGCGGACTACCTTTATGAAAAACACAAAATTTTTACCGTCCCCATCGATATTCCTGCCGTGCAAGGTGTGCGCATTACTCCCCATCTTTATACCACTCTTGCCGACTTAGACAAGCTAGTAGCAGCTCTAAAAACTCTTGGTTAAATTTACATACCTTTGCGGCTCGAAAATTAAACGCAATGGGACTCAAATGCGGCATTGTCGGTTTGCCTAACGTAGGCAAATCCACTCTTTTCAACGCACTTTCCAATGCTAAAGCAGAGGCAGCCAACTACCCCTTTTGTACTATTGAACCTAATGTAGGCATCGTAACTGTTCCAGACGAACGCCTAGAAGCGCTTGCTGAAATTGTCAAACCGCAAAGAGTAGTGCCGGCAATTATTGAGTTTGTTGATATTGCTGGATTGGTAAAAGGAGCTAGCAAAGGCGAAGGATTAGGCAATCAGTTTTTATCGCATATTCGCCAAGTAGATGCTATTATTCACGTGGTGCGTTGCTTTGAAGACCAGAACATAGTACACGTATCGGGCAAGGTCGATCCGGTGGCAGACAAGGAAATTATAGATACCGAATTGCAATTGCGAGACTTGGAGTCAGTAGAAAAAAAAATTGCCAAAGTGCAACGTGCTGCAAAGTCAGGAGAGGCAAAAAGCAAAAAAGAGCTAGCGGCACTGGAAAAATTCAAGTCCATTTTAGAACAGGGCAAAAATATTCGCCAAGCTCAAGCCGATGAAGAGGAATGGGAAGCGATTAAAGACTTATTTCTGCTGACCCAAAAGCCAGTTATTTATGCTGCTAATATCAAAGAAACTGACCTTGCTCGCGGAACAAATCAGCACGTAGAGCGGCTAAAAGAAGCCGTCAGACATGAGAATGCTCAAGTAATTGTCATTTGTGCTGCTCTTGAAGCACAAATTGCAGCATTAGACGATCCTCATGAGCGGAAACTTTTCCTAAAGGAATATGGGCTAAAAAAATCGGGCTTAGACCAGCTCATTCGCGCCTCTTACGACTTGCTCAACTTAATTACCTACTTTACAGCAGGAGAAAAAGAAGTGCGAGCATGGACCATCCATCGCGGTTGGAAAGCTCCCCAAGCTGCTGGCATCATTCATTCTGATTTTGAACGCGGATTTATCAAAGCAGAAGTCATAAAGCTGGCAGATTTTGTCAAATACCGCAGCGAAGCCGCTTGCCGCGAAGCGGGTAAAATTGCCATCGAGGGCAAGGATTACATCGTGCAGGACGGAGATATCATGCACTTTCGCTTTAACGTGTGAAAAACCCACTTGTGATTAAAAAAGAAAATACCCGCTGCTGGGCTGTTTTTCAAGACACAAAGTACATTGTTCGTGGAGACACGAACAATGGCGAGAAAGATTGTTCATGAAGACACGGACAATGGCGAAGAGTAAGCGTGGAGACACGGACAATGGCGAAGTACGTTGTTCGTGGGGACACGAACAATGGCGAGAAAGATTGTTCATGAAGACATGGACAATGGCGAAGAGTAAGCGTGGAGACACGGACAATGGCGAAGGATAAACGCGGAGATACCAACAATGGCGAGAAAGATCATTTGTTAAGACATGGACAATAGCGAAGGGGCATTACGTTGTGCAGGATGGAGATATCATGCACTTTTACTTTAACGTATGAAAAACTTGCAAAAAATTTCTTCTTCGAAAAGGGAAAAACACACAACGGCAAATGCATCGTTTCTTTTAGCCGTTGTGTGATTTTTACTTAGGCTACTGCTGCAATTTGGCTTTTTGCGTAAACCCCACTGCGCAGCTTGTAAGAAACTTTGTCGAAAGCATCTAAGGTGCGCTCGACGTCTTCTAAAGTATGGGCAGCAGTTGGAATTAAACGCAGCATGATGACATCTTTAGGCACGACGGGATAAATCACCACGGAGCAGAATATTTGGTAATTTTCGCGCAGGTCAATGATGAGATTGGCTGCCTCGTTAGTGCCGCCGCTGAGAAATACAGGAGTTACTGGCGATTCACATGCGCCGATTTTATAGCCGCGTTCTTTGAGTCCATTTTGAAGAGCGCGTACAATCTGCCAAAGTTTTTCTCTTAGTTCGGGCATGGTGCGCAGCATTTGCAGACGCTTCATGTTACCCACCACGATAGGCATGGGCAGGGTTTTGGCAAAAATTTGCGAGCGACAGTTGTAGCGCAGGTATTCTATTACATTCTCTGGACCAGAGATAAATCCGCCGATGCTTGCCATAGCCTTAGCAAAGGTAGAAAAGTACAAGTCTACTTCTTCCATTACTCCGAGATGTTCAGCCGTACCAGCGCCAGTTTTGCCCATAGTACCAAATCCATGAGCATCATCTACCAACAAGCGGAATTGATACTTCTTCTTCAGCTCTACGATTTTGTCTAGCTTACCTAAATCCCCTAGCATGCCAAAGACTCCTTCAGTGATGACCAAAATAGCACCGCCTGTCTCTTGGGCCACTCGAGTGGCGCGCTGGAGTTGTTTTTCAAGGTTGGCAATGTCGTTGTGAGGATACATAAAGCGCTTGCCCATATGCAACCGCAAGCCATCTATAATACAAGCATGGCACTCTGAGTCATACACGGCTACGTCATGGCGGCTGAGCAAGGCATCAATGACCGACATAATACCTTGATAGCCATAATTGAGCACCATCGTATCTTCTTTTCCCACAAACTCTGAAAGCTGATCTTCAAACTGTTCTAAAATGGTGGAATTGCCCGACATCATGCGTGCGCCCATAGGATAGGCTAGCCCATACTGGCGAGTTGCTTCCGTGTCCACTTGGCGCACTTCGGGATGGTTGGCAAGCCCTAAGTAGTTGTTCAAGCTCCAGTTGAGAACTGGCTTGCCGCGAAAGGTCATATGGGGACCAATTTCGCCCTCCAGCTTGGGAAAAGTGAAGTAACCATGAGCTATATGAGAGTGCTGACCCAAAGGTCCTCGATTGGTTTTAAGTTTTTCAAATAAATCAACCACGGCTCAAAAGTTTGAATTTTAACAAATCTGGCAAAGATACCTAAAAAAATGAGCCCTACAACCCCATAGATTGCCTCCCCGTGCTGCATGAGCACCTGAGTTTGGAGCCATTTACAAAAAAGAAAGTACTGCTTTCATCAGCTCGATGATCGACTCATGCCTGTTATCTTACTTGGCTAAAGGAAAGCCTGTGGTTTAGCGCATAGGATGGCAGTAAATGGCTTGCCGCTGGTTGGGATCTGGTGGCTTGGGACTGATGTAGGGAATGTTTAGACCCAGCCCGCGAAGAATAAAGAGGGCTGCTAATAACACTGCCAGGTAAGGGCGAAGGTCTTTTATGGCATTCCTTAGTTTAAGACTAATGAATTTTCTAGAAATGGCAGTGGTCATCATCATAGGAGCCGTACCTATTCCAAAGCCTAGCATGTGAAGCATTCCATTTGTCATGCTATCGGCAAGCATAGCAGTAGCTCCTGCCATGTATACAAATCCACACGGAAGCAAACCATTTAACATGCCAATGAATACGAAAACAGGCGGAGAGGGGCGGTCAAAGAGCCAGTCGAAACATCTTTTAATGGACTCAGTCAAATAAGTAAGTCCCAGCCAGCGGCTTATTTTATAGCCCAAAGGAGAAGGAATAAAGTAAATAACGACGATGAGAATGCCTAACTCAAAAGCTAACCACTGTTGATAGCCCGAGTTAAAAAATGCTTCGCCGAAGTAGCCTAATAAAACGCCTATTAAAGTGTAGGTAATTACTCTTCCGGTGTTGTATAAGATTGCATCGCGCAACAAGGAAAGTCGGGTACTAATATCTAGCGGAATAGAAAGAGCGATGGCACCGCACATACCTACACAGTGAAAGCTGCCTAGCAAACCCATCACCAATCCGCTCCAAATGCCAATCATAGTAGTTCAAATTTGGCTTTACTTAATGTAAAAAGCATAGTCTTTAAAATAAGCCTTTTGCCTGTCGGTGAGTTGCATCTTCGCATGCCAGTAACCTTTGGCTAACTGGTTAATAGGAACCACTTGCTTACCTTGACTATCTGGCAAAAAGGGTATTTTGAAATCCAGACGTGCATCAGAAGGGCGATAGAAATAAATCTCGCCTTTTACTCGATCTTTCCACTCTTTAGGGCAGTAAAATACTAATTCGTTCTCCTGCTGTTGCATGCCCAGTAAAGTACCTGCTTGGCGAGCATGTTGCACTGCTGCTGCATGGGCATCAAAGTGTTGTTCTTGGCGGTAGTAATCTTTGCTCACCATGGGAATGTTAGCACGCATTGCCATAGTTACCATATAGCCTATCATCAGCCCGAAGCAGATGAATGCGACTATTACGCCATGTCCCCAATGGAATTTCATAAGCTAATTTGTTAAAGTGAGTTACTGTAAAGGTCCTGTAAAAGTAGCTTCAGCAGTAGCCAGTAGTTTGCCTTCTCTGTTGTAGACTCCTACCTTGATAGGCGTTTTCACACCTTTTAAAGGTTGTTTATCTAACTCGACAAAGAAAGCTCCATCCGCTAACCCTTCTGCTGCCACCGCAAGGCTATCGCCTACGATGCGAATCGAGGCATTGGCTGGCTCAATCACCTTAAGGCTTAAGGGCAAGTAGTGTAGCGTTTTGTTGATAATTTTAATATTGTACAGATTAGAAATGCGACCGCTTTCCGAAACTTGATACAAAGATCCTTGTGCACGCATGATGCGCACTCCTATCATACCCCTTGTAAAGAGCAGCCCTCCGATAATGCCCAGCAGAATAAGCAACACTACTGTATAAGCAACCATGCGAGGGGTAACCTTTTTAGGTTTTTCGGCATCGGGGTAGCGCCCTTGTTCAATTTCGTTGCGAGAAGCGTAGCGAATCAGTCCTCGAGGCTTGCCTATTTTATCCATAATGTGGTCGCAGGCATCAATACAAGCAGTGCAGTTGATACATTCCAGTTGTGTGCCGTTGCGTATGTCAATGCCTGTAGGGCATACGTAAACGCACTGCATGCAGTCGATGCAGTCGCCTAGATGGCGTTTTTCTCCTTTGCGCAGTTTGCCGCGCGGTTCGCCCCGCACTTCGTCGTAAGTAATGACGATGGAGTTTTTATCTAACAATACTCCTTGCAAGCGACCATAAGGGCATACTACCGTGCAGACTTGCTCGCGGAAATAGGCGAAAACTGTGTAAAAAACGCCGCTAAAAATCAGCATGGCAATAAAGCCCCCTATATGTTGTTCGATGGGGTCAGTTATAATCTGATAGAGCTTTTCAACGCCGATGATATAAGCAAGGAAAAAGTTGGTAATCAAGACGGAGATGGCGTAAAAAACGGCGTACTTGGTTCCTTTTTTCAAAATTTTCTCCCAGCTTGTCCATGGCATTTTGTCCAGTGCTTTTTGCTGCATGTAGTCCCCCTCGATGGCGTACTCAATTTTGCGGAAAACCATTTCCATGAAAATGGTTTGAGGGCACACCCAGCCGCAAAACAGCCTGCCATATATCACCGTAAACAAGATGATGAACACGATCCCTGTTAAGAAGGCAAGCACGAATAGATACATTTCTTGGGGCCAAAATACATTGCCGAAAATGACAAATTTGCGCTCTAGAATGTTAATCAGCAGCAGAGGATATCCATTGACTTTGATAAAAGGCGCGCTAAAAAAGAACCCTAGCAACACCAATGCTACTGCTTGGCGATAGCGCGTAAACCTTCCCGAAGGCTTTTTGGGATATACCCACTTGCGTTTGCCTTTTTCATCTATGGTGCTCAAGCGGTCGCGAAAAGATTCATCGCGTTTTATGAGTTGTTCAATCTGAGATTCCATATCCTTGCTTTGATGCAAAAATGAACTCTGCTTGGCTAAAAAAAGGTGATATAGGTCATCTATGGGTTTTTTGCCTAATTTTGCCAGCGCTGCAAATCAGTTTGTATGAAAATTTCTTACCAGTGGCTCAAGGATTTCATTGATCTTCCCTACTCACCTGATGAAGTTGCCCACATGCTCACTTTGGCAGGGCTAGAAGTGGAATCCATTCATCGGGTAGAAACTGTCAAAGGAGGGCTTGCAGGTGTTGTGATTGGTCAGGTATTGACTTGCCAAAAACATCCTAATGCCGATAAGTTAAGCCTTACTACAGTGGACATAGGCGGCAGCGTGGTACCTATTGTATGCGGTGCGCCCAATGTAGCCGCAGGGCAAAAAGTGCTAGTAGCTACAGTAGGCACTACCCTCTACCCTACCAGCGGTGAACCTCTCACTATCAAGAAAGCTAAGATTCGCGGTCAAGTTTCTGAGGGCATGATTTGCGCCGAAGACGAGCTAGGCCTTGGACCCTCCCACGAAGGAATTATGGTCCTAGAAACTGATTTGCCGCCAGGCACTCCTGCTGCAGAATTTTTTCAACTACAGACAGATTTCGTTTTTGAAATAGGACTGACCCCTAATCATGCCGATGCTGCTTCTCACTATGGCATTGCACGCGAGCTACATGCCTTAACGGGATTGCCTATTTGCTTTCCTGACCTACTTGAACTCTCACCTAAGGAAGCACCCACACTTATTCAAGTAATTGTAGAAGATCCACAAGGGTGCCCGCGCTACAGCGGCGTAGTCATTCGCGGGGTAGAAGTGAAAGAATCTCCCCTATGGCTTCAACAACGCTTAAAGAGCGTGGGGCTCAATCCCATCAACAACGTAGTAGATGTAACCAATTACGTACTTCACGAACTAGGGCAGCCATTGCACGCCTTCGACTTAGACAAAATTGCAGACTCCACTGTGCGCGTAAAAACTTTACCTGAAGGAACCCCGTTCCGCACTTTGGACGGAGTAGAAAGAACTCTTGCAGCCCAGGACCTAGTCATTTGCGATGGCAACAGCACTCCTTTGTGCATAGCAGGGGTTTTTGGAGGCAAGGAATCGGGCATTACTTCAAGCACAAAGGCTATTTTTTTAGAAAGTGCCTATTTTAACCCAGCTTACGTGCGCGCTACTTCTCTGCGCCATGGGTTGAAAACTGACGCTGCTTATCGCTTTGAGCGCGGCACGGATCCTAACATGACTATTAAAGCCTTGCAACGCGCTGCGGCTTTAATTCTCCAAACTGCTGGGGGAGAGATAGCTTCTCACGTTATTGATATCTATCCCCAGCCCATTCCACACCGGCAGTTCAGCATTTCTTACAAAAATATCGACAGGCTCATTGGCAAAAAATTAGACCGATCTCTCATTAGGCAAATTCTGCAGCGGCTTGAAATCAATATCCTACAAGCAACTGATGAGGCCATGGTAGTTTCCGTACCCCCTTACCGAGTGGATATTTACCGCGATGCAGATATTGTAGAAGAAATTTTGCGCATCTACGGCTATGACAAGATAGAGCTACAACCTTGTCTCAAAGCCGATTACCTAGCTGAGCACTCCTTTCCTGACAAATTCCGTTTTCGGATGGAGCTCACCAAAATGCTGGCAGGCAGCGGTTTTCAAGAAATTGTCTGCAATTCCCTTACAAAGCCTACTTACGCCCAAGCTATGGGTGTTCCTCCAGAAGAAAATGTGCTCATTCTCAATCCTTTAGGAGTGGAGCTAAGTGCATTGCGGCGCACGTTGCTTTTTTCTGGTTTGGAAGTGATTGCCTACAACATTCACCGCCGACAAAAAGACCTCAAATTGTTTGAGTTTGGGAAAATTTATTATCGCCACCCTTCAGGAGAGCAAACAGCTGGCTACGTAGAACAAGAATTGCTCTCTTTGTTTGCTACAGGCAATCAAAGGACAGAAAGCTGGCTATACCCTGATCAAAAAGCCGATTTCTTTTATCTAAAAGGTGCTTTGCAAAAAATATTGCAAAAATTTGGTGCTGCTGATAGGGTAGCTGTAAAAGAAATTGATGAAGATCCGCTTCTTGCCTATGGACTTGCCGTATTGCTTCAAGGGCGCGAAATAGCTCGTCTAGGGGCTGTCAAGTGGCAACACCTCAAACTTGTTGACCTAAAGCAAGCAGTTTTCTATGGGCAAGTGGATTGGACTTATCTGGTGGAAAAATACCAGCCTGTGGTTTACAAAGAAATACCCAAATTTCCAGAAGTGCGCAGGGACTTATCCCTCGTGTTAGATTGCTCTGTCACGTTTGACCAAATTCGGGACCTTGTCCAGCAAACTGAACACCGATTGATAAAATCAATTAACGTGTTTGACGTATTTGTTTCAGAGAGTTTGGGAAGCAATAAAAAAGCCTATGCCATCAGCTTTATTCTACAAGATTCAGAACAAACCCTTACCGACCAAGTCATTGATAAAACAATGGATAAGCTCATGGAGGCTTTTCAACGCGAGCTAGGAGCCGTGATTAGAAAGTAATAGTTGCTCTCATGCCTAAACTTTATTAGCAAAACACAGCACGGCTATGGATATTTTAATAGAAATTGTGAGAATTGTACTGCCTGCCAGCTTAGTCCTTTACGGAATGTATTTAACTGCACGGACCTTTCTTCACAAAGACTTTGAAAGGCGCCTACTGGAGCTAAAAATCAAGCATACAGATATTACTTTGCCTTTGCGTTTGCAGGCTTATGAACGCATGACGCTATTTTTAGAGCGTATTTCAGCGCCTCAATTGCTCACGCGCCTCAATCAAGGGGAGTTAAAAGCCGTCGAACTGCATGCACTTTTACTGCAAGAAATCCGCAATGAGTTTTCATATAATCTTTCTCAACAAGTGTATATGAGCGATCAAGTATGGGAAAAAATTCGCTCAGCGGTGGACAACATGGTAGCCCTTATCAATGACTCGGCTTCTGAAGTACCCCCTGATGCTCCTGCTCTACAACTTGCCAAAGCCATTATTGGCAACATCATCGAACAAGACAACGACATTACCAGCGAAGCCCTAAAATTGCTAAAGGCAGAAGTGCGCAATCTTTTGTAACTTAGCACGATGCCAGAGACACCCCAACACGAGCCACCTCATCAGGACTCCCATGTCCAAGATAACTCCTCTGCAGGCTCTACTACTCCTCTTAAAGAGGAGTTAGATAAATTTATAGCTGAAATTTTGGCTAATCGCGAGGCTATCTATCAAGGCAAAGGCAATTACGCTCCTGTACCAGAAGAAGACGAAGAATATCGCCTGTTGCGCCAGAAAGGGCTTCAAGAAGCCACGCGCAACTACGATATTAGCCACTATCCTTTTTACGTTCCCCCACAAGAACGAGAAAACCAAGAGAAACAACAAAGAGAAGAACAACCAACCATAGATTGGAAGAAAATAGAGCAAAAAGTTTACTTGAAAGCCTTTCTAGAGCCTGATGAAGATGAGCTAGAAGAGCAGATCCGAGCAGTGTCGGGACGGAAACTATCTTATGAGCAAACGCGTCGAATTATTCTGGAAAGGATCGCCAAAAGCAAAAGCGATTTTGAGCAGTTTATTTATGAAGATATTTTCAGCAAAGTTGCTGCTTTGATTTTCAGCCTCGGCGTAGCGATGCTTATCCGCTACGGGATTTCTGAAGGCATATTGCCAGAATGGGCGCGTGTAAGTATAGGGGTGCTGGTAGCAGGCATTCTGTTTGTCATTGCCAAGCGTTTAGAATACCGCAACCAAACTTTTAGCCTACTGTTTGCCACTTCTGCCTTTTGCATTTTGTATTACACCAATTACTTAGCCTTCAAAACATATGGTTTTCTTAGTCAGCCCGCAGCGTTTCTGCTCATGCTTAGCATTGTAGGGCTAGCCCTTTGGCTCTCCCTTCACTATAACAGGCTATATTTTGCTGTGCTGGCTTTGCTGGGGGCTTATCTGACCCCCTTTGCCATAGCAGGCGAAAAAGTAAACTACGACTATTTTTTTGCTTACTTATGGCTTATTAGTGCAACTACTATTGCCATTGCCTACTTTAAAAACTGGATTTTGCTCAATTACTTGACGTTTATCACTACAATAGCTCTTTTTTCTGGGTGGATGTGGCGCATGAATCTAGCCAGTTTAGCAGCTTTGCAAACGGGATTATTTTTTAGCACAATTTTTTACCTTACCTATTTCATCATGCACTTACTGCACAGTTTGCGCCCTCTAAAAAGCCCTACAGAAGTGCCCATGAGTGAAAGGGATTTGTTCTTTTTCAATGCTAATGCGATATTTTTTGCCTTTGTGGTATACCGGCTGCTGAGTGCTCACTTTCTCGTACAAGAGTACTTCGGCTGGTGGCTAATGGCGCTTGGGCTGCTTAACGGTGCTTTCGGTGGTTGGCTTTATTACAAAGCCCATGCTGACTATCACATTAGGAAGTACATGCAATTGATTTTCTTGGTAAGTGCTAACCTTGCTATTATTTTTTTATGCCAAACGCGCAATGCACTTCATTTAGCATGGCTATCAGAGTGCTTTTTGTTGATGTTAATAGGACGCTACTGGAAAGCATCTATTTTCCGAGATGTGTTCGTAATTGTACTGGCAGCCTCTTTCATTGCTTTGCTGACTATCTGGTATGCCACTTACGTTATCCGAAGTAACCAACCATTTTTGTTTAATGATGCTGTTTTTGCCACTTCAGCCACCATCGTTGCCTATGTAGCTTGTTTGATATTGGTGCGCCAGCAAGCCCAACACACCCGTGAAAAGCTCATGTTTATTACCTATGATGCCAATACACTGCAAGTGTTGTTAGCAGCAAGCAGTGTGGCGCTGTTTTATTTATCAGGCAATATAGAGCTTACGTATCATCGGTTTTCCCATCCTTCTCTTGAGCGTTTGGTCATTGGCATTTACAACACAGTATTTGCCATTTTGCTATGGATAGCTGTCCTCCAAATAAAGAACAAGCGCTTTCAGTTTATTGCCAATTATGTTTTAATGGCTGCCGTCATTTCTTACATCGTTTTTGCGCATTCTCATACAGTGCAGTTGCGCAACGAGTTTTTAAGTGGAATTAGCAAGCCTTTTTGGTTTTTTACCCACTACATCAACCTGACTCTCGATTTGCTGGCAATTTACCTGATTTTGTCTTACGAGTATGGAATTTTTAACCCTGCTGCAGAAGAGGACCAGCAGAATGACCAGGAAGAAAATGCATCCCCCTTGAGAATTAATTACCTAGTATGGCTTGCCTGCAGTGCCTTAGTGTTTCACCTAACTGCTGAGCTAGATCATCTTTACATTATTTTCAATTACGTGCCAGGCACTTCGGTTCAGGAAAGCGTTTCCAATTCCTTAAAACAAACCCGAGTTTTCTTTTATCCTATTCTTTGGTCGCTAATTGCTTTTGCGTGGATGCTACTGGGCATTAGATGGCGCATTAAAGATTTGCGAATTATCGCTTCCATATTGCTGGGTGTGATGCTTATTAAACTGCTAGCATACGATATATGGTATCTTTCTCGATTTGCGCAAATTCTATTGCTTCTTATCATCGGCGCACTATTGTTATTGGTTTCTTATCTCAATACTCAACTGAGGCGCTTACTGATAGAGGGCACTATCAATATTGAGGAAATTTACCGCAAACTGACTGGAAAAAGCACAGATAACTCACCGCCCCCCTTACAGCAATAGCATTTGGCAAAAAAGTTAAATGGTTGCAAGTTTATCTATTTGCTTTGCCAGTAAAGTAGTTGTTTAGGTTTTGTGATTTTTGCACAGTAAAATAATTGGCTTGTCAAGGCACATTGAATTTTGGGCACCTTTTAGTAAAGTTGTGTGATAATTTATCTAATTAACTATTGCCATAACAACAATTTTGAGCAATGACCTACGATCCCATCACTCTTTCTATTCTTTGGTCGCGTTTGCTAGCCATTGTGGATGAGGCTGGCACTACCCTGCAGCGCACTGCTTTTTCTACTGTTACTCGAGAAAGCAACGATTTTGCAGTAGTACTTATGGACCGCTATGGGCAATCCGTTGCCCAGTCGAGCATTAGCGTTCCTTCGTTTTTAGGCGTGTTACCCATGCTTACAAAGGCATTGTTGAAAGACTATTTTCCCCCCGATGCTTGGCAAGAAGGCGATGTCGTCATGACTAATGATCCTTGGCTTTGTGCTGGACATAAACCCGACATTGGCATTGTTTCACCCATTTTCCGAAAAGGCAAGCTCATCGGCTTCATAGGCACTATTGCGCACTCTCCTGACATGGGAGGCAGTCTTTGGGGTGCTGGTGCACGCGATCTTTACGAAGAAGGACTCATGGTTCCTCCTACTAAACTTTATCAAGCTGGCAAGCCCAACCAAACGCTATTCCAATTGATAGAAGCCAACGTAAGAGCCCCCAGACAGACAATAGGCGATATACGCGCTCAAGTGGCAGCCAACGATCAAGGCATTCGCTCCTTGCAAAAGCTATTAGATGAAATGCACATGGACGATATAGAAGACCTAGCTGCGCAAATCATCGCTGCTACGGAAAAAGCAATGCGCCAAGCTATTGCCCAAGCCCCCGACGGAGTTTACCGCTATAGCTACGATGCCGATGGCGATGGAATAAATGAACCTGTGCACATCGAATGCACCCTCACTATCAAAGGCGAAGAAATTACAGTGGACTACACGGGTACTTCAGGAGCGCATTCCTTAGGCATTAATGCCGTGTTAAACTACACTTATGCTTATACAGCCTACCCCATCAAGTGCGTATTTAGCCCAGAGGTGCCCAACAACGAAGGTGCTTTCCGACCTATCAAAGTAACTGCTCCTAAAGGTTGTTTGCTCAATGCACAAAAACCTTCTCCCTTAGGAGCACGCAACATTACGGGCAATATTCTCTACGCTCCTGTGTTTGGAGCCTTGGCGCAGGCAGTTCCTCACCAAGTCCAAGCCGATTGCGGAGCCGCTTGCTGGATTGTAGTCCTCAATGGGCAACATACTGACCGCAAAAAACCCGAGCCTACTTTTGTAGAATACTTTTTCCTCAACGGCGGTTATGGAGCCAGACCCACTGCCGACGGGCTGCCTACCTTGAGCTTTCCAACTAATGTAGCCAATGTACCCATAGAAGTACTGGAAAACGACGCTCCTATACTGGTAACAGAAAAATCGCTTATTTCAGGTTCAGGAGGAGCAGGACAGTACCGCGGTGGATTAGGACAGCGCTTTAGTTTCAAAATGATTGGTAAAGAACCCATTAATATTTCCATTTTAACTGAAAAAATTCGCACAGAAGCCCATGGACTTTGTGGCGGCAAAAATGGCAGAAAGGGGGCTATCCGCATCGTGCCAGAGCGCTGGATTCCCCCCAAAGGACTTGCAAAACTCTACCCAGGAGATGAACTCATTTTAGAGCTGCCAGGAGGAGGAGGTTTCGGCGACCCTGCCCTAAGAGACCCCAAAGCAATTGAGCGCGACAAGCAGCTAGGCTATGTATAAAAAAATTAAATTTATTTAACATGATTCGTCCACTGAGCTTGATTTTACATGCGTCAACATAACAAATTATTGATTGAATTAACAAAGCGAGCTATATCAACTTGCAGTGATGTCCAAGCCTTTGCAAGTGCGCTTGTTTTTGGTACTTTGTCAAGCCAACGGACTAAATGCGAAGGACATTGACAGTAAACAGTACATCTAACGCCAGTAGTAAAATAGCCATTAGGAGAAAATAGTAGTAGTTATTTGCAGCCACGTCGAGCTGTTTTTTGTCCATTAGCTCACCTTCTATTTGGTTAATCGTTTCAAGGAGTCGGTTGGTTTCCACCTTATCCGCATTGATTTCAAAATACCTTCCCCCGGTGCGTTCAGCTATCTGTTCCATAAGTGTTCGATTCAAGCGCGTGATGACTTCCCTTCCAGAAGCATCGCGTTTAAAGCTCTTTTGGCGAAAGGGTATCCGACTTCCTTCTTCTGTGCCAACGCCCAAAGTAAAAATGCGAATTTCACTTTGCTCAAATTTCTTAATCATTTTATCTGTTTCCTCTCCAAAATCCTCTCCATCGCTTACAAGAAGGAGTAACTTAGCTTGGGGAGCTTTTTTTTGTACTTCGGTCGTATCGGTCAATTTTCGGTAGGCTAAGGCTAAAGGTTGAGCAAAATCAGTCCCTGTAGTGGGCAGCAAGGAAGTTTTGAGGGATTCAATCCAGGTCAGCAAGGCACTGCGATCATAAGTGAGGGGACATTGAATAAAGGCTTCTGTTGAAAATATAATCAACCCTACGCGATCATGGTTGAGATTTTCTACCAGTTTTTTTAACTCAAATTTGGCTTTTGCAAGGCGAGAAGGTGGTACATCGGTAGCATCCATGGAAAGGGACAGGTCAATAGCTATGTAAATATCCTTTCCTACGGATTTTATTTCTCTTTTTATCAATTCTCCAAAAGCAGGTCCCAGCAGGGCAACAATAAGCAAGCTGAAATATGCGCTTCGCAACGCAAACTTGATCCACAAGCCTTTGGCAGACACTTGTAGCAGTTTTGCCAGACGATAAATGCGGAAAATATAAGCCCCGTACAGCAGCACAAAAACTGCTATAAAGATGGCATGGCTGATGCTAAAGGGATAAAACCACTGCATGACTGTGAGAAAGTTAGCTAACAACTAGCAAAGCGGCAAAAGATACCTAAAGGCAATCGCCTTCCTGCCCGATCGGGGATGTAGAGCTCACCAATTTCCATGTGAGCTACTTGACCAAAAATCGTGTTGACGAGATTTTCGACAATCAAAGGGGAAAAGCCCATAGAATAGAGGTTGATGATGCAAAAATGATGGTCAGGGTCGAGCAATTGAGCACAATTTTTCAACAGGGGATTAAGGTGTTCTTCCAAGACCCATTTTTCTCCTTGGGGTCCGCGTCCATAAGCAGGAGGGTCTAAAATTAATCCTTGATAGCGATGCTGCCGCCGCACTTGGCGAGCTACAAACTTAGGGGCATCATCCACAATCCAACGGATGCCATCTAGCTGAGAGGCTTCCATGCTTTCGCGCGCCCAACTAATGACCTGTTTGACGGAATCTACGTGAGTTACCTCCGCTCCTGCATGGCGTGCTACCAAAGAAGCAATGCCTGTATAAGCAAATAAATTTAACACTTTAGGTGATTTTACAGGCATTTGATTAATTTTTTCTGTAATATAATCCCAATTAACGGCTTGTTCGGGAAAAATGCCTACGTGCTTGAAAGAAGAAAGAGAAATTTTGAGTTTGAGTTGCAAATTTTTTCGCTGATAAGTCATCCACCACTTTTCGGGTTGGTCGGGGCGAGCATGCCATTTACCTCTTTCGTGTTCGGAAAAAGCATGATGGTTGTGGCGCCGAAACCATGCCCCTGCCATTTGTTGCCATTCTTCTTGAGCCAGTGCTTTGTCCCAAATTGCCTGTGGTTCAGGGCGAGCTACTATGTGTTTGCCAAATCGCTCTAGTTTTTCAAATCCACCGCTGTCTATTAACTCGTAATCAGGCCAGGGCACAGGAGTCAGTGCTTGGATGGGAAGCATGTTCATTTTCGTCTAATGATGGCAAAACTACTACGGAGTTACTATTGCCACTTCACTTACTCGGTGGAGCGCGTCGAAACGGATTTGTACATAGCGTCCCTTTTTAGCCATTTGTTTTTGGCATTGTTTGCCTTTTTCTATGTAATAATAGTAAAATTTCATGCCACGCTCTGCAATTTCTATGGCATCGGCTTTGCCCAACAACTTGCGCACTTGCATTTCGCCAAAGGCATGTTCAAGCAGATAGGGTTTAACAATATTTATAAAACCTTCCAGCTGTTTTTGCCGTAAATTGCTACATCCCATAGCATCGCTGCGCCAAGTGGAAAAGTCAAATCCCTTAGGTACCTCAGGCGCACCACAGCTAAAAATAATTAACCACAACGAGAAAAAAGTTGCTGTTTTTTTCATATTAGTTTATAACTTAGCAACAAAACTTACAAAGTAGAGCACTATGTTTAGCTTCTTCAAGAAAAAAGACCCACAACCCCCTAAGCCGCATTACGACCCCACCAATATAAAAGTAACAGATCTGCGGATAGGTTTTGTTTTCGATTACGATATGAAAACCTGGGAAGTAATAGATGAATTTGAGTACGACTGGGGAGATCAATTATTTACCTATGAGTATAAAATCACCAGTGGTACTGAAACGCTTTACATGCGCGTAGAAGAAAGAGATAAATTGTATTGTATTTTTACACAAAAATTACCCTTTGGAAAGTTAGGGCAAGCAGCGCAGTTTTTCAAGGAACGGCAAACAGGACCGAGTACTATTGATTTTGAGGGTACTACCTTTTACTTAGACCGCGAAAAGCCCGGCTTTTTCAGAAGTACGCAAGATGAGGATTCTATCGAAGTAATTCAATGGGATTACTTGGACGACACTGGCAAGTACATCCTAGTAATCCACCAATGGGATGAGCAGGATTTTGAACTTTCAGTCGGGGTAGTGGAACCCGTTTCTGTGGTGAGCAACATCTTGCCACGTTAAACTTAATTCTACAAATAAATGTTTTATATAAAACACAACTCAAGATGCTAAAACGCATTTTATTCCTTTTACCTCTTGCCCTAGGGCTATTGGCTTGCAGCAGTGATAGTGAGCGAAAATTTGTCAAAACGCCACTAGACGAGCTGATTCGCAACTTAGATAGTGAAAAAAATTTCACTATCATTCTCTACGACATGGACATAGAGGATAAAATTGGCAGCGATGTATATAAACACCGCTATAAAATCATTACGATGAAAGATAGCCTGCCTCAGGAGCAGATTACCGACTGGCTAGAAGTACCCGAAAGTTTCTTTTTAGAGCACCAAAATAACATGGGCATGGAAATAGCCAGCAAGGTAAATGGCAAACTGAGCAAGGCGGTTGCTCCTCCAGGCTACTCGCAATTTGTAGGCAATCCACAATACGGGCAATGGCGTACTGCCTCTGACGGAAGTTCTTTTTGGGAATTTTACGGCAAATACGCCATGATTAGCAACGTATTGGGGCTGGTAGGAAGCATGATTAACCGCAATAGCTATGAGGATTACTACTACAACTACCGCGGCACGCGACCTTATTACGGTTCTCTACCAGATGGCAGACCAGCCTATGGCACTTACTCTCCTCACGGAGAACGCGCCAACCCCGACTTCTACAGGCGCATAGGAAGTGCTAATGCCTTCAAAGAAAAAGTCAATAGCCGTGTGATGCGTAGCGCACCTTCGGGTAGAACTAGCATAGGCAGTAGTAGCCAAAAATGGGGAAGCTCAAAACCTTCTAGTGGAGGCATCCGCATTCGCAGGAGAAGATAGAAACTGACTCATAAGACAAAACAAAAAACTAGAAAATCTTACAGTGTAATTAAAATTTTCATTTTGCATTTTACCGATTTTTTATACGCTGAGTTGTCCTAAAACAAGAAGGCACTTTTTTTTAATCTACCCTACAAGTTCTTCAACTCCCCTAAATTTAAACCCATTGCTAGCCAGGAGAAACCCAATTTCCTCCTTGCTACAATGGGAATTTTGTATGTAATTAATTAAATATGTTTAACTGTTATTGCGTAGGATTTTTTACCAGTAACTACAACTTTCTCAGCGTCGAGGTAAGTAAAAAATGAATAGAGAATTTTGTTCTGACGTTATTTGTTTTCCTTAAAGAAAAAATTTGCCTTCATTTGAGAGATAACCTAAAAGAGACCTATGAAGAAAATTCTTACTACTATCTGTTTGTGGGTAATAAGCACGGCAATTTTTGCTCAAATAGACAAAGTCTTTTAGTTTGCCGCCCCCGATCTGAGCGCAAGTCATAAGGATGAGCCCATCCACATTCGAATTACCGCTTTTCAGAATCCCGCTCAGGTAACTATTGACATGCCTGCGGACCCTTCTTTCATGCCCATAGTGCTCAACGTAGCGGCAAATTCCACCTTATCTTATAACCTAACCTCTTTCAAATCTCAAATAGAAACTGCCTTTGATCCAGGAGGTTCTCCTGCGCCTACGGATAACTCTGGTATCCGCATTGTTTCTACAGAGCGAGTAGCAGTCTATTACGAGGCTGCCCCTAGCCTTAACGTAGATATTTTTTCATTAAAAGGTAAAAATGCTTTGGGCACAAAGTTTTACGTACCCTTAATACGAGGCGTATGGAACTTACAAGGACTTAACACGCAGGCCCATGCCGGTTTTATCGTCGTGGCTACTGAAGATAATACAACAGTTACCATTACCCCTACTACTTCTTTAGAAGGAGGAAGGACGGCTGGAGTTCCATACACGGTAACCCTTGATAAAGGTCAAACTTACGCTGGTACTATTAAAGGTCCTACCAGTGGCACGGGAGCGATGAACAATATACCTGCGGGTACTCTTATTACCTCCAACAAGGCTATTGCTGTTACCATGTTCCACGACTCTATGCGCACTTCTGCAGGAGGATGTTACGACCTGGCGGGAGACCAATTAGTGCCAGTGGATTTGCTAGGAACTAAGTACGTCGTAGTGCGCACTTTCTTAGGTTTTGACAGTAACAATAACTATACTTCTAGCAACCCTGAACGGGTAGTGATCATGGCAGTGGAAGCTGGTACCACTGTTACTGTGGAAAATACAACTACTACTACTTTCACTCTGTCATCGCCAGGCAATTATCAGGTAATAAGTCTGAGCGATGGGCAACCGCGCACCTCTATTCAGTCTAACAAACCTATTTACGTTGTTCACTTAGGCGGCTTTGGTTGTGAAACAGGGGCAGCTATTTTGCCACCCATCGAATGTACAGGCTCCAAAAGAGTGCAGTTTGTCAGAGCAAGTAATGAGTTTTTGGGGTTGATTCTCGTTACTAAAAATGGCTTTCAAAGTCATTTTAGCTTGAATGGCAATCCCGTTGATACTGATATTCCTGCAAGCAGTTTTCACCCCGTGCCAGGCTTAACTGACTATGTAGCAGCTAGAATAGACAATATTCCTACCTCCACAATTCCTAGCGGTGGCATAGGTACTGTAACTAATACGCAAGGATTGTTTCATTTAGCGGTTATTCATGGGGGAGAGACTACAGGTACGCGATACGGCTATTTTTCCAATTTCAATATGGTTAATTTAGGTCCAGATATTAACGTAGCATTTGGTTCTAACATTACTCTAGATGCTGGACCTGATGGCATCAGCTACAAATGGCGCAAGGTACCTGACCCCACTATCTTAGCTACTACTCAACAATATACTATCTCGGTTAATTCGCGTGGAACCTACTGGGTAGAAGTGGATATAGGAGGTTGTGTGTACAAAGACACTATTTGTATTGGTACATTCGAATACGTTTGGGAAGGCAATGATAACGACGACGTATATGACCAAGACAACTGGAGCAAGCCTTGTGGAGTAAATACGTTACCCACTTGTAACGATGACATAATTATCCCTTCTCTTGCGCTAAGAAAAGGCAATTATTGGCCTAACTTCACTGGCATCTATAACATGCGGGATATCCATATTTATCCCAGTGGGGTTATCAATATTGCAGCAAATGCTACCTTGAATATTTGCCGACATTTTTGGCATGAAGGACAAATAAATGCTCACAACACAAGCACAATCGTCTTCAAAGGCAACCAAACTTCGCAAAATTACTTGCGCAACAATAGCACTGCCTCAGGAGAATTTCCCAACGTAGTTCTCAATAATACTACTACTCCCGCGGGAACTATTCAAGATGCTTATTTGCGCATTTTAGATGGAACCAACTTCGGCAATCTCATAGTCAAAGATGGTTGTACGTTCACTTTTCAAAATGGGTATGTAATTACCGAAGGTGCGCGCGAGCTGGTGATTAAAAACCGCCATCCCAATGCAATCACAGGATTTAATGCCAATCGTTTTGTAGCGGGACGCCTGAGAAGATACATTAATCCAACGGGCACCTATCACTTTCCAGTGGGATTGGTCAAAACGCAAATTACTAATGTGCAAAACAATTTACCTGGCACCTTACAAAACATGGAGGCCAATGACTGGCAAACAGCTTCTTACTCAGCAGGCATAGGCACTACTAAAGTGCTCAACTTCAATGAAAACGTAGGTGGTGATCCCATAAATGAGTTTATTCTCTTACCCAATAGTGTTCGTCTTTTAGGAGCAAGTCCGCGCACAGTAGAATTTTGGGCAAGACCTAGAACAAATACTAATCTTTATCAGGCGGGTGGATTTTTTACCTTAGGACAAGTTCAAACAAGTAATGATTTCGGAATGGTAGTGCGAACAGATCAAAACAGATTATATGTGCGGTTGGGGGGAGCTGCTGACTTTGATTTTGTTCCCACTGTATCGATGCTTAACACATGGCGGCATTATGCTATTACTTATGACACGGACAAAGTGCGAGTTTACGTAGATGGCAACTTAGTCAAGGAAGAGCCGCGCATTCTCAACACTACTGTGCCAGGTGCTATTCCCAACGTCAATATGATCGCTCGGTGGAATAACTCTTACTTCAATGGGCAAATCGATGAAGTGCGCATCTGGAGCGTTGCTCGCACACAGGCACAAATTAATCAGTACCGCAATCAACTTCTAGACCGTTGCAATTTACCTCCTGGGCTAATAGCTTATTACGATTTTGAGGAAGGCAGTGATAATACAGTGTACCACAAAACACAAACTTGCACTAATCAAAAAATTTATGAGCTCGCAAGAATTGAGTTTACTCAACCTGCTGGAGTAGACAATCTACTGGCTTACTTTAATGAGTTTACTACAGTGCCTTCATTTTCTGGCAATGACTGCAGTACTATCTGGGGCTGCCAACTACTTAATCACGGCTATTGGACCATTAACGCCTATGATGCCAACAACAACCAGCTTACGACCTCTGGCGCTTACAACATGACCTTGTACAATACTAACTACACTAATTTTGCAGATTGCGATAACAATTCTCTAACTCCTTCGCGAACTACTATTGTTCGGCGCTCCAATAGTAGCAATCCATGGCAACTACCTGCAGGCAGCCACTGTATCGATTTCTTGCCTACTCAAACTGCTCGCGGAAACATGACAGGCTTTTCCGATTTTGGCATTGCACAAGGTGATGGCATATTGCCAGCAGAACTAGTAGAGTTTACTGCCCGCCGAGCTAATTGGCAAGTAATAGTCCACTGGAAAACTGCCTCAGAAATCAATTTCAATCATTTTGTTTTAGAGAAAAGCTACAATGGAGAAGAATTTTTCACCATTGCCCAATTGCCAAGCAAAGGAGTCAGTGGGGGTGTGTACAGCCATGTGGATGGAGAGCCGCGTCGAATCAATTACTATCGCCTTAAAATGATTGACATAGATGGTTCTTATCAATACTCCAAAATGATTGCCGTTTCGCTTGATGATTGGCAACCTGCTCTTCGAGTATATCCCAATCCAGCACAAGCAAGCGGAGGGTTCTTTATCAACGAGTCTGCCGAGAAAATTAACCGCGTTGCAGTATATAACCTTCTGGGTCAAGTAATTTACGAAGGAAAGCCCAAACTCCACCCCACTTTAAGCGACGCGTATGTAGAAGCTTCTCTTTCTGCTGGTACTTACGCAGTTGCTTTACAACTCATCTCGGGTGAAACGGTAACTTTAAGATTAACGGTCAAGTAATTTGCGGCAAACTTTAAAGAAGACATGCGCAGTAATTGCTGTGCATGTCTTTTTGTTTTTGCTGGAGAACAAAGCAAACTTGCGCATTTTTGCATTAGCATCCTGAAGGGATTTTATGTAAAACTTTGTGCATTTTTCAGTTAAAAAATTTCCTTAGGTCATGCGCATTGTATTCATGGGCACACCAGAGTTTGCCGTCCCTTCTTTAGAGATTTTGCTCCAACATGGCTATTGTATTGCTGCTGTGGTTACTGCTGTTGATAAGCCAGCAGGGCGCGGGCTCAAACTGCAACCTTGTGCCGTTAAAATAGCAGCTCAGCAAAGAGGATTGCCCATTTTACAACCCGAAAAACTCAAAAGCCCCGACTTTTTGGAGCAGTTGCAGCGCTTGCAAGCCGATCTACAAGTGGTAGTTGCCTTTCGCATGCTGCCAGAAGCAGTTTGGGCAATGCCGCCCCTGGGCACCTTCAACCTTCATGCTTCGCTTTTGCCTCAATATCGCGGGGCAGCTCCTATTCATTGGGCAATTATCAACGGAGAAACTCAAACAGGTGTTACGACGTTTTTTATTAATCATCAAATAGATACAGGCGAGATCATTTTTCAAGAAAAAGAACCTATTTACCGCCACGACACTGCTGGAACTCTTTGCCAAAGGCTTATGCACAAAGGCGCTTCCTTAGTGCTAAAAACAGTGCAAGCCATTGAAAAAGGACAAGTAAAAACCATCCCTCAAGCTCAAGTGGAAGAAGGAGTGCTCAAACTTGCTCCTAAAATTTTTCGACACCACTGCCAAATTGATTTTCAACAATCTGCAGAAAGCATTTTTAACCTTGTTCGCGGACTTAACCCTCAGCCAGGAGCTTGGGCGGAGATCAATGGAAAGACTTACAAAATTTACAGCGTTATTCCTTTTGCTGATAAAGTTTACCAAGCAGGGCATTGGCACACTGATGGAAAAAACTTTTTACACATCGGCGCTGCAGATGGCTACATCGCCGTAGAAGAGCTGCAACCAGAAGGCAAAAAGCGCATGAATATCAAGGAGTTTTTGCGCGGCAATTCCCCTTAAAATCACAAACGCACACGCAGAAACTTTGCAGAATTGTTAATCTTTTATGCCTTAAGGGCAATTTCTTTACAATTCATGCATCTTTCCTACTATTGGCGGGTTACTTTGAGATTGGTAAAGTTGTGTTGCCGCACACAACCATTTTCAAATTCAACCATCACTCTTAGGTCAAAGGTATATTCTTCCTTGCAGTTAGCTTGATATAGGGGAGGCAAATAGAACATAGCTTGCCAGACTTTATCTACCATTCCACTGGCAGAGAAGTTAAACCCATTAGGGTACATCAATTTGGCAGTATTCATATTGAGAATTTGGTAAGTATCAGGTGTTTTTTGGAAATGAACATCTGTAAAAGGTATCAGTATCCAATCCATGACTTTGTCAGGCTGACCGGGACATTGAATGATCCTTTTAACATTTGACGTTTCATAAGTGATGGATTTGACTTTATCATTGCCTGGTCCTGTTTGCATACCAGTAAAAAAACTTAGTGCTTCATCTTGAGAAGACTTTAAAGCCTGCTTCAAGATGGAAACCATAGTTTGGTTAAACGAAAGAACTTGGTTACACGTAGGTGGCGCGCAGGGGCTAAGACCGAAGTTGCTTATGGCTCGGCATACCTCCAGGTTTTGATTATTGGTAAAACCTAAGCGCAAGGCAACGCTAGAAGCTACTGTGTTCTCTTCATAAGTAAGGGTTACTGAGGCTTGATTGTTTTGCAAGGGCAATTGACTCACGTTGATAGTGCCATTGCCAGCAGCAGCAATAGTAACAGCATTAAGTGTAGCTGAACCAATCGAACTCAATAGTGAATAATAGTGCACATAAATATTTGGCTTTCATGGCGTTAGATGTTAGTTATTTAAGGGCTATTTCCATGCCAAAGTGATAAAATTATTTTGCTTTATTCTACTGGTTGAATTTTTTCGCGGAAGCGGATGCCTAGTTGAGCCAGTTCTTCCAAAACAGGCTGATAAATTTGAGGGGAAGTGGGAATTTGCACGCCAGTGAGTTGAATTCGCCCTTGCAAAATGAGCTTAGTAGCAATGCCAAGAGGGTATCCTACCGTTTTTGCCATAGCCGTATGGTGTTCATCCCCATAGACAACAAGGTCAGAAATTAACTCGAGGTTGTTTTCCGCATTGTGGTATTCAAACTTGTGTTGTAGAATGACCATGTCGCGATCGCCTTCTTCTAGTTTCCATTTTTGCTCAAGCAAGTGCTGTAGGATTTGGGCAGGAGTTGCATGGGGCAAGCCTATTTTTTCATGACTAAATAAACCCAGCCAGCGAATCTTGTCAATTAATTCTGACTTGGGCGCTACATTCATCAACTTGGCAAGTTTTTCTTCTACTAATAGCGAACGACTATACTGCAAAAACATGTTTGTGAACTCTCTGTAAGTAATTTTTTCAGAATTGTCGATAATAATTTCGTCGTCGGTCATTCCAAGTTGTACAAAGGTATCCCATGCAGCACAGAAGCCTTTCTTGCGCAGCGTTCCCCGAATTAAGGTAGGGATGTGAGGCAATCCATACAACTGGCGGTAAATGATGGAATCGCGGTTAGGATAACCTTCGTATTCGCCTAATCCTTCTATGTGGACATCCTCCGTATGCCCAAAGAGGCGGTGATAAGGAACGTATTTGGGCTGTCCGTTGATGACATATTTAGCCGTTCCCTTGCCTGCAAGCACTACGTTGCGCGGATTCCAAGTAAATTTATAATGCCATGGATTATTGTCGTACAAAGGAGCTATTAATCCCCCCGCATAAGAACGCAAAGCAGTAATAATGGCTTCTTCCTTATTGAGCCGTTCAATGGTTTGCATGATGGACATGTGGTCGATCCCTGGATCAAAACCCATTTCGTTGAGCAATAGAACGCCTCTTCGCTTTGCCTCATCGTGAAACGCTTGCATTTCCGTTGATACATAAGAAGCAGTGAGCAAGGATTTTCCCGCTTCAAGGCAGGCTTTGGCTATATTGATATGCATAGCAGGGGGAAGCAGCGAAATGGCAATATCGGCCTCTTGAACTACTTGCCTACACTGTTGTAGGTCATTTCCGTCGATGGAAACAGCAGTGCTGTGAGTCTCTTGACCGCCATAGGCAAAAATTTTTGACTGAGCAATTTCTTTGTTAAAATCTGCTACAGTGAGATGAAAAGATTCTTTGTGGCAAAGTTGTATCAAATAATCTATCAGGGCATCTGCAGAGCGACCCGCCCCTAACAAAAGTATTCTTTTCATGGCTTTGGAAAAGGCAAGAAGTGCAAAAAGTTTTGGACAAAGATAGACCTTCTCCTTGAGAGTCCCTGCCAGAAATGAACAAGAACTTGAAAAGAGCTTGCCAGCGTAAAGCAAAATCTTTCTCTGAAAAAATTTGCATGTGGGCAAGATGCTCAAAATAAGCTTGCCACTTGCATGCAGAAAGAGACTTGAAAAGCAAAAAGAACTTCCTTCCTTTGGTTCGGAGGCGTTGTGCAGTAATTTTAAACGCTAATTTTTCTTACTTTTTAGCGATAAAAGGCTAAACAACTTAATCCAAGAGGCGCACCAAGTAGTAATTTTTTTTACCTTTTTGCACTATTAAATAGCGATTTTGCAAAAGCGAAAAATTATTTAGCTGGCTGGTTTCAGTAACCTTCATTTTGTTGATGCTCACTCCTCCTCCTTGCAGCATTTTGCGCGCTTCGCTTTTGGAGGGAAAAATTCGGTAGTCAGTAACAATGGATAAGAAATCTACAATGCCATTTTGCAACGCCTGCCGAGGAATTGCTATTTGCGGAACTCCTTCAAAAACAGCCAGTAGGGTTGCCTCATCTATTCGGTTAATTTCTTCGGTAGGGTGGTTGCCAAATAAAATAGCAGAGGCTTGTACTGCTTTTTGATAGGCTTCTCTGCCGTGTACCCTGATGGTAACATCTTCCGCGAGAGCTTTTTGCAGAATGCGCAAGTGAGGCGCGGCTGCATGTTCAGCCTCGAGGGCTTGGATTTTTTCCTTGTCAAAAAGAGTGAAAACGCGAACTAGTCGCGGCGCATCTTGGTCAGTTGTGTTAAGCCAAAATTGGTAAAATTGGTAAGGCGACGTTAAACGAGGATCTAGCCATATATTACCGCTTTCAGACTTGCCAAACTTAGTTCCATCGGACTTAGTCAGCAAAGGAGTGGTGAGGGCAAACACTTCTTCAGAGAAATTGTCCTCTAAAGGAGCAAGTCCGCGTTCTACTGCTAACTTGCGCCGAATGAGTTCCGTTCCCGTAGTGATGTTGCCCCACTGGTCAGCCCCTCCCATTTGGAGCCTTACGTTGTGATGCTTAAACAAATAGTAGAAGTCATACCCTTGCAACAACTGATAAGAAAACTCAGTGAAGCTAATGCCTGATTCTAACCGCTTCTTCACGGACTCCTTGGCGATCATGTAATTTACCGTGATGTGCTTGCCTACTTGGCGCAAAAACTCCAGCAAAGAAAGGTCTTTGAGCCATGTGTAATTATTAATCATTTCGGCTTTGTTCTCTCCCGAGTCAAAGTCTAAGAAACGACGCAATTGGTCAGCAATTGCTTGCTGATTGCGCTCTATGGTAGCTTTGTCCAGCATCTGCCTTTCTACTGACTTGCCTGAAGGGTCGCCTATCATGCCTGTGGCTCCTCCTATGAGAACATAGGGCTTGTGCCCAGACCGTTGAAAATGGACCAATAGCATGATAGTAGCTAAATTGCCTACGTGTAGGGAGGTGGCAGTAGGGTCAAAGCCGATGTAGCCCCTTACTGGTTGATGGGTGTTTAAAAACTCTTCTATGCCAGGGGTGTAATCCTGCAACATGCCGCGCCAGCGGAGTTCTTCTATAAAGTTCATTGCAATCTATCACTACAAATACGAGCTCACTTCTTCTCCCGCAAATATATTAAACTAACTGCCCAGCTATGTAAACCAAAATTCAAACCTGTTTAAAGGTAAAGCCACTAAACGGGTTTGCTTACTGTTTTTGCCAACGAAAAAGCTATAAAACCTGCTCACGCGGCAATTCATCAGCCTACCACTGAAGAATTTACCAGCCAGTATTGCAAGTTCCTCGCCAAGCAGTTAGTAGATGGCACTTAAGAGCTTGAGAAGTCAAAAGTTTACAGGTGGCAAACGGCATTGGTCCAAAGACTGTTGGAAGAGTTTCAAATCGCTACGAGGCAATTGCGTGTTTCCATTGGTCTAATTTTTTGTCCATAACAGCAAACCAAAGCGGAGGCACAAGTGCTAGCAGGATCATCGCCGGATAACCCGCAGGCAATTGCGGACTCTCTGCCACGTGATCTAATACCTGATAACGCTTGTGAGCATAAACGTGATGGTCAGAATGGCGTTGTAGTTGGAAGAGAAAAAAGTTGCTGACAAGTTGGCTAGCATTCCACGAATGCATGGCATTGACTCTTTCATAGCGACCAGGAGCAATTTCATTCCGTACAAGACCGTAGTGCTCCACGTAATTGACCAGTTCTAACAAAGTGAAAGCCAATACGCTTTGAAGGAAGAAAAATCCTAACACCCTCCAGAAAGCAGGTTCTTTGCTAATTAGTGTAATAACTAGCGCAGCAAGTACCCCCAACACTATTGGTAATGCGGTGTACCATATCATCATATTGTGATGGGAGAAAAAAGGCAGTCCTTTTTTGCGCAGCCTTTCGGTTTCGATGCGCCAAGCGCTTAGGTAACCTTTTGATACGGAACGCCACCAAAAGGCATAAAAACTTTCGCCTCGACGGGCAGTAGCAGGGTCGGAAGGTGTGCCTACGCGCACATGATGTCCTTTGTTGTGCTCAATGTAAAAGTGCATGTAGCATACCGTCATGAGCAACAATTGAGCGTAAAAACGCTCTATCGCCGGCTTTTTATGCCCTAATTCATGAGCCACTGTAATGCCAATGCCTCCCGTTACCAGCGGTACTCCTAGACAAAATCCTATCAACTCGGCAGTAGTAAAGGGGTAAACGGCTATTTGCCACATTGCCCAAAACAAAAAGCCCAGTTGAAAGTAGGTCCATAGAAAAGTAATAAAGCGGTAGTAGTAGTCTTCTGCTACTACTTTGACTTGGCTTTCAGGAACATTTTCTTGGTTTAACCCCAGCCAATAGTCCAGCAGGGGAATGATCAAGAACACAAATGCGGCAGTGGCGTAATTCCACCAGCCACCAGCGTAGAATCCCGCAATGACTAGTGCAGGGATGATAAACGCAGAGAAAAAGCCAATTTTTTTAACCATTGTCTTCATATTTACAATGCTTTTGTTTTTCCAGGAATGGCAATAGGATAAAAACCCTCTGCATCAGGCAGGCTTTTGGGAAGAGCATCCCATGCCAGGCGCTCGGGCATTAGATTGAGATTAGAGTGAAGGGCTTCTTGCCAAGTAACAACTTGACCAGAATAAGTAGCCATGCGCCCCATAATGGCTGTTAAGGTACTTTTGGCGCCAAATTCTGCATCTTGGAAACGAAAATCACCTTTTGCAACCGCTTCAAATAGCAAGTCAATCTCCAGTTGATAGGGATTAGGTTCGTTGCCTTTTCGTTGATAGTTCCAAATTGTTTTGCCCTTTAAGTCAGTAATTACTCTTCCGTCGTGGGTAGTGGCCCGTCCTTTAGTGCCGATGAGTGTTTCAGAAACGCGGCTCATGGTGCCAGGCATATGGCGACATTGACTATTGAGAATCGTACCATCGGCATACTCAAATTCTACGTAATGGTGGTCAAAAATTTCGCCAAATTGTTTTCCTGTTCGCACTTGGCGCCCTCCCATACCCTGAGCGCGAATAGGATAGGCATTTTTAGCCCAATTAAATACATCGATGTTGTGAATGTGCTGCTCTACGATGTGGTCCCCGCAAAGCCAGTTAAAGTAATACCAGTTGCGCATTTGGTATTCCATCTCGGTCCAATGGGGTTGGCGCTCTACTACCCAGACTCCATCGCTATGCCAATACACTTGCCCAGCGATAATTTCTCCTATTTGTCCTCCTTGAAGGCGCTTAATAAGTTCTTGATAACTTACATCGTAGCGGCGTTGCAAGCCTACTACTACATTGAGCTTTTTCTGTTTGGCTAATTCCGCCGCTTGCAGTACTTGCCGTACACCTGGAGCATCAGTGGCTACGGGCTTTTCCATAAATACGTGCTTGCCAGCTTTGATACACGCTTCAAAGTGTTGAGGACGAAAGCCAGGAGGAGTAGCAAGCAAGACCACATCAGCCAGCTCAATAGCCTTTTGGTAGGCGTCAAAACCTACAAAACGGCGTTCTGGCGGCACCTCCACTTTGTGAGCTACGCTTACCTCTACCCCGCTCCAATCTTTAAACTTATTGGCTGTCAAGGCTTTGTAAGATTCTTCTATTCGATCAGCGAAAGCATCTGCCATCGCTACCAGCTTGGTGCGGGGCTTAACAGAGAGGGCTTGCGCCGCCGCTCCCGTTCCCCTACTGCCGCAGCCTACTAGTGCCACTTTGATGGTATCGTCTTGGTAGCGCGCATATGCTCCAAAAGGCATTCCTACCACTGCAACGCCTGCCGAAACGATAGCAGAGGTTTTAATAAACGAACGACGGTCTATCAACTCATCTTCTTTCTGGGTGGTTTCCATTTTCTGCAAGTAAATGATATGGTAAACAAATTTACAATTTTTGTTAATGTTATCCTTTTGGTTTACAGCAAATTCTAAGAAAAAGCTGCCTAACTTTGCCTGCTGCAAGCAATAGATGCAAAAACTATGTTCAAAACTTCTGAAGTAACCTCCTACGAAATTCCCAGCGATAACGTACTCAACAACCGCTTATTTTTTGCCTACAAAAAGGCTGCAGAGCTGGTGCAAGGCAATTTGCTGGAAATAGGCTGCGGTACAGGCAAAGGCTTAACCGTTTTTGCAGAGCGATGCAAACACTACACTGCAGTGGATAAAAATAAAAAACTTCTCCAACACCTGGCGGGTTTGTATCCCCGTTTTACTTTCATCAATTGCTTGGTACCCCCTTTGAAAGGTCTGGCAGACAATAGTTTTGATACAGTAGTAGGTCTCCAAGTCATTGAACACATCAAAGACGATCATTACTTTCTGCAAGAAGTTCGCCGCGTACTCAAGCCCAATGGCAAGGCTATTTTTACTACTCCTAACGTCAACTTTACCCTTTCGCGCAATCCATGGCATGTGAGAGAATACACTCCCGAACAACTCAGAACACTACTAGAAGAACATTTTCCTGGCAAAGTACAATTGATGGGCATCAAAGGCAGCCAAGCAGTAATGAAATACCACGAGCAAAACCGCATTTCAGTGCAGCGGATCATGCGATGGGATGTCTTTGACCTACAACATCGGTTGCCGCGCAAATTACTCCAAATACCTTATGAGATACTCAATCGCATCAATCGCAACCGACTCATGCAACAAGATAGCGAACTGGTGAGCAATATTACCCTACAAGATTTTTCACTCCACTACGACCTAAACCAGTGTTTGGATTTGTTTGCTATCGTAAGCAAGTAAACAACCTTTAAAGGAATTGTATGAAAAGAAAAACACCTGACAAGCATGTTACTTGGTCAGGTGTGTATTGGTTTCAAGTCAATAAAGTCGAACAAGGAAGCTTTTAGTTGAGGAACTCGTCAAAGGTAACTTGTAGGTAGTAAATAGCTCCCACAGAAGGATTACCCCATGCTTGCGTAAAACTGCGATTGAGCAAGTTGCTGCCACCCAATTTGATAATTGACTTAATAGAAGGTACTTTCAGACTTACCTGGGCATCCAAAGTGCTGTAGGCAGGTACTATGCTTTGTCCTGCTGCTCTAATATTGGGACCTACAAAAGAACTTTGCCAAACAAATTCATCCTGCCAGCGGTAATTGACGCTAAAGCTCACGTTCTTAATCCAATTGCGGTTGGAAAGGGACAGATTGTAGCGATAGCGCGGCGTGTTGAAGAAAGTTTCAAAGCCTGCAGGGAGTTTATTTGTGTTAAGCAAGTCATTATAAGACACATTGCCGCCTACGGTAAACCCTTTAGGCAATGCGTAATCAATACCTATTCCCCATCCATGACTGGTAAGTACTTCTTCACTATTGATAGGGAAGCTATATACATTGCGCGTATTGGCACTGAGCAAAGTGAGGGGAGGAGCGCCAGCAGGTAGCGGATCGCGAGATTGCACTACTATCATACCGCCGTCGAAGTTCAAAAGGGCGCTGCGGTAATAGTAGGCATCTATAGAAAGTTTGTTCTTAATCAAACTCTTGTAGCCTATCTCAAAGGAACGAATGCGCTCTGGTTTCCATTCGCGGAACTGGAACACTTGCAACAGTTGTCTTGCTTGGGGTTCTGGAACGCCGCGCTGCAAAGCCGCTCCGTATTCTTGTACGGACCGCAATGTATAGACGGGGTTGTTGATCATGTTATACCGCTCGCGGAACAAGGGCAAGCCACCCAGCAAACGCGCCTGAGGAGTAAGCAAATCGATGTACTGGTTTTGCGTAGTAGGAATGCGGAAACCTGTTTGATAAGAAGCTCGGAAGTTGTGGTCTTTTGCCACTGTTAGCACAGCAGAAGCGCGCGGGTTTACTTGCCCTTTGAAGTTTTGGTTTTTATCATATCGCACAGAACCTGTTAGCTTTAAACGGTCTTCGAAGAGTTTTTTAGAAGCCTGGACAAATCCACCAAACTCGTTGATGTTGAACTCACTGCCGTCATCTCGGCGGGCAAATAGCGTACCTTCCGAGTTAAGGGCATAAACCCGATAGTTAGCCCCTAGAATGATTTCAGCAAATTTGATTTGATTGGACAAGTTGTACATGCCTTCAAAGTGATACAGGCTAGTTCTGTCTTTAAACTTGGCTCCTACTTCGCCTCTGCTCAAGTTGCCAGGGATTGGTCGGCTGCGGACTGCTTCTGAAGCGCGGTCAAATTCAGCACTGCCAGGAAGAAAGCGACCTTGATCGGCAATGGCGCGCGCTTGCTGGTGGAAAGTAGCAAAACCAGCTTGGGCAGCGGCAGCAGCAGCAGCTACAGCAGCGCTTTGGGAGAGTCCTTGTCCTAAAGCACCTGCAAAAGCGGTAGCGTAAGTAGTCAGCGCCCGCTCTGCAAAAGCGCCAAAGTATTGCGGAAACCACGTAGTGCTAGGCTTCCATGCTTCGTTGATGCCATTTGCTAATGTTCCAATTGCATATGACTGGCCAGAGTTTTCCTGCGTAGTATAGGCGCGCAAGTAGAAATTAGAACCGCGCAGTTCCGCTTTGTACTGCGATAGAATGAAATTGCTCAGCGAATAGCGGTCAGCGCCTGTGTAAACAGTGGTACCTGTTCCTACATTTGCCTGCAAAATAGCTTCTATTTTTTCATTAAGGCGATAGTGCACGGCGCTGTTAAACTTAATGCTTTTGGTGGTGTAGTCTGCTAAATCGCGCTCGTTGTAGCCTGTACGAGAGACAAATACGTTGGGAATAATAGCTTGAAAAATCTGCTGGGCAGTTTGTCCAGTCAGTTGGGTAAGGGAAGCTCCTCCAATTCCGGGCAGTCCTGTGGGGTAGCGGAAAGAGGCAATAGCTCCTAAAAAGGCAGAAGTACCCCCAGCTCCCGTTCCTGGTTGTCCATTGGCAAACAGGGATGTAAACATGTTTACGCTATTTTCATCCCCATAGACATTTACCCCATTATAACCAGGATTATTGGTGCGATTGCCTGTTTGCGCGGTAAATCCATTGAGCAGACTTTGGTCGCGTATGTCTGTAGCTTGCCAGTCATTGGCTTGCAAAAAGCCGACATTAATTTTGAAAGCTACCTTGTCATTAAAGGACTTCGCATAGCGAATCGCTGCATCGATCATTCCCGTAGCTCCTAGAGGATCATCTACTGTACCAGGCTTGCGGCGGTTTTTTTCATTCATCAATCCTGCCCGTACGTATGCACTTGCGCCTTGATATTGAAAAGGACTTTTTGAGTTCATCAGCAAAATGCCATTAATTGCGTTAGGTCCATAGAGAGCAGAGGCGGCCCCTGGAAGTAGCTCTAAGGTTTCTAGGTCTAACTCCGAAATACCCACAATGTTACCTACGGGAAAGTTGAGTCCTGGAGCTTGGTTATCCATGCCGTCGATCAGTTGCACCACGCGCACATTTCCATTTGCGTTAAAACCGCGGGTGTTGAAAGAGCGGAAAGTGAGGCTTTGAGTGCTCATCTCCACCCCTTTCAAATTTTGCAAGGCATCGTAAAAATTCGCAGCAGGCGTTTCGCGGATTTGTTTAATGTCCATCCTTTCTACGGTAACGGGAGATTTCAGCACGCTTTCTTCCACTCTAGAAGCGGATACTACCACCTCTTGACCTATAATAGTTTGTTCTTCCAGTGCAATTTCCAAATTCATTCCTTCAGAAGTAACTTCTACCTCTTTGCTTTGATAGCCTACAATAGATATTTGCAGGGTAAAAGGCGGGGCAGAGTTCACTTTTAAGGTAAAATTGCCTTTGTTGTCGGTAATTGTACCCACTACGCGGTCTTTTACTTTGATATTAACCCCTGCAAGGGCTTCTTTTGTAACCGCATCAGTTACTTTGCCGCTTACAGTAGTTTGGGCAATAGCCTGAAGAGCTAGTAGCAGGGAGCCTAGCACGCAAAAGAGCTGTCTAGAGAGTGTTGTTATCATTTTCATGAGCGTTTGAGTGAATAGGTTGCGTCTCAATTTTAGCAGAATTTAGCTAAACTAACAAAATACTAGTAAATTTCGCATGATGCCCATGGCAGCATTTCTTGAACAAGTCGCTTCCAACTTACTGAGCAAGCTAACAAGTAAAGATCAATGGGAAGAATTTGCTTCGTGGCGATTGGTACTTCCCACGCGGCGCGCATGCCTTTACATGAAATACTACCTTGCCAACATAGCGCCTCATACCTTTCTTGCCCCTGAAATCATTGCTGCAGATGATTTTATTGCCCGCATCGTAGGGCTTACTATTGCCGACGAGGTAGCTCTACTGTTTGATTTGTATGAAAGCTACCGCCTTTTCGACCCTGACCCTAAACACAACCTAGACCGATTTGCCCCGCTAGGTAGTGCTATTTTGAAAGATTTTGATTTGATTGACAAAAACATGGTAAACGCTGCCGAACTTTTTGACTACGTAGAGGAAGCCAAAGCCATTGAACGCTGGGCAGAGGAATTAGGTCAGGAGGCAGCAGTTATCCAAGCAAGCATCGGAGCCAACAGTGGCCTAAGTGCTTACTATCAATTTTGGAAGTACCTCAAACACACTTATTTCCACTTTCGCAATAAACTCTTGCAAAAAAGAGCTGCTTATTTGGGGATGGCTTACCGCCTCCTAGCTGAAAACACGGCTCGCATCGCCCAACAACAGGGCTTTACGAAAATTTTTTTCATCGGCTTCAATCAGTTTTCTGCCTCAGAGTTGCAAATTTTCAAAGGATTTCACCAGTTAGGCATTGCTGAGTTTTTTTGGGATACTGACCAGTTCTACATCACCAAGCAGCCGAGCCACGAAGCAGGTTTCTTTTTGCGCCAATTGCAAAAGCAAGGTTTGATTCCTCTGGATTACACCTGGGGCAATTCCCTCTGCACTGAAAAAAAGAAAATAGAAGCCATTGCAGTTAGCAACAAAGTTACCCAAGCAAAGCTAGCCGGCCAGTTGCTCAGCCATGCCATCACAGAGCGAATCCATCAAAGCAAATCCGTTGCGGAAGGCATTTCCCAATTTAAAAAGTCCGTCAATGTGGTGGGCATTTTACTGCCTGATGAAAGCATGCTCATCCCTTTGCTTTACTCTTTGCCCACAGTAAAGATAGACAGCACCGAACTGCCTGCTAAAGAATATCTCAACCTCACCATGGGGCTTTCTATCGAGAAAACGCCTCTTTTTACTCTTGTTGATAATCTTTTCAACATGCAGGCAAATTTTTCAACCGACGAACATGGTCAAAAGCTGGTATACTTTCGCGATATCCTCAAAATCTTGCGACACCCTTACTTGCAGTACTCCACTCGTTACGCCCAAGATTACGACAAGATACAAGAACACATCATTTACATTCAAAAGGAAAATCTGGTGTACGTGCCTTTGGAAACTTTGCAAGAATGGGGCAAAGAAACCAGTTTCTACCACGTGGTATTTCGCCACTGGAACAATAGCGCTGACCAAGCCTTGCAAGCTCTTTTCGACCTTTGCAAAATCCTTTCAGAACTCTTCGACGACCAACACAATGTCCTGGAAAATGAATTTCTGCTGCAATTTTTCATGCTGCTCAAGCGCATAGAAAGCGTGCTGGGTCAGTACAGGTACCAAATCAATGTGCGCACCTTGCAGCAGTTTCTCTATGAGACCATTCATACCACTCTTGTGCCTTTTACTGGCGAGCCGCTTAGCCCTTTGCAAATCATGGGAATGCTCGAAAGCCGTACCCTAGACTTTGAACGCCTCATTATCCTTTCATGCAACGAAGGCATCATGCCCAAAGGAAAGCAATACGGTTCAGTTATTCCGATGGATATACGCAAGCGCTTCGGCATTCCTACTCATACGGAAAACGATGCTACTTATGCCTATACGTTCTATCGCTTGTTGCATCGTGCTCGAGATATCACCTTAATCTACGTAGATGCTGTAGGAGGGCAAGGTATCAACACTGCTGAAAAAAGCCGTTACATTACTCAAATAGAAGCTGAACTTGCTCCCTTGCCTAATATTACTTTTCATCACTACCGATTACAACTTCGCTTGCCTGAGAAACATCAACCCTTAGTGCAGGTAGAGAAAACTCCAGAAACTTTAGCCATGACGCGCCAATATCTTTCTCAAGGCATCACTCCTTCGGCTATTAACCTTTACATTGAAAATCCCCTAGCATTTTTCCAGCGCTATGTATTAGGTCTGGAAGAAGCGCAAGAAATAGAAGAAGAGATAATGGATCACACCTTTGGCGCTATCGTGCACCGAGTCCTTGAACAATTCTTAAAACGACATGAAAGGAAACTCCTTACAGCAGAAGAGATCGCCAGCATAACAGCAGAATATCCGCTCATAGAAAAACTTTTAGAAGAATCCATCGTAGCCATTAAAGGCGGCATTGTTACCCACAAAGGCAAAAATTACTTGCTTAAACGCATTGCCAGCTGGCTCATTCAACGCTTTTTAGAAGGCGAACAAGCAAAAGCACCTCTTTACCTGCTGGCGCAAGAAACCCTTATGACCGCTTCCTTGAGCATTAAAATTGCCGATCACCAACCTCCGGTAGAGGTCCTTCTAAAAGGAAAAGCCGATAGAATTGACATTTGCGACCATCAACTGCGCATTGTAGACTACAAAACTGGTGCCTTGGGTTATCAAAGCCTGACAGCTCCGAGTTTGATTCACTCACCTTTAGACCCCGACAAGGGCAAAATTGTGCAGCTAATGTTATACAAATATCTCTTTGTCCGCCTGATGCAGACCCCAGAGGGCAAGAGAAAAATGAATGAGGCTATTGAGTATGTAGAAAATTTCAACATAGTTTCTGGTTTTTACTTCTTCCGATACCTTACCGAAGGGTTTCAGGCTTACAGCCTTGGAGATGAGCCCAAAAATGCCGTTGAGTTCATTCAATATGTAGAAGAATTTTTGCGCCAACTCATTGGCGAAATGCTAGACCCTGCCGTGCCCTTTGCTCCGCGTTCCTTGATTGGCGTTCCTGACCAAGCGCTTGAAGTTAATCAAGAAACGGAAGCAGAAGATTAAGCCCAATGCACTTTGATATAGCCAAACTTTTAAAAGTAATAGCAACAGCTAACACCCAAGTGATAAAAACCTAGATTCAAGGCAAGCTTTAAGAAAGTTGGATAAAAAAAGAGGAATCAGCTAGTGTTAGGAACTCAACCTGCCAGCCGCATATGGTGGTGATGAAAGAACTCTCCTCTCCGCTGTTGCGTTGACCAAATTGGCTTTCGTGAACATGAATTTAGTTAGAAAAGCCGCGGAGATCTAACTAGTCAGTAAAATCTTTGGAATCAGACACTTACTGCATGGTGTCTGTATTTTACCTCTACTGCATGAAGTTCTAAAATAGGCTTGAGAAACTCCTCTAGGTCATCCACGCACATTTGGCTGGCGGCATCGCAAAGAGCTTTCTGAGGTTGAGGGTGTGTTTCTATGAATACGCCATCTACGCCGGCAGCCACTCCAGCACGCGCAAGAACGGGAATGAATTCCCTTGCCCCGCCTCGAGCATCCGCACTAGGAATGCCGTATTTGCGAATGGAGTGCGTAATATCAAACACTACGGGAAAACCCGTTTGGTTGAGGTGATAAAAACTGCGCGGATCGACAATTAAGTCATTATAACCAAAGGTATAGCCGCGTTCAGTGAGGATGATTTGATCATTTCCGCTATCGATGCACTTTTGAGCGGGCTTCATCATGTTTTCTGGTGCCAAAAACTGCCCGTGTTTGATGTTAATTACTTTGCCCGTTTTAGCGGCTGCCACTACTAAAGTGGTTTGCATGCACAAATAAGCGGGAATTTGAATCACATCTAGCACTTCTGCTGCAGGGGCGCACTGCTGGGGATAGTGTACATCGGAAAGAATGGGAAAGCCAAACTCTCGCTTGATTTTCTGCAACATTTTTAAACCTTCCTCTAAGCCTGGTCCCATGTAATACTCCAAACTGCTGCGGTTGTCCTTCATGAAAGAAGACTTGAAAATGACGGGAACTTGCAGCCTTTCAGAAATTTGGCGCAATTTTTCTGCTGTGCGCATCATTGTGCTTTCATCTTCAATGACGCAAGGTCCAGAGATGAGAAACAACTCCGGTGCCCCACAGGCGATCTCCCCTACTTTTACAATTTTTTTCTTCATTGCCAAGCACAAAAATCTTTGCAAAGCTACGCATTAAGGTTGATTAACATTGCTTAAAGACGCATTAACGCATGCTTTGATAGCGGTCCTGTACCTTTGCACAACATCGCTAAATTGCCAACTCCATGAAAAGAATTGCTCTTGCGCTTTGTTTTTGCTGCTGTAGCTTAGCGGCATGGGCACAAACAACTTTAAGAGGCAAGGTCGTGGATAGTACCCAAACTACCCTGCCTATCGCTACTGTGATGCTTCTTCACGCCAAAGATTCAGCCCTTGCTACCTTTGGGCGAACTGACGCCAACGGCGATTTTGTGTTGCGCAATGTGGCTAATGGAAATTATATTTTGAAAATTACTTATACAGGCTATCAAAACTATTTACAGCCTATTACAACCTCTGGCGGCTTGCAGGACTTAGGCACCATCGTTCTACAACCCAAAACTCGCCAACTGAGCGAAGTAGTCATTAAGGGAGAACGCGACCCAGTCAAGATTAAAAAAGATACCATAGAATTTAATGCTAGCTCCTTTGAAACCAACAGACCCAATGCGGTAGTAGAAGACTTGCTAAAGCGCTTGCCTGGAGTACAAGTAGAAAAAGATGGCAGCATTAAAGTACAAGGAGAAAACGTGCAGCGCGTTACGGTCAATGGCAAAAACTTTTTCGGGCAAGACGCTAAGCTAGCCACGCGTAACTTACCCGCCAAAGCCATAGAAAAAATACAGATCTTTGACCGCCTTTCCGACCAAGCCCAATTTTCGGGGATAGATGACGGCACGCGTGAAAAAACTATCAATCTAGAGTTAAAAGAGGAATTTAGCAATGGCAGTTTTGGCAATTTCGCCGCTGGAGCGGGAATAGACTCCCAAGAAGAGTTCCGCTACGAGACCAAAGCTAGTTACAACCGCTTCACTAAAACTACTCAACTTTCATTTTTAGGCATGGGAAATAACATTAATCAACAAGGGTTTTCCCCTGCCGAATATTTTAACTTCATGGGCAGAAGTAGTGGAGGGATGATCTTTCGCGGCGGAGGAATGGCAAACCAAAGCAACTTGCGAGGGGTTCCCGTCAATTTTGGTGGAAGACCTAATGGCATTATGACCAACTGGGCAGGAGGCATTAACTTTAACCATACTTTTAACGCCAAAACTGAAGTGAATGGCAGCTACTTTTTCAGCGATCTAGTCCATCGCCTCGAGCAACAAACCACTCAAATAAACTTTTTGCCCAATGGTAACTTTAGCAATTACCAAGACAGTCGGCAAAATAACCAAACCACTTCCCATCGGCTCAATGCAACGCTGAACCACAAAATCGACTCTGCCAACACTCTGCGCTACAATTTGGTATTTAGCCTCAATAACAATCGCTTCCGCACCTTGAGCGATAACCAAACCCTCAACGCTGCAGGAGTCCTGCAAAATGAAGGCGTTCGAGACAATGCTACCACGGGTGCTGGTATGACCTGGAATAATGAACTCCTCTTTAGACATCGCTTCGCCAAGCACGGGCGGACTCTCTCAGCTACTCTTGTCTTTAATACCACTAGCAACCAGAGCGATGGACAATTACAAGCAACCAACCGCTTTTTTAATCCGCAAACTGGTCAACTTGCTCGCGCAGAGAACATCAACCAAGTCAATAGCCGCAATACCATCACCAATGCATATGGAGGCAACCTGAGCTATACAGAACCCATCGGCAAGCGGAAGTACTTAGAACTCAATTACAATGTGCGCAACACTGTCAATAAATCCGACCAGAAAGTATTTGACCTCAACAATGGGGAGCGGCTCGTAAATCAAAATTTGACCAATGAATTTGAGAACTACTTTCTCTACCAGCGCTGGGGAGCTAACTTCCGATACGTGAAACAACAACTCAATTTAACAGTAGGATTAAATTACCAAAATTCTGATTTGCAGGGCAATGTAGTCAATCGAGGCATGAGTATTCGCAAAAATTTTAGCAATTTATTGCCCTCTGCTCGCTTGCGCATCGATTTTAGCAGTTCTAAACGATTGAATCTGGACTATGACACCGATATCAACCCTCCAAGCATTACTCAACTGCAACCCTTGATAGACAACACAGACCCACTTAATATTTACGTAGGCAATCCCGACTTGCGCCCTGAGTACAACCACCGCTTCCGCGCTAACTATTTCATGTTTGACCAATTTACTTCTATCAATTTCTTCGGCGGCATCAATGCTACCTACACCACTAATAAAATTGTAAATGGGCAGTCTATCGACCAAAGATTTGTGCGCACTACCCAGCCAGTCAACGTGGCAGACTTCATCAATGCTTCCGCTAACATAAACTTTGGTTTTCCTGTTCGCCCTCTCAAAAGCCGCCTTAACCTGAGCACAAGAGGCACTGGCAGCCGTTCCATTAACCTTTTAAATAACGAGCTAACTTATGCATATGGACAAAATTTAGTAGCAGATGTGCGCTATGAATTCAGACCCAGCGATAGATTCGACTTTGCGCTCACTGCTAACCTGAACAAACAACGCACTACCTTTGACCGCCCTACTTCTGTCAATCAAAACAATCAGCAAAACTTCCTTAATCAAACCTATGGCGCAGAAATGAACTTAGTGCTACCGCTGGACTTTCGCCTCAACATAGACTATGACTACTTCTTGTTTACTAGCCAAACCACAGGTTTTCGGCAAGAACTGCCCCTGCTAAATGCCTCTCTCTCTAAGTTATTTTTAAAAGGAGCAGGAGAGTTGAAACTGGGAGTAAACAACTTTCTCGACCAAAGTTTAGGAGTAAGCCAGCAGGCAGATGTAAACTTCTTGCAGCAAACAGTAGTGAACAACTTAGGGCGTTTCTTTATGGTTTCTTTTATCTACTCACTCAACAAAGCACTTAACCCAACCAACAATTTTCAACCTGGCAGAGGAGGCATGATGCGCATGATGATAAACTAAAAATTAAATTGCCGAAAAAATTGTCAAAAACAGGATTCTATAACAAACACTCTTTACATTGCCCATCAACTTCTTGCTAGCAAGTTCGCATGAGGGGGTTTCCGCCAGTAATGGAAAATACTGGCGGGGTTTGTTTTCTAAAGATGGGTCTAATGGATCTGTGCGGTTAAAAGCCTCTACGGGCATGGCCTTGGCTTTAGGTTAGCATGCCTCCATCTACTTGGATCACTTGCCCAGTAATATAGCTTGAAAGGTCAGAGGCGAGAAATACAGCGCAATCGGCTACTTCTTGAGGAGCTCCTCCTCGTCTGAGGGGAATGGATTCTTTCCAACTTTCTACCTGTTGAGGGTCCAGTTTAGCGGTCATTTCTGTTTCAATGAAGCCAGGAGCAATGGCATTACAGCGTATATTGCGCGATCCTAACTCAAGGGCTACCGATTTGGTAAAACCGATGATGCCAGCTTTTGATGCCGCGTAATTAGCCTGTCCAGCGTTGCCTTTAATGCCTACCACCGAAGTGATGTTGATAATAGAACCTGCTCGTTGTTTGATGAAGTATTTAACAGCAGCTTTGGTGAGGTTAAAAACAGACTTGAGATTGGTATTGATTACCTGATCCCATTGTTGTTCGCTCATGCGCATTAAAAGTGCATCACGGGTAATACCAGCATTGTTTACCAGTACGTCTATGGTGCCAAAGTGAGCAATGAATGCGCCTATGAGCTCTTCAGCAGCTTGATAGCTTGCAGCATCAGAGCGAAAACCCATCGCCTTGATGCCTATAGATTGCAATTCCTCTTGCAAGGAAATGCCTAACTCTTGGCTAGAAAGGTACGTGAAGCCTACATTAGCCCCCTGCTGAGCAAATCTAAGTGCAATTGCCCGCCCAATGCCTTTTGATGCCCCTGTAATAAGAGCGTTTTTACCTTCAAGTAAGCCCATATAAGTCTGTGTTGAATTTTTTCCCGTACTTGCTTTTTCTCTTCGGCGGCAAATATATCAGTTTGCATTTGACAAGGTTGCTAGCCATTTGCAACAATGCCCAAAAATTGCCCTTGAGCATTTCCAAGCGATTCATTTGGCATTACAACAAAGGTTTTGAAGTTGAAAAGATCCGTCCAGATGTGTTTCTTTGCCAGTACCAAAGATGCACTTGCTAGATGCGGCGCTGGGCGTGGTGTTTTGTTTTCACAGGCTTGTGGCAAACAGCATTAGGGCAAGAAATACCTGCCAATTGCCTGCAATTAATTGTGGTGGAGTCCGCCAGTTGGACTGCTGTTCAAGGGAAACTGCAGCGCTATGAGCGAACTGACACCAAGAGCAAATGGAAAAAAGTAGGTACCCCTATCAAAGTAGTGATAGGCAAATCAGGTATGGGTTGGGATAGACAGCAAGTCTCCAAGCTGCGCGATATGCAAGCTCCTTTCAAACGCGAAGGCGATGGAAAAGCTCCTGCAGGGCTTTTCCCTTTACTTTGTGCTTACGGCTATCAGTTGCCGCAAAAACAGTGGAAAATCCCCTACATCCAAGTAAATGAAAAAACCCTGTGCATAGACGACCCTCAATCGCGATACTACAACCAAATCATTTGCCTCGACACCATTGCCCATTCGGATTGGAAAAGCTATGAAAATATGCTCCGTCAAGATGATCTCTATCGGCTTGGTATTGTAATAGGCTACAACACGGCGGCTATTTCAGGAAATGGGTCGTGTATTTTTATGCATCTTAGGGAAGGCTCCACTGGGCAAGCTAGAGGAACCGCTGGCTGCACAGCCATGCTCTACCAAGATTTGCTGCAAATTATCAACTGGCTTGATGCGGCTAAAAAACCCATGCTACTGCAATTGCCCACCTGTGAACTATCCCCGCGAAGGAAAGCAATCGGGTTGCCTTAAACTTTCCCTGTAAGGCTATTTATTGCAAGGTGAATACTTACTTGTACCTTGTGTCTCCAAGTTAAAGCTCCCTTTACAGCGACCCTATCCGTTTTGAATCTTTCTTGAACAAAAGAATGGTACACTGCCTTGCTTATTAGTAACTTTCAAAGGATGTAAAATTTTCAATGCAACCCATCAAGAAGAAACAATTCTTTAAACATTCTGCCGAACGCTTTGTTTTAGAAGCAAAAACATCCGATAAACTTACATCAAACTTTCATTAACTCACAGGGCTATCAAAAAGATAGCCGAATAGGTGCTATGGCGATGAACGGAAGTGGATACTCTATCAAAGACTTGGAAAACCTGACTGGTATCAAGGCGCATACCATCAGAATGTGGGAACAACGATACGGCATTTTAAAGCCAGAACGCACAGATAGCAATATTAGGCTCTACAGTTCTGCAGAACTGAAGATGATGCTCAATATCGCTCTGCTAAACAGTCAAGGGATTAAGATTTCCAAAATTGCTCAAATGAGCCATGAGGAGATTCGCACCAAGGTCATGGAGACCATCAACAAACCAGGCAATTTTGAAAATCAGATCAACGCCCTCACTCTTTCCATGATAGACCTAGACGAGGCACAATTTGAAAAAATCATGGCTACTAATATCCTGCAGTATGGCTTTGAAAAGACCATGATCAATATCATTTACCCCTTTTTGATAAAAATCGGCATTCTTTGGACGACAGACACTATCAACCCTGCTCAGGAACACTTCATTACTAATTTAATTCGCCAAAAAATTATCGTTGCCATCGATGGGCAGTTTCCTCCTGCGCGCAATCAAAAAAAGTTCATGTTATTTTTACCCGAAGGGGAGCTACATGAAATTAGCTTGTTGTTTGGTTACTATATCATCAAGTCGCGTGGACACAAGGTGATTTATTTAGGGCAAAGCACCCCTATGGATGACCTAGCTCAGATCTACGATGTACACAAACCTGAGTTTTTGCTCACTGTAATCACTACAGTGCCTCCCGAAGATAGCGTACAATCTTATGTAGATACTTTGTGCAAAAAATTTCCTTCCTCGCGAATTTTGCTCAGCGGCTACCAAGTAGTGGGGCAAGACCTTCGTCTGGCAGAAAATGCCACTGTTATTAACCAAATGCGCGATCTAATTGAATTGGTAGAAGATCTCAAGTACGAGTCTTAATTTGCCAAGTGTTCTGGTGAAAAGGTTGAAAACCTAGCTAAGTAAGCCCCTAACGACGCCTTCCTTCCATGAAGAGCTACAACAGTGGCTTGCAAAAAAGGCAAGCAAGTTCGTCTGTTCGAGTGGGGCAAAAGTTTTACTTTATAGCAACCTAGTCTTCTGATGGCATAATTCTTTCAAGAAAAAAGTTGAAAATAGCCAGAATAATGCTGAAAACAATTGCCATGAGCCAACCTGATACATTAAAGCTACTCATAAGAGCATCTGCAAGCAATATGATGGCTCCATTGACTACTAGGGCAAAAAGCCCGAAAGTTAAAAGAGTAATTGGCAGAGCTAAAAGGTGAAGTATAGGCGCAACAAAGGCATTGAGCACAGCTAAAATAAGAGCCACGATAATGCCCGTTTCTATGGAAGCTACCAAGACACCAGGTAAAAACTTGGCTATCAGGTATATAAATACCCCATTGAGCACAATGCGAATGATTGTTTTCATAAAGCTATCAATTTTGTTACACTCAGGTGCAATTTATGGTTTGACTATTTTGATGGTAGTTCGTCGGTTGGCTTGATGTTCTGCCTCTGTTTTTGCACGAGGAATTTTAGGTTCAGTTTCGCCATATCCTTTGGCAACAATATTTTGGCGCGGGATGCCTTTAGAAACAATGTATTCCACCGCTGAAGCGGCTCGCCTTTGAGATAGGCGCATGTTGTACGCATCGCTGCCCCGCGAATCGGTATGCGAACCCAGTTCCAAAACTGTATTGGGGTACTGCTCAAAGTAGTCCTTGAGAAATTCCACGAATTCGTCCAGAATAGCTGCTGCTTGGGGGGTAATTCTGGCACTGTCGTATTCGTACAAAATCTCAATTTCGGGCACATCGGAGGGTTTTAAGGGACGTTTGGGATTTTTTTGCTCGCGCTGGCTGATGAGAATGTCTCGGCGCAGCATTAAATCCACATCAAAGTAAATTTTATTGTGGCGCAAGGGCAAAGTTTTGGGGTTTACTCCTTTGCCATGAGTGTCCAGTTGTTCGTTATCAGAAAGATATTCAGGTTTCTGCCCTGTGATCTGGTAAATCTGGTCAATTTCTATAGGTTTTTCAAAGGCGTACTTGCCTTGGTCGTCGGTGCGAATAGAATCGATGAGATTGCCTTGCCCGTCTTTCAAAATAACTAAGGTTTGAGGTAAAATTGCTGGCGAGGCGTTGAGGTCATTTTTTCCGTACACAGTTCCGCGCAAGTAGTAGGCTACGGTTTTCATGTCTGCCGAGTCATTCTGGAACATGAAGATATCGTCATCGCCTTTGGCATTGTCTCCCACGCGGTTGCTGGTAAAATATCCACTGTTTTTAGAGCGGAAGACAATGCCAAAATCATCATAAGGGCTATTGATGGGCGTGCCGACGTTTTTTATTTGCAGCTGTTTAATAGGGCGTTTAAGGCTGTCATAACCTACAATGACCGTGTCTTGTACAAAAATATCTAGCCCTCCTAAACCAGCATGTCCGTTAGAGGCAAAAAATAGCCTTCCATCTGGAGCAATGTAGGGAAACATTTCATCGCCAGGAGTATTGACTACTTTTCCTAGATTGCGCGGTCGAGTCCATGTACCATTGTCATTAAGTCGGCTAAAGTAGATGTCAATGCCGCCTTGGCTATTGTCCTTGCGATTAGAAGCAAAGTAAAGCGTTTTGCCATCGAGGCTTAAGGCGGGAGTAGAGTCCCACGTAAGCGAGTCGCTCACTCGGTCTAAGAATTCAGGAGGGGACCATAGTCCATCTATAAATCGGCTGATGAACAAGTTTACTTCGCGGAAGGGTTCTTTTTTTTGCCCGCTATTGCCTCGTGCAAAAATCATAAACCGATGGTTGGGGTCAAAGGCAATGCCGCCCTCGTTGTGTCCATCCAAGTTGAATTCGGCTCCTAAAAAAGGACGCACTTGACCGGCACAAGTGAGAGTATCAGAGAAAGCAAACTCATAAAAGTCTGTAAATCCCCCTCCTGTGGTTTCAAAAATTTTCTCTCCTCGCCGCGAGCTGGCAAAAATCAGATTGCCTTGATAAAAAGTAGGTCCGTATTCAGCAGCAGGAGTATTGATCGCCTCGCAATTGGAAATGGTAGTGAAGGTTTCCATTTTCAAAATCTGCTCTACTTGAGCTAGGTTTTGTACTTCTAACTTTGCGCGGCGAACTAATTCAGGATTGCGACCCATTTTAACGTATTTCTCCAACGCTGCTTTTGCATCGCTATACATTTGGTTGTACTTAAGCGACATGCCTAAGTAAAACGACAAGGTATCGTTGCCATAGCCGCCGTTGACTGCTGCTTGGTAGTAAGGCAAAGACTGGCGCAAGCGATTAGAGAGCCGATAACACTCCCCTATCAGAAAATTAATTTCTGCTCCATTAGTTGGCTTGCTCTCTAGTACCTTTTTGTACAGTTGCGCTGCTGTTTCGTATTCTGCCCTTGCAAATTTCAGTTCTGCTTTCTTAAGGGTAGAAGTGCAGGAAAGCGTTGAGCCTGCCAAAATAATAATTACAAAAGCATTTTTTCTCATAGCATTCAAGGTTAGGCAACTGGCAGAGAATCAAGAACTCATTACCAGAGTTACCATTTCCACCAGCTTGGTAATTGTCTTTTCAATAGCTTGAAATACTTGTACAATGCTTTGGTTTGCCAAATATCCTGCCGTAGTGATGATATTATTTAAATCGTCTTCCAGAAAATCGTCTGCATCGGTTTGAGCAATTATGATTCCCTTAGCACTTGCCTGCAAAGCCCAGTTTATTATAGGGTGCTCGCTGGGGTAGGCAGCAAGGTGACCTAGCGTAATTTTGGGTTGTATTTCAACGGCTTGTAAGGCTTCGGCTACCCAAATAACGGCTGTGGAGGTGGCGGCTATCGGCTTGCCTGCTTCTGCTACTGCTCTAATGACTTGGGCAACGCCATCGGGAGGATTGTAATTCATCGTGTAGTTGCCGGGTATTACAAGCCCATCAAATCGCTCCATCTGAAACTGGCTAAGGGAGTAGATGTTACCCCTTGCAATACGAGCAGATTCTATTAGTAAGTTGCGTTTTTCGGATAATTTTTCCCGTGTGATGGGGTTGTATATTTCAGCATAAATATCAGGGGCAAAACATTGATAATCTACGCCGAGCCGCTCCAGCATCAGCAAACAAAACACTGCCTCGTGAATACCTGAACCGTCGTAATTCCCACAGCCCGAAAGGATGACACCAATTTTCATACGTTTTACACATTGCTCATGCAATTTTAAGCATTTTATTTTTCAACTTACGCCCATTAAAGCTACTTCTTATCGAATAGTTCAACCTTGTGCCATAGGCGGAGTGCTTTAGAATTGCCCAAAAACAGCCTACTTTTGGGAAAAAAGACTCGATGACAAGGGCAAATTCATTAATTGAAGCGGATTTGCAATGCGTTTGGCATCCTTTTACTCCTTTACAGGGGTTGCGTCCCCCTTTAGAGGTCATTGGAGGGGAAGGAGCCTGGATTTACACCGCTGAAGGAAACAAAATTTTGGATTTAATTTCCTCTTGGTGGGTAAACTTACACGGCCACAATCATCCTTACATTGCTGCTGCTATTGCTCGACAAGCACACAACCTTGCCCATGTCATTTTTGCAGGATTTACTCACCAGCCTGCTGTGTTGCTTGCCCAGCGACTGTTAGAAATTTTACCGCCTAATATGGCTAAAATTTTTTACTCAGACAACGGCAGCACTGCTACAGAAGTAGCCATGAAAATGGCTTTTCAATATTTTTATAACAGGGGTGAAAAAAAGCCAAAAATTATTGCCATCGATGGAGCCTATCACGGCGATACCTTTGGTGCTATGTCAGCAGGAGACAGAGGTCCCTTTAATGCTCCCTTTGAACCTTATTTATTTGAAGTAGAATTTATTCCCTTTCCAGAAAAGCACAACGAAGAAGTAGTTTTTCAGCAATTTGCCGATTTAGTCAACAGCGGACAAGTAGGGGCATTCATCTTTGAACCACTTGTGCAGGGTGCTTCAGGCATGCGCATGTATAGTGCCGAGATACTAGATAAAATGATCGCTTATGCAAAAGCTCATCAGGTCATTTGCATTGCCGATGAGGTCATGACGGGATTCGGCAGAACAGGTAAGCTTTTTGCCAGTCATTACCTGCATCACTATCCCGATATTATTTGTCTTTCCAAAGGCATTACAGGCGGATTTTTACCCTTGGGCGTTACTGCTTGCACCAAGGAAATTCAAGAGGCTTACCGCAGTCCTGAGTTAATGAAAACATTTTTTCACGGTCATTCCTATACTGCCAATCCCATTGCCTGCGCAGCAGCTAATGCTAGCTTGGACTTACTTCTCAACCTTTCTTGTCAGCAAGCTATTCAACGCATTGGTCAAGCTCATGAGCAATTTGCTGACCATTTGCGCAAAGGCAGCTATCAAATTCGCCAAGTGCGTCAGTTGGGAACTATTTTAGCCATAGAAATAGACCGCACTGGAGAGACTTCCTATTTTCATGAGGCTCGCAACGCTTTGTACTACCATTTTCTAGACAAAGGATTGCTTATTCGCCCACTGGGAAATGTGGTCTATCTTTTGCCACCTTATTGCATCAGCAACCAAGAACTGCAACTTGCCTACGAAGCAATTTTAGAAATTGTATGAAAAAGGTGAAAAAATGCTTGTTCACCCTCTGTGGTGGATTAGTGCTCATTAATTTGCCAATCCGTTTTGCACAAGCACAAATTAATTTGTTTTCCATCCAAGACGAGATCAAACTTGGGCAGCAAGTAGCTCGGCAAGTAGAGTCCGACCCCAAAAACCGCATCTTGGATGAAAAACAATATCCCGAAGCCTACCGTCATTTGCGGCGCATCACAAACACTATCTTGAATTCCGGGCAGGTGCGCTACCGCAACGAGTTTCCTTGGCAAGTAAAAATTATTCACAATGATAGCATTTTGAATGCCTTTTGCGCACCAGGGGGTTTTATTTACGTTTACACGGGCATCATTAAGTTTTTGGACACTGAAGACCAGTTTGCAGGGGTGCTTGCTCACGAAATAGCCCACGCCGATCGCCGACATGCCACCACAAATCTGACGCGCATGTACGGCATTGCTGCCCTTACTGAAATCATTTTAGGCAAAAATCCCAACCGATTAGTGCAAATTGCGCAGGGACTGCTAGGGCTGCAGTTCAGTCGCAACCACGAACGCGATGCCGATAACCAGTCCGTACTCTATCTATGCCATACTCACTACGCTCCCAATGGAGCAGCTGGTTTCTTTGAAAAAATGCTGCAACGGCGCTCAGCGGAGCCTCCAGCCTTTCTGAGCACCCATCCAGCTTCCTCTGATAGAATACGCGACATCAACGCTGCTGCCAGCACTATGAACTGTCCTTCCAAGCAGGGAGATAAGAACTATCAAGCTTTTAAAGCCAGCTTGCCCAGGTAAAGCTAAGCCTAGCTAGCAGATTATTTTTTTCCAGCCAAGTAGTTACTTAGCCCTCGAAAAAATTTGATAGCGTTTTTATCACCTTAATAGCATCATCCTTATGTGTGGAATTGTCGCCTACATTGGTCCTAAACAGGCATATCCAATTTTGTTGAAAGGGCTCAAAAGGCTCGAGTATCGCGGTTATGACAGCGCTGGCATTGCCCTTATCGATAACGGGCAGTTGAAGGTTTACAAGCGCAAAGGTCGAGTGGCAGAGCTAGAAGAACAACTCACAGGCATGCCGCTGAGCTCTACTATCGGCATTGGGCATACGCGTTGGGCTACTCACGGAGAACCTAGCGACCGCAATGCGCATCCTCACCTTTCCCAAAGTGGCAAACTTGCCATGATCCACAATGGCATCATTGAAAACTATGCCCAGTTGAAGCAAGAACTACTCACGCAAGGTTATCACTTCCGCAGCGATACTGATACAGAAGTGTTGCTCAACTTCATTGAAAATATTCGCCATCACAATCAATGTTCTCTTGAAGAAGCAGTGCGCATTGCCCTGCGGCGCGTAGTAGGTGCTTATGTCATCGTGTTGCTGGATGCTGACAATCCCCATACGTTAATTGCAGCTCGAAAGGGAAGTCCTTTGGTCATTGGCATTGGAAAGGGAGAGCACTTACTTGCTTCAGACGCCTCCCCTATTTTGGAACATACCAAAGAAGTAGTGTACGTCAATGATTACCAAATTGCCATTGTTGGTGCGGATGAATTAGTGCTGAAAAACCTGGGCAACGAACGCCAAACACCATTTATTACTCGGCTGGATATGGATCTGGCTGCCATCGAAAAAGGAGGCTTTGAGCATTTCATGCTAAAGGAAATCTTTGAGCAGCCCACTACGGTCCTAGATTGCATGCGCGGACGATTGGACGCCTATCAAGGTCGAATCACGCTCAGTGGCGTAGAACAACACTTAGAAATACTTACTAAGGCTCAGCGCATTATTATTATTGCCTGTGGAACCAGTTGGCACGCTGGGCTAGTGGGAGAGTACCTCCTCGAAACGCTTTGTCGGTTGCCAGTGGAGGTAGAATATGCCTCAGAATTCCGTTACCGCCATCCTGTAATCAATCCCCGCGATGTCATTTTAGCCATCAGCCAAAGCGGCGAAACAGCAGATACACTAGTAGCTATCGAAAAAGCAAAAGAAAGTGGGGCTTTCATTTATGGGATTGTCAACGTAGTAGGTAGCTCCATTGCAAGGCTCTCTCATACAGGGACTTATACCCACGCCGGTCCAGAGATTGGCGTGGCTTCTACCAAGGCTTTCACTGCTCAGCTTACTGTTATTGCCCTTTTTGCCCTTAGGTTGGCTCTTGCCAGAGGCACTATTTCCAAAGAGCGCTTTTTGAGTCTTTGCAATGATTTAGCTGCCCTTCCCGATAAAATCCGACATGTTTTAGACCACGGTCCTGCTATTGCAAAGCTAGCCCAGCACTACCAACACGCTACCAACTTCCTTTACTTGGGACGAGGATATAACTTTCCCATTGCGTTAGAAGGGGCGCTCAAACTCAAGGAAATCAGCTATATCCATGCGGAAGGATACCCAGCAGGAGAAATGAAGCACGGTCCCATCGCTTTGGTAGATGAACACTTGCCAGTAGTGTTTATTGCAACTAAAGATGCTTTGCACGAAAAAATCATTAGCAACATTCAAGAAGTGCGGGCGCGCAAAGGCAGGGTGATAGCTGTACTAACAGAAGGAGACCACTTCACAGCGCAGTTTTGTGAAGCCTGTATGTTTGTCCCAGAAATTGAGCCGTTGCTTTCTCCCATTATAAACGTAGTGCCGCTACAACTACTAGCTTACTACATCGGGGTTGCCAAAGGACTTGACGTAGATAAACCCCGCAACCTTGCCAAGTCAGTAACAGTTGAGTAAATGGGTTTGTCTGTGGCACCCTTGCCTGTAGTTACGTTGCAAAAATTGCCTATCTTGCAGCTCAGAGTTCACTGAGGGAACTATGCTTGATTTCAAGAATAAAAACATTCTCATTGTAGGGGCAAGCTCGGGAATAGGCTATGCAATGGCGCATCGGCTCATTGAGGCGGGAGCTAATGTATATTCCGCTTCTCGCAATCAACCTTTGGGGCTGCAACTTGCTGGTCATAGGTTTTACGACGTGCTCGATCCTAATACTCAGCTGGAAAACCTCCCGCCTCATTTAGATGGGCTGGCTTACTGCCCTGGAAGCATTACCCTAAAACCTTTTAATCGCTTGACGCTAGAAGATTTTCGCAAGGACTTTGAAATCAACGTCATAGGAGCAGTGCGGGTCCTTCAAACTGCGCTGCCCTTTTTGAAAAAAGCTCCCGAAGGAGCTGCCATTGTGCTTTTTAGCACAGTAGCAGTAGCTATAGGCATGGGTTTTCACGCTAGCATTGCAGCTGCTAAAGGAGCAGTAGAAGGGCTTGCTCGCGCCCTAGCTGCTGAACTGGCACCGGCTAAAATCCGCGTAAACGTAGTAGCTCCCTCTTTGACTAAAACTCCCTTGGCACAAAGCCTAGTAGCCACTCCAGAGAAAGAAGAAGCCTCCGCTAAGCGCCATCCAATAGGACGGATCGGGCAACCTCGAGACGTAGCTGATACTGCTATTTTCTTGCTCTCCCCTCAAGCAAGTTGGATCACAGGGCAAATTATTGGAGTAGATGGCGGCATGGGTAAACTAAAATAATGGGCAACAGAAGCATCATGGTCTATGGGCACTGCCTGCAAAGGGACCTCAGACCCATTGCTACAACCAGCCAAGTTTTTGTAGCTTTGCAACATGTGGAAAAACTTTTTGACCATTTCAAGAATACAGCTCAAATTAAGGGAAAACACGCCGCTGGCACTAGCCCTTAACATAGGTCTATCGTTTTTGATAGGAATGATGGTATTGCTGGGATTTTTCTACATTTATCTTCCCATTGCTACCCATCACGGTGAAAGCATTACCGTACCAGACCTAGAAGGGATGACCCTGCAACAAGCAGCTGATTTTTTAAAGGAACGAGAACTGCGCTATATCGTTACTGATTCTAGCTACAATCCCAAACTGCCACCGCTCACCATCATTGCTCAAGACCCACCGAAGAACTCAAAAGTAAAGGTCAATCGCCGCATTCATTTGGTGATCAATGCCACCCAACCTCCAATGGAGCAACTGCCCAACATTATAGACAACTCCCTCAAACAAGCCGACCAAATCCTAGAAAGTTATGGTTTCAAAATAGGGGAAGTGCGCTACGTGCCTGATATAGCTGCCAATGCTGTTTTGCGCGTGTTTTACAACGGCAAGCTAATTACCAAAGAGCAAATAGAGCGCGGCTTTTTGCTTCCTAAAGGTTCCAAAATAGACTTAGAAGTGGGCGATGGACTAGGCAATACTACTTTTGACTTGCCCAACTTGGTGGGAAAACCTTTTGCCGAAGTGCAGTTTCTTTTGCGCGGCATGGGGCTGGACATAGGAAATGTTATCTACGAAGCCGCCAATGGTAGAGAGCTGGGTATTGTCATTAGACAGAAGCCTGCTTATGAACCTGGCAAAAAGGTAAAAACAGGAGAAATAATTGACCTGTGGGTTACTGGCGTTGAACCCTCTGATATTGAAAATTGACATGAAAGCACTTTTACTCAACTAATTTCTTGGTGCCATGTCATTACGGGTAGTTATCGTAACCACTTGGGGCTGGATAGTAGCAACCGCAGCCAGTGCACAACTGCAACTTATTCCCATTTCTCCGCAGCAGGTGCGCTTGCAGCATACCAACTCATTTCATAGACTAGAGGTATCAGAAGAAAGCAAAGAAGACACTACACGGCTTGCCTTGCCCTTTTTTGATGACTTTTCAACCAACGGCAAACCATGGCTACACAAAGGTAGCCCCGAAGAGCCCGATACTTCGCGCTGGGTACCTCGCCAAGGCACTTATATCAATAATACCCTTGCTATCGATCCCCCTTCTTTCAACGTAGCTACCTTTGATGGCATTGCTGCTAGCGGACGCCCTTACGAGTTTGTTAATCGCTTTGCAGTAGGTCTTACTGACCAACTTACTTCCAAGCGCATCGATTTGGATACCATGCGCCCTGAAAGCAACGTTTACTTGAGCTTTTTTTGGCAAGCACAAGGACTAGGCGAGCCACCTGATGAAGAAGACTACTTGGCAGTAGAGTTTTTAGACCAAAATAATCGCTGGGTGGAGCGTTGGCGCCAACAGGGTGGAAGCCACTCTTCTTCCTTCAGATATGTCCTCTTGCCCGTGACGGAACCCCGATTTTTACACAAAGATTTTCGCTTTCGCTTTGTGCGCTACGGCAGGCAGTCTGGACCCTTTGACACCTGGCACGTGGACTACGTATACATGAACAAAAACCGCCACCCTTCTGACAATGCGTTGCTAGACATTGCAGCCAATGGCATTCGAGGCAGATTTTTGAAGCGCTATACTGCCATGCCCATGCGCCAGTTTGTGCAAAACCCACAAGCAGAAATAGCAGATTCCGTATTTCTTTCCGTGAGCAACTTAGACCGCCGATTCAATGTTTTTGCCTATGACGTACTATTGACCGAAAAGCTCACGGGCAATTTACTAGGCTTACTGGCAGATACTACTGCCATTGTAGGCGAGTTTCGCCGCAATTTGTTGGTAGGAGCAGTTAACCGCGGCATGGGAAGGCGCCCGCCGATTGTTTTGCCCCTCAACCAACCTAAAATGATTCTCGAAACAAAATTTAGGCTTAACACTGGCGAACCCGATAACCTCATCCCTCCCATTAACTTTCGCAACAACGATACTTTGAGCTACCTAACCGTTTTGGATGACTATTACGCTTACGACGACGGCAGTGCCGAGTTTGCCATTTCCTTTAATCAGCGATTTGGTCGGCTAGCCTACCGCTACGAACTCAATGCACAAGCAACCCTTTCCCACATAGATATTTACTTTGTACCCGTACTCACTAACTTACAAGGAGAAACTTACAACTTGCGCGTATGGAAACGACTCGATGAGCAAGGTGGCGGAGCGCGAGACTCTATCCTACTGGTGCAAAATACTTTTGTAAGCTATTCCGATAGCCTTAATAAATTCATTCGCGTGCCTCTTTCGCGGAAAATTCCCTTACAAGGCACTTTCTTCATAGGCGTTGAACAACTTAGCGACAAGCCCCTTACCTTGGGCTTTGACCGCAATACCGACTCCGGCAGTGAAATATGGGTCAACGTCGCTAACCGTTGGGAGCCTAATACGCGCTTGAAAGGCAGCCTCATGCTTCGACCAGTTTTTGAGGAAAAATTGCTCACTTCCCTTGCTGAAAGCCACCTGCCAAGTCAATGGTCCATATATCCCAACCCTACTTCTGATTCCTTCTTTGTGGAGGGAGAGGTAACGCACATTCGGGTGCTAGACCTTCAGGGCAAAGTAGTTTTAGAAAAACAATTTACACAAGACCACACACCTGCTTTCATTAGCCTTGAAGGCGCTCCTGCTGGGTTGTATCTTGTCCAGTTAATAGGTCAGCGCTGTGCAAAAACGCTCAAGCTGGTGCTTTGCAAATAGCAATTTGGCTCAAAAAAACAAGTTTTTGCCAGAAAAAATATTTTTTTAAGGGACCTTCACGCCAGCCCTTTCTGAACGAGTCAAGAGGGAAAGGCATTTTTTTTTTCAGTTTTTTTGCTTCACTTTTGTTTTCCAATCGTTGGAATTGAAAAGTTCAGTCCTTGGGGGTAGCTCTTGGATTGAACTTCCACAAGTTCGGTTCAGAACGAAACTAAGTTGCTGTAAATGAGCGTTTTAACCTATTGCGGCTAGCCTTTGGGCAAGCCTTGAGAGCTATTGTGTTGCTGGAATTAACAACTTTTTAACAATGATCGATCTTAAAAAGCCATCTGTAGCAACCAGTACAGCAGACGCGCCTTCTGCAGAGCAAGACCACGTTGCAGCATGGCAACAATGCTTGTCTCTCATTGCTCCTGCCGTAGGGGAACAGGCATTTCAAACTTGGTTTGAGCCCATTGTACCGCTGCGCTTGGTAAATAATGTGCTGGTAATTCAGGTGCCTAACCATTTTTTCTATGAGTGGTTGGAAGAACACTACGTCCACGTGCTCAAAAGAGCTATTGTACAAGTGCTAGGCTTGCAAGGCAAGCTAGAATATTCCATCATTGTGGACCAAAACAATGGCAAGCAGCCCTATACTCTCAATATATCGCAAAATATCCAACTCCAATCTGCTACTCCGCCTAAGCCCTTTTCCCCCTTTACAGCAAATAAAGAGCTTGTAGAGCCTAATCTCAATCCGCGCTACACATTTGCCAATTTTATAGAAGGAGAATGCAACCGACTGGCTCGGGCTGCCGCTTTGTCAGTGGCTGCCAAACCTGGCTTGACTTCCTTTAACCCTTTTTTGGTATATTCCAACGTTGGGCTTGGCAAAACGCATCTAATCCAAGCCATAGGCAATGAAATACGCCGCATCCACCCTTGCCATCAAGTCATGTACATTACTTCAGAGGATTTTATCGCTCAGTTCATCGATGCGGTTAAGTTTGGTCAGGTGCGCCAGTTTGTGGCTCGCTTCCAAAAAGCTGACACCCTTATTATAGACGATGTACAATTTTTTGCCGGCAAAGATAAAAGTCAGGAACAATTTTTTCATATTTTCAACCATTTGCATCAAAATGGCAAGCAAATTGTCATGTCGAGCGACTGCGCGCCCAAAGACATGAAAGGACTTATGGAGCGTTTGCTCTCTCGGTTCAAGTGGGGAGTAACGGTAGATATGCAAGCTCCTGATTATCCTACGCGCCTGGCTATTGTACGAACCAAGCTCAGCATGCAAGGAATTCAAGTCAGTCAAGAAATAGTGGAGTACCTTGCTCAAAGCGTTACTGATAACATTAGAATGCTAGAAAGCATAGCTACTACCCTTGCTTTGCACTATGCCATAGGTGGCCAAGAGCTGACCCTCTCGCTTGCCAAGACCATTGTTGCCAAATTGTGCCATGCTGAAGAGCCTGCTTCCAAACAGTTTACCGTAGAGCAAATTCAACAGGTAGTGGCAGAGCATTATTACTTGAAAGTAAGCGACTTATGCTCTTCTTCGCGCAAAACAGACCTAGTTACTCCGCGGCAAATTGCCATGTATTTATGCAAAATCTTCACAGAAGCTTCTAATAAGGTCATTGCTGCCCAGTTTGGGGGAAAAGACCATAGTGCTGTTTCCCACGCCTGCAAAGCAGTGGAGCGCAAAATGCAAAGTGATGAATCTTACAAAAAACTCATTGATGCTTTAAAAGCCAAGATAAAAAACTTGCCGTAGTGTAGCCGATGCGCCTTTTAATTGTAGGTCCAGCCCATCCCTTGCGAGGAGGCATTGCAGCGTTTAATGAACGCCTTGCCAGCGCCCTGCAACAGGAAGGACACCAAGTGCACATATTAAGTTTTGCATATCAATATCCAAAATGGCTTTTTCCAGGCACTTCGCAATACAGCCAAGAGCCGCCACCGCAAGGTCTTAGCATTTTCGCCGACCTTCATTCCCTCAATCCCTTGAATTGGTGGCAAGTGAGCCAAAAATATGCGGCTAAAAATTATCATCTAGCTATTTTTAGGTATTGGTTGCCTTTTATGGCTCCTTCGCTGGGAACCGTAGCCCGATGGTTAAAAAAAACAGGGATGCCTATTGTAGCCATTACTGACAACATCATCCCCCATGAAAAGCGCTGGGGTGACACTGTTTTAACGCGCTATTTTCTCAAGTCTTGCGACGGATTTTTGACCATGTCCCAGACGGTGCTACAAGATCTGCGCCGTTTAGAACCTTCTAAGCCAGTGCTATATTCTCCTCATCCCTTGTACGATTCTTATGGTAGTTCCATGAGCAAACAACAGGCGCGGCAACAACTAGGGCTTTCTCCAGAAGGCAACTACGTTTTATTCTTTGGCTTAATCAGACCTTACAAAGGCTTAGACATCTTATTGCAAGCCATGGCAGACCCACGCCTTGCCAGCCAACAAGTGCATTTAATTATTGCGGGAGAGCCTTATGAGAACTTGTCTGCTTATCTTCAACAAATAGCGCATCTCGGGTTACACAACCGCATCACTGCCCGATGGGAGTTTATTCCCAACAGCCAAGTAGCTACGTACTTTTGCGCTGCTGACATCGTAGCTCAGCCTTACAAGTCAGCCACTCAAAGCGGAGTAGCCCAGATAGCTTATCACTTCAATCGCCCTTTGCTGGTGAGCAACGTAGGAGGGTTGCCAGAGGTAGTCCTGCATGGAAAAGGAGGATATGTAGTGAACCCTGACCCCAATGCCGTTGCCGAGGCTTTAGCTGACTTCTTTGAAAACAAGCGATATGAACCGTTCGCTGCTGTTGTCGCAGCTGAGAAGCACAAATATCAGTGGAGTTACTTTACAAGCCGATTGATGGAGCTATTCAGTAAGTTGGCTTATTAGTGCTTCTACGGTCAATTGTTGTTGCTGACCAGTTTGCATGTTTTTCACTGTTAGCAGTCCGCTTGCCATTTCTTCCGAGCCTAAAATGACCACGTGAGGAATTGCTCTTCGGTCTGCATATTCTAACTGTTTTTTAATTTTAACAGGCTCTGGGTACACTTCTACACTAATGCCTGCATGGCGCAACTGTTGAGCCAATGGCATAGCAAACCGTTGGGCAGCCACATCAAAACAAGCAAACAAGACCACTGCACTGGTTTTAGTTATTTTTTCAGGGAAGAGTCCCATCTGCTCCATTACATCGTAAATGCGCTCTGCCCCAAAGGAAATTCCCACGCCGGAGATGCCTGGCATTCCAAAGGTACCTGTAAGGTTGTCGTAGCGTCCACCACCGCCTATGCTACCTATCTGTAGTTGTGTGGCTTGTACTTCAAAAATGCAACCTGTATAATAATTCAATCCGCGGGCAAGGGCAGGATCGGCAACAAGCTCGTTTTTCAGTGGAGTGGAGGCAAGGAAATCCATCACTTGGGTTACTTCTGCAATACCTTGGATTCCAGCAGCGCTGTTGGCAAGAAAGGCAGGCAACTCAGCAAATGAGAGCTGCAGGTATTGCATAATCCGATCAATAGCCTCTTGGGGAAGGAAGCGTTCTTGTAGTTCCTGCCGAACGCCTTCTGTGCCAACTTTATCTAACTTATCGATAGCTGTGGTAATGTCGCTTAGCATGGAAGAGCAGCCGACTGTTTCAGCCAGCCCTTGCAAAATTTTTCGGTTATTAATTTTGATGCGCACCGGCAGTTGCAAGCGCGTAAATACTTCATCGTAAAGGAGCATTAATTCGGCTTCGCAAAGAAGGGAGTCAGAGCCGATAACATCGGCATCGCATTGATAAAATTCGCGGTAGCGCCCTTTTTGAGGGCGATCAGCGCGCCAAACGGGTTGAATTTGATACCGCTTAAAAGGCAAGGTAATTTCATGGCGATGCATTACTACATAGCGTGCAAAGGGAATAGTAAGGTCGTAGCGCAATCCTTTTTCGCAGATTTGGGAAGCCACTTTGCGGTAATCCTGATCTTGAGATAGGTCTACCTGTTTCAAAAAATCCCCCGAGTTGAGAATTTTAAAAAGGAGCTGATCACCTTCTTCGCCGTATTTGCCCATCAGGGTACTGAGATTTTCCATAGCAGGGGTTTCAATAGGCACAAATCCGAAGCGTTCAAAGGTTTGTCTGATGATGTCAAAAATGTAGTTGCGCTTCAGGAGGGTTTCAGGGGTAAAATCCCGCGTACCTTTGGGAATGCTCGGCTTGACCATGTTTGATTAGGAAATTTCAACAATGCATCTGTCGTAAGAGAAGCTGCAGAGAAACAACTTACAAAGAGCAGAAGCAGTAACAACAACAAAACGAGGGTTGCTAAGGACAAGTAGTAGGTCATGGAAAAATTAATGAACAAAAAGCATCGCACAAGTGTTGTTAGGGCTCTTCCACTTGCGCAGCAAACCTACACATGCCTCATGAGTTTTGGCAACCCATGAGGCAAGGCAGCAAACGAATGGGCTAATTAAAATCTGTCGTCCCAGCTACTTGTGTAGTCGTCTTCGTCGTCGAATTCTTCTTCTGCATCAAAATCTTCTTCGTAAAAGTCTTCCTCTTCTATATCTTCGATATCTTCAAAATCTTCTTCGTCAAAGTCGTCTTCGCTGTAATCATCTTCGTCGTCAAAATCTTCTTCTTCGTAGTCGTCCTCGTCATCGAAATCTTCTTCATCGTACTCACCATCCTCTTCGTCGTCCTCTTCAGCGGCTTTCTTTGCTGAGAACACTTGAGGAACAGCTGCCATTTCGCCAGGGACGAAAAAGGTTACTGCTTGAGGAGTATCGCTAAGTAGTAGGTCAATGCCTGTCAAGACATCAGCTGCTGATAAAGCAGTTTGGTTGGATGCTTCAACAACAGCCAACTGGGTTTCTATTCCATTGATTTCCATTGCGTTATACTGTTGAATGGTTGTAAAGTTGTTTCAAGTAGTTTTCTAAATGAATTTCTTGGCAGTCAAAAGTACTAAACTTTTAAATGAAATTTGAAATAGTTGGCAAGGGAAAATTTTACTCCAAGAGAGCATCGTATATCTGAAGGCGTGTCCATTTGTTTTTGTGCGTTTCCACAAAGGCTTTGTGAATGGGGTCTTGCTGGTAGGCATCATGTCCTTGTACATTGCGGAAGTAAAAAACCATCATGTACGTATAGCTATTGTCCACTACTTGGCGGGGCGTGCCAGCTGGCTTGCCTATATGCATTGCCTTCACCGATTTAATTTTGCCAAGGGCGCGCATGTCGCTTTCAAAAGATTGTATCTGTTGAGCACTCAGGTCTTTTCTGAGCCACACCAAGACTACATGCACAAATTTTTCTCTAGGAGGCTGTTTTTTCCAAGCAATTTTGCCACCAACGCTTACGTTTACGGCTCCTACGGCAAATAGTGCAGCAAGTATTACTCTCATTCTTTGCAATGGCTTAATTTTATGCCAAAATACTAAAAAAATACCTCCACCATGAACCAACGCATATTTCTTGCTCTTTTGGCAATAATTAGCGGAGCATGTCAAAAAACTACTCACCCTACAGGCAATCAATATACTGGACAAATTGATCACAAAGGGCGAACCTATGCATATGAGTTACGCCCTTCCAATTCTAAAGAAAAAGACGCCTACCAGCTTACTATACGACTGCTTTCTCCCTTGCCCAGTAAAACTATTTACGAAAGCAAAGCCACCATTCAAGGAAGTGCCTCGGCTAACGGCAAGCTAGTCGTGGCTATTTGGCGGTCTTCTCTTGAAAGTGGCACTTGGGTGGTCAACCAAGAAAGCGTTTTGGAAACAGTCTTTGACTACAACCAACAAAAGGTTACTCGACAAACGAAAGGATCTTTTGAACAGTTTCGCGATTCGCCTTACACTGAAGTTGTTACCGAAAAAGTAATTTCCACAAAAGTTGATGCAGCCAAAGCAGTTCAATACACTGTCAAAGATCTCATCGTCAATTACCATCGCTTATTTGCCGATCAATCCACTGGCAACAAGCAAGCAAAAGTGAGCATTGAAAGAGATCCGATTGCCTTTCCAGTAGTAATTAGCCTAAGCCAGCACGGAGAAAATTACCGCGTAGAAGTAGGTCCAGTCGACCCAAAGAACCGCCGGCATGAGTTGAAAATTAAAAAAGTACAACACTATAAGGCAAGCGATGCAGGAGCTTCCTCTACCCTTTACACTTCTTACCTGATCATAGATGACAAAAGCCCCTCTCAATGGACAGTGCGCATCCACTATGCAGAGCAAAAAGATAAAATTACTTGGCAGCCTTTTCCTTCTCAATTTCTCGAGTGTGTGTTTGAAAGCGATAAGGGCAGTATGTATTTTAACCCCTCGCCAAAACTCCTGCCATACCAGAGCAAAAAAGCCACTAAAGAACAATCCATTACAGGCAACGAAGGAAAAATTACCAAAGAAAATCTACTCAAAACAGCCTTAGAGTACTTTGTGAGTAACTACGCAAAATTGTTTGAAGCAAAGTAGCAAAACAGGTAACGTTGGCTAAATTTTGGTAACTTTGCAGCCGATTTCTTTACTGCCAGATGTGTAAAAGATTGGACGTAGCCAATAAACTTCTATCCTCTCTACCCAACTCTTTGCCATTTACCCACTTTGTAAATTTTTAACCCTTACTATATGCAAACTCATAATTTAGGTTACCCAAGAATTGGTAAACAACGAGAGCTCAAAAAAGCCTGCGAAAGTTATTGGTCAGGTAAAATTGATCAAAGCGAACTTTTAGCGGTAGCTCAACAAATCAAGGAACAGAACTGGCAAACGCAACAAGCGGCAGGGATAGACCTCATCCCCATCAACGATTTTTCTTTGTATGACCATGTTTTAGACATGTCTTTGCTTGTGGGAGCCATTCCTGAGCGCTATGAGCCTTTGGCTCAACAATCTGTGTTAGACTTGTACTTTGCAATGGCTCGCGGCTACCAAAAAGAAGGTCTAGACCTCAAAGCCATGGAAATGACTAAGTGGTTTGATACCAATTACCACTACATCGTTCCCGAATTCACTAAAAAGCAAACTTTTCAACTTTTTGGCAACAAAGTATTTGAAGAATTTGCTCAAGCTCAACAGCTAAGGCTCAATGCCAAGCCAGTGCTTATCGGACCAGTTTCATATTTGCTTTTGGGAAAAGAAAAAGAAGAAAACTTCAATAAACTGGATTTAATTGACCGACTGCTGCCCGTGTATATTCAAATTTTGCAGCAACTAGAAGCAGCAGGAGCCACGTGGGTGCAAATGGACGAGCCTTATCTAGGCATGGACCTCACTGACCGGGAACGCCAAACCTTCTTGGAAGTTTACTCGGAAATCAGAAAGCAACTCCCTCGCCTTCAATTGATTCTAGCCAGCTATTTCGAATGTTTCCACGATAATTTAACCACTGCCCTGCACTTGCCCGTAGAGGTACTGCATTTGGACTTAGTGCGCTGCCCTCAGCAATTAGACCAAGTGCTAACCCACCAAGATTTGGGCTCTCAAATACTCTCTCTGGGAGTAGTGGACGGTAGAAACGTGTGGAAAAACGACTTTCAAAAGTCTTTGCAAATGATTCAAAAAGCTGTTGATAAAGTTGGCAGCCAGCGAGTTTGGATTGCTCCTTCCTGCTCTTTGCTGCACAGCCCTTACGATTTAGAACTTGAAAAAAATCTACAGCCTGAAATCAAACAATGGTTAGCTTTTGCAAAGCAAAAGTTGGTAGAAGTAGTTACTTTGGCAAGGCTGGCAAGCGGAGAAAGTTCACCCGAACTAGAGCAATCCTTGCAAGAAAATATACAAGCGCATCAAAATCGCAGCACCTCTCCTTTGATTCACAACCCGAAAGTAAAAGAGAGGCTTAGCTCTATTGAAGAAAAAGATTTCTGGCGGCACTCGCCTTTTAAAGTTCGCCAACAATTGCAAAAAGCGCGCTTCAAATTGCCACTTTTCCCCACTACTACCATCGGCTCCTTCCCACAAACCACCCAAGTGCGGCAGCTAAGAGCTAAACTAAAAAGTGGCAAGATTACCCAAGCTGAATACGAAGCAGAAATAGAAAAAGCCATTTTAGAAGCAATTCGCTGGCAAGAAGAAATCGGAATTGACGTACTAGTCCATGGAGAGTTTGAACGCAATGACATGGTAGAGTACTTCGGCGAACTGCTAGAAGGCTTTGCTATCACGGAAAATGGCTGGGTGCAAAGCTACGGAAGCCGCTGCGTAAAACCCCCCATTATATACGGGGATGTAGTTCGCAGTAGAGATCTCTCTGTGCGCTGGATTAGCTTTGCTCAAAAACATACGCAGAAGTTAATGAAAGGCATGCTCACAGGTCCTGTTACTATCTTGCAATGGTCTTTTGTGCGCGATGACCAGCCTCGCCGCGACACTGCTTTCCAAATCGCCCTTGCCATTCGCGATGAGGTATTGGCTCTAGAGCAGGCAGATATCAAAATCATTCAAATTGATGAACCTGCTATTCGCGAAGGATTGCCCCTTCGCAAAAAAGACTGGGCAGCGTATCTAGAGTGGGCTATAAAAGCGTTTCGCCTTGCAGCAAGTGGTGTGAAAGACGAAACCCAAATTCACACCCACATGTGCTACTCGGAATTTAACGATATCATCGAGCACATTGCTGCAATGGATGCCGATGTAATTACTATCGAAACCTCGCGCTCAGAGATGGAATTGCTGGAAGCCTTTGTAAATTTCAAGTATCCCAATGAAATTGGTCCAGGGGTGTACGATATCCATTCACCGCGAGTGCCAAGCGTGAGTGAAATAAAACATTTGCTCAACAAAGCCATCGAAGTGCTGCCTGTAGAGAATATTTGGGTAAATCCGGACTGTGGATTGAAAACTCGCCGCTGGGAAGAAACCAAAATTTCTCTACAAAACATGGTACAAGCAGCCCGCGAACTGCGCCAGAGAGTACTTGTCGAAAGCTAAAACGCAAAAACGCCTTTTTGAAAAATATCCACTTTAGCCAGCCTGCAGTACGATAGTAAATACGCTACCTTTTTCAGGCTGGCTATTTACTAAAATTTCGCCGTTGTTTTTGTTAATAAATTCTTTGCAAAGCATCAGCCCTAGTCCAGTGCCTTTTTCCCCTGCCGTGCCAGTGGAAGAAAGAACCGCTGGAGAGAAAAGGTTTTCCATCACAGATGTTTCTATGCCTTTTCCAAAATCCTGCACTAGAATTTTTACTTGCTTGTTGCCTGGTTCAGGAAGGCTTTCAATGAGCACTTCACCTCCAGGGTAAGAAAACTTAATAGCATTGTGCACTAAATTGCGCAGTACGAAGCGCAGGTGGTTCTTGTCCACCTTTGCCGTCAATGAATCAGCAAGGCGAGTAACTAAGTGAATTTCCTTCTGGCGAGCTACTTCTTGGTAAAAATTCACTGTTTCGGCAATAATTTCACTGATGTTAACACTTTCTTGATGTAATTGGTCTCCACTTTTAATTTGGATGTAAGCCCATTCTAATAAATTGTTCAAAGTATAAAGCAGACTTTGAAGGTGGTGGCGAATATCTGCTGCCAGCTCAATGAATTCGCTTGGAGAAAGCAAGTCAAAGTCCACCATGTCGAGGACGTTTTTTAGAGCACTTAGCGGAGAGCGCAAATCGTGAGCAATGATGGAAAAAAGTTTGTCTTTGGTTTGGTTGAGCATTTTAAGCTCTTGGTTTTTGGCATCCAAAGTAGCATTTTGACGAGCCAACTCTTTTACATACAATTGCCTTTGCCAAAGAAAATGAACCAATAAAGACACAATGACAACACATGCCGCAATGACGATGTAAGTAACTATTCGATTTAGTTCTGCATTGAGGAGTTTTTGATTGTTAATAATGCGTTCTTTTTCAAGGAGTTCTATTTGGCTTTGCTGCCTGCCTAGCTCGTATTGATACATGCTCTGCAAAATGAGCCTGCTCTTATCTTGGTTGTAGATAGTGTCAGCAAGCAGCAGAATAGAATCGGCATAGCGCATGGCTTGTTTTACCTTGCCACGGAGTGCATTTACTTGCTTCATCACCAGCAAGCCATCTTTTATTAAATAGGTAATGTTGTTTTGCTTTGCTAGGGTGAGTCCTTGTTGCCCGTAGTAGGCAGCTGAGTCGTAGCGTTGCAAAGTAAGGTAAATTTGCGCAATGGCTATTAGCGAATAAGCAATTCCCTCTGTGTCTTTGAGATACTTAGAGAGCTGCAGGGCACGATGCTGAAAAGATAGCGCTTGAGGGTACTTGCCTGTTTTGTAGTGCGTCTCGCCGAAGTTGTTGAGTAGAACAGCCTGCAAGTGCAAGTCGTTTTCTTTGGAAGCTAGTTCATAGGCTTGCTGGTAGTGCTTTTCAGCATTACTCCAATCACCTTTACGTCGATATATTTCTCCTATGTTGTTAATTGCTTTTGCTACTTGTCGGACTTGGTTGAGCGTTTGATAAATCTGCAGAGCTTTTTGAAACATCCTTATAGCTTCTTCGGGTTTATTAGCATCTAAGTAAGTAACCCCTATGGCGTTGTAACACTCCCCTGCTTTGAACTGTTGCTGATGGCTTTCGAATACCTTGAGTGCTTCCAGTAAGTTGCTGATGGCGTGGGTGTAATTGCCCATGAGGCGATAACGCTTGCCAAGTTCCATCTGTAATTCTGCCCTCAGTAGTAAGTCTTTTTCCGTAACCAGTTGCAAGCCTTTGCTTATGTACTCAAAACTCTTCACAGGATCGGATAGGGCACTTTCCTTGGCAAGTTGCAAGTAGATAGCAGCCTTGAGACTATCAGAAGAGGCAGTTTGCAAAGCTATCAAAAGACTATCAGCTTGAAATTTTACCTTGTCCGCAAAAGCTACCTGTTGTTGCAAAGCCAAGATGCTTATAAAGAAGGCAAAAAAGCTAATGCTTCTCAAAAACTTGCTCATCAAAACGGCAAATAGCACGGCGCTATTTTGTTTTAACAGGCGGTTAAATTAGTACAACAAAATGGATTGAACAACAAAAAGAAAAAATTGTAGAGCTTTCATAAAGACGCTACTTGCCTTCTACTGGCATTTTATTTTTTGAGCAAACAACACATGCAGGTTAAATTGATAAGTTTTGCAAAAAATTTTCACACTTATCCTTGCTCGTGCAGGGCTTGTGATGCCAGATTTTCGCTGCTCGGCAATAAAATGGCTTTTGGTCAGTTTATTTTTTTGATAGGCTAAGGAACTTTGAGAAGCCTTGCATCTCCTCCCTACAAAGCCAGCACTTTTTTAAGAGAGAAATCTGCTTGCGATTTGGGCTCAATGTGCAGGACCCTACAATGAAATTGATGGCAAAGTGCTAACTTTGTTTTTTAAGAACGAAGGCGCATATGTCATCCATTCCCAAGACGTATAACCCTCAAGAAATTGAAAGCAAGTGGTACAGCCGCTGGATGCAAGAAGGCTTTTTCCGCTCTGTTCCCAATCCTGACAAGAAACGTTATTGCATCGTTATTCCGCCGCCGAATGTAACGGGGGTACTGCACATGGGGCATATTCTCAACAACACTATTCAAGATGTGCTAGTGCGGCGGGCGCGCATGCGCGGCTTTGAAACTTGCTGGGTGCCAGGAACTGACCATGCTTCCATTGCCACAGAAGCAAAAGTAGTCAAAATGCTCAAAGAAAAAGGCATTGATAAACGCAGCCTTACACGCCAAGAGTTTCTCCGTTATGCTTGGGAATGGAAAGAAAAATACGGCGGCATTATCTTGGAACAACTCAAAAAACTAGGCGCTAGTTGCGACTGGGAGCGCACTCGCTTTACTATGGAACCCAAGCTCTCCCAGCAAGTGCTGCAAATGTTCGTTGATTTGTACAGAGATGGCTACATTTATCGCGGCTTGCGCATGGTCAATTGGGACCCTCAAGGTAGAACCGCTCTGTCGGATGAAGAAGTAATCCACCGCCCTACTCAATCCAAACTCTACTATGTACGCTATAAAATTGTTGGAGAAGAAGGTTACATCGTAGTAGCTACTCAACGCCCTGAAACCATTATGGGAGATGTAGCCGTTGCTGTCAATCCCCAAGATGAGCGCTATCGGCATCTGCACGGCAAAAAAGTGATCGTACCGATTGTAGAACGAGTAGTGCCAGTGATTGCAGATGATTACGTAGATATGGAATTTGGCACGGGCTGCCTCAAGATAACTCCTGCCCACGATGCAAATGATTACCAAATTGGTCAGCGCCACCAACTACCTATTATCGATACCTTGAACGAAGATGGTACTTTCAACGCCCATGCTTTTAAAGATGAGCAAGAACGGCAAAGAGTTTTGCAATATGACAAAATAGACCGCTTTCAGTTGCGCACTTTAATAGCTGAACGGTTGCAAGTGCTAGGGCAATTGGAACGCATAGACGAAAATTACGTAGCTAATATCGGCTACTCTGAGCGCACAGAAGCAGTGGTAGAACCGCGCCTTTCCATTCAGTGGTTTGTGCGCATGAAAGAACTATGTCAGCCTGCTTTAGAAAATGTAATGAACGATAATATTCGATTGCACCCGCCAAAATTCAAAAATATTTACCGCCATTGGATAGAAAATATACGCGACTGGTGCATTAGCCGACAACTTTGGTGGGGACATCGCATTCCTGCTTGGTATATCAACGGAGTGGACTACTCTACCCCCGCCTCTGACGACCTCATTGCCGTTTGCTTGACCGCTGAAGAGGCTCTTGAACAACTCCAACAAAAGGCAACAATCCATAACAGTACCCATATTTCAAAAGTACCTTGCCCACAAACCCTTGACCATATCCGCCAAGATGAAGACGTTCTAGATACCTGGTTTTCTTCAGGTTTGTGGCCTATATCCGTCTTTGACGGAGTTCTAGACCCTAATAACAAAGACATTACTTACTACTACCCTACCGATGACCTAGTAACCGCTCCAGAAATTCTCTTTTTCTGGGTCATGCGGATGATTATTACAGGCTACTACTATCGCAAAGAAAAGCCGTTCAAAAATGTGTATTTGACGGGAATTGTGCGCGATAAAATTGGGCGCAAAATGTCCAAGTCGCTGGGAAACAGTCCCGACGCTCTTGAGCTGATGGCAAAATACAGCGCTGACGGCGTACGCGCAGGTATGTTGTTTAGCTCTCCCGCAGGAAACGATTTGCTTTTTGATGAAAAACTTTGCGAACAAGGACGCAACTTTGCCAATAAAATCTGGAATGCCTTCCGGTTAGTCAAAGGTTGGTCGGTAGATGAGGCATTGCCCGTAAGCCCCGTTAGTCAAATGGCTAACAAGTGGTTTGAGGCAAAATTGCAAGCCGCCATCGCGGAAATGGAAGATTGCTACGAAAAATACCGCATTTCCGATGCCTTGCTAATCATTTACCGCCTTATTTGGGAAGACTTCTGCTCTTGGTACCTGGAAATGATTAAACCAGAGCATGGCAAGCCTATTGAGTTAGTTACTTTTGAAACTGCCATCTACTTTTTTGAAACACTGCTCAAGTTGTTGCATCCTTTCATGCCTTTTATTACAGAGGAAATATGGCACGGCTTGCGACAGCGACAAGGAAAAGACTACCTCATCGTGGCTTCCTACCCTACTTTCCAACCTCTTAGCCCAGAGCAAAAATCGATGCTGGAGCAAACGGAACGCATTTTCCAGATCATTCAGCAAGTGCGGGCTTTGCGCAACCAAAAGAAAATTGCTCCCAAAGAAGCCTTGCCCCTTGCCATCAAAACCCATCAGCCTGCTTTATACCAACGCTTTGAAGCTATGATGAAAAAACTGGCTCACTTAAGCAAGGTAGTTTATCTTCTGGAAGAATTGCAAGGCAATGTAGTTCGCTTTGTGGTAGAAGGGGATGAATTTTTTGTTTCTCTAAGCAATCTGGTTGATGGGCACCAAGAGCTGAAAAAATTGCAAGCAGAGTTAGAATATCAGCAAGGTTTTTTGGAATCAGTGGAGAAAAAACTTTCCAACCAAAAATTTTTAGCCAATGCCAAGCCTGAAGTAGTAGAAAATGAACGGCGTAAACAGGCCGATGCCCAGGCAAGAATTGCAGCCCTACAATCAGCCATTGCAGCCTTGCAGCAAAGTTTGGAAAAGACTCTTTCCCAAGCATAAGCAATTAGCTTGTAGCTCTGGTGCAATGAGCATAAAGGGCGCAAATAAACGTGGAATCCTGCACCCTGTTTTTTTCCATTTCGCAAGTGGCTAACTAAACGCATTTTTCTTCAAAACCCGTCTGATTTAAAAATATTCCTACATTTTTTAACCCGCCCTTAACGAGCCTTTCTTAGGATTGAGGGAATTTTGCGCGCCAACAATTACCTAAGAGAGATGCAAAAAAACTTTTACTTATTCCTTGCAAGTGGGTTGCTTTTTGCCATTTTGCCTATTTGGTCTTGGGCACAAGCCATTGCGCTCGACGGTACCCCTTATGGACAGGATTTTAACACCCTTGCCAACAGCGGGACTAACAACACAACGCTTCCTTTGGGGTGGTATTTTGCCGAGTCGGGAACTAATGCAAACGCCTTTTACAGGGCTGATAACGGTACCTCCAATACAGGCGACACCTACAGCTATGGCGCTACTGGTAATACTGAAAGAGCTTTCGGCGGTTTGCTAAGCGGTGCACTTATCCCTACCATTGGTGCACAATTTATCAACAACACAGGGGAACCGATTACTAACTTAAAGATTAGCTATCGAGGAGAGCTCTGGCGCGTTGGGACCGCTAGCCGAGAAGATAGGCTTGAGTTTCAGTACAGTCTTGATGCCACGAGCTTGACTACTGGAACTTGGCAAAGCGTTCCCCAGTTGAATTTTTCCACTTCAGTTTTTCCGTCCACTGTTACAACATCAACGGGAGCAAAAGACGGAAATACCACCTTTGTTGAAATTGAGCATACCATTACTGGCTTAAATATTCCCAACGGAGCAACATTTTGGATTCGATGGAATGATTTCAATGCTTCGGGGGCAGATGACGGCATGGCAATAGATAACTTCACCATCCAAACCAATACGGGGAAACCCACTGCTACTCTTACTTCTGCTCCTAACGTAACTACTCCTGGAGGCACTTTTTACGACTTTGTAATTACTTATACCGATAATACCAACGTTGCCTATAGCACTTTGGATAATAATGACGTTGTGGTCACTGGTCCAGGCGCTTTTTCAGCAACCGCCACTTTGCTTAGTGCCACTCCAGCTAACAATGCCCCTAGCATCACCGCAACTTATCGAATTACTCCTCCAGGAGGTTCATGGGATGGAATGGATAATGGCACTTATACCATTGCCGTGCAAGCAAATCAAGTGGCGGATGAACAGGGTCTATATGTGCCATCAGGCAGCATTGGAACATTTTCAGTGAACTTGCCTCTCACCATTGCCCAAGCAAGAGCAATGCCTTTCGGAAGCACGGTTACCGTTACTGGCCTAATCACAGTGGCTACTCAACACGGCAAAACAGTGTTCATTCAAGACCACACAGGCGGAATTGCTTTGTTTGACAATACGGCTCCTTTCCTAGACCAAGACCCTAACCTTGCAATTGGCAAAGAAATTACAGTAACTGGTACTTTGTCCGAATTTGGGCGCAGCGGAGGGACCTACCCAGCAGGCATTCCTTACAGTGGCTTGACGCAAATTTCGCCTATTAGCTCTTATACCATAGGCTCCTACATAGGCGCTCCCACACCTAAAACATTGACTTTAAACAACTTAACTGAAAGCGACGAAGGACTGCTCGTAGAAATTCTAAATGTTGATTTCAGCCCTAATACGCGCGGCATCTTTGTGCCCAATGCTAGTTTTTCCATCGCAGACAATACAGGTACGGGCATTTTGCGCACTCCTAACACTACCTTCAACCACTTTGATCTCCTGGGCAAACGCGTACCTAATAGTTCTTCTAAGATCGTAGGAGTATTGAACCAGTTTGCTGGCAATTACCAGATAATGCCACGCTTTACCACCGATGTGCAAGGAGCTGCTTCCGTTTCCACTCCTTTCGACGGCGTGCCAGAGAATCAAACCTTGGATATTGTTACCTTTAACATAGAATGGTTCGGACACCCCTCCAATGGACCTGCAGATGACAATCTCCAACGCACCAGCGTAGCAACTTTGTTTAATCAGTTACAAGCCGATATTTACGTATTGCAGGAAATCTGTAACATAAGCCAATTTAATCAGCTGGTGGCAAGTATGCCTGGCTATGCGGGCAAAGTAGTTACGGGATGCTATTCCAACCGTAGCGCTTCGCCTACCATGGCAGAAATTAACGATGCCCAAAAAATAGCTTTTATTTATAAAACTTCAGTAATTACTCCAGATGCAAGTTTTAACGGTGGTGAGCCGCTATGCTATCTTTCAGGTTACCCTGTCCCTGCTGATTACCCACAGCCTTTCGGTCCTTCAGTCAATGCTCCTGACCGCTTCTGGTCGAGTGGCAGGCTGCCAGTGTTATTTGTAGTTGATGCCACTATTAATGGCGTTACCCGCAAAATTCACTTGTTTGGCATTCATGCCCGTGCCAATAGCAGTACGGCAGCCCGAGAGCGATATGACATGCGCATGTTTGACATTCATGCTTTTAAACAGAAACTAGACGCTGATTTTCCCAATGCTAACATCATCATAGCAGGAGATTTTAATGATGATGTGGATGTAACCGTTTCTGATGACCCGCTCAACGGTCCTTCTACTTACGAAGTGTTTGTTAATGATGCTGCAGCCTATCGAGTAAGCACGCAATCCCTAAGCACCAACGGATGGCGATCGTATGCTTCCCGCGAAAACATGATTGACCATATCATGATTTCTAACGAACTGTTTAACAATCATTTGCAGGGAAGTGAAATCGTGGTGCCGCCTTATGCCATACTACCCGCTCAAAACTTTGCTACAACAGTTTCCGACCACTTGCCCGTTTATGCTCGGTTCAGGTTTGCAGAAATTACAGTAAGCAGTACTAGCCTGTCAGCCTTTAATACCACTTATGGAACTCCTTCTGTTGTGCAACTCTTCACCGTAAGCGGTAATTACCTCTCAGGACCTATTACAATCACTGCCCCAACGGGCTTTGAAATTTCCACCAATGCAACTTCCGGATTTGCTTCCACCTTGACTATCGGAGCAGCCCCCATGGTAGCTCCTACCACCATCTACGTGCGACTCAAGGCAACTAATCCCGTTGCAGGCAATCCTTATAGCGGCAATATCGTGGTAAGCAGTACGGGGGCTACCTCGCAAAATGTAGCTATTCCCAACAGCACCATGAACCCCAAGCCCCTCACTGTACTCAATCCAGTTGCTCAGAACAAGGTATATAATTGCAACGACCACGCTACCATTACTTGGGATGGACTGGTAGGGGTAGAGCCTATCGACGTTGGCAACGTAAATCTAACAGGAGGTGGAACTTTTGACAATAAAAATGTAGGCACCAATAAGCTTGTTACTGCTAATCTTACTTTAACCGGTACTGCTGCAGGGAATTACATACTTACCCAACCCACAGGGTTAACCGCTAGTATCACCCCTGCCAGCCTGAGTGTAACAGGGTTGACCGCCAACAACAAAGTGTATGATGGAACCACAGCAGCCAGTTTGAGCGGCACAGCTGCCCTGTTAGGTAGCGTTTGCACGGGAGACGTAGTGAGCTTATCAGGCACGCCAATAGGCAATTTCGACAACAAGCACGTGGGCTCTGGCAAGTCCGTAACAGTGAGCGGTCTGTCTCTGACAGGAACCGATGCAGGCAACTACACCTTGACCCTGCCCACCTTGCAAGCCGACATCACCCATGCAACGCTAACCGTATCAGGAGCTACTGCACAAAACAAAGTGTACGACGGCACAACAGCAGCCACCATTATAGGAACGCTGACAGGCGTGATTTTGCCTGACGTAGTGAATCTCTCTGGTGGCGGCACATTCAACGACAAAAACGTAGGCGTGGACAAACCTGTAACCGCTGCTCT
>JANWWZ010000015.1 GCA_025057115.1 Bernardetiaceae bacterium
ATGTACGCATCATACACTATTCAGGAAGTGATAAACCTTGGTATGGTTATACGGATCATCACTATTATCAGGAATATTTTAATTATTTGAGAGATATTCCACCGAAGATCCGCAACAAATTATCGTCTTTTACTTTTTTGCTCGAAGCAGAACGGCACAATAAAGAACTTGATTATAAAGCTGCTACTCTCTCCTTATTAAAATCTGTACTCTATTATCCCTTGTTCATAGAAACTTACGGCAAATTAGCTTATACTTTATTCAAATGGGTGAAAACTAAAGCTCAAACATAATAACCATGTCTCTCGCCCCCATTGTCCTTTTCGTTTACAAACGTCCTTGGCACACTCAGCAAACTCTCGAAGCACTGGCTGCTAATGAACTAGCAGATCAATCTATACTTTACATCTTCGCTGATGGACCCCAAACCGATGCCACTGAAGAGCAAAAAGAAAAAATCCGCCAAGTGCGGGAACTGATTCGCAGTCGAAAGTGGTGCAAAGAAGTCCACATTGTTGAACGCCAACGCAACTGGGGACTGGCAGACAATATCATAGACGGCGTTACCCAAATTGTAAACCGATACGGGCGCATCATCGTACTGGAAGATGATCTGGTAACTTCCCCCGGCTTTCTGCGCTACATGAACGAAGCGCTGGAACTCTACGCCAACGAACCCCGCGTAATGCATATTTCGGGGTATATGTTTCCAGTGGAAGGAAAATTGCCCGATACATTTTTTTACAATGCCAATTCTTGCTGGGGTTGGGCTACTTGGGCACGAGCGTGGAAATATTTTATTAATGATCCTTTGTATTTGTACAGACAAGTAACCAAAAGCAAAAATTCTATTCGTCGATTTAACATAGAAAATAGTTGTCCTTTTACTTCCCAGTTAGAAGCCAATATTATCGGAACTCTAAAAACTTGGTGTGTGCGTTGGTATGCTAGTTTTTTTATTGCTGGTGGGTATGCTTTGTATCCACGTTGTTCTTTGGTAAACAACATTGGGCATGATAGCAGTGGAGAACATTGCAATGCAGAAGGACAAAATGTGTATTATTGCAAAGAGCTTGCCTTGCATATTCCAGTTCAAAAGCAACCTGTTAAAGAAAATTTGTTAGTTCGGCAACTGATGCAAGATTTTTACAAAAACCGACTTAAAATAGAACCTTTCGAACCTCCTTCTCCTTATAGCTTTAAAAATAAACTCGCAAAATGTTTACCTAACGGAGTAGTAAAATTTTATCGTTGGCTAAAAAATTACACGGGCAAATGAATAATTTAGTTCCAGCCATATTTGTTCCTGCTTACAAGTCTCAACTTTCAAAAAGTGAGCTAATTTCTTTTAGACAACTTTTGAAAGTGCTCGGTAAATATCCTATTTATATGTTTCACCCTGAGCACTTACCCCTTGAAAATTATCAAAAAATCATCGCCACTTTTCCCAATCTACAAGTAAGATACCAAGCATGGCCAGCCTACTTTTTTCAAAATCCAGCTACGTATAGTGAAATGTTAAAGGACGTTGCATTTTATAATTTTTTTATTCAGCGCGGGCACGACTATTTGCTAATTTATCAACTTGATGCCTACGTATTTCGAGATGAACTCATGGAGTGGATTCAAAAAGGTTACGACTACATAGGTGCTCCATGGTTTAGCAACTATACTGAAGCATCTCCAGACGATGAAATAATAGGAGTAGGGAACGGAGGTTTTTCGTTGCGACGCATCTCAACTGCTATCAAAGTGTTGCAAAAATGGCACCGCTTCCAAAAGCGATATACATGGCTGGGTAAATGGCTGCGCCAAGACCGCGCTTTTCATCTGGCTAAATGGAGTATGGGAATTTATACCCAAGAAGACATTAGCGTTATTTTGCTAAAAAATGTAACGGAAGACTGTTTCTGGACGGAATATCTTACAAAAGCATTTCCCCTTCGCATAGCTCCTCCAGAAGAAGCCATGTTTTTTAGCTTTGAAGCCAATCCTTCACAGCTGTACGAAAAAACAGGAAAGAGGCTTCCCTTCGGCTGCCATGCGTGGGAAAGATATGAACCAGCATTTTGGCGTCAGTTCATCGATGTAGAGAATGAAAAGTAAAAAACCGCTGCATTCTATCAAAAATTCTCTAATTTGATAGAGATGATTTTGGGAGTAAATGAATGAGTTGTTGCACATTTTATATTATATGTATGCTTTCTATGAGTAGCAGCAAAAATTGAAGCATTCATAGCGTTCAAATAGATATGTTTTGTGGGCGAAAATGTCACAAACACTGAATAGTGTATGTATACGACCCCAGAATATTGGCTTATGCACTAAGGAAGAGAAATGCTCCTATGGTCAAGAAACTTTATCACACTCAAACATTATCCAATAAATGCGATTACAGATAACTAGAATAAGGTTTGCAGAATTTAGCAAAGAAAATCATCAAGTCAGTAAACTCAGCAGATTGAAGGGATAAATACTTGCTGACGATTAGTCCGAAAAACTACTTGTTTCTCCGAAAAAGAACCTTATCACGATGCTTCTGTTAAAATTATGTTTCAATATAGAAATTATCGCCATCACGCCAGTGTAAAAACACAAGATGTTTTTATAAGTAGTTAAAAATCAATCGGATTTTGACAAGGCTTTTGAAGGAGTGGAGAACTTAGTAATAGATTGTACGGAAATTGCTGAAAATCAAGAGAAACAGTGGATATATTACTCAGGCAAAAAACGACATACGATAACTACTTACCATTAGTGATAGCAAGAAGTGGATGTTGTATATAGATAAATTGTGGTGGAGCAATGTACATGATGTAACGAGTTTTAAATGAATTCTTAATTTTAGAGGTAAGCGAATACATGTAGATTTAAGATTCAAAGTATGGAAAATATCATGTGTAACGCATTGGTTGCAAAACCTTGTAAAAAGCCCGAAGGAAAACTGCTAGATGAGTTTGAGAAAAGCGTAAACAACACGTTCTCAAGTTTTAAGGTAAGAGTAGAAAATGCGTTAGCAGGTTGTAAAAACTTTTTCATTAACCAAATTAAGAGTGGTACGAAGGATAGAGAACAAATATTAGAAAATTTTTAGCTAAGGTTTACAGAATCGCAAATCAAAATTATCAATCAATTGATTATCAGTGAATTAGCTTACAAAAAGTCTAATAAACATTTGTTCTTGAAACAACAGCGGCAACAAGGACAATTATCTCCAATTTTGTACCTCACTTGAGGCAAACGCTGTTATAAGTTTATCATTCTTATTCTCTGCCATATTGTTCATCAAATTTGTCAATTATTTCGATGAACTCAGGTGGTAATCTGTCTTCCACAAAGTCAACGATTTCTTGTGGGATATGCTTGTAGTAAGCCGAAGCGATACCGCCTGTTATGCAAGCAATGGTGTCGCTGTCGCCACCGATTGAAATTGCAAGCCTGATGGCATTTTCAAAGTCTGTACTTTCAAGAAACGCTACAATCGCTTGGGGAACTGAACCTTGACAAGTTTCATTAAATTGGTAAGTAGGTCTTATTTCATCAAGTGTAAAATCAAGATTGTAGTTGAAAGTCTCTGTTATGTAGTTTTTAATCTCTTGTTTTGACTTTCCACGTCTTGCGAGAAAAATTGCTGCTGCTGTTGCTTGTGCTCCTTTAATTCCTTCAGGGTGGTTGTGTGTAACTTCAGCTGACTGTTTGGCAACTTTCAATACAGTTTCAATGTCATTAAATGCAAAACCAACCGCACTTACCCGCATTGCTGAGCCGTTACCAAAACTTCCATAAGGTTTTAAATCGTTCTCGTTTACTTGTAACCAACTTCTGAAAAAACCACCGTAACCACGTCCCGGATATCCTCTTCCATATTTCCAAATTGTCTCGGCAAAATCTTTTTTGTTCAGAATGCAATCCGCAACTGCAATAGTTAAAACCGTGTCATCTGTAAAATCACATTTTGGATTAAATAAATCAAAATTTGTGGTTTTTACATTGTTCCATTCAAACACTGAACCAATTACATCACCAATTACTGCACCGATTATCGTTCTATATGGCTTTTTAGTACTCGGTTGTTTCAAGCCATGGGATTCTAAGGCGTTAGCTGACTTGGTAGCATCTAAATCTTCAGGTTCAGAATGCTTTGACGAGTCTTTGTCTTCAGTATTTTCATTTTCATTTGTTTTATAGCTATAGCAATCGAGTTGCTCAATAAATTTTATTTTTTTGCGCGTTAAAGTAAGGAACGCTTTAATTTCTTTTTTTCCGATAGTTTCAAACTCTCCCCAAAGACTCTTACTCCAACCTTCGTGTATATGAATTACTCTCTTACTTCTCATGTAATCCTTTTCAGTTACTATTTTGCAAGTTATCATACTACAAGCATTTCCAATTTCAGGAATCTGGTAGTAGTAGTGATGTTCTTTCCAATTCATAGTTGAGTTTTTGTTATATTGTCTGTCTTGTAGAAGTTAGTGAATTGAAGACAGTTAGTTTCTAAAAAGTTTAAGACGTGATGTGGAATTTCAGCCTTGTTTTTTCGTCCTAATAATTCATTACTGTTGAGCCAAAACTCTGCATAGCCATCTATCAACAAAATAAAACAATGATAATCGCAGTAAAGGACCGTTTTGCCTTTTGCTTATTTCAATCTGTCAGCCAGTTTGGGTACTTTTATCAGATGTGGCATTGTCATTGTTATTTAAACTACCCAACGTGCACAACTTGCGCGTATCTTCATAGAAATACTATAGATTTGCAGTGATACAAGCAAGGGCAACTGGATGTTTTTTGGCATTTTGATAATAAAATTAGTTAGCTGCTATCAGCAAAAAATGCACAAAATGAGTTAAGAAGGACTCATTTAAATTAAAAGTCGAGCAAAATGAAACAACTTATGCGCGCGCATAAAATGGTTGTTCGGTGGTGGTTCAGAAGGGATGATAGCGGTAATTTCTACCTTGAAATATAACTTTAATAGAAGCCTCATAGTAAAGTTCTTTTTGGGAGAAGCAAGTAGTTTTTCTCACTAATCCTCTGTTTCTGATTCGCAAGTAAGCATTTACTCCTTTAATCTGCTTGGTGGCCGCCTTACCGACTTGACGATTTTGCTTACTAAATACTTCCGAAAATCCTTCTTCCAGCTATTATTTGCAAATGTTCGAGTTTTTGGTAAAATTTCTCGACTGTAGGGGTATTTCTCTTCCCTACATAAGCCAGTATTTCATTCGTCTGGAGAGCATCTGCATACATCATCCAGTGTTTGTAACGTTTTCACCCTGCATACGAACGCGCTTTAATTTCGGCTATCAGGGTTTTTATACAACAATTCACTCCCAAGACCTTTTTATTGGGGCTCCTTGAGATACTTGTAGTGAATCTGAAAAAGTTCGTACTGGGTCTTTTACAGTGCTAAGGCGAGGAGAGGGATCTAACGCAAGAAAGCAAGCCCTAAAACCACAAAAATTACTTATTACCTTTGCTCCTCCTCCAGGGCTCGAACCTGGGACCCCATGATTAACAGTCATGTGCTCTAACCTGCTGAGCTAAGGAGGAGTTTGTTGCAGCGCAGCAAAGATAGGACATTTACCAATTGCTTACAACAGTTAAGCACAAAATTTTTAATGTTAGCGCAAGGTTACTAGAGTAATACCTGCCCCTCCGCGATCGGCATGTTCATCCTGTAGATGAAGTACTTCCTTGCGCTTGCGCAAATGTTCTCGAATGACATTGCGCAGTATTCCATCTCCTTTGCCGTGAATAATGCGCAAATGTTGGTGATTGAGCATAATAGCATCGTCAATAAACTGCTCTACTTGGGCTAGGGCTTCTTCAGCACGACATCCGCGAATATCTAACTCCAAACTAAAACGCGCCATTTTTTCGCTTAAATCAATTCTAGGCAAGGTTACAGAGGCAGTAGGTTTTTCTGGCATGAGTTGACGATAACTTTGGCGGCTAATTTTCTCTAATCTATCTAGCTTCACAGTGGATTTCAACTCTCCAATGGAAATAGTCGCTTCTTTGCCTTTGATTGAAATTACCTGACCTAGCGTATCAGTACCTTTGAGCCGTATGTAATCGCCAGGCTGAATGGGAGTAGTTTCTAGTTCAACAGTGTTGGTAGGAGCCTCATCAGAAATAGCAGGGGGAATCTGTTCGGGTTGCAACTGCTGCCGAAACTCTTCTAGCTCCTGCCTAAGTTGTCGAGTAACTTCTTTGGCAGCTTGCTGCTGACGGATTTGGCGAATCGTGTTTTCAATTTTTTGGTTAGCTTCCTGAAGCAACTGTTGAGCTTGTGCTTTGGCTTCGTTGAGGAGTTGCTTGCGATGAGTTTCTAAAAAATGGCGCAAGCGAGCATATTCCGCTTGGGTGTGAGCAAGTTGGGCTCGTTCCGCTTGCAGTTGCGCACTTTTCTCGCGGTAAAACTGCCGTTCAATCTCCAGATCTCTGAGCAGTTTTTCCATGTCGATTTTTTCTTTGCCGAGTTTTTCACGGGCTTTTTGGATTACCCAACGCGGCAACCCAATTTTCTGGGCAATTTCTAAGGCAAACGAACTTCCAGGTTTGCCAATTTCCAGCTCAAAAAGCGGCTCTAAAGCCTCCACATTATAGCGCATGGCACCGTTGATAATGCCAGAGGTATGCTCGGCAAAGAGTTTTAAATTAGCATAGTGAGTAGTAATTACTCCATACACCTTCTTTTGATTGAGTTGCTCTAAAATCGCCTCGGCAATGGCACCGCCAAGTTGGGGCTCCGTTCCAGTGCCAAACTCATCAATAAGACACAGGGAATGTTCATCGGCCAGTTCTAAGAAAGCCTTCATGTTTTTTAGATGGGAGCTATACGTACTCAGATCATTGTCAATGGATTGTTCATCGCCGATGTCTATAAAAAATCGTTGAAAGATGCCAGCTTGCGAACCTTCTTCTACAGGAACGGGAATGCCGCATTGCAACATGTATTGCAAGAGCCCTACTGTTTTCAGGCATATGGATTTTCCCCCTGCATTGGGTCCGGAAATGAGCAAAATGCGATTTTTTTCATCTAGTCTAATGTTCAGCGGTACAATTTTTTTTCCTATTTCTTGCAAATGTTGTTCTAGCAGGGGATGCCGGGCTCCCATCCATTGCAAAGCAGGTTTATTGTGAAGTTGGGGAAAAATGGCTCGCCACTGAAGAGCAAACCTTGCCTTAGCACGGATAAAGTCTATTAATCCTAAAAAAAAGTAACCTTTTTTGAGCTTCTCTACGTGAGGACGAAGTTGAGCAGTCAGTTGGGTGAGGATGCGAATTACTTCGCGGCGTTCTTGGGCTATTAGCTCGCGAATTTCGTTGTTCATTTCCACTACTTCTGCTGGCTCTATAAAAATCGTTTGCCCGCTGGCTGAGGTATCGTGCACAATGCCTTTCATCCGCCGTTTGTGTTCTACAGGCAAGGGAATTACTAACCTTCCTTCGCGAATGGTGGGCTGCGCATCTTCGGCGGCAAAGCCCTCTGTTTTCAATTGACGCAGCAACTGGTCGATTTTTTTGCGCAGTTGCATTTGTTGCTCTATGATGGCGCGGCGAATTTGTTGCAACTGCGGCGAGGCATTGTCGCGTACTTTTCCGCGCTCATCTATGAGGCGTTCTATCTGAGCAAGCAAACTTTTTTCTACTACTACCTCTCCGATGAGTTCTTTTAAGTGAGGAATTTCTTGAGTTGGCTTTTTGTCAATAATTTCTACACATTGGTACAAGGTAGTTAATGAAAGGCGCAAGTTGTAAAATTCCTCCTCTGACAAAAAGGCTCCTTCGATGGCAGCTTTTTGAAGGCTTGGGTTGACATCCAGAAAATGACTTTCGGGAAGGTGCTCCCCGGCAGCCATCATTCTTTTGAGCTCTTCAGTTTGCCGATGAAGTTTTTGCACTATCTCGTAGCGATTGCTTGGACGCATGCGCTCCACAAAGGCACGCCCCAAAGGTCCGTTGCAAAGTGCTGCTAGCTGTTGACGAATCTTATCAAAGCCAATTTTTTCTTCAAAATTGTTGGGGTAGAGCATCATTGCAAAGTTAGCCGATTTGAATTTTGCTTGTGCTAAGGCTACATTTTTTGCAAGGTAATTAGTTAAATTGCATCTAAAGTGAGAAAACATCATGCAGAGGTCCCTTCTTGGCAAGTGGATAGTAGTACTATGGGGCTGCTTTTGCTGCTGCGCTACTTATGGACAGCAAAGCAGCACGGCAGAGTTAGAAAAAAAGTACAAAACAGCCATTAGTAAAAAAAATTTCAAGCAGGCTGCTGAAATAGCTCTTGAACTAGGTAATCGGTATGAGTCCCAGCGACAATTTGCCCAAGCTATCGATGCCTTTACCAATGCAATTGCTGCTGCTCGAAAAATAGACAACACTGCTTTGCTAGCCCGAAGTTACGAAGAATTAGGCTCAGCATACGCTTTGTCATCGCGGCGTGAGGTAGTGCGCACCATCAATAACCTACAACAAGCATTCGAGTATTACCAATTACTCAACAATACGGAAGGCGAACGAGGCGCGGCTCGTGTCCGCTTCAAACAAGGACTGGCTTATTACGATGCAGGAAAGTTTCGCGAAGCCCAAGTAAGATTACAAGAAGCCCTTGAACTAGCTTCTGAAATAGGCTACAACGACATTCAAGCTCAATCGCGTACCTACTTAAACCGCCTCCAATCCTCTTTAGAGCCTCCTACAGCTTCAAGGACCTCCCCCGCTACTGTTTCGGCAGTTGCCACAGAAGCAGCAGCGGTAACGGAAGAAGCTCGAAAGTTAGAAGCCGAGATTGCAGATCTGCAAAACCGATTGCGAGACAGCATTCGCTTACAGGAAGCGGAGAAACAAAAACTTCGCATGTCGCTGCTGATCAAAGAGCGCGAACAAGCAAGAATTCAGCAAGATTTAGCCCGGACAGAGGCTTCCCTGCAACAAGCCAAAGAAATTTTGCGCCTCAAAGAAGAAACCATCGCTGCCCAGCAAAAAACTACTCAGGCAATTTTAGCAGCGGCTGCTGCACTGTCTTTGCTGCTAATTGCTGCTTTGTTTTTCATGATCCGCATCAGGCAAGCCAACCGCAAGCTCAAGGCGCAAAAGTTGCAAATAGAAGCACAAGCAAAAGAGCTCCAAGCCGAAAAAGCCAAATCTGAAGCCTTGTTGCTCAACATCTTACCCCGTGAAATTGCAGAAGAGCTCAAAGAAAAGAAACAAGCCACGCCGCGCTACTATAAAATGGTAACTGTTCTGTTTTGCGATTTCAAGGGGTTTACTGAGTACACTGAAAGGCATAGCGCTGCTGAAGTAGTCAAAGAACTCAACGAGTGCTTTTCTGCTTTTGACGATATTTGTACGCGCTATAACTTGGAAAAAATCAAAACTATTGGCGATGCCTATATGTGTGCAGGCGGAATTCCTCAACCTAACACTACCAATGCTGCCGATGCAGTGCTAGCAGGCTTGGCTATGCAAGAGTTCATGCAAAAACGCAACTATCAAAAGCGCCTCAAAGGCGAGCCTTATTTAGAGCTCCGCGTAGGCATCCACACAGGTCCAGTACTAGCAGGGGTAGTAGGTAAAAAGAAATTCGCCTATGACATTTGGGGCAATACGGTCAATATCGCTGCTCGGATGGAATCCACTTGCGAGCCTGGAAAAATAAATATTTCTGAAGCTACGTATATGCACATTAAAGATAGATTTTACTGCCGCTATCGCGGCGAAATCGAAGCCAAAGGTATTGGTAAAATGGATATGTACTTTGTAGAGGAGGTAGTCGGATGAGCCATATTATTTTAAAAACGCTTCTACCTGGTTTGCACTGGGTAGAAATTCCAGCTATAGGGTTGCGCATGCAATGCGGCTGCCCACCCGATGCCAACAAATACCTTCGCGTAGCAGGGTTCATTTCCCAAGATCTACATGGAGAAACAGGACCTAATGCCATCCTGCTTGCTGACCGCATCCAAGCACCTTGCCCCCAAAAAAATTGGGTGCTGCCCAATGCGGCAGAATTTCCCTTGATGCATATTTTTTACTTGCAAGGTTGGCAAATTCCTGGACATCCCAACAATGATGGACGCAAACCGCTACTGATTGGACAACCCGATGAAATAGAACGCCAACTCCAATACCTCTACTATGGAAACTATGGTTTAGATTCCATAGAAGCAATGCAAGCCGCTGGCATGAGTTACAATGAGGCTACTGCCTTCTGGTATGCCAAACAGCATTTCGCCTTTGGAAAAATATGCCCTATGCACGAATGGGTACGCACTATCCCCTTACCTGACTACCAACCTGTAGCTATTGCAGAAAACTGCTACTTACAGCGAATTGCTCCTAATCATTTTGCTCTTTCTTACCAAGAAGAGAGAATAGAAATTCAATTGGCTATTGAGGTGTTTCCTTCGGCGTATTCCTTGCCTCCTGTAACACTTCCCGACTCTTCACAAAATTGCATTTTGCTTCACATAGGCGAAGGCGATGGCTGGGATCACACCCGTCCCTGTATGGCTTCAGCATTGCTCTTTGGCAATCAATATTATTTAATCGATGCCGGACCTAATGTATGGCAAAATTGGGAACGCACAGGCAAAACTATCCACGATGTGGCAGGAGTCATTCTCACCCATGCTCACGACGACCACGCCATCGGTTTAATACAAGCCCTTGCCTATGGCGTACAGTTAACAGTGTACTGTAGCAATTTCGTAGAAGCTCATTTTCGGCAAAAGATGAGCATGCTTTTAGGAGTTACTTTTGCAGAGCTAGATCAATTTTTCAATTTTCAGCGCCTTCAAATGCACACCTGGAATACTATTGCATCTCATCATGGAGCCCTTCTAGAGGCAATGCCTTGCCATTCCCTTCATCCTATTGAAACCCATATTTACTACTTCCGCCACACCGATGCAGCTGGCAGAGAAAAAACATATGGGCATTTAACCGATATTCTTTCTGAAAAAGTAATGCGGCAAATGGAACAGCATTGCCCTAGCGAGCATCGTTGGTTATTTGATTTTGTGAGAAAGCAATATTATTTACTTGCTGATGTAAAAAAAATAGACATTGGCGGTGGCGCTTCGCATGGCATGGCAGAAGATTTTGCCCACGACCCCACCCCTGTAAAAATTTGGGGACACTTGCACCGCCCTCTAACAGGTCGAGAGTTGGAAATAGGGCAAGCCCGCCACTTTGGCATGTGGGATGTATTATGAACTTCCCCCTCTCTAAACTCAGCAAAACACCAATAGCGTAGCTTTTTTCACCGAAGCGAAACTTGCGCATCCAGAGCTGCTAGTATTTTGAGCAAAATTCCCTACTTTATAGCAGTTCAATTCTCAATCCTATGCAGAAATGGTTGATATGGGCAGCAGTTCTACTGACTGCTTGCAACCGCTATCAAAAGCAATTTACCCTCCTTCCTGTTGAAGAAACCAGCATAACCTTTTCCAACCGCATCACTGAGTCAGATACGATGAACATTCTGGATTTTGAGTACATCTACAATGGCGGAGGAGTGGCTATCGCCGACTTCAACAACGATGGCTTGCAAGATGTCTATTTTACTGGTAACATGGTAGCTAATAAACTTTACCTTAACAAAGGAAACTTTCAATTTGACGATGTTACTGACAAAGCAGGAGTAGCAGCCGCTGACCGTTGGTGTTCTGGCGTGGCAGTAGTGGATATTAACACCGACGGTTGGAACGACCTTTACGTATGCGCTACCGTCCATCCTCATCCAGCAAAGCGCGCTAATTTGCTGTTTGTTAATCAAGGGGTGCGCAATGGCGTACCTATTTTTAAAGAAATGGCTCAAGCGTACGGCATTGCAGACACTACTCATACTACTAACGCTGCTTTCTTTGACTATGACAACGACGGCGACCTAGACCTATTTTTGCTAGTCAATGAAATGTCACAAACCACTTATCCCAATAAGTACCGCAAAAAAGTAACAGATGGTAGCGCAGTTACTACTGACCGACTCTATCGCAACGACTACGACAGCCTTCTAGGACATGCTCGTTTTACAAACGTTTCAAAACAAGCAGGGATTGTGCTAGAAGGATTTGGGTTAGGAGTAAATATTTGCGACATCAACCGCGATGGATGGAAGGATATTTACATTACTAATGATTATTTAACCAACGATGTCTTTTATATTAACAACCGAGACGGCACCTTTACCGACCATGCTGCTAGCATGTTCATGCATACCTGTCACTCGGCAATGGGAAACGACGTGGCAGATATCAATAATGATGGATTAGCAGACATTATTGCCCTTGATATGTTGCCAGAGGACAACCGCCGCAAAAAACAGATGCTCGCTCCCGCTAATTACTTCCATTATATCAACAATGCCTTGTACGGCTATCAGCACCAATATGTGCGCAATACCCTGCAAATCAATCAAGGCACTCCTCCAGGAACCTCTCTACCCGTTTTTTCAGATATTGCCATGCTAGCAGGCATTGCAGAAACCGACTGGAGCTGGGCACCTCTGGTGGCTGATTTTGATAGCGACGGTCTGCGGGATATCATCGTTACCAATGGCTTTCCCAAAGACATTACCGACCGCGACTTTGCCTCCTACCGCGCTGCAATGGCTATGTTTGCTCCTAAGTATATTTTACTTGACCAAATTCCACGCATTAAGTTAAAAAATTACGCCTTTAAAAACAAAGGAAACGGACTTTTTGAAAAAGTAACCGACCAATGGGGTATTACTCAGCCCAGTTTTTCCAATGGTGCCGCCTTCGCAGATTTAGATAATGACGGTGATTTAGACTATGTGGTCAATAATATTGACGACTCGGCTCATGTTTATAGAAATAATCTCATCGAACAACGCCTTCCTAATCGGAATTACTTGCGCATTAAGTTTCGGGGCAGCCCCCTTAATCCCATGGGCTTGGGAGCTATTGTAGAAATATATTACGGAGCCCAACAGCAATTTTACGAACACACAATTTACCGCGGTTATCTCTCCAGCATGGAAAATGCCGCCCACTTTGGCTTGGGAGCTAGCCAGCAAATAGATTCCTTAAAAATCACTTGGCAGGATGGCAAAGCACAAATCTTGAAAAATATCCCTGTTAATCAAGTCATTACTCTTGAGTGGAAAAACGCTACGCCAGCCCCTCTCACTAAAAAAGAAACTTCCCCTCCCCTTTTTAATCCCGTCCAAGCAATTGACTACCGCCATGACGAACTAGATTACATCGACTTTAATGTGCAAAAACTACTGCCTCACAAACTTTCCCAATACGGTCCAGCTCTAGGGGTAACTGATGCTAATGGGGATGGATTAGAAGATCTTTTCATTGCTGGCAGCTACCAACGCAAAGGACGATTTTTTTTGCAACAATCCGATGGCACTTTCGTAATGCAAGACCTAATTGCAGATGCCGATAGTGTTGAAAAAATTTACGAAGATATGGGCGTGTTATTTTTTGATGCTGATGGGGATGGAGATGAAGACCTCTATATCGCCAGCGGCGGAAATGAGCAACCCCAGAGCGTAAATGCTTACCGCGACCGATTTTATCTCCATCAACAAGGCAAGTTTATACCGCAGCCTACGGCAATTCCTTCTTTAACCGCAAGTGCTTCTTGCGTTAAAGCAGCTGATTTTGACGGCGATGGCGATTTGGATTTATTCGTTGGAGGCAGGCATACTCCCCATCGCTATCCACAGCCAGCAAGTAGTTTCTTGCTTCGCAATGATACTCCTGCTGGGGGTCCAGTGCAATTTAACGACGTTACTCAACAGCTTGCTCCTGCTTTAGAAAACATCGGCATGATTTGCGATGCCCTCTGGACGGATTTTGACAACGACAATGACCCGGACCTCTTGCTTGCAGGCGAGTGGATGCCTTTAATCTTGCTACAAAATCATCAAGGAAGATTGACTCCATTGAGCCACACAGGGCTAGAGCGCTTTACAGGTTGGTGGAATAGCCTTACAGGAGCAGATTTCGACAACGATGGCGATATTGACTATCTTGCAGGTAATTTCGGACTGAATAACCTCTTTCGCGCTACTGAACAACACCCAGCGCGCATATATGCAGCCGACTTCAATAACGACGGAAACTACGATGCTATTCCTACAGCTTATTTTCTCGATGACGCTGGTCAGCTGCGCGAATTCCCTTTTTTTGGAAGGGATGATATGATCAAACAAATGCTTTTTATCAAGGCTAAGTTTACCAGCTATAAAGCCTTTGCCGGAGCCGATATTGTACAAACATTAGGAGCGGATACGCTCAAGAAAGCCAGCAGGTGGGAAGCCAATTTTCTCGCTTCGGCATACGTGCAAAACAAAGGCAATGGCAAGTTTGAAGTGCATCCCCTCCCTTTGCAAGCTCAGTATAGTCCTGTTTTTGGCATGTTAGCTGATGACTTCGATGGCGATGGCAATGCCGATGCACTTTTAGTAGGCAACGACTACGGCACCGAGGTTATGAACGGAAGGCAAGACGCCCTCTACGGTTTAATGCTCAAAGGCGATGGCAAAGGCAACTTTACTCCTTTGTCTATTAGCCAAAGTGGTTGGTTTGTGCCAGAGGATGGCAAAGCCCTGATACGAGTGGCTAGCGCGGATGGACAGCCTTTGTTTGTGGCAAGCCGCAACCAACATAACCTCCTTTCTTTCCGCAGTCGGTTGGTTTACAGAAAGATAACTCCACCTACTGGCGCGACGGCAGCTCTGCTCACGCTCTCCAATGGAAAAGTGCAGCGCCGCGAAATCTACTATGGCAGCTCGTTCCTCTCTCAAAATAGCCGCTATCTTTGGCTTACCGAAGCAATCAAAAAAGTAGAGTTTATTACCTATAAACGCCATCAACCATGAAAATTAGCCATCCTTTTCCAGTAGTATTGATTATCAGCGCGCTGGCGGGGACTCTTTCCTGCCAACAGCAAAACACCGCTACCAAGCAGTTGAAAATTTCTCCCAATTCACCTGATTTGATCCACGGTGCTTTGCAAGAAATAACCGATGTGGTGGTATATGACATTTTTTCCCCTCCTGTAGCTAGTAGAATTTATGCCTATGTAGCTTTGGCAGGGTATGAAGCAGCTCGCTGGCAAGATACGGCTAGGTACCCTTCTATTACGGCGCGTCTGCGCGGTTTTGATCCCATGCCTATGCCCAAGGAGCCCATCAATCAAGTGGCAGCATTGGCAGCCGTAAAAGCCATGTTCACAGTAGCCCGAAGAGTAACCTTTTCCCATGATTCCCTTAATGCATATGAAAATAAAGTACTGGCAGGAGTGCGAGCCAGCGGCATTGCAGAAGAACTTTTACAACAAGCCATTACCTTCGGCGAGTCTGTTGGTAAAACCATCCTCAAACGCGCTGACAAAGACCAGTACAGGGAAACGCGTGGCTATCCTCGTTATACAGTAACAAAGCGCGAAGAGGTATGGAACCCTACTCCCCCTGACTACACCGATGCTATGGAACCTTATTGGCGCTACATTCATACCCTGGCTTTGGATTCTGCTAACCAGTTTAAGCCTCCTCGTCCCATCCCTTATTCAAACAAAAAAGAGAGTCCTTACTTTAAAGAAGTCTTGGACATCTACCAAACTTCTCAACAGCTTACCCAAGAGCAAAAAGAAATAGCCTACTTTTGGGATGACAATCCTTTTGTCTCTCATCACAAGGGACATGCAGTATTCAATTCCAAAAAACTCACTCCTGGGGGGCATTGGATGATGATAGCTTCCCAGATTGCTCGCAATACGGGCGCCGATGCTGCGCGCACTGCTTATACACTTGCAGCAGTTTCTGTAGCACTTTTTGATGGTTTTATTGCTTGCTGGGAGGAGAAGTATTCCAGCAACATGCCTCGTCCTATTTCAGTAATTAATCGCTATTTGCAGGAAAATTGGGAGCCATTTTTGCAAACACCTCCTTTTCCAGAGTACACCAGCGGACATAGCGTAATTTCCAACGCAGCTGCCGAGGTGATGACCGCCCTCTACGGCGATAATTTTGCCTACAACGACAGCACTGAACTGCCCTATGGTCGCAAAGTGAGAAGTTTCAAGTCTTTTCGGCAAGCAGCCTCTGAGTGTTCTATTAGCCGTTTATACGGCGGTATTCACTACCGCACTACTCTTAGCATTAGCGCTGAACAGGGCAAACAAATTGGCAAGTACGTACTAACCAAAGTGTATTTTGGGCAACAAAATCATTAAGGGTAGGAGAGTAATTTCTCGCTTGATAGAGGTGTCTTATCACATTAAGGATAGCTGATTTTTTTCCTTGCGTGGAAAGAAAATCAAGTAACTAACAGGGACAGTGACAGGTTAGGAAGGGGAACCAAGCTCCGAGTGGCATTTTCTTAAGAATTTTGAAAGAAGTGGTCGTCTAACCCGCCATTGCATTTGCCAAATTTGCCTTCATTAGTGAATCTGGCAAGACATGACCTTAAAAAAAATAAGCAACTACTGAAGCTCGTTAGGGGTTTGCTGCAAGGCTTCCTCCATAGTGTCGCAATAGCGAATGTCGTAATCCTCAAAGCGAAATTCGGGATGTTCTTTCAAAATATTCTTGCGACCTATTTCAACTGCCTTGCGAAAAAAGGCATCTTGTGGCAATAGTTTTCTATAGGTCTGTAATCCATATTGCTTCATTTCCCTTTTCCATTCCACGTGATACCACACCATCGAGGCTTGGTGAAACACCTTGAGATTGCGCTTGTCCAAAATCATTTTGTGAATTTTGAACGGGTGGGCTTTGATGTAATTACCTATGCAGCTGAGCGTTTCCCGAAATTCTTTTGCTGGCACATAATCCATTTTGAGGATACAGACGACTGTGCCTGATTCTTCCAATACTTCTACTTGGGCATATTTGGTATCTAAAAGTCGAGTAGCCATCTAAAAAATGAGCTTTTTACAGAGACAAATATACCAAAAATGCGCGAGATGATCAGGAACGTCTACATTTTGCCGCAATAGGTAATTTGATTGGAAGCGGCTAAAATTCAAGCTAACGTTAAAAGCAAAACGGTTTTTGATTAATGCAATCCATCTTCAAGGGAAGGTTTTAAATGCCGTTGAATGTAATTGTCGGCAATTTTGAGGTATTCTTGTGTGGTCAGGTTGCGCAAGGTAATGGCATTTTGGTGGTCGGTATGTATTTTTTCTACATACAAGCTGGTGCTTGGGAAGGCAAACTTCACTCCCATTTCAGCGGCCAGTCTAATAATGTGCAAAATTAGTTCTTCGCGAATCATCAGCTCTAGCCTGATGTTGGTAACACTAATGAATACTTGAAAGCGTATTTGAATGGCGTAATCGGTAAAGTCATATAAGGTAGTCCAAATATCGTCTGGGTGGATATTGGGATGGGCAGTAGCCAAGTTGCGCAATGCCTGTGTAAAGGCTTCTACCAAAGCAGGAGGCGTATCATAAGTGATATTAATCATGGTTCTGAAGCGATGTTTTTGCCGCATACCCATGTTTTCGATAGTCATATCGGCTAGCTTGCCATTGGGAATTACCGTTACAGAGTTGGCAAAAGTGCGTATGTGAGTACTTCTAAAGCCAATGTATTCCACTTGACCATCTACTTTATCGCCAATAATCCAATCGCCACTTTTAAAAGGTTTGTCTAAAAATATCATCACAGAACCGAAGAGATTTTTCAAGGTATCTTGCGCTGCCAGAGCTACTGCCAAACCACCAATAGAAAGACCTGCAATTACACCAGCTACGTTGAGGTTAAAGATGTACTGAAATAGGTAAATGCCTGTACCAAAAACAATGAGAACTCGCACAACTCGTTTAATCAAAAGAGCAAGGGGCGCGTTGTAATTCCAATCATTTTTTTGGCAAATCTTGACAACATAAAAATCGACAAGTTTGACTGCTTTGTAAGCAACGGTGGCAAATTGAATTGTCCAGATCACTGTTAGGGTAGGATACGCATAGCGCATGTAAGAAATGGGCAAATGCAAAGCAGGAAGCAAAACATTCAGAGCAAATAGGACTAATGCCATTATTAAAGGCTTTATGACAGGTATCAAATAGTTTTCAGCAAACTCGACTTTGTCCCTCTTAATAAGCACTTTAAGCGGCAGGCGAATGAGTACAAGGGCTGCAAGGGTATATACTATGAAAGTGAGCGCTAGCAAAATGCTCAATCCTGCCCATTGCCATGCAGTGAGCATCAAAAAAGTTTGCGGAGGGTTAAATAAATCGATGCCAAAAGTTTCTCTCGTGTCAATAATAAAAACAATTCGATAAAGTTCTGGAATAGAATTGATGGTTTCTTTTGAATAGAACCAATTATTGCCGATTTTTTCCAAATAAACAGGATATCCCAAGTGGCTAAACAAAAAGTACGTGTCAGGGTTTGACAAAGTGCTATCGCGGTAGTCGGCCACGTCGGGGATGGCGTTATAGTCGATGTACTTGCCCAAGCCATCGTATATTTCCTTTAGCATTCGAGCCCGTTGGATGCGTTCCTTTTCGGCAAGTTCTTGCCGCAACTCTGGGTGATTGAAAGGCGCTGCCGCCGACTTGGGAAAAATTCTCACTATTTTTTTAGTTTCTCCATACCCTAAGTTTTTCAAATGAGTTTCTACGGCTTCTCGTGGCGTACTCAACTGAACTGATTGCCCCACTGCGGATTTAGACCAAAACAAACATATGCCAATTAAATAAGCAGCTAAGGATACTTTTTTTAGCATATTAGCTTGCATACTCACACAATTCTTGCAAAAGATAAACAAAGATAACCGCCTAACCCGTAACTTTGCAATATGAAAACAACCTGTTGGCTGGGGGGGTTAGCGGCTCTGTTATTATTCAGCTGCACTGAAGAGCAAAAAGGCATTCCCAAGGGCAGCCTAGCCCCCGATTTTGAAGCACTAGATTTACAGGGAATCCCTCGCCGATTGAGCGACTTTAAAGGCAAGGTAGTCATGTTGTACTTTTGGGCGGACTGGTGCCCTACTTGTCGCAAGGAATTCCCTGAAACACAGGCGTATTATCAAAAAATACAAAACAACAATTTTGAATTGCTAGCCATTAACGTGGCACAGCCTAGCAAGGTATCCCGAGAATTTCAACAAAAGTACAAAGCCACTTTTCCCATGCTTCTTGATACTGCTGGCACCATTTCCAGGCAATATGGTGTAGAGGAACTTCCTACAAATTACTTTATCGATCCGCAGGGAAAAGTTGCTCGCCGCATCGTAGGATGGGTAGGAGAGCAGCAAGTAAGAGTGATGATCAACCAATTGTCAAAAAAGTAATATACCATGAAAAGCGTTGTTTATTACCTTGCTGCAGCAGTATTGTTAATTTTTTCTGCTGCCTGTTCTGAAAATCCTTCAGAAAATACTCGTTGCGCACAATGTGGCATGCCATCTGAAAAATACCCTCAATGGCGTGGAAAAATAGTAACTGCCTCTCAAGTAAAATACTTTTGTTCTCCTAAATGCCTTTTCATCCATAGCCATGCGCATGCACCTGCTTTAGCAGATAGCATATGGCTCACCGACTATTATCAGCAACATTGGATAGATGCTCGCAAAGCCTATTACGTGATGGGCAGCGACATCATCGGACCTATGGGACCTGACTTTGTCCCACTTTCCACCTTACAAGAAGCACAAGACTTCATGAAAGAACACCAAGGCAAACAAATTTTTACTTTCACCGAAATTACTCCCGAAACAATAAAGCAACTCAACGAGGCATCGCATTAGCCAGATTCAATTCTGGCTAACTTGCTCAACATGAGAATGCTTTTTTTTACTTTTAGCAAGCTAGCTTGACAAATTTAAAATGGAAGCAATTGCAGCTGTTTCACTATTTCTAACCATTTTTCATTTTTTGTTAGCGCTTGGAAATATCCTTTCATAAATAAGAGGTGTGCTGTAGGGAGTTACTTGCTTGCCTTGGCGAATGAGCAGTTCCATTACTTCTAGTTTATCTCTGCCAATAGTTTCCTCTAAAGTAAAGCTACCTCCTGGAAATTCAGTAGTAGCCTTAAGGTAAAAGCCGCCTTTAGTCTGTGTGTAAACTGCGGGTTTAAAAGTAGGGGACGGCTGCAGGGTCAAGTAATCAAAACGAAGGGTAGGATTATCATTTCGCACTGTTGTGGGGTCGAGTTCTTTGGGAAGTTGCATAGCATGCAGTTTTACTTTTCCCTCAGGCAAAGCCTCAAAGAAAAACAAATACGGTTTGACAATCGTATCGCCTTCAGAATATTTGTAATAACTTTCCTCCAGCAGAAAAAAACCGTTTAGCGGGTTAGGCAAATTATCTATCTTTTCATTAGCCACCCTATTGACGTGTTTGGCATAGGGATGCACTAAAGTGCCTTTTTTTCGCTCTTTCTCCACTTGTCGGCGGTTATCAAAATCGCCAGTAATGTAACTTTTAAATACATGGATAGGGTGATCCTGGGGAATTTGAGCGCTCAAAGGCAATCCTAACAAACAAAACATTCCTATTTGAATAAGCAGTTTCATACCGAGCAAATTACATCTTTGTTACCATAAGGACAATATTTTCTTGTGCTTCACTACAAATGTTCTATATTTGCAGTCCTTTCGGGTGAAAGGGCGGTTTTCCGCGATGGTTGAACCAAAAGCCTGCATTTAAGCGCCACTATGCAGGTGTATTAAAGGCGCATGACCATTCATGAGCAAAGAAGAAATAGTAAAAGAACAAGCAGAAGTAGATTCTTTTGATTGGGATAGCGTTTCCACCAGTAAATTAGGCGGCAATTATTCTCCAGAAGAAAAAGCCCGCCTCGAGCAATTGTATGCCGGTACCCTTACAGAAATCAAGCAAAACCAAGTGGTTACCGGTACGGTGGTCAGCATTACTGACCGGGATGTAGTGCTTAACATCGGATTTAAAGCCGATGGCTTGGTGCCCTTGTCAGAATTCCGCGACATGCCAGGCTTAAAGATTGGCGACCAAGTAGATGTGTACATCGAAAACCCCGAAGATCCAAGCGGGCAGCTAATTATTTCCCGCAAAAAAGCCAAAATTGTAAGAGCGTGGGAACAAATTGAAAACGCCCTGCAGAACGACCTTGTCATCGAAGGATTTGTAAAGCGACGCACCAAAGGCGGCTTGATCGTAGATATTTTCGGCATAGAGGCTTTCTTGCCCGGCTCGCAGATAGACGTCAAGCCTATCCGCGATTTTGATGTCTACGTGGGCAAAAAAATGGAAGTGAAGGTAGTTAAAATCAACTATGCCAATGACAACGTAGTAGTTTCTCACAAAGTACTCATTGAAAAAGATCTGGAGTCTCAACGCGCTGAAATTCTCAACAACCTCGAAAGAGGTCAAGTGCTTGAGGGCGTCATTAAGAACATGACCAACTTCGGTGTGTTTATCGATCTGGGAGGGGTAGATGGCTTGCTGCACATTACTGACATTTCCTGGGGACGCATCAACCATCCTGAAGAAGTTCTCAGCCTCGACCAAAAAGTTAACGTAGTAGTGCTGGATTTCGACGAGGAGAAAAAACGCATCTCGCTGGGCATGAAACAACTAGTGCCCCATCCCTGGGACAGTTTGCCTGAAGATATTCAAGTGGGCTCTCGCGTGCGTGGTAAAATTGTCAATGTGGCAGACTACGGCGCCTTCCTCGAAATTATGCCTGGAGTAGAAGGGCTCATTCACGTTTCGGAAATGTCTTGGTCACAGCATTTGCGCAACCCGCAAGACTTCATCAAAGTAGGCGATGAAGTAGAAGCAGTAGTGCTTAGCATCGACCGCGAAGAACGCAAAATGTCTTTAGGCATCAAACAACTCACCGAAGATCCTTGGACAAGACCTGATATTGCCACCAAGTATGCAGTCGGCACGCGCCACACAGGTATTGTGCGCAACTTGACTAACTTCGGGCTCTTCCTTGAGTTAGAAGAAGGAATCGATGGACTGGTGCACGTTTCTGATTTGTCATGGACTAAGAAAATCAAGCATCCTTCTGAGTTTGTCAAAGTAGGCGATAAACTAGACGTACAAGTGCTGGAGCTAGACATAGAGCAGCGCCGCATCGCATTAGGACATAAGCAACTGGAAGAAAATCCATGGGATGCGTTTGAATCCATTTTTGTACCTGGTTCGGTTCATCGCTGCACCATCATCAGCAAAAACGAAAAGCATGCAGTACTAGAACTGCCTTATGGGCTCGAGGGCATTTGCACACTGAAAAATCTCACTAAAGAAGACGGCAGCAAGTCAGAAGTAGGCGAAACGCTGGATTTCAAAGTAATGGAGTTTTCCAAAGAGGAAAAGCGGATTGTGCTTTCTCACGTAGCCACTTATAAAGACAAAGAAAAAGAAGAAGCCAAGCCTTCCAAGAAAAAGAAAGAAGTTGAAAGCGAATACATACCAAAGCAAGAAGATCTTGGACGCCCCACTCTCGGTGATTTAGAAGCCCTCTCTCAACTTAAGGAAGATTTAGAACGCAATCAACAAGCCAACAAAGAGTAAAGCACTACTACCCGGCTCCTACGCCGGGTTTTTTGTTGTCTTCCGACTCCCCAACCAGATAAATACTGCTATATTTACGCCTTGTATAATGATTCAAGTTATGTCAGTAATTGATAATGTCGTAGCCCGCCAAATTTTGGACTCCCGCGGCAATCCCACCATAGAAGTAGACATATACACCAACGATGGACACATGGGGCGTGCTGCCGTTCCTTCAGGTGCCTCCACGGGAACCCATGAAGCCGTAGAACTTCGCGATGGCGATAAATCTGTTTATTTAGGCAAAAGCGTGCTGAAAGCGGTAGCTAACGTCAATGAAATTATTGCAGATGAGCTCTACGGCATCTCTGTTTTCGATCAAAATCATATTGACAAATTGCTGATAGACTTAGACGGCACTCCTAATAAGTCGCGGTTGGGAGCCAATGCCATTTTAGGCGTTTCGCTAGCAGTGGCAAAAGCAGCTGCCCGAGCAGCTAATTTGCCTCTGTATCGCTATATCGGTGGAGTAAATGCCAACACTTTGCCCGTACCACTAATGAACATTCTCAATGGAGGGGCTCATGCCGATAATGGCATTGATTTTCAAGAATTTATGATAATGCCTGTCAAGTTTGAAACCTTTTCCCGCGCCTTGCAAGCTGGCGTAGAAGTGTTTCACCATCTTAAAACCGTCCTCAAAAGCAAGGGATATGCCACCAATGTAGGCGACGAAGGAGGTTTTGCTCCTAACATCAAATCCAACGTGGAAGCTATTGAAGTGGTATTACAAGCAATAGAAAAAGCAGGTTACCGACCTGGCGAGGATATTCTCATTGCCATCGATGCGGCTTCTTCGGAGTTATACGATGCCGAAAAAAACGTTTATCGCTTCAAGAAGTCCACAGGGGAAGAGCTTACCAGTCAAGAAATGGCGGCTTATTGGCAAGAGTGGATTAAAAAATATCCCATTCGCTCTATAGAAGATGGCATGGCAGAGGATGATTGGGAAGGATGGAAACTCCATACGCAACTTTCTGGGCAGTATTGCCAACTAGTAGGCGACGATTTATTCGTAACCAACGTCAAGCGACTTCAAGAAGGAATTGATAAACAAATTGCCAACTCTATTCTTATCAAGGTCAATCAAATCGGCACGCTGACGGAAACCATCGCCGCTGTTAATTTGGCTAAGCGCAACAAATATACGAGCATTATTTCGCACCGCTCTGGAGAAACAGAAGATGCTACTATTGCCGACCTAGCCGTAGCCCTCAATACAGGGCAAATCAAAACGGGTTCGGCTTCGCGCTCTGACCGCATGGCTAAGTACAATCAACTGCTGCGCATAGAAGAAGAACTCGGCGAGAGCGCTTTCTTTCCTGGAGTAAACTTTTAGCCGATTTTCAACAGTACAGTTGCTTTGCATCCACCACTTTTAGAGCATGTCTAGGTTTCAGAAGAGCAAAAACCATGGATAAAATTAGTCGGATAAATTAGTGGTCCAACCTAACAGCAGAGCATGGTGGTGGATGCACGTGGGCTGCCACGATGGCTACAGGAGCTAACGAAAACGATGCCAAAGCAGGGCTAAAGCGATTGCCCGTACTTAAAAAGTACAAAATCTTACGATATATTTCAAGAAGGATGGTGGCAAGTTGAGGGAAACCAAGCTCCGCTTAGCTTAAACTCTCCGTTCCACTGTTGCATTCATCAGACGTGAATTTGCAAAATGCAACCTTAAAAAGGTGAAAGTTGATGGGAGTTTCAAGCCCTGCGCTAATTCATTTGAGGCACTACATCCTTTATTTTGCCTGGCAGTTTTTTACCTAGTAAGGTTTCCATTTCTTTGGCGATGGCGATAATATCCCCAAGGTGAATACCTGTGCGTATTCCCATTTCCTCCAGCATGTGAATAGTATCTTCAGTAGCAATGTTGCCCGTAGCTCCCCTAATGAATGGGCAGCCACCTAGCCCACCAAAAGCAGTATCGAAATGGCGTACGCCTAAACGCATGGCAGCCAGTAAATTAGCCAATCCCTTGCCTTCGGTATCGTGAAGGTGCAATATTACTGGTACATTTCCCGCCATTTCTAGAATTTTTCCCACTAGGTCTTCTATTTGCCTGGGGTCGCCCATGCCTGTGCTATCAGCGAGAGCTATTTCATCAATGCCCAAATCCAAGTGGCGCTTACTAAGGTCTATAACGCGTTGAGCAGGAATTTCACCTTCATAGCGACAACCAAAGGCACATTGCAAACCTCCTCTTACGCGCAAACCTGCTGCTTTGGCAGTGCGAACCATTTTTTCAAACTCTTCCATTGCTTCTTGCAAGCTTTTGTTGGCATTGCGTCGGCTATGGGTATCGCTAGCAGAAATAGAAGCAGCAACGTGGGTCATACCCGCTTCGATAGCGCGTTCTACGCCTTTCAAGTTTAACACTAAGGCATTGAGCAACACATCAGGACGCTTTTCCACAGCAGCAAACACAGCCGCCGTATCTGCCATTTGCGGCACTAACTTGGCATTGACAAAGGAACCTATTTGAATGCGTTTTACACCAGCTTTCATTAACCGATGCACAATTTCTACCTTTTTTTCTGTAGGTATTACTACCGTTTCAGTTTGCAATCCATCGCGCAAGCCCTGTTCTTCTAAAATCACTTCAGTAGGATACATGTTGCATCTAATTTTTGATTGCACCACAAAATTAGGACTTTTGCAAGCCGATAGCTGGCAGCAAAAAATCTATGGCTTGTGAAGTTAGTGCAAAAGCCTTCCTCAAACTGGGTCAGAAACTCAAGGAAATGCCTGAAAGTCAATTGAAATGGCTTTGTGCTGAAGCCTCGGCGCGCAATAGCTGGTTTATTGAGCCTCATGTAAAAGCAGCTGTTGAAGGCATTATCCACATGCTTGAGCCGAATACTTTTATAGAATGGATCAACCGCTATCCTCAAACTGTTCAACAACCCAAGACAGTGGGAGTTATCATGGCGGGAAATATTCCCTTGGCAGGCTTTCATGACTTCCTTTGTGTGCTAGTGAGCGGACATCGCATCGCTGCTAAACTAAGTTCCCAAGACAATTTTTTGCTCCCTCAACTGGCTAAAATGCTTTTCGAGATTGAGCCCGAACTAGCACAAAGAGTAGAATGGGCAGAGCAACTCAAAGGCGTAGATGCTATTATTGCTACGGGCAGCAACAATACTGCACGGTATTTCGAGTATTACTTCGGCAAGTATCCGCATATTATTCGGCGCAACCGCGTCTCTGCTGCTGTTTTGGAGGGAAACGAAACCTCACAAGAGTTAGCAGATCTTGCCAAAGACGCGCTGCTTTACTTTGGAATGGGCTGCCGTAGCATTGCCAAATTACTCGTCCCTGAAGGATACGACCTAAAAGCCTTTTTGCATCAAACAGAACAGCTAGCGGACTTAGTGGATAGTCATAAATATCGCAACAACTACGATTATCACAAATCCATTTTTCTAGTCAATCGGAGACCCCACCTTGACAGTGGCGTATTATTGCTTACCGAAGATGAAGCCTTCGCTTCGCCAGTTTCGGTTGTGTACTACCAAACTTACCGCAACTTAGACCAAGTGGCTGAGTTGTTAAAAGTCCATGCTGACCAGCTTCAGTGCGTAGCTGCTCGAAATCAACACCTCTTCAGCAGAACAGTGAGTTTCGGACAAGCCCAGCGGCCTACAGTAGCTGACTACGCCGATGGCAAAGACACGATGGAATTTCTTTTACAACTCTAACGGGCTTTAGGCAAAACTTTTCAGCTACTGGGCAAACAATTTACTTGCCGTTTTGCTTTATAAATACGAATCAGTTTTTTTGTTAAAGAGCCAGTTTCCACAAATTTTGCTTTGAAAACAATAGTCTTGGAACATACACCGAAGTCATTTACAGATTCCAGAGCAGAAAGCCGCAAAAGAGACCATATTGAAATGGCTTTTCGCTCACAAGTGGTGCAGGCGCAGCTAGATCATCGGTTTTACTACGAACCCTTGCTAGCAGCCCATCCCAACACCCTTCCTCCCTTAACTTTTTTAGGAAAGACCCTGCGCGCACCCCTGTGGATTTCTAGCATGACAGGAGGCACTGCCATGGCGCGTAAAATCAACACCAACCTAGCCAGAGCCTGTGGCGAGTTTGGCTTAGGAATGGGGCTGGGTTCATGCCGCTGCTTGCTCTACTCTAATGAGCATTTTGAGGATTTCAACGTTCGCCCTATTATGGGTGATGAAGTGCCTCTTTTTGCCAACTTAGGCATTGCCCAAGTAGAGCAGTTATTAGAAAAACATCAATGGCACTTAGCCGAAGAAATGGTAGCTCGCCTTCAAGCTGATGGATTAATTATCCACGTCAATCCTACACAGGAATGGCTACAACCTGAAGGCGATCAGTTGCGTCGTCCACCGCTGCAGGTAATAGAAGAAGTGCTCTCTCTTACTCATTTGCCTTTGATAGTCAAAGAAGTGGGGCAAGGCATGGGTCCTGAAAGCCTCAAAGCGCTGTTCCGCTTGCCGCTAGCAGCCATTGACTTTGCTGCCGCCGGAGGAACTAACTTCGCCTTGCTGGAACTTCTTCGCTCGGAGGAGGAATACCAACAAGCATACGAATGCATTGTGACTATTGGGCACTCAGCGCAGGAAATGGTAACTTTTGCCAACCAGGTTATCAGCGATTTGGGAATGCAATGCCGCTGCAGGCAAGTTATTATCTCTGGTGGAGTGCGCAATTTTCTGGATGGTTACTATCTAATTGAGCAACTGCAAGTGCCTGCCGTCTACGGACAGGCATCGGGTTTTCTCAAGTATGCAAAAGAAAGCTATGAACTATTGCAGCGCTATATCACTCTGCAAATTAGGGGCTATGCCTATGCAAAACAGTATTTGAAAGTGCGCAAACTGTAACAAACAACGCCTTAACGCACAGTTTCTATTTACAAACTTTTTGCAAATTGCTATGCAAGCCATTTCAGGGTACTCCAAACTGAGCAAGGAAGAAAAATTAGAGTGGTTAGCTCGCCAAGTAAGCCATGAGCCCGAGGCTTTTATTGCCGAAATGAAAAGTTATTGGCACAACGACCACTCAGTGCAAAAGCTCTTTGACGAGTTTAGTGAAAATACACTGACTAACTTTTACATGCCTTTTGGCATTGTGCCTAATGTACTGCTCAACGGTGAACTTTACGCTGTGCCGATGGTCATAGAGGAAAGTTCAGTAGTGGCAGCGGCTGCACAAAGTGCTAAATTTTGGCTCACGCGCGGCGGTTTCAAAGCCCAAGTGCTCGGCACAAAGAAAATTGGGCAAGTCCATTTTCTCTGGGAAGGCGACTTCCTCAAACTAGATGTGCTCTTTGAGGACTTGAAAGAGAAAATGCTCGACAACACCGCCTTGATTACCAAAAACATGCGCCAGCGCGGAGGAGGCATTCTAGATATTGAACTCGTCAACATGACGCACATAGAGCCGCACTACTACCAGTTTAAGGCAACGTTTGAAACTTGCGACTCGATGGGAGCTAACTTCATCAATACTTGCCTAGAGGAGTTTGCCCGCACCTTCAAACAATGGGCAGCAGTGCAAGAAGGCTTTACGGAAAAAGAGCGCAACCCTCTGATTATCATGTCCATTCTTTCCAATTACACCCCAGAGTGCCTAGTAAAGGCATGGGTAGAGTGCCCTGTAGCTGAGTTAGGTTCCTTTGAAGGCATGGATGCTGAAATGTTTGCCTTCAAATTCCAAAAAGCCATCACGATTGCCAAAAATGACGTCTATCGCGCCACTACCCACAACAAAGGCATTTTCAATGGCATTGATGCGGTAGCCCTTGCCACAGGAAATGATTTTAGAGCTGTAGAAGCCTGTGGGCATGTTTATGCCGCCCGCGACGGCAAATATCGCAGCCTTACTGACTGTACGGTAGAAAATGGCATATTCCGTTTTTGGATTACCGTTCCGCTGGCATTGGGTACAGTAGGCGGACTGACAAGCCTTCATCCCATTGTGCGCCGCTCGTTCGAAATTTTAGGTTACCCCAATGCCCAAAAACTTATGCAGATCACGGCTGCTATCGGGCTGGCACAAAATTTTGCAGCAGTTAAATCGCTGGTTACTACAGGGATCCAAAAAGGACATATGAAAATGCATTTGCTCAACATTCTCAGGCATTTCGGAGCCACTGAAGAAGAAACCAAAGCGGCAATAGAACATTTTAAGCACCACGTAGTTTCTTTCAGCGCAGTACGCGACCTGTTAGACAAGTGGCGCGAAGCAGCAGAAATTAAACGCAACCACGATACTGACTCAACAGCAACGGTATAAAAATAAAACCTGGCGCAATCAGCTATGCAATTCTTCTACGGCAGCGGCAAACTACTGCTTAGCGGGGAGTATTACGTGCTTGATGGCGCATTAGCCTTAGCTATGCCTACTCGCTTTGGGCAGTTACTCAAGGTTACTTATCACCCTTCCCAGCACAAAGTTTTGCACTGGAAAAGCTACGACAATGAAGGGAATCTCTGGTTTGAAGCCCGTTTCGATACCGAAACCTTTGATTGCTTAGACCGATACATTTCCCAAAAGTCGCTCCTGTTGCAAAAAATACTCCGCATGGCACGACGCTTAGCAGGTAACTTTCTCAAAGGAAGAGAATACGTGCTGGTAGAAACTTACTTAGAATTTCCACGCTGGTGGGGGTTGGGAAGCAGTAGTACTCTTATTCACACTATTGCACAATGGGCAGGCGTAAATCCCTTTGAGCTCTTGTTTAGCACTTTAGGCGGTTCGGGATATGACGTAGCCTGTGCGCAAGCAAAAGGACCTATTCTGTACAAAAAATCAGAACAAGGTCCTCTACCTCGATCAGTGGAATTTGACCCGCCCTTCAAACATCACCTTTACTTTGTTTATTTGGGCAAAAAACAGTCTTCAGCCAAAGCCATCGAATACTACCAATCTTTAGGTCATAACAAGGCAGCTTTTGTAGAGCAGCTGACGCGCATTACAGAAGAGTTGCTCCAAGCCCGCACATTGGAAGAATTCGACGCCCTTATAGAAAAACACGAGCAAGTTATTGCCGAAAGTCTTCAGTTGAAACGGGTAAAAGACCTGTTTTTCAGCGACTTTTGGGGGCAAGTCAAGTCTTTAGGCGCATGGGGGGGCGATTTTGTTCTAGCCACCAGCCAGCGCAGTGAGCAAGAAACCCGCCGTTATTTTGCTTCCAAAGGATTTGACATCATGCTCACTTATGCAGAAATGATCAAAGAGCCTACAAGTGAAGTGGTAACCGATTACAGGCATGGCGCTACTGCAACAATCTCCTAAATTTGCAACAACAATTGCTTCCACCAGCTTGGAACACCAACAAGGGCATATTCACTGGCGCGTGCCTTCTAACATTGCACTGATTAAGTATTGGGGCAAGCGCGGTGTACAGTTACCTCAAAATCCCTCTTTGAGCTTCACCCTGCAGCATGCCTACACTGAAATGCAACTCGACTTTCGTCCTTCCAGCACGGGCAAGCGCATCGTGGAGTTTTACTTCGAGGGCATGCCCAATGAAAAATTTAGGGCAAAGATTGTACAATTTTTAGAAACTTACCCCGAAGAATTCACCTTTACAGAAAAGCTACACCTGACCTTTCACTCCATAAACTCCTTTCCGCATTCTGCAGGCATTGCTTCTTCGGCTTCTAGCATGGGCGCGCTAGCTCTTTGCTTAGTGAGCCTTGCCCAAAAGTGCGGAATAGATTGGGGCAGACTAGAAACCACTTGGCAAAAGGCTTCTTATTGGGCTCGGCTGGCTTCTGGAAGTGCTTGCCGCTCCATCTATGGCGGGTATGTACTTTGGGGAGCTGTGCCAGAACTTCCCCACAGTTCTGATTTGTATGCCTTGCCGCTTTCGCAAGAAAATATACACCCCATTTTTGCCAATTTCTGCGACAGCATTTTAATCATAAGCGCAGAAGAAAAAGCCGTTTCTAGCCGCGCTGGGCATGCCCTTATGAACGGACATCCTTTTGCTGAGGCTAGATACCAACAAGCTCGCACACACTTGAAGCAGTTGTTAGAAGCCCTTGCCATGGGCAATTTGGAAAAGTTTATAACTATTGTTGAAAATGAAGCTCTTACTTTGCACGGGCTGATGATGAACTCCTATCCTTCTTTTATCCTCATGAAACCCGCTACCCTTGCCGTTATCGAGCAATTGCGCAATTTCCGCCGCCAGAGAGAGATTCCTCTTGCTTTTACTCTGGATGCAGGTCCTAATGTACATGTATTGTATCCTGCCGCTTTTCGGCAAGAAGTGCGCAATTTCATTGATGAAGAGTTAGTGAAGTATTGTCAGCAAAACCGTTATATCCACGATGAAGTGGGTACAGGTCCCATACTATTCCAATAATTGCGGCAAGGCTATGTATTACACCGTTGCGCAGTCGCCTGTTTTTCACTCCAAGATCCTTCTTTTTGGCGAATATAGTCTTATCCTCAATTCTATGGGACTTGCCTTGCCTTACCCGCTTTTTGAGGGCAGGCTAGTGCTCAAGCACATTGCCGAAAGTTCGCGGCGCATCGATCAATCCAATCGAGAACTAAAGGCATTTTGCGACTACATGAAACTTCGCAAACGTCAACAGGCTCTTAGCTTCGACTTTGACATTAATTCCATGGAGTTTGACGTAGCCCAAGGGCTTTACTTTCAGTCCAATATTCCTCAAGGCTTTGGCGTAGGTAGCTCTGGGGCTCTTACCGCTGCTCTTTACGAGCGCTATGTATATGACAAAATCCTGCACAACGGTCAACCCACTAATGAAGAAATAGTGCGGCTCAAGAAGATATTTTCAGAGATGGAGTCGCATTTTCATGGTTCTAGTTCGGGAGTAGATCCACTAATATGCTATTTAAACATGCCTTTGCTCATTCGCAGCAAAACGCAAATCGAACCTGTGGACTTGCCTCCTCCCGCTACCACTGATGGCGGCATTTTCCTACTCAACACCGGCAGACCGCGCAAAACAGAGCCACTGGTGAATCTGTTTTTAGAAAAAATGCAACACGCAGAATTTGCGGACCTATGCCGCTACCAGTTAATTCCACATAACGAAAATTGCATTCGTTATTTTCTCACAGGGCAGATCGAAGAACTGTTTAAAGAATTAGCCCAACTTTCAGCTTTCCAGTTGCGGTATTTTACTCCAATGATTCCACCGCTGTTCCGTCCTATCTGGCAGTTTGGAATAGAGTCTGGATTGTATTACCTCAAACTTTGCGGCGCAGGCGGCGGTGGATTCATTCTTGGATTTACACAAAATTTTTGCCTTGCACGTGGGCACTTAGAAGATTATCAATCCCGAATTGCATATCGTTTGTAAAAACTCCATATTACTATGGGCAAACTATGGATAGCTTTGCTTGTAATTTTCACTACTTTGATGCAGGACAATCCCGCTTACTTACTCTATGATAGCAGTGGAAAAGTAGTTCCTTACAGCCAGTTGCTTACCGCTGCTACAAAAGCCGATGTGATACTTTTTGGTGAAAGTCACAACAATCCCATTTGCCATTGGCTGCAATTGCGCTTGACCAAAGACCTTCACAAAAATTTAGGTAACAAGCTCGTCTTAGCGGCTGAAATGTTTGAGGCAGATGATCAACTGGTACTGAATGAATACCTGGCAGGACTTATCAAGGAAAACAATTTTGAAAAAGAAGCCAAGATTTGGAACAATTACGCCACCGATTACAAGCCATTAGTAAACTTTGCCAAGCAAAACCACTTGGCTTTTATTGCAAGCAATATCCCGCGCCGTTACGCAGCCATGGTGGCTATGCAAGGACTGGAAAGTTTGGAAAAACTGGAAGCCGAAGCAAAAAGAATATTGCCCCCGCTGCCCATTCCACTAGACCGAGAACTACCTAGCTACAAAAAAATCGCAACCATGATGGGTGGACACGCAGGCACTTCCGCTGAAAATATGGTAGCTGCTCAAGCCATCAAAGATGCCACCATGGGCTACCGCATCGCACAAGCATGGGAAAAAGGCAAAGTGATTCTCCACCTCAATGGTTCTTATCACTCAGACAATTACGAAGGCATTGTTTGGTATCTCAATCGGTATAAGCCTGGACTCAATCTACTTACCATTAGCATTTCTGAACAAGAAGACATCACTGCTCTAGCCCAAGAAGCTCATAACAAAGCTCATTTTATTGTTGCCGTTCCAGCAGATATGACCAAAACTTATTAGCTGTGTCGGTAGTTTGCATAAATTGTTATTTTTATCAGTGGATGCAACCAACTAAGCGCATGAAAAATTTTTGTTTAGGAGTAGTAGTGTTCTTGGGGCTGGCCTGCTCTCCTACTGCTAAAGAAAAACAAGGACAAACTGCAGAAGCATCTCAAAAAACCCAGTATGTTCCCGAAAGAGAGCTCAAATACGTTGAATATGCTGAAGATGTCAATGCAGGTAAAATTCCGGTAGATACCCTTAAAACTTCCGCTCGCAGAGAAGCCAGCGGCAAGGTAGGTAACGTAGAAGTCAAAATTAATTATGGTTCTCCAGGAGTGCGCGGGCGCGTTATCTGGAACGGATTAGTAGCCTATGATCAAGTATGGGTAACAGGTGCTCACACCGCCACGCGCGTCGATTTTAGCCACCCCGTAATTATTGGCAATAAGGAAATTCCTGCAGGAGCTTACGGCTTTTTTTCTATCCCTTCCGCCAGCGAATGGACCCTTATTCTAAACCGCAATTACGACCAGCACCTAACTGATAACTACAAGGAAAGCGAAGATGTGGTGCGCATTCAGGTAAAACCAGTAGAACATCCAATAGTACAGCGGCTTACCTACTCCGTAGAAAAAATCTCTGACAAAGAAGGTGCAATTGCAGTGTGTTGGGAAAAAATCAAAGTAGCTATGCCTTTTCGCGTTAAGGAATGAACGAAGTGCTTATTGACTGCTTTGCCCTGCGAATGTTTTGCCTATGCACTACTTTGCACGGTGAAAACTTTTTTAACGACAATTGCAAAAACAAAAACTCTGACACGACCATTGTCGTGGTCAGAGTTTTTTTAATGACGCACCACCAAGCGTTAGGCAGTCAATGCCATGAGCAAATCATGCTGGGTGATAATATGAACTTGATTGTTTTCATCGCGGACAAGGAGTGCTTTATTATCCTTGTCGATTAATCCAGAAAGCACGTCGATGGTATTGTCTATACCCACGAATCGGAAAGGAGGTCCCATGACTTCTGCTACGGGTAGGTCTTTGGCTTCGGGGTTGTCGATGAGCAAGTTAAGTAGTGCACTGTCGTTGAGGCTACCCACAAAGTGGTCATTTTCCACCACTGGCAATTGCGAAATGCCCTCTTGATTGAGCAATTTAATGGCATATCCCACCGTATCAGTTTTTTTGACCGTGATGAGCCTAGAAGCTCCATTGCGCGTGCGGATAATATCCCGAGCAGTGGCGTATTGTCGTTTTTCTAAAAATCCATGGTCTTTCATCCAAACATCATTGTAAATTTTATTTAAGTAGCGCGTGCCGTGATCAGGTAAAATCACTACCATCACATCTTCTTCTTTGAGGTGATGGCGTGCATACTCTAAAGCACCATACACAGCCGAGCCACAACTCCAACCGACGAACAAGCCCTCTTCTTTTGCCAGCCGCCGCGCCATAATAGCTGCATCTTTGTCGGTTACTTTAATGAACAAATCGATGAGGTTAAAATCCACGTTTTTAGGCAGAATATCCTCGCCAATGCCTTCGGTAAGGTAAGGATAAATTTCGTTTTCGTCGAAAATGCCTGTTTCTTTGTACTTTTTAAAGACAGATCCGTAAGTATCAATGCCGATGGTAACTATGCTAGGCTTGTGCAACTTCAAGTATTTAGAAACACCGCAAATGGTACCTCCTGTGCCTACTCCTGCCACCAAGTGCGTAATTTTTCCTTCTGTATCGCGCCAAATCTCTGGTCCTGTAGTATCGTAATGGGCAGCTGTGTTGGAAAGGTTGTCATATTGGTTGGGATAGAAGGAGTTAGGTATTTCTTGATTCAGCCGGCGGGCTACGGAGTAATAAGAGCGCGGGTCATTGGGCTCCACATTAGTAGGACACACTACCACTTCAGCGCCGAGGGCGCGTAAAATGTTAATTTTTTCTTGCGACTGTTTGTCCGAAACGGTAAAAATACATTTATAGCCTTTTACAACCGCTACTAAAGCCAAGCCCATGCCTGTATTGCCTGAGGTAGCTTCTATGATCGTGCCCCCAGGTTTAAGTTTGCCTTCGCGTTCAGCGTCTTCAATCATGCGCAGGGCAATGCGGTCTTTTACCGAATTGCCAGGATTGAAATACTCTACTTTTGCCAACACGGTGCCTTTAATGCCTTCCGTTACGCGATTGAGCTTAATTAAAGGTGTGTTGCCAATGGTATCAACAATGGATTGATAATACCTCATGTGTTTACTAAAAAATTGCAAACAAAATTAGTCATTTTTTTCTGCTATTTTTGACGTTGGCAAATTGAATTTGTAATATGAACATACTCATTGCAGGCGGTGGCAATATGGGCAAAACTTATGCAGACGCTTTCATTGCCAACCACGCTCTTGCAAAAGAAGAACTCTATATTTTGGAACACTCCCCTGAAAAAGTAGCTTATTTCAAATCACTGGGTTTTGAAAATGTTTTTTTTCAACCTGATGGCTATGTAAGCCACATGGATATTGTCATATTAGCCATTAAACCACAAGATAGGCACGAGCTTTTTCCAAAAATCGCTCCCTTTATTCACTCTCGGCAAATTGTTCTTTCTATCATGGCGGGGGTTACGATGCAAACCATAGCCCAATCCTTGCCCACTCCTAAAATTGTCCGCGCAATGCCCAACCTTCCAGCCCAAATTGGCATGGGAATGACGGGTTTTACTTCCACCGACGCCGTTACCAAAGAAGAGATTTTTAACATACAAAACCTGCTCAATACCACTGGAAAAACGCTCTATTTCGACGATGAAAGCAAACTAGACGCTGTTACTGCTATCTCAGGTAGCGGACCAGCATACGTTTTTTACTTCATGGATGCAATGATCCAAACAGCAATGCAAATGGGCTTTACCAAAGTACAAGCCGAGTTAATGGTAGAACAAACCTTTATGGGAGCAGTGCACTTGCTCAATACGTACCGACTTAGCTGCAAAGAGTGGATAAGTAAGGTAGCTTCTAAAGGAGGCACTACGGAGGCTGCTTTGCACCAATTTGACCAACATCAACTCCAACACAGCATTTGCAAAGGACTGCAAGCTGCTCTGCAACGCGCCGTTGAGCTAGGGCAATAGCACTTCTGGGCTTATGCCGAGAGTTGACCTTTGCTAACTTTTGCCGCTACCCAGTTAAGTGCTGAAAGCAAGAATTCTCGACGGCGAAAAGTCGATTTTTTTTGTTTGTTTCAAATTTTTTGCTTGGCGTTGTTAATAGTTGGCATAGAGTTACTGCTATACCAGTAAAAATTCCTGACTGCCTGATAAAAAAGCTATCAGGCAGGTCTTGGTTGTACTCGGCTATTCTACTATTTTCACTCGGATGCCTTTGGAATGGCTAGTGAATTCTGGAGCGTACATGCATTGAGCTGTGGCTACGCCGTTGGAAAAATCGCCTACTTGGCTAGCGCGCAAGCTGTATTCAATAACCGAAGTTCCCTTAGGCAGCCAGCTGAAGAAAAAGTCAATAGCACTGTCGCGAATGTTCCTGTAACATTCCGTGTAGTCATCATAACCACTTTGAGTATCTAGGGGCTCAAAAGCAGCAGCGCGCATGTCCTTGAGATGAACGTACTCCATAGGACGATCAGCTTGCAATTCAATCCGCACTCTTATTTTATCACCGATTTTCACCAGCGTTTGCTCAGTGAGAGGCTGGAGAACTATTCCTTTTTCGGTAACGCGTTCGATGTAAAGTTGCTTGCTCAACTTAAGGGGTGTTTCAGCAGGGGTCACTTTGTCCAAGCTCTCAAAATACTGCCAGTATAAACTACCCCAAGCAATGCCCTTACCGAACTTGGTAATAGTTACCTTACCCATTTCAGGGTTGATTTCCTTGCCAGTCCATTTGACTTGGAAGTAGCCCGTTCCTGCTTCTACTTTTATTTGCTCCATTTTGGCAGGGTTAATCTCTTGAGAGCCTACGTAAATATTTGCCGTAGCTGGTTCGGTGAGCCAATTGTCTCCTTGCAACAAAAGGGCGTAAATGGCTTCTGCCGTAGCTTTGGTAGTGGACCAATCTTGGGTTTGTTTTTGCTTCAGCAGCCAAATTTTTAGGTCGTTAACTGCTCTGTCGTCGCTGGCGACCTCACTGAAAACCTCAATCATAAGCGATTGAGTTTCAATAGGCAATTCATACCACCAATAGCCGTAGTTGGCTTTCCAGTACATGCCCATTTCCTGATTTATAATAGCGCGCTCTTTTAGTGATTGGGCAATGGTTTGGGCTATTGCTTTCCTACCATTGCGATGCAAGGTAAGGGCTGCCATTCCTTGTACGTAAAGCCCTGCCTTATTCCAATGCTTTTCAGCTTGGTTCAAAAAATAGTTGATAGCTGTTTTGTATTCTGGCTTTGAGGGTTTGATATCGAGAAAAAAGCTACGGGCATATAAATAGTGATAGGCTTCATAGCTAATGTTCAAATCTGCCAGCTTGATTTTTCCTTCTTTCTCCATTTTTTGAAGCCGTTGGTAATCTTCAAAAATTTGCCGGTCGAGGAACTTAAGCGCTCGTAGTGCTATTTCATAAGCTGTATTAGGCTTAGTTAAAAGAGAATGAGGTTGAACATTAGCCAGTGCATCGGGAGAGAGATTAATGACTCCTAAGTGCTTGAGATGACCCAGCCCTGCTAGGATGTGCTGCGTTACCCATCGGCTTGCAGGCATTCCCTCAAACCAAGGGAAGCTACCATCGGAGTATTGTATTCTCTCCAACTTGGCAAGGGCATTTTCCAGCTCCTGACTCATGCGCACAAGGTCGAAGAGAACAGCAATAGTGCGCTTGCGGTCAGCTTCGTTGAAGGCTTGGCGCACCCATGGAGTTTCCTGCAAGAGTAAGTATTTCAACCATTCATTTTTTTGCAAGTTAGAAGCCAGAGCAGAGCCACCTTCTTGCTTTTGCCAAGCATCAAATACTTCCTTAATTTTTGGATGGCTGTTTACTATATGCGCAGCAATGCTATTGGCATAAAATCGGCTAAAAGTTTGTTCGGCGCACTCGTGTGGATACTCCATCAGGTAAGGTAGTGCTTGTAAGGCATACCAAGTCGGATTGTTAGTAAATTCAAAAGTAAGGCTGTGGTGTTGTAAACTCTGGCTGGTGAGATGAGTTAAATTCTTCAGTTCAAAGGTTTTGGTTTGCCCATCCCGAACAGATAAGGGCAAAGTTTCCGTAAGCAAGATTCGGTCAGTGAGCACGGGTAGGGTCCTTTCCTCTCCATCGGAAAAGCTACCTGCTCTGGCGACGATGCGGTAAGTAATTGCCTGTACCGTTTCATTTGGAATTTGTATTTCCCATTTGAGGGGGATGCTCTGACCTTGAGCCACAACAAAGGTTTTCTTAGAGCGCATTTGAGCAATAGCTTCAGCAGACATGGCTTCTACCATGCGAGGGTACATTTGTACATCAATCGGCTGCATGGTAATTGCATCAAAAAATTGAATTTGCGCCTCTCCGCTAAGAGCATGATCGCTTAGGTTAATGATTTTAGCAGTAAAAGTCATTTGATCGCCCTGGCGGAAGAAACGCGGCGGATTAGGGGCTATCATCAGCTCTTTTTGTGTTACTACCTCCTTTTGTACAAAGCCGTAGCGCATGTCTTTTTTATGCGCAAAGCCCAACAGTTTCCAACGGGTAAGCGACTCGGGGACTGTAAATTGAATAATCAGGTTGCCTTCTTCATCGGTCTGCAGGTGGGGATAGAAAAATGCCGTTTCTCTAAAGTCGCGCCGTATGGAAACTTGAGTGGGTTCTTTCGCTTCCATGGGAAGCACTTGGGTGGATTTTTCCCCTTCCTCTAGGCGAGTTGATTCAGCTACTCCACTACCATTTGCCTCAATGCTCTCAGCTCTTTCTGTGCCATTTCTTAGGCTACGCATGACGCGGCTGTCATATAGGTCAGGGTCATAATCATAGAACTCGCCATCTGACTCATCATAGAGAAAACGTCGGAGGTAATTGTCTACTATTTTCTCGTCAAGCCATCGAAGTTGATCGTAGTAGCGCACTTGTAGGCTGCCTACATCTGGATTATTGCCCATGAGGCTAAAAAGTTGCTTGCCGAATTTTTTTTCATACCAACTATGGGCGATGCCAAATAAAGGCGGTTCGGGAAAATAAAAGTTGTGCTTTTCAAAGGCGTCTAATGAAGCGTCGTAGAGCGTTGCCACCATTTCAGCCGTAGCGCGATCTGCTGTGCCATCTCTGTTGCTAATTTTTAGGCGCCATTCCTCTTTCTGGCCAGGATTGAGCTTGTTGCGGAAGGTTTCAAAAGTGATGTTAAGTTGTTTATCGGTATGGGGTACTTGTATTAGCCGATTGAATTGATAAAAGCGCCCATTGCGAATCATAGTAACGCGCATGGCTACGTTGCCTGTGTGCCTTTGCTCAATAGCAAAGGTTTGAATCTGCACTTGATTGTTTATTTTTAACCAATGAGAAGAAGCCACTTGCTCGGCTACTTCCGTTTCGTAGCGAATATAGGCATCTGTAAAACTACTTCCGATTTGCCAGCGCGCTACGTCAGAAGGTTCTACTACTTCATCGCTTCCATTCACCGATGGCAAATTTGCTGTCCACAGCGCAATGGGGTAAGGGGGGGGTCCACTTTTCTGGGAATACACCGTAAAATAACTGCGACTTATTACATCGCTGCCGAAGGGGTCTTTAGCACTAATTTCCAAGAGATACCCTCCAACTTCTTGCAAAGGCAGAGTTATTTCGGGTTGTTTTTGCGTATCAAAGTTGTATGAAATAACGGTTTTCTCTACTTCCCAGTTAGGCATTATATCTTCGCTGGCGTAGGGGTCATTGGGAAACAGCTTGTAAAACTCTTCTTTGCTCATTGCAAACAAGTCTGGAGGTTCCCATAAGCGCTGCCGAAAAATGCGGTCAGGAGACTTGAGTTTGATGAGTTTGGCAGTACCTTGTATGGCAATATTTTGCTGCTCGGCATTTAAAGCCATAATCTTCACTTGCTGGCTGCCTTTTTCTAGTGCAACTTTTTCTGGGATTTCTGCATTGAGTCTAATGGCTTGGTGACCGATAAAAATATTCTTTGTTGCGCTTTGCGTCTCGCCATTAATGTCAGTTACTTCTACGGTGATTTCAAAATTAAACACAGGTTGCAAGCTGCTGGCAATGGTCTTATCAGGCAGGGCAGAAAACCGAATGCTAAACTTTCCTTGCTGAGAAGTTTTCAAGGTGCCTGATGCAATTTCGGTAGGGGTTTCTTGGACGTATCGCTCCCACCACCAAGCACTGACATAGTATGGCTTCCGCACAACGCGGTACTTTACTGTAGCATTGTCAAGGGCGGCTCCTGAATAGGCTTGGGCAATTCCCGTAACTTCTACTTGCTGACCCAACTTAACCGCCTGAGCCAGTGAATTGATGTTTACTTCAAAATTAGGTCGCTTGTATTCTTCCACCCTTAAGCGTTGCGCAGTTTGAAGTGCAGTGAGGTATATTTTACCGAGAGGGATATTAGTAGGAATGAGAAAACTTCCACTTCCACTGCCAAATTCGTTAATTGTAACTTCTTGGCTTGCTAGCGAATCTTGGGAATAGTTTTTGAGTGAAACAATTACTTTTCCCGCATTTTTCACAGGACGGCGTTGACCGTTAAATTGTTTAGTGAGCAGGATTTTATAATAAATAGTTTGTCCAGGTCGGTAAATGCTGCGATCCGTAAAAAAGTGAACGCTGGTAGTGGTATCCTCTTTAGCAGTAGAATAATAATCTGCATTAGAAGCAAATATGACGTTGTTTTGCGAGGCATTGTCTAGGCGATCTTTCCCGTTGGGATGGATAAAGTTAATGAGGACGTATCCATAAGAGGAGGTCTCAAAATCAATAGGTTTTGTTTCAATATATCGCTCAACGCGCACCATTCCTTCTGCATCAGTGGTAAGGGTTTGGTACAATAGGCTTTTGTAGCGGGATCGACGGTAGTTATATTGTTGCAAAATCACTTCTACCTTTGCTCCAGCAATAGGCGCTCCTGTGGTGCGATCAACGAGTAGGTACTCTAAAAAATTGTTCCGAGTGCGCTCTACAAAAGCCATGTCGCTAATGGTGATCACGGCATAGGCTACCTTCTTGCCTTCGTTGTTACTTTCAAATGTCGGATTGTTTGCAAGAACAAGTAAATACTTGCCCCAAGAAAGCGCTGGAGCGGCTATTTCGACAGCATGTTTTTGCATATCGCCTTCGTCGGGAGGCAGGGTTACCCTCCAAGTGATGCCATCTTGAGCAATTAAGTTTTGTATATCTTTTCTAGAGCCTTCTTCCTCTATTTTCTGCCAATCTTGGTCGGTTAAAGAAATAGCTTTGCACCAGAGTTTTGACAAGTTTCTGTAAGTTAGCAAAAAGCGAAAAGGTTGGTTGGCAGCATTGACGGCTTCCACCTCAACAGAGAAACTATCTTCCTTCAGTTGCCGGATTAGCCTTTGGCAGTTGTTTGCCCCTTGCGTGTTCGGGTATTTTTTAACAGTACTTTCTGCAATTTCTAAGGCTGTTTTTAGCATGAAGCGATGAGGATCACCGGGTATTAAACGGTTGAATTTTTGTCCTCTTTCCAGGTAGAGGGCTGCTTGCTCATATGCAAAATCAGCTACAAGAGGAGTGTTGGCGTAAGTCTTTTGCGCTTGAATTAATGCTTGTTCATATGCCTCGTCTTTATCGGATAAAGTGGCATACTTGTACATGAGCTCGAGGCGTTTTAGGTCTAAATCCGCCAATGCTTCCCAATGGTTGGACCGTCGGTGGAATGTTGCTAGCTGTTGCAGAATAATGATAGCAGAAAGCTGCGTATTGGCAGTGTCTTTGGTGTCGAAGGTGAGTTTTTCAAACTGAGAGAGCGGAGCAAACAACTCCACAGCGTTGATTTCAAAATTGTGCGCTGTTTTTTCGTAATTAGCTTCAGGTTGGATGAGATAATCAATAGCAGCATGTGCTAAAAAGTCGTAAAGAGTAGGGCGATAGCGATGAGTAGGGCTTATTTTTAAATCGCTTTCGCTGGGATTTACTTCTGTACTGAACAGCTCGCGCCACTGTTGTATGGGAATTTTTTGCAAGCTATCCGCATCTTCCAAAGATGCCAAGTATAGGCGGTGAATTTCTGCTTTTAACTTTTTGGCACTCCATTTTAACGGGTTAGAGGAGGTGTCTTCCTCAACTAAAAAATAGTCATCTGATATTTGCCGAGAGTAATGAATGTAGTTCTCTGCCAAGAAGTAATAAAGCAGTTGTTTAACAGGAGTGGGTTGTTGCTGGGCTTCTTGGTATATGGCTTTAAATAACTTTTGTTCATCTTCTTCAACATCGGCGCGCAAGTAAATTTCTTGCATAAATGCTTTTACTTGTTGAGGGTAGTTCTTCTGTGCAACGGCGTGGTGGTAGATCTCTTTCACTTTAGCAAGTGCTTGTTTTTCAAGCCCTTCCTCTAGAAGAGAGTCCACCAATTTCCACATGTGGCGGTAGTAGAGCGAGTCAGTAGGCATAGGAGCGGTTAATCGGTTAGATGAAGGTATTTGCAGGGAAGCCATTCCTAGCCACAAGGATACTAAGCTCCAAAAAAGTGAGAAAAAGTACATACGCAATTCCAATTTATGAACTAATTTATCTAAGGTGCAGGTGCTAGCTTCGAGCCATCTAGCAAAGCTGCCTTGAAACAATCCCAAATCATACCAAATTATCAAAAAATGGGGATTTTTAACATTTTTTCAAACATTCACAGGGCGCAGACGCTACCTAAAGAGTTTTACACTGAACCTGCGTACTTTGAAGTGTCTAAAGAAAGAATTTTTGCCTGTTCATGGCAATGGGTTGGTGATAATTCAGCAGTGCAATTTCCTCAACAAGTGCAGCCTTTCACCTTGCTGGAAGGCTATTTAAACGAACCGTTATTGCTTGTCCGCGATGAAAATAACCTCCTACATTGCTTGAGCAATGTTTGCACGCATCGCGGTAAAATACTCGTAGAGCAGCCAGGCAAGTGTCGCAAAATTATTTGCGGCTATCATGGACGGCGGTTTGCCCTCAACGGTCAGTTTGAATACATGCCAGATTTTAAAAACGTAGAAAATTTTCCTTCTCCTGAAGATAATTTAGCGCAAGTAAAATTGATACAGTGGCATAGATTTCTGTTTGTATCGCTTGCACCGCAATGGGATCTCCTCCCCGTACTTGCTGAAATTGATCGGCGCATCAGTTTTTTGGACTTCTCCCGTTTCCGATATGACCCTCTTACTTCAAGAGATTATCTGGTACGAGCCCATTGGGCGCTCTACTGCGAAAATTACTTGGAAGGTTTTCACATTCCCTTTGTACATCCAGACTTAAATCAATTCCTAGACGTTGCCACTTACAGCACAGAAATTTACGACTTTATGAACTTGCAAATAGGTTACGCAAACAAAGGTTCAGATTGCTTTGACTTGCCCAAGGAACATCCCGATCAAGGCAAGGAGGTGGCTGCTTACTACTTTTGGATATTTCCCAACTTAATGTTGAACTTTTATCCTTGGGGGCTTTCCGTCAATGTAGTCAAACCCCTGCAACTTAACTTGTGCAAAGTGAGCTTCATTACTTACGTTTACGATCCTCAGCGGTTTACCCAAACAGTGGCAGCCCAAACCGACAAAGTAGAACGAGAAGACGAAGCAGTAGTAGAAAGTGTTCAGCAAGGCATTTATTCGCGGTTCTACAAGGCAGGTCGTTATTCTCCAAGGTACGAAACCGGTGTGCACCACTTTCATCAATTAATTGCCCGGTGCATGAACAATATACAAAATATTCAATAAAGTTAGTAAATTGAGCTAAATTATATGCGCCATGAAATGCTCAAAAGCAATTGTCTTCCGCAGCGAAAAGGAGCTTTTTCGGGCAATTGCATTTTTAGTACTGCTAACATTACTCAGCGCTCCAAAGTTGATTTTTGCTCAAAAAGCAGAGTATAAAGTAGAAATTCTTAGCGAGGAAGGTACTTTCCTTCCTTTAGACGGGAATTTAGTATTCAACAAACAAGAAGTGGCTACCATTCGCAAAGGAAAGGGTTTAGTATTACTGCCTCGCAGCGCCCAATGGATTTTTGATATCAAAGCCAATTTGCAAACCGATGGCACCATTCTATACCAGCCCATTTATAAAGGATGGACTATCAACAAGGAAAAAAACGTTATTCACGTTAAACTGCAAAAAGTGCGACCCGTAACTTTGGTAATTACTTATCCCAACAGCAAACCTGTAAAAAAAGCTACTGTAGTCTTCAAAGGTCCCAACAATAGCGATACGTTGCAGCTAGAAGATGCCAATAATGGACTAATTAAATTTATCGTGCCCGACCACGTGAACTTCTTTACTGATAAGAGCTATGCTTTTTTAGTAGATGGAGTACCTGCTACTGTAACTTCTGAACAAAATAACATTGTTAGAATCACAGCGGAATATCCTCAAGTGGCGGGAAGAAAATCCTCTATAGGCACGCCAACCTCAGAAGAAGCGCGTCTTATGTTGATAGACCACTCTTCTAAACAACCCTTAGCCCATAAAAAATTTCAGGTAGGCGACCAAACTTTAGTTACTGATGAAAATGGGATCCTTAGTGTTGCCATTACTAACGACTTGGATATCAAAAATTACGACATTATTAACCAAGTTGTAGATGAGAAAGCTGGAGTGGTTAAATTATTCATCAAATACAATCGACACCTTACAACTGAAGCAGATCCAAACCTTGATGCGGAGATGCTTTCTCTAGAGTCCCAATTAGAAGCCCTTATCAAGATACTTGGGGAACGCAATCACCTCATGGAGCAGACCATAGAAAAAATCAAATTGCGCATCAATGCTGACCGCAGCTTTACCAAAGAGCAACGCGAACGACTTAACCGCCAAATTCAAATCTTGGAAAATATCACCAACCAGAACGACATTGCTTATAGAAAAGCACACCAAGAAATTAAGAATATTCTTAGCCAAATTGGCAAAAAGCCGCTGCTGACTGACACCATCATGGAAAGAGAACTTTCGATGATGAACGAAAAACTCAAACAGGTGGAGCAGGATAGACAACGCATCATGCAAGAACAACGTCAGTCGGAGGAAAAGTCTAGGCGTCAATTGATTGCCATTTCTAGTGTAGCCTTTTTGCTACTCCTGCTGGCAATGATATTTTTCCTAATTGGCAAAAACATCAAACGCCAGAAAGAAGAGCTTGCCCGCAGAATGGAAGAAATTAAACAGCAAAATGAAAAAATACGCCAGCAAAACGAACTTTTACTTACCCAGCAAGAAGAAATTGCCCGAAAAAACCTTCGCTTGAAAGAGCTCAACGAAGAGAAAAATAGCTTAGTGGACATCGTAGCACGGGATCTTAAATCGTCTCTTAGCAAAGTAGCCAACGTTGCGCAACTTTTACCCGTAGTAGGCGAATTAAACCAAGACCAACGCAATTATGTCGATATAATTCGCAAAGCTGCTTTAGAAGGTACGCGCTTTATTGACGACCTGCTGGATATCAACGCCATTGAACAAGGACAGACTGCCGCTCTATCTCCTGAAAAAATTAGCTTAGCCATCTTTCTGCCTGAACTGCTTAGAAGTTTTCGCACGCAAGCAGATAGAAAAAACATTCGCTTGCACTTCCAGAACAATGCCGAAGATGGAATTATTTACACTGACAGAGAATATCTCCGACGTGTGGTAGAAAATCTTATATCTAATGCAATTAAGTTTTCTCCTCAAGGCAAAGATGTTTACTTAAAAATCAGAACCCTTGACGAATACTGTTGCATTTCAGTAAAAGACGAAGGTCCAGGTCTTACAGAGGAAGACCACAAGCGACTTTTCAAAAAGTTTCAGCGGCTTTCGGCAAAACCTACTGGCGGCGAGAATTCAACAGGCTTGGGGTTAGCTATTGCCAAACTCTTAGTGCATCGATTAGGAGGTAGTATAGCCGTAAGCAGTATACCCAACAAGGGAGCTGAATTTACCGTCATGCTTCCTAAAACTTCTCTACCTGCAAAAGCCGATCAAGAACCAAGCATTCAACAACCTACCCTAAATTTTGCTTAAAAGACTGTCGAACTCAATCTAGCAACCTACTACTGCTTACCCAATTGAGGAAAGGGGAAAAAGTCGTTTTTTTTTACGCAAAGAGCTCTACTACCTCTTTGCCTTGCGGCAAATGCAATGCCTGCAAACCTGCTTTGCGCGCTCCTTCCACATGCTGAAGCGTGTCATCGATAAAGAGAGTTTCTTGTGGTTTTAACCCATGCTTTTCTATTAAGTAGAGAAAAATTTCCGCGTTAGGCTTGCGCATACCAAGCAAATGAGAATAATAGTCCTGTTCAAAAAAAGAGCTGAAACTCTCGATGCCATGCTGTTGTTGCATAAGACTGTCAAAAGCAGCTTTGTGGATGGCATTGGTGTTGCTCAGAAGAAAAATCCGCCGTTTTTTGCCTATCTCTTCAAGTAAAGCAAGCCTATGTTGAGGAAAATCTATTAGCATAGCGTTCCAACAGCGGTCTATTTCCGCATCACTCAAATCCGTTTGAAGTTCTTGGCGAAGCTGCTGACGAAATTGCTCGGGAGTAATTTTTCCGATTTCAAAAGCGTCAAACAAGGCAGACTGTTTGTGCTGGCTGTACCAGCGTGAAAAATCCTTGCCAATGGCTTCTGAAAAAGCGGCAATAGTGCGAGGAATATCTATGTTAAGAAGCACCCCTCCTAAGTCAAAAATAATGTTAGGGAAGTCTCTTGGAAGCATTGCTTTTTGAATTTACTAGCCAAGTTGCGATAATTTTTTGTATTCTCGGCGGGGGAAGCTATTTTTAGCCATGCGCAGATTATCAAACGCATTGGCAGGGTGGATTTTTGCATGGGGGCTGCAAAGTTGCGCTGCCCTGCCTGACCTTTCAGAGTACGCCCGTCAAACCCAGCAGCTGGCCAGTGCCATCAACCGCACTTACGTTCAGACAGAAACCGATTTAAGGCAGCGCTATGCCCAAATCAATCGCCGCCATGTGGTGGATACCTTGCGCCGCTCTTGGCAACCTACTCAGCAAGCACTGGCTGCCATGACTGCCTACGCGGATGCTCTTGCCAAATGCACCGCTACTAACAATGATCCTAAAGCTATTGCTCAACTAGGAACCCAACTCAATCGGCTAGCAACCACAGCGCGGAACTTTCTGCCTTTGCAAGGCAGAGCTGCTGGAGAAATAGCCACCACAGCTGTTTTTCTCATCCGCCAAGCACAACTGGCTGCCACAAGGCGCAAACTTGCCTACCTGTTACAAGAGGCAGACACGGTCATACAGCGCATTGCTATCCTGCTCAAAGAAAACCTTACTGACTTGCAGCGCATTCACCGCCTTGTACTGGAAGAGGAGTACGATGATTTAGCTCTAAAGTACGCCAAAACAGTACGCCAATACGAAGAACGCCTCAAAATTAACGAAGGACTAATGCCTGAACTGCTAGCTATCGCCCAATATAAACAAGCAAAGTTACAGTCGCGGAAGGCGAATCTGCTGGCAGAGATTAACATAGACCGCAATCCCATTCAAAACACTTCGGAGGAGGAGCTCGTCAAAAAGCGCGAAACCGACCTTATGCAGGTTTACCACGCCAATCAAGAGTTTTTAAAAAGCAATGAAACAATTTACAAAGAATATTTGCAAAGTGTTTCAGCTATTAACGAGCGAATGAGCCAATCTGATTGGCTTTACTTTAGTGCCATCAATGCCTTGCAAAGTTGGGCGCAAACTCATGCTTCACTTAAGCAGTTAAATGCCATTGGAAAGGCTTTTAGCTTAGCTGAATTTATAACAGCAGTGCAAAATATTCAGCAAATTTACGCTGCTTATGAACGTCCTTTTAATCCACCACGAAAATGAGCAAAATCAACTGGGCAGCTAAGCTCTTAGACCTTACTGAGAAAGCAGAAGCAGCTATTGCAAACAAAAATTTAGAAGAGCAGATGAAAGTTCGCCAAGAACTGCGCGACTTTCTGCATCACCCCGAAGTGCCTCTTGAAGTAATGAATATTGCCAAGGCATTTAAAGAAGACCTTTCAGCAGCTATAGTGGACGGTTCCATTAGAAACATCCAAGCCCGTAGCCAAGAACTCCGCCAACTGACTGCTGCACTAGGTGCCATTACTGCTGAGGTGCAAAATATTCGCCAAGTAGTTTTGGCAGCCGCTTTGCGAATCAGCGATGGCATTCAGCAAGCGCTTACTGCTTGGCAAGAGTTTCAAAAAATTGAAAGCCAGTTAAAGGCAAAGTTTAACTCCCCACAAGACGTAGAAACGCTGGAAAAACTGCAAACGGTTTTCCAGTCCCTTCGCAAAACCCAAGAAGTAGTACAAAACTTCAAAAAAGAAGTTATCGACAAGCACAAAGCCGATTCGTGAGCTGGATCAACAAGTCGAGCAAGTTTATATAGAAAAACCAGCCGAGATAGTCAAGCCGATGCGGTTGCTGTTCATATCTACAACGGGTTCATGTTGTGGCAAGCGATACACGCGATAGCGGCTTTCAAAAGAGCTAGTAATAATGGCAATATCGAGGTAAAAGTCGCGCTTTCGCAGACCGCCTCCAAAGGTAATAAAGTGTCGGCTGCGGTCTTCATTTGAGTTGCGCAAAGGGTTTTGATAGTGCGCATATCCTCCCCTAAGGCGAAAGGTTCCTAAGCGCGCTTCGCCTCCTACCCTAATATTGAGCACAGTGCGATAAATAGAAGCAATGGTAGCATTATCGCCTGCAAAAGAAAAGTTGACACTTGGGTTGGAAAAGCGCGTAGCACTGTAATTGACCATTTCAGCATCTGCAGAAATAAAACCGCGTTTTCCTATGATCAAAGCCGCTCCTGCATTGAGCCGCATAGGCGTGCGCATGGTGTAATGCGACTGGATTACATCCGTGCGAGCTCGCTCTCTGGAAAGTACCCGAATAACTGGCTGACCGTTGCGATACTCGATGTAGGGATAATTGTTGTACAGCACGCTAAGTTCGGCTTCATACAGATCGTTTATGCGGTATACAGTGGGAGTGGTGAAAGAAGCGCCGATGCGAAAAAAATCCGTTGCGCGAAGGATGAAACCTATGTTAGCATTAATACCAGTGCCATTTTGTCGATTTTTTTCAATCAATTCTAAATTGTTGAGAGGTAATCGCCTTCCATCGGGCAATGGAGTGGTGCTGTTGATAACGTGTTCGGTATATCGCTTGTCTTGGGCATATCGCAAAGTGGCAATGCCTATGCCCGCTCCTAGATAAAAACGATCCTTGAAATTGGCGCCGTAAGAAATATTCCACTGGCTTTGCGCTCCGCTCCGCTTGATATTTTCCGCCTGAACAGTAGGAGCTAAAGGCACGAAGGACTCGTAAGAATTTCTCTTGGTAACATCGCCAAAGAAGGGATTAATTAAGTAAGTAGCGTAAGCAAGCCCTTCCAAGGTAAAGATGCCGTTGCGCAGTTCGTCGTCTAATTCACTCCAAGGCACGCGACCATCTGTGCGGTTTAAAAAATAATCTACAATGGAATTTTTGGTGTTAGTGCCTCGGTAGTCGATTAATTCTTGAAAATCGTTGTTGCGCGTCAAAGTAATGGCAAAAGTTGCCCCACGAAACGTGCTTTCTCCTCCTCGGTCAGAGGAAAAATGCAGTCCCAAATGGTTCAAATTCACATTCAGATTGCCTGCTGTGGTAGTTTCTCCCAGAAACTTACTGGTAGTATTGGCAATATTAGTCGTTAAGCTAAAAGTCATCTCTGACTTTCGAAGCAAGCCCAACCCTGCAGGATTGATAAAAGCTGCTGTAACATCGCCTCCTAAAGCGGTATTGGCTCCTGCTAGTCCCTGAAAACGAGCAGTGCCCCCAAAGCGCGTTTGAGAAAACCGCAAGGCATCGTTGTAGTAGCCCAAGGCGCCTGGAGCAATATTTTGCCCTACTGCCCAAAGGGGGATCATCCACAAGCTGACCGCAAAGGGTATAAACAAAGTGCGCATGGCTGGTTCAAAATTTATCACTCTTGCAAGTTATAGCTAATGTAATAGCAATTTACTTGCATTTTTGAAATAAGCTGTAAGATTGTGGTGTGTTTCTCCAGCGGTAGGGCGTTAGTTACACAAATTTGTCCATTCATGTTAGCCAAAGCACACCTTCCCGACATTTGCGCTTATTTTTGCAACAGCTTCACTTATTCTACACACAAAGTCAATAAGTTATGTCTTCCAAATACGACCTAATCGTTATCGGCAGCGGTCCAGGGGGCTACGTAGCTGCCATTCGCGCCTCTCAGCTAGGTATGAAAGTAGCAGTAGTAGAAAAGGAGGAATTAGGCGGCATTTGCCTTAACTGGGGTTGCATTCCTACTAAAGCACTGCTGAAAAGCGCCCAAGTGTTTGAATACATTAAACATGCTAAAGACTATGGCATTGAGGTAAAAGAGGCGGCTGTGGATTTTCAAGGCATGATCAAGCGCAGCCGTAGCGTTGCTGGTGGCATGAGCAAAGGCATTGAGTTTCTCTTTCGCAAGAACAACATTACAAAATTAATGGGCTTTGGCAAGGTCAAGCCAGGAAAGAAAGTAGAGGTAACTGCCGCCGATGGCACTAAAACTGAATATAGCGCAGACCACATCATTATAGCAACGGGAGGGCGCAGCCGCGAACTGCCCGGCGTTAAGATAGACAACCAAAAAGTAATAGGCTACCGAAAAGCTATGTCCTTAGAAAAGCAACCCAGTACCATGCTCATCATTGGCTCGGGAGCTATTGGGGTGGAGTTTGCTTATTTTTACAACACCATCGGCACTAAAGTAACGCTGGTAGAATACATGCCTAACATCGTGCCCTTAGAAGACGAGGAAATTTCTAAACATTTAGAAAAAACTTTTCGCAAAGCGGGCATGAACATCCTCACTTCTTCTACAGTAGAATCAGTGGATACTTCTGGCCAAGGTTGCCGAGTAAAAGTAAAAACTCCTAACGGCTATGAAGAAATTTACTGCGACATTGTCCTTTCTGCGGTAGGCATCACTACAAACATAGAAGGCATAGGACTGGAAGAAGTAGGCATTGCTCACGAAAAAGGCAAAGTGTTAGTAGATGATTTTTATCGCACTAACGTACCAGGTTACTATGCTATTGGAGATATTGTGAAAGGTCCCGCTTTGGCGCATGTAGCTTCAGCAGAAGGCATTATTTGCGTGGAGAAAATTGCAGGTCACCATCCTGAGCCATTAAATTACGGCAATATTCCCTCTTGCATTTACTGTACTCCTGAGATAGCCTCCGTAGGGATGACGGAAAAAGCAGCTCGCGAGGCAGGTTATCAAATTCGCGTGGGCAGGTTTCCCTTTACCGCTTCAGGAAAAGCAAGCGCAGCAGGAGCCAAAGAAGGCTTTGTAAAAGTAATTTTCGATGCCAAGTACGGCGAATGGCTAGGCTGCCACATGATTGGAGCTAACGTAACAGAAATGATTGCCGAAGTAGTAGTAGCACGTAAGTTAGAAACTACAGGACATGAAATCATTAAATCTGTCCATCCGCATCCTACTATGTCAGAGGCTATCATGGAAGCCACTGCGGATGCTTATGGAGAAGTAATCCACTTATAATAGCTACCTATTTTCTTGCAAACGAGACGCAAATAATGGCAAAAGGCTATTGTTTGCGTCTCTTTCATTTCCATGTAAAGGTTCTCATTTGAAAAATTTCCCTGATTCAACTACACCATCAAAAAACTGCTGGCATCTAGAGCTAAAAGCCTCCTACAACTTTTTTGAGCAAGTTTAGAAAGCATTTCAATTCATTTTTCCACTGCGATAGCTTCTATCTCTATCAAATAGTCGGCAGATACAAGAGAGTGCACCCCAAGAGTACTCCGAGCTACTTTGATAGGATTATTGGCATGGTTAAAAAATAATTTGTAGGCTTCAAACCAGCCGTTATAATCAGGTTGGTTGCCTTTATAGGGGTCTGGAGCTATGTAGACGCGTAGAAAGACGACGTTGCTCAAATCCATATCGGCTTGTTTGAGAATGCCTTCGATGCGTTTTAAAATGCTAATGCTTTGCGTATACGTATCGCCAAATCTTTGCCTGGTGCCTGGAGCGGCAGTGCTATCAGCAACTGCGGCTACGATGCCACTAGTGTGCACCCACCGCTTACCCGCAGGAATTTCTACCCCTTGCAAAATTGGAGAATTGGGATTGTTGTCAAAACGCTGCACTGATTGCCCTTGTGCATCGTAAACAGCACACAAGAAAAGTAAAAATATCCAACCAAAACTTTCTTTTGTCATATTTTAATCTTTTCTTCTCCTGCAGGTAAGTTAGGTGAATTTCTAAGAATAACGCAAAAAAAATTTCTGCGATCGTGATTATAACTCTGCTAATCAGCGATCTATAAGGCGAAATCTCCTCCTATGTGCCAATTTTGAAATTCCCAGCATCGGGCTTGAATTAAATGTTTTATTAAAATAATCCAAAAATGCATATGAAAATGAAAAATCTACTAGCTTTAAAGGTTCTACTTACCACCCTATTAGGTAGCACAAATCTACTTGCCCAAACTGCTACTACTTGGACAGGAAACACTTCCAGCGCATGGAACGTGGATAGTAACTGGACAAATGGAGTTCCTACCGCCACTTCAACAGTAACAATTGGTAGCGCATCGAATAACCCCATTTTGCCGAGCAATGTTACTATTGCTCAATTAACGCTCAATGATGGTGCTGATCTCAACTTGGGCAGTCATACGCTAACTATTACAAGTGGCATTACTAGTCAAAACAGTGGCTCAACTAAAACAGTACGAAACGGCAATGTTGTTTTGGGTTCGGCATCTACTCCTGCAACTTTATTTCGAATGCGCCGCGTAAGCATGGGAACCTCTTCTCAACCCGTTAATTTTACCTCCCATGTAACGGCTATTACTGACTATTGGGATGATAACGATTATTATGGAACATTTATTCTCCACTTGAGGAATAATGGTACAGCTAATATTCTATTAGGTGGAAGAGGTAATACATTTCACAGTAATACAGAAATCTACCAGTATGGTCCTTCTACGGGTGGTCCTTCGGATGATGGAGTATTTACTATTGGCTGCTACTCTCCCAATACCAATCAGCCTACGCGCTTTAAAGGTCCCACTACTATCCATCGCATGGCAAATCATAACAGAGAGCTATATGTAGCGCGAGCATCTGATCCAAGTTCAAATAATGACGTTATTTTTGAACAAGATGTAACTTTTATCAATCAAGGCAGTGCAGGAAGTATTCAACTAGCTCGCTTACACGGAAAGGTGCGTTTTGAAGGCAATTTAAATATTCAGAATATTAGTTCGACCTTTTCTACACATGAGTGGAATGATGGTAGTGTTTCTACTCACGCTGTCACTTTAAGCAGCAACACTGCTATTAATACCACTGGAAGTACTGGCGGTACTATCAGAATCAGAAAACTTACTCAAGAACCTGGTTTTACAGGAACCCATACTTTCCAAATAGCTAATCACTGCCAGCTAGATATTGCGTTTCACAATGTTGATGGTAATGGTGCCACTACTGAATTATATGGCAATGTAGTTTTCCAACTTTCCAACGTAAGCGCGGGGGAGGGTATTCGAGTTGCTCAAAACTCAGGATGTCAAGCTATTTTTCACGGCAATGTGAGTATCATTAATAATGGTAGCACAATTAGTAACCTTTTCCGATGCGCCCACTCAGGGAGTGTAACTATTAATGGAAATGTTACCATTTCTAGCAGTGGTGGTAGCGGCAATAGAATTATCTCTATAGCTGATGGGACGACAGGTAGTGGAACAGTTTTATTAGCTGCTAACCGCAGTATTAATGCCTCTGGAGTAACCGTAGGTCAGTTAAATATTAATCGCGTTACTCAAATCTCTGGCACTAATGCACAAACTCATAACATTGCCGTACCTACTACGGTAGATGTTTACATGCGCAACAATACCCTTCACGGTAACCTTACCGTAACTGGTAATAGAGTACAACTTATTGGCAATACCTTAGGCTCTACTGCAGCTAATACCATTGCTATCACCCTAACTGGCTCCAACGCTAACGGCAGTGGGAATAATACGTACAATGGTAGTGTTACGTTTACCTACCAAAGTAGTAGTTCATTGCAATGGAACTGCTCAGGACATAGTGATGGTGTAGTAGGAGGACCTGACACATTTAATGCCAATGCTACTTTTGTAAACAATGGTTCAGGAAGTGATAAAATAATGACTATTGCCTCTAGTAGCATAGGTAATATGTTTCATGGAAGTACTACTTTTACTAACAACGGTGGCTTAATCTTTTTGGCAGGCATGAGCCCTACTGCCTTTTCTGCTACAGTAACTTCTTCTGCCACTTTTAATGGTCCAGTAATTTTTAACAACTACTCCAACGGAGGTACCGAGAGCGGACGTGATGGAGCTATTTCTATTGCGCGCAGTGGAGGGGCAAGAGTCGTCTTCAAAAACAGTGTAAGTTTCAATAACTTCGTTAGTAACAGCGCACAAGGCGCCATTACTGTAGCCACCTACGGAGGAGTTACTTTTGAAGGCAACATCACCATTAACCAAAGTGGTGGTTCTTCCGCTTTCAATACGCATCAACAACATTTTCAAGCCAATGGAAGGATATTTATGGAAGGCGGGGCTAACCAAACCCTTACCAGCAATCAACCTGTAGTGTTTCGCTACTTGCAAATTAACAAAATCGGTGGCTCCAGACTCATTTTGAATAGCGATGTAGAAATCAGCCGCAACACAAATGTCGCCACTTCTTCTCCAGAGCTAGTTCTTACATCAGGTCTAATTGAATTAGGTAACCATAACCTTACTCTCGTCCATGATCCAAGCTGGCCTGCTTTGCTCAATGGTGGTAGCGCTAATAGCTACGTAATTGCAACAGGTTCGGGAAGATTCTTCCGAAGAGTAGCTAATTCAGCTACGTTATTCCCTGTAGGGACTTCAAGTAGTTACCTGCCTTTAACTATTACCAATAGTGGCACTGCTGATATGTTTGGCGTTCGTGTGGTAAATTTAAGTGCTGCACCTTATAACATTAACAGTTACTTTGTATCTCATGGTTGGGACGTAATAGAAAACACTAATGGAGGCAGTGCAAACGCCCTTACTGCTCAGTGGAACGCCGCTAACGAACTGACTAACTTTAACCGCAACCAGTCAGCTTTTTATCGCTGGAATGGGAGCTGGTTTAGCTGTTTAGAAGCTCAAAACGCCGCCTCGGGCAGCGGACCCTATAGTCGTAATATTTCAGGTCTTAATGCTACCAACTCCGTAGGAATCTTTGCAATAGCTACTGCTTTTGCAGATGCAGACGTATCAGCTACCAACGTTATTTCAGTAAGTGCTTGCGGAGGCTTTAACTTAAATGCTAATGTCAATCCATTTACTGGTCCAGGCCAATGGTCGCAAGTAAGCGGTCCTACTACAGTAACTTTTGCTGATCCTACCTCTCCCACTTCGTCAGTTTCTGGCATGACCAACGGCACCTACGTGCTGCGTTGGACTACTTCGCATGGTTGTTCTAATGCATTTAGTGATGTAACAGTAAACTTTACGTATACCGCCCCTGTGCCGGTGGCTAACTGTACTTGGACAGGAGCCGCTAACAACGGGGTGTGGAGCGATTGCGCCAATTGGCTAAATAATGATGTACCTGGTGAAATTTCTCCTGGTGTCTTTAGCAATGTTACTATTCCAGGCGGTCTAACTACCATGTATCCTACTCTGCAGTCCAATGTAACAGTAAATAACTTTACCATGACCGCTGGAGCAAGTATCAATTTGGCTACCTTCACCCTCCAAATAAGAGGTACAAGTGCTGTTGCAGGTAGCACTATTACCTCTAACGGAGGCATGATACATAAAACTAGCAACAGCAATGATACCTGGAATGGAGGCAATACATTTAATGGCTCTCTTACCATTCGCCACAGTGGAAATGGCGGCGTACTTACTTTAGCTAATAATTCAGGCAACACTTTCAATAGTACCGTCGGCAGTGGAGGCATCGCCGCACATACTTATGTTTTCGACATTGCCCACTCTGCAGCAGAGATAGTACTAAGTCCTCCCACTATTACCAACACAGTAACAGGCAATTTAGAGTTCAAAAGTGTTCGAAATTCAGATTTTCAAGCAGGTAGTCTCAGCTTTGTAACTAACAATATTCACTCCACCGTAAAAGCTACAGACTTACAGCCTACCCGCAGGGTCATAATACATAATTACACCATTAACCGCAGCCCTACATCATTTACTCTTACGCTTTATGGTTTGTTTACAGTAAATAATACCATTACCCTGACCAATGGACGTACTTTGCTGGCGGATGGAACTAATTTGTTACTCGCCAATAGCAACCCAACAGCTATTGTAGGTGTTACGGGTCCTACTCAGGATGGAATAGAAATAGCGCCAGGGGATATTTATAATCAAGGTTCATCTTTTGCAGGTACGGGTACCTTTAGCTGGTCATGTGCTCCTAATGCTACGCCTTACCGCTTCCCTACTGGCTTTGGAGGTTGGAATGCAGGCAATTCTCGTTGGGGTAGAATGTCAGCATTTACTTTTACCTTGCAAAGTGGCTCAGATATTATTACTGTGCGAAGTGTAGGTTTTATTCCTCCTGCCCAAACCTATGACCCTGTAACAAATGCCCGCACAGGTAATATTAACTTTGAACATGTCAATTTGCAGTGGTTAGTCACTTGCGCCAATCCTTCTTCTAGCCTACAGTTTACAAATGTATTATTGCCATGGCGGCAATACGGTCCTGGAGATAATTTTGAACAATCTACTTTTGTTCGCGGACGCAGTGGCATTGTGCGCTACCATCATGGTTTGGCGAAATGGGAATGTATAATGCCAGTAGGGACGCCTACTAGCTTTGCTACTGACCAGTATAGTCATACTGCTACTACAGTTTTGACGAAAACTAACAGTACCAACTTAGGCGTTTTCTCTGTGGGTTCCGTAACGTCTAACGTTAGCCTAACTCCTGCAGCCCAGAATACACCCTGCCGCACTATTACGCTGAATGCTTCGGCAAATTTGGGCAGTCCAGCAGGTGGACAATGGGTATTTATCAGTGGACCTTCTACCCCTGTGATTGCCAACCCTACCCAGCCCATTACGCAAGCAGTAGGCGCTACAGCAGACGGCAACTACACTTTTGAATGGCGTCGGTTTAGTCCAGAGTGTGGAGGAACACTTACCACCCCTATTCATGGAGCTTCGGTTACCATTAATGTAACCGGCTCAGGTACAGCTACGGCAGGAGCTACTTCCACCTGGACGGGAATTGTTAGCAGTGCGTGGAATGATTGTGCCAACTGGAGTGATGGCGTTCCCAGTACAATCACAAACGTTACCATTCCTTCTAGCGCTCCTCACTGGCCTCAGCTTTCCTCTGACGTAAATATTAACCGAATAGTAACCAATGCTGGAGCACAAATTAATTTGCAAAACTTCAAGCTCACAACCACTAATCGCACCGATCCTGGCGATCCTACTACCATTGCCTTTTCTGCTCGCAACATTTTCCAAAACACTACTATTCACTCCACTACAGGAGTTACTAATTTCCACTTGAGCAACAATAGCGCTGCATATATCATTGGTCCGCTTTCTCAGTTCCGCAGTTGTACCTTTACAGGTGATATTAACTTATTGGAGACCAGTAACCACAATATTCAAGTCGATAATGGAGGCAACACCTTCCAAGAGCGAGCGCGCTTGAGCAACACTAGTCGCTCAGAATGGCGCTGGGGAGTAGCCGCCGAAGGAGGAAAAGATGTGTTTGAAAAAGATACTTGGATAGAAGTTAATGACCAGTTTACGGCTTCTAGACAGGGACCTCTCCCCTTGTATGGGTCTTCTTACAATACTGTCTTTAATCCTGTTTGGACGGGTGGAACGCTTCCTACTACCGTGCCTTATATCAGTCCACCGTATTACGTGCCAGGCAGTGGTGCACCATATACGGGTGTCAAAGTAGGTTTTCCAAACTATCCGCGCAATGATATTCACCCTACTAACCACCCCGACCCTGCTGTTAACGCAGCTAACTTTGCTACTAATCAAGCTAACGCAGCCGCCAACGCCGCCGATGAAGCTCAAAGCGAAGCCAATATTGCGCAAGCCACTCAAAATGCGCGCGACGCTGCCAACCGAGCTTTTTCGGCTATTGGTACTCTCACCAGTGAAATTAATACCATTAATACTATCGTAGCCGATTCACCTATCCCAACTGCTGCTTTGCCATGTGCCAACGCCGCTGCTATCACTGCTGCTCATAACGCCCTTACAACTGCTATCAACGATGCCAACTCATTCAAAAATGGAGCGCTCCAAACAGCAGCTAATAATGCCGAAGCAGCAGCAAATGATACTAATTTAGCTACTAGCACCCCTGGTCAGGACAACGCCGCTGCCAATGCCGCTAACTCAGCGGCTAATACTGCTCAAACTCACCGCACCAACATGTGGACCGCACTGAATAACTACTTATCGGCTATCAACACATGTATTAATGCTTATAACTCTTCCGCCAGCAGTGCTAGTGCTTTGCTCAACACAGGCGTTATTAGCATGGCTTATAACACCGCAAATAATGAATTTAAGCAAAACACCTACGTAAATGCCATTAACAACGGACGCGTATTCTTTGCCTTTGAAAACGGTTCAAGTGTTCGGTTTGGTGGCACTACTCCTAATCCAGCCTTAGTAGCTGATTTTAACAACAGCAGCAGTGGTGGTAACTGGGGAGCAATTAACGTAGCACGCCGAGGTACAGCTTTGTTCAACGTGCAAGCAGTGCTTCGCCAAAACACCAATATCCGAGATGAATTTGCTGCCATCCGCATTTATCGCGAAAACACTACTGCCGGTGCGGTTACCTTCAATAATAACTTGACTGTCAACGGCGCTGGACAAGGCTTCATCTATTTCGGTGAAGTAGGGCAAGGAGTAGCCAATGGTGTTACCCTCAATGCTGACTTTATAGTAGATAGCAACCTCAGTGATGCTACTACTGACCATATCCACAATGGTGGATTATTCATTAACAACTTTACTAAAAATAGTGCTTCGCCGTTTACTATCATTACCGAAGCCAACGGCAGGTTGAGCATGGAAATGACCAACGTATTTAATGGAAATGCCGTACTGGAGAACCGAAGCACAGGCAACGGTCAGCGGATTAGTCACACCAATGCTGCTTCTTCTACTACTTTCAATGGCAATGTTACCCTCCGCAATACTGCCGTTTCTATGATGCATATTTCAGGAATGGGCAACGTGCAATTTAATGGCAATTTAGTAGTAGAAAATACCTTTAACTTCCTCACCTCAGTTAATGATCCTAATCGCTGTGGCATATGCATCGGGCAGCATTCCTCTGCCAGTGCTAGCGGAACTACTACTTTAGCAGCTGGCAAAACAATTACGGTAGGTCCCAATGGATATGCTTCTGGAACGCTGTTGTTGCAGCGCTTTACACAACAGGGCACAGGTACTACGCAAAATATTACTCTCACTTCGCCACAAAGCGAGATTAGCCTTATGCAAAGTACCTTCCATAGCTCTGTAACACTGGAAGCACCAGAGTTGCGCATTAGGAACTCAATCTTTCAACCTACAGCCGCCGATGGAACGGCATTTACACACTTGATAGTCAATGCGCGCGGCGAGAATTCTGGTGGCAATACTTTCCACGAGCCTACTACTCTTGAACTGCGCGGAGTGCGTTCAGCTACCCTTAATCCAGTGTGGACCATCGGAGAAACTGACAAAGACGACTTCCTCGACGAGGTAACCTTTATTAACTCAGGCGATGCAAGCCATTTCAACATTGCTAATCGCAACTCTGGACACGTATTTGTGCGCAAAGTAACCTTTATTAATGGAAAGAACTCGAGTACTTCTTCCGATATCTTAGGGGAACGCAACCGAATGAGAATTGCTCAAAGTAGTACAGCTAACGTTGTTTTCCAAAACGATGTAGTGGTAGAAAATCGGCAAAGCACTGAAGGTGAAATTGCCTTTGCTCGCAACGGAGAGATCACCATTCACGGCAATCTTTCTCTTAGCAACGTAAAAGGGCAATTGCTCTTCGGGGGCGGAGATATCAATCAACCTACTTTAGCCACTGAAGTAGGAAAAGTTACGCTTAACGGCACTTTAACCCTACAAAATGGTTGGCAAAAAGGCATGCTCATGTTGCGCCACTTTGTTTCTAACAACACAGCGCCAATTACTTTAGTGCTGCCAGCCACTAATCCAGATAACACTGCTTACGATAACACCTTAGTAATCGGCAAAAACGGCAGTGGACGCAGCCATTTCAAAGCTAGTTCTTTTACAGCCAAAGCTCGCGTCTTGCTGCTCAATGGTGCTACTTATGAAGGTACTAACTTGTTGTTTGAAAAGCTAGGGGCAGGGGTTAATGAGTGCCAAGGAGATAATGATTTTCAAGGCATTTCTAAGTTTGTCAATCACTCCACGAGCAACTTTGTACTGGCGCGCAGCGAGCCAGATATCTTTGGCAATAACGTTACCTTCGAAGAAATCGGTGATGGACGCATTAACCCCGCCTTTAAGGGCATCAATCAGTTCAAAGGAGATATCACCGTTATCAGTCCTAATGATCGCAACTTTGAATTTTCTCGCGATATTGGCTCTGAGCCTGCTTCGGGAATTGTTCAAATTGCGGGGGCTAGCACGCAAAACCTAGTTAACAATATTTCTAACCCAGTCCGTGAAATTTCTTTCCGCGCACTGGAGATGAACCAAGTAACGGGTTCTTCCTTGCTTATCCCTAACCGAAACTTTACTATTCGGACTTCGGCTGTATTTAAACGCGGAAAAATTCAACTCAATGACAAAATATTAACCATTCTCAACCATACTAATCCTGCCAGTGTGGCAGTAGTAGGTAGTAACCTAGACGACAGCTACGTAATGACTAACAGTACAGGCACTGTACGGCGTACTGTAGTAGCTGCTGGCTCTTCTTCAGTAACAGTACTTTTCCCTGTGGGCAATACTACTAGTTATTTAGCTTTGGGTTTGCGCCAAAACGGTGCTGCTGCTGTAACAGATGTTTACAATGTACGCGTACGCGATGGTGTACACGTTACTTATGATGCTTCTAACAATCCTACGGGCAGTGCTATTAATCGCTTATTTATCAACGGCGCGTGGGTTGTAACGGAAAACGTTAATGGAGGTACCAATGCGGAAGCCTTCTTGTATTGGAAAGACGACGATGAATTGCCCTACTTCCAACGAACCCAGTGCGCTATTATGCGTTACAACAAACATACTAACAAATGGCGTTGTACCCAAGGTATGGGCAACGTAAACGGCTCTAGTGGTTCGCTCTTCTGGCGTATTTCGGGAGGCACCGCTACAGAAATTAACGATGTAGGGGTGTTCTCTGTGGCTTCCGTGATTGCTCTTGCCACTACGCCTATTACCACCTGTGGTAGTGGACCCGTAACTATGAACGCCGTTCCGCTTAATGATGCTGGTGTGAATGCGGTTTCTCCCTTTGAAGGCGAGTGGTCTTTCGTTTCAGCCTCTGATAATAGCTTAATCACTATTCCACCCGCTGAGAAGAATAAATGGAATGCTACCATTCCCGGCTTGCAAGCAGGCGTAACCTATACCTTTAAATGGACGCTGGTAGGATTAGAGGGAGCCTGTACGCCAGGACCGAGCATCGACGTAACAGTGATTGTAGATCCGAGCACCCCTATTAATGGCGTGCTAGTGCGCTGGACGGGTAACGCTAACAATAGCGATTGGTTTGACTGCCGCAACTGGGACCGCTTATTCGTTCCCAACAATACCCACGATGTAGAAATTAGAAACGTAAGCACAGCTATTCCCGCTCCCGGGCTGAATATGACCGACCCTAATGGACTGCCTAACTACACCACTACGGGTACTAATACTTATCCCATCATCGCTAATGCTACTGCTTATTGCCGCAACCTGATTATTTTCCCGGGCGCTTCAGTAACAGTACAAAATGGCGGTGAAATTAATGTAGTGCAAAGTGTTACCAACAACCACACCTTTGCCATTCAGAATGGAGGTAGAGGCGTTATTGGACTGGATTTGATCAATACGCAAACCTTTACCAATCAAGGTGAGGTGTATATTGGACGCAGTCTATTGCACAACCATACCGCTCCGCTCAACCATACTACTGGAGATATCATCTTCAATGGAGCCACTAATGGTTTCATAGGCGGCACACAACCTCTGCACTTGCACCGCGTCTTTGTAGAAAAGGTAGGAGGTCTGGCTTCTACTCTCACTCTTACCCAGCCTCTGACTATCCAAAACCGTTTGCAACTCACTACTGGAAAAGTGATTTCCAGCGCTACTAATATGCTATTCCTGCCCGTTGGAACTATTTGCAACGACGGCAACCCGCAGAGCTTTGTAGAAGGTCCCATTCGGCGATTTGTGGGCAATAATCAAAATTTTGTATTCCCTACTGGACGTGGCAACCGCTGGGCTCGCATCTCAGTCACTGACCTTATTAATGCAGGTGCTTCAGATCATTTCACAGCAGAGTATTTCACTAATAACCCTTATCCCAACGGCAATGCGTTCATGTGTCCTCCTGGTCCTAACTCCCTTGCGCCCCAACTCGACCACGTGAGTTATGTAGAACACTGGACTCTTGACCGCAATACTGGCGGAACGGTGCAGGCTAAAGTAGCTCTTTACTGGGAAAGCCCCGCTCCTAACGCTAGCGACATTAAATTGTTCTCCAATCTTTACGTAGCGCGTTACAACGGCTCTTGTTGGGAAAATCGCGGTGGCAACTTATATGGTACTCTATCAGCAGGGAGAGTGGAAACTCCTTCGCGCCAAAATCTATTCAGCCCCTGGACCATTTCCACTGATTTAGACGAACCTTTGCAGCCTTTGCCTGTAGAGTTAGTCTCTCTAAAAGCTGAGCTTACACCTGAAGGGCAAGGATTGATTAGTTGGACTACTTCTTGGGAAAAAGAAGCAGCCTATTTTGAGGTGCAACGCTCCGCTAATGGCAAAGATTTCGAACCACTGGGTAGAGTAACAGCTAAAGGCTTCAGCCGCGCACAACAGCACTACCAATTTATTGACCCACGCCCATTGACAGGGGTCAATTACTATCGCCTTCGTCAAGTAGATGTAGATGGAAGCTATAAGTTCAGTCCGATAGTAGATTTAGTGGTAGCTTCTAAGGAGGTATTTTCGTTAGAGGTATATCCCAACCCAACAAGTGGTTATGAGTTGAAAGCCAATTTGCAGGCTCCTTACGCTGAGCGTTCTACGTTGAGCATTTACGATTTGACTGGTAGGCTCATATGGCGCCAAAATGTTGAAATTGTGCAAGGTAGAAATCAGTGGCAGATAGAGGTAGTTAAACACCTAGCAAAAGGCATGTATATTTTACAAGTAGATGCCATTCGGTGTGCGGCTCGCTTTGTAGTGGATTGATACCAGGATTGATTCAGTTAAATCCCTGCGGGAAGTACCAGCAGGGATTTTTTTATTGAACAAAACGCAGGTTATTTCAACAAGGAACACCTATTAAAATAAACCACAGGCAGCAATCAAAAATTAATGCCCCTTCACTTGGCTGAGAAAGGGGCATTTTTACTCAATCCAGATTGGATAGATTAATAACCCGGATTCTGGGTCAAACGAGGATTAGCATCAATTTGTGCCTGTGGAATAGGGAACAACCTGCGGAAAGGTTGACTTGCTGGCTTATTAGTCCATGGATCGTTAAAGCGATTATGGCGAATTAAGTCAGTGCGACGCGTAGCTTCCCAGCCTAACTCTACTGCTCTTTCGCGCAAGATTTGGGCGCGGAAGGTATCACGAGTAAAATTAGCTGGTGACAAAGGACGAGGCGGATTAATAGAACGATTCCGCACTTGGTTAACCAAATTAACTGCCTCCGCTGTAGGACCGCTTAGCTCATTAATCGCTTCGGCTTTCATGAGCAACACATCCGCATAGCGGAAGATAAAGTAGTCATTGCCAGCATCTCCCCCATTTTGGTTAGGGTCAATTTGCCATTTTAAAATGCGCACTCCTGCTCCTTCGGAAGCGTTTACTAGTGGCACTTCGCGAGTGAAAATCAATGGGTTACCACTGCGGTCAAATACAGGCTGACCAGTCAGAAGGTGAGTTGCACGTCCTTCCTGCAAAATGTTGCGGCGGATGTCTCCAGGCTCGTTAAATTGGTCGATATACTCAGCAATGGTACAGAAGCCATTCCAAGGCGATTGCGGCAATTGGTTGTAATGGAAATTGCGCATGGTAAAAGTAAGCCCTAACCCACTTTGATTGACATTGCCAATGACGAAAATGCCTTCTGGTGAGGTATGGTTATCCACCTTGAAGTTATCAAAGTAGTTAGGTGCTAACTGATACACATTGCTGTTGATAATTGCATCACACGCGGCAATGCAATCTTGCCAGCGAGGAGTACCCGTAAATACTACTGCATTTAAGTACATTCTTGCCAGTAGGGCATGGGCAGCACCTTTGGTAGCTCGTCCATAGTTGGGTCCGGTAGCAGTAAGTGGCAGGTCGGGAATAGACTCGCGCAGCTCTTTTTCGATAAAGTTAAATACCTCTTGGCGAGTATTGCGCGCTGGAGGATTGTTGCGATCCACAGTGGGAGTAGTTACAATGGGCACACCCCCAAAGAAGTCCATGAGTTGGTAGTAAAAATAAGCTCTAAGAAATCTGGCTTCTGCTGCAAAAGCTCTTTTCAAGTTTTCATTTACGGAAGAGCGTTGCAGGTTATCTAAAAACACATTTGCTCGTGCAATACCCGTATAGGCATCCACCCAAGCGCCATTGATATCTGGATGGGTTTTATCCCATGTATGAGTATGTAACTGCATCCAGCGACCGCCATCACCCCAGTCTCCTCCTCGTTGGGGTACCATTGTCTCATCAGAGGTGTGCTGTGAAATGTTGTAATAATTCCACAAATAAGAACGCAATTGCGCATAAATAGGAATGAGAGTGGAAAGAGCCTGCGCATCGTTTTGGAAGAATTTCTCAGGCACAATTTGGCTGAAAACTTCTTCCTCTAAATTTGTACAGCCAGAGTACACCAACACCGAGCAGGCTAGCATACTGGCTACAAAGTACTTTGTCAAATTGCCTTTCATTTTCATATGAATATGAGTTTTGAGTACTAATTTCTTGTAGAAGGAAAATGTTTAGGTTTGCAAGTGTTAAACGCTCCCTATCGGGGAACAACTCCCGACAGGGGCATTGGCATTAAAATCCAACATTCAAGCCAAACAATACAGTGCGAGCGCGTGGATAATTGGCGTAATCATAACCCAAGAATGCTGCAGACACTTCAGGATCAAGACCGCTGTACTTGGTAATCAAGAACAGATTTTGCCCAGTAATATAGACGCGCAAATTGCTTAGCCACTTTACCTTGCTAACGTTGAAATTATAAGCAATACTTGCGTTTTGCAGTCGCAAGAAGGAACCATCTTCAATCCAACGGCTAGAGAACTTAGGGGTTTCTTGTAGGTTAGTGCCATCTGTCAGGGCAGGGCGTAGCATGTTGATATTAGTAAACACGTTGTTTTTCACTGTGTATTCTAAAGCGGTATTGTTAAACACTTCCATGCCCTGAATACCTTGCAAGAAGAAACTAAAGTCAAAGTTTTTGTAGCGGAAGCTATTGTTAATGCCGTAAGTAAATCGCGGGTTGGGGTTGCCCAATACTTGACGCGGTCCTAAAATTTGCACCCCGTTTTCTACGCGCAACAGCGCAGGACCGTACCAAACATTTGCTGGTAGTCCTGGCGCAATTACTTGGGTAGTTACTCCAGACTGACCAGCTCCGGAGGCAAAAGCACGGAAAATGGAATCAGCGCTACCAGCAAGGTTGATTACTTTATTTTGAATGTAAGCAAAGTTAGCAGAAACTTCCCAGCGGAAATCGCTCTTATCTACTACGGTGTAATTGCCTAAAAACTCAATGCCTTTGTTTTGCACTTCTCCCGCGTTGCCCAGAATAGTAGGCACTACTGCAGGTTGAGGTACGGCAAATTCTAGTAGCAAATCAGTAGTTCGCTTAACAAAGTAGTCAATGCTACCATTGAGGCGATTATTAAAGAAGCTGTAATCTACGCCAACATTTAACTGGGCAGTTTGCTCCCATTTCAAATCAGGGTTAGGATTTTGGGTAAGAGCTACCCCTGTTTGAGGAATACCGCCAATGACGGCTCGCAGCCCAGGATCTGCATTGAAGATAGTCAAGGAACGCAGATTACCAATTTCTTGGCTACCTGTAATGCCGTAGCTTGTGCGAATTTTTAAATCGGTGAGTATATCAATATCCTTCATGAAGCTTTCTTCCGAAATTCGCCATGCAATGGAGCCCGAAGGGAAATTGCCCCATTTGTTATTAGCACCGAATCGGGAGGAGCCGTCACGCCTGAAAGTGAAAGTAAATAAGTACTTTCCAGAGAAGTCGTAATTAGCTCGCGTATAAAAAGAAATTAATTTGCTTCTTTCTTTGAAAGAGAAGGGAGGAATGCCAGTCAGCACGTTAGAGTTACCTGCTCCTAAATTATGAGGACCGAAAGCATCCGTAATAAAGTCGCGACCAGCAGCACCAAAGCCTTCGCGGTTAAATACTTGGTAGTCGTAACCAGCAATTACGTTTAAATTGTGTTTGTCAGCAAGAGTTTTTTGATAGGAGAAATATGATTCAAAACGTTCAAATCCGAAGTCATTTTGGCGGATGGCTGCTTCACCACCAAAGGGCGCTCCTGCAGGGTTAGCTCGCGGCACGTAAATTTTGCGCGTTGCTAAGTTTCGATCTGCGCTTACTGCTACACGAGCCTTTAATCCTGGCAGGAGTTCATAAGTGGCTCCAAGATTAGCTAAAATCCTATCATTGACAACGTTGTCGCTCAATTGAGTGGCTAAAGCAACGGGATTGCGAATGGAAAGAGAAGGGTACTCAAAGAAAGTACCATCTGGCTTTCGCACTGGATAAGTTGGGTTCATCTTCATTACGTTAGTGAACAAGCCTCCTTCGTAGCCGCCTGTGGCAGAATAAGGCACTAGCTGTTCAGCTACCTGCGAACCCAACAATTGAAGTTCTAAGGCTAATTTATCGTTGATAGCCTTGTGATTCACGTTAATGCGACCTGTTACGCGGGTCATCCCTGAATTAATTACCATGCCATCTTGCCTGAAGTAGTTTACCGAGGCACGGTACTGAGTTTTTGCTGTTCCGCCTCCAAATGAAAGGTCATGGCTATGTACCAGCGCTGTGCGGAGTACTTCACGCTGCCAGTTGGTATTAGCATTTCCTAAATCGTTGTTGAGATTGTTAGACCTTACAAACTGGCGGTATTCATCTGCTGTAAGTAAAGGCAAGTATTTAGCGGGCGTGTTAAACCCTACATATGTATCGTAATTAAGCACGGCACGACCTTCTTTGCCTTTTTTGGTAGTAATAATAATTACTCCATTGGCACCGCGTGAGCCATAAATAGCTGCTGCCGAAGCATCTTTGAGAATATCAATTGACTCTATATCGTTGGGGTTGATGGTATTAAGCGGGTTGCGCGGAGGTGCGGCTCCTAAGTTGGCTCCTCCCGGCGTAATAGTAATATTGTCGATAGGTACGCCGTCAATTACGTATAGCGGTAAATTACTGGCATTGATAGAGGTTCCGCCGCGAATGCGCACTGTTGGATTAGCACCAGGATCGCCATTGGCTGCTGTAATTACAACTCCAGGAGCTCGACCCTGCAAAAGTTGCTCAGGGGAGACAATGGCACCAGGATTAAAGTCCTTAGATTTCACTGAAGTCATAGCTCCTGTTACATCTCGTTTTTTCTGCTCCCCGTAGCCGATCACCACTACTTCTGAGAGTGCTTTCACATCCACTGCGAGCCGAATTTCAACATTGTCCTTATCAGCTACACTTACTTCTTGAGTTACAAAACCTACGTAAGAGAACACCAACACAGGATTATCTCCCGAAACACTAATACTGAAGTTGCCTTCTGCATCAGTAATGGTTCCAGTATTAGTACCTTTTAGTGTTATATTCACACCAGGCAAGGGATTGTCATCTTCACCAGAAATGACCTTTCCCTTTATAGTGCGGGTTTGTGCATAAAGCACACTAGTTCCTAGTACATACAGCAGTAGTGTTACGACTGCTTTAAGGTTGGTTTTCATTCTCATGTTCATGTGAATTTGTGGTTTGTTAGATGAGTGAGGATAATAGAGTAAAAGGAGCGTAGAACTTGCCGAACAAGTCCCCAGATAAGGCAACGCAACGGTTTTAACTTAGAAATGATATTGCGTAGTATAGCCTAACAAGGCGGTGCAGGCGGGATTAGGCTAACGTGAGACAACCTTTCATAGAAGTACTTCATTTTCATATTTTATTAACATTGGTGGCAGTTGCAAATATAATAGAAAAGCAATATGTCAAACAAGTGGTAAAGTTTTTTTAAATTTGTGTGGGATAAAACTCGAGCATTTGACAATGCAGCATCGCGAGGATGGTTTAGTTGAAGTAACGCCAATTGATGAAATAGAAGACCTTCGGTCTGATACCTGCGAACTGGTGGTGTTTAATGACGATGTCAACACGTTTGACTTTGTCATTCAAACGCTGATAGAAGTATGCCATCACACCCCTGAACAAGCAGAGCAATGCACCTTAATTATTCATTACAAAGGCAAGTGTACGGTAAAGTACGGAAGTTTTAAAGAGCTACGCCCTATGCGCGATGCCATCACGGAGCGCGGTATAGGAGCCGCAATCGTATTTAACTGACCGATGAACTACCCTTCTCGATTGGTAGAAAACGCCGTAGCGCAAATTGCTAAATTACCAGGCATTGGTAATAAAACTGCGCTACGGCTGGTTATGCATTTGCTCAAACAGGAGGAAAACTATACTATCCAACTAGCAGAAGCGCTGGTGCAATTGCGCACACAAACTTCGTACTGCCAGCAATGTCATCACATTTCAGAAAATGCGCTTTGCAGTATATGTGCTGATAGCACCCGCGACGGTAGTTTGCTATGCATTGTGGAACAACCCCTCGATGTTTTGGCTATTGAAAGTACGGGACAATACAAAGGTTTATACCACGTACTAGGCGGAATTATATCACCTATTGAAGGCATTGGACCCGATCACTTGCACATAGAAACCCTCTTGCACCGCGTAGCGCAAGGAGAAATTAAAGAGGTCATTTTTGCAATCAGCGCTACTATGGAAGGCGATACCACTGCCTTTTACCTATCTAAAAAACTAAAAAATTTCCCTGTGAAAATTACTACTTTAGCCCGTGGCATTCCAATAGGTGGTCAGCTAGAGTATGCTGATGAAATCACCTTAGGACGCAGTATTATGGCGCGCACTCTTTATCAAAGCTTTTAAACTTGCTAACTCGCAAAAAAAAAACCGCTATGAAAAGAAGTCTTTTACTGCTAGCACTAGTTGCATTCGTCTGGGCGTGTGCTACCTCTACAAAGCAAGAAGAAAAGCAAAACAGCACCCCAATAAATTACCAAGCCTTGGGGGACTCTATCACTAACATTGCTCAAAAAACATTTTTAGGAGCCCTAATGAAAGTCCTTAGCCAAAAAGGAACTGTTGAGGCAATAAATTTTTGCAACCTACATGCCTTATCCCTTGCCGACTCTCTTTCTAGGCAATATCAATGCACCATTCAACGCCTTTCTGATCGCTACCGCAATCCAGCTGATAGACCCGATGCCAATGACAGCACTATTTTGGCAGAATTTCACGCTACCAAAGCTATGGGCAAACTACCAGAACCACGTTTAGTAACTACCTCAGACCAAGTAATTTACTACAAGCCTATTGTGATAGGCATGCCTACTTGCTTGCAATGCCATGGCAATCCCACCTCTGATATTGCCCCTGCTACATTGGCTGTTATTCGAGAAAAATATCCGCAAGACAAAGCCGTTGAATACCAGCAAGGAGATTTGCGCGGCATGTGGAAAATAACCTTCCGAAAAAATTAATTTCCGTCAATTTATTTAAAATCATGCCAAAAGAATAGCAATTCGGTCTCTCATATTTGCTCCACTACCTCTGATTTTGAGGAGCGGTGCGAATTTTTTCTAATTCATGGCTAAATTTTTTTAGCAGCAAAGGATCTTTGAAGCCAGGAGAAATTTCAAAGCGGCTATTTACATCGATGGCATGCAAAGAAGGAAAATGCAAACTACTAAGCAAAGGCACCTGCTCTAGCCCAATGCCACCACTGAGGAAAAATGGTTGGCTTAAGTAGTAGTATTGCAAGACTTGCCAGTCAAATGAGATTCCGTTTCCTCCATAGTTTTTTCCTGCTGCGTCAAAGAGAAAAAAATCTACCTCATACTCTTGCAACCAGGAAAAATCAAACTCATTGCCTACGGAAAAAGCCTTAATAATGGGCAATCGAACTTTATTTCGGATAGTGTCGCAAAACTTGGGAGATTCCTTGCCGTGCAGTTGGAGCAAATCTAAGCCATATTCTTGCGCAAGTCGATAAATTTCTTCTACTGACTGATTGACGAAAACACCTACTTTTTTTGTCTGCTCTGGAAAATTGGGCAAGCACTTAGGCGATAGGTTGCCCACAAAACGCGGTGAGTGAGGATAAAATATCAACCCGATATAATCAGGTTGAACCCCTTCTAGCACAAGGGCTATGTTGTCGGGGTCTTTTAAACCGCATACTTTCCACTTCATTTTCAGTTGCTTTTGTGCGTTAAAAACGAATAAAATTCATGCTCTTCAATTTACCAAAAAACTGAAACCAACGATTTTACAAGGTTATATATTTGAATGAATGCAATCAATTTTTAACTTGGCACAGCGTTGCGTTTTTTCACATGCGTCTTTCACTGAATGTTTCTGCACCGCGTTTTCGGCTGATGGATGTCTTTGGGCGCTTAGTAGATCTTTCCAATTACGAAGGCAAACGAACTTTGATTGGCTTTTTTAGACACGCAGGATGTCCTTTTTGTAACTTGCGCGTGCATACCCTTATGAAACACAAAGAGGAGCTAGCGGCGAAAAACTTGCAAATGATTTTCTTCTTTGAGTCCAAACCAAAAACAATTCTTGCAAGTAGTTTCCACAAAGGAGTGATGCCGATCCCTATTATCTCCGACCCAGAAAAAGTGTGGTACAAAATTTACGGATTAGAAGAATCTTTCGCCAAATCAGTATATAGCCACTTGACTAGCTTCATTCAAACAGCCATTAAAGCTAAGTTAAACAAGCTACCTGTGCATTATATGGTTGATGGCGAGTCATTTAGTACTATGCCTGCTGAATTCCTGCTGGATGAAAAACTAATTATAAGAGAGTTAAAGTACTCGACACACCTCAATGATCGCCTTTCCGTAGAAGAGATCTACCATTTTTTGGCAAAGGAGAAGTTCGTTACTTTTTAAGTTATTGCACTCTCAAAAAAAAGCGGTCGGGCTCAATGCCGTTATTTACACAAGCCAGCACCCTCCATGCCTTGCCAATAATGAGTCGTTCAGGTACTAATCCAAAAATGCGCGAGTCTGCGTCAGAGCGAGAGCGGTTGTCGTTGAGTACAAAGTAATAGTTTTCCTGAAAAGTATAATGATCAATAGGCTGGCTATTGAGAAACGCCTTGCGCCTAACTTGCTTGCTACTATAAGCATTGCCAGAAAATTGAATCTTTTCCCCTTGTTCGTACTCCATAAGCCAATCGTACAAAGCAATGGTGCTATCGTTCATAGGAATGGTTACTCCTTTGCGCGGTACCCACAAAGGACCTAAGAAGGACTTGTTCCAGTCGAAAAGCGGTGAAAAGGGAAAAGTAGTTTCGCTCTCCCTTCCTTTGGGAGTAACAGCTTTGGTTACCGAATCTGGTTTGCAAAGTTGCACGAGTTGCTTTATCTGCTCGGGAGTAGCAATGAGTTTGTAAGGGGAATGGAGAGTATAGATATGAGCTCCGGCTTGCTGAAGACATTCTTTTGCTTGATAATTTTTCTGCCCGACCCAGCAGAGGTATAAATAACTGCGTTGTACAGTATCTTCCTGATAGTGAGCTAGATTAAAAAAATGAATTCTCACGGAGTCCCCAGGAAGACCTACGCATCTACTTATCAATTTATTGCGTAAGTCTGCTGGAAGGTGCTCAGGTTTTCGAGGATGGTTAAAACAAATTACATCACCGCGCCGAATGGCATCTAACCCCCACAAGCGAATCACTGGCAATTGAGGCTTTTCTATAAAAGTAGGCAGGTTTTTACCTATGAAAGGTTCAGTCAATGGAATTTTTAGCAAAGTAGCTGGAGTGCGCGGACCGTAGTGCAATTTGCTAATGATTATCAAATCGCCCTTCACCAACGAGGGCCACATGGTTTCATCGCGCAAAAAGACTATTTCAGCAACAAAGAGATCAATTATCCATGCCAGTACAAAGGCTGCTCCTATTTGTGCCAGCCAAGTTCTAAGGGGAGTTTGTCGGGGCATACCTTGTCAATAAGTGCTCTTTTTAGTTAACTTTGCCGTTGAAATCCTACAGACGTGTTCTGTTAGGGATAAACAAAGTTATCCAATGGCAGTAAAAATTCGTTTAGCGCGTCGTGGTCGCAAAAAGTTGGCGATGTACGACATAGTGGTAGCAGATTCCCGTGCGCCGCGCGATGGTCGGTTTATTGAAAAAATTGGCATTTATAACCCCAACACTGACCCTGCTACAGTGGAGGTAAATGCTGAGCGCGCTTTATACTGGCTCATGTGTGGTGCCCAACCTACAGATACGGCTCGCAATTTGCTCTCGGAAAAAGGCGTTCTGCTGCGCAAGCATTTGCAAGTAGGTGTGATGAAAGGAGCCATCACACAAGAACAAGCCGATGCCCGTTTCAACGAATGGCTAGCTGCAAAACAAGCTAAAATTGAAGCTAAAAAAGAACAACTGCAAGCCAGCAAAGAGGCTGCAAAGAAATTGCAACTTGCCGCAGAAACCAAAATTAAAGAAGCACGCGCTGAAGCCATTCGCCAAAAGCAAGCCGTGCCAGAAGAAACTAAGTAGCTACCTTTTTCCTACTTTGCCAACCCTTAGGATGTTTCTCCTAAGGGTTTTTCACCAGGTATAGCTATGAACAAATCTGATTGCTTTGAACTAGGGTACTTAACCAAACCTTACGGGCTTGATGGTGAATTAGTAGCGGTCTTCGATGTGGATGACCTAACTCCCTATGAAGACCTCAAGATGGTCTTTGTTGACATCAAGGATAATCTCGTGCCCTATGAAGTAGAATGGCTTGAGTTCATGGACAAAAAAATTATCATCAAGTTAGATGGCATAGACACGGTAGAGCAAGCTAATTTGCTAAAAGGCAAAACTTTGTACTTGCCCCTTAGCCAGTTGCCCCCTTTAGAAGAAGGACAGTTCTACTACCACGACATTATCGGCTACCAAGTGCACGATGAAACAAAAGGCATTCTTGGCAAAATCAAATTAGTTTATACCCTTCAAGTGCAAGACCTGATTGCCGTCGATCACAATGGAGTGGAAATAATGATTCCCGTCAACGACGTATTTATTCTTAGAGTAGATCACCAAGCCCGCACAATGTACACGCGGCTTCCTGAAGGACTAGTGGAGGTTTATTTGCAACCTTAGGGCTGCGATGAGAATTGACATTATCACTGGATTGCCTAACATGTTGGATAGTTTTCTCAACCAGTCCATCGTCAAACGAGCCCAGAACAAAGGACTGGTAGAAATTATTGTCCACGACCTTCGCGATTATGCTACTGGCAAAGCTCGACAGATAGATGATTATCCCTTTGGAGGCGGTGCAGGCATGGTGCTTATGATCGAGCCCATTGCCAAGTGCATACGCAAACTGCAAGCCGAGCGCCACTATGACGAAATTATTTACATGACTCCTGACGGACAAACTTTTCACCAACGCATGGCGAACCGCCTTTCGCTGCTAGAAAATCTCATAATCCTTTGCGGACATTACAAGGGTGTTGATCACCGCGTGCGCGAGCACTTCGTTACTTTAGAAATTTCCATCGGCGATTACGTCATTTCTGGAGGCGAGCTAGCCGCTGCTGTAGTAACGGATGCCATTGTGAGGCTGGTTCCTGGAGTGCTTTCCGATGAAACTTCTGCTCTTACTGATTCATTTCAAGACAACCTACTCGCCCCGCCTGTTTATACCCGCCCAGCAGACTTTGAAGGTTGGAAAGTGCCAGAGATTTTGCTCAGCGGTCATGAAGCAAAAATTGCAGAATGGCGACTGCAACAATCCATAGAGCGAACTCGCGCCCGCCGACCTGATTTGCTCCAAGAAGATTAACTTCTCTGCCACTTACTCGCCCTCACCTTGCAACAATCAAAGCTTAGACTGTCTCTTTTTTCCGCGGTGAAATCACATTGCCCAATTCCTTTGCAATAGCCATTCTTTGCTGAGCTAAGTGATGGTATACCTTCAGCTGCTGCAGAATACTTTTTTCATCTCCTGCCTTTTCAGCTCTTCTAAGCTCGGCAAATACTTCCGCTTCTAATTGTTCTATAAAACCTTTCTTGAGCCGAAGGACAGTTTCATACACTGCTGTAGGTAATTTGTCAGTTTCGCGGGGGATATAAATCTCGTGCATGCATTGCCAATTCGGGCTGGCTTCATATCGCTCCTGCGTAAGTTGCCCAACCACTGTGGCTATCTCTGGCGAACCATTATCGACAAAATAGCGCTCATCTGGCAAAGGGCCCTGCATGGCTGCTTGTTTGTACATTTCTAATATTTGCCGATAAACTGGGGTGTGAAATTCGATGTCTTCAATTTCCTGAAGTAAGTATTGCCACAATGGTATTCCCTCTGTGAGAAGATGTCCTCCGTATTTGAGCAACAGTCGCAAGCACTCCGCTTCGTGGCAGTTTACAATAGCTGATATGTGTTGTTGGAAAATTTCAGATTCCTCAGAAGTACTTTCCTGCTGTTGCAGAGGCGGCATACCTCCTGAAATAGGGGATCTATCACTGGCAACGCTTTGATGCTTTTTCTGTTGAGATAGTTCCCAAAGCCATCGGTTTACTTCGGCGAAAATAGTAGGTTCGCTGATTTGCAACACAGCAGCGCATTGCCGCGCAAATATCTCCCTTTTGATGGCATTGGGGATTTTGGCAATACTGAGGGCAATTTCGCCAGTAGCGCTTGCTTTTTTGATAGGGTCATTGCCTGCCTCAGACAACAAAATTTGCGCCTTGAAAGTAATAAAGTCCTTCGTGTGCTGCTGTAAAAAATCTTTGAATGCTTGGCTGCCTTGCTTTCGAATAAAGCTATCGGGGTCTTCTCCTGATGGCATGAGTATAGCCCGCACATTCAACCCTTCTTCAAGCAGCATGTCAATACCTCGCAAAGAAGCTTTAATGCCTGCTGCATCGCCATCGTATATAACAGTGACGTTTTCAGTAAAGCGCTTAATGAGTTTGATTTGTCCTTCTGTGAGCGAAGTGCCAGAGGAAGCTACTACGTTGGGAATTCCCGCCTGATGCATGGCTATCACGTCTAAGTATCCCTCCGTTAGATAGCAATTATCTGCTTGCCGAATAGCTTGTTTTGCCTGGAAAATGCCGTAGAGGGAGTCACTTTTGTGGTAGATGCCTTCAATTTCAGGGGAGTTGAGGTACTTGGGTTTTTCTTCCGCCTTTAATGCTCGCGCTCCGAAGGCAATTACTCTACCTACAAGGTCGTGAATGGGAAAAATAATTCGCCCGCGAAAACGGTCGTAGAACTGTTTTTTTTCTTCTTGTTCTTTTGCCACCACTAAGCCACTTTTTTCTAGCAGCTCTAAGCTAAACTGTTGTTTTATAGCCGCTTGCTGTAACGCCTGCCAATTTGCAGGGCTATAACCCAGTTCAAAGGTTTGAGCTGCTTGAATGCCCACGCCGCGCTCTTTCAAATAGTTCCAGCCAACGGATTGACCTTCTGGCGATTGATTTAACTGCTTGACAAAAAAATTTTTTGCAAAATTGAGCACGATCAACAGCGATTCGCGTTGTGTGTTACTTTCTCGATAGTGTTCCTTGTCAAATTTTTCTTCCTCTACTTGAATGTGGTATTTTTTTGCTAAGTACAGCAAGGCTTCTGAATAACTCATTCCTTCTAACTCCATGAGAAACTTCACCGCATCGCCTGCGGCTCCACAACCGAAGCACTTGTAAATTCCTTTAGAAGGAGAAACAGAAAAAGAAGGTGTTTTTTCTTGGTGAAAGGGACAGCAAGCCCAAAAGTTAGCTCCGCGGCGCTTCAACGTCACGAACTCTCCTATCACTTCTTCTATTTGTGCAGCCTCTTTAATTCGGTGAATGGTCTGTTCGGAAATGCGCATTGGGTTGCTTTTGTTTCTTTATTCAAAACTACCAAAAAAGGACTAATTTCCGCCCCTAAACGTTAGCTCTTAGTACATGATAAAGGCTCTTGAGCAATTAAAAAAAAATTTACAAGGCGAACTCCATACAGACCTTGCAACGCGCATTTTGTATGCAACAGATGCCTCTGTTTATAGAGAGCTTCCCTTAGCGGTGGCCGTGCCCAAAACAGTGCAGGATTTAAAACAACTCATCGCGTTTGCTCATCGGTTTAATACTTCGCTGATTCCGCGCACAGCAGGTACTTCTCTAGCAGGGCAGGTAGTAGGCAGCGGAATCGTAGTGGATATTTCCAAGTATTTTAATCAAATTTTAGAAATTAACCCTCAAGAGCGTTGGGTTCGCCTGCAACCTGGAGTTGTTCGCGACGAGTTAAATCTTGCTTTAAAGCCTTATGGATTGTTTTTCGCTCCTGAAACTTCCACTGCCAACCGCGCCATGATCGGCGGAATGATTGGCAACAACTCTTGTGGGGCAAATTCGATTGTTTACGGCAGCACCCGCGACCATTTGATCGAAGTAAAAGCATTGCTCTCCGATGGCAGTGAAGTCGTTTTCAAACCTTTAAGCGTAGCGGAATTCAATCACAAGGCTGAAGGCATTGGTGTAGCAAGTAAGCTCGAAGCTGCTATTTACAGCCAAATCCGCGCTCTTCTTTCCAATCCAGAAAACAAACAACTGATTCGCCAACACTTTCCCAAAGCCTCGATAGAACGGCGCAACACGGGCTACGCACTGGACTTGTTGCTTGAAACTGAGCCTTTTAGTTCTTCAGAAGAATACCGCGTTTTTGGACCCTACCCCCACCAAAACGGTACACCACCTGCGTTTAATTTTTGCAAACTCATCGCAGGCTCAGAAGGCACCCTTGCCTTAATTACTGAAGCCAAGCTAAATTTAGTACCTCGTCCTCCAGAAAACATAGCTTTGGTATGTATCCACTGCAACAGCATTAGCGAAGCTTTGCAGGCGAATATCATTGCCGTACAACATCGCCCCAGCGCCAGTGAGTTGATAGACCACTATGTATTGGAATGCACTAAGGCTAACATAGAGCAGCGGCAAAATCGCTTTTTTGTAAAAGGAGACCCCCAAGCAATTTTGATTGTTGAATTTACTAAGGAAAAGGTTGAAGAAATTTACCACGCTGCCAATAAACTCATTGAAGATTTAAAAGCTAACGGCTTAGGCTATCACTATCCCATAGTAATGGGAGCAGATGTCAAAAAAGTTTGGAATTTGCGAAAAGCAGGTCTTGGATTGTTATCCAACTTGCCAGGCGATGCAAAGCCAGTAGCAGTTATTGAAGATACTGCCGTATCAGTAGAAGATTTGCCTGCATACATTGCCGAGTTTAATGACATTTTGAAAAAATATAATCTCTACAGCGTACACTACGCCCATGCAGGTTCAGGAGAACTCCACTTGCGCCCTATTATTAACCTAAAAACTGAAGAAGGCAATCAATTATTTCGAACTATTGCCCAAGAAATTGCTACACTTGTCAAAAAATACAACGGCTCATTGTCAGGTGAACACGGTGATGGGCGCTTGCGCGGCGAGTTCATTCCTCAAATGGTCGGGCAGCGCTGCTACGAAATGTTCCGGCAGGTCAAACAAACTTGGGACCCCAAAGGCATTTTCAACCCCAACAAAATTGTGGACACCCCGCCGATGAACCAATCCCTGCGCTATCAGCCCAACCAGCCTACCCCCGACTACCCCACCACACTGGATTTCAGTGCATCGGGCGGCATCTTGCGACACGCTGAACAGTGCAACGGCTCAGGCGACTGCCGCAAGTCGCACCTTTCGGGCGGAACCATGTGCCCCAGCTACATGGCTACCCGCTCAGAAAAAGATACCACCCGCGCCCGCGCCAACATTTTGCGGGAATTATTGACACGTCCAGTCAATAAAAAAGACCCATTCAACCATCCCGAAATTTATGAGGTGATGGACTTGTGCCTCTCTTGTAAGGGCTGCAAAGCCGAATGCCCTTCCAACGTGGACGTGGCAGCTCTCAAAGCCGAGTTCCTGCAACACTGGCACGATGCCAACGGCATCAGCCTGCAAACCCGCATGGTTGCCAACTTTGTACTGTTGCAAAAATTAGCCATGATGGCACCTAAACTTTACAATTGGCTGATGAACGATTCGCCAT
>JANWWZ010000016.1 GCA_025057115.1 Bernardetiaceae bacterium
TGTATGGGTAGAGAAGTTGGTGAAAGAGTAAGATTGATTTGAAGGAAAGCAGTCCGCCGAGCAAACCGCCCGGCGGATTTTTGTTTTTCATAAACCTGTATTTTCGCATATTATTTACAAACATTCCTCATGCATTTCACTACCCGTGTTCAAGCAGTATGTGTTGGCTCGCTTGCTATACTGCTTTATGCCAATACATGGAACCATAGTTACGCTTTAGATGATGTGGCTACTATTTCGGCAAACCGATTTGTCCAGATGGGTTGGAAAGGCATACCAGAGATGTTTCGCCATACACTTTGGTTTGGTTATGACGGCTATGAAAGTGTCAATAGCTATCGCCCGTTAGCACATGCTACTTTTGCTGTAGAATATGCCCTTGCTGGCGAACTACGCCCAGATGTAAGCCATATTGTCAATACTTTAATTTATGCTCTGGTATGCGTATTACTATGGCATGTATTGCGCAGGTTATTTCCTGCACAGGGCTTGATGGTCTTTTGCGCTGCTTTGCTGTTTACTGCTCATCCTGTACACACTGAAAGCATAGTGAATTTGAAAAACCGCGATGAATTGATGGCTTTGCTTTTAGGGCTTCTATCTCTTTTAATGCTCTTTCGTTGGTTAAGTAGCTCGCGCTGGCAATGGCTTTCTATGGCTCTGGTATATTATGGGCTGGCTTTACTTTGCAAAGAAAGTTTGATTGCATGGATTTTTATTTTTCCACTGGCTGGTTATTACTTCCTTGCAGAGTCTTCACTGCAACAGCAGGGGAAGAAGTTGTTACTTTTAAGTCTGTCATTTATAGCAGTTTTTACTCTTGTATGGAGTTGGCGAGCTCAAATTGTGGCAGCAGTGCCTCCTCCACCCAAACCCGACTATTGGAATAATCCTATTCTATTAGCCAATTCTTGGACAACTGCTCTAGGTACCAAACTTTACGTGCTGGGCAAATATTTGCAGTTATCGATAGTTCCTCACACGCTTACTTGTAGCTATTTCTACAATGATTTGCCCTTGTTGCCCTTTTGGCACTGGAAAAGTCTGTTATCTCTTTTGACTTATGCAGTGTTGCTTTATGGCTTGTATCGTTACTTGCCCCCACGGCATCCTCTTGGGTTTGCCATTGCTTTCTATCTGATTACTTTGGCAATGTTTAGCAATTTTTTCATGTTCTACTACTACACTGCAGCTTTGAGCGAACGTTTTTTACTCATTCCCACTATTGGCGTTTGTCTGGCAGGTGGATATGGATTGCATCAACTTGCAATGCAAGGCTACAAATTAGTGCGCGGTTTAATTACTTTTTTGATAATTATTTTATCGTTGAAAACCATAATGCGCAACCGTGCTTGGAAGGATAACTTGACAATAGCACAAACTGATTTGCAAAATTCTCCTCAGAGTTACTTACTTCACAGCACCATGGCATTGGAGTTGTTCAAAAAAGCTCAGCGCGAAGCTAATCCTTTTCTTTTACAACAGGCATTGCCTTACTTTCAAAAGGCTGTTGAGCTGGATGGAGAAGACCCCATTACTTGGGAACACTACGGAAGAACACTTGCTTTATTGGGGGATTACCACCAAGCCGCTGAATGTTTTCGACGAGCCCTGCAAATTAATCCCGCAGCCGGTCATGTGCGCTTGTTGTTAGAAAGAGCCCAACAGAGTTCCAGCAAAACCAAGCAATGAAAGACACCTCAAGACTATTTTTCCATAAAACCAATAGTTCCCCCTACCCAACTCTGACCTTTGTTGAAATCCACTCCCATCATTTTGCCTTTGCTAAGTCGGATGAGGTTAGTAAGTAGCTCCATCTTTTGACCGTTGTTCACGTACAACAATCTCACTTCGGCTTTAGCAGGAATATCCAATGTTTCTACTACTGGCTGGTAATTTACCTTGCGCATTAAAATGTATCGATGGCGCTCATGTTCGGGGATGGAATCTATGTCAGCACGGGTAAGGTCAAATTTTACTCCTGTTCCAGCAAAGGAGAAGAGCGGCTTGAGGACGTAGTTTTCCAAGTCGTCTGGAATGGGGTCTATTTGATGAAGAAAGAAAGTGGGAGGAACGAAACGACCTTTCAAAAACGGCAGGGTAAACTTGCTAATTTTAAAAAACCAATTCGGATGTCCTGCCCAACTGACTTCAAGGTCCTCAGTAAGGCTGAAGCGCAAAGGTAAGTCGGGATAGCGATGCAGTTCATCGAAAATGATTCGGTTGTAAATTCGTTCTACCCAAATGCGCTCTCCTTGATGATAGTAATAAAGTTTGCGTCCTTGCTTGCCGAGTGCTGTTATGCATACGGGACGCACTCCCAGAAAGTGCTCTGTGCAAGCAAAATCAATTCGGGTTTTTTGTTCTTCTGGCTTAATTTCCAACAAAATGACATTTTTAGGATCAAAATCGGCTACAATAGCGCGGCGCAGCTTCTCTATGTAAATATTTTCGTCGTTTTGAAGCTCTGTCGGGAAAAAATGTGTGAGTTGTTCAGGTAAGCCATAATGTTTGCGGTACATGCCTGCAATGAAGTGCTGAAAGGCAAACAGAGAAGGAAACCCCTGTAGTTCAATCAATTGTGGCATAAGCTCACCGTTTTCAGCTCGGCAGATAGCAAAGTCAAGGACTGCAAACAAGGGCTGTGCTGTTTCGTTGGGCACAAATAATTCGGCTGGCACAGCGCCATTGATTTCCTTTTGATAGCTTTCACTGTTAATTTGTCTCCAAATTTCTTCGCCTGCCTCTACTAAGCGTTCTTTTAACGTTGGTGGAATAAAAACAGGGGTTTCACAAATTTTAAACGTTACTTCAAAACCAAATGCTGAATTTACTTCAGCAAGCAAGGCTTGATATTGCTCTTGGCTAAATTGCCGGTTAAAGATTTGGCGGTAAGGGGAGTACATAAATAGCAAGCACGCTTGGGCTCAATAACTTCTTTACACTGCTGCTAAACAAATTGTTTTGCCAGTACTTTGCTAAGGGCTTTAGTGATTTTTTGGCAAAGGGCTTCAAGTTCCTCTTCTGTCCAAGTAACGCGTATTAAAAGGGAAGTAAGCCTTTGCATGATTGCATCGCTGGCAGGAAACGCTACAGTGGCATAATCTTGTGGACAGGGAAGCACTTGAGCAGGAATTTTAAACAAAGTTTTCATGCCTCGCAGGTGCTCCCAATTTCGGATGTAGTGAAAATGGTTATCGTACCAGTACTGCACACCACTAACCCCATTTTCAGCGAGTGCTTTCACTGTACGGCGAGCAATTTCTTCGTTAGGTAAAAAGAAAGAAAGAAAAGTTGCCGAATCGCCTTCGGGGTCTGGCAAGTAGCGGAAAGTGATTTCAGGAAATTGGGCAAGAGTTTCCTTGAGTTTCTTTTTGTGCTTTCGCTGTTGAGTGAGAATGTAGTCAATCTTGCGCAACTGGGCTAGACCTACTGCAGCATGCAGCTCGCTGATGCGGAAATTAGTTCCTAGCACGGGGTGCCCTTCCATGCCGCGATTATCGCCAATATGGTCATGCCCATGGTCGCTAAACATTTCGGCGTTTAAATACAATTGTTGATCGTCGGTAATGATAGCTCCTCCCTCCCCTGCTGTAATGATTTTGAAAAAGTCGAAAGAGAAAGCGCCCATTTTGCCAAATGTACCTAGCATTTTTCCTTTAAAGGAAGCGCCTAAGGCTTGGGCAGTGTCTTCAATTAAAATCAGGTTATGCCGCTGACAAATCTGTGCAATTTTATCTACTTGTGCCATTGCACCACACATGTGCACCAAGACCACTGCTTTTGTGCGGGGAGTAATGGCTGCCTGCAACGCTTCAGGATTAAGGCACAGAGTTTCGTCTATATCCACAAATTTGGGCAGGGCTCCTGCCAGAAGCACGCCTTCTATAGTGGCAATGTAAGTAAAGGGAGGCACTATTACTTCATCACCATAGCCGATGCCACAAGCTGCCATGCAAAGGGCTACCGCTGTAGTGCCACTGGAGCACATAAGAGCATAACGAGCCCCTGTGAACTTTGCAAGTTCTTCTTCGAAAGTTTTTGCTTTCCAATGTCCCTTGCGTTGCTGCTCGTGGTTATAGCGGAATAAGATACCTGTTTCTAGTACGTCGTTAATTTCTTTGCGCTCTTCAGCGCCGATGAGTTCTGCACCTGGCATATGTAACTAGTTTTTTTGATGCGTAAAATTACAGCTTTATGCTATTTTCTGCCCATTGGCAGCGGGAAAGTCGGACTTCAGTAAATTACACCGCCTATTCCATCCACCAGTCCCAATTCTAAGCACTCGGACATAAAATCGGCAATTTACTCAGGCGGAAAATTTACCACAGCAATAATTTGCCTGCCGATGAGTTCCTCTTTTGTATAGCAGCGAGTAATTTGTGCTGAACTTTTGCAAGTGCCCAGCTTGCCAAAATCAATTTGTAGTTTGTAAGCTGGCTTGCGCGCTTTGGAAAAATCCTCTGCAGCAATAATTGTTCCTACGCGCAGGTCTACTTTGGCAACATCTTCTCAAGTAATTTTCTCCACAACTTTTCTCAATTGGCGAAAAATAATTCACGGCGCTAATTTTTCGCTTATTAGTTGAGAGAACAAGCAAAATTTGCAATACTTAGCAACGCAATGGAAATCAAAATTATCAATCGCTCTGGCAATCCGCTGCCGACTTATCAAACTCCTCTTTCGGCAGGCATGGACATTTGTGCGCATTTACAAGCCCCAGTAACGCTTGCTCCCTTTGAAAGGGCGCTCATTCCTACAGGCTTGCTTATCGAACTGCCGCCGGGTTATGAAGCACAAATTCGCCCTCGTAGCGGATTAGCGCTCAAGTACGGCATTAGCATAGTCAATGCTCCTGGTACTATTGACGCCGATTTTCGCGGAGAAATTCAAGTCCTGCTGATCAATTTGGGCAACCAGCCTTTTACAGTGCAAAACGGCGACAGAATCGCTCAAATGGTCGTTGCTCGGCATGAGCGCATTACTTGGCGCGTAGTAGAAGAACTTTCCTCCACTGAACGCGGAGCTGGAGGCTATGGCAGTACTGGTATCTAATTCACTGATTGCACTTGCTGCTCAAGCCAAGAAGTTATTGCCTTTAAAGGTTTTTCTTTTTCAATTTCGTTATGCAACTCGTGCCGCATGTTTTCCCAGTAGTAAGTAGTGAGTTTGGAGCTACTTAAGCGCTTTGCAAACTCTTCAGTAGCCTGCACACTGGTAATTTGATCGTCATTTCCGTGCATTAGCAGCAGCGGAAGGTTAATTTTTTCAGCATGAGCAATGGCAAATTGACCTGCTCGATTTACCTCCGTGAACATGCTTACCGACATGCGCCGCACCACAAGGGGATCGGTGGCATATAACCGCTGGATGGCAATATCCTTGCTCAGGTGTTGAGGGTTAATTTGCGCAGCAAAACTTGCCTGAGGAAATAGCCAGTAAACCAGCTGAACGGCTGCTTGCAAGAAAAACGAAGGAGCTCGAGTCAGCCTCAGCCAAGGACTGGTAATAATTGCACCTTTTAAATAAGCGGGTTGATATCTAATTAGGTAATTAGCTACCAAATTTCCGCCCATGCTATGCCCGTAAAGGAAGAGGGGAAGGTTGTCAAATTTATCGATTGCAAGGGCTAACATTTCTCGTATATTTTCCAACAAATCATCATAGGAAACGATATGTCCTCGCCGCCCTTGCGAACGTCCATGGCCGCGCTGGTCAAAGCCGATGAGCCCGTAGTAGTGCTGGTTTAAAAAATTAGCCACGTGTTCATATCGCCCTAGATGTTCTCCAAAGCCATGCACCAAAGCCACCAGCGCCTTGGCTTGTGGAGGAATCCAACAATGCCCTTGCAGAGTAATCCCGTCTTCTGTACACCATTCAAAAGCAAAGGATTGCACTGCCATATACCTATGCCTCGCCCATGGTGCCACCAAAGTTCATTGGAAAGCGGATAGGTTCCTCCCCTACTTTGATTTTGCCAAAATTGGCTTCGTATTTTTCAATGTTATCTTTCAAGGCTAAAAGTAGGCGCTTGGCGTGTTCAGGGGAGGTAACAATTCGGGAGCGCACTTTTGCTTTAGGCATGCCAGGCAGCACACTAATAAAATCTATCACAAATTCCGTTGGCGAGTGAGCAATCATGGCTAAATTGACGTAAATGCCTTCAGCAAGGTGTTCGGGAAGTTCTATGTTAATTTGTTGATCGTTTTCTAATTCTTCGTTTTTCATTGGATGTGAAAAGTTTACAAAGCGCAAAATAGTCTTTTTCCACAAGAATGCAGTGCAGTTGACAGCCATTGTATAGAATTAATGCACACCTGAACAGTTCAAAGAACCTTCAGGTGTTGAAGGTTTACATTAGCCAAGCCAATGCGTGATTATCCCAGGTAAGTTTTCAAAGTTTTGCAGCGATAAGTATGGCGCAGGCGTCGGATTGCTTTTTCTTTGATTTGGCGAACGCGCTCACGGGTCAGGTCAAATTTTTCGCCGATTTCTTCTAAAGTCAGAGCGTTTTCGCCATTGAGACCAAAGTAAAGCGTAATGATATCTGCCTCGCGAGGAGTGAGGGTGGAAAGAGCTCGTTGCACTTCTTTGCGCAAAGAATCATTCATCAACGATACATCGGGTCGTTGAGATTCGCCGCTGTCTATCACGTCAAGCAAAGTATTTTCTTCATCTTGTTTCAATGGAGCATCTACCGAAACGTGCCGCCCAGAAACTTTAATGGTTTCTGTGATTTCTTCCAGTGGCATATCCATTACTTCGGCAATTTCTTCTGGAGAAGGCTCGCGTTCAAATTTTTGCTCCAGCTCCGAAAAAGTTTTAGCAATTTTGTTGAGCGAACCTACGCGGTTCAGCGGCAAGCGAACAATGCGGGCATGTTCTGCTAAAGCCTGCAGAATAGATTGGCGAATCCACCACACAGCGTAAGAAATGAACTTGAAACCGCGAGTTTCATCAAATCGTTGAGCCGCTTTGATTAGACCAAGATTGCCTTCGTTAATTAAATCTCCCAAAGAAAGCCCTTGATTTTGGTACTGTTTAGCTACGGAAACTACGAACCTCAAGTTAGCCTTAGTGAGTCGCTCCAGTGCTTGAGCATCGTTTTGTTTAATTCGCCTGGCAAGCTCTACCTCCTCTTCGGGATCCAGTAGTTCCACTTTGCCAATTTCTTGCAAGTACTTATCAAGCGACTGACTTTCACGATTAGTAATCTGTTTGCTAATCTTGAGCTGTCTCATGGTTGATAGTGTTAGTTGTTTGTTAGAGTTCTGTTGGATGGTTGAGAACTGTTGAACAAATACAGCTAAAAGGCTCAACACAAACAACGATTCTTACATCTCAACTATCTAAGCCGAAAGTAATAATTTGAATTGAATTTTCAAACAGCAAGCCAGCGAAAAAGTTTTAGAGCGTGTTGTTTTTTATCAAAGAGGCTGGCAAAAAAGTAAAAAATGGACCACCTAGCAAGCGGTAGTACATCGACTAATGCAAAATTGTGCAGCAATAAGGCTTGAGCATTTTTTTGTAAGACTTTGTTGTGTTTTTGTATTGATAAGTACCTATAAGCCATATGCCCTTCGCTCCCAACTGATGGCTAAAAGCAGCTTAGCACACTGATTTAAAGAATTAACAAACAATTAACTTTTGCCAAGCTCCATGTGAACAAATCGACAAACTCTTAAGGCTGCCTTTGACAATCTTGCTGATTTGCCTTCTTTTACCCCAAAATAGCTATTGTTATTTTTGCTATTATTATGGCAAATGACCTGAATTTAGATGCATTGACCTGCCAGGCAATTGCCTTGCTCAAACAACTCATTGCCATTCCTTCTTTTAGCAAAGAAGAAGACCAAACCGCTACTTTAATTGCCGAGTTTCTCAACAAGTATGGTTTACAAGTGCACCGTTTGGCTAATAATGTTTGGTGCAAGTCGGAAAGTTGGAAGGAGGGCTTGCCTGTGATCCTGCTCAATTCCCATCACGACACTGTAAGACCTAATGCAGGTTATACCCTCAATCCCTTCGAACCCATAGAAAAAGATGGCAAGCTATACGGCTTGGGAAGCAACGATGCAGGAGGCGCTTTAGTAGCTCTCATCGCTACTTTTGTATACTTTAACCGATTTTTTTTACTACACCCTGAAAAACAAACTTTTAACTTACTACTAGCCGCCACCGCTGAGGAAGAAATTAGCGGCAGTGGAGGAATCGAAATGCTTCTGCCGCATTTAGGAAAAATTGACTTAGGCATTGTAGGCGAACCTACGCGCACCCAGCTTGCCATTGCAGAAAAAGGACTTATGGTACTGGATTGCATTGCCAGAGGTAAAGCAGGACACGCAGCTCGCAACGAAGGGGAAAATGCCATCTACAAAGCCATGGAAGACATTCAATGGTTTAGGACTTATCAGTTTCCCAAAATCTCACCTTTGCTTGGACCAGTAAAAATGACGGTTACTATCATCAATGCAGGCAGCCAACACAACGTAATACCCGATATTTGTACTTTTACGGTAGATGTCCGCACTACAGACGTATATCGCAATGAGGAAATATTAGAAATTATCCGCCAGCACGTAACATGCCAAGTGCAACCGCGTTCTTTTCGTCTTAATGCGTCGGGTATTTCTCCTCATCACCCGATAGTGCAAAGAGGCATTCAATTAGGCAGGAGTACCTTTGCTTCTCCTACTACTTCCGACCAAGCTCTCATGCCGTTTACTACCCTTAAAGTAGGTCCAGGAGACTCAGCGCGTTCCCACACAGCCGATGAATACATCTACCTAGACGAAATAGCCGAAGGCATTAGATTTTACATTCAACTTCTGGAGGGTTTAGATATTACTGGCTGGTAATCCAATCGCTTTTATGGAAAAAATTTTGCTCAGTTGGAGCGGCGGCAAGGATTCAGCGCTTGCTTTATACTTGCTCAAGAAACAACAGCTAGAAGTAGAAGGCTTGCTCACTTGCATCAATGCTCATTGCCATCGAATTACTATGCACGGGGTCAGGCAGGAACTCTTGTACCAGCAGGCGCTATCCCTCGGCATTCCTCTGCATCTGATAAACTTGCCAGAAAACCCCACCAACCTCCAGTATGAGCAAGCTTTCAGAGAACAACTCACTTACTTGAAAACGCTGGGATTCTCTCGCCTTGCCTTTGGCGATATTTTTTTACAAGACCTGCGGCAATACAGAGAACAACTCTTGCAACCGTTGAGCATAGAAGCCATCTTTCCTTTGTGGGGAAAAAATACTTTTCAGTTAATTGAGCATTTTCTCAATCTTGGTTTTAAAGCCATCGTCGTTTGTGCTAACGCTTCCTTGTTGGATAAATCTTTCGTGGGTAGAGTAATTGACAAAAATTTTGTCAAAGAATTGCCGAAAAATGTAGATGTTTGTGGCGAAAATGGAGAGTTTCACACTTTTTGCTACGATGGACCACTGTTTTGCAATCCCGTCAAATTTGTTGTCGGTCAAACAGTGCTTAGGCAATACCAACAAGGGAACCTTTGCAGCAGCTTTTGGTTTTGCGATTTATTACCTTATGAGTAATACCCGCATTGGCAGGCACGCGCAAAACTAATTTTCTCTACTCATTTAAAACATGCCCGTGTTTAGAAAAGTTGCCACCGGGGCAAGCGCAAAAAACTGCTTCTCATCTTTTGGCACTTGCCCGCTACGGCTGGAATGACTTTGTCCCTAAATGCCCTGCGCTTCTAAGTTATTTTTAAAATGCTTTTCTCGGTAAACAATGACTGCCTTGCTAGCTTTGCCTGTTGAACAAAAAACTACTGACCAGAGCAACCACTGCAAGAACGAGGTAAATCATGCCTGTTGAACCCTCATTATTAAGGCTGTAAAGAGCACTGGTAAGGAATAATAACCCTGCAAGCAGTGCTATCATGGCGAGAAACTTTTTGTTTTTCATTGCGAAAAACTACTCCAGTGCTTTTACTCCAGGCAATACTTTTCCTTCCATTAACTCAAGCAAAGCACCACCGCCAGTAGAGACATAAGATACTTGGTCAGCATAGCCGAGTTGGTTAATAGCTGCAGCAGAGTCGCCACCGCCAATGAGGGAATAAGCGCCGTTTTTAGTAGCTTCTACCACTGCTTCAGCGATTTCTATAGTTCCACGTGCAAAATTGCTAAACTCAAAAACGCCCATGGGTCCATTCCAAAGAATAGTTTTGGACTGTTTTATCACTTGTGCATATTCGTGGCGGGCTTGCGGTCCGATGTCCAATCCCATCCATCCTGGAGCAATCTCCATGCTGTTTACAATATGCTCAGAGGCATCATTGCTAAAGGCGTCTGCTACTACGCTATCTACGGGTAACATCAACCTTACTCCTTTTTCTTTTGCTTTTTTAACCAGCTCTACAGCCAGATGCAATTTATCTTCTTCGCAAAGAGAATTTCCAATTTCACCGCCCGCTGCTTTGAAAAAAGTATAAGCCATACCACCACCGATGAGCAAATTATCCACCTTGTCAAGCAGATGCTCAATGATTAGGATTTTGTCGGAAATTTTTGCTCCTCCCATAATGGCTGTAAAAGGCTTTTGGGGATTTTCCATTACCTTTTGAGCGTTTTTGAGTTCTGCTTCCATTAAATAACCGCAAATTCTGTCGTCAAAAAATCGGGCTACGATAGTAGTGGAAGCATGGGCGCGGTGAGCCGTTCCAAAAGCATCGTTGACATATACATCAGCCAGTTTAGAAAGTTTCTCTGCAAAATCTACATCGCCTTTTTCTTCTTCCTTGTAAAATCTAAGATTTTCTAACAAAAGCACTTCACCAGCGCGCAAATTAGCTGCTTTCTGAAAAGCCTCTTGCCCGATGCAGTCATTGGCAAAGTGCACAGGCACACCCAGCAATTGGCTCAAACTGCCTACTAGGTGTTTCAGGGAGTACTTTTCCTCATATCCGCCCTTAGGTCTGCCAAGGTGCGACATTAAAATCGCACTTCCCCAGTCGTTGAGAATTTTTTTGATAGTAGGGATGGCTGCTCTAATGCGCGTATCGTCAGTTATTTGATAGTTCTCATCCAAAGGAACGTTAAAATCTACACGCACAAGGGCTTTTTTGCCCGCAAAAGAATATTCGTTGAGATATCGCATATCTTTTAGGTTAGTTTGAACCGTTCGCTTTTTGGCTTGTAAACTTAGCCAATTTATTGCTTTTTGCGACCAAATTTGTCAATATGAAAACACCTCTTATTGCCGATGACGCCATCGTTTTGGGCTTACTGGTAGTAGTACTTGCTTGTATTACTTACACCTCAAGTTTACAAAGCCGTTTTTGGAAAAGATTTTACGGCATAGTGCCCAGTTTACTATTGTGCTATTTCATTCCTTCTTTGTTGAATACGTTTGGGTTGATTTCTGGTCAGGCTTCAGGTTTATACAAAGTGGCTTCGCGCTATTTGCTTCCTGCCTCGCTGGTTTTGCTGACCATTAGCATGGATTTTCCTGCCATTGCCAAACTGGGTCCTAAGGTGCTGCTCGTTTTCTTGGCTGGAACGATAGGTGTAGTGCTCGGCGGACCTGTAGCACTGGCAGTAGTGCTCTCAATCGACGACCATCTCCTAACAATCACTGGAGCAGAGGAAGTCTGGCGCGGCATGGCTACTATTGCAGGCAGTTGGATAGGCGGCGGAGCCAATCAAGCCGCTATGAAAGAAGTCTTTGGAGCAAGCGATAAGCTATTTTCCAACATGATTGCCGTAGATGTACTGGTAGCCAATCTGTGGACTGGGGTACTGCTTTACGGAGCAGCCCGCTCTCAGAAAATAGATGCATGGCTACAGGCTGATACCAGCGCTATCCAACAGGTTCAAAAGCGCATTGAGGCTTATCAAGCAAGGGTGCAAAGAAAACCTACTCTGCCCGAAACGATGCTGGTACTAGCTACAGGCTTCGGCAGCGCAGCCATTGCCCATTTATTGGCAGGCGTGATGGTACCTGCTCTACAAACGCATGAAGACTGGCTCAAAGCCATTTATCTGGACTCTATCATTTCTAGCTTTTTTTGGGTAGTGCTAATTGCTACCACTATTGGGTTAGGGCTTTCTTTTTGGCAACCTGCTCGCCAATTGGAAGGAGTAGGCGCCTCTCAAATGGGAAGCATTTTTGTTTACTTTCTAGTGGCTGCCATCGGTATGCAAATGGACATTGCTGCGATTGTTGCCTATCCTGTGCTTTTTTTAGGTGGAGTCGTATGGATGCTATTTCATGCGGGGTTTACCTTGCTGGTAGCATGGCTTATTAAAGCGCCGTTTTTCTTTGTAGCGGTAGGCAGTCAGGCGAACATAGGTGGAGCGGCATCGGCTCCTATTGTAGCTTCGGCTTTTCATCCCGCTTTGGCTTCTGTAGGAGTACTGCTAGCGGTAATAGGTTACGGTCTGGGCACTTATGGCGGCTGGATATGCGGCGTGATAATGCAAATAATCTTTGAAGCAATGAGGTAAGCAACTCCTTCGCTTTTAATTTATTTTGCTTCCTGCTGTTGCACAAGGGTTATTCTTGCCCTTGGAAAATCGCTCTCATGGCAGCGGCAAAGTTCTGAGAGGCGGTAGCCAATCAGCCACAAAACTTGTCCTTCAGCGTTGCAAAGCAGGCGAACGCGCTTTTTTACTGGCACGGGAACTTTTAAATCAATCAGTAAATCGCTGATTTTTTTGCTGCCTTTCATGCCTAAAGGCTGCATGCGGTCGCCAGGCTGCCAAGGGCGCACTTTCAAAGGAAAGCGCAAGGCTTGTAAATTTACTTGGACAGAAAAAGAGGACTCATTCCCAAAACCTTTTCCCGCATCTATTTTTTCCACTACTATCGCCTGCTGCTTGTCAATTTGATGCGTTCCGAAATCAGGCAATAGCACTTCTGTTGTCGGTTCCTCTTGCAGCCGACTGATAATCAATGCTTTCCTGTCAAAAGTAAGGCAGTGAGTAGCAGAAAAGAACTGCTTTCCGCTGCAAGGGGTGGATATATGTGCAGCTATAGAGACAATAGTTTTGTAATTAAAACCGAATTTCTTCAAGTAGGCGTCTAGAAATAGCCGCGCAGAGGGCAAGGATTTCAACTGAGCCAAGGGTAAGTAAATCAATCCATTGCGAGGTTGAACGCATCGGCGCGCCGCCTCCTTTAGCGAACTTTCCAACCATGCTGCCGCATCGTGCAAGCGCTGATATGTATAGGCGAAATTTTCGACCAATGAAGGATTAACTCGTTTCAGAGCAGGTATTACGCGATGGCGTATAAAATTGCGAGCATATTTGTCGGAGGCATTAGAGCTATCTTCTCGCCATTGCAAACCGATTGCTTGGGCGTAGTTTAGCAACTCCTTGCGCGTAAAGGCTAACATGGGGCGCACTACCCGCCCCTGCTTGACGGCGATGCCTCTTAAGCCAAGGCTGCTACTTCCTTTAGCAAGTCGGTATAGGACTGTTTCCAAAGCGTCATCCAAATGGTGAGCCGTGAGCAAGTGAGAAAATTGATGTTGATTGACTATTTCATCAAACCACTGGTAGCGCAACTTTCGGGCAGTTTCTTGGATTCCTTTTTTCCATCTTGCGGCTATTGGTTGAGTTTCAAACCGTTGCACAAAACACTTGACAGCATGTTTTTCTGCCCATTGACGCACAAAGCGCTCATCTGCTTCAGATTCTCGACCTCTTAGTTGGTAATTGACGTGTGCCAAGGCAATGGAATAGCCCAGCCGATGCAGCATAGTTGCCATGGCCATGGAGTCCAACCCGCCACTGACGGCAAGCAATAGGCGACTTTCTGTTGTAAAAAGTTCATTTTGAGAGATAAACGCTAGTAGTTTCCCTTCCCAAAAAGCAGGATCTGCCATTTAATAAGCCGTTTTACGGCGAAAGTTAAAACCAAATACCGCTCCACAGATACCGCCAATGATGTGAGCAAATTCAGAAATGTTGTTTTGTTCAAACATGTTCACCAGTTCTCGACCTAAAAACAATACCACTACCAGTAAAAAGGTCATCGGGATGCGTCCTCGTTGGAGGTTGACAATAGAGCTAAGCAAAATCATCATAAAAACGATGCCGCTGGCTCCCAGCAGTCCTGTGGAAAAGAAAAATACATTCAGCACCCCTGTTACTAAAGCAGTAATAAACATCATTAGCAACAAACTTGAAGAGCCGTATTTTTCCTCCAATATGGGACCTAGCAGTAAAATGAAGGTTAAGTTATTTAGCAAGTGATCCCACCCTGCATGTCCTAGCACATGAGAAAAAAGCCGAAAGAAATCCAGGGGGTTGGTCAGGTCCATACTTCCACTTACGCTAAAAAGTGGCATGAAATCCACACCCATATTTTGCAGCACTACCAGAAAAGTGCATATAAATGCAAAAGTGAGCACTACTGGTGCATTGTACTGAATTCTCATGGCTCTCAAGGCACGTTTAGGTACTACAAGCCCACGCTGTTAGCGGCGTTTTAAATTGACAACAGCCAACACCATTGTTACTAAAGCCGAAATGCCTAGCAAAAAGGTCAGGGCTGTTTTCCACCAATCGGCACTATCTAGTCGATATAGCTGGTTGTCCATTGTATAAAGGTAGTCGTAAAAGGCGCTGCCACTGATATTGTCAATAGCCTTGTCCGCAAGGCTTTCTCCTTCTGCCTGAAGAATAGTTTTAGGCTTGAGGGTATCGTAATTTGATTTGTCCAAGTTAAAAAAAATCCATTGAAAGAAATTGGCAAGGGGGTAAGTGCCTGGTTCTTTAGGAATGATTAGGTAAGTAAATTTTTTACTGCCTGTAACGCGGTCATAAGCATGTTGAATTTGTTGTTGTACGTTGGGTGGATAAATTTCCAAGTGCGGGGTATGGCGTATGTCGGGCTCGCGCAAAAAAGCAACGTTGCCTTCTCCCGTAATTTGAAATTCAAAACTGGTGCTTTGCCCTGTTTGGAGATGTGGTTTGCTAATTTTTTCTTCCAGCTTAAAACGTCCCACTGCTATTTTTTCCACCAAAGGATGGGGAGGCAATGGTTTTACTTTTATTTTCAAGGGCTTAGAAGCATAGTTGCGCACCTCTTCCCTTCCATAGTTTCCAGGGCGAATTCTCACAAGGGGCAACGTAATGGCGGGCAACTCAACTTCTCCCGCGGTGGGAATGTAATAGGTAGCTTGATAAATTTTGTACCTTTGGTATTCCTTACCGTTAATTTTGACAAATTCAGGCATTATTTGCCCACCTATGTTGAAATTTTCTTCCCAGCTATTTTCTGGCTTGAGTTTTTTGACAGCAGCTGCTAATTTTTGTGCCAAATCGTCGGGAAAGCGCAATAAAAAAGGGCTGTTTTGCAAGGCGTAAAAAGAAATTGCAACGTTCACTCCTTCTCCTACATAGACTTCTTTCCCAGAGGCAGAAACATGGAGAAATACATCCTCGCGGGGGACTGTTACATCGGGTTCTAGATCGGGAGCAGTCCAAAAGTTGCGCGCTGCAGCTACTTTGGTCACTTGAATAGTCATTCCTTCAAATTGCACCTGTTTGCCGTTGATAGTCATCGAAAAAGGAGGAATGTTGTGAGTTCCTTCTCTTTGGGGACGATAACTTTGAGCCAAGTGCGTTACCTGTACTAGCTTGCCGTTGAGTATTACTTGCTGCTCTCCAGAGGAAATTTCAGCTTTGGCAAAGCCCCTAATGCTAGGAAAAGCGCTGTGGCTACTAATTTTTTCACCCACTACTGAAACTTTAATTTGCAAAAATTCATCTATGGCAATTTCAGTGCGCGGTACTTCTATTCGAATGTCCTGCCCATAACCATGCCGATGCAAATAAGCCAAACCCAAGGCAAGGAAAAGCATCTGTAAATTTTTTTGGGAAATGGCAAAGAAAGGTTTCATCGCTATGGGTGAGATTTAATAGCTTTCAGCGTTTATCTGGGAAATGGATTCTTGTACCGATGCAGGCGTCAAGGTCGCAAAGGCTATGTTGCGCTTTAATCCTGCAAATTTAGCACGCTTGACAGCAGATTTTTTAAACAACTGCCCAAAAACTTCCTCAGTCAGTTCTATCCAATCGGATTTTTTCATATTTTCCAGTTGAGGATCAGGGGCAAAGGCTGGCTCTTTGTGAGGTTTGGCAAAGCGATTCCAAGGGCAAACATCTTGGCAAATGTCGCAACCAAATATCCAGTTCTCCATTTTGCCAGCAAATTCCTCGGGTATATTCTCCTTCAGCTCGATGGTAAGATAAGAAATGCACCGACTGGCATCTACTACATAAGGCTCTACAATAGCCTCGGTAGGACAAGCCTCTATGCAACGGGTGCAAGTACCGCAATAATCCTTGATAGGACCATCGGGCTCAAGGTCTAGGTCGGAAATAATTTCAGCAAGGAAAAAAAAACTGCCCATTTGGCGATTAATTACATTGGTATGCTTGCCTAGCCATCCCAACCCGCTGCGCACCGCCCAGGCCTTTTCCATCACTGGAGCAGAATCGACAAAAACCCTTGCCTCAATAGCACCGATTTCTTCCTGGAGTTGGTGGAGGAGGAGCTTGAGCTTCTCTTTGATGACAAAATGGTAGTCCTGACCGTAGGCGTACTTGGATATTTTCAGATCTTCATCGCGGTAGAGAATTGTTTTAGAAGGATAATAATTGTAAAGCAGGGAGATGACGGATTTGGCTCCAGGAACGAGCAAACGGGGATCCAATCGCTTGTCGAAGTGGTTTTCCATGTAACTCATCTTGCCATGCATGCCTTGGTGGAGCCACCTTTCCAGACGCGGGGCTTCTTCTTCCAAAAACTCAGCTTGTGAAATGCCACAAAAATCAAAACCTAGCTCGGCAGCTTTTTGCTTTACTATTTGCGTGTGCTTAGCGCGGCGTAGGTCCATCTGCTAATTGCTTTAGACAAAATTACAAAAAATTTTTTCCTTTGAGGGTTACTTTGCCTGACTTATCCGTATTAATGATAGCAGCCATGAAAAAGACTGCCTTGCTCAACGAAGAGGCGTATATTAAAGCACTTCGCCAGCAGGACGAGGCAGTGATGGGGCGCTTATATAGGCTTTATTTCCCTATGGCGCTTCACTTGGTAGTGATGAACAACGGCACCGAACAGGAAGCCAAAGACGTTTACCAAGAAGCTTTCATCATCCTTTACGAAAGCCTACAACGCCCTGATTTTCAACTGCGCTGTAGCATCAAAACTTTTCTTTACTCCGTTTGCCGCAACCACTGGCTTAAGCGTTTGCAGGCAAAAAAAGCAAATGTAAGCATCAAAGATGTAGAAGAATTTATCCCTTTTGTTGAAGATAGTGCAAGCATTGAAAACGAAATCCGAATTAAAATGCTAGAAGCAGCCTTGCAAAAGCTGGGGGAGCCTTGCCGCACTATCCTTGAAGATTACTACCTTCACAACATGTCTATGGCGGAAATTGCAGAAAAAATGGGCTATACCAACGCCGACAACGCCAAAAACCAAAAGTACAAGTGTTTGACTCGTTTAAAGCGAATTATGGGGGAAAGAAAATGAAGACAGAGTGCCTATGGAATGGTGGGAAAAAATAGAGCGTTATACAGAGGGCAACATGGAGCCAGCAGAATGTCTTGTTTTTCAAAACCAATTAGAGAATGACCCCGTTCTAGCTGAGCAAGTAAAAGAGTACCAGCACATACGCCACAGTTTTGAGTTGCTCAAAAAACGTCGGCAACTCAAAGAGCAACTTGAACTTTTCCATGCAGAAATTGACCCGCTACAGCAGCAAGAAGCCCTCCGAGTGTATAAAAACCGACAAAAGTGGCGCAAGTACTTTGGCAAGTATTTACCTACAGTGGCGGTAGCTGCCAGTGTAGCCATCGTGACAGCACTAAGCACCCTGTTTACTTTAGGGTATTTGAAGAACATAGAGCGCAGCCAACGAAACAGCCTTCAACTGCTCCACCGAGAGCTTGACCAAATCAAGCGCGATATCAAAAGTGCAAAAGACACTCTCAAGCGCGCTTTTCCACGTGCAGGACGCCAACGCTTCGAAGGAACGGGCTTTGCTACCTCTACCAAAGGATATTTGATTACTAGCTATCACTTGGTAGCCCAGGCTGATTCTATCTTCATTGAGTCAGCTACTCGATCTGGCATGCGGTACAAAGCCGAGGTCGTTTTCACCAATCCCACTACTGACCTTGCCATTCTGAAAGTTACTGATGGTACTTTTAAAGATTTTGGCAAGATTCCATACACTTTCAAAAAAGAATCTATGGATTTAGGTGAAGAAATTTTCACGCTTGCCTATCCCAAAAACGACTTAGTATACGGCGAAGGCAACATTAGCTCACCCACGGGCTTTGAAGGGGATTCTACTGCATACCAAATTTCTATTCCAGTGAATCCAGGCAACAGCGGAAGCCCTGTTTTTGATGAAAATGGCAATATTATTGGCCTTGTGTCTGGAAAATTAACTGGCGCAGAGGGGGTTGCATTTGCCCTCAAATCTTCAGTCATTTGGAAACTGCTCAAAGATAGCCTTCCTGACAAGGTAAATACTATCATAGAGCTACCCAAACAAAGCCGCCTTGCTGGTAAAAAGCGCACTGTGCAGTTAAAAACACTTCAAGACTTTATTTTTCAAGTAAAAGTGTATTGAGGAGGTTACGCGCTTGTTTTGTTCAACTTGCTTTCTCAGACGGGGTCTACATTGATAATAACTCGCCCTTTGCCAAAGGTTTTGCCTTGCGCAATCTGCTCAGTAGCTGCAAGCAGTTGTTCTTTAGCTGCTTTAAGTAAGGCACTTTCGCGCTCAAGCTTAATGAGGATATTTCTTATGTGCAAATCGCGGACTTTTTCTACAAGGGGAGCTTGCGGTCCTAGAATCTTCTCACTGCCTAACCTAACGCGAAGTTGGTCCGCTAGCTGGATTGCCATAGTTTCTACATAATCCTCTTTTTCGCCTTTGAGGGATATCTCTACCAACCTCGTAAAAGGAGGATAGCGAAATTGTTGCCGATGAGGAAGCTCATTTTTGTAAAAATCTTCAAATCGGTGAGTGGCTACGTACTCTAGTACGGGATGGTGCGGGTCTGCAGTTTGAATGATAACTCTACCAGGCACGTTTCTCCTACCAGCCCGCCCTGCCACTTGAGTAAGTGCCTGAAAAACTCGCTCATGAGCTCGAAAATCAGGATAGTGCAATGCGCGGTCAATATCAAACACTACTACCAAAGAAACGTGGTCAAAATCCAAGCCTTTGGTTACCATTTGTGTACCTACGAGAATATCAATTTTTCGGGCACTAAAATCCTCTATTATTTGCCGCAACGCGTGCTTTCTTCTGGTAGTATCTAAGTCCAAGCGCTGTACTACGGCTTCTGGAAAAAGCGACTTAACAGTATCTTCTATTTTTTCCGTTCCGTATCCCACCTTGGCAAGGTCTTTAGAATGGCATTGAGTGCAAGCCAGAGGCAGATTTTCTTCATAACCACAATAATGACAACGCAACTGGTAATCGTACAAGTGGAAAGTAAGGCTAACATCGCAATGTTGGCAACGAGGCACCCAATTACACCTCTGACAAACAAGGCGAGGGGCATACCCTCGGCGATTTTGGAATAAGATCACTTGCTGGCGAGCTTGCAAAGCTTCTTTAATGGCTTGAATCGTCTTAGGTGCCAATTCGCCTAGCATGCGTTTTGCTCGTGACTCATGGCGAATATTGACAAACTCCACCGATGGCAATGGCACCTGTTGATAGCGCTGCCGAAGACTGACATAACCATATCGCTTGATAGCAGCATGGTAGAAACTTTCCATAGAAGGGGTAGCAGTTCCCAAGAGCACTTTTGCCCCATGCCTTTGCGCCAATATCAAAGCTGCATCGCGAGCATGATAACGCGGCGCAGGCTCTTCTTGCTTGTAAGAAGCATCGTGTTCTTCATCGACAATGATGACGCCCAAGTGGCTAAAAGGCAAAAAAATAGCAGAACGAACTCCTACCACCACGTCCAACTTGCCGTAGAGCACCCCTAGCCAAGTTTCTACTCGTTCATGATCAGAAAAGCGGGAGTGATACACGCCCAATCTATCGCCGAAAACCTTTTGCAACCGCATTACGATTTGCGTCGTCAGGGCTATCTCTGGCAAAAGCAGCAGGGCTTGAGCGCCTGACTGCAATATTTGTTCTATTAAGTGAATGTAAATCTCAGTTTTTCCCGATCCCGTAACCCCGTGGAGCAACACAGTTTGTTTTTCTTGCCATTGAGCAAGAATTTTCTGGAGCGCCTCTTGTTGGCTTGAAGTCAGGCAAGGCAGCTCGGCATTGAAATTAGTTTCGGCAGTCTCCAATCGCGAGATGATTACTTCAAATTCTTCTAAAATGCCTCCTTTGAGCAAGTTTTTGTAGGCAAGAAGAGAGAGCTCGGGTGTAATTAGCTGGCTTTTGAAGATGCCTTCGGCGTGTTGTTGAGAGTTGGCATTCGGTGGAATAAAGGAAAGATATTTCAACAAGATTTGCTCTTGTTTAGGCTTTTTTTTCAAAGTTTCCAGGAGAGCAATTATTTTTTGCCCATCTTGGCTTACATAATCAGCATTTAAGCGAACTTTTTTAACTTTTTTGGGCTGATACTTTTCTTGAACTTCCTCTGAAATCAAAATTAGTTGCTTGTGCAAAAGCGATTTGATCACCTTGTAAGCGCTAGGGCTTCCAATGGCTTTGACTGCTTCTTGATAGCTCAGAGAGCGTTTTTGCTTGAGAGCTTGCAATAGCACTTGTTCTTTTTCGCTTAAGTTCACCTTGTAAGCGGCTTCTTGAGCAAAGGGATTGACTTGAATCCGAGATTCGCTACTGAGTTTAAGTCCTGAGGGCAAGGCGGCTTGTAACACCTCTCCCAATGAACATAAGTAGTACTCGGCTATCCACTTCCAAAATTCCAACTGAATGGGTAAGACAACAGGCTGAAGGTCTATTAACTCTAATATCGACTTAGTGGTATACTTGGTAGGAGCATGCCCATGCAAGGCAGTAACAATACCTGTCAAGAGGCGTTTTTGACCAAAAGGCACTAACACTCTCATGCCTTCAGCGATGCTGGAATGCCATTGCGCAGGCACGTCATAGGTAAAAGTTCCCTTCAGCGGCACAGGAAGAAGTACCTCGGCAAACAGTGACTGATTCATCAAAAAGTAAAATTAGGAGCTTAGACTGGGAAAGGCTGCACAGTAGCACTTCTTTTTGCGTTGCATTTTTAGGAGATGGTATTGATTTTTAGCAAGTTGTCTAAGATTTTTGAAAAGATGGTCGTTTTCACTTTCCTAGCTCAGCTACCAAAACAAATAACCTAACAGAGAAAGAGCTCTGTTAGGTTGAGGAGAAAAGTTAGCGGCGGTTGAGTTGCAATAACGCTAACTTATAGCTTACTGGTTAACTTTTCCTTATACTTTTTCACTTGTGCTTTCAAGGATTCGATGGCTTCGTCCACTGCGGCTTCGAAAGAAATGTTCTGTTCTTTGGCAAAGATAGTTCCTCCAGGCATGAACAGCTTTACTTCCACTACTTTGTTTTCTTTGCTGTGCTCGCCTTTTTCGAGGCGTAAGTAGACTTCTCCTCCTGTGATGCGCTCAAAAAAAGTGTCTAGCTTGTTGAGCTTCTTTTGGATAAATTCCAAAAGTTTGGCATCGGCATCAAAGTGGATGGAATGAATTTGCAGTTTCATAAGACACAAGCGTTTTAAGGGTGAAAGACATGAAATTGAATAGCGCCTTTTGACGGCATTTATCTTTTGCGCCCGTTTAAGTTAAGCTCACGAGCGTGGATGGGCTTCTTGAAATACCTTTCGCAGTTTCTCTACGGAAGCATGGGTATAAACTTGCGTAGCAGTCAAGCTAGAGTGACCTAGCAAGTCTTTTACTGCATTGAGGTCCGCTCCCCCATCTAAAAGATGGGTGGCATAACTATGTCGCAACACATGCGGACTGCGCCGCTCTATGGTGGTTACCATATCCAAACTCTTTCTTACAATCCTATAAATCAACATCGGGTAAGAAGCCTGACCTTTGTCGGTACAAATCAGAGGACCCTCTCCCGAATGCTTAAATAAGCGTTCCTTAATTTGCACATAATTTTTCAATAAATCAAGTGTCGGTGCAAGAAGGGGAACAAGGCGCTGGCGGTAGGCTTTTCCTTGAATCTTGATTTGCTCATTGGCAAAGTCTATATCATTGTGGTTGAGGTGAATCAGCTCGGAAAGGCGAATGCCGCTAGTGTAGAGCAAAGCGATGACCACTTGCTGCCTTGCTTTTTTAAAATCCGTTGCAGGAGAGTGCGCCACAGACTGCCACAGTTTTTTAGCATCGGATTGAGACAAAAAAGGGGTGATTTTTTTTACTATTTTGAGAGGTTTACACTTGCTCACTGGCGAGTCGGCAACTATCTTTTCCCGTTGTGCAAATCGGAAAAAACTCCTCAAGGTTGAAATTTTGCGGTTAATGCTGCGAGCTGTTAGGGTTTGCTCCTCCAGTAATGAAATAGTCCAGGCGCGTATATCGTAGTAATCTGCCTGGACAATGCTCTGCTTCTGCCCTTTGTGAAGACGAATTAGAAATTGTTCAAACTGTTGTAAGTCTGTGTGGTAAGCCTTTTGGGTATGATGGCTGCACCGCCTTTGCAAGCGCAAGTAAGCGATAAATCGGCTAATGGCGCCTAATTGAGTTTCCATTGGAAACCTGTTTGGTTCCAAGTTACGGAAAAACTTTTTTTATCGCCTTTGCGAGTTTGAAATTTTCCCGTGTAGAGGGTATCCGTGGCGGTGCGCTGCAAAACGAAAACGTCTATAGTATCCCTAAAACCGTATATATCGCGCTCTATTTGGCGTTTGGTTAGGTAGGCTAAGGTTGTTGAGTCATTAGCAGGACGCCACCCTAGCTGCTCATGGGCAAACACTTTGATTCGAGTACCACTGCGGAAAGTAGCCTCCCCTTCAAATTCGTTTTCTATTTTGCTAACAGTAGTATCGGCAGGGCGAAACTTTAATGAAATGCAAGTATCCCACAACTCTTTAGTAAGGCGGCGCAGGATGGAAGAATTGAGTGTCTCTTTGAGTTCTATCGTGTCATCCTTGATAAAAACCATTGCTTGGATAGGAAAGCCATTTTCCATGATGGCATCGGCAAAATAGAGATGCTTTTGCGGTTCTTTGGTAAGCTTAACCTCTTTGACAGGACTGCCTCCTAACACAAACAATTTTTTGCGCACTTTTCGGTCTATTTCCTCTTCTGTAAGTTCTGATTTACAGCCAACAAACAGAAGAGCACTTGCCAAACTTGCCAACAAAAGCCAGTTTTTCATTTTTTGATCTTAATTTGTTTGAGCGGGCAAAGTTACCATCTGGGCATAAAAGAAAAAAACCCGGCAAAAGCCGGGGGTGGAAAACAAGCCTATAAGCCGGATTCTGTCGAGTCTTATCATTTATCTAGGACTGCCGTCACCGACAGCCTCTAACGACCCACCCACTGGAACAGCGCTTGCGCACTACGGACGAGCCACCCGCGTAGCTTTGGGCTACGTTCCAGCCTATTTGGTCTTTCAACCCGTAAGGCTTGCCATGCGACAAGCGTTACCGCTTGCCCGGTAGGCTCTTACCCTACCTTTTCACCCTTACCTAGCGGCTAACTCGTAGCTACCAGGCGGTATGTTTTCTGTGGCGCTTTCTGTGAGCAGCAACTCGCGTCACTGCCCCCCACCCGTTAGGTGGTACGGTGCTCTGTGTTGTCCGGACTTTCCTCGTCTGCCGTAGAGACAGCCGCGATAAGACAGCTTGCCTTCCGCTGTTATCTAACGCTATTCCACCAAAAACGGTTGCAACGCTGGGGAAATATACGTTTTCATTTGCTCACCTTCGGCATAGATGAGCAACACGGGCATTTGATGGGCTTGCGCAAAGGCACGAGCCTTCTCCGTTCCCATGACCATGAACGCAGTAGCAAGGGCATCTGCTGTAATGCAATCTTTGGCAAGGACGGTAGCACTAAGCAAGTTGTGCTCTACAGGGCGACCCGTTTTTGGATCTATGGTATGGGCATAACGCTTCCCATCCTTCAGGTAAAATTTTCGGTAATTGCCGCTGGTAGCCAGCGCCATGTTTTCCACGCGAATTTTAGCTTGAATCGGGTTGCCGCCCTTTTCTTCATATACGGGATTATCTATGCCAATGAGCCAGGTTTCTCCGCGTTGATTTTTGCCTTGGCAGACTACCTCCCCACCAATTTCCACCATGTAGTTTTGAATGCCGCGCTGCCTGAGCAATTGCGCCACCAAATCCACTCCGTAGCCGGGAGCAATGGCATTAAAGTCCAACGAAACGCCTTTTTTGGTCTTCTTCACTGTGTTGCCTTCCACTACAATGCTTTCAAAATCAACAAATTGCATAAGAGAATCTACTTTAGGTTCCTCCTTGACAGGTCCTTGGTTGCTGCCAAAGCCCCATGCTTGTACCAGCGGAAACACAGTAGGATTGAAAGCTCCTTCTGTAAGGAGGTAAATTTGGCGGCTTTTTTCCAGCACGGGCAAAAAGAAAGGCAGTTGAACTACTACCGAGTCGCCTTTATTAAACCTACTAATTTCTGAATCAGGAAGGTAGGTGGAAAGCGACAAATTGAACAAATCCAATAGCGAATCTATAGCAGGTTGATAGTTATTTCTTTGCGGGTCCAAATAACTAATGTGGTAAGTAGTGCCCATGGCTCTGCCCGATAGTTTGACCAACCAAGCGGTTTGATCTTGTTGTTGAGAAGAGTTTTTCCGATAAAAGTACACTGCCGCCATCAAAGCAAGCAGTAGTAGAGCATAGGCGAGGTTTTTCTTTTGCAATGGCGTCATAGTTAAAGCTAACTTGCTAAAGCGCTAGGCAGTGAACTTGGTAGATTAACTTTGCAGCATTACAAAGGTAATAGATGTAGCGGGATATGTTGCTTCGCTCGGAAAGGTTATTTAAAAAATACAAGTCGCGCATGGTAGTCAATGACGTATCCATTCAAGTGCGGCAAGGAGAGATTGTAGGTTTATTAGGTCCCAATGGAGCGGGCAAAACCACTACTTTTTACATGATTGTAGGGCTGATAAAACCCAACAGCGGCAGAATTTTTCTCGATGAGCAAGATATTACCCCTTTGCCTATGTATCGTCGTGCTCGCTTAGGGGTGGGATACTTAGCCCAAGAAGCTTCTGTTTTTCGCGAATTAACGGTAGAGGAAAACATTTTAGCCCCTTTAGAGATGACTCATTTAACCAAAGCCGAGCAAAAGCAACGCGTTGAAGAGCTCATCGAAGAATTTAGCCTTACCAAAGTGCGCAAAAACTTGGGCAAAGTGCTCTCGGGAGGCGAGCGGCGCCGCACTGAAATTGCACGGGCTCTTGCTGTTAAACCTAAGTTTATTCTGTTAGACGAACCTTTTGCTGGCGTGGACCCCTTGGCAGTGGAAGAAATTCAATACATTGTTTACAAACTCAAATCCAAAAACATTGGCATTTTGATCACAGACCACAACGTAGATGAAACTCTTTCCATCACTGACCGCGCTTACATTCTCTCCGAAGGCAAAATTTTAATATCCGATACCCCCGAAAACTTAGTGGTCAATCCCATGGTGCGAAAAGCCTACTTAGGGGAGCGCTTTGAGTTCAAACGCAAATTCTTTGACTGACAGATTTTGTAGCTTTGCTAAAGTTGTTTCAACAAACTTCCCGACATTTTGCAATACTGACGATGATGCAAAAATGGTTTAATCAAATAGCTACGTGGCTGATGCGTCGTCGCATGCCACGCATAGAGCGCTTTATGCACCATCCGCACCAAGTGCAAGAGGAAGTATTTCGATACCTTATCCAAACAGCCGCCTCTACTGAATGGGGCAAAAAATACGACTATGCACACATCACCAGCCGCGAAGAATTTGCTCAGCGCGTGCCCGTTTCTTCCTACGAAGACCTCTACCCTCAAATAGAACGCGTGTTGCGCGGTCAGGAAAATGTCCTTTGGCCTGGAAAATTCACATGGTTCGCTAAATCTTCGGGCACAACTAACGACCGCAGCAAATACATCCCCGTATCTGACCCGCATCTTTGGGGCTGCCATTACCGCGGCGGCAAGGACATGATCTGCCTTTATGTAAACAATTACCCTGATACAAAAGCATTTTTAGGAAAAAACCTCGGCATTGGAGGGAGCTATCACACCAACCCCTTTAACCCCAAAACCTATTGCGGTGATATTTCCGCTGTCATTATGAAAAATTTGCCTCTTTGGGCCGAATACTTGCGCGCTCCCAGTCTAGAGATTGCCCTTATGAGCAATTGGGAAGAAAAAGTAGAAAAAATTGCCCTTTCTACTAGGCACCAAAACATTACAGGGCTCTCTGGCGTGCCCACCTGGACGGTATTGCTGCTGCAACGCATCTTAGAAATTACTGGAAAAGAGCACATTCGCAAAGTATGGCCCCACCTAGAAGTATTTTTTCACGGCGCTGTTTCTTTTACGCCCTATCGCGAACTTTTCAGGCAACTTATCCCAGCAGATGACATGCGCTACGTGGAAACTTATAATGCCTCTGAGGGATTTTTTGCCATTCAAGACCAACGCGATAGCCAAGACCTACTCCTGATGTTAGACTATGGCATTTACTATGAGTTTATTCCTTTAGAACACGCCCAAAGCGATAACCCTCCTACTTTGGATTTATCCCAAGTACAAATAGGCAAATCTTATGCGATGGTTATTTCTACCAACTCAGGCCTGTGGCGTTATAAAATTGGCGATGTGGTGCGTTTTACTTCTGTCAGTCCGTATCGCATTCGCATAGTAGGGCGCACCAAGCATTACATCAACGCTTTCGGAGAAGAATTAGTAGTAGAAAACGCCGATGTGGCTATCGCTTACGCGGCTCAGCAAATGGGCTTAATTGTCAACGACTACACAGCAGCACCTATTTATCTGAGCATCAGCAGCAAGGGAGGGCATGAGTGGGTAGTAGAATTTGACAACTTTGATGAAAATATTCATTCATTGACAACTTTTTCTAAACTTTTGGACGAAAGACTGCGCCAAATAAATTCTGATTACGATGCCAAACGCCAAGGCGATTTGGCTTTAGTTGCTCCTGTAGTACATGCAGTACCCAAGGGAACTTTTTACCACTGGATGGCTAAACGCGGAAAATTAGGCGGTCAGCACAAAGTACCGCGCCTTAGCAACACGCGCCAGTACTTAGAAGACCTTTTAGCAATGGCGAACACCAGCCAAATAAGCCGATTGATAACTTAATTAAATGCTTACATCACAATTTTTTTGCATAGGAAATCGGTTGACTATATTGGCGCCTGTAAGGAATAACGCCGAAATCCTTAAACAATCAGGCGGCCGATGCCGGAAAGCCAATCGAGTAGGCAAAATTCATTCACAACTTTATGACCCCATTCAAACTTTTGACAGTTGCTATACTTGCCTGTACACTGCTTACTGCAGCTGCACCTGTTTCTACTTATGAGCAAAACAATTTACTTTCTACCTGTGTTGTTGAACACTACCCAGACGCACTCACTGACTCTGAGGTCAATCACAGCAGCGCAGTTTTTTTTAAAAAAACTAAAAAGCACTTTGCCAAGCCAGAGAAACAACAAACAGCTAATGATAAAAGCTGGATAGTAACTGTGTTGCTGTGTTTCTTCTTAGGAGGGTTAGGAATTCATCGTTTCTATTTGGGCTACATTTGGCAAGGAGTAGTACAATTACTTACCTTAGGTGGGTTAGGCATCTGGTTATTAGTGGACTTCATCCGCATTTTACTGCGCAAGTTAAAACCCAAAGACGGCGAATACAAGGATTAACAAAATTGAAGACTATATGAAACAACTAGCAAAAACTTTCTTTCTCGTAATTGCTCTATCAACTTTGCTCACCTCATGTTATACCTATACCTTTAACGTAGGGAAAGGCGCTCAATCTAATGCAGAAGTTAGAGGTAAAAACCACTACCTGTTATTTGGACTTGTGCCTCTAAGCACTTCTGACCCTGCTAAGCTTGCCGGTGGTGCACAAGATTATACAGTAACAGTAGTGCATACCTTTTTAGATGGTTTTCTTAACGCACTTACTGGAGGGTTATACACCCCAACTACTACTATTGTAAAGAAGTAAAGAACAAAATTCCACTGTTGGAGAGAAGCTGCACTTCTAATGGAAGTGCGGCTTTTGTTTTTCTATATTTGCTGTAGCTATGTGGCGAATAATAATAGCCTTAACAGGTATATTTTTGTTGTCCTTAGGAGTATCTCAAATATTTCCTCATGTGCTTCATTATAGCCAATTAAGCCAATACTATAAAGGCTACGTAATCGGCTCCGCCATTTTGTGCTCAATAGGTATTGGTTTACTAGCAATTGCCATTAAAAAACACCGACGTCCAAAATCGCAATAAGGCTTGGTAGTGTGCAACATGTAAATGAATTTTTTTGTGTTATCGTCATTTTTATCAATCTAAATGCGTTCCAGTTAATCTAACGCTTCTGCCCTTGTTCGTGTCCTTACGAACTATGCGCCGCCATGGTTCACATCTTGAAGAACAATCTAGTGGCGTGGCAGCGTGCAAGTAAAATTGCGCTTTTCAGATTATCCTTACTTTTTGCGTTTTTAATTTACAAGTGGTTGTTTGCAAGACATGCACAACAGCAGACGAGTTGTTCGTGAAGACGCGAACAACGGCAGGAGAGCAGACGAGTTGTTCGTGAGGACACGAACAACGGCGGGAGAGATTTACCAAGTTGCAAGTTGTTTGCAAGGACGCGAACAACGGCGGGAGCAGCAGAAAAGTTGTTCGTAAGGACATGAACAACGGCGGGAGAGATTTACCAAGTTGTAAGTTGTTTGCAAGGACGCGAACAACGGCGGGGAGAACTTCTCGCTTCCATCAAATCAAAAAAATTCATGGGATGGAAAGGAAAAGTAGCACCAAGTCGGAATCTTCTCTACTCCTCAAAACAATACACTTTACCCACTTTTTGGGAAAGTATCGAGATTTTGCCAATTTGCTTGGGACAATCCTTACAAGTTTTATCCAACCAATTTTTTGTACACTTTGTTTTGAAGTAACGCAAATCAGATAGTTGCAAAAATTTACTAACTTTCAAAAAACTTCCTGCTATGGATCACGCACGCCAAGCCGCCAAATTTGTGCAAAACCAAGAACGCATGCACTGGCACGACAAAACCCTATGGTTCATCCGCCAAAAACGAGATGCTGCCGTTAAATCCATTCCAGAGTGGGAAACCTTGCGAGAGCTAGCTTCTCAAATCAAGGCTAATGTATTGGCAAATTTAGACCAGTATTTGGTCATGTTTGAAGAGAATGCCACGCGCAACGGCATTAAAGTGCACTGGGCTGCCAATGCTGCTGAACATAATCAGATTGTACTTAGCATTTTGCAAGCAAAGGGAGCCAAGCGCATGGCAAAAAGCAAGTCTATGCTTACTGAAGAATGCCATTTAAATGAATTTTTAGCTCAACATGGCATTGAAGTGATAGATACTGATTTAGGGGAACGGGTAGTGCAGCTAGCCCATCAACCGCCTAGCCACATCGTACTGCCTGCCATTCACATGAAAAAGGAGGAAATTGGAGAGTTATTTCACGAAAAACTAGGTACGGAAAAAGGCGCTAGCGATCCCAAATATCTCACCGAAGCTGCCCGACAACACTTGCGGCAAGTATTTTTACAAAGCCGCGTAGCCCTTACAGGAGTAAATTTCGCCATTGCCGAAACAGGAGGTTTTGTAGTGTGCACCAACGAAGGAAATGCCGATATGGGCGCACACCTTGCCGAGGTGCACATTGCCAGCATGGGCATTGAAAAAATCATCCCCAAGCAAGAACATTTAGGCATTTTCCTGCGCCTTTTAGCCCGGAGCGCTACTGGACAGCCCATCACTACCTACTCTTCTCACTTTTTCCGTCCGCGAAAAGGCACTGAAATGCACATCATTTTAGTGGACAACGGTCGCACAGAGCAGCTTGGACGACCCGACTTTCGCAAATCGCTCTACTGCATTCGCTGCGGAGCTTGTATGAATACCTGTCCCGTTTACCGGCGTAGCGGTGGGCATAGCTACGGTTATACAGTGCCCGGACCTATTGGCTCCATTCTTTCCCCTAATGTAGATATGCGCCAGCATGCCACTTTGCCTTTTGCTTCCACCCTATGCGGCTCTTGTTCCGATGTATGCCCTGTAAAAATTGACATCGACCAACAGCTTTACAAATGGCGACAAATTATCGCCAAAGAAGGACTGCTGCCCTTTTCCAAACATCAAGGAATGAAATGGTTAGGCAGAATATTCGGCAACCCAGCCTTTTACAAAGCTGCAGGCAAAGTGGGACGTACCGCATTGCGGTTGGCGCCAGAATTTTTAGTAAACAATCCCCTAAATACATGGGCTAAAAATCGGCAAATGCCTCAGGCACCGCGCCAATCGTTCCACGAATGGTACTTGCAACACAAAAACAAAAAAAATGCAACTCAAGAGTGAGTTTTTTAAAATACTTGCAATCAAACCTTGTAAATTTGCCGACTTGTTAAAGAAAGGAAGTAATTAATATGAGTTCATTAGCCACTTTTAGAGTGCAAGCAGGTCCACAAAGTCTCTCGGAACGCATCAATTCATTGGCTGAGTCCCAAACGCTGGAGATGGCAAAGAAAGCCCGTCAGCTAAGAGCCAAAGGCATCGATGTGATTAGCCTTAATCTGGGCGAACCTGATTTTCAAACTCCTCAGCACATTAAAGAAGCAGCCAAAAAAGCCATTGACGAAGGATTCACTTTTTACACTCCCGTGGCAGGCATTCCTGAACTTCGCAAAGGAATTGCAGAAAAACTCTGCCGCGAAAATCACATTCAAGTAACAGCGGAAAACATTGTCGTCTCCACAGGCGCTAAGCAGTCCCTTGCCAATGTGCTGCTCTGCCTTATCAACCCAGGAGATGAAGTAATCATTTTTGCGCCTTTTTGGGTTTCTTACTTGGAAATGGTCAAGCTGGCGGAAGGAAAACCCGTCATTGTAAGCGGTGCACTGGAAAATGAATACAAAGTAACAGCCCAGCAATTGCAAGCGGCTATTACTCCTAAAACTAAAGCAATTATGTTTTCTTCGCCTTGCAATCCCACAGGAGCAGTGTTTTCACGCCAGGAACTTACCGCCATTGCCCGCGTTGTCAAGGAGCATGAGGAAAACGGAGGCAATCCCATTTACATCATTGCTGATGAAATTTACGAGTATATCAATTTTACTGGCGAACACTTTAGCATTGGCTCGTTGGATTTTATTAAAGACAACGTTATTACAGTCAATGGTTTCTCCAAAGGCTTTGCCATGACAGGTTGGCGCGTCGGCTACATGGCAGGACCTAAGTGGCTTGCCGATGCATGTGACAAAATGCAAGGTCAAGTAACTTCAGGGACTTGTTCTATTGCACAAAAGGCTGCTCTGGCAGCTATTACTGGCGACTTAACACCTACTTTGCAAATGGCACAAGCCTATCGCCGTCGTCGCGACCTTGCCAAAGAACTACTCCAGCAGATACCTGGCATCAAAACTAATCACCCCGAAGGAGCTTTTTATATCTTCCCCGACGTAAGTGCTTACTTTGGCAAGTCATTCGGAAATTACTACATCGGAAATTCTTACGATTTGTGCATGTATTTGCTCAACGAGGCACATGTTTCTATTGTGGACGGGGATAGCTTCGGCGCTCCCAACTGTGTGCGCATTTCCACCGCCGCTGCCGACGAACAAATTAAACAAGCCATTAGCCGTATCGGTGAAGCATTGGCAAAACTTGCATGAAATAAAGCCCTTGCTTACTACTGCAAAGAGGTTTAGGGTTAGTAAAAAACAAATGGCTGAAAGAGCCGAGCCCTTTCAGCCGAGCCCTTTCAGCCAGGTTAATGAACTCGATTTCAATAACCACCGCGGTAGCGATAAGTATCAGCTACTTTGGCAATGGCTACTACATAAGCTGCTAGGCGCAGGGAAATTTTGTATTGCATAGCCGTTTTATAAACGCGTTCAAAGGCGTCTTTCATTGCTCGGTCAGTGCGGCGATTGATGCGGTCCAATGGCCATTTATAGCCAATGCGGTTTTGTACCCACTCAAAGTAAGATACTGTTACTCCACCTGCATTGGCTAAAATGTCAGGTACTACAGAAACTTCGTTGTTGTACAAAATGCTATCCGCTTTAGCAGAAGTAGGTCCATTGGCACCTTCTACGATGAGCCGGGCTCGGATTCGAGGCGCGTTTTCTTGAGTAATAACGTCTTCTTTAGCGGCAGGGATAAGTACATCTACTTTTGCTTCTAGTAACTCGGCATTAGTGATGGGCTCTCCTCCGTCAAAGCCTGCTAGGACTCCGTTATTTTTATTTTTGTAGGCAATGGCTTTTTCTACGTCGATTCCTTTATCGTTCCAGTAAGCTCCTGTGTGGTCGCTGATGCCGCAGATTTTCAAGCCGCGCTCCTCCATTAGCAAAGCCGCATGCGAACCTACGTTGCCAAATCCTTGCACGGCACAGGTAGCTTTAGCAGGATTGATTTTGAGTTTTTCCATAGCTGCTAGAGCAGTTACCATTACGCCGCGTCCTGTAGCTGCTGCCCTACCCAATGAGCCGCCTAACACTAAAGGTTTGCCTGTTACCACAGCAGGCTCTGTTCTGCCTTGTGCTTTGGAATACTCGTCCATTAACCAAGCCATTTCGCGCTCGCCAGTGCCCATGTCAGGGGCGGGGATGTCTTTGTCAGGACCGAATACATCCACCAACGCCGAAGTATAAGCTCGCGTAAGCCGTTCTAGTTCTCCCACCGACATGCTGCGCGGGTCGCATACAATGCCGCCTTTGGCTCCTCCATATGGAATATCTACCACTGCACACTTCCAGGTCATCCACGCTGCTAAGGCTTTTATTTCATCTAAATTAACCCCTAAATCGTATCGAATACCTCCTTTGGCAGGTCCTAAAATATTGGAATGAATTACCCGATAGCCTTCAAAGACTTTCTTTTTGCCATCGTCCATCGTAATAGGCAGAGATACAATCACCTGCCGATGAGGACGTTTGAGCACCTCATAAGTTTCATCATCCAGCCCCAAGATGTTTGCCGCATCATTAAAACGGGACATCATGGACTCAAAGGGATTTTCTTTGTCTTTAATGGGCGCAGGTTCTATATAGCGCACTTGAGTAGTCATAATCGAAAAATGTTGATTATTAGTGAGTAACAAAGCAAAAGTAGAAATATTCACCTGCATTTACCAAATTGCTGCCCAAATCTGCTAAGCTATGATACATGTTGATTCTGAAATTGCTACTTTAAAAAGGTTGATTATCCACAGCCCTGATAGTGGTCTTGGCAAGGTAGTACCTTCCAAAGCACAAGACTGGCTTTTTGAAGATATTGTCCATCTCAAAACTATGCGCAAAGAGGAGTACGACTATTACATAAAGTTATTGCTCTACTTTTTAGACCCTGAAAAAGTGCGCGGCAAGCTAGCAGAAATAGACCACCCTAAAAATCAACGCAATTTTTACAAGCCCGAACATCCCCACTTTCACGCCTCTGACAAAGTAATGGATATTGAATATTTGTTAGGGGATATTTTAGAAGACATAGGCATACGTCGCGAAATTGTGGCCTCAATTGCTGCTTTAGAGCAGTGTTCTTTTGGGCTGCAGCAAACCTTGCTTAAGTTAAGTCCGCGATTGCTGGCAAAAACTATCATTTCAGGAGCTTTGCCCGATGAGCGCATGATTTTTGCCCCAGTGCCTAACTTTATTTTTACTCGCGATATTGGCGTAACTATCAACAATCACATTTTGCTCAACCGCCCTGCCAAAGAAGCCCGCCGCCGAGAATCGTTCATTGCGCGGTACGTATTTTACTACCATCCTGCCTTTGAAAGCATTCGAGAAAATATTATAGAAATTGCTGATGATGAGCAATTTTTTCTCTTGGACGGCGCCGAACGCGAAAATAGGCACGTTACCCTTGAAGGAGGAGATATTATGATGGTCGCTCCTAATCACTTGTTAATAGGGGTGAGCGAGCGAACAAGCCCTCACGCTGCCAATAAAATTATCCAAACCTTGTTTGAGAGAAAGGTAGTAGAAAAGATTTCTGTTATTCGCATTCCCCCCAAGCGCGACTTTATGCACATCGACACCGTATTTACCCAAGTGAAGCGAAATGTATGGGTACTGTATGGAAAATTTTCTAAGCGCAATTTAGAAGAAAGGGATTTGCTGGAAAAATTTTATAAAAAAGGCGATGAAAATAAGATCAGAATCAATCAATTCATCAAAGGAAAATCCGCTCCGCGCGAGTTTGAAACCATAGAAGATTTGCTTGACGAAATAAGCCAACAAGATCTGCATTCTGCCGAGCCTACCCAATTTATCTACTCGGGCAATTACGAATTCCCCTACAGCTTGCGCGAGCAATGGACCGACTCCTGCAATCTTCTTGCCCTTAAAGAAGGCGTAGTCATAGGATATGATAGAAACGACAAAACCGCAGAAGCTTTTGCCAGGCACGGCTTCCGACTCATTAAAGCCGCCGACTTGCTAGAACAGTTCGAAAAAGGTCTCCTCTCCCCTGACACGCTAACTGATACCCTCATTATGCTGCCTTCGGCAGAACTTTCTCGAGCACGCGGAGGCTCCCACTGCATGAGCATGCCCCTGCTTAGGGACAATGTATTTGCACATGGAAAATTTTTCTAACTACTCCTTGATTATATATCAACCATATATGCTCTTAATAAAAAAAACTTATCATGCAACGGCTTTATGAAACCCATAACTTTACCTTAGACTACGACCCGCACCGCAGCCTTGCCATACAACACTGGTTTGGCAACATGACGGAAGAAGAATACAAAGCCAACATGCATATTCTAGTGGAGTGGATGCTTAAATTGCCAGGTGTTCGCTTTACGCTTGTGTATCCTAATCTGAATTTTCCCATTACCCCTGATCTACAAGAATGGACTAAGCTCAACGTATTTGAACCTACCGCTCATAAAGGACTGGAGAAAGCAGCTTTTATCGTGCCGCCAGCAGTCTTTGAACAAATTATGATAGAATTTTTATCAGTAGAGCAAACTATGGAAGAAGCACATGGAATTTTTCAAGTGAAATATTTCACTTCTGAAGAAGAGGCTTTCAAATGGTTCAGTAAATAAACAACTGGTATGGTTCAGGTGTATCAATCCCGCGTTTGGACAATTTTCTGGCACGAAAATGCCAAGTGCTTGCATTTCGTTTTCCAACCTTATTCGCGACTTATGACTAAAGAAGAATATTTACAAGAGCTTAAACACTACATTGCGCTGGTTCAGCAGTATTGCCCCAAAGCTATCCTTGCTGATACACGCGATTTTGGCTTTACGATCACTCCTGATATTCAGGACTTTATTAACAAAAATATCCTTCTGACCTACGAATCTATCGGCGTTACCAAGCATGCTATATTGACGAGCAAGGACCTGTTTGCTCAAATTTCTATAGAGCAAACTATGGAAGAGAATCTTAAGCCATGCTATCAAAATCGATATTTTGCTGATGAACAGGAAGCATTTGCTTGGCTGGGCTTGTAAATTAGCTAATTGTGGTTGCAATAACAGTGTTGTTTGTTGAAGGAATATATATTTAGTCAATTTTAGCGACGCTCAGAATTATTGCTCTGGGGGGCGATAACCAGAGGTTTCAAAAATTTTTTGAACGTCGCGCTCTGCCATGAGTTGTTGCAAGGTTATTTCAGGGTGGTTTTTCATGTAAGCACGTACAATTTGCCAACCCAGCCAAGTACCTACGCGCCCTGGACATTCATCGCCTATTTCAAAGGTATGGGGACGCTGTTCAATATAGCGCTTGGCAGCTATCAAACTAGTTTCAAAAAACAGGTTATTTTTTACAAAGTGCGCCCAGATGATGTGCTGATTGTCGTAACAATCTTCTATTTCTTTGGCTGTGTAGCGAATAATAAGGGAATCGGGCACGTGGGGTAAAATGCGCGAAGTGAATTCATAGGCTTTTCCGTAGGTAATCATTTGGTTGAGCATCGTTTGATTGCTCTGGTTAATCTGATTGTAATTAGCAGAAAGCATCAGAATGATAGCAGGCACTACTAACTCTTTGCGATAATGTTTAAAGATGTAATGCGGGTCAGGGGAATGGTAACGCGAAGCCGTGCCCATGAAGTAATCCAATCCAATGAAAATAGCTGAGTCAGTGAGGGTCAAATCATTGCTATACCCTGTTACGATGGTGTAAATGACAGGCTCGCGGAATTCTGGGTAGTAATACTTAAGCATGCGAAATGCCTGCTCCAATTCTCGACGGATGTCAGCCATGTCGCCGAAATAGGCTTTGGCTTCCATTACTAGCGTGTCGATATACTGGCTTTGCCCTAGCCGCAGCATATCGCTAATTGGAACGGCATCATCGCCCCACCGATGGCGAAATAAAAATGTATTGGCAAATGCTGGGTATTTATCCAAAAATTGCTTGGCTTCTTCTTGGCTACTAATGCGAGCAATTTCTTCTTCTAGCCGCACTAAGGTGAGCTTAACAGGAATATGTGAAACATCAGGCACCTCGCCTTCATCAGCACAGGCATTGAGAAGCCACAAAGCAACAATACTTGGCGCAATGATTCGCCAAATCTTTAGACTCATACAAGATGTAATCGTTGCACTTGATCAATGCTGCAAAATTAACGGTTTAGTTGCGGTTGCAGCATTTGCTGTTTGAGCCATATACCAGCTTCGCGGGCGCTAGAAAAACTAACAAGGTGCAATCGACTACCACCTAAAGCAATTTGCACATTGATTGGATTGGCTGCCACCCCTTCTGCCCTTTGGGGGTCAACGCAGAGAGCATAAGCAACGACACCCTTTTTGGCAAGCTGACGGGCTTTTTCATGGGTAAGGTAGGCAAAAACATTTTCTCGCAATCTCTTCAGGCGGCTTAAATCGCAAAGCACTAGCTGGGCTCCTGTTTGCTCAATTGCTTGTAAAATGATAGGAGTTGCTGTCACAAACCGCGCATAATCCACAAAACCGTACCAGGTTTCAAGTAAAACATTTTCTTGGGAAAGGTATTCCAAGTGCAAAAAGTCTTCGTTAAAAAGAATGGAGTTCATATAAAATTACTACCTGTTTTACAAGTCTCCATATCACCAAAAACAGGTTTGTTTGCTGGTTGAGTTTATTTTACAGAATAAACGAAAAGTGGCGCAAAATATTACATTACAAGAATTCTTCCAAATTTCCTAGTCCTTGTCGCACCACTTCCATATTTCCATCATCATAGCAAAGAACAACGGTAGAAGGAACGTTGCCGCCATAACCTGAGTCGATAATAATATCGACCAAGTGGTCGTATTTTTCCTTGATGGAATAAGGATCGGTCATGTATTGAATTAATGCATCTTCATCTTTGATAGAGGTGGTCAAAATGGGGTTGCCCAGTTCTTTGACCATAGCGCGGGGTACGTTGTGATCAGGCACGCGGATGCCTACTTGGTTTTTCTTCTGTCCTACAATCTTGGGCACTTGGCTACTGGACTCTAAAATAAAAGTAAACGGACCAGGCAAGGCTTTTTTCATTACCCTAAACACGGAATTGGGAATCTGCCGCGCGTATTGACTAATGTCAGAAAGGTCATAGCAAATAAAAGACAGATGCATTTTGTTAGGTTTAACCCCTTTGAGCCTGCATATGCGCTCAATTCCTTTGGGACTGTACAAATCACAACCTACTCCATAGACCGTATCAGTAGGATAAACAACAACGCCATCTTCCCGTAAACATTCCACTACGCGGCGAATTTTATGCGGCTCGGGATTTTTAGGATGAATAGGGATGATTTCTGCCATAACTGAAATGGATTGTATGTGCTAATTTCGCAAAAGTTTTTTAGCCTATGAGATTGATAGATGGCAAAGCGGTAGCGGAAAAGATACAAGAACAAATCAAGGAGAAGGTAGCGGAAATGCGCCTACAAAGCCAGCGCGTTCCTCACTTGGCGGCAGTGCTAGTAGGTAACGACGGAGCTAGCCTGACGTATGTTTCCAACAAAGTGCGCGCTTGCGAAAAGGTAGGTTTTCGCTCTACGCTTATCCACCTGCCCGAATACATTACCGAAGCCGAACTATTAGCCCAAGTGCAGGCTCTTAATGAAAATCCCGACATAGATGGCTACATTGTACAACTTCCCTTGCCTTCTCATATTAATGCAAAAAAAATTACTTACGCCATTAGCCCTGATAAGGACGTAGATGGCTTTCACCCTACTAACGTGGGCAAGCTCGCCTTAGGACTGCCTACGTTTGTACCCGCTACTCCTTTGGGAATTATTCAATTAATAGAGCACTATCAAATTAGCACTGAAGGCAAACACTGCGTAGTAATAGGACGTAGCCACATTGTAGGCTTGCCTATGAGCTTGCTTATGTCGCGGAACGCCTATCCAGGCAACTGTACCGTTACCCTTACCCATAGCCGCACAGCAAATTTGGCGGAAGAAACTCGGCGCGCCGATATTCTAATTGCTGCCTTGGGCAAGCCTGAATTTATTAAGGCAGAAATGGTAAAAGAAGGCGCTGTAGTAATAGACGTGGGCATTACTCGCCTGCCCGACGCAAGTAAAAAATCTGGCTTTGTACTCAAGGGCGACGTAGCTTTTGAGGAAGTGGCTCCACGCTGCAGTTACATTACGCCCGTTCCAGGTGGTGTAGGTCCGATGACTATTGCTGCTTTGCTCAAAAATACCCTACTGGCTGCTGAAAAAGTCGTATAAAATTTGTATCTTAGAAAAGAGAAAAAAGTTATGCTGCCGCGCAACAAACGCCTTTTTGAGCTTGTGGCTGAAAACCATGCCCTTGGCGCAATTCTACACGTGTTTGGGATTGATTTTTGCCAGCATGGACATCAAACCCTAGAAGCCATTTGCCGACAAAAGCGCATCAGTACAATCCCCATTTTGAAAGAATGGGAGTCGATGCGGCAGCAGGAGCGCGTTTTTGCCCCTGACCTGCTTAAAAATTACGCAGTAGATGCAATTATCGACTATCTAAAAAATGCGCACCGCATTTTTATGCGCCGCCGCTTGCCTTACATGCAGCACCTGGTGGAAAATGCTCGGGCTGACTCCCTCTCACCCAAAATGCAAGAAATCCTCAATGACCTGAAAGTAGCATTTCCCTTGTTTGCCGAAGACTTCATACGCCATATTTTAGAGGAAGAAAACAGCACTTTTAAGTATATCTTGCTTTTAGATGACGCACTCTACCACCGCGGTGGATTGGGCAAAGCATTTTTTGCTATGCAAAAACATACCATGCAAAGCATTGCTATCAAACACCACCACGATGACGATGAAATGCAAGGTATCCGCGAGCTAACTCACCACTACGCTACGGATAGTCATACGCCTTTGGTAGTTCGCGTGCTATACTCCGAGCTACAGCGCTTCGAAAAAGAACTCCAAATTCACGCCGCCATTGAAAACCGCATTTTACTTCCCAAAGCTCTTGTTTTAGAAGACAAAGTAAAACGCCTCCTACAAGAAAAAGCCGCTCTTAATTAAGGAAGAGAGCAAGAGGTTGTCGAAATTTTCTGCAAGAACCCGTAGAAGAACAAATGACCGTGAGAGAATTGCCAGCCCAGGGTGATTTATTCTTCTTCGTCGGGGTAGAGATAGCGCTGTATTTGCTGGCGCAGTTCTACTAAATTCAGGTCGGTGAGTATTTTGCCATTGCGCACAGCAGAAGCCTGCCCCCTTTCTTCTGAGACCACTAATACGAGTGTATCAGTAGCTTCGCTCATGCCGATGGCTGCTCGGTGGCGAAGCCCCATGTTAGGAGGCACATTGCGGCTATCTGTTACAGGTAAGATGCAACGCGCTGCTTTGATTCTTCCTCCCACGATCATTACTGCTCCATCGTGCAAAGGACTGTTTTTAGAAAAAATTGAAATAATGAGTCGTTTAGATACAATGGCGTCGATTAAATCACCCGTTTCGCAATAGCTATCAAGTTCATCTTCGCGTGAAAGGACAATCAAAGCACCCGTGTGAGTAGCACTCATGACCTTGATGGCTTCTAGCAAATCGTGAATGTCAAAATGGTTTTCGTGGCGATGGCGTCGTTTAAAAAAGTGGCTCAAATGGATGCCTTTGATATCGGCGGATTTGCCCAAAATGAGCAAAAACTTGCGAATTTCCTGCTGAAAAATGATCAAGGCTGCAATAATGCCCACGCTCATGAATTTATCCAGAATGAGGGTAAAAATTTCCATTTGGGTAGCCTGCACAATCAAAAACACTAAGTACAAAATCAACAAGCCAATCAATACGCGCAGGGCTACTGTACCTTTTACTAGCTTATAAACGCTAAAAATTAGAATGCTAACAAGGGCAATGTCGGCAATATCTGCCCATTTTACCTCTAAGAATCCGATGTGAAAAGCCGTTATAGGTTTCAACTAGTTAGGCAAGACAGTTAAATCTCAAGTAGAGTCAAGGTTTCATTACGCCTAAAAACGCGCCAAAGTTACAAACTTCATGCGTTTGTACATGTTTTCCTCTCAGTCGGATAAAAGCCGAGGGCAGCGTATATTTGCTATTAAACCATCGACAAAAAATTATGAACTTTGACTTGCACGCTGCCCACGCTGCTTTGGAAGATGCAATCCATCACCTACCCCTTTACGGCACTCCCGCTGAACTGTACGACCCCATGCGCTACATTATGTCCTTAGGAGGCAAACGCATGCGACCCATGTTAGTATTGCTAGGCAAGTACGCAGTTACAGGTACATGGCAGGACGTAGTCCAACCCGCTATTGCGGTTGAAATGTTTCACAATTTTACCCTTATGCATGATGACATAATGGACAGAGCACCCTTGCGCAGAGGACGCGCTACGGTTCATAAAAAATGGGATGAAAACGTTGCTCTGCTTTCAGGTGATGCCATGTTAGTTAAAACTTATCAGCAATGGCTTGAGACCGTCCCGCCTGGTTTTTTGTTGGGCTTGCTCAAGCGATTTTGCCAAATAGCAGTGCAGGTATGTCAGGGTCAGCAAATGGATATGAATTTTGAAGCTCGCAAGCGGGTAACTATGAAAGAATACTTGGAAATGATACGCATGAAAACAGCCGTATTAATCGGTTTTAGTCTGGAAGCAGGTGCTCGGCTGGGTCATGCAAGTGAAGAAACCCTAGACCAGCTTTACCATTTCGGCGAGCTATTAGGCATTGGTTTTCAACTCAAAGACGATTTATTAGACGTCTACGGGCAGCCAGATAAATTTGGCAAGCTCATGGGAGGAGATATCATTGCCAATAAAAAAACTTTTTTGCTGGTTCGTGCCTTAGAGCTAGCCAATGCAATGCAAATGCGTGAATTGGACTATTGGCTCACTGTAGAAGAGTTCGACCCGCAAACTAAAGTGGATGCTGTAAAAGAAATTTACGACCAACTGGCAATTAAAGAACACACAGAAAACGCTATGAATGAATACTTCGAAAAAGCATTTGCTACCTTAGAACAAGTGGCGATTTTGCCAGAGCGCCGCCAAGTGCTTCGTGAGTTTGCCCGCGCCATTATTGAACGCGATCAATGACTGTAAAGTCCAGGGCTTATGGCTATTACCCTCACTAATCTACTACTGCTGATTACTACCTTAACTAGCATTTACACCTTTCGCCGCCCCGAGTTACAAGAAAAGCTCATGTTTAATCCCTACCGCATTAAGCACAAAGGTCAATGGTATCGCTTCGTAACCTCAGGGCTTATTCACTTGGGATGGGTACACTTGCTGTTTAACATGTTTACTTTTTACTTCTTCGGCAATTGGGTGGAGCGCTATTGGGTGCTAATAGACGGAAAAGAGTGGGGTTATTTTTATTTTTTGTTACTTTACGTCGGAGGTATTGTGGTAGCAGACATCCCAACGTACTTGCGCTACAAAAATCAGCCCTACTATAACTCTTTAGGAGCATCGGGAGGTGTTTCTGCTGTCATATTTGCGACTATTTTTTACAATCCTGCCGAATTAGTTTGCATTTATGCATTTTTCTGCTTGCCAGGCTTTATCTGGGGAATTATTTACTTGGTTTACTCCTACCTCTACGACAAACGCGGCACTGATAGCATCAATCATGCTGCACATTTTTACGGGGCATTGTATGGATTTTTACTTGCTTTTCTAATCCGTCCCGCAGCAGCAATAGACTTTTGGCATGCCATTACTAATTGGAATCCACTTTAAGCAGGTGACTCGAGAGATACCAACGAGTGTGCTTGAACCTAATGCTTAGCAAGGAGCGCGCAATTTTCGCAGTGAGATGGCTTTACTAGCACTTTACTTGCCACCTAGCGCCGGCTCTAGTACTGTTATCTAAGTTATCTAAACCTGATTTGATAACATCATCCCCAAACAGCGCTGTAAACTTTGGCGCCAGTGGGAAATTTCCAACCCGAACTTTTCTTTAATTTTACTTTTGCTAAGCAAGCTAAAGCAAGGGCGCTTAGCTGCAGTAGGATAAGCACTTGTAGGAATAGGAATTACTTGCACTTTCATGGCTGCGTATTCAAAAATGGCATGGGCAAAATCGTACCACGAAGCCACTCCTTCATTGCTGTAGTGGTAGATGCCATGCAAAGGTTGGCGGGAATGATCGTGTTGAATGATGTGGACAAGGGCACGGGCAAGGTCTTCGGCAAAGGTAGGAGTGCCAATTTGGTCATCTACTACACTGACTTTTCCACGTTCTTTGCCCAACCTCAACATAGTTTTAACAAAGTTATTTCCATAAGGAGAGTAGAGCCATGAAGTGCGCACAATCACGAAAGGAATGCCCATTCGTTGGAGTAACTCTTCTCCCTTGAGTTTGGTTAGCCCGTAGTAATTCAGCGGATGGGCGGCATCTTCTTCTTTGAAAGGTACAGACTTTGACCCATCAAAAACAAAATCAGTAGAAATGTGCAGAAGAGTGGTTTGGTAACGCTGACAAGCCTGCGCCAGTAATCCCACTGCTTCGGTATTAACAGCCTGTGCTCGCTGCCTTTCTGTTTCAGCCTTATCCACTGCTGTATATGCCGCCGCGTTAATGCACCACAAGGGGCGATGCCGTTCAAAATACAATTCTATTTGCTCAACCTTAGTGATATCTAAAGCCTGGTAAGAAGCAAATACCCATTCAAAGGCACCAGGACATTGGGCGGCAATTTGCTGCAAGGTGCAACCTAATTGTCCATTGGCACCAGTTACCAAAATAATTGGTTTATTCATTGCTGCGCTGCATTGAGCGATAGTAATTCAACACGCGCTGGTCCTTTTCTGTTCTGCGAATTTCTTCCATCAAAGATCTAACTTCGGGAAGGCTATCCATACTACTAAGGGCACTGTAAGCAGAAATGCGGGTTTCAGTACTGCTATGGCGACGTGCGTAATCTGCTAGCACTTTAGCTCCTGCTAGTTGGACTTGGTCAGGTTGATGGTTCAAATAAATGCCAAAGTAATGAAGTAGTTGATTTAACTGGTAGCCATTCTGCCGCATCAGAGTATTTACAAACCAGTCATATTTGTCCATAGCCTCGAAATAAGTGTAAAACTCCGCCAGAGTTCTCACTACTAAAAAGTTGTTCAAGTGCTCAAACTTTTCTGCGTAGCGGATAACATCCTCCCCGCCTGAATTAGCATAGGCATATAGCGAATTCACCAGTACGGTGTAAGAACTATCGTTCATCGTGTTAATAAAAAACGAAGGAGCAACTTTGCCTGAAAGAGCATTGACAGCAGAGGCGCGGGCTAGCGAACTTTCATCATTAAGCGCTATATTTTTGATTTTGTCAATCAAATCTTCATCTAACACCGCAAATTTTTCCAAAATTTGCAGCCCAGCTTGCCTAATTTGCCAACTGCGATCAGAAAGGGCGTGCTCAGCAATGGGAAGCAATTCTTCTTGAGGGGTTTGGTGGTCATAGGGGTAGTAAAGTTTTTGCAGAGCCTCTAAAGCGCGGTAGCGCGCCAGCATTCTTTCAGCATGCAGAAGTTGGTAAAGCCACTCTTCTGGTGTTTTCTCGTGTTTAATAATCCCCACCAGTTGCATATCTCCGTCCAAAATAACCGCTTGAGGCTGACTGGGCACTGGAAAACGAAATATTTGCTGGCGTTGATTAATTTCTATCCGCTGGCGAATTTTTTTTCCGCCTACCCAATAATCTACTGCCAAAGGCAAGCGATAGACAGCAGGAGTGTAGGTAGTATCGTGAATTTGCTGGACTTCTAAGGTCAAAAAGCCGTTTTCGTAGCTATGCTGTACCTGTAGTTCAGGATGACCTGGATGGAGAAACCATTGGTCGAAAAACCAGTTCATATCCATACCTGTAACTTCTTCGAAGGCAAGGCGCAAATCGTGGATTTCCGCTTTGCCGTATTGGTGTTGCTTGAGGTAGTAGCGCAGAGAAGCAAAAAAAGCCTCATCTCCTAAAAGGTTGCGCAACATGTGGAGAATGAGCCCGCCTTTGGCATAGGAATGGCTATCGAACATGTCTTCCTTGTCCCGATAGTAGTAGCGAATAAGAGGTTCTCGCTTGCCAAGCGACTCGGTGTAGTACTGTTCCCACTCTTGGAGCCAGAACTCATCGGCAGCGTCTTGACCGTATTTATATTCTTGCCACAGATATTCGCTATAAGTAGCGAATGATTCATTCAGGGGTAAATTTGCCCAACTTTCACAAGTTACAAGGTCGCCGAACCAATGGTGAAATAATTCATGGGCGATGATATTATCCCAGTTGTCGTCAATCAAATAGCGGTGGTCCACCTGAAGTTGCTCCATGAACACGGAAGCAGAAGTGTTTTCCATAGCTCCAGAAACAAAATCGCGCACTACCACTTGGGCGTACTTGTCCCAAGGATAGGGATAATCCAAAAGGTTAGAGAAAAACTCCATCATTTGGGGAGTGCGACCAAAAATAGCGCGCGCATAGGGGGCATATTCAGGTTCTACGTAATAGCTTACTTCTTTGCCGCGCCAATAGTCCTTGATAACAGCATATTTGCCAATTGCCATCATGAATAAGTAAGGAGCGTGGGGCTTGTCTTGCTTCCAGTGGTCGGTGCGAGTACCATCTTTGTTAAGCGTGGATTTGATCAAGCGTCCATTGCTAAGGGTGATAAAACTGCTATCTACAGTAATGAGCATTTCTTGCGTAGTCTTTACATTAGGAGCATCGAAGGTAGGAAACCAGCACGAAGCTGATTCAGTTTGTCCCTGAGTCCAGATTTGGCGAGGCTTATAGGGGTTTTCTCCTGTAGGGTTGATAAAAAACAATCCGCGTCGGTCAGTAATAGCACCGCTTGCATTATCACTCAAGGAAAGTTCATTGGGCTTGGCGGTATATCGAATGCGCAAGGTGAGTTCTTCATTGCGGGTAAAAGTTTTATCCAAATAGATAGTTATTTGCTGCCCGTTGTAAGTATAATGCAACGGTCGGCTAATTTTATCTACTAAAACTACTTCGTGAATGTCAAAACCTTTGGCATCCAATACTACGCTATCTTGGGGGAAAAAATAGGGTTGCATCATAAGGGTAGCAATGCCATAAAGGTGTTGCTTTTCCCAGTTGAAGGAAACTTCTAGCTTGGTGTGTTTAAGTTTAAACTCACGTGTGCGCTCTGGATTGTATTTCCAGCGCGTAGGTGCCCACACTCCTACTTGGCTATCAGTCAGTTCATTTTCGTCGTCCTCTTTGGGGAGTTGGTCGGGGAAACTGATTGAACCATCCTTAGACTTTGCAGATTGCTTTTTAGCAGTAGTGCCACGCTGGATTGTAGTAGGCTGGCAACCAAGTGCTACCCCTATAATTGCCACTACTAAAAGCCATTTCAAACAGCTGTTATACGAAGTTACCATTGAAGAGAAGTTTTTTAAGCATTGACAACAAAAAAAGCCCAAAAATGGGCTTACTTACGTTAATTTTTTGTTAAAACAACTCAGTTGCACAACTTTTGATAAAGCCTATGCGTTTACTCTGTTGTTTTCATTTTCATATTTACTGGTGAGAAAGCCCTGATGGTTTCCGTCAGGGTTTTTTATTTACAATAGTGCTTAAGTTCTGAAAAGATTTCATTTTCACATCTACCGACGAGAACCGTTGCTAATATATGGCACTATTCACAAAGATGCAAAGATTTTGAAACGCAGCAATAGCGAAAGCACTCGAATTACTTGGCAATAAAACGCGCACTTAGTTAGGTTGTCTTCATCAAAACGGCGTCTTTGGTAAGAAGTTTTTAATAAAGCTCCATGTAATTTGCGAACCATCTAAATTTTTTTCATCTTCATACCTACCGAACCAGACCATTTCCCAGTTGAGTGAGCTTTTCTGGTTGGTGCACAAATCCATTGATGATTAAGTATTTCACCTTTCCCTCTTGGGATAATACCAAGTCAGGGTTTTTGTCGATGCTTACTACATCTTCGGTTCGGGTGTGATTGCCGCGCAATAAGTTGAAAGGAATATCCTTAGGCACATATTCTTCCTGCCAGTCTTGTCCTTTGTAGCGCAGGGCGGTATATCCTTGCGCCATCAGTTGGCTAAAGTCGAGTTTTCTTGCTTGAGCAAGGTGATAAACTTCTTGAGGATACACCTTGCCAAAGCTCACTTGAAATGAAGAGCAGTCTATTTCCTGATAACCGTAAAGAGTACTCAGATCGCCTATATCATCCACTACTGCTTGGTAATAAACTGAACGCCCGTCAGAACAGGTGTGCTCGCGCAGTTCAAAGGCAATATCGGTGCGGTAAGAGATGCCCTCCTGCTCTAGCAACACCTTTCTTAGTATCAAATGGCGCATCTGAGTGCGGTTATCAGGGATGGCATAGTATTGCTCTACTGTGTATTTTTCGTATTCCTTTTGCGCAATAGCATACAGAGCCGACAGAATAGCAATAAAATTTAACTGACGGACAAACATTTTTTCAGGGTCGTTAGGGTAGCCTCCTGATTCTAGGAGGATGGTAGAAGTGCCCCATTTTTGCATATTGTCCCCAAAAGCTCGAGGCTCAAACTCATCGCTGTACTTAGCTACTTGATGGGGAATAAGGGTTTGCAAGTCCTCGTTAATAGCGGCAATCAAGCACATGGCGCGCTCCCGCACAGGATTAACCTCTTTGGAGGCATTGTATGCTGGCGCAAGAACGGAAATTGTGGCAGGAAAAGGAGTGTAATGCACTGAATAGCGCGTGCTTTGATCGTGTAGGTTAAAACCGAAGTCTGCCTTGAGCCTATCGCGCAAATTTTTTAGTAACCTCGACTCAGGATTGACCAACTGCAAAGCATCGCGGTTCATGTCTATGTTTAAGGCAGTGCGCCGCTTAAATACCTCTGCTCCGTCAGGGTTGAGCATGGGCACAAAATGCAAGCTAAGATTTTCTAAAATTACCTGCCGATAGGGGTCTAACTCATCAGAAGTACTAAAGAAGCGAAAGATATCAAACAAAGCCATAGTGGCGGTAGGTTCGTCGCCGTGCATTTGCGACCAAAGCAGTACTTGAGTTGCTCCCTTGCCCAATTGTAGGTGATAAATAGGGCGTTTTTCAGTGGAAGTGCCTAAAAGCTCTATTGTAAAACCTTTTTCGGCAGAAAGGGCGGTAATTAAAGGCAATATATCAGCCTGTTTGAAACGCCGATGGGTAAAATGCGGCTCCTTGTATCTCTGATAGTGTTGATACAAAGCGGCAACGAACTCTTTTCTGCTCATGGAACTTTTTTGGGCAAAAATGACAGGGTTTAGGCAAAACCACAAACAAAGGGCATATATCACATACCAAGCCGACATAAGCAATGTTGATGTTAATTGGAGAATTCTGTAAAAATTACACCACAAAACAAATTTTGCATCTGTCTTTTCTGCGCAAACTACTCCTTACAACTTTCTTCAAGCTAGGTCTTTTAGTGTTCTTTCAAAATCTTTAGCCCAATTAGCCTTAGCCGATAACCAAACCGAGCTTAGCTCTACCCTTTACTCAACCTGCTACTATCCTTTTGATGGAATCGAAAAACGCTCTTGCATGCCCCTTATGGAGTCGTTGTGAGGTTTTGTACTTTTCAAGTGGCTTCAACCCTGCTGGCATCCTTTACATGGGCTTCTGTAACCATGGCTGCAGGTAGCAACCCCTGTGCATTCATCACTATGTGCCGCTGTTAAGTTGGGTCACTAAGATTAGCCGATTCTCTGTATTCTTGTCCTTTTAGGGTCTTAGTGTTTTGTGCGCTATTGCTGTTTCTCTACGCCATGTTCAAAGCGCTTTACTGCAATTTCTCGTCCTTGGGCATCGTAGTAACGCCAAATTCCTTCTGGTTGATCGTTTTGGTATCGCCCGCGCACCTTGAGTCTGCCATTGGGATGATATTCGCGATAGTATCCATGGCGAAAGCCGTCTCGGGTTTCTACTTCGCGTTTCTTGGTGCCATTAGGATAGTATTCTACTTGCAAAGTGGGGTTGATATCCGCGATAATGATGCTTTCTTCTGGCAAATCGCTGGCGCTGTCTTGCCATGGATAAAGGGTCGAAAAAACGGGCATTTCTCTTGCCTGTGGATTAAATAAAGCTATTAACTGGGTATCAAAGTTTTCCCCGTCGCTAATGAGTTGTAGCCCGATGTGCTCAAAACAAGTAATATAAGGTTTGTTATGGTTGATTTGTTGCCAAGTAGAGGGCGCGACCATGCTGCGCATGGAAGGAAGCAAAGCAGGCATTTGCACATACATAAACACGCTACTTGCTACAGAAAACTGTTCTAAAAGTTGCTCAAAACCTACTTGGTTAGCAAGGGTGCGACCTGCTACATAGTCGTCTATGATATTTTTCAGCGTTTGCGGGTGGTTGCTAAAAACGACATAGTCCTCAAGATAAGTAAAGTAAGGTCGGTCTATTTTGTAGAAGAGCTTTTCCAGAAACAGCCGAAAGAAAAATTTTATGGTTAGGTAGTAGATGGGATAGCCGTTGTACTGTATGTGGATGAACTTGAGCGGGGTGCGCCGACGTATTTGTTCTGCTACAAAAGAGAGTTTTTCTTGCCCTAAAGAAGCATTTTTTGCCTTAATAAATACAGCATAGTCCTTTTCACTGCGGTTGCTTTCAGGAAGCAACTGGGCAATGGCTATTTCTTCTCCAATCCAGTCAATAAAACTTTCCCGAAAAGAGATTTTCAAAAATCGCTCTATTTGTTCAATAGTTTTTCGATAATTACTCCAAGTCAGGGGATCTTGCTTGTACTTCTCCTCAAAAGACTGGTAAAATGCTTGAAAGTCTTTGCAAGTCAGGGTCAGATAAGCGGCGGTGCGCTGTGGCAATACTTGGTGGACTGACATGCGCGCTTGCCCTGCTTGTAAAACAGCGCGGTAGTAAGAGTGTACCGAATCGGGCAAGTTAGTAAGTCCTTTGATTTGCAAATGCTGATTGTCCAGCAAGTAAAAATTTCCTCCTGTAAAGGCAAGTTCTTTGCTTAGGCTGCCAATCCACTCCCCAGCAGGCATGTAGCAATTGACTAGCTCGTCTAGGTAAGCATAATTAAAAAACAGTTGCAGCAATCCCTTGCTAGAAGTTCGGTCCACTATGCTTGCAAATTGCTTTTTTTCCAAAAGAGTGGGACCGCTGCGCTGCGCGAGGGCTTTCTCTACCAGCGTTTTTTGAAAAGAACACAACCAAAGATTTTCCACAAAGGCAGTGTAAAGGGCTCTCCCTGAAGTGCGATCGTAAAACTGATAAATGGGCATCCCTTCAAACTCGTGCTTAGAAAGATTCAACCCCGAAAAGGGAAGCCCTACGAGATAGTCCTGCAAAAAAGCAATTCGCCCAGCGCTTTCCAAATCTACGATAAAGAGAAAATCCCACGCTAACGGTTGATATACGTGAGCCGAGATAAGTACTGTTCTTGAAGCTATGAGTTGAAAAATTCGGCGATTTTGCTCCATGAGCGAGTCTAGGGCTTGAGCTCCTTGTGCAAGGGCTGCAAAGTAAGGCTGTTTCCTAAGGTGCTGCCATAACGGGCTGCGCTTGATTTCCTGCCATGTTTCCAAAGGGTCATCCGCTTGCAGAATATACACCGCATCGGCAGGTACTACGCTTAGGGCAGGTAAGTTGCCTATGTTTTGACCGATGTGATACCAACCCAAGTAAAGCAAACAACCAAGCAGAGCAAGCAGGAAAATAACCCTACGCATGGTTGAACAAATCAGTTAAATGTTGGCAAGCGTTGCGGTAGGCACGCCAGGCAAGGTAAACGGCTACAGGAAAAAACGCTCCTGTAGCTAAGCTCATTACAAATATAAGATGGTGCAAAAGGAAAGGTTCTAGGGAGCGTTCTTGTTCGTACAAAGCGTATTTTAAGCAAATGGCATATGCTATACACGCCCCTGCCATCAATAGCAAGAAAGCCACAAGCCATATCTGCCGAAAATGCACCGTAGCAATACACACTACAAAAGGCAACTGGGTGAGCACACTTCCTTTACAACCCTCTTTTATTTTGCGCCATAAAAATTTTTTGGCAGCAAAGGCATCTTGTAACTCCAGCCATAGGCGAGGCTCGCAATCAAGATAAAAGCTACCCACTACTATCGTGCAAAGCAGCGATAAAATCAATTGTCCTTCTAAAACTGAATGCAATAGAATAGCCAGAATATACATACCACTCAGCAACCATTGATTTCGTCGCAGTCCCGCTTTCCATTCATACATATTTGCAGGAAAAAATTTTGTCAGCAACTTATTGAAATAATTTCCTCCACCTGGAAAAAAAAATTGAAGGCAAGGCAAGAGGAATATAAACATCAACAGTGCAGCAACGCCCTGAAGATATTTCGCTGCCAGCATCAAAGCTACTGGAGGAATTGCTAGCAAAACATATTCAACGCGTACAAGCCAGCGCCAAGCAGGGGTAAGAGTTCGAAGGAAAAAAATATCGTTGCGAACCCAATGCAGGGCTAAAATAATTACTGCAGCAGTACTGAGCCATATTTGCAAACTTTGAAACGCTATTAGCCGCAACACTATCCAAGCACACAACGCCAGTAAAATTGCAAGCCGTTTGCTTCCCAGTTGAGACAAACTGCGTTTGAAAGCCATTGCCCGAAGGCGAACCAAAGCAATTATTAATTGCCACATACAGCCTTTATTCTTGGCAAGCAGAAAGCATTAGGCTACAAGGATTCTTAATATGGCAATGTATAGTAAAGTTGCTTTTTACTGGAGCTCTTTTAAAGAGCCGCCGTCGAATGTATTTTTTTCACACTCCCGCTGACTTACTTCAACTTTTTTAAAGTTAGCGTTTTAACCTACTGAGACAGTGCCAAAACCGCCTTGAAGATACTTTTGAGCCATTGCAAGCAAATCTTCTGTAGTAATTTTTTCAAGGGAAGAAACGTAGCAATCGTAGTAGTTTTCTGGCAATTGGTAGTAGTAGATGCTTTTGTAGCAATTGCCTATTCCGAAGATAGTATTCAACGAACTGATGAAAGTTCCTTGCATGTGCCGACGAACCCTTTCTACTTCTTCTCTTGTGAGGGGAGTAGTTGTCAATTTTTCTATTTCTTTGAAAATTTCTTCAATGGCAACTTGTTGCAATTCCTTTTTTACATCGGCTCCGATTGCAAGATAAGTTGCTTGTTGAAGGGTGTTTAAATGAGCATAAATTCCGTAGGTAAGTCCTTTTTGCTCGCGTATGTTCTGCATGAGTCGCGAGCCGAAATAGCCTCCTAGCGCTTCCACTAGCATAGAAAGCGCCAAATAATCACTGTGATGTTTGCCCCCTTTCAAGGGAATGACTTTGCCTATTCGCACTGAACTTTGCACAGCGCCTTCTTTAGGTTGAGAGAGGGTAAACACCTGATTGGGAAGGGCTTCTCCACTTAGTGTTTCTGGCATCGAGGTAAGGATAGGCAAGGCGCCAAGCGTGCTTGCAAACAGCCCTACTTCTTCAGGCGACAATTGACCTACTGCTATTACCTCAAAAGGCTTATCCGCGTAAAACTCCCGATAAAATTGCACTATCTCATCTACCTGACAGCTATTGACCTGCTCTTCGGTAATCACACTGCCATAGGGATGCTCTCTGCCGAACAAATTTTCTTTGAGTAAGTTAGTGGCAACAAAGGAAGTTTTTTCCAGATTGATTCGAATGTTTTGAGTTGTAATTTTCTTGAGCTTGTCCAGTTGCGAGGGAGGAAAAACGGAATCTTTGAGCATCTGGCACACTATTTCGAGCATAGCAGGCAAGTGTTTGCGCAAGCAGTAGAATTCTATTTCGCTGTGGTCTGTGCTGCAGTGTAGCTCTATGGAAGCCCCTAGATAGTCGATAGCTTCCGTAAGGGCTGTTGCAGAATGTTGCGCGGTGCCTTCTAAAAGCATTTTGCTCGTCAAAAAAGCAATTGCTTTTTGCTTGCCAACATGCCTTCCAGTGGAAAAATTAATTTGCACATTGACCACTGGTTGCACACCTGAGCCGAGCAAATATAACTTTGCTCCATTGGGAAGGATGAACCTTTCTGGTCGTGGCAGCAAAAAGTCTTCAAGTGAATAAATGGTGGGAGCTTTTGTGCGATCTAAAGTTTCTTTCATGGAGCTTTTGCGAAATGTTTTGCAATTAAGCGGTTGTCCAAGTTTTGATAAAAGCTATTTTTTGTCATTTTAATCACAAAAGGTTGTCCGTGAGGACACGGACAACGGCAGGAAAAAGCCACTTTTTGCCATCGTTTGCGTTTTCACGAACAAATTGTCATGTCTTGAAAAAAAAGACCTAGTGGCACGAAGGTATAAAAAACCGCGCTTTTTTGGCTCATCCATACTTTTTTGCCATTTTAATCACAAAGGTTGTCCGTGAGGACACGGACAACGGCGGGAAGACCTAAAGTTCTTTCATGGAGCTTTTGCGAAATGTTTTGCAATTAGATATATCCCATAAGCCAATAAGTGGCAATTCCTACCCATTCTTTAAACAAGATTCCCCAGCGGTCTAAAGCTGTGGTGCTAGGTAGTAGTATTCTTCCAATGTCGTAAAATCGGTCTTCGCTGTAAAAGTCGGCGGCAAAGGGAAGCACTTCAATGCCCTGTTTGCGAAAACAGAGCACAGCCCGAGGCATGTGAAAAGCTGAAGTAACTAAGATGCACTTGTTGTGATCTAGACGATGCTCTTTGAGAAGTTTCGCAGTAAAGACAGCATTTTGATAGGTGTTCATGGAGCGTTCTTCTGTCAGGATATCTTCCTTTGGTATTCCTGCCATTTTGCAGATACTTCTAAGACTATTTGCTTCAGTGGCTACAAAGGGCGAAAGTTTGTCAATATAAGCTCCGCTAATTACAATTTTTTTTATTTTGTTTTCTTTGTAAAGCCTAATAGCGTAGAGCAATCGGTCTGCACCGCGCATGAAATACACTCGATCTTTGGGCGATTTGCTATCCTGCGTAACGCCAGTAAGCACAATGGCTACTTGATAACCTTTTTGTATCTCTGCAAAAGGCATAGGAGGCGTCTCCCACCATAGGAATACTTCGTTAGTGATCCAGGGATTGCCTAGCACCCACAGCCATAAGGCAACGGCAACAAGCAAGCGGTAGCGCACTTTGGAGCAGCGCGTTAGCAACGCTCCTACTACTCCGCTAAAAGCCCAAAACAGTGGATTGATTAGAAAAGCAAGTAACTTGGAAAAGTAGAAGAACATGCCCCAAGTTTAAGCAATCACACTCAAAGGACAATCACCTACGTAATAGGCTCTTCAAATGCAGTTTGAATTTATCTGTAGATAACGAACAAAATAAAGCTTTAGTGTTTTTTCCTTCCTTCAGTTTTGATTTTTTAATGAAGTTTTGCAAAATTCGCGCAATATTAACCTTAGCTTTCGGAGCATGAAGCGACTTTTACTTTTAAGCGCAGTGTGGGCATTATGGATAGGTGCCAGCTTCGCGCAAGATCGCGTAATCTCGGGCAAAATTACCTCAGGAGAAGATAACGCTCCTTTGCCTGGAGTAAACGTATTGGCAAAAGGAACTACTACAGGAGTGGTTTCTGATGGAGAAGGACGGTACAAGCTAAGCGTTCCAGAAGGAGTAACACGGCTTGTATTTTCCTTTGTGGGTTTTCAAACCCAAGAAGTAGAAATTGGCAATCGCACTAGTATCGACGTGGTCATGGTACCCGATACCAAGCAATTGAGCGAGGTGGTGGTAACAGCACAAGGTATTGTGCGCGAAAAGCGCGCATTGGGCTACGCAGTGGCTACGGTTAGTCAAAATGCCATTTCAGACCGCCCTTTGGCTGATGTAGGTCGGATATTGCAAGGAAAGATTGCTGGCGTAAATATCACGCAAACCTCAGGGGTATCAGGTACAGGTACTAACATTACCATTCGCGGCTACTCTTCTATTACGGGCTCGGTTCAGCCGCTGTTTGTAGTAGATGGCGTGCCTTTTAACTCAGCTACCAACTCAAGAGGTAGCTTTATTGAAGGCGGTCAAGCAGCGCCTAGCCGTTTCTTGGATATCGACCCCAACAACATCGAAAGTGTATCCGTGCTAAAAGGCTTGGCAGCGGCAGTGCTTTACGGAGACCAAGGTCGCAACGGGGTAATTTTAATCACTACCAAAAACGCCAGTGCAAAAAATAAGCCCGCTGAAATTATCCTAACACAGTCAGTATTTGCTAACCGAGCTGTGTTGCCTGTGTATCAAAATACTTACATTGGAGGGTTCCAACAAAACCCTGGTTACTTCTTCAGCAACTGGGGACCTTCTCTGGATGAGTACCTCCGTCGGCAGGAATTGGGGCTTTCTATTGGTTCCTTCCCCGTTCACCCTTACGCCGTGCTACAAGATCCTGCCCTTCGAGCTGCCTTTGCTGACTACGTGGCACAAAATCCCTACCCCATTGATGTATTCCCTAACAATGTGCGCGACTTCTTCCGCACTGGCATTGTGAGCAACACCTCCTTGAACTTGAATGGAGGCAATGGGGTAACCAGTTATAACGTCTCTGTGGGATACAATCGCGAGCAAGGATATGTAGCCAACAATGATTTAGCGCGTTTGTCGCTGGGCTTAGGTGCTCGTACCCAAGTTATTAAAGGGGTTACCATCAATACTTCCTTTAACTTTATCAACACCGATGTAAAAACACCTCCTTTGAATGCAGGATTGGGCAATAACACGCTAAATGGCTTCCCTTCGGCATTTGCAAATGTGATGTACACCCCACGCAATATCGACCTGATGGGATTGCCCTTCGAAAGCCCTGTGGACAATCGCAGCGTTTACTTCCGCAGCGCTAATGACATTCCCAATCCGCGCTGGATTTTAAAATACTACAGCACACCAAGTATTACTAACCGTTTCTTTACCTCTAACTCGGTTATCTTAGACTTGGCTGAAAACTTTTCTGTAACCTATCGCGTTGGTTTGGACACCTACAACGAGCGCCAAGAAGCCAAGTTTAACAAAGGAGGAGTAGATTTCGTAAACGGTGCTTACTTTACTCGCGATATCGTCAATACCATCTGGAACCACGACGTAATCGCTTCCTACTCCAAGCCCGTAAACGACAAACTCACTTTAGCGGGTAAATTAGGAGCCAATATGCGCTATGACCGTTACGATGAGCAGTCTGTGCGCAGCGTCAATCAACTGGCATTTGGCTTGATGCGTCACAACAACTTTATCGACAACGCAGCCTCGAGCTTTACCCAAGAACAAACCCGCATAGGTGTCTATGGTGAAGTAACTGCTGACTACAAAAACTTCTTATACGCCAACTTTGCTGCGCGCAATGACTGGACTTCCACAGTAGAGATCGAAAATCGGCGCATTTTCTACCCCTCCGGTAGCATTTCATTCATTCCTACTACTGCATTCGAAGGATTGCAATCCAGCTACCTCAATGAGCTCAAGATAAGAACCGGCATAGGTACCTCAGCAGGTTTTCCTACTCCCTACAGCACTCGTAGTATTCTCAACCAAAACTCTAGGGCATTTATAGATGTCAGTGGAAACGTATTCCAAACCCATACAGTGGACAACTTCTTAGGCAACCCCAATCTAAAGCCTGAATTGCTCACTGAGTACGAGCTGGGTGTAGAAAGCAAATTGTTTAGCAACAAAATAGGCATTGACTTTACCTGGTACCGTCGCGAAACTACTAATCTCATCACCAACACTCCTATCGACCCTGCTACGGGATATACAAGCACAGCCGTTAACATCGGCAAAATCCGCAATACTGGCGTAGAACTGGTGTTGAATGCCACTCCTATTCGCAAGGAAAATCTTTCTTGGGAAACCATATTTAACTTTACTCGCAACGTGCCCATTACAGTGGAGCTAGGAGGGCAGTTAGCTGAGGTAGTAGTGGCAGGCTTTTCCAACTTGGGCAATTTTGCCGTGCCAGGTCGTCCGTTTAACATTATCAAAGGTACTGCTTTCCGCCGCGATGCCAACGGCAACCGCATTGTGGACAACAGTGGACTTTACCTAGCAGATCCCGTAATTCGCGAGCTGGGCAACCCGAACCCCGCTTTCAACACCTCATGGATTAACACTTTGAACTACAAAGGCTTCAGCTTTAACGTAATGCTTGAATACCGCCATGGAGGGGCTCTCTATTCAAGTACTGCAGGGGCACTACTGGGACGCGGTTTGACCAAAGACACCGAATTTGACCGCTCTCAAACCTTCATTCTCCCCGGTGTAAAACAAGATGGTACGCCAAACGATATTCAAATTACTACAGCTGACTACCACTTCAACTCAGTATACTTCTTTGGCGATGAAGGACGCATTTTCGATGGCACTACAATTCGCATCCGCGAAGCCTCTCTATCCTACACATTGCCGAAGAATTTAGTATCTAAAACGCCCTTCAAAGGAGTTTCCGTCTCCTTGCAAGGCAATAATATCTGGTATCGCGCTGTTAACATACCGAAGTATCTGCGCTTAGATACTGATAACTTAGGCTTAGGCGTAGGCAATGGCTTAGGCTTTGAATTCTTAACCGGTCCTGCCTCTCGTCGTTTTGGTGGTACTTTACGTCTCAACTTCTAAACGAAACTCAAAAAAGGTCTATCACTATGCTCAAACATATCAGAATCATTGCATTAGCTATTGTGCTGATGCTGTTGAATGCTTGCAAACTAGATTTGCTGGATAACCCCAATGCGGTAACCTTGAGCAATGCTAACCCCAACTTCTTGCTTAACCGCATTCAGTTAGATTTTGCTACATTTTTCAACCAAGCAAGCGATCCAGGCATGCGCCTCACGCGTATGCTTAACCAAGGTGCGGCTGTATATGCTAATGCTTATACCCCTCAAAACTTAGACGCGCTCTGGACGAATGCATATGCAAACATCCTCATCGATGCTAAAACACTTATTGAAATAGCAGAGCGCTCTAACCTGCCCGTGCATGCAGGTATTGCACGTGTTATTCGCGCATACGTACTGGCTACCTTGGTGGACTATTTCGGAGAAGTACCTTTTTCTGAATCTCTTGACGCCAACAATTTTAACCCTAAAGTAGAATCTGGTGAAGCTATTTACCGAGCAGCGCTAGCAGATTTAGACCGCGCCATTGCTAATTTCGGTGCTAGCGCAGCTGCCGTTCCAACAGACTTTTTCTACCGCGGCAACCGCGACAACTGGATTCGGGCAGCTAATACCATTAAACTAAAGTTATTGCTAAATACGCGTTTGGTTAATCCCGCAGCTGCTGCTTCTGCCATCAATGCATTGATTGCCGACGGGCGCTTAATCACTACTGGTGCCCAAAGCATGATGTTCCGCTTTAGCTCCAACTTAGCCAACCCCGATAGCCGACATCCGCGTTACGCAGGTCAATATTCGCCTACGGGTGGTGGTGATTATCAGTCCAACTTTTACATGTGGACGCTGGTGGAATCGAAAGGATTTCCCGATCCACGGACGCGGTTCTATTTCTATCGCCAAGTTACGCGCAACACTCGCGATGTAAACGAACTGCGCTGCATCAACAACCAGCCTCCTGCTCACTATCCGCCTGGCATGCCTTATTGCTTTGGCTCTTTCGCCGATCTGGGATATTGGGGAAGAGACCACCTCAACAACGAAGGTATTCCACCTGATGGCTTGCGCCGCACAGCATGGGGTTTGTATCCCGCTGGCGGACGCTTCGACGACGACCGCGGACAGCCTGTAGCTTTGATTGCGGGTGCTCAAGGAGCAGGTATCCATCCCATTATGATGTCTTCTTTCACCGACTTTATGCTGGCAGAGGCTGCATTAACGCTGCGCACAACGGGTAACCCGCGTGCCCTGCTAGAGTCTGCAGTGCGCAAGTCAATGGCAGATGTAAGAAACTATGCTTTGAGCACTATCGAAGGCAGCGTAGTAACTGCTTTTGAAGCCGCTCGTGGTATTAACTGGGACAATGAGGTCAATCGGTATGTCAACCGCGTACTACAGCTTTACGATGCAGCTACCAATGACGATGAGCGCCTCGATGTTGTTTTGCGCGAGTACTGGATTGCTCTGTATGGAAACGGCATAGAATCTTACAATATGTATCGCCGCACAGGAAAGCCCAGCGGCATGCAGCCTGCTTTAGAGCCTAATCCAGGAGCGTTTATTCGCTCTTTCTTCTATCCTGCCGTACATGCCAACCGCAATTCCAATGCGAAGCAAAAAACTAATGTAGAAGTCCCCGTTTTCTGGGATAAGAACCCTCCTGGATTTGTACGTTAACCACTTTACTAAATTAATATTTCGACTATGCGCAAGATACTGACCATATTAACCGCAGTGGCACTGGGCGCTACTGCTTGCAAAACCGAAATGATAGACCGCGTTCCGCCAGCCACAGCGTTGGAAAATGGGGCTTACATGCGCACCATTTCCATTACTCCTTCCAATCAACAAATGTCTGTGGCAAATCCCAATGCTCAAATTACTTACGAAATAGAAGCGGTAGATAACCAAAAAGGAGGACTGTTACAGTCCTACGACTTGCAAATTCGCTTTGTGGACCGCACTCCTGCTAACGGAACCAATAATGTTGCTTATCGGAATTTCCGTTCTATCCCAGCTTCAGCATTTAATCGCCATCCTGTAAGTGGCTTGCCACGTCATACAATGGTCATTCGCCTGTCAGAAGCATTGCAGGCACTGGGATTGCAGTCCAATCAAATTGCCGCCACTGACCTGATTGAAATCGATGCCACGTTACGCCTTACTAACGGACGCGCTTTTAATGCACGCAATACGGGAGCTAACATCACAGGGGGCGTTTATTACAACTCGCCTTTCTTCTATCGAATTACTCTAGTGCCTTAGTTTAAGGTATAAAGTCTAAAGCAAAAGCCGCTCTTTCGGGAGCGGCTTTTTTTATTACTACTGAATCACACTTGGCTTTCGGAAAGGCTGCTGAGGGTTGAATAAATAGCGGTAAGTAATGTGAGTTTTGCACACCTGACCTCCCATCATTTGCGCTAACTTGACCATTTTGGGATTGAAATCACCTATCCAGTTGAGTTCCATGTGTTTATACTGGAAATTGTCGACATTGGTAATTTGGCGCGCATACGCTACAATCGCCGACTCCACCCCCCTACCCTGAAATTCTGGCACCACGCCGAAAACAATACTGACCATCTTGTCGAAATCCCGAGTGAGTTTGAACCAAAAGAAACGCAACAGACCCAGCAAATTAAATTTACCCGTGTTCATTACTTTAAGAGCTTGGTTGAGGTCTGGAATGTTAATAAAAAAAGCGATGGGTTGGTTTTTAAAATAAGCAAAGTAAATAATGCGCGGATCCAAAATCGGCGAGAGTTCTTCTATCAATGCTTGGGCTTGCTGGCGAGTCATAGGAGGTATTCCTTCGTGCTTTACCCATGCTTTATTGTAAATAGTGCAAAAATCTTCTGCATATTTTGCTAATTTTTTCTTGTCGACGCATTCGAAATGATAATCGGGATTGCGGTAAATTCTTTCTGCTCGTTGGTGGACCATCTGCTGCAAGGGTTGCTCTACATTGCGGTAGAAGGTAAATTGCCGAAAGTACTCGCGGAAACCGTAAGCCTCAAAAAACTCTCGATAATAGGGAAAGTGATACGGCATTCCGTAATTGGGCATTTTGTCATATCCTTCTACCAACAGTCCCCACCACGAATCCCGCTGACCAAAGTTAATAGGTCCATCCATGGCTTGCATGCCTTGCTGCTCTAGCCAGTGTTTGCAGGCGTCGAACAATGTAAAAGCTGCTGCGCGGTCGCGGACGCATTCAAAAAAACCCATGCCCCCTGTAGGCTGGTCGTTGTCTTGCCATGCTGTTTTGTGATTGACAAAAGCAGCTACTCTGCCAATGGTTTCCCCTTTAGGAGTTTTGAGCAGCCAGCGAATGCACGCACCCTGTTCAAAAGATTTATTTTTAGAAGGGTCGAAAATTTTTTCAATATCGCTGTCTAAGGGACGCACCCAGTAGGGAGTATCTTTGTAGAGCCTAACAGGCAGCAATAAAAACTCACGGCGGCTGCGGGCAGTGGTTACTTCTTCCAGGTGAAAAGCCATAGCATATAAAGTTGTATAATAACAAAAGCGCTGAGTAAGTTACCCAGCGCTGCGCTTCGGTACACCGTACGGGAATCGAACCCGTGTTTTATCCGTGAAAGGGATACGTCCTAACCCCTAGACGAACGGTGCTTGTTAAAAGGTAGCGCAAAGGTAGATTGCCTAAATGGATATTCCAATACCTTTGCGCAATTTTTATTTATTCATCTATCAGAAGAATTTTTTGCCGCGCTATGGGGACTTTCTTGTGAAGTACTTGAGCAACATATAGCCCTTTAGCCAATACGGGTAAATCAAGGGGCTGAACATAACTGCCCGCAGGAACTTCTATTGGCAAGCTGCTTACCTTCGCCCCTGACACATTGTAAAGTTCGAGCACTAAGCTAGCAGCATCCTCTAGCTGGCTTCGCAGGTATAATGTCCCCTTATTTCCTTCTTGGTAAAGTTCAACGCTACCCGTAATGTCATCAGAAGGAACAATGGCAATAATTTTGGAATAAGTAAAACTTTGGTCGTAGTCTTCTTGGCGCAGGCGGTAGTAGTAGGTTTGTATTCGTTCTAACTCGTCCACATATTGGTAGTAGGTGAGTAGGTTGCCATTGCCTGCCGCTTGCACAAAACCTATTCGATGAAAATGAATCCCATCTTCGCTTCGTTCTATAAAAAAGCCTTTGTTATTCAACTCCCATGCAGTGCTCCATTTCAAAATATTGCTCCTGCCTTTGTTCACGCCGCTGAAAGAAACCAATTCCACTGGCATGAGCTGGCTGCAGAGGATATTTTTAGAATCACTCAACGTGCTACCACAGGAGTTAGTGGAAACCGAAAAACTATAGCCAATATCGTTGAGAGTGGTAGTAGTAGAGACGCGATACCGCAGTACAACCTTTCGCTTTACGGGAGTACCGCCTATTAATGTATTGCTCACCACCCCTGGTCCGTTAGATGCCCCCGCTAATGCATTAGGAACAACAGGAGTATAAGGAGCATTTGGATGCGTGAAGCTATACCCCGGCAAAGTAGGGTTGATGGTAAAATTTAAGTTGGAAAGAGAAAATTT
>JANWWZ010000017.1 GCA_025057115.1 Bernardetiaceae bacterium
GTACCATTCAGGAATTGAAATATGTTATTGTGATGATTGCCAAAGACCCTGTAAAAGTTTTAATCGTACCATTCAGGAATTGAAATACGACACGAAAGTAGCTTTGACGCCACGCAACAAGCATTTTAATCGTACCATTCAGGAATTGAAATGATGCAGCAAGTTGCTGGGCGTGCCCTTTATGTTTTTAATGCTTACGCTTTTGCATGATTTTAATTCCGTCATTCAAGAAATGAAACTAGATAGAAGTTGAATTTCCTCAAAACATTTATTCAGGAATGGAATGTTGCGTGATGATATCGATAGGATTTTGCAAAGTTTTGTGGATAGGGCAGGCATTAGCTATTTCTAATAATCGGTTTTGTTGTTCTTGAGTTAGGTCGCCTATAAATTGAATATGGCGGTAAATAATATTTTTGTTTGCGTGCTTGTCATATTGCATAGAAACAGAAACTTGTATTTCTTCAAGAAGCCAACCTTTTCTATCTGCATACATGCGCAAAGTAATACCTGTACAAGCCGCTAGCGAACCTATGAGTAACTCTATGGGACTTAAACCTAAATCACTACCCCCTAATTCAGCAGGCTCATCAGTAATAATTTCATGCTTGCCATTGGTCAATATGCTGCGATAATGTTCACGTCTAATATGAAAAATCACTTTTTCCATCGCATACAGTTGCTTCAACGCAAAAGTATATCTTGCCATGATAAAAAATTAGGCTACATTGCCTTGACAATGTTTTTGGGCAACCAGCAATAAGGAAATGGGTTGCTGCGTAACTAAGCAAAGAGGCTCTTCTATTCTCACCAGTTGAAAACCACTGTTCAAGACAAGATGAATCCAGTCGCTAATTGTACGGGCATACCATGGGGGAGTGATTCTAAGCAAGGCAGGCAATGTTTCATCAAACTGACTTTCCCAATGACTTTGGTAGGGTTGATTGAAATTCCAACGAAAAGGATGCAAGGTCTGTATCAGTAAATGTCCTTTGTGATTAAGGAGGGAGGGTAGATAAGCTAGCAGTTTTTCAGTGAGTTCTTTTTCCAAGAGCGAAAAGTTAAATACTATAGCATCATAAGAACGTTTATTGAGCCTTCCTGCAAGGACTTCTTCATAAGAAAGTAAAAAATAATGTTCTGTGCAGTCCTTTGCAGTTGCGCAGTGAATATACTCAAGCGTTCTGTCTAAGCCGTCTGCTGCAACACCTTGACTGCGCAAAATCCTTACTAGCCAGCCTTCTCCGCAACCCATGTCTAGTAACGTACTGGGATTGAGTTGCTGGATTGCTTCAAGAATTGCCCTACTGGTAACTAACTCGCGATTTGCTAATTCACTTTGCTCGATAGCTCGAATCCAGCCAGCAGCATTGACTTTCCAAGAAGGCGTAACACCCATACACGAGTAAAAAAATTAAGGGATTAGTTTGGCTACTAATCCCCAGGTGTGTGAATATGTGTTTCTCTGGCTTATAGCTTAAATCCAAGACCTACTTGAATGCTTAGTCCACGTGTGCGAATATCTTGATTACCAAGGCTTAGAGGATATCCGATGCTGGGGCTATTGCTGCCGATGAAATTAGCCGATTGACCATAAGCGTTGTTGATATCAGTAAAGCCATGGCGGTAACGTGCATCAAGGAACAAGGTAGCCCACTTGAGGTCGAAATCAACGCCGGCGCCTACAATCATGCCAATATCAATAGACTTAAATTGGTTAGTGGCATCAACGCGGTACTTGGTAGGAGCGCCGAAACGATATCCTTCTACGTTGTTGGTAGCATGCACGTTGAAGTCGAAGGAAGGACCTACAAAAACTCTAGGCTCATACACTGAAAGTACGGGCAGCTTGAAGTAGGACAGCAAATTAGCTTGGATATTGCTAAGGCGATAATCATTTAAATTGCCACCCGCTATTGAATTGGCTGTACCAGGTTGTGCATGAACAAAACCTGCAGTAGGAGAGAACCGTGCTGCACCACTTTGTGAAAAGCCTGCTTCCAGTGAAACACCTACCCAGCTATTGAAGTTGTACATAGCAAAGGCGGTGGCTTGCGCGCCTGCCAGTGAGGTAGTGGACTTGGTAGTTCCGGACACTGAAAAATCGTTTACATTCACTCCTGTGCGCACGCCCACGATGAGGCTGCTCTGCTTGCCCGGCGTAGCCGCGTCAGGTGGATTTTGTGCGTTAGCGCCAAATGCAAAAGCGCCCACGGCGAGAGTTGCCAACAGAGTAGCTTTTTTCAAATCGTTTTTCATAGATTGTAAGTGTTTTCTTAAGTTTATTAAATATATTTCGCACAAAACTAAGCATCAGTATGCTAATTTGAAAGTCTAAAGCCTACTTTCGCTTAATTTTCTGCCCGTAGTCGTAGGCAAATCTATAAAATAATTTCAAATCGCAAGGTTTTTACCCAAAAACTTTTAATTAAGATGGAGTTCCAACTACATTCAGAGTATCAGCCTGCCGGTGACCAGCCACAAGCAATTGAGAAACTCGTAGCAGGTGTACAAGCGGGAGAGCGTGCCCAAATCCTCTTAGGGGTTACAGGCTCAGGGAAAACTTTTACTATCGCCAATGTAATTGCCCGCCTTAAGCGTCCTACGCTGGTGCTGAGCCATAACAAAACCCTAGCAGCTCAACTTTACGGCGAACTTAAGCAGTTCTTTCCCAATAATGCAGTGGAATATTTTATTTCCTACTACGACTACTACCAACCCGAAGCATACCTCCCTACTACCAACACCTATATAGAAAAAGACCTTTCCATTAATAAGCAAATTGAAAGATTGCGGCTAAGTGCTGTCTCTGCACTCATATCAGGTAGGCGAGACGTCATCGTAGTGGCTTCAGTTTCTTGCATCTACGGCATCGGCAATCCCCACGAGTTTAAAGAACACATCCTTCAACTCACTAAAGGGCAAGTAATATCGCGCAATAAACTTTTATCTCAGCTGGTGCATATTCTTTACAACCGAACAGAAGTTTATGTTGAAAGAGGGAGTTTTCGCGTCAGGGGTGATACAGTAGATGTTTTTCCTCCTTACGTCGATTTTGCTTACCGAATCATTTTTTGGGGTGATGAAATAGAAAACATTCAGCGCATCGATCCATCCATTGGCATGAAAATATCTGAAGAACATAAAATTTCTATTTTTCCTGCTAATTTATTTGTCGTAGGAAAAGATCTACTCCAAACCGCTATTAAAGAAATCCAAGATGACTTAGTGGCGCAAATCAAATTGTTTGAGTCGGAAGGCAAGTACATAGAAGCTCAGCGAATCAAAGAACGCACTGAGTCTGATTTGGAAATGATTCGCGAACTGGGCTACTGCAATGGAATAGAAAACTACTCTCGCTATTTTGACCGCCGACCCCCTGGAGCAGCGCCTTTTTGCTTGTTGGATTATTTTCCAAAGGATTACCTAATGATTATCGACGAAAGCCATGTTACAGTGCCACAAATTAGAGCCATGTGGGGCGGAGACCGCTCGCGGAAAATTACCTTGGTGGACTACGGTTTTCGCTTACCTTCCGCTTTGGACAATCGCCCTCTTACCTTTAACGAGTTCGAAGAAAAAATTAACCAAGTCATTTTCGTAAGTGCCACGCCAGGAGAGTATGAACTCACTCTTTGCGAAGGCGTTGTAGTAGAGCAAATTATACGTCCTACTGGGCTGATAGACCCCGAAATTAGCGTGCGACCATGCAAAAATCAGATAGAAGATCTCATAGAAGAAATTGATGACCACATAAAACGCGGTGGAAGAGTACTAGTAACTACGCTCACCAAGCGCATGGCTGAAGAGCTTACTAAGTATCTTGCTCGCTTAGGGATCAAAACCCAATACATTCACTCAGAAATACAAGCCCTCAAGCGCGTAGAAATTTTGCGGCAACTAAGGCTAGGAATGTTTGATGTACTAGTAGGCGTAAATCTCTTGCGCGAAGGGCTCGACTTACCTGAGGTTTCTCTAGTAGCCATCATGGATGCCGACAAAGAAGGTTTTTTGCGCAGCCAACGCTCTCTCATTCAAACCATTGGACGGGCAGCTCGCAACGTGGAAGGCAAGGTAATCATGTATGCCGATACTATTACCCAGTCCATGCGAGAGGCTATCGAGGAAACTAATCGCCGCCGCAAGATTCAACAAGCCTACAACGAAGCCCATGGAATTACTCCAAAAACTATAAGAAAGTCCAAAGAAGCTATTATGAAACAAACCGCTGTAGCAGATGCTAGAAAGCCTCACGCGGAATTGAAATTCTACCAAGATCCAGAGGATATATTTGAAAGCCTCATTGCTGAACCTGTCATTGCTGCTATGGATGCCAAGCAGTTAGATAAACTCATTCAACAAACGCAGAAAAATATGGAAAAAGCAGCTAAAGAACTGGACTTCATTCAAGCGGCGCGCTTGCGAGACGAGCTAATAGCCCTTAAAAAACGCAGAGAAGAGTTATTAGGTATCGGTTAATTTTGCTTGGCACGGATCTGATTGAGATAGGTAGTTTGGCTAAGGAAAAGCGTTAACCCTATAAAGATTTTGTTTTTCTCTGTTCTCAGATTTACTGCACTCAAGAAGTTGAACCTGTTCAAGTGAAGAGGTAATTTGCTTTGGGAAAATCAAAAAGCCTTGAGGGGTAAAATCCTCAAGGCTTACTTTTAGCTACAACAAAGCCACTTAGTTGCAACGCTGTCCGTCAGAGCCTTTTTGTATGATTTTGAACTCTACGCGGCGGTTCAAAGCCATGTTAGCATCGTTAGGTTTGCCATTTACTTCGTTAGGCACCAGTGGCGAGGTTTCACCAAAGCCCTTGGTTTGGATGCGGTTTTCAGCAATGCCCTTGCTTACTAAGTATTGTTTTGCCGCTGCTACGCGCCGCTCAGAGAGACCTTGGTTATAGCTATCGCTACCGCGATAGTCGGTATGACCCTCGATGCTAATGCTTACAAATGGATAGTCTTGCATGAACTTAACTACCTTGTTAAGCTCTTCGATGGATTTAGGCAAGAGAGAAGCAGCGAGTTCTTTGGGCGTCATGTTGCGCGGACGCGCTGTAGCAAAGTTGATATTATCAAATGCGATCTTGGTCAGGTCGAATAGGAAGATTTCGCGATAAAGGGTATCGCCAGGCTGCTTTTTGGTCAAGTCCAATGTAATAGTAGCTGGAATGTACTGGTCGGCTGTACCTTCAGCGCAGTAGGTAGTTCCTGGAACGAGAATAGCTTCATATTTTCCAGGACCAATTTTCTTTTGGTCTTTTACTTTGCCTTTAGATACGTCATTAGGCTTGATACCTACTACTCCTTGTTCTATGGGTTCGCGAGTGAGACCATCTATTACTGCTACAATTGCCTTAACGCCTACGCGCTTCATTGCAAAGTTTGCGCAGCAGCAGAAATTCATGCCGTTGGTATAGTCAAGCTCCTGTTCTATAGGCTCGTAGTCTTCTAATTCTACGGTGATTTTGTATTTGTTGCCTTCGGTCAAAACGGTTTTGATTTGACCATTTTGGCTTTTCATCACGTAGCTAAGAGAAGTACGAGTTTGGTTATCTACCTTTACAGTGGCCTCCAGAGGTTCACCTGTGGCAGCGTCAGTAACTTTGCCCACAAACTGACAAGTGCGCTTCGGCTTCATGCCATCAGGCACTGGCGTGGTGAACAGTTCATATGAGGCACCCATATAAGCGGTAAAGTACGCCAACACGTGGGGATCGTCGTTAGGGGCTACAGAAACCAACAAGTCAGGCTGATAGGAGTACATGGTATTTTTTACGAAAGGTGCAATATCTGCTGGAACGGGTTCGCTCCACGTATTGCCTGGTTGTAATTCTGAATAGTAAAGGTCAAAATCTTGGGAGTTTTTAGGGCTTCCTCCGCGGCGAGTAGTGGAGAAGAATACCGATTGGTTATCAGGCATGATGCGCAAATGCTTTTCACAACCGGCATTCAAAGGAGCAGGCAACTCTTCTGGGGTGCCCCATGACCCGTCCAAGTTGCGCTTAGAAACCATCAATTTATAGCATTGCGTATTGTTTTTAGTAGTTTCCCCTTTGCGAACAAAATACAGGCGCTGACCATCGGAAGAGATAGAGGGGAATCCTTCGTAATCCCCTGTATTTACTGCTCCAGGTACGGGCACTGGGTCGCCCCATTTGCCATCGGGACCGCGCTGCGACATGTAGATATCTTCGTTGCCACCGCCTATTTTAGCAAAAAAGTAGAGCGTATTGCCATCATAAGAAAGCGAAGGACCTCCTATAATATCTCCCTCTCCTGCTTTGCTGTTAATAGACTCAATAGGCTGGGGCTCAAGCCAAAATCCCGTTACCGTGTCGCGTTTTGCTTCCCAGAGGCGGTAGTACTGCCATGAATTTCCCCCGCGATTAGATTGGTACACTAATGTGCGACCATCAGGACTAATAGCAGGCGCATATTCATCATGGAGCAGCGTGTTAATGATGTTGGGCATTCGTTCGCGCTTAGGCTGAACATCTGCCTTGTAAATCCTGTCGGTTATCAGATTGGTGATTTGGCGCTGGGCATGGACAGCACTCCCAGCAAACAAACCAAGCGCAATCGCCAGACCTACATAGTGCGCGTTTTGTTTCATAGGTTTGGTAAGATTAGGTTAATTCCACGATATTTGAGCATGGATGCAAAATAAATCAGTTTTCTTTTCTGTTCCCTTTTTTCTGCGTACAATTTTATGAAATAGGCTTGGGAATTCCAAAAAACTTTGCTTCTCCTCCCTTAAAGTTTATCTCCCAAACCCACTCAGTTTCCCCTATTCTTGCCTGAGGGCTGGTAAATAAGCCTGCTCAAGTTCATTTGCTTTGAATATTCAACTAGCGTAACTTGTCGCACTAACTCACCAGTAGATATGGAACCTCGACGTGCTTTTGACCTTCTTTACTACCAGCGCCAACACTATCCTAAGCCCGATGCCATAGCAGGCAAGCAAAATGGGCAGTGGATAAAGTACAGCACTGAAGATGTGATTCATATTTCCAGTTGGATTAGCTTAGGGCTGCTCAAGCTGGGCATTGGTAAGGATGACAAAATAGCTATTATCTCCCCCAATCGCCCAGAGTGGAATTTTGTTGACTTTGCCATACAGCAAATCGGGGCGGTCAGCGTGCCGATGTACCCCACCATTACCATAGAGGACTACCGCTATATTCTTACCGATGCAGAAGTAGAGCTAATATTTGTAGCCGACCAAGCCCTTTACCAGAAAGTCAAAAAAGCTACCGAAGGCATGAAGATCCCAATTTACTCTTTTGACCCCTTGCCTAAGGTACCCCACTGGAAAGAAATAGAGGCTCTTGGCAAAGACGAAGAATTCAGCCGACTAGAGCTCTACATGGAGTCTGTAAAAGAAACTGACCTGCTCACTTTAATCTACACTTCTGGCACCACAGGGCGACCCAAAGGCGTAATGCTATCTCACAAAAACGTAGTGAGCAATACTCTTTCTGTTTGCAAAAATTTCACCCATATTCCTAATGGCACTTCAAGGGCGCTGAGTTTTTTGCCCCTTTGCCATATCTACGAAAGAACGGGGTCGTATGTGTATATCTACAAAGGCGTTTCAATTTACTATGCCGAAAGTTTAGACACTATCGCCGCTAATTTGCAGGAAGTAAAACCTGACACGTTCAACACAGTGCCACGACTGCTGGAAAAAGTGTACGACCGCATTGTTTCCAAAGGGTTAGAGCTTTCGGGTGTTAAGCGAAAACTATTTTTCTGGGCTTTGGACTTAGCCTTAAAATACGATCCTGCCAAAGACATGGGAGTTACTTATAATTTGCAACTCAACCTTGCTCGCAAGTTAGTTTTTAGTAAATGGAAAGAGGCGTTAGGGGGCAACATTAAGTCCATTCAGTCAGGGGCAGCAGCGCTTCAACCTCGCTTGACGCGCGTATTTTGGGCAGCGGGTATTCCCATCTGTGAAGGCTACGGGCTCACTGAAACTTCGCCTGTGATTTCTTCCACCCCCGCCATTGCTTCCGAAGTGCGAATTGGTTGCGTGGGAAAAATTATTGACGGAGTAGAAGTAAAAATTGCCGAAGATGGCGAAATACTTTGCAGAGGTGATAATGTAATGATGGGCTACTACAAACAGCCTCAACTCACTGCCCAAGTGCTCAAAGAGGGTTGGTTCCACACGGGAGATGTAGGGCAACTGATAGAGGGCCAATACCTCAAAATCACTGACCGCAAAAAGGAAATGTTTAAAACTTCGGGGGGTAAATACATCGCTCCTCAGCCAATGGAAAACAAGTTTAAAGAATCGCGTTTGATTGAGCAAATCATGGTGGTGGGAGAAGGAAGAAATTTCCCTTCAGCCCTTATCGTACCTTCGTTTGACAATCTCCGCCAGTGGTGCAAAGCAATGGAAATCCCTTACACTACCGATGAAGAAATGATTAAGCACCCCCGCGTAATAGCTCGTTTTGAGCAAGAAGTAGAAGAATACAACGACCATTTTGGTCAATGGGAAAAAATCAAAAAGTTTAGATTGCTTTCCAAACCTTGGAGCATTGATTCTGGCGAGCTAACACCTACCTTAAAACTAAAACGAAAAGTTATTGAGCAAAAATACGCTTCCTTCATCGAGGAAATGTATGCTTGACCACCTCCTGCCAGCTAGTTTGTGCCACTGCTGGCAGGAAAATGAGCTAATGTTTTGCCAAGAGCTGCTAAGTGCTTTTGTATTGGTTTACTTAATTTCTATCATCTGATGCCCTTTAAGGATAGGCAATGTAAACACTACCCTGCCATTTTGCTGACGAAAAGATAATTTTTGCCCTTGTGGGACGGTGGTAATTTGCTTAGGAAGACGTGGCAGGCGCAAACTCACAGTGAGATTATTCACTGGCAATACATCCTCAATAATGTCAAAATCATTGCCACGGCGTTCAGGGACGTAGTGCAACAGATGCAGTACATAGCGGTTTTGGGCTTTCTGTTCGTTGAGAGCGGCGATGGTAGCCGTAGGAGCCTCAGGCAATCGCACTAATGGTTCAGGTAGTAAAATTTTGATAGCGTTTAGCACCATTTCACGGCACCAACGGGGCGCATTGCGAGCATATTGCTTAAACACGGGATGGGCAAAGTAGATTACTTTTCCTTGTTGAGTAACGGCAGGGTAACCCAATTTCCCCGAAGAAGGCGTATGTTTATGCGAACTAAAATGCTCCCAAGTGCGATTGAAGTAAGGCACGTGAGTCATTAATAAGGGCTGGGCTTGAGTAATTTCCACCTCCGTTCCTTTCATGTACATAACTAGTTCAGTAGCGGGCAGCCCTTCTCCGATTCCCTTTCCATCTAATGCAATAAAATCAGGACTGTAAGGGGCATCTCCTTTAAAGCGAAGACCAAATTGAGGAAGGGCAAAGGCTTTGTAGTCAGGAGTGAGACCTGCATAATGGGAAGCAATAATGCCGCCGCCTTGTTCGAGAAAGCGCTCTAGCTTAGTTTTGAGAGCACTATCAACAGGAATGCGGTCAGGCAAAATAAGCACTTTGTAAGCAGAAAAATCGCTCTGGCTATCTATGACATCAAATTGATGTTTCCCCTCCTGAAGCATTCGCACTGCGCCCATCATGGTTTCAGGAGTACGCGAGGATTCCCCTTGGGTCTCTTTCATATCAAATTCTTCCGTGCTCAAAAGACCAATTTCAGTAACGGCGGTGGCTCCGTAGCACCAAGGTTCCTTTTGAGCTACTTGACTATATACTTTGCCGATTAAATCGTAAGTAGCCGCATCTAGCACGCCACGAGGATGCAACTGGTCGCCGATGGAGCATTTGGCATTCATAGCCAGCATCATAAAGCATTCATATTCAAGAGCGGCTTGGTTTTTAAGAGAATGAAAATCGCCCCACGAGGTGTGAAATTTCCCAGTCATGCCCATGACATCCTTGCCTACGGTACGAGCATAGCGCACTGTAAGGGGGAAATGCAAATACCCCCACCCTCCTGAAGGAAGGGACTCTATTTCTAAGTGAGTATAAGCGGGCAAAGTGCTGCGGATAGCAGGTCCAATATGTCCGCCGTTGAAGAATATGAGGCAATTTTTATCCATTTGCCTGATAAAGGCGGTCATATCGTGCTTGTAGTTTTCCATGACTTCTTGGTAATAAGCCAAGCGGTTAGCGGGTTTGCTGGCGTCAATGCCTTTTTTGCGCATGCCAGCTAGACAGGCTTCGTTTGCATTGGGAAATACGTGATGAATATCCAAGAACAAGCCTTGTACGGGCACTTTCTCAAAGAGCTCTTTGAGATAGGCTTTTAAAAAGTCCAAGTAGGGGGTATGGATGCAGAGATGTTCATAAAATCCTGGGTCAAAAGTGCCGTTGCCAAAGGCAAAAGGTCTGCCCTGTTCGTCGCGCATGAGCCATTCGGGATGTTCGCGGGCAGTAAATTCATCCCATTGAACAGTTACATAAATGGGAGTGCGAATATTGCGCTTATGGCAAGCTGCAATTTGCTCTTCCAGTAGTTTAGGGTGTTTGTTGTGAGGATGTCGGCGCTCTGGAAATTGGTCCGTTTGGTGGTAAATGTAGCCATGGTGGCAGCGTCCAAAAAGGGTTACTGAATTTACATTGGCTTTTTTGAGCGTATCCGCAAAGCGCTCAGGATCAAAATCAGCAGCCACATCGGGGATATGTCCACTGGTGTGAAAATCTAAATGCACTTGGCGAAATCTCAAAGGCAATCCTTGTTCCAAAGGTGTTTCTTGCACTTGGTGAAAGGCTTTTAAGTTGCCTGCTGTGGTGGGCAAGGATTGTCCAGCCAGTACAATGGCACCTGCAGCGGTAAGAGAGGATTTTTGCAAGAAGTCTCTTCTTTTCATATGCGTGTTATTTTTAGGCTTAAAATGTTCATGAATAGAAAAGTAAGCGGAGATCGGGTCATAGTTGAATAGTTTTTAACGCACTTGTTTCCATTTGCCGCCTTCAAAGCTAAATTGCAACACTACTTGGGGCTTTGTAGACTTGCGAATGATGTGGTTGCCGTACTTGAGTTGTAAAGGTGTGCCTAGTTTGGAAAGGACGGTTACTTTCTGCAGTGTTCCGTTGTCCCAACTAAAAGCTAGTTCAAAACCACCTCGTGCGCGCAAGCCCGATACGTGTCCTTTTGCCCATGCTTTCGGCAGAGCAGGGAGGAGCTCAATGGTGCCTGTATGGGATTGCAGTAGCATTTCGGCGACGCCTGCTGTAAATCCAAAATTTCCATCAATTTGAAAAGGGGGATGGTTGTCAAATAAATTATTTAGGATCAGTTTTCGTTGCATTTCTAATAGAGTTTGCCTGGCAGCTTCTCCGTCGTAGAGGCGCGCATAAAAGTTGATGAGCCAAGCCATGCTCCAACCTGTTAGAAAGCCTTCGCCTTTGGCAGCGTGCTCTACTCGGCGAGTAATGGTGCGGCGTGCTGCTTGAAATAGTTCAGCTGTGGCAGGAGTAATTTCCTCCCCCGGATAAAGACCAAATAACTGGGAAATATGTCGGTGTCCAGGTTCTGCTTCTTGATAATCTTCTATCCACTCTTGTATGATGCCGTAGCGCTGACTGACGCGGGTAGGGGGCAAAGCAGCAAGCGTTCGGCGACATTGCGCTAAAAATGAATCGCTTTCTCCTATTATCGTTCCTGCTTGTACACAGGCTTTTAGCAGAGCGCGAATAATTTGAATGTCTATTGTAGACCCATAGGTGAGCATGTGTTTTTCGCCATTGGGCAAAAGGTAGGTATTTTCAGGGGAGTGAGAAGGGGCAGTTACAAGGTAGCCATGTTTGTCCTTTATCAGAAAAGAGAGTATAAACTCAGCGGCTTCGCGCATGGCAGGATATGCTTGTTGTTGAAGATAGTTTTTATCTCCACCGAATCGATAGTGTTCCCACAAATGCAAGGTAAGCCATGCGGCAGCCATAGGAAAAATGCCCCAGCGAACATTATCAGAAATGGAAGTATGTCCGAAAGGATTGGTTAAATGATGGAGGGTCCAACCGTTGGCTCCGTAAGTTTTGCGCGCTGTAATGCGTCCTGGTTCGCGCAAGCGATTGATAAAATTTGATAAGGGCAATACTGTTTCAGGCAGGTTAGTTACTTCTGCATGCCAGTAATTCATTTGTAAGTTGATATTGGTGTGAAAATCGGAGTTCCATGCTGCCACGAAATCTTGGTTCCAAATGCCTTGTAAGTTGGCAGGCAATACCGCAGGAGGACGAGAACTGCCCATGAGCAAATAGCGCCCATATTGAAACAGAAGCACTATAAGCCCTACATCTTCTGCCCCTTGCCTTACTTTCTCTAGCCGTTCGTCAGTGGGCAACTCTGGATAGCTTTCCCCTGCTAAGTCTAATTTGACGCGGTTAAACAAGGCGGCATGCTCAGCAATGTGTTCTGAGCGTATCTGGGCATAACTTTTTTTGCTCAAGGCGTTGAGCATCTCGCTGCAGCGCTGTTGGGGATTAATCTCACGGTCAAAATCCAGCAACGAAGGATTGTAGTCCGTAGCAGCTACTAAGTAAAACGTGGCTGTGTCGGCTTTGGTAACCCAAAAGCTATTGTTAATTGTTTGCATAGCGCCTCCTTGACACTGTCCCCAAACACGAGCTGCAAAGCGCATGTGCGGTCCTTCAGGTGTGGCATCTTTGGCAGGTAGGTCTATGATTTGCCCTGTCATTAATAATTGGTCATCGGCAATGGGTTGTACGATGGCGTCTTGCAAGCGGCTTAGAGAGAGCCGAAAAGTCAGCGATTGAGGACGCGAAGCCGTAAGGCGGATTACGATGGCATTATCAATTGCCGAGGCAAATACTTCACGTGTGAAAGTAATACCTTGATAGCTGTAAACAGTAGTAGCAATGCCAGTAACGAGGTCTAACTGACGGCGATAGCTTTCCAAAGGCGGTAAACTTCGGCGGTGGGTAAAAAAATCAATTGTCAAATCGCCTAAAGGTTGATAAGAACGAATGCGCAAATAACTGCCACGCAAGTGTTTCTCAGCCAGCTCCACAGCACTTTGGAGGTTCCCCTCTAACAACTCGCGTTGTATAAGAGGCAAATGAGCGGCGGCATCTGCGTTGCCCTCTACCTTTGAGCCTGCCCATAGAGTTTCTTCATTGAGCTGAATGCGCTCACTGACCACATCACCAAAAACCATAGCACCCAATCTTCCATTTCCTACAGGAAGGGCTTCATTCCAGTGGGTAGCTGGGTGCCTATACCACAACAGATGTTCTTGGGCTACCGCTGGCAAGTAAAACAATATCAACAAGCTCAATAGCATTGCCTTGTTCATCGTTTCGGTATGACAATAGTTTGACGCGTATGTGGCGGTATTGTTACCAAGCGAAATTTTTCAGGTTGGTCAAGCGAAGCGGCTTGATTTTCGACAAAAATTTTCACTTTGGCTTCAAACTCAGTGGGGTTGTATAGTTCAAACGTCCAGGCGTTTTTTTTAGTGGCAATTAAATGCGCTTCTATGTGATCAAATGAGAACGATTTTCCAGTTGCATCGATGTACAGCCCAGGCAACTGCCCTGTGGTGAGAAGGTTGGCGATTTGTGCCCAGGTGTTCTCGCTAAAAACTTCTCCGATGCCTTCTAGCCAGTCAGTGGTGTTACAACGCTCATTAACAGCGCCTTGAGGCAAATTGGCAATCAAGTGTCCTTTACGAGAAATATACTGTACCGAGTGGAAGGCAATGTCTTTTAATAGCTCGGCATAAAAAGGATTGCGCGTATAGTGGTAAAGTTTAAGCAACGCCAGTCCGCTATGCGTGCAAATATTGGGGGCACCGTGTTTGTTCTGGGTATTTGCCCAAACCGCTCCTGTAGTGCGAATTTTCAATTTGCCGAAAGTAGAATGAGGAGGAAATTGATAATCATAAGGCATGACCCAAGTGGCAAACTGAAGAGCTACTTGTTCTGCCAGTTGCAGCCATTTAGTATTTTTCGTGGCTTGATAAAGGGCAATTGCTGATTCCAAAAGGGCATAAGTGGACTCGCTGTCAGGGTTTTGCATGGCATCGCCAGGACCACCTGTACAGTAGCCTTTTTGAATAAAAGCTGTGTCGTAATAAGTCATTACCTCACTGGCCACTGCAAGATAAGCAGGCTTGTTAAAGTACTGGGAAGCTAGGACCAATCCTGCAGGCACCAGAGCCCCACTGGCTGAACCACCTACGATAATTTCCCCTGTATAGGCGTCTGTGAATTGTCCTAGTTGTTTTTCTTTTTGCCAGTTGCGCACAAAAGCTTCTGCTACTCCTTGCAGGTTGCTTTCCCATTGAGTTACCTCGGCAAAGTCTTTTCGCCAATAAGGTTTGGTACGGTTGAGATAGTCTAGTAAGCGCAAAGCATAATACAATCCGTCAGCACTTTTGCGGACTAAATGCCATCTTCGCGTATGCGGACGGCGATAGTCTCCTGCTGTGGGCATGCCTTGGCTATAGGCTTCCCAAAAAAATCCCGAAGGAGAGATGCCTTTGGTAAGAGCAAATTGCAACTCTCGAAGTACGCGACGATAAGTAGTAGTATCTTCAGGCTGGTTGAGTAGCATGGCGTAGCCAATTTGGAACCCTCCTGTCCAACCTGGGGACCAGCGGCGCCACGAGCCTACGGAATAAAACCCTTGAGTTGGGTCCCATCCTTCATGGTTCATGTGTTGGCTCATCCAATGAGCAGCCATGGAAAAGGGTAGAGAAGGTTGGTAAGAGGTGGGAGGAAAAGGCAACTTTCGCAAAAGGGCAAATTGATGAAATAACTTTTGGAGATGCTCAGCAGGTGAATCGTGCAACCAAATGGAAAGGGTAAAAGCGGTTCCTTCGGTGAAATGGAAAGCAGTATCTAAAGAAGGTGCTCGAGTGGTAGTTATAGTATAGCGATATCGTTGGCGCACTACAGGAACTGTAAAACTTATCCAAGCTCGGCGGCGGTCTTTAGACTCTTCTATGCTAATGCCCGTATCTCCTAACGAAGTGCCTTGCAAAGTCATGAGCCAGCATGCGCGGCGTTGGGCAGGTGAAAAAATGCCTATTGCTGGCGAGCTCATGTCTCCACTGCGAAACTGAATCCAGCTAACCCCTTCCCCGATTTCCAATCGCGGTACGTCGCTTATGATAGGGGGCACATGCTTGCCAATATCCGCTGGAACATCTTTGAGCGAGTCGGCAGCAGTGCGGTAAAATCGGGCATAATAAGGCAATTTAGGCGAGTAATTCACCGAGCGCGACTCAAACCGGTTGCCATTGTAAACAGCCGCAGGCATGATGACATAGTTTTCCGTTTGCCATTGGTTGAATTCAAATACAAGTCCTACAGCGGCATGGCGCGCTTCTCCTTTGGTAACTCGGCAATGAAGTAGCACATGCACCAGATCAGGACTGAGGTGGTGCTCTTGGTAGCTAATCTGCCAGCCAGCTCCTAAAGCATGGTAAATAACAGAGTCGCCAGAGGTGGAGGGCAGCGCTGCTTGTTCTGACTTAATCAATTGGGCAAATCGAGTAGGGTCGTACTGATTGAATTGTACGTGGGCTTTTACCTGCCATTGGTCAAGCCATCTTTGGAGCCTTTGAGCAAAGCTGTGTTTTGTCCAGCACAACGGTAAGCTAATAAGACAGCATATGACGGGTTTCATAGTGCAGTTGTAAATAATTTCATAGCCACTTGGGCTCTGCTGAAGGTTTCAGGTGCTTTGGCAAGTTCTTGCCACATAGGAATAGCCTGCCAGGGTAGCAACGGTTTCCACAATTCTAGCAAAGATTTATCTGCTGGCTTTTCAGGTTCGAAGAAATGGCCAGGGAAGGCTTCAAAATACTGGCTTTCTATGTTTTTTCCATAAATACCGCGATGAAATTCACCTTTGTCAGCAGGAGGGGGACAAAGTCCATGTAATCCTCCTAGAGAGCCTATCCACTGGACGGCTTCGAAGGCTTCATGCTCAGGAGGTACATCAGAGACGTAAATGGTAGCTGATTTGTGTTTGTGTAAAGTGCGCTGCAATTGTTTTACATCAATTTTGGAAAGGGGTTGCTTTGTATGAAAAGACTGGGCAACGGCAAGACCTGCCGCCTGCCCTAAAGCACACCAAATAGGCTCGTATCGAATGGCGCAAAATCCAATTTGGCTGCTAGAGCATGCCACAGGCACTACCAAGTTATCAATTTCTTTGGGCAGTAGCACGCCGTAAGGAATCTGGTAAGGAGGGGTATGCAAATAATACTCGCCCGTGTGCTTTCCTCCGTAAAGAGGTCCTTCGTGTGCGGTTCCGTGGCAATTAGGACCATAGTCGCCAATGGCAATGCTATCGGGGTGAAATATGCAACGGGCATCGCCATTTACGCGGTTAGTATCGTTTTGAGTGAAGATGTACCGTCCTTGCATGCGCCTTGCCTCGCGCACGTATAGTTGGTCAGGGAGGTGATTGTCTTCGGGGAACTCGTCTTTGCACAGCCCCCATGAAAGAGCCTCTTGGCGAATGTGAGGAGGAACGGCTTCATCGTGTTGCAAAAACCACAAGAGTCCTATATTATAGTAAAGGTGTTTTTTGAAGATGGCTTGTCGCTGGGCTTTATTGCCTTCTGGCCAGGCTAGGTTTTCTCCTGGCAAGGACATGCGAACTAACCCGTTAGAAACGTCATTTACGTCAAATTTTTTATTCGGCAAGGGGTTGTAATACGGTTGGTTTTTATAGATACAGTCGGGAGTCAGCCCGAAAACGCGCTTAATTCTCCCATCTTGGAGTAAAGGCAGGATGTCGACAAAGTCTTCTCTTCGGTAGCCTTCTGGTTGTGGGATAGGAGCTCGGTTTTCGGGTTGTTGAGTCATTGTAAGGCGAAAATTATAAGCTTGTAGTTGTTGGTTGGCAAACAAGGGGGCTAGGGTTTCACCAAATTCGCTTTGGGCTTCGCGACCTATTTTGTAGTTCACTCCCGCCATTGCCAGCAAGTCGCCCTCGTAGGAAGCATCTGCAAAGTAGCGGGCATGTAGGGATTGTTTGCGGTTTTGGATATTTACCTCTATCTGTTGGATGTTTTTATGATTGGTACCCACAGCGTGCAACTCTGCAAAAGTGAGGACTTGTACACCTGCTTGTGTGAGCATTTGCTCAAAGATAAGTTGATTGACGTGAGGTTCAGCATGCGTGCCGCGCATAGTTACTTTATGCCAGTTTTCTGAGGTGCCGTATTTGTTCTGGTAGTAGCTCACGATGCGGTGGCAGAATTCGGCATAAAGTCCTGTAAGGCTTTCATAGGTTCTAAAATCAGTGTGGGAGATACCATTGGAGAGCATACCGCCTACGCGTTTGGTAGGTTCTACAAGCAAGGTGCGCAATCCAGCACGGGCTGCTGCTACTGCGGTCATAATGCCTCCTGGGGTACCTCCGTATACTATTAAATCCCACCTATTTTTCTTGTCCGTAGAGGCAAAGCTAGTTAAATTCTCAGCTAGCAGCATCACGCCCGCTGAACAAGCGATGCTTTGCCTGAAAAAATGCCTGCGGTTCATGATAATTGAAGAAGTTGTCTCCTGCAACCTGCAATAAAAAAGGATACAAATTATTAGTGCGTATAATGACCAAAGATTGATGAAATTTTGTTACATTCACACCTGGTAAGGTAGCAAGAATAATTTTTACCAACAAGCAAACAAGTTGATAGTTAAGGATTAAATTGACACTCAAAGCACATATGCTTAACCTATGGAAATGGGATTGGTGAGCATGGAGACGGACAATCTCGCACAGGCGTGGCAACAAATTAAAAAGGGCGATATCAAGTCCTATGAATGGTTGTTCAAACGACTGGCGAGTAAACTTTACAGTTATGGCTACCGAATTGTTCCCAACCGCGCTATTGTAGAAGATGCACTGCAAGATTTGTTTGTCCAACTATGGGAACATCGCCAAGAATTATCGGATGTTAGATTGGTAAAGCCTTATCTATACAAGTCTATCCGAAGCCGCCTATTGCGTGTAGCAAATGGCAATCATCTTTTTTCAGAGGAGGAACTCTATTTTATTAGCACTGCCCCCTATGAAGAATCGATTATTGAACAGGAAAACGATCAGCAGTTAAATGCACACCTTTACAGTTGTCTGGGCAAATTGACACCACGCCAACGGGAGATAATTCACCTGAAGTTTTACCAACAGCTTGAATACGAGGAAATTGCAAATGTTCTTAACATGGTTTATCAAGCGGCAGTCAATTTATGCTTTCGCGCCATTAGCAGCCTTCGCCAATGTTTAAAGAATCACATTAGTTGAAAAAAAAATTTTTTTGTCTTATGTGATTATATCAGCAAGTTCTCGTTCTCTTTGAGTCAGAAAATGACAGATATGGAAAGGCTTCAGTATTCGGTAGAAGACTTCCTGGCAGATCCTACTTTTCAGCGCTATGCATGGGCTCTTTTGGGTCAAGAAAGCGCTGAAAATATTGAAGCCAGGCAGTTTTGGGAAAGATGGATAGAAGCGCATCCTGAGAAGGAGGAACAAGTCCAGCAAGCTCTCGAACTAATCAAACAACTCCAAAATCTGGAAGCACGCCCTGCTCTCACGCCTTTGGAAGTGAGTAGAATGTGGGAAAAAGTGCAAATGCGCTTAGTACAAGTACAAACCAGCACACCCGCCCAAGTAACGCTTCAAGCCTCTTGGCGCAGAATGTGGTACTATGCCGCCTCGGTGGTAACAATACTTGCTGCAACGGCTGGTTTGTTGTATTGGTACTGGCTTGTGCCAGTTGAAATTGCTACTGAAGTAGGAAAGAATTACACTGTTGTACTTCCGGACAGCTCTACGGTTGTGCTTAGCGGTAACAGTAAGTTGCGCTATGCTCGCTACTGGTTCAAAGAGCGCCCCCGCGAAGTTTGGCTAACAGAAGGGAAAGCGTACTTTAACGTCAACCATGCTGCAAGCGATAAACATTCCTTTATCGTTTATGCAGGCAAAGCACGGGTAGAAGTGGTAGGAACTACTTTCGATGTGGTTAACCGGGATAAATCAGTAAAAGTAGTACTCAAAAGCGGCGCCCTGAAAATGCAAGTAATGGAGGAGAAAGAGGAAAGTCCTGCTGTTACTACAATGCTTCAACCTGGTGAAGAAGCAGAGTTACCTGCAAACGCGCAAGTAATCACCAAGAGAAAGGTGCGCAGTATAGAGCGCTCAATGGACTGGGTTCAACAAAGGTTCTTGTTCGACAACACGCCTTTTGAAGAAGTAGCCAAAGCTATAGAGGAAAATTGTGGAGTGAAAATAACTATTCGCAATTCGGCATTGCGTACTCGCCGCATCACTGCTCAATTAGACTCCAAGAACCTCGATCTGTTTCTAACAGGAATTGCCAAGCTATTTGATGCTAAAGTTAAGCGCAAAGGAGAATCTGTAATATTCTATTAAACTCACAGTCAATTTAACCACAAATATGATTATGAAAGCAATCCACACTACATTGGTTGTTCTGGCGTTGTGGGCTGTAATTCCGCAGCTTCAGGCGCAGGCACTCCTTGCCCGCCACCATACACAACGCACTACTGGCCATCAAAAACTATCTCTAAAAGAAGCTCTCAAGAGCATTGAGAAACACCATAATGCTAGTTTCATGTACGAAACCAGCATTGTAGAGGGCAAGCAGGTCAATGCAAGCAATTTGCAATTGCAAAAGCCTCTTCAGCAAGTTCTCAAAGAACTGCTGGAGCCTTTTAGCCTTACTTTTGAACCTGTTGGCAGCAACTTATGGCTGATTAAAAAAGAAACAAAAAAAGAACCACTCGTAGATTTGAAAATAATTCAACTTATTACTCCTACCTTGTCGCTACCGCAGCCCGTAATCCCCCAGCCTAAGATAGTCGATCGACGCATTACAGGAAAAGTAACCTCTGCTTCAGACCAATCTCCTCTGCCAGGAGTGAATGTAGTAGTAAAAGGAACTACCATCGGCACCGTTACTGACGTAGAAGGAAAGTATTCTATCAACGTGCCAGATAATGCTACTACATTAGTGTTCTCCTATGTAGGATATGTAACCCAAGAAATAGCCATTGGTAACCAAACTGAAATAAATGTCGTTTTGCAAGAAGATGTAAGAAGTTTGCAAGAAGTAGTAGTAGTAGGATACGGTGAACAGCGCAAGCGCGATGTAACAGGTGCTGTAGCCAGTGTAAAAGCTGAACAAATTAAAGCTGTTCCCGTGATGGGTGCAGACCAAGCACTACAAGGACGCGTTTCAGGTGTGCAAGTAATTCAGAGCAGCGGCGCTCCGGGAGGTGCTGTGCAAGTGCGGATTCGCGGCGTAAATACTACTTCAGGAGGAGGTGCTAACCAGCCTTTGTATGTTATCGATGGTATTCCAATAGCTTGGAAGGAGCGCAATAACAGTTTAGGCGTAGGCAATGAAGGCGAAAGTGGTGGTGCTGCTTCTAACAACTCTAGTCCACTGGCAAGTATTAACCCTAATGACATAGAGTCGATTGAAGTATTAAAAGACGCCTCTGCTACCGCTATCTATGGTGCTCGTGCTGCCAACGGCGTAGTATTGATTACTACCAAGAGTGGCAAGCTAGGAAAAACACAGTTTAACTTCGACGCCTACTACGGAATCCAATCCTTGCGCAAGCAAATCCCTACTATCAATGCACGTGAGCGTGCCGCCATGGTGTTCGAACACCGCCGCAATGCAGGTACTCGCGGTTTAGAAAGTTTTGACATCTGGCCTGTTAACCCATTCTTGTTGGATGAGGGAACTAACTGGCAAAAAGAAATTTTCCGAACCGCACCTATTCAAAATTACTCCCTTTCTGCTAGTGGAGGTATCGAAAGGCTTAAATACGCCGTCAGCACTGACTATTTTAACCAGCAAGGAATCGTAATCAATACAGGTTCACAACGGGTTTCCCAACGCCTTAATTTAGACATACAAGCTACCGAAAGGCTCAAGTTTGGTACGCGCACCATGTTGAGCTATCAGAGAACAAAGGGAATAGACACAGATGAATTCTTCCAAAGTCAACTGCTGTACGGTCCGTTAGCTTCTCCCATGGGATTGGCATATGATAGAGAAGGCAACTTTGCAGGCCGTCCTAATACAGTAGTAAGCAGTAATTTAGTTACTAATGGAGCAGACAACCGCGTAGCAGCTATCTATGACAACACTCGCCTTACTAGCCGCTATCGGGTAATTTCTAATGTCTATGGCGAGATTAAGCTATTTGAAGGGCTTAAGTTCAAGTCGTTAGTTGGTGTGGATTATTTATTTAGTGAATTGCGCAGCGTAAATCCCGTCTGGGTACGCGGCGTAGATGTAAACACTACTCAAACTGTATTTGAAAGCCGTCCAAGAAGCATTAACTGGCTAGCAGACCAAATCCTAACCTATGACAAGAATATTGGCGACCATTTGATTAATTTAGTAGCAGGCTTTTCTGCCCAGCAGTTCATAGACGTTACTATGGGAGCGCAAGCACAAGGCTCCCCTAGCAATATTTTGAACCAGTTAGGCAACCAACCTACACCTACCTTGGTGTTTGGTGGAGAAACAAGATCGGCTATTGTATCGCAATTCATTCGCGGAAACTATTCTTATAAAGACCGTTATTTGTTTACTGGTACTATTCGCCGCGATGGTTCTTCTCGCTTCGGTAAGAATAACAAATACGGTTTCTTCCCTTCCTTCTCTGTAGGCTGGCGCATATCTGAAGAGAATTTTCTCAAGAGCGTGGACTTTATCCAAGATTTGAAAATACGCACTAGCTATGGTGTAACGGGTAACCAAGAAATTGGCGACTTCCTCTACTCCGCTCTAATGGTAACAGCTAACGCTGCGTTCGGTGATGCAATTGTAACGGGAAGTGCCCCTGTTCGTTTTGAAAACCCGGATATTCGCTGGGAGCGCAATAAACAGTTAGACGTAGGAATCGATCTGAGTGTATTAAGAGGGCGCCTCAACTTTACCATTGACTACTATAGCAAACTAACAGACGGATTGTTAGGTCCTGCTCCACTTTCTGTTATCTCTGGAGTAGGTAACTCATATACTACTAATATTGGTAAAATTAGCAATCGCGGATGGGAGTTTGCTGTCAACGGCATTATAGCTGACAAAAATGGATTTCGCTGGGAAGCAGACTTTAACATCTCTAGCAACGTTAATGAAGTAAAAAGCATAGGCAATTTACCATTCATCAATGGAGCAACCGTATGGCGTGCTAATGCCTTCATTAACCGCACAGAAGTAGGTCGCCCCATCGGTGCTTTTTATGTGTTGCAAGAACGTGGACAATATCAAACTTGGGAGGAAGCATCGCGGGCACCACGCATTACGATTGTAAACCAGCCTTATTTTGCTCCTGGAGACTTTATCCCGGTTGACCAAAACGGCGATGGAATTATCGATGATAGAGATCGCGTCTGGGTAGGTTCACCATTCCCGAAATTCTTCGGTGGATTTGGTACTACATTATCCTATAAGGGTTTGGGCTTAAATATTGTAGGCAATTTCCAACAAGGAAACTTGTTATGGAATCAACCTCGCCTACAGTCAGAGACCTTTGAAGCAGGGGCTTGGCGCGTATCTTACGATAACCGCTGGCTGCCTAGCCAACCTGGAAGAGTTACTTCCGTACCCGTTCCAAGAAACAACAACCCCATTTTACCTTCTGATCGCTTCTTGGAAGATGCTTCCTTCTTGCGCATTCGCACCATTACTCTTAGCTATGAATTGCCTCGCGACTTGATTAGTAACGCCAAACTCAATCGAGCTCGCGTGTACGCACAAGCTACTAACTGGATCACTTTCACTAAATATTCAGGTTGGGACCCTGAGGTCAATAGCTTTGGTTCAAACGTAGTTACCAACGGTATTGACATAGGTGCTTATCCAATTTCCAAGTCTATCATATTCGGTGTAAATCTTGGTTTTTAACAATCTCCAAAATTCAAACCTGAATAAATATGAATAAGAAAACAACACTCCGGACTTTGCTCATCGCTGGACTTATCTTAGGAACTAATACGGGATGCCAGCGGATGTTAGAGCCTCAGCCTATTGGACAGCAAGTAGTCGATGCCGCTTTCACCGATTTTGCAGGTACACTTGCCGCTGTCAATGGCTTGTACAACATACTGTCTGGTAGAAATCTTTACCGCGGCAATAACAATCTCCTTTACATGGATTATGCTAGTGATGATGTGATGGGCTCTATGAGTCGCGTTACAGGTACTGCATACCATGTTCTGGACTATTTCGAAATCGTTGCAGATAATCCTATTTCTTTCCAGTTATGGGATGACTTATATCGCTTAATCTACCGCGCTAATGTAATTATTGAACGCACTCCGAATGTAAATATTCCTCTTGGTCAAAGTCGCAACTCTGCAGGGTTACTCTTCAAAGACCAGTTTATTGGGGAAGCTAAATTCATGCGCGCTTTTGCCTACTTTAACCTGGTGCGCATCTTTGGAGATGTACCCCTGCACGTAAAAGAAATAAAGAGTGCCGCTGAGGTGAATATACCGCGCACTCCTGTAGCTCAAGTATATGCTCAGATAGAACGCGACTTAATAGAAGCTTCTACGCAATTGCCGCCTTTCTATTCTGGTTCTGGTTTGGGTAACGAAATTGGACGAGTAACAAGGTGGTCAGCCTTGGCCATGCTTGCAGATGTATACCTCACTCAACGCAAGTTTGCTGAAGCTCGTGCTACTGCATTGAGAGTAATCACTGAAAGCGACCGCGTCCTGCTACCCAACTACCGCGATAACTTTGCCGCTCGGGGTGGTCAAGAAAATAATCGTGAAAGTCTTTTTGAGATCCAATTCGCTGCACCAGGTATTAGTCCAGGTAGCCCAGGAGTAGCTTCTTTGGGTAACAATTATGGCTTCATCATGGATGCAGCTAATGTAATCGTCGGGGGAGTAGCTAGCCTGGCAGCCTATCGACCTACCGATGATGCTGATACTGAAAATGAAGTGGGTTTCACGGGAGGCTTAATCCAAGCATTTGAAGAGGGAGATCTGCGGCGCGAGGTATGTTTTACTCGCGGACAAGGAGCCACAGGAAGGGAAAAATGGCTTACGTGGAAGCATCATATAGTAAGATCGGGTGGAAATAATCCGATTAATTTTCCAGTATATCGCTTAGCAGAAATGCTGCTCATTTATGCAGAGGCACAAAATGAGCTAGGAGGACCTGACGCACAAGCCTATGAATTTATCAATCGCATACGCCGCCGCGCATTCGGTTTACCGTTAAATCAACCCTCGCCACGCGACTTACCTCCTGGGCTTTCTCAAGCTGCTTTCCGTGAAGCAGTACGCTTGGAACGCCGACGTGAGCTAGCAATGGAAAACAAACGCTGGTTTGATCTCCTCCGCTATGGATTTGAGTTCGCCGACCAAGTGTTACGCGTAAACCAAAAACGCACTGATTTCAATAGAAACAAAATGTTGTTACCTATTGCACAAGTAGAAATCGTAAATAACCCACTTTTAACTCAAAACCCAGGCTACTGATATGAGAACAATATACGCTTTCACGCTGATAATTATTGGCTTGGCAGTATTAACTGCTTGCCAAAAAGAAATAGTAGGCTTAGGCGAAGAAAAAGATAAAGCCAAGATCCTGTTCGTGAATGCAGCTTTTAATGCTTCTCCAGACCCTAACCAAGCGCCTCGTGAAATAGCTATTTATCCGTATTACAATGGCGTGCAGTTTAATAACCATCCTATTAGGTTTCCATGGACTAATGGCTATAAAGCCTTTTTACCAGGCACTATGAACATGCGTTTCGATACCGCTCAATCCCAAGCAAATGACCCTCCAGGTCCTGCGGGCAAAGTGTTAGAGTTCTCTTTCCCCACTCAAGCGGATAAGTACTACACTGTATTTGCCGTAGGTACGTTGAGAAATTCAGCCCATAATCTGGAGGCTCTAATAATAGAAGATGATCTTTCTCTACCTTCCCCAGGTAAAGCAAAGGTCCGTGTGTTAAACTTATCACCTAATGCAGGCGGTATCGACGTAGTTACTTCTACGGGTATCACCTTGGCTTCCAACCTGCCCTTTAAAGGAAGACGCGATTTCTTTGAAATCGATCCAGGCATTTACACTGTTCAGGTTCGTCCTGCGGGTACCACGACCAACTTAGTAAGTAGAGGTAACGTCATTATCGACCCTGCTAGTTGTTACACAATCTACATTACTGGTTGGAGACCACCTTTGCCTTCAGCTAGAACCTTTGGAGGATACTCTTTAGGTATTCAGTATCACGCTAATCGATGGACTAATCCCTTGAAATAAGGTAAAGATATAAACCAAATCTGCAATTATTGCTTTTCATGTTCATGTGGACAGAGCCGCTCTACTTTGTGGAGCGGTTCTTTTTAAATTTAGAAAGGTAAAATTAAGCAAGATATTGCCCATGTGGTACTTGTTCGTAGTAGCATTTTTTTTGATTGAACTTAATTTAACCGCCCAAAGAAATTACTACTTAGCTGCCAATGGCAACGACAAGGCTGATGGCAAAATCCCCCAATCCGCTTGGAAAACCCTTGCCAGGCTAGCTACAGTACATCTTAAACCCAAAGATAGCCTCTTCTTTAAAAGAGGTGACACCTTCCCAGGAGCTCTTTGATATTAAGAGGCATTGGTACTGCTCATAAGCCCATTGTTTAATAACATCTTACGGAGAAGGCGCTCTTCCTTTGATCAAAAGAGCATTGGAACGGTGCTACCCTGCACATACGACCTGTAGATTGGGTGTACGAAATACGTCAAGTAGTGGTCTACGCACAGAAAGCAATTAGAATAGGCAAATAAAATTGCTACCCAATAGAACAAGGATTTGAGAACCGTTGCGACAATGGTACAACCTTAATGTATCTCCTTCAAAAGAACTATGGCTTTTACTTAGAGAGTCCTTTAGCGTTAGATACGGTTGGTGAACGGGCATGGCAAAATGGAAAATTAACTTTGTAAATTGCAAACTATGATGATCTTGAATGTTAAAGCAGTAGTGCATTCTGTTGGCATTCAGTCGCTTTCATTAGCCTAATGCGTACATATTAGTCATCTTGCTTTTGCCTATTACGAAAAAGCAGGCATTTACGTCTCTCCTCTTGCTCACTATAATAAAATTGTTGGCAGTCAAATAGACAGTTGTGGTTATAATAGCATACGCATAGATGAGCATCACAATCTGGTAGAATTTAACCGCCTCGAGTACTGTAGCTTAACTCTTAACGACGGCGCCAATCTGTATTGTTATGATAAAGCACCTCACATTACTTATGGCTCCATTTTCCGAAAATAATTTAATCCGTTACAGCATTGGCAATAGTATAGCTATCCCTAGCAATCCCAATTTAGCCTTTGGGATTTACTTGGACAATAATTCACATAACATAGCAGTGGAAAACAATATCGTAGTGGGCATAGGAGCGGCAAGGATTTTAATTAATGATGCTTCTTTTAACAACTATGTCAAAGATAATCTGATTTATGATTGCAGAAAAGGTATTTCGTTTTCAAAATGGGCAAATGTAGATAAAATTTACAACTGCATAGTAGAAGGCAACACCATAGTAGCGATCTGGCAAGGGCAACAAGTAGTTAACTTGACTAACTGGATTGCTCCACGCTTGGAGCCAGGTCATTTTAGAAACGATCTCTACTATCACTCACAAACATCCGCTCCTTTTTGCATTACTTCTAAAGAATTTCCCGAACCTATCTATTTAGATTTATCCTTTTACCAATGGCAACGCCTTACGGGAGAAGAAGGAAGCAAAGCAATCACACCTCCTGATAAGCAAACAAGTGATTACGAGCTTTTTTGTTAGTTAATCACACTCCTGATATCCAGATGATTTACTTTAATCAACCGCATGTTCTTTTAACAGAAAAACCTGCTCGGAGTAGTTACGAATTAACTCCCTATAATGCTATAGTGATCCTAAAAAAGCGTTGACGATGAAGAGAGTAAAAATATTTTTCACAGCACTAGCTTGCTTAGTGGGCTATGTTGCCATCGCTCAGAGTCCCCTTGCTGATAGCTTGATCTATCGGCAAATGCAGCGACAAATGGCTAGAGGATGGAATACGTGGAATACGCATAGCTTATTAAGTCATGTATGGCTGCCAGAAGGGTTGACAATTAATCTTTGGTTTAAAAGCGGAGGACTGACGCCCAATCGTTACTTGCACGAAAGTTACTTCCATGCAGGTCAGCCGCGCCCTGAAAAAATGACTGCTGGTTATCATGCTTACGATGGCAGTTACACAGAGCTTTTTTTGCAGTGGGAAGGACTAGAGGCAAGGGTAGAAACTGCCTCCGAAGGAACCTCCTTGTACATTTTGGTAACACCTATAAAGCTGCCTAAAATAACGCCTTACTTTGCCGTTGAAGCAGGGATGATTTGGAATCGTCCAGGATTTACGCAAAGAAAAGGAAATCAATTAGAAGCTAAAGCAGGCAAAAACACTTGGATTATTGCTGCTACTGCTCCCACTGTGATTGATTTTTTGCCTCTTACAGCTCCTTACTTGAGTTTTCGTCTTGGCGAGCCCATTGGAATCAGCGTAAGTAACCTGCCCAAGACGCTACCAGAAATTAAGCAAGTGATTGCCCAGAAACGCATTGCCTTTGAAAAATCGCTTGACAAATACGGCGAGGATAAAGAAACTTATCTAGCCATCCAAAGCGTATTGGCTTGGAACGTAATTTACGACCCAGAAAGGCAAGCCGTTTTTGCCCCCGTAAGCCGACACTGGAATACCACTTTCGGCGGGCATTACGTACTCTTTGACTGGGATACTTATCTCTCGGCTTTGATGGCTGCCCGCGATTACAAGCAACTGGCTTACGCCCAAGTAGTAGAAGTAAGCCTTTCAATAGACGATTGGGGGATGGTGCCTAATTATCGGGCCGCTCATGGGCTTGGCTCTCCCGACCGCTCTCAGCCACCCGTAGGCGCTTTAGTAGTGTATGAACTCTACAAACAATACAAAGATACTTGGCTGATTAGTTTACTTTTCGACCGTCTGTTGCGCTGGAATCGCTGGTGGATAAAGCACCGCCACAAGGTAGTAGGTGATGTATCTTATTTGTGTTGGGGTTCTGACAATCTTCCTCCTGATGAGGCAGCCCATTCATGGCAAGGGGCAGCCTATGAGTCAGGTATGGATAATTCGCCTATGTTCGATGGGGTACCTTTTAACAAACAAACCAATCTCATGGAGCAGGCTGACGTGGGACTGATTTCGCTCTATGTGGCAGATTGTCAAGCCCTTGCGGCCATGGCAAATATTCTCCATCGGCCTCAAGAAGAAAGAGAGCTAATGGAACGCGCTGCTGTCTTTAGCAAGGCGCTTCAAACCCTGTGGAATGATCACGAAGGAATTTTTCTCAACCGCCGCACTGATACGGGCAAGTGGAACTACCGCCTTTCTCCTACGCTTTTTTATCCTCTCATTGGCAAGGTAGCTACCCAAGAGCAAGCAGAGCGCATGGTAAAAGAGCACTTGCTCAACCCAGAGACGTTTGCCGGAAAATGGATGTTGCCTTCTGTACCGCAAAACGACCCCGCTTTTACAGAACAAAGCTACTGGCGAGGTCGCATTTGGGCGCCCTTGCATGCTTTGGTTTACATAGGTTTGAGAAATTACCACCTTGCTGAAGCCCGCCAACGACTAACTCAGAATGCCAATGAACTGTTATTGAAAAACTGGCGCGAAAGCAGAAGTGTGTACGAAAATTATCATGCCATTAACGGCGATGGTACGCCTTGTGCGCGCAACTGTTTTGGAGGAGGAGATAGGTTCTACCACTGGGGAGGATTGTTAGGCCATATCTACTTGTGGGAAAAGGGGAAATAAATTGAGGATTGAAGTGAAAAATTTTAACTACGTAGAGAGATTTAGCAATATTTTGTAAAAAAAGTTCGCTTTTATAAAAAGTGATGAAAATCGTAGAAAAGATGACGAAATAATTTTGAAAGCTATGAGCAGATACTAGGCTATAGTTTTGGCAATTGTCGTCCCTATTTGGTTGAAAGGACAACAAACTGACGAATTTGCTAAAATTGGGACAAGGGCTTACCGATATTGCACTTTTCTGCTTCAAGAAAATCCCCCTCCTCATTGAACAACTGAACCCTAAGGCAGTTTTTCGTCCTATGCCGCTACTCCCATCAATATACTGCGGGATTATTAGAAATGATTTTCGGAATTGGTATCCCAGTGAAAAGGGTTACTTTGCCCCTTTGTTGGACTGAATTATGATAGGTCAGGAGTGGCAGCCCATTCTAATGTTAGGCAATGCCGACTGGCATAGAAAATTTTCCGAAGCCTTTGCAATGGCGGAGAAAAAATTCGGCAAGGGCACTTTCCTAATTTCTCAACCTCACTGGAATAATCGCCTGCAGGACAATCCCGCCATTAAATGGTTTGGGATACAAGTGCTGAAAAATAACGCACTTGAGAATAAAGCCCTTGCAAGGGTAACTTCTCCTAACTCTCTAAGTACTATACTTATACCTATGCACTATTTCAGCGATGGTGAAATCGATTTCTTCATCGATGTCAAGGGCTTCGTGGCGAGGAATTTCTAGCATGTAGGGGCGCTCTCCAATGCGATTATGCCGCCGAATTAAGGTTTGTTTGTCAAATAAGTAAAGGCAAGAGTTCTCTTCGTATACGGGTGGCAAATCTTGTGTGCGAAGTAAAATATTGGCATTGTGGTTCATAGGTCGGGCTAGTTGGTCCCATAGCCGTGTTTGTAAGCGCGTTACCGAGAAAAGTGAGTCGTAAATAGGGTAATGATTCAAAAAGACTTCTACTGCCTTTTGGATGGTGGCAACCCTTAGCAGTGGATTAGTGCTATGAGTTTGTAGATAAAAATCGGCATGTATTTGATTGACTACGTTAAGTAGCACATCGTTCATTGGTATAGAACCATCGCGCAGGTGTTCAGGGCGCTCCAAAAGTACTACTGTAGGGAAATGTGCTCTGGCATAGTCCATGATAACAGGACTGTCGGTATCTATTACCACTTGGTTAATGGCATTCACCTGCAGTAAAGTATGAATGATGTAGTGAAAAAGCGGTTTACCGTTAAAAGGGCGGTAGTTCTTACCTGGTACGCGCTCGCTATGATGGCGCATGGGAACAATAGCAGCAATGGAGTAGTTCATGGCTGTTTATTTTCTTGAATTTTTTGCAGCAGGGTTTTTGCCATTTCTATGAGTTCATTTTGGCGAGCAGTGCTAATAAATGCCTCTAATTGGCTTACTGCTTGGCTGGAGTTGGGAGCTAAGCCAAGCTGTGAGAGAATTTTTAGCATACTCACCTGTTCCCCAAAGGGATTATCGGCATATTGTTTTTCAATAGCACTAAAGGCTTCTAACGCTTGCTGATAGTACCCAGTTTGGTAAAGTTCATAAGCAGCAGCGTAATCTTTTAGCAATGCTGTGCTCACTTGTATGGCTGCTTGGCTGTTGCTTGCAGTAGCATCCTGAGCCTTGTCCTTGCGCAGAAGTTGAGCATAAGCCGACTGCGGGTATTTTTCTAGAAGTAGTTGTGTGTATTCTTCTGGCTGGCAGCGAGCTGTTTCTGTATCGCAAATTCTGGCAAGGGTGTAGAGCACTTCGGGTACTTTGGGGTGAGTAGGCGCCAATTCAAGGAAGCGCAATAGATCGGCGCGAGCTTTTTGAGGTTCATCTAAAAATTGAAAATACATTTTACCAGTATGGTAAAGCCCCTCTGCCATTTTTTGTTTTAATTGCTCTGCTTCTGCTTCTGTAGAGGGAATTTCTGCTAATCGGCTTTCGATAGATTGGACAGAAGCGTATTTGTCGGCTTGTGGGCTGGCGGTGGAGTTATCTTTTGGGTTGGAGGCTGCTGAATAAGAGTTAAGATCGTCTGCTAATGCATCGCGGACCTTATCTGAAAGTCGCCAGTAATCTGCCAGTGGGATGTTGCCCCACGTACGGACAAAAGCCGTCTTTCCGTTGGCAACTGTTTGTGCGTTGTAAAAGTACCACGTACTGCCCCCCGACTGAGTAGGAAAAGGTTCGGAAGTATTCTTAGGAGCTATTGGTTTATTAGCCGAAGCAGTGGAATTTTCCTTTAGCTGTTTATCAATTGCGGCTTTTTCTTCCTGAATTTCTTTTTGAAGAAATTGGTGCCGTTGTTCTTGGTTCATTCCATACAGCTTGAGCAATCTTTCGGCTTGTTCTACTTGGCGGCGCTTAGCGGCAAATTCCTTTAATATTTCTGACCGCTTCTTTACTAGCTCATAATTAGAGGCAGAAGGAGAAAGGGTTTGTGCAGCACTGTCATAATACGAAGAGGCTTTTTCGTAGTCTTGCAATTGTTCATAGTATGCTTGCGCGAGTTGCAAGTAAGCGGCAGCTTTTTGCTGAGGTTGGGTGGCAGAGGCAATGGACCGTTGCCATGCTGAAATAGCCTTTTCTATATTGCCGCACTGCAATTCAAAATTGCCAGCTTCGTACCATATGCGAGTGGCATATTCGGCATTTTTGGGATCTTTCAGCATGCTGCGAAAAGATTTTTGCGCCTTCTCTACAGCAGTGGCATCGTTGAAGTCCACTGCACTGGCAAGGTGTAACTGGGCAAGGAAGAGCATTTCATAAGGAGGGTTATGCCGTATGAGCTGGCTGTAATACTGGTGAGCTTTTTGGATTTGTCCTAGTTGTTGGCTTATCTGAGCAACGATAAAAAGAGCTCTAATGCGCATTTCTTTGTTGACAATGTAAGGCAAGGATTTTTCCAAATAGGCAGCAGTGCGCGGCAAATCCTGTTTGAGGCGGTAGTAATGAGCCATGTTCAAGTAAAAATCTCGCGCATTGGCGTTACTAACTGGATAGTCCTCCTTGCTTAAGTATTCAGCTACGTAAAGGGCGTCTTTGTCATTGCCTTGCTCGATGAAAAGTCTTTGCAACCAAACTAATGCCGCATGTCTTGCATTGGGATCAGTGCTTTTGGTGTTGATGTATTTAAATGTGTTGGCAGCATTGCGAAAATCCCCCAGGTAAAGGCGTGCTTTGCCGATGAGGAGGTAACAATCATCTACCCATTTGCTGCGTTCATGGAGCTTTATGGGCAAGGAAGCCTTTTCTATTACATACTCCAGTGCTGACTGATGAGCTACCCCAGAAGCCGAATCTATCCGCGGAAATACTTGCAGGATTTGGGTATAATCATCAGAAATAGCCGAGAGCATGGCTGCCTCTACCTCCTTCATCTTCTCTTGGGCTAAAAAGTGGGCATTGAAGCGCGAGGTAGTGTCATGATACAACTGGCATGCTTGAAAAAGCAGTAGAAGGTATATAGCGATGAATGTACGCATGATCCAATGCGCATTTGTGCAAAGATAGGCAAATGCCTTGCAGAAATACTTCGCAAAAGTTAGCGCAAATACATAGCTTTGCTGAAAATTACGTACTTTCTTGGATAAGAAAACGCTTAACGACTGGCTTTCCCAGCGGTTTTGGTTAGTGTTGCGCGACGAGGAGACACTAGCCCCCCGTTTTAGTCTACGCGTCACCCGCGCCCTAGGACTGGTAGCGGCGAGCATTGTGCTTATAGCATGTTTTTTCATAGCAGGGGGATTTTATCAACTTATCGATTATTTCAAAGCCAAGCAAAGCTCCCAGGCTGACCTCAACCGCAAAATTTTAACCCTTTCCATGAGCATCGATTCCCTTGCTGAGGCTATCCAAGCGCGCGACCAATACATTGACAATCTTAGAAATGTCTTACAAGGGCGACCTCCTTTACAACCCCCAGCTACTAAGCCAAAAGAAAGTAACATTACCGTGCAAGAAGTTCGGCAAATTTCTCCTGAAGATTCTGCTTTTCGCAAACAGTTTGAGTTAGAAACTCTTTCGTTAGCCAGCCGAAATGAGAAGCAAATCCGAATGAGCCATACTGTTCTTTTTCCTCCCTTGCGCGGAGTATTGTTAGGAAAGTTTGAACCAGAAAGGCGTCATTTTGGAATTGATATTGTTGCCCGCAAAAATGAACCTATAAAAGCTATCGCTGATGGAACGGTCATTATTGCTTCATGGACCCAAGATTCAGGATATACTATTGGCATACAGCACAAAAATGAAATGATTTCCTTTTATAAACACAACTCTACGCTGCTTCGCAAGCTAGGTGATGTGGTCAAGGCAGGAGATGTGATTGCTATTATTGGCAACTCAGGAGAATTGACTGACGGTCCACATCTGCATTTTGAACTATGGCTCAATGGCAGACCCGTTAATCCAGAAAATTATATCGTTTTTTAACTTTCATGAACATGTTTGACAACTTGCGAAAAGAAAAACGCCTGCCACAAGATAATATTAGCTCAGTTGCTAATATTATCGGCAAAGGCACTCAAATCGTAGGTGAAATAGATACACCAGGCAATATTCGCGTAGATGGATACATTAAGGGGAATATTAGATGCAAGCAAAAGCTTGCCACCGGACAAGGCTCGCTAGTAGAAGGCAACATCCATGCACAAAATGCAGAGATAGAAGGCGAAGTGAAAGGAACGCTAGAAATTAGCGAAACTCTTATTTTAAAATCTACTGCTGTAGTTACAGGAGAAATATACACTTCTAAACTGATAGTAGAAAGCGGTGCCTTGTTTAATGGTACGTGCAAGATGGGTGAGAAAATTAAAGCAGCTACGGAAAATGGCGCCGTTAAACAAACCACAAAAACCTCTTAGTAACTATCTCAAGTACACCAGCATGGCATTTGAAATGATAGGCGCCCTGGCGTTAGGCTATCTCATCGGCAGGTGGATAGATCGCCAATGGTCAGTGCCTAAGTCGCTAGGAACAATAGCAAGCATGATGATATTTCTTTTTGCTACCCTTTTTCGCATTTTGTATAGCCTTACAAAAAGTTAGTTGATACTAATGCCTATGAAATTTTTTCTCCGCCAACTTTTGTGGCTTACCTTTTTGCTTGCTGGAGTGATGCTCCTGCTAAGCCTATGGAAAACGTGGCTTATCGCACCGCATTCGTGGTATTTGTTGATATACTTTTTCGTTATTACTCTCTCAAATTACTACCTGCTTTACAAAGGCATTAAATCGCCCCTGGATTTTTCCAGCTATACTTTAGGAGCAACGGCTGTGCGCCTGCTAATTTCTGCCGCAATAGTAGGAATTTTCTTTTGGCTGGAAAAAGACCGCTTCACTCGTTGGCATTTTATAGTAACTTTTTTTGTGATGTATTTTCTTTTTACGGTTTTTGAAATTCACTCGTTGGTGTCTAACTTGCGCCGAAATTGCGGAAGATAGCTCAAAAACATGTCAAGAATTATACTAAACTTGCTGATAATCAAGTTGTTGCTTATTTTTTCGCCCTACGCCTTCTCGCAAGGAGAGCACGCAAGCCAGCAAGAGTTTTCTGCCAAGGACATGATTATGCACCACATTGCAGATGCTTATGACTGGCATTTTTTTGATTACCATAAAAGCGATAGCACGGTGGTGCATGTATCTCTTCCTTTGCCTGTTATCCTGCTAACTGAAGGGCATTTGGATATTTTCCTTTCCAGTGAGTTTCATCATGGTGAGCATCAAGTAGTTCGTGGCGATCGCGTATATCGCCTTGTGGATGGTCATATCCAAGAAGCCAACGGCAAAAAAGTAATCGACCTTTCCTTTACTAAGAACGTAACTTCAATGTTTATTGCTTGCATCATTTTAGTGAGCATCTTCCTTTCAGTTGCTAAAGACTATCAACAACGAGCAGGGCAGGCACCACGAGGCTTACAAGCATTTATAGAACCTATTGTGCTCTTCATTCGAGATGACGTGATTATTCCCAACGTAGGCGAAAAAAAGTATAAAATTTACCTGCCTTATTTGATGACGCTATTTTTCTTCATTTGGATCAACAACCTGCTTGGATTAATTCCCACGGGGGCTAATGCTTCGGGCAATATTGCATTTACTTTTACCTTAGCAGCATTTACAGCCATTATCACCAACGTTTCTGGAACTAAAGACTACTGGAAGCACATTTTTGCCATGCCTGGGGTTCCCAAACCAATGCTGCTGATCATGATACCAGTAGAGCTAATTGGTATTTTAACAAAGCCTTTTGCCTTAATGATACGTTTGTTTGCCAATATTACAGCCGGTCATATCGTCATTCTTTGCCTTGTGAGCTTTATTTTCATCTTTAAAAATGTATTGTTAGGCTTGCCTGTAGGGTTGGTAGTAATTGCTATTACTTTTTTGGAGCTTTTTGTTGCAGCGCTGCAAGCCTATATATTTACTTTGTTGTCTTCTCTCTTTATTGGGCTTGCTGTAGAGGAGCACGAACATCATGCAGCACATCATTGAAAAACTTCCTTTGTAACTATTCATAAACACTAAACTTTAAAGCAACATGTTATCTACCATTCTTTTAGAAATGAGCGGCTCTATTGGCGCACTGGGCGCCGGTATTGGAGCGGGTATTGCAGTATTAGGCGCTGGCTTGGGCATTGGACGCATCGGCGGTGGTGCAGTGGAATCTATGGCACGCCAACCTGAAATGTCCGGCCGCATTCAAACTGCTATGCTCATTGCCGCAGGTTTGATTGAGGGAGCAGCCTTGTTTGCCATCGCGGTTTGCTTCATCATCGGTAATGCGTAATCAAGTAAAAGCCGTCTAGCAGATTGTGCGGGCGGCTTGCTTGAAAATCTAAGCTGGCTTGAAATAATTAAAAATATACGCAATGGAACTGGTTACTCCTAGTGTAGGTCTCATCTTTTGGACGACGCTGTTTTTCCTCATTGTACTTTTCTTGTTAAAAAAATATGCATGGAAAGTAATTTTAGATAGCGTCGACCAGCGCAACAAATCGATTGAAGAGGCTTTGCAAGCTGCCGAACGGGCTCGGCAGGAAGTGCGGCAGCTTCAGGCGCGAAGTGAAGAATTGTTGCAAGAAGCCCGTGCCGAGCGAGAAAAAATCCTTCGCGAAGCAAGAGCTACTGCTAACCGCCTTATCGCTGAAGCGCAAGAGAAAGCAACAGCAGAAGCTGAGCAACTCATCAAGCAAGCACAAGAAACTATTCGCAATGAAAAAAGCGCTGCTCTTACAGAACTGAAAAACCAAGTAGCCACGCTTTCTCTTGAACTGACAGAAAAAATCTTGCGCCATCAGCTAAGCAATCGCCAAGCACATGAGGAATTGATAAAGCAGTACATGAATGATTTAAAAGTGAACTAAAGCAATGTCGGAGTTTAGAGTAGCTACGCGATATGCTAAGTCATTAGCTGATTTGGCTAAGGAAAAAGGGGTGCTCGCTGCGGTACACGATGATATGATGTTCTTCAACAAGGTGTGCCAGGAAAATAGAGGTTTACGCCTCTTGCTGCGCAATCCTATTGTTAATCGCGAAATTAAACTAAACATTATCAGTAGGATATTCGGTGGCCGCGTAAATCCTCTTACCCTTAGCTTTTTTGAAATTACCGTCAAAAAAAATCGTGAAGAACTATTGGAAATAATCGCCCTTGAATTTCATCGGCTTTATAATCGCTTGAGTAACGTAGAAGAAGGCGAATTAGTGCTAGCAGCCCCTATTAGCGAAACGCTACTTAGCCAACTGCAACAAAAAGCTAATCTTCTGGCAGGGAAGCAAGTGGAACTAAACGTCAAGATCGACCCTAACCTCATTGGGGGGTTCGTGCTCACTGTAGGAGATAAGCAATTAGATGAATCCGTGCGCAGCCAGCTCAACAAACTGCGCCAAGTGTTTGCCTATAATCCTTATGTAAGAGAAGTATAAAACTGAAAATACTCACCTTAAGCATAATAGAACATGGTTCAAATACGACCTGATGAGGTTTCAGCCATCTTAAGAGAACAACTTTCCAACTTCAAAACTGAAGCCGAACTGGAAGAAGTCGGCACAGTATTGCAAGTAGGCGATGGCGTTGCTCGCATCTATGGCTTGACGAAGGCACAAGCAGGCGAGTTGCTAGAGTTCTCCAACGGCGCTCGTGGACTGGTGCTCAACTTGGAAGAAGATAACGTAGGTGCGGTAATCTTGGGCACCACTACAGGAATTAAAGAAGGAGATACAGTAAAGCGCACTCGCCGCATCGCTTCCATCTTAGTAGGAGAGGGCATGCTAGGGCGCGTAGTGAATACTTTGGGTCAACCCATAGATGGCAAAGGACCTATTACGGGAGAGTTATACGAAATGCCCTTGGAACGCAAAGCTCCCGGAGTAATCTATCGCCAGCCTGTAAATGAACCGCTGCAAACGGGCATCAAAGCCATTGACTCTATGATTCCTATCGGTCGCGGGCAGCGGGAGCTTATTATCGGAGACAGACAAACGGGCAAAACAACCATCGCTATCGACACTATTTTGAACCAAAGGCAGTACTACGAAAAAGGACAACCCGTTTACTGTATTTATGTAGCAGTGGGGCAAAAAGCCTCTACTATCGCCCAAGTAGTGGTAGCCCTTGAAAAGGGAGGAGCGCTGCCTTATTCCATCATAGTGGCCGCTTCAGCCTCCGACCCTGCTCCTATGCAATTTTATGCCCCTTTTGCAGGAGCTGCTATCGGTGAGTACTTCCGCGATACAGGTCGCCCAGCTCTAGTAGTGTACGATGACCTTTCTAAGCAAGCAGTTGCTTACCGAGAAGTATCCTTGCTCTTGCGCCGACCTCCAGGACGAGAAGCTTATCCAGGAGATATTTTCTATCTGCATTCCCGTTTACTGGAGCGAGCAGCTAAACTCAACCAGCAAGATTCAGTAGTGCAGCAAATGAACGACTTGCCTCCTTCTTTAATAGGCAAGGTAAAAGGAGGAGGATCGCTCACCGCTTTGCCCATCATCGAAACCCAAGCCGGTGACGTATCTGCCTACATTCCTACTAATGTCATTTCCATTACTGATGGGCAAATATTTTTGGAATCCAACTTGTTTAATGCTGGCATTCGCCCTGCTATCAACGTAGGTATTTCTGTTTCGCGGGTAGGAGGAGCAGCACAAATCAAATCCATGAAGAAAGTAGCTGGCACACTTAAGTTGGATCAAGCGCAGTTTCGGGAGTTAGAAGCCTTTGCCAAGTTCGGCTCCGACCTCGATCCAGCTACCAAACTGACTATTGAGCGCGGACGCCGAAACCAAGAAGTGCTCAAGCAAAATCAATTCTCCCCCGTTCCAGTAGAAAAGCAAATTGCTATCATTTATGCTTCTACCAACGGATTTTTGGATAACATTCCCGTAAACCGCGTGCGAGAGTTTGAACAGCAATATACCTCTTACCTAGAAACGCATCATCCCAATACCCTCAAGGGACTGGCAGAAGGTAGGTTGGACGATGAAATTACTGACGTGCTCAAAAAAGTGGCAATAGAACTGGCTAAAGGATTTACTAAATAGGCAATTATTAAACCTTTACAGGAATGCCGAGTTTAAAGGAGGTTAGAAATAGAATCAACTCAGTACGCTCTACTCAACAGATTACTAAGGCTATGAAGATGGTGGCAGCTGCTAAGTTGCGGCGTGCTCAAGATGCCATCATTCAAATGCGTCCTTACTCGCGGCAATTGCAAGAAGTGCTTAGCCATATCATGGAAAGCGCTTATGCCGAAGAAGAGCTCATAGGACCTTTTTTCGAAACTCGACCTGTAGAAAGAGTGCTTATCGTCTGCATAACCTCTGACCGCGGACTTTGTGGGAGCTTTAACTCCAACGTTATTAAAGCCTGCAACACTTTGATAAACGAGAAATATGCCAAGCAACACCGCGCAGGACGCGTTGCATTGATGCCTATCGGCAAAAAGGGAAGAGACTTCTTCAAGCGCAAAAACGTGCCTTTGATAGAAGATTTTACAGAACTTTTTGCTAAACTTTCCTTTGACAAAGTACGCCCTGCAGCTGAGTTCGTTATGAACCAGTTTGCAAATAAAAAATACGACGTGGTAGAATTAGTTTACAATGAGTTTAAAAACGTAGCCACTCAAATTGTACGTGTTGTGCCTTATTTGCCACTACAATTGCCTGCTGAGGAAACAAAGGAAAAACGCGCCATAGTTGCGGATTTTATCTATGAACCTGATAAAACAAGCATTATAGCAGAGTTGCTTCCCAAGACGTTGAAAATCCAATTCTACAAAACTTTGCTAGAGTCCAATGCTGCCGAGCACGGTGCCCGCATGACAGCCATGGACAAAGCCACCGAGAATGCAGGGGAATTGCTCAAGCAACTTCGGCTTATTTACAACCGCACGCGGCAAGATGCCATTACTAAAGAAATTCTTGAAATTGTAGGAGGTGCAGAAGCGCTTACCAAAGGTTAGTAGCGCTTAAAGTCGATAGGGGGAAGACAAAAACGCCGCAGGACATTGCGTCCTGGGCGTTTATTTTTTGCAATTGTGCGGGTCAAAGAGTGCCGCGTAGCATTTGTTCTCGTTCAATGGCTTCAAAAAGAGCTTTGAAATTGCCTTTGCCAAATGATTTGGCTCCCTTGCGCTGAATAATTTCAAAAAACATTGTAGGGCGAGGCTCCACAGGACGAGTGAAAATCTGCAGCAGATAGCCCTCTTCATCTCTATCTACTAAAATGCCTAATTCTTTTAAAGGTGCTAAATCTTCATCTATTTGACCTACCCGTTCTAAAACAGTCTCGTAGTAAGTAGGCGGTATGTGTAAAAACTCTACTCCTCTATCTCGCAGTTGAGTAACGGTTTGGATGATGTTATCAGTGGCTACGGCAATGTGTTGCACTCCTGGTCCGCCATAAAAATCTAAAAATTCCTCTACTTGGGATTTTTTCTTGCCTTCTGCAGGTTCGTTGATGGGAAATTTAATCCTGCCATTGCCGTTGCTCATTACCTTGCTCATCAGGGCAGTGTATTCAGTGGAAATATCTTTGTCGTCAAATGAAATTAACTGCGTAAAGCCCATGACGCGAGCATAAAAGTCAGCCCATCGGTTCATTTCATTCCATCCTACATTCCCTACCATATGGTCGATATACTTCAAGCCTACTTCTGCAGGGCGATAGCGCGGATTCCATGGCCTAAAGCCAGGCAGAAAAGGACCTCTGTACTGACTGCGATCAACGAAGATATGCACGGTTTCCCCGTAAGTGTAGATGCCTGAACGAGTAACCTTGCCGAATTCATCTTCTTCTGTGAGGGGTTCCATATAAGGCTTTGCGCCGCGTTGAACCGTTTCGTAAAAAGCAGCTACTGCGTCATCGACCCAAAGAGCGATTACTTTTACCCCATCTCCGTGAAGGTCGATGTGACGGCTTATTTCTGTTCCCCCTTTGAGGGGAGAAGTAAGAGCTAGCCTGATTTTTCCTTGCTGTAAAACGTAGGTTTCTCGATCTCGCACTCCTGTTTCAAGCCCAGCGTATGCAAGCGGCTGGAAACCAAATGCAGTTTGGTAATAGTGAGCAGCCTGTTTGCAATTGCCTACGTATAGCTCTACGTAGTCAGTGCCATTGATAGGCAGAAAATCAACAGTTGAGGTAGAAAGTACTTTTTCAGTGGTAGCAAGCATAGGCATTTTGTGTTAGCGCTTGTGTTGTGGTGTAGCAAATATACAAATAATAGTTGTTTTACTAAATATTATTATGCAAATAATTTGCCTTGCAGTGATAGTTTTTGTTAGAAATCAGTATACTTATAGTACAACCTCGCACCACTTTATTAATTTGACGATGGAAAGACAAGAGCTGCCCTTGCTAAGGGCGGCTTTTATTTTCTTGAGATAAATTAGGAAATGTGAGACTAATTAGTTAACTTAGCAATAGTTGTTTTACTAACTTATAGCCATGATGCAAAAACAAGATTATAGCCGCTATACTGACGAAGATCGCTTAGTTTGGCAATTGCTCTTTGATCGGCAAATGGCGCAGCTTCCCGGGCTTGCCTGTAGCGCTTACATGGAAGGAGTTAGGAAAATAGGCTTTCGCCGCGACCGCATTCCCAACTTTGAGGAAGTAAACGCAGTGTTGGCTGCTTATACTGGATGGCAGTTAGTAGTTGTTCCTGGATTGATTGATAACAAACCATTTTTTGAACTTTTGTTGAATAAAAAGTTTCCAGCTACTACATGGCTTCGCAAACTTTCTGAGCTGGACTACTTGGAAGAACCCGATATGTTCCACGATGTTTTTGGGCATGTACCGCTGCTGACTAATCAAGATTTTTGCAATTTTCTCAGTGGTTTAAGCAACATTGCATTAGAATACATCGACAACGAATGGGCAATAGAACTCATCTCAAGGCTTTATTGGTACACTGTGGAATTTGGGCTCATCAACGACCCTGTAGAAGGATTGCGCATTTACGGTGCAGGTATTCTCTCTTCAAGTGGCGAATCAGTTTACAGCTTAAAAAGCGATAAACCTTTGCGCGTTCCCTTCGATGTAGAACACATTATCGAAACCCCTTACATCAAGGATAAATACCAAGAAAAGTACTTTGTCATAGATTCATATCGCCAACTTTATGACTCCTTGCCTGAAGTGGCACGGGTAGTTAGAAAGCACGTAGCCCTGAGCGCAGCTTAGGAAGCTAACCTAATCCGACGCAAATCGGGTTATGCAGTCGGGTTAGGTTAGTGTCAAAAAAACATATTGTCATTCAGGTTTGCGGAAGGTTGCTTTATATGTAAGCAAAAGTAAAGTTCAATCCATAGTGTAAACAAGTTGCGCCTGAAAGTTTTCATGCTCGTTCTTGGAAATTGTTTTGCAAGAGTTTTATGGCAGGAGCTTGGCTTGTTTTCGGTGCAGCGGCATTCCTTTTTACTTGATAGTGGAGTTGTTGCAATATGTAAGTTAGCAAAACAGCTACTGAAATGCCCCCGATGATGAGGATATTATCATCGTATCCTTGCAATAACAGCGAAGCAATAGTAAAGATAATATTTGTAGCCACAATAATGATTGTGGCAACTACGTGGGGCAATTGCATGTCAATGAGCAAGTGATGAATATGATTCCGATCAGGGGTAAAAGGTGAAATACCTGCTGCTACTCGTTGAGTAAATGCGCGAATAGTGTCAAAAAGCGGATAGGAGAGCAGGCAACTGGCAAACATTACTGGACTTTCTAGATGATGAGGGGCAGAGGGGGGCAAAGTGGCATTATCGCTTAAAAATTTAATAGTTGCCACAGAGGCCAAAAAACCCAACTGAAGCGAGCCAGAATCTCCCATAAAAATTTTAGAACGATAGTTGAAAAGCAAAAAGGCAAGTACTCCACCGATAAGGCTAAAGCATAAAGCAGCTGTAGCCATATCGTTGTTGAGGTAAAACCAATATCCATAGCCGCCAAATACCAAAACTGCTATCGTGCCAGCTAGTCCATTGATGCCATCAATCAAATTAAACGCATTAGTGATTACTACGATAGTGAAAATGCTCACTGGGTAACTGATATAAATGGGTATTTCTCCGACACCTAAAAGTCCATGCAAAGAATTTAAACGCACATCGCCGAAAAAAATGACAATCAGTGCTCCTGCTATTTGTGCCAGTAGCTTAATACTTGCCCGAAGCGGAAGAAAATCATCCCGAAAGCCAACAATTACAATACCAGTGGTAGCTGTTACGATAGGAAGGCTGAATAATTCGCGGTGCCAAAAAGACCATAGAAGCATAGTGATAATTAGGCTCATGAAAATGGCTAACCCTCCAAATCTAGGAATGCGTTGAGAGTGAATTTTGCGTTCATTGGGAAGGTCGTGGATTTGATAGCTGTGTGCTACCTTGATAATCTCGGGAACAAGGGCTAGCGAAACAGCAAAGGCAAATAGTATACAGCAGAAAAGTTTAATCATCATTGCAAGGGGGTTGTAAAATAATAGCATCAATTTTGTTGCCGTTTATTAAAGCTCTCGTAGATAGAACGATGGACGGGGGAATTAGTTGCACTTATAGGAGAAAATTTTGACTTTCCCCAGTTAAAATGACCCTTGCGCCATACATAAGCCAGCCCTATTGCTAAAAGGAAAACAAATAAAAAAATTTCAGCAGTAAACCACCATGCCGCTGCAGTAGGGGGAGAGCTAAAAACTGCTACCGCCCACGGAAAAAGAAACATTAGTTCAGCTTCAAATAGCAAAAACACCAGTGCTATGACGTAGAAACGACTATTAAAAAGACCATGAGCACTTCCTAGGGGTTCTTCTCCACACTCATAAGCTATTTGTTTGCTCTTGTAAGGTCGGTCAGTGCGAAGTAAACGCCATATGCCAAAAGCAAGTGCAATAAAGCCCGTAGCGCCTCCTGCAAAAATGAGAACAGGTACAAGTAACTCCATGTGCAAAAATAGCTATCAACTAAAGGCATTGCCAAAAAGTCTAACTTTGCACCATGGCAAAAACTAAACAGATCGACCTATTGCTAGAGCAAGTTCCCATTGAAGAAATGACTACGGAAGGCAAGGGACTAGCTCGCCATGAGGGCATGGTAATTTTCGTAGAGGGGGCGGTAATAGGGGACATAGCAGATATCCAAGTATATCAACGGAAAAAGAATTTTTTAGAAGCGCGTTTGGTCAATTTGGTCAGTCCTTCTCCTTATCGGCGCACGCCGCATTGTTCGCATTTTGGCTATTGCGGCGGATGCAAGTTGCAACATATGACTTACGAAGCACAGTTGCGCTGGAAAGAAAAACACGTCCGCGATTGCCTTGAGCGCATTGCAGATGTGTTTATTCCAGAATATAGACCTATCTTGCCTTCTGAAAAAATTATCCGTTATCGCAATAAATTGCAATTTTCTTTTTCAAATAAGCGATGGTTTCCTCCTCATATGCTCGACCAAGCCCCGTACATGGAGCAGAATGCAGTCGGTTTTCACGTGCCTAATACATTTGACAAAGTAATTGACATTGAATATTGCTACCATCAAGAGGAACCCTCCAACGCCATTCGCAACCAACTCAAAGCTTTTGCCCTTCAAAAAGGCTACACTTTTTTTGACATTTGGATGCAACAAGGATTTTTGCGCAACCTTACTATTCGCAACACTACTTTAGGGCAATGGATGGTCATTGTGCAATTTTACGACAACTTGTCCGAGCAAATAGAAGAAACTATGCAATTCATTGCCAACAGTTTTCCCGAAATTACTTCGCTCTTCTACGTGGTCAATCAAAAAGGCAATGACACTTTTGACGACTTGGAGCTAACCCTCTACAAAGGACAACCCTACATCGAAGAGCAAATGGAACACATGCGTTTCCGCATCGGACCCAAATCATTTTTTCAGACCAATACTCGGCAAGCCATAGAACTGTACAAAGCTACTCGCCAACTAGCAGGGTTGACAGGGGAAGAAATAGTATATGACCTTTACACGGGTACGGGTACCATTGCCTGCTTTGTAGCTAACCGCGCTAAAAAAGTAATTGGCATAGAATACGTAGAATCTGCTGTGCAAGATGCTTGGCTAAATGCTCGGGTTAATCAAGTACACAATGCTGAGTTTTATGCTGGGGATATGGCTTTGATTTTCAAAGAAGAATTCATGCAGCGGCACGGTTACCCCGATGTGATTATTACCGATCCGCCGCGCTCAGGCATGCATGAGCTAGTAGTGGAATCCATTAAACACAGTCAGGCTAAAAGGGTAGTTTATGTTAGTTGCAACCCTGCTACGCAAGCCCGAGATATTGCCCTCATGGCTGACCACTACGTCCCGTTAGTATGCCAACCAGTGGATATGTTTCCACAAACAACACACGTGGAAAATATTGTTTTACTAGAGCGTAGAGATATTGTAGAACAGCGCTTACAATTGTAAAATTGACAACTTAATCTAAACTCAAGGGTCATGAAAAGCTGGATTTATCGCTTGATGTGCTTAGGAGTAGTGGGACAGTTATTAAGTTGTAGCAACGAGAACTACCGCGAACAGGTAGCCAATCCCGATTGGCTGCATCGTTCCGTACAACAACTCACTGATGTGATTGTGCATGACATATTCTCTCCCCCCGTTGCTTCGCGCATTTATGCTTACTCTTCTATTGCTGCATACGAGGTAGTGGCATTGAGCAATCCCGAGTACCGCAGTTTAGCTGGGCAACTTAATGAGCTTCAGCCAATTAACGTAAATATTCCCAGTCAGTACTACATGCCACTGGCAGCAGTGCATGCCTATTTAACAGTGGGCAAGAAATTAGTTTTTTCAGAAGATCGCATAGAAGCATTTCAGCAAAGGCTTTATAAAGAAATCGAGGAGATAGGCATGCCTAAGCAAGTTTATAAAAATTCTCTTGCAGTAGGTCAGGCAGTAGCGGAGCATATCATAGCCTGGGCTGACAAGGACCATTATAAAGAAACCAGAAGCGCGCCAAAGTTTACAGTAACTACAGCGGCTGGTCGCTGGCGACCTACTCCCCCTGCTTACATGGATGCAGTAGAACCCCATTGGAATCAAATACGTCCTTTCCTGCTCCAAAGAGCAGACCAATTTGCTCCCCCTCCGCCACCAGCATTTAGCACCGATACAGCAAGCCTGTTTTATAAAGAAGCCTATGAAGTATACCGCATAAGCAAGCAACTTACTGAAGAGCAAAAAGAAATCGCCAACTTTTGGGACTGCAATCCCTATAAGGTGGATTTGAATGGGCATGTGATGTATGCCACTAAAAAAATTACTCCTGGAGGTCATTGGATAGGCATTGCCTCTATTGCTAGCCGAACAGCAAAAGATAGTTTTGAAAAAGCCGCCGAAACTTACGCATGGGTGGCTATCGGGCTTGCAGATGCATTTATAAGCTGTTGGGATGAAAAATATCGCAGTGTGCTACTGCGCCCAGAAACCTACATCAATGAGTACATCGACAAATCCTGGGTACCTTTACTGCAAACTCCACCTTTTCCAGAATACACCAGTGGACACAGCGTAGTTTCTGGAGCAGCAGGCGAAATACTTACCCATCTCTACGGAGACACTTTTTTCTATACCGATACTACAGAAGTTCGCTATGGTTTACCTGCTCGTAGTTATAATTCATTCCGTCAGGCATCTTCTGAGGCTTCCATAAGTCGCGTTTACGGCGGCATTCACTACACGCCTGCCGTTAGGAATGGGCTAGAGCAAGGCAAGCAAATAGGGGCTTATATCATCGCTCATTTGCAGACCCGCAGCAGAAAAAGGCAATAGAATGGAAAGAAAGTTTTATGAAGAATACTACACCCTCGAGCGCACCAACTGGTGGTTTAAAGTGCGCAACCAAATTCTCATGGACCGAATTGCACAAACCACTAGCCAGGGCAATTTGTTGAAAATCCTCAACATCGGTGCTGGTACAGGGTGTACTTCTGAACTATTGCAACAGTTTGGAGAGGTTACTTCCATAGAGTACGATGACTATTGTGTTACTTTCATGCAAGGCAAACTGCCTTTTGAAATTCAGCAAGGCTCTATTTTGGATTTGCAATTTGAAGATGGTTCGTTTGATTTAGTGTGCGCTTTTGATGTAATTGAGCACGTGGAAGATGATGCCACAGCAGTGCGCGAAATGAAACGAGTATGCCGCTCAGGAGGGTACATCATCGTCAGCGTTCCAGCATTTGAGTTTCTTTGGAGCTATCACGATGTGGTAAATCATCACCATAGGCGCTACACCTTGAGCAGGCTAAAAAAAGTCTTTGAAGAAAATTGCCTTGCAGAACGTTCTTCGGGAAAGTTGGTTTACTGTACTTATTTCAACAGCTTGCTTTTCCCGCCCATAGCAGTTTTTAGACTCATTTCAAGTTGGCTTCCTCAAAAGCTCATTAGGCGCGGCTCTGGAGCTGACAACCATGTAGTGCCTGCTGGAAGTCCTGTAAACAAATTGTTAGAAAAAGTTTTTGCCATAGAACGACCGCTTCTGCAGCGTGGTTGGCGCTTCCCCTTTGGTGTTTCGGCTATGCTCGTCTGGCAAATGTAGGTAGAACTCCCTGCGGGTGTAAGTGCCTCGCAGGGAGGATTAATTATTTCATGATTAAAATTCCTTCGCGGTTTTCTATGGCAATCTTTCTCTTAGCATTGCCTTCGTTCCATACAAGGCGAACATGTCCTTTCAAACCCTCAAAAGGTTGTCTTTCTAGACGCAGTAGCCTTTCAGGGGCTTGCCATTTTTCGGGTTTTACAACAATGTCGTAATGGGTATCGGAAGGCAAGTGTTCTAACTTTACGTTAGTAGCTCGCGCCATTACGTCCAAAGTAGTGCAAGAGGGAAGTAACTTTTGCACAGTTAGATTGCCGAAATGGGTCTCTAGGTTGCTTTCTAAACCCAGCTGACCGACATCTAAATTAGAAAACTGCATTTTTCCGTTGAGCTTTCCTGCCCTTTTAATTGTGGCAACGTCGTTTCTGGAGTCTAGCCAAAGGCTGGCTATGGAATCTATTTCTAAGGTAGTGCTACTGGATTGGAGGTTTAACTCTCCTGCGCGTTCTATTTTGATAGAACTTTGCCTAAAGTTAGCTGTTGCTTTGCTTAAGTGCTTGAAATGTGCCTCGCCGTAACTTACTTCAAGCTGCCCATAAGGGAGTTTCTCAGCTTTCAGATTGCCGTAAAACAAGTGAGCAGTGAGCTTGCCGGTGAAATTGCCGTTGAGCTCTAAACTACCGTAGCGGTTTTCAATCTGTTGAATAGCCCCTTGAGGGAGGCGTATGTGAATGAGGATTTTTAAGTTATGTTGATCGATATCTGCGCTAGTGCTGTGAGTAGGAGCGGGGTTGCTTATTAAAGATTGCACGAGCCCATTCATGATATTGCCTAACGGATTGTCATTTTTCTTGGCTATTTGCTGCTGTGATGCAATTTCTAGCTGCATGTGAAGTTTTTGAGGAGTGTAGTCATAGCCAAGGGTAACTCGCTCTAAAATCCGATTGGCTTCTGTTAAAGCCATTCCGGTGGCAATAATTTCTGCCTCTACTTTCACGGAGTCTTTTGCCCATCCCATTACAGCAATGTGGGCATATTTTAAGGCGAGATAGATGTGAATCTCTGGTGATGCTTTGAAATCAAAAGCAATTTTTTTAGATACTCGCACTTCTTGTGGGTCGGTTGCCTGTCTATGAAAAGCATTTCCCTTGCTTGTCCAGCACCACCACAGAAGGCAACCTGTTAATATTTTATAGTTCCACATTGTCTTGTTGTTTTTGTTCTAGTTGGTTGAGAATGCGTTCTAAAAGTTGCAAACGGCTGCGATAGTTGGCAATCATGGCTTGGATGATTTGCCGATTGTCAGCATGATCTTGCAAATCTTTGGCTAATGTTTGGTAGTCTTTTTCCAGCAAAGCAAGATCCTCAAGCAAGAGATTGAGCAGGTCTTTGTCTCCAATTTGCTCTATGCGGCGCATTTTAGCAGCAATAATAGGCTTAAAGTATGCTTCTGCTTGCTTAAGTTCAGGATAAGCGGCCTGGAGGGTGTTTTCACTTGTCAGTTGCCTTTGATACAACACCAGGAAAGTTGCCGAAACCAAAATCAAGACAATGCTAGCCGCTATGCGCACGTAAGCATTTTTCCACCAATATTGGCGCGTTTTCTCTTGTCTATCCAACTGGGCTGCGATGCGCTCCCAGAGAAACTCAGGAGCCTGAAATACGTCCATTTCTTTGCGGTGTTGTTGTGCCCAGGTTTTTAGTTTATCTTCCATAAGGCTGCTTGTTGTTTTTGCTTTTCTTCTTCAACTATTTGGCGCAACTTTTTACGTGCTTTGCTGTACTGCGCTTTGGAAGTCGATTCAGTAATGCCCAAAATATCGGCAATTTCAGCGTGGTCGTAACCTTCAAAAAGGTATAAGTTAAGTACTACCCTTGCTCCTTCGGGTAGTTTTTCCATGCATTTCCTTACAAGGTCGATTTCCCAATCGATTTCTTGGAAGTCCTCTTGGCTATTGGGTTGAGGAATATGGGCAAGTTTTCCTTCTTCGGCATGAATGACTAGTAGTTTGCGTTTTTTCAAAAAGTTAATGCAGCGATTGACAACGATTCTTTTAAGCCATGAACCGAAAGGCGCGTCAAAGCGAAAGGTTTTCAACTTGGTGAAGGCATCTACGAATGCTTCCTGTAAAATATCCTGCGCATCTTCTTCTGTCTTCAACATTCGGCGGCAAACATTATACATCGCATCGGCATACAGTTTATAAATTTGAAACTGTGCCCGACGGTCGTTTTCTATACAACGTTCAAGCAAGTAGCGGTGCAACTCGGCTGTGATCGTTTCCACGAACTTTGCCCGTTATCACTACTAAGGACAACTAAGCGGCAAAAAGGTTGCTCAAGGGCTTGCAAAATTTTAGATTTAGAGCCGCTGATGATTTTTAAAACTATTTCCTGTTGGATAGTAGTCTGATAAACTGAAAAGCATGCTAGAGCACGGATTGGCTGGAAGGAATTTAGCGCAGGATAAAATTACGGCAACTTTAAAAAAATCATCACTTTGGTGAGCTTATTTACTCCTCGCCCATATACTCTACAAAGTTGCGCGGTGTTTCATAAAGAGTGAGCTTGTGTAGCCTAGCGTTAGGAGCCTTTTCTCTGATTTTGGGCTCGAGGATTTTCCAAATTTCTTGAATGAGCACTTCACAACTTGCCATTTTGCCTTGCATAAAATCCACATCTAAGTTGAGATTTTTGTGGTCTAGCTTATCTATCACTTCGCGTTTGATCAGATTGCTCAAGGCTTTGAGGTCCATGACAAAACCTGTTTCTGGGTCAGGTTTGCCTTTTACCGTTACCACTAGTTCAAAGTTGTGTCCGTGCCAGTTGGCATTGGCGCAAGGACCAAATACTTCAGCATTCTTTTCGGGGGACCAGTTGGGATTGTAAAGTTTGTGGGCAGCGTTAAAATGTTCCTTGCGGCAAATGTACACCATGCTTGTGCATATTGTTCACCTTGCAAAATTAGCTGATTTGTTTTGCAGCACAAGTAAGGCAGCGGTTGTAAGGACCAGATCATTGTTCAACCTTGAGGCAATGGGTTGGCTATGCTGTTAGTTGGCGCAAATCTACTGGTACAAGACGGGATACTCCTTCTTCAATCATAGTAACTCCGTACATGACATCGGTAGCAGCCATAGTGCGCTTATTGTGCGTTACAATAATAAATTGCGTTTGTGTGGAGAATTTGCGTATGATGTTGTTGAATTTGTCAGTATTTGCATCGTCTAAAGGAGCATCTACTTCATCAAAGATGCAGAAGGGAGCAGGTCGCAGCAGGTAAATGGCAAAGAGTAAGGCAATGGCAGTTAAAGTTTTTTCTCCTCCTGAAAGTTGGTTGATAGTAAGGGGGCGTTTCCCTTTTGGCTTGGCGATAATGTCAATGTCGGATTCAAGAGGATTAGAAGGGTCTAACAATACTAAATCGCAAGTATCTTCCCCCGAAAATAAAGAGCGAAATACCACAACAAAATGTTTGCGAATTTGCTCAAAAGCTTCTAGAAATTGCCGCCGCGCTACCGCTTCCGTTTCTTGAATGGTCGTTAGCAAAGAAGTTTTGGCTGCTAGCAAATCATTTCTTTGTTCGTTGATGAAATCGTAGCGCGCTTTTATTTCTCGATAGGCTTCCAGTGCCATGGGGTTGATAGTGCCAATGCGCTCTAGTTGCTCTTTGTGCTTTTGTTGTTCTTGCCGCAAAGATTCCTCGTTGCATTGACTTACATCAAGGCTAGAATCATTGAGAACAGTTTCCAGGTCAATATCAAACTCAACGGAAAGCCTTTCCTTGATCCCTGTCATTTGCAAGTGAACTTGATTGAGCTGGTGGCTGAGTTGTTGAATTAGCTGGCTGTTAATTTCGCGTTGGCGGTGAAGTTGGCGCAATTGTTTATCGATTTCAGCAAGTTGACCGCGCGCTGCAAAGTATTCCTGCTCGGCTTGAAGGACTGCTTTCTCTAAATCTGCTTTTTGTTGATGAAGTATTTCTATTTCCTTGCTATCTGAAGCGGCGTTATTGCGGAGCAAGGCAATTTCGGAGTGAATTTGCTCTAGCTCTGTTTTGAATTGCTGGGCGCGATGAAGCGTCGTTTGCAAATCTTGTTGGCGATAAGCGATTTCTTTCTCCACTGCTTCGAGCCGATTTTTTATTTGATGGCTTTGCAGTTGGTATTCATTAAAGGCAACTTGCTGGCGTTGAAGTGCTTCGCTAGCCTTTGCCAGTTGGTTACTCAGTTGAGAAAGTTGACCTTCCAGTTGATGGTATTGTTGCTCTTGTTGCTGCTTTTGCAGGGCAAGTTGGGCAGTTTCTTCTTGCAGAGCTTCCATATGAGTAGTTATGTCATTGATTTTGAGGTCATTGATGTTAAGGAGTTCTTCTAACTGCTCCCGCCGAACTCTCATAGTGGCAGCTTCTTGCTTTAAGTGCGCAATTTCGCTTTGCAGGTGTTCCATTTGGCTTTTTTGGCTTTGGCTCACTTGTTGTTGGATACACTGCTGCAAGGCTTTGAGCCGCTCTTCATCGTGGTTAATTTTTTGTTTTATTTCTGCCAGTTGATGGCTGATTTTTTCCAAATTTCTTGCTCTTCCCAATCGCTTGCCTTCAAAAAGTCCTACTGAACCTCCCCAAAGTGCATAGGGGTGTTTAATAATTTTGCCATCTTGGGTAATGAGGACAATGGGGGGAGGTACTTGGGGAAGTGTCTCTTGCTGGAGAATGTACACATTGCCCAGTAGATAATGCACTAAAACGGTAAAACGCGCATCGTACTCTACTACCGAAAGTGCATGGACCGCGTTGGGAATGAAAAGTTTTTCAAAGACAGGCAACTGACTTTGCAACAGTTCGGACATGACAAAAAAGCCTGCCTTGCCCTTGCCCGATTGACTAAGTAGTTGGATGCCTTCAAAGGCTTGCTGCAAAGTGTCCACTACGTAGTAACTCATGTAAGGCTGGAGGTAGTTTTCGATGCAGAGTTTGAATGCTTCGGCAGCATTGATGACATCAGAAAGCAAAGTAGCTTTGTGAGAAAAATGCTTGCGGGTGCGAAGAAATCGGACTGCCTCCGGGAAGCCTTCCAAATTATCCACTAAGGATTTGACGAGCCGATACTCATTTTGGAGAGCGTCAGCGCGGCGCTGGGAATGAACTATTTCAAGTCGAATTTCTTCGGCTTGTCGCCTAGTGAAGGCAATATTTTCCTCCAAAGAATTTTCTGCTGCTTGTGTTTGGCTTAGTTGATGTTCTAAATCTGTAATTTGGTCTTGTAGGTCTAGCAAATGATTGTTGAGGTTTTCCAGTTCAAAGCGGCGTCCAGTGCTTTCTGCATGAGTTTTTTCCAGCTCGAGCCGCAGGCTGTTGTATCTTGCTTGCTTGATTTCCAATAACTTGCTAAGTTCAAAGAACTCTTTTTGCGCCAAAGAGACCTGCTTTGCAATTTGGCTATGCTCCTGCTGAATTGCCTTTGTATTTTGGTGAGCCTGTTGGTACTCTGTGTTAACTGCTTCAACTGTTGAGGCGATTTCTGCTGCTTGTTGTTGTAATTTTCTTTGTTCTTCCTCCAAAGTGGCAAGGCGACTGTAAAGGATAGAAAGGCGGTGTTGTTCTTCTTGCAATTGTTGCTCTAAGGAAGAGGCTCGTTGATTGAGAAATTCTAGTCGTTGTTGGGTGAGTTGCTGCTGGTTTTGGCGCTGTCTGATGCATGCCATGTGTTCATTGAGGGCGCGTTGATGCTGTCCCAGAAGTTTTTCTTTTTCTTCTATGAGCAAATGGGCTTGTTCTATTTGTGCTTCTGTAGCACTAATTTGGTGGGTAAGTTGGTGCAGTTGAGCATTTTCCGCCTCTAGTTGGACATGAATCTTATTGGCTGCTTCTGTTTGCTGAATGATAATTTTTTTGGCTAATTGAAGGCTTATTTGCCGATATTCTTGCTTGGCTTTGTAATATTTTTCGGCTTGCTTTGCTTGCCTTTCGAGGCTAATCATATTTTTCTCAATTTCGCAAAGCAAATCTTCCACGCGGGCAAGGTCAGCTTCGGTATCAGCTACTTTTTTAATGGCTTCCTTTTTGCGAGCTTTGAACTTGGAAATGCCAGCAGCCTCCTCGAATAATTCCCTGCGATTGTTGGCTGTGTCGTTGAGGAGTTCATCAATCATTTTAAGTTCGATGATGGCATAACTATCTGGACCGATGCCGGTATCTATCAACAAATTGTTGATATCTTTTAACCGACAAGTGACGCCATTGAGCAAATACTCGCTTTCTCCTGAGCGGTAGTAACGCCGCGTGATTGTAACTTCTGTGTATTCAGTAGGCAAAATATTTTTGGTGTTGAGGAAAGTAAGCGAAACTTCCGCCATGTGCTGAGGCTTGCGATTTCTGGTGCCGTTGAAAATGATATTTTCCATCTTGTCAGAGCGCAAACTTTTGGTGCTTTGCTCTCCCAGCACCCAGCGAATAGCATCCACGATATTGCTTTTTCCACAGCCGTTAGGTCCTACAATGCCAGTAACACCTGCGTCAAATTCAATAGTAACCTTATCGCCAAAACTTTTGAATCCTTTAATTTCTAGTCTGCTTAATTGCATGCCGTTGGTTTTATGAGGACAAAGCTACGAAGTTGGTTTGTTACCTACTCAGGTGCAACATGGGTCAAGAAAAAGAGTAAGATCGCATTTTGCAAGCTGTGGCAAGGAAAGCAGATGAAGGAGAAATGAAAGTGGCTTTAAAGCGTTAGAAAAAATTAGTCAGCACGGATAATTTTAAGAAAATGGCTTTTGTGAGGCATTTAGATTGAGGGACTTGCCTTAAATTTACAGGTGCTAAAAAAGCATGAAAACTAAAATGAGACCCCTTATAGGAATTGTCATAGTGGGAATAGTAGCAGTAAGTTGCGCCCGCGAAGGAGTTCCTTTTGCAGATTTTTCCGTAGAACCCAATCCTGCTACTGTAGGAAAGCCAGTTACGTTTGTCAATAGGACCATTAACGCCACTGAATTTGAATGGTACGTACAAGGGAATTTGGTTTCTAATCAACAAGAGCCGAGCTACATTTTTACCTCTAGTGGTACGTTTGTAGTTACCTTAGTGGCACGCAATCCCAAAGGCGTTTCAGGGGGCTCTATTCGCGTTCAAGTTCTCGACCCGCGCGACTCTCTGGTAGGTACTTATCGTGGAACGGTAACCGTTACTCTTCCCGATGGAAGGCAAGGCACAGGTAACAGCACTTGTTTTATCCAACATGCTTTTTTCAATCCATTAGGTTTAGATATTACTTTAACGGGCATTAACGATGCGCCGCCGCGCAATGCTATTGTAGTAGATAGCCATAACTTTAATATCCAAAACGATATTGCAGGAGTACAAATGCGCGGAACTGGTGTCCGCAATGGACGGCAACTGATGATGAATTATACTGTACGAAGCGCATCAAATAATCAGCTACTTGCTACTTACCGATTTGTAGGTTCTAAATGAGAAATCAAATTACTTGCAAAAGTGGTCTCATCTCGTTCTGATTCTTTACCGACGTTTAATTCTCTTACTGTACTGGGAGGAATTAGCCTAGTCCATCTGCTGAATGATTCCATGCAGGCAGTTATTCCTGCCATGTTTCCCATTCTGGAAACTAGTCTTCGGCTGAGTTATTCTCAGCTGGGGCTAGTAGCCTTTGCCAATAACATGATTGCTTCGTTTTTGCAGCCCATGGTCGGTTTTTATACTGATAAGCGCCCTTCGCCTTACTTATTGCCCTTTAGTATGCTTTTCAGCATGGCAGGTATCTTTTGGCTCGGGTATGCTGATAGTGTACTAGAGCTAATGGCTGCCGTTGCATTACTTGGCGTGGGAACATCTGTTTTCCATCCTGAAGGTTCGCGCTTAGTGGTGATTGCTTCAGGGGAGCGGCGAGGACTAGGGCAGTCCCTTTTTCAAGTACTTGGTCAGGCAGGGCAGGCTTTAGCTCCTGTGTGGACAGTAGTAGTATTTTCCCCCTTAGGACAGCGCGGCGCATTGCTTTTTGTAGCGGTGGCTTTAATCGCTGTAGTTATTCTGACTTATTTAGCCAACTGGTACCAAAACAACTTGAATCAATACAAAGTTGCACGCCCTACAGCTATCAAAAAGCTACCTCGTAAACGCAGAGAGCTCATTTATTACGTTTTTGCTCTTATTATTCTGGTTACTTTTGCCCGCAGTTGCTATCAAGTAGGAATTATCGGCTTTTACTCGTTCTTTCAGACAAAAGTACTTTCCAGTTCATTAGAGGAAGCCCAGTCATACGTTTTTATTTTTCTGGTAGCTCTTTCTTTGGGAACGCTGCACGGAGGTTCTTTAGCAGATCACATGGGGTTGCGAAATGTACTATGGCTTTCGGCTTCTATTAGTGGACTTTCAGCAGTGCTGTTGCCTTTTACTGATAGTTGGGCGGCTTATGCAATTTTATTTGTTTCGGGTTATGCTATTATGGCAGGATTTCCTGTTTCTTTGATTTATTGCTTGGAATTACTGCCAGAGCGCATTGGACTTGTCTCAGGTATAATGTTCGGACTGGCTTTTGGTTCTGGAGCCTTAGCAGCCGTAGTGCTTGGCATGATAGGTGATTGGCTAGGCATTCAAAACATGATGACCATTTGCTGCTCGCTTCCTTTATTGGGCTTATTGGTTTTCTTTTTACCGGTGGAACGCAGCCGCCGCCGTCGATAAATCTGCTAAAAAATCTTTCTTTTTACCGCTGCCCGCTTTCAGTACAAGAACCTCAACAGATTGTAAAAGTGTTTAAAGTATGAGTTTGCACTAAGTAAAGTGCAGGGGCAAGTGTTATTTTGTTTGCTTTATTTGCTTTATTGAGGTTTACAAAGAAGTAAACGCATGAAGAAGCGTTTCAACGTTACGGGTACTTGTCGGAGGGAGGAGCACTACATGATGGATGAGCGACGTCGTGTAGGGGAGGCGTTGGAGATGATAGAACGAGGAGAGTACTTTGTCATTCATCGCCCTCGCCAGTTCGGCAAAACGACTTTGTTGCGTTTATTAGCCAGCGAGCTTGGTCGGCGGCAAGAGTATCAAGTTATCCTGCTGAATTTTCAGGGCATAGATGCGCAAAGTCATCAAAGCGATGGTGCGTTTGCCCAAACGGTGGTGGAAGAGTTAGCGCGGTATTTTGAATTTGCCGACAGGAGCATATATCAGGTAATAGCTTCTGAGTGGGGTGGTGTGAAGAGCATGAATGAGCTTTCCTTGTTCATCACGCGAT
>JANWWZ010000018.1 GCA_025057115.1 Bernardetiaceae bacterium
AGAAGTTGGTGAAAGAGTAAGATTGATTTGAAGGAAAGCAGTCCGCCGAGCAAACCGCCCGGCGGATTTTTGTTTTTGCAAAGTTTAAGTACACCTTCTTCAAAAAATCGCTTCAAGCGCCTGTTGTCTTTAAAACGCTATCTTTGCTGTACTATGAAACTCGTTCAGTCAAAGGAACTAACTTTATTACAACTCTATCATACTTCAGGCGAAGTAAGTACCACCGTTACCTTACCTTCTTCCAAAAGTGAAAGCAACCGCGCCTTAATTATCGCAGCGCTTTGTAAAGAATCTTGCCAATTAGAAAACTTGTCTCAAGCGCGCGACACCCAAACTATGCAGCGCCTGCTCAATACTACTGAGGAAGTATTAGACGTATTAGACGCAGGCACTACTATGCGATTTTTGACCGCTTATTGCGCCGTCACTAATCGCCAATGTGTACTTACTGGCACAGAACGCATGCAAGAACGTCCTATAGGCATTTTAGTGGATGCACTGCGGGAAATCGGCGCTCATATTACCTACGAAAAAAAAGAAGGATTTCCTCCTGTGCGCATTCATGGATTTACGCCCTGCAAAAATCAAGTAAATCTTAGGGGCGATGTAAGCAGCCAGTATATTTCAGCTTTGTTAATGGTGGCGCCGATTATTCCAAATGGACTTAGATTAAAACTCATCGGCAAAGTTAATTCGCGTCCATATATTGAGATGACCTTGCAGTTAATGCAGCGTTTCGGCGTTGAGGCTTACTGGGAGGAGAATGAAATTTACGTTCCACAACAGTCTTACCGCCCCGCCAAATATACCGTAGAATCTGACTGGTCAGCGGCAAGTTACTGGTTTAGCATAGCTGCCTTGTCAAAACAGGCGCGCATTTGCCTGCAAGGGCTTAAACCTGATTCCTTACAAGGAGACCGCGTTATTACTGACATCATGCGCCCTTTAGGGGTTACTTCAAAATTTACCGCTGAAGGATTGGAGCTAACCAAATCCACAACTGCAGAATGCTTTGAATGGGATTTCAGCCATTGCCCTGACTTAGCACAAACAGTAGCAGTAGTAGGAGCAGCCAAAGGCATTCCTATGAAATTGATAGGACTAGAAAGCCTTCGCATCAAAGAAACTGATCGAATAGCAGCTCTACAAAGCGAATTAGCTGCACTGGGAGTTCCTACAGAAGAAAACAACAACACGTTGTACATTTATCCTCGCGGCATAACACCCTTGCAGCCACCTCCTCGTCCTATTCATACCTATCAAGATCATCGCATGGCAATGGCATTTGCCCCTGTTTCATTGTTGTTTCCCCTACAAATAGAACACCCCCAAGTAGTGGAAAAATCCTATCCGCATTTTTGGGAAGATTTGGAAGCAGCAGGCTTTACTATCTTCAGATAAAAGTATGAGGCTGCGCTTGGCTTGGGGGTTGCTTCTGCTGCTGGCTTTTATATGGGGCAGTTCATTCATTCTAATTAAACGTGGGCTATCGATTTTCTCTGCAGGTGAAGTAGGTGCCTTGCGAATTGCTATTGCTTTTCTGCTTTTGTTGCCTGCTGCCATAGTTCATGTGCGAGCCATTCCTGCCCAAAAGTGGTTGCATGTGTTTTTAACTGGCTTTTTGGGCAACTTTTTACCCGCTTTTCTTTTCGCTAAGGCTCAGCAGTATTTGCCCAGTTCAGTGGTAGGCATACTTAATGGGCTTACACCGATTTTTACCCTCGTAGTAGGGGTTTTATTCTTTGCCTTTCAGCTAAGAAAATGGCAACTGGCAGGCATATTGATGGGTTTTAGCGGTTCATTGAGCTTAAGTTGGATCCGTTCAAGTGGTCAGTTAGGCGAGTTTAACCCTTACATTTTGCTCATTGCTGCCGCTACTATCTGCTACGGTTTTAGTGTTAATATTATTGGCAAGTATTTAAGGCAACTTCCTTCTCTGGCAATTTCCTCAGTTGCTCTTTTGCTGGTGGGTCCCATAGCAGTGTTGTACTTGTTACTGGGTACCGATTTTGTAAATAAGTGCCAATATGGCAATGCTGCATGGATAGCACTGGGCTACATTGGCATTTTAGCTACTTTTGGCACAGCGCTAGGACTAGTGTTTTTCAACAAGTTAGTAAAAATTACCTCGCCAGTTTTTGCCAGTTCTGTTACTTATCTCATACCCATAGTGGCGCTGCTATGGGGAGTAGCAGACGGTGAGCAGCTTACTTGGCTACACGGATTAGGAATGATGCTTATCGTAGGAGGAGTATATGTAGCCAACCGCTTTTGAATTGCCAATTAATGACGTCAAAGTTAAATAATCGTTACATAAAACCCAATGCGACTTTTTCGTAGCAATGTTTGCGAAATTTGCCTCAATGAAAAAGTGTTTCCTTTGTGTTGCAAGCTTTTTGATTCTTGGCAGCTGCGGTATGCAGTCCTCTCAATTGGTCATTAAAGGCTCTGATACGGAAGTAAACCTGATGGCTTTGTTAGCAGAAGCCTATTGGAGAGAAAATCCCAACAGCCGAATTAGTGTATCAGGAGGAGGGTCGGGAGTAGGAATTGTAGCTTTGCTCAATGGAAGGGCAGATGTAGCTAACTCTTCTCGTCCTATGAATGAGAAAGAACGTGCCCTATTTCGGGAATATGGCGTTGCATGCGACACGGTGATTTTTGCCGAAGATGCCATTGCAATCATCGTCCATGCAGATAATTCCGTAGATTCCCTTACTTTAGAACAACTGGGACAAATTTTTAGCGGACAGCAGCGCAACTGGCAACCTTTTAACGGAAAAGATGAATTAATTAACATTTATGGCCGTCCTAGCAACTCTGGCACGCATGGCTGGCTACAAAAAAAATTGGGCATTAAGTTTTCTAAACATGCTTTAGAAATGAACGGCAATGCCCAAATTATAGAAGCGGTTAAGATTGACAAAAACAGCATTGGTTATGTAAGTGCGGGCTATGTGCTAAAGAACGGAAAACAAACCGATGACGGATTTAAGATTCTTCGCCTTGCTTTGGCAACAGGTCAGCCTGCTTATACGCCAGCAGACAAACGCGCAATAGAGCAAGAAAAATACCCTTTGTTGCGTCCTTTGTACCAATACATTAGGCGCGAGTCGCTTTCACAAGCGCGCGCATTTCTAAACTTTATCAATACGCCGCGCGGCGAGGAAATCTTGATGGCAAACGGTTACTTCCCCGTCAAATATGACCTATCGCAGCGGTAATACCAGTAGAGTTGCTCTAGACCGCATCATGCAAATGGTATTTCAAGCAAGCGGTCTTTTTTGCATTGCTATTTTGGGTGGCATTTTGTTGATGCTTTTGTTTAACAGCGTTCTTTTTTTTGCAAAAGTGCCGCTGCAGAGTTTTTTCGGAGAACTCACCTGGCAACCAGAGTACGACAAGTATGGCATTTGGTCTTTGCTGGCAGGCACGCTGCTCACCACTTTAGGTGCGATGGTTATAGCTGTACCCATAGGCATCGGAACAGCAGTGTATTTATCCGAATATGCTTCTCCTTCTGTAAGGAGTTTGCTAAAGCCTGCTGTGGAAATGCTTGCTGCAGTGCCTTCGGTAGTCATCGGTTTTATTGGGATTGTGGTAGTGAGTCCTGCTATTATGATGCTTACAGGAGCTTCCAACGGTCTCAACGCGCTTAATGGTTCAGTGCTGCTTGCCATTATGGCTCTTCCTACCATTGTTGCCGTTTCAGAAGATGCTATTAGAGCAGTACCTACTGTGCTTCGGGAAGCCTCTTATGGTTTGGGCGCCACTAAATGGACTACCCTGCGCATGGTAGTAGTGCCAGCAGCCTATCCAGGTATCATTGCTGCTGTCATGCTAGGCATGGGCAGAGCTATCGGCGAAACCATGACAGTGCTCATGGCTACAGGCAATGCCGCTGCTTTTCCAAAAGGTTTTTTTAGTCCAGTGCGCACTATTACCGCCAACATCGCCATTGAGATGGGCGAGGTGCCATTTTTTTCCGTGCACTACTACGGTTTGTTTGCCACTGCTTTAGTTTTGTTTATATTGTCCTTTGCTATCAACCTACTTGCCGAGCGCGTTGTGGCACGCATCAGGAGGTTTCAATGAAAAAAAGCCAAACTCAGTTTGCCGAAGCATTCTCTAAAGGGCTTTTATTAGCTTGTGCCTTAGTGGTAGCCCTGTTACTAATTAGTTTGACGGCTTATCTACTTTTACGCGGCGGAAAAGTCCTATCATGGAGCTTTGTAACAAGTATTCCTTCTGAAGGGATGACTCGCGGCGGCATTCTTACTCCCATCATAGGAACAGTAACCCTTACCCTCATTACTGCTTTAGTAAGCTTGCCCATAGGCATAGCTGCAGCGGTTTATCTAAGCGAATATGCTTCTAACAACCGCTTAACCCAAATTACGCGAGCCGCTATTCGCAATCTCGCTGGAGTGCCTTCTATTATTTTCGGCTTGTTTGGACTGGCTCTCTTTGTACAAGGGTTAGGACTTGGTAGCTCACTTTTAGCAGCAGGCTTCACGCTGGGATTGCTTTCATTGCCCTACATTATTACTACTACCGAAGAAGCAATCCGCGCTATTCCTCAGCTGATGCGCGAAAGTGCTTTAGCTCTAGGAGCGACGCGCTGGGAAGTAACCCGCGACATCATTTTGCCCTCCGCTATCCCAGGCATTGCCACCGGCGCTATCTTAAGCCTTGCTCGGGCAGCAGGGGAAACTGCACCTATTTTATTCACTGGAGCTACGTTTTATCTTAGTGGTAATTCAGTAGGCTTGCTGGATGAATTCATGGCATTGCCTTATCATCTTTACATGCTTGTTACTCAACACCAAGCCATCGAAAAAGTGCAACCTATTGCATTTGGCACTGCCTGTGTGCTGTTGTTGATTGTTTTGGTACTTAACTTAGTTGCCATGCGAATTCGCAAAAAGTACATCAAAAACTATCAAGTATGACTTCTACTGCCACCTCAATTGCCATCGATGTACAACAATGGAGTTTATCATTTGGTCAGCGGCACGTACTTAAGGAAATTTCCATGCGCATTCCTGTCAAAAAAGTAACCGCTTTAATAGGTCCTTCTGGATGCGGCAAATCAACTTTATTGCGCAGCTTCAACCGCATGCATGAGCTAAACAACGAGGTTACCTATCAAGGCAGCATTAAAATAGACGACAAAGATATTTTCCAATGGGAAGTTACTGCCCTGCGGCGGCAGGTGGGAATGATTTTTCAAAAACCCGTTCCTTTTCCCAAAAGCATTTATGACAATATCGCTTATGGTTTAAAAATCAACGGCTTTCCTGAAAAAGAAATTCCTCAGCGCATAGAGGAAGCCCTTACTAAAAGTTACCTATGGAATGAAGTAAAGGACAAATTGCGCGAGCCCGCTACGCGCCTCTCTGGAGGGCAACAGCAACGCCTCTGCATTGCTCGCACTATTGCTTTGCAACCAGAAATTGTACTGATGGACGAGCCCTGTTCTGCTTTGGATCCCATCAGCACAGCCAAAATAGAGGAACTTATTAAGGAGTTAGCGCAAAACTACACCATCGTGCTAGTTACTCACAACATGCAGCAAGCCATGCGCGTGGCCGATTACACTGCTTTTATGTACTTAGGCGAGCTGATAGAAATGGATACGACAGAGCAAATTTTCCACTATCCCAAACAAGAACTTACACGCAATTACGTACAAGGCAACTTCGGATAACTACACTTGCAGTGTAAGTTTGGTACTGCGCTGCAACTGCGCTTTTAGCCGTTGGCTTTATTTGTTTTGCGATGAATTCACTGGCTAAGTTTTGAAAATGGGTGATAACATTAGCTAGCGCGATTGAATTATTCTCCTCCTTGTAGGGCTTCTAAAGCTGCCTTCAGATGAGCGATGCGCTGTTGTTGGCGATAGATGACAGGCTCAGCTACGCGAGATTGGCAGTCTTCTGCACTACAACGCTCACAAGTCTCCCCTACTAGGCGAATGGGAATTGCAGGATCGTTCCAGAAACGAATCGTTTTTTTTACTGCATCATTCACTAGTAATCCCACAGAAACGCTATGAATCACTGGCGAACCTTTAAAAGAAGGTTTTGCCATGCTGATAATGAGGTATTCTTTGTCCAGTTCGTAGTATTTGGAGCGCTGGGCTTTGCAAATCACATCGGCTTGCTCTTGTTGCGATTTTAGCTTTGCGCGCAGCTCTTGGATAATTTGCAGGGAAACCCATCGGCGGCAGTAGTGCTCGTTGAGCATCGAAGCATGTGGAGCCTGAAGCCCTGAAAGATGAAGTTCTTTCGTCAGCTCATAGGCATCTGAGTCAGCGTGGTTGCTAAAGCGCAAGAAGAACAGCTCCCGCAATCCGAAGAAACGAGGCAAAAGGTTGGTCAGTCGATGGTAGAATAATTCTGGAGCTACTTGGTATTTAGTAAGCAGTTGCAAGAAAAGTTCAGGTTGGAAGGAACGGGATTGAAAAATTTTGCGCAAATCGGCAATAAATTCTTCTCTCGGTAAAAATAATGCACAACTAAAGTAAGAACCTTTGAAGTTATTCACTGCCTGTTCAAACGAATTGACTTCCACCCATGAAGTGGTATAAGAGCGGTCGGTAATGCCCATGAATTGAAAGCCTAATTCGCGTCCTAAAATGAAACACTTTTGAGTAGGGCTTAGGTCTTTATTCAGAAGCAAGCGCGGTTGTTTACCTTTGAGAGTGACAGAGCGCAATTGTTGTAATTCAGGTTGGCGAGAAAGTCCATCTTCTTCTATGCAATAGTGATACGTTTCCGTGAGGATTTTCATCAATGTTTGGGCTTGAAGGGGAAAAGAATGGATTTGATGTTGTTGCTTAAAAGCCTCTACTTGCTGTTCAATCTCCTCGAAGTAATTTTCGTGCATTTCTTGATAGGAGCGAAGAGCTGAAAAATAAATGTGCTCTACTTTCATTCCATAGCTGCGGCTGATTTCGATAATAGTATTGATAAAGGCATTGAGCTTAGCTGGTGCCACGGAGAGCATCTCCAATAGTTGGGATTTGTCTATGCCAAAAAATTCTAAGGGCAATTCTTCTAGTAAGTTAGTGCGCAGGAGTTCAGCAACAGGTGAAAGGCTTTTTTGCGTTTGCAAAGAAACTAGCCAATCGTAACTCACTCCTAAAGCATCTGCCAGCAAGGCAATTTTTTCTACTTTAGGTAGCTTTTTGCCCTTTTCTATCTCATTGAGGTAAGATACAGAAAGGCCTGTTCGTTGGGCAAGCTCGCTTTGAGAAATGTTCTTCTCTGTGCGCAGCTGCTTGATTTTCAGACCAAATAGCAATTTAATAGCCGATTCGCGAATAGCTGGGCGAGGCATGGACAATGCTGTTTTATATCTGCGAATTTTCGCAAAAAAAGACAATTTCACAACGTCAAAAAAAATTTTTTAGTGGGTTAATCAGGTCCTACAGGAGATAAAGCGGGAAGCCGAAGCTGTTTCATTTTGCAAAACATTGAAAAACAAAGTTTTTCTGCTTTAGCAAGCTGCACGGGCTTGCGCTACAGATTCATTATTGGGTTCGCTCAAAAATTTTTTATTGCGAAAAACAAAAAATTGCGAAATTTCGCTTGACACGTATTTTTCTCTTCTATATATTTGTAGCGTCAATTCGCACAAAACACCAAGTCTAGTTATGGAAGCTATTCAAACAGCCGCCGGAGTTCATATTTTAGCGCCGGTTACTTTGCAGCAAGAAGAAATCCTCACCCCTAGAGCATTAGAATTTTTGCGCTACTTGCATTGTAGCTTCAACGAGCGCCGCAAGAAGTTGCTCGCTGAACGCCAGAAGCGGCAGCAAGCTTTTGACCGCGGCGAACTGCCTGATTTTTTGCCTGAAACAGAACACATCCGCCATTCAGAATGGAAAGTAGCCCCCATTCCCGCTGACTTGCAAGATCGTCGCGTTGAAATCACAGGACCAGTGGACCGCAAAATGATTATCAACGCCCTCAACTCCGGCGCGAAAGTCTTTATGGCAGATTTTGAAGATGCCAATAGCCCTACATGGGAAAATTGTATAGAAGGTCAAATTAATCTGCGCGATGCTGTGCGTAAAACTATTGAATACCTCTCCCCTGAAGGCAAGCGGTACGAACTCAATTCAACTACTGCCGTATTAAAAGTGCGCCCACGCGGCTGGCATTTAGAAGAAAAACATCTCCTTATCGACGGGGAGCCCATTTCTGCTTCTTTGTTTGACTTTGGCTTGTTTATTTTCCACAACGCTCATGAATTGCTTTCTCAAGGAAGCGGTCCTTATTTCTACTTGCCCAAGCTAGAAAGCCATCGCGAAGCACGCCTATGGAACGATGTATTTAAAGCCAGTGAAAATTACTTGTGCATTCCTCGCGGCTGTATTAAGGCTACTGTTTTGATTGAAACCATTACAGCAGCCTTTGAAATGGAAGAAATCATTTACGAGTTGCGCCAACACATGGCAGGTTTAAACGCTGGCAGGTGGGATTATATCTTTAGCCTCATCAAAAAGTTCCACAAACACAAGGAATTTATTTTACCTGACCGCGCCGAAGTTACCATGAACGTGCCTTTCATGAAAGCATATGCGGAGCTGTTAGTAGCCACTTGCCACAAGCGCGGTGCTCATGCCATTGGGGGAATGTCTGCTTTCATTCCAAGCCGCGACGAAGCCATCAACGCGCGCGCGTTTGCTAATGTACAAGCAGATAAAGAACGAGAAGCCTCTCAAGGATATGACGGCACCTGGGTAGCTCATCCTGGACTTGTACCAATTGCCAAAGCTGTATTTGACCGTTATCTCGGCGACCAACCCCATCAAAAGCATCGTTTACGCCAAGATGTTGCGGTAACAGCTACCAACTTGCTAGATACCCTCTCTACGCCAGGAAAAATTACCCTTCAAGGCGTTCGTACCAACATCCGCGTGGCTATTCTTTACATGGCTTATTGGCTCAAAGGACAAGGAGCAGTAGCGATTAACAACTTGATGGAAGACGCTGCCACCGCCGAAATCTCAAGAGCTCAGCTGTGGCAATGGTTGCATCATCAAGTTACAACCGCCGAAGGAGTGCAGTTAAATGAAACTGCATACCGCAACTTGCGCCAAGAAATCTACCAACAACTTCTCGCAGAGTACCCCGAAACCTTTGCCGACAAACTTACCGCAGCAGCCAAACTGCTCGACAGACAAGTGCTAGCTAAAGAATTTCCAGAATTTTTAACACTACAAGCTTATGCATTGCTCCATTAAACAAACAAACTTTTGTTTGGCTTACAAAATGTCGCATTCTTTACGTCAAATTACCTATCTTCCTGTCTTTTAACAACCAGCTAACTTTTTTACTACTTACTTTTTTACTTACTCAAAAATTTCAACCGCTATGAAAAACAGAAAAGAACGCATCAACCAGCTCATCCTTGACTGGACCACTAACCCCCGCTGGAAAGGCATTGAGCGCCCCTACACAGCAGAAGAAGTAGTAAACCTGCAAGGTAACTTCACCATTGAGTATACCATTGCCCAGCTAGGAGCACGACGGCTGTGGGATCTCTTGCAAACCGAACCTTATGTAGCCGCTCTAGGAGCACTAACAGGCAATCAAGCCATTCAACAAGTACAAGCAGGACTTAAGGCTATTTATTTAAGTGGTTGGCAAGTAGCTGCTGATGCTAATCTAGCAGGAGAGATGTACCCCGACCAAAGCCTATATCCAGCTAATTCTGTGCCGATGGTAGTAAAGCGAATTAACAACGCCTTATTGCGCGCTGACCAGATTATGTCCTTAGAGGGTAGAAACGATGTATACTGGCTGGCACCTATTATTGCCGATGCAGAGGCAGGCTTTGGAGGTAACTTGAACGCCTATGAACTAATGAAGGCAATGATTGAGGCCGGAGCAGCAGGCGTGCACTTTGAAGATCAACTCTCCAGCGCTAAAAAGTGCGGGCATTTGGGTGGAAAAGTGCTCGTACCCACCCGAGAAGCTATAGACAAACTCATTGCTGCAAGGCTGGCTGCTGATGTGGCAGGAGTGCCCACTATCATCATTGCGCGCACTGATGCTGATGCTGCCAACTTGCTCACTAGCGATATTGACGAGCGCGATCGTCCTTTTATCTATGGCACCCGCACAGTGGAGGGCTTCTATCGCGTCCGCAATGGATTAGAGCAAGCCATTAGCCGTGCCCTTTCTTACGCTCCGTATGCTGATTTGCTCTGGTGCGAAACCTCTACTCCTGATCTAGGCCAGGCGCGTGAATTTGCTCAAGCTGTTCATGAGCGCTTCCCGAACAAAATGCTAGCCTATAACTGTTCGCCTTCCTTCAACTGGGCTGCCAAACTAAGCCGCCAAGAAATGCTCACCTTCCGCGAAAAACTAGCTGAAATGGGCTACAAGTTCCAGTTTATTACTTTGGCTGGCTTCCATGCGCTCAACACGAGTATGTTTGAGCTGGCTAGCGCTTACCGAGATGCAGGCATGGCAGCCTACTCCGACTTACAACAGCGCGAGTTTGCTCTTACTACCAAAGGCTTCCGCGCTGTGAAACATCAAGCCTTCGTAGGAACGGGATACTTCGATGCTATTCAAAACACTATCACTAACGGACAGGCTTCAACAGCAGCACTCAAAGGCTCTACCGAAGAAGCGCAGTTTTAGTTCACATTTCCGCTGTCTGCATAGCTGATAGGTTTCCATTTTTCGCATTGGTGTGATTTTTTTGCGCTGCATTGTCAAACGATAAAGCCGCTTTCACTTTGGAAGCGGTTTTTTTTTAGTAGTTACGCCAGCTGCTGAAAAATGAATACTTCCTCTGCGTTAAATAACTACGTTACTTCCAAATTGTTTGGAAACTGCGCGCTTTACCTAATCTTTACAGCTGAGCTCAAAGCTGTTCTGGTACATTTACTGCAGTTGCTCTCCATGCAGGAGCATACGAAGCAAGAAAGGTAATAACGAAAGTGACCAAACCAATAGCTACAAAGTCAGTCCATAGTATTACTACGGGATAAGACTGAATGAGTGAAGATTGAATGCCCAGCGAAACTAGGCCGAAGTAACTTTGCAGTAAGCAAATTAACAAACCTAAGGCAAGTCCTGTAAAAGCTCCTACGCATGCAATAAAAAAGCCCTCAACAAGGAAAATGTTACTCACCAGCCGAGGCAAAGCCCCCATGGCGATGAAAATGGCAATATCGCGCTGTTTTTCTATAGCAAGCATGCTCAAGGTAAAAAAAATGTTGAATGATGCCACCGCCAGCACAAAAGCAAGGGCTACAAAAACGAACAACTTTTCAATTTTAATAGCGCGCATGATACTTTCTTGCTGTTGCTGGCGATTTTTGACCTGCAATCCTCGGGGCGCTATGAGTTGTTGCACTGCTTTTTGCACGGAAATGACATCCTCCTCCCGCTGGACCTTAATTTCTAAAGAAGTTCTCTTTTGCTTGTATTGCATTAAATCCTCTGCCCATTCCAGAGGTACTAGCACATGACTTTGGTCGAATTGCTGTTCTATAGCAAGGGTGCCACCAGCTAAAATAAGGCGCTGTTGAAAGTTATTAGCAGGGTTGGCTAAATCTACTTGCCTGTCTTTTCGCGGATACCAAAATACAAGAGGTTCTAAGTCGTTAGCCAAATCAATGCCCAGTTGCATTTGCACTCCGATACCTATCAAAGCACGAGGAGCACCTTCCTGCTTTAGGGCAAAGGTACCTCCTACCAGCTTGGTGCTAATGGGATACTGTTGATTGAAATTTTCACTAACGCCTTTGACTTTTACCACTAACTGCAAGTCCTTGTAGCGCAGCAGAGCATCGTCGGCAATTACTTCAGTAACTGCCTGAACGCCTTGAATTTGGCTCAAAGACGCTACCAAGCCTCTATCCACTGGAAAAGACTTTCCTTTAACAGGGGTAATTTCCAAGTCAGCGTGATAGGAAGCATATAAACTGCGGGTGAACTCCTCTAGTCCATTGAAAACAGAAAGGACTATTACCATAGCAGCTGTGCTTACCGCTACCCCTGCTACGGAAATGGCTGAAATAAAATTGATGAAGTTGCTTTTTTTCTTTGAAAATAAATAACGCAGCGCTACAAAAAAAGCTACGTTCATCGAAAAAACTGATTAATTGTTTCTACCAGTTTGCAAATTTGTTCTTCCGTGTTGAAAGCATGCAAGCAAATGCGCAGTCGTTCCATTCCTGCTGGCACTGTGGGAGAAAGAATAGGCAACACTAAAAAACCTTCTTTTTCCAGCCACCGAGCAAGAGCCTTGCAGGAGGCATTGCCCGGCACAATAACTACTTGTACAGGACTTTGATTGCAAACCAGTTGCACACAAGAAGGCAAGCGAATCTCTTGAACTGCCTGGCAGTAATAGCGTATATTCCGATGCAGTTGCTCAATAAGCAAGGGATGAGCTTGAATATAGTCAAAAGCAGTAGCTATGCTTACCAAGGTATGATCTGGCAAAGCAGTGCTGTAAATAAATGGACGAGCAAAATTAACCAAATAATCAATCAGCCATTGACTGCCTACCACACAAGCCCCATGAACACCAACAGCCTTGCCAAAAGTGTACACCCGAGCAAGAAAGTGATTGTGCAAATTTAACTGACAAGCCAGCCCACTGCCTCCTTGCCCGAAAATGCCTGTGCTATGCGCTTCATCTATAATCAGATAAACCCCGTAATGTTGGCAAAGAGCTACCATGTCAGCTAGAACGGCATTGTCTCCGTCCATGGAAAATACCGATTCAGTAACAACGAAAAGGCAGCCGTTGGGATGAGATCGCTGTAACTGGACAATTTTATATTCTAAGTCTGCAAGGTCATTGTGTCGGAAAGCGGTTCTATCGGCAAAGCTAAGGCGGTATCCCTCTCGCAAACTGGCATGTACTAATTCGTCATAAATGATCACATCGCCTTTTTGTGCAACAGCAGAGAGCAATGCCATGTTGGCTACATAGCCAGAGTTAAACAACAAAGCAGCTTCGCCTTGAAATAATTGCGCCAATTGAGTTTCCAATTGCATTGCAAGGGAGCTATTGCCCGATAGCAATCGTGAGCCCGTAGCCCCTAAGCGAATGCGGGGCAAAGCCCGATAGCGTTCCTCTATTAAGCCAGCAAGCTCTTTTGAGCGAGCCAGACCTAAATAATCGTTGGAAAAAAAGTCAATCCCTTCCTTTTCAGGCTGTAAGGTGCGCAAATTGCCTTGCTCTTCTCTTTTGCGCAATTCTTTCTTGATGCGTTCTTCAATTAGCACCCTCAAAATTCTGCAGGATTTTGTAATTTCAGCAAATAATTTGCAGCTTCAACGGCTCAATAGTTGCAACTTTCTAGCGTTAATTCAGTAAAAAATAAAGATAGTAAAGACTGGCTGATTAAATGAAAAAGTGCGCGCTTATTGCTGTATGGGCTTGCCTGGCCTGGATTCCGTTGGCTCAGGCTTCCTACATTCTCATTCCAATGGACAAAACTCAACAAAATCACCTAAAAGCCTATGGCATTACCTATTGGGTGCTGCAACAAGGAGTAGAAGCCGAATGGCTGCTTAACTACCGAGGAGGCAGTTTCATGTTTAAGTATGCCCAAAAGTTTGAAAATGAACTTATCATTCGCGGGGTGAGCTACCAAGTCATTTCCGATGCGCAAGCGGTTCAAATCAAAGAAGAAATTGCTCATCCAGAAGCCAATATGGATGTGATGAAACTAGAAGTAGCCCCTAAAATTGCTGTTTACTCTCCCAAAACTAAACAACCTTGGGACGATGCCGTTACCCTTGTGCTCACTTATGCAGAAATACCTTATGATGTAATTTTTGACGAAGAAGTAATGGAAGGCGTACTGCCCAAGTATGACTGGCTCCACCTGCACCACGAAGATTTTACAGGACAGTACGGTAAGTTTTATCGCAATTTCAGCGGTCAGCCCTGGTATCAGGCTCAACAGCGAGAAGCCGAGGATATTGCCAGAAAATATGGCTTCAAAAAGGTATCCCAATTAAAACTAGCAGTGGTGCGCAAGATTAAGGAGTACATTGCTGGTGGCGGTTTTATGTTTGCCATGTGCTCGGCTACCGATACTTACGACATTGCTTTGGCAGCCCATGCCACTGATATTTGCGATGTCGTTTACGATGGCGACCCTTACGACCCCAATGCCAATAGCAAACTAGATTACTCTCAAACGCTAGCGTTTAAGGATTTTAAGGTAATTCTAGACCCTTACGATGTGGAATACTCCAACATCGATAACCAGATGAGCGAGCGCGGATTAACTGAAAGAAACGATTACTTTAAACTTTTCCAATTCTCTGCCAAGTGGGACCCTATTCCTACGATGCTTACGCAAAACCACGAGATCAACATCAAAGGATTTATGGGACAAACCACAGGCTTTAAAAAACGGTTAATTAAATCTGATGTACTTATTATGGCAGAAACCAAAAGCTGCGACGAAGCCCGCTACATCCACAACACCTATGGCAAAGGAACTTGGACTTTCTACGGCGGGCACGACCCCGAAGATTATCAACACTTCGTCGGAGAAGAACCTACCGATTTAAATCTCTATCCCAATTCTCCTGGCTATCGCCTCATTTTAAATAACATTCTTTTCCCGGCAGCAAAAAAGAAAAAACTTAAAACCTAATTGAAAACAAGTTCGTAAAATTCCAAAAAGATAAAACCTATCAACTTCACATGCAGTTACTTGCGGTCTTTGAATTTTAAAGAACGCATTTTATGCATCACAACAACTAACTAACACCACCGGGCTATGGACTCATTAACTACCTATGGCTACGCCAAAGACGGCAAAATTTACTTGAAAGGTTATTTCAACTACCCTGATAGAGAAATCGGAGTAGTCAGAGAGAGCGAAGAGGCAAGTCTCCAGTATTTTATCAAGCGCTTCGAACTGGCAGAAAAAAAGGTTAAAGAGCTCAAAGAGGCTGTGGCTAATACCACTAATAAGGGCTCTTACCTGATGAAACTCATTCACATGCGCACTTATTTGGCTAACTTTAATGGACTAGGCGATTTTCCTTCTCTCTTTGCTCAATTGGATGAGCTAGAAAAAGAAATTCGCCAGTACATTTATCAAAATCGCGTTAAAAACCACCAGATCAAATCAGCTATTCTCAAGGAGGCTGAAGTACTCAGCCAAGGCAACAATTGGAACGTTTTTACCAAAAAGTTTAGGGAACTCAAGCTCAAGTGGATAAAAACAGGCAGCACTTTCGAAGAAGAAGAAGAAAAATTTAACCAAGCCTTTGACAACTACTACAACACCTTCTTTAGGCGCAAAGCAGAGTTTTTTGAACAGAAAAAACAACTGCAGGAAAAAAGACGACTGCGCTACGAAGAGCTCATTGCTGCCATGGCTAAAATCAACGAAGAAATGCCTTACGATGCCCAGCAGCAAATGACCAAACTACAAAAGCAGTGGAAAGTAGTAGGTAAAATCAATGCCCGCATTTTTAAAGACCTTACCAAGCGCATGAATCACGAGGTAAAGGTCTTTAATGAGAAAATGAAACGCTTGCAAGAACGCATCAAAGCCAATCCTATTGAGCGCAAAAAAGAACTTTGCGAAAAAGTGGAAAGCATGCTGCACACCGAAGGACCCTTGCCCATAGCCCTTGTCAAAAGCATTCAAGCGGAATGGAAACAACTCGGCAAGCTCAATCACCCTATGGATAAAGAGTACAACACGCGCTTTAAAATTGCGTGCAACGAAATTTTTGAAACTTACTTCCTGGAGCAAACTGCCAAAAACAAGTACCAACATTTTGGAGAAAAAACTCGCTTTGAGCAGCTAAAAATTAAAATTCGCCTGTTAAAGGAGTCTATTAAAGAAGATGAAGCGGTATTAAATCAAATGAATGCTCGCGATGGATACGTCAAGCGCTATGGGGGACAGCAAAACAACAATAATAACAACGGTCCCATAGACATAGAAAAACTCAACCAAATTAACAAGCTCAAGACCAAGCAGCGCATATTGAAAAAACTGCAGTCTCAATTGATGTCTAATTACTAGTCTTGCTTTTTGGCGCAAAAAAATATTTTGCAATTGGAAACATTTATTACTAAATTAGTGTTACGGCTTACGAACAAAACGCAATACCTATGTACTGGACACTTGAATTAGCATCTTACCTAGAAGATGCCCCGTGGCCTGCAACAAAGGAAGAGCTAATTGACTATTCAATTCGCTCGGGCGCACCTATGGAAGTGATTGAAAACCTTCAAGAGCTTGAAGACGATGGACAGCCTTACGAAAGCATTGAGGAAATATGGCCTGACTATCCCACAAGGGAAGATTTCCTCTTTAACGAGGACGAGTATTAATACCCTCTAATCTAAAAAAGCGACAGCGGTGCCTTACCTTTGCCGCTGTCGTTTTTGTTTGATGCAAAACTGAAATGGCAAAAAGTGCGTTTTCCCTCTTGAGTCCCTTTACTTTGATGTTATGAATACCTATCTCACTCACTTGCCTGACACTGCACGCCTCTGGCTATATCCCTGTGAAAGGACTTTTACAGCCCAAGAACAACAAGCTATTCAAAGGGCATTGAAAGACTTTACTAGCACCTGGAGCAGCCATGGCGCTAAGTTGGTAGCAGATGCAGATATTATTTTTGGACAAATCATTTTACTTGCGGTAGATACCTCTATCCTTTTACCTTCCGGCTGCAGTATCGACCAGTCCGTCGATTTAATGCGAAAAATAGAGAATGACTTCCAAATCAAGCTATTAGATCAAGGAAAGATTTTCTACAAAACCGCCCAAGGTCTAGCTGTCGTTCCTTTTCACCGAGTAAAACAAGCTATTGAACAAGGAATCATCCACCAGGAAACGCTAATTCTCAACACGTGGGCTCAGACTTTAGGACAATTGAGACAACACCTATTCTTGCCTGCAAGCCAATGCTGGCTACAGCGCTATTTTAAACCCCAAACTACTGGTGGATGAGGTGATAAGTGCTAAACATTTCAAAGCCAGCGTGTTCTTCCAATTCTCCGAATTGATAGTCGAACCTGATGCCTTTTGGGCGAGTGCCAAAACTGACAAGGGGAAAGTATTCTTGCAAAATAGATAAACGTCCAGAAAAAGAAGCTCCAATATCTCCCCAAACCAAGAGTTCTGTATCTTTTTTATCTAAACCGAGCTCAAAAACAGCAAAAAGGACGTAATAAAGTAGGTCCTCTGGCGTGTCAAAGGTAAAAGTATTGAGCAAGTACAAGCGACCTGCCCGAAAAAAGGCAATGGTTACTTGGTGGTGGTGTACAAAAAGATGCAAATAGCGATAGTCCAGCCTTTCAGGCATGGAGAGCAAACCCGCCAAGATGGCGTCACTCATGTGGACTTGCCGCAGGGGAATGCCGCTATAAAAGGTCTGTAAAAGTTGAAGATTTACACCACTACAAGCAAATACGTTAATCAGTTTTAGGGAAGCATGCAAGGTGTAAGCAGGCTGTATTGGTTCGAAGTGGTTGCTTATGTGCAACTTGAGCAATTCACTTGCAAGAGAAAATTCAAAGGCATCCGCAGGGACCTGAACACAAGGCAGTAAAGATTCCATCAATACAACAGTTTTCCAGCCACTACTGCCAAGAAAAGCATGATGTTTAGCCACTTGTGGCAACCCCTCTTGAAAGGAAAAATTTTTCGAAAGGCTGAAGCGCTCGTAATACACGGCGGCTTCTTTTTTCAGGTCAAAGGCAATGGCTTCAAGGGTTTGGTAACAAGGCTTGAGGCACAGAGCATACTGGTTAATACGCTCTGTGCTGAAAGAAGGGCTGTAAAGTTGCAAGAGAGAATGAAACGCGTTGATTTCCAAAGTAGTAATATTTTTTCAACATTATATCAGTCTTCCCAATTGCCTGTAACGGAAACTTCTTCCCTTGAACCAAAACGCAAAAAGCGCCTTTTGCGATTAGGATGGTCTTCGCGTCGGGTTTTATCGAAGGGGTATGGATCCACTACCTCAATTACATCTACCTTTGCACCGCCTTTTTGAGTAATCTTGCCAGCATACATTTGAAACTGCTTTGTAGGGTCGTTGTATCCTGGCACCCAGCTGAAAGTTTCCAAATTGAAGTTGGGGTATTTGTCACGTGGGAAGAGATACTCTCTTACACTTTCCACGCGCAGGGTATCGTAAGTAATGCGAACACTATCTCCCAAGTAAGCCTTATCAGGAGGACGGGGGATAATAGTTTCCTTTTTCTCTACAATGGGGATTTTTCCTTGAGCAATAAAGGCTTTCAAAGTGTCCCAACTGGCTGTATAACGCCCATTGACAAATAAAAACCATTTCTGCACTTCTCGAATTTCCTTGAGGCGTTCAATAACGGCGGCTTCCCTGGCTTTTATTTCGCGTTCTTCATCTACTTTGCTTTTAATGCCCGCATAGAGAAAATAAGCAAGTGTTACAATAACTGGCACCATGAAAATGGTAACTAGCTGCGTTTTTTTCATATTTCGAAAAAGTCTTTGACTTGCAATTATAGCATTTTCGCACAAATCAAAAGCAAGCAGAGTTAAAAAATGCGCGCAAAGCCCTAAGTAGTTGTCTATTTTGATAGATTCAATTCATGAAAAAAATTTGATGAAGGGGTTGGATGGTTCTTTCAAAATCCTTAGAGAGTTTAGATGTAACTTAAAGCCAAGAGGATCTTGGCTCCACTTTAACCTTCGCTCAACCTGCCACCGTCTTTTTTGAAGAACAAAGCCCTGAGAAGATTCAGGTTTTTGTGCTATTTCTCCTCATTCATTTTGATCGAATCAAGAAAACGCTCCTGCATAATTTAAGGGTAATCTGGGGTAAGGTTTTGTACTTTTCAAATGGCTTCAACCCTGCTTTGGCATCGTTTACGTGGGCTCTTCCATACCTAGAGGTAGCACTCGAGAGCATCCACCACTATATGCCACTGTTGGGTTGAGTCCCTTTTGTCCATAATGCTTGTTTTCTAAAACCTAGACATGCCCTAATTTACAGTGGAGTATTTTTTTCCAAGCAGCGGGTAGGAAATTCACTATGTCCTTAGAGGTCATTCCTTCTTGGGAAAGTTCTTCAGCGGCAAGGTCGCCTGCCAGTCCATGCAAATATACTCCCATCACAGCTGCTTGGATAGGATCATATCCTTGCGCTAGTAAAGAGGTGATAATCCCCGTAAGCACATCACCACTGCCACCGGTAGCCATGCCAGGATTGCCGGTAGAGTTAAAAAATGTAAGACCTTCAGGGGTAGTAATGCAGCTAGTAGCTCCCTTGAGCACGATGATGCAGCGGTATTTTTCACTAAGGGCAAGTTGCACTTGATGGCGTTCAAAGTCGCTTGCAGTAGTGCTCGAAATTCTCTCAAATTCCTTAGGGTGAGGAGTTAAAATGCTGTTAGCGGGTAATTGCTGCCACCAATGAGGATTTTTTGCCAGTAAATTGAGAGCATCGGCGTCCCATACCATAGGTTTTTGAATCGATTGGGCAAGGAGTTGCTCAATGGCTTTGGCAGTAGCCGCTTCTTGCCCCATGCCAGGACCTATGCCGATGGCTTGGTAAGGCAATCCATTGGGCGCTTTCTCCACCGCTACATTGCCCACATCAAATAAGCACATTGCCTCTGGTACAGCAGTTTGCATGACGTTGAGCCCTATTTGAGGCAAGGCAACTGTTAACAATCCAATTCCAGAGCGAAGAGCGGCTTGGGCTGCCAGTACTGCAGCGCCTATCTTCCCAGCACTACCTGCTATTAACAAGCCATGACCAAAATTTCCTTTGTGTGCAATGGGAGACCTTGAGCGATAGTAATTCATAAACAGAGCTGCATCGATGTAAAAAACCTTTGTAGGCGCATTTTCTATGTAGTCTTTGTGCAAGCCAATGGGTACCACTTCCCACATACCCGTAAATTGATAGTAGGCATCAAATAAAAAGCTCAGTTTAGGCAGTTCAAAAGTGATGGTATAATGGGCACGAAATACTGTCTCAGGTTGAGAGACGGGCTTGTCAGCAAATAGACCTGAGGGAATGTCAATAGCTACTTTGTAGGTAGGCAGTTGGTTGAGATAAGCAATCACTTGGGCGATAAACCCTGCAGGAGGACGATTTAACCCTGAGCCAAAGATGCAATCTATGCAAAGGTCATGGGATGAAAGCAAGGGCAAATCTTGTATCTGGGCAAGAGCGTGTATGGCAACGTTTGGGATTTGCTGCAATCGAGCCAAATTGGCAGTAAAATCAGCAGTAGCCACCTCTGGAACGGGGCAGATCCAGACATGCACTTTGTAGTCGTTGCTTAGCAAACGCGCCATTACCAAGCCATCCCCTCCGTTGTTGCCTTTGCCGCAGAAAAAATGAATAGACTGCGGTGTGAAGTTGTTTTTCTGTAAGTGCTTCAAGAGAGCGCGATAAGCCGCAGTAGCAGCCCGCTCCATTAAATCCAATGAGCTAATAGGCTCATGAGCAATGGTGTAGGCATCGGCTTGTTTAATTTGCTGGGCAGAAAGAACTTTCATAGCTTGCTAGAAAAGTCTCTAAGCAATTAAAATTCACTATAGTTTCCTTGCAATTTGATTACTTTTTTTCTTTTTTTGTTGAACAATGGGCAGGAACAAGTTAAGTCGAATCACTTGCTTATTGTTGGCGCTGCAGGTGCTGGTAGCCGCTAGAGGAATTACCATGTACCAGCACTATTGTCACCTGAGAGGAGAACTGCTGGCAGTTTCTATTGCTCTCCCTGAGGAACATTCTTGCACCGTTCACCAACACGCCAAACACGAAGAAGAGGGATCAAAAGCCTGCCACCAAGAAGATCGCTGCTATCTAGTTTGCCAATTTTACAAGGCAGCAACGGTGTCTATTGCTGAAAGTTGTAAACCTTCTGCAAGCACTTGGAAAAATACATCTGCCGAGGCTTTCTCCCTCCTTTTTGCTTTTTTTAAGCAATCAGCAATTTCCCTCTCCTTAGCCAACTTCTACTTTCCTCCCTCCCCTACTGGTTTAACAGGAAGAAAGTTACTGCATTTTATTCAACAATTCCGCTTATAGGGCAAAGGATTGGCAAGGCACAGAAGAGGCCTTGAAGCATTGTCTTTCTTTTTCACTGTAGCTAAAAAAATCATCTTTTTACTTATTTTCCAATCCTTTGTCAATAAAAAAATATGCAAACAAAAACCAAAAATGCCCTATTAATAGCTTTTATGCTATTAATGGCAAATCAAATTGTCGCTCAACACTCCCCTAAAGCTATTCATGGCATGGTAGTAGAACGGGTGGGCAAAGAAGAGCACCCCCTCGTTGGAGCAAGCGTAATGTGGCTAGGCACTACCGTTGGCACCGTAACGGATGCCGAAGGACACTTTGAATTGAAATATCCCCCCCATCAGAAAGAGGTATATCAGATTGTAGTAAGTTTTGTCGGCTATACAACCGATACTGTGGATATTCGCAAGGCGCGCACTCACCAGCATGGCAAGGAAATACACCTTGAAATTGTACTACAACCTACTCAATTGCAGACCATTACAGTTACCGCTGGCAAAACTGATGAGCTAAGTCCTCTCCGCACCGATGTGCTCACCACAAAAGACCTTCGCAAAGCGGCTTGTTGCAATTTGTCGGAAAGTTTTGAAACGCAAGCGGCGGTGGACGTTACTTTTTCCGATGCAGTGTCTGGAGCGAAGCAAATTCATTTATTAGGCTTAGATGGCATATATGCACAAATTTCTTCGGAAAACTTGCCTGCTGTGCGTGGATTGGCTGCGCGCAGTGGCTTGTACTTTATTCCTGGCACGTGGATTCGTTCCATTGACATCAGCAAAGGAGCTGGCAGCGTGGTAAATGGTTACGAGTCCATAACGGGGCAAATTAATGTAGAACTTGTCAAACCCTTTGAAGACAACGAGCGGCTATTTTTTAATACTTATATCAATCAATTTGGCAGAGTTGAGCAAAATATTCACTGGCGTAAGAAGGTGAGCCAACACTGGGCTACCGCTACCCTACTCCATGCCAGCGGACAAAGACTAAGAGAAGATTTCAATCGCGATGGTTTCCTCGATGCACCTGAATTTACGCAACTCAATGGCATGAACCGCTGGCAATACAACGGCGAAAAAATGGAAGCTCAACTAGGCATTAAATTTCTCTACGATGACAAATTAGGAGGTCAGCTTGGTTTTCGTCGAAATACGCCTAGCGTGCGCGGACACCTCTACGGCTTCCGATGGGAAAATCAACGAGCAGAATTCTTTAGCAAGACAGGCTTTTTCTTACCTAAAGAAACAGAAAGCATCGGTGTTATCATTAGTGCCTCCCACCACCGCCTAAAAGCACTCTGGGGAGACACTCACTACAGTGGCACTCAAAAGCACTTGTTAATCAATACCATTTACCAAACTCAATTGAGCCAGCATCACACCCTTAAAACAGGCGTTAGTGCCATGTTGGACTATTACCATGAGCTTTACCGCCAATTAGAGCGGCAACGGCATGAGCAAGTAGCAGGTCTGTTTGCCGAATATAGCTTTGCTTTGCCTGGCAAATTTGCCCTTATCGCCGGGCTGCGCTATGACAAACATAACCTTGCTGGCAATATTTTTACTCCTCGATTGCACCTAAGATATGACCTTAACGCCCTGACTACCATCAGGCTTTCAGCGGGGCGCGGCATGCGTTATGCCAATCCCATTGCTGAAAACATGGGATACTTAATCAGCAACCGACAATTAAAAATTGCTCCTGACCTTCGCCCAGAAGTTGGATGGAATCTAGGCGGCAGCTTACATCAGAAATTTTTGCTCAACAACCGCAACGGCTCACTCACTGTAGATTTTTTCCGCACGCATTTCCAAAATCAAACCATTGTGGACTTGGATAGCGATCCTCACCAACTGCAGATATACAACTTACAAGGGCGTTCTTTTGCCAACAGTTTACAAATCCAAACAGAATATACAGTGGTAGAAGGAATTACTTTAACAGGGGCTTATAAGTATTACCATGTACGAGCCCTTATTGGCAATCAGTTGCGGCAAGTGCCTTTTATTCCCAAGCATCGAGCCATGGCAAATGCTGCTATAGACCTGTTGCGCTGGCGTTTTGATCTAACAGTGCAATGGTACGGCAGCAAGCGCTTACCAGTAGCTCCTACGATTGGCATGCCCATGCCAGGGGACCCTCACAGCGGACATCTTCCTAACCAAGGAGCGCCTTACTGGCGAGCCTATTCACCACATTACTTTTTGATTAACAGCCAAATAACGCGGGTTTTCCGCCAGTGGGAAATATACCTAGGCGCGGAAAATATTGGCAACTTTATGCAAATGCACCCTATTGTAGAAGCTGAAAATCCTTGGGGAGCCCATTTTGATGCAGGCATTATTTGGGCCCCTATCATGGGCAGAACTTTTTACGGCGGGGTGCGAATTGCAATTGACTAACCTGTTAGCTGTGATCACTTTGAAAGGCAAGCAAAAAAGTTATATTTGCCAGCAGAAAAGTGCATATATGGAACTGTTTATTTCTATCTTTCAACAGCTTCTTTTTGTAGCCTCGCTAGCGGTGACAAGTTGGTTAGTAGCCAGCCGAGTTCGGCGCATTGCGGCAAATATCAAGCTAGGCAGGTCAGTAGAGCGCAAAGATCAACCCCAAAAGCGCCTTAAAAATATGCTGCTCATGGCACTTGGGCAGAAAAAAATGTTTGACAAGCCTTTAGTAGGGCTAATGCACTTTGTTATATATGCAGCTTTCATCATTATTAACATTGAAGTGCTAGAGATTCTGCTGGATGGCTTGTTAGGCACGCATCGATTATTTGCACCTTACTTAGGGTCTCTATATCAGTGGCTCATCAACTTTTTTGAACTGTTGGCACTGGGGGTAGTTGTCTCTTGTATAATCTTCCTGCTGCGCCGCAATTTAAAAATTGTGCCGCGCTTTTGGAGCCGAGAAATGACCCGGTGGCCAAGATTAGATGCCAATATCATTTTGCTGGCAGAAATTTTTCTCATGCTCTGCCTGTTTACCATGAACGCTACCGACAGCCTGTTGCAAACCCGCAGCGACAGCCATTACATAGCCGCACATTATCCCTCTGTAGGCAGCTTTTGGGTAAGTGGACTTCTAACTCCTCTGTTTAGCAGTTTACCTACCTACGCACTGCTGTTGTTGGAACGCGTAGCTTGGTGGTTGCATATCTTGGGCATTATGGCTTTTGCTGTTTACATTACTTATTCCAAGCATTTGCACATTGCTTTAGCCTTTCCCAACACTTACTTTTCCAGCTTAGAACCTAAGGGCAAAATAGAAAACATGCCCGTTGTTACCGCAGAGGTAAAATCGATGCTAGGCATTAGCAGCCAAAATACCCAAGCCAATTCGCAAGAAATAGGCAGGTTTGGTGCAAAAGATGTACAAGATCTTACCTGGAAAAACTTGATGGATGCCTACAGCTGCACAGAATGTGGTCGCTGTACGGCGGTTTGCCCTGCCAACATCACGGGCAAATTGCTCAGTCCTCGCAAAATTGTAATGGATACGCGCGATAGACTCGAAGAAAAAGGACAATTAATAGCTCTCTACGGAAAGGATTACGACGATGGCAAGTCACTCTACGGTGATTACATTACAAAAGAAGAAGTAATGGCTTGCACTACATGTAATGCTTGCGTAGAAGCCTGCCCGGTGAATATCAATCCTTTGGACATCATTGTGCAGATCAGGCAATACATTGCTATGGAAGAGGCCGCCACCCCTACTTCTTGGAATGCTATGTTTGCCAACATTGAGAATAACGCCGCCCCGTGGGCTTTCTCTGCTTCAGATAGATTCAACTGGGCAAAGGAGCTGCAAGAAGAATGAAAAAATATTTTTGCATCTGGCTAGCATTATCTTGTTGTGCAGTAGAAGGACTGCGAGCTCAAGGGCAGCAACTGCCAAGTATGTACATCTATGAAAATCTCTCTCACCAATGGTTGGTGTATGACTATCAGCAGCAGCTGTATGTCCCTTACTTGCCTTTCTTTCACGAGAAAACGCAACATTATCACTTGATATTAAAAAGAGGAAAAACTTGGCAGAGCGGTGAAAAGCTAATACTAACTGTTAGAGAAGGAAACTTTATTTTTATCAACAATAATTTGGCACATTATTTTCAACAACCCCAAACCATAGCATGGGATCTAGACAGCCTTTCAATAGCTGCAGGACAAGTAATTTTACTCACTTATCAAGGGAAGCAGTTGCCCAATGCGTACTTGGGAAGCAAAAGATATCCTTCATCGCTAATTGACAATGCAGCTGTAGCAGATAGTTCAACAAATAGCTCGTTCCTCTCAGCCCCTTTGCCGACCAACTCCTCAGAGCTGTTTTTCCAAGCAAGGCTACGCCCATCGCTAAAAATGCAAAACAATTTCTTAGTAATAACTATCACCTATGGCTTTTTGCTTTCAATACTGGCAATGATTGACAAACATTACGTCTCTATCATTGAAAGTGTGCGCCAACTGATAATGCTTTTTAAGTTTAGAGAAATACAAGAAAAAGTAACGACAGTTCACTTGCTCACTCTTGGGGGACTGTTTGCCGCCACTATGGCTTATCTACTCAGTTTGATTACCAATTCCCCCCACTCTTTGTTAAAAGTAACATTTATCCACCAAAACCAGCCTTTTATATTGGTATATCTTCAACTTTTTGGATGGATATTAGCGGCAATGTGGATTAAATACGCAATTATCAGATTTCTCCGAGCTATTTTCGAGCATCATTTGCTAGCCGATAAACACACATCAATCAGTATCCACTTCTACAAGCTGTTCGCTCTAATTATTTTCATTCTGTTTACATTTTATCAACTAAATTTTTTTTACCAGCCTTCTGCAGCCTTAGAGGTGCTTTGTTACGTATTGGCAGGCGGATGGGTCTTGATTACGGTAGGCATAATGGTGATGCTATATCTATCGGTGAAGATCAATTTTGTTTATTTAATTGTCTATCTTTGTGCTACGGAAGTGATACCATTGGCGGTAACGTCTAAATTATTCTTAATTTCTTCATAGCTTTTTAAGTTGTAGATATGATAGAAGGGAAAGTATCTTCTGTTGTGCTGCATCCTGAGCGCCTCAAACCCATTAAGCGTATTCTCATTTCGCAACCCAAACCAGAGTCCGATAAGAACCCTTACTCGGAATTGGCAGCAAAGTACAACTTGCAAATAGACTTTCGACCTTTCATTCAAATAGAACCTGTGAGCTTAAAAGAATTTAGAAAACAAAAAATCAATATTTTGGACCACACGGCAGTTATTTTTACTAGCAAAAATGCAGTAGATCATTTTTTTAAACTATGTAATGAAAGCAAAATAGAAATGCCGCCTGAAATGAAATATTTTTGCATTACTGAACAAACAGCCAACTATTTGCAGAAATATATTACCCTCCGCAAGAGAAAAGTATTTGCTGGCAAGCGCACTGTAAGCGATCTATTCGAATTAATTAAAAAGCACAAAACCGAAAATTACCTCTATCCTTGTTCTGATATTCGCAAGGACGATTTACCATCGTTCATGGAAAAAAGCGGTATTCAATTTACCGAAGCCATTATTTACCACACCGTTTCCAGTGATTTGAAAGATTTAGACATAAAACAATACGATTTGATTGCTTTCTTTAGCCCTTCAGGGCTCAATTCCTTACTGACTAACTTTCCAGACTTTAAGCAAGGAGATATTATTTTTGCTGCCTTCGGTCCTACTACTGGCAAAGCCGTTATCGACCAGAATTTGATACTAGACATCCAAGCCCCTCACCCTGATGCCCCTTCTTTAACTGGTGCTATAGAACTCTACATCAAAGAAGTAGAAAAAAAAGCGATGAATTAGCTATCTTGCTTACATGCTCATCTTAACATGAGAAAACTATGAAAAAAGAGCTCACCTATTTGCTCGTGCTACTTTGGGCAATGCTCCTTGTCAAAGAAGGAGCCAGCCAGCAAGATGCTCAATTTACTCAATTTATGTTCAACCAACTGTATGTGAACCCTGCTACTGCTGGCATAGATAGCCGCTTCGTTCATTTTAATTTGATCCACAGGCGGCAATGGGTGGGCTATAGCACTACACTCGATGGCGATGGAGGAGCACCTATCAGCACGGTCTTTACCGCCACTATGCCTATCAACATTATACGCAGCGGCATTGGCATTCAGGTACTTAATGATGCCCTCGGACCTATCACTAATAACGATATCCAATTTTCATACGCCTATCATCACCCTTTTAAAAACCAAGCAAGGCTCTCCATAGGCATTAGAGGGGGAGTTTACAACCAAGCATTTGACTTTGGCAAACTGCGCCCTAATGAACCTAACGACCCTTTAATTATCGGTAGGGGTAGAGAAAGCCAATTTGTACCCGATTTTGCTGTGGGTATTTACTACTCCACACCCAAATACTTTGCTGGCATCAGTACCAATCATCTTTTCCAGCCCAGTTTTGAATATGGTACTACTTTTGCCCTCAGTCCCTTAGAGCGCACTTATACTTTTTTAGGAGGAGGAGAGGTGATATTATCTCCTTCTGTAAGTCTCCAGCCTTCTGCCATTGTGAAAACGAATCTGCGAAATGTACTCTCTTACGAAGGAGCGCTACTGGCTCACTTAAAGCAAAAGTATCACATCGGAGCTTCATTTCGCGATTTAGGTCCCATCAGTAGTATTTCGGCAATTGTAAGCACTAGGTTGCTCAAAGATAATTCAATGAGCATGGGTTATGCTTTTGACTACGAAATTACAGGTGCTGCTGCTAAAGCAGCCACTTCTCATGAGCTGCGAATTACTTACCGAATACCCGCTCCTAAAAAGGCTGAATTATTTAATATTCGAACCCCAAGATTTAGATTTGAGTAAAAACTTTTGGACTTATTTTTGTGGAAAGTAGAAGTTAAGATTCTACTACGCGAGACCCTGTTGAAAGTCCAGAGGAATAGCGGATAAACTGGCAGAAATTATGCGTATACCTATGATACAACATGCCCGATTGCGTTACGTGTCACCACTTTACGGCGTTTTTCTGGTGGCTATTGCACTGCAAAGTTGCATTTTCGGCGGCAAAAACAAAGACAATGGTGAGTTAACTGGAGTACAAGGACGCGAAGGGTGGAAGCAAGAGCTGCCCTTTGGTATGGTTTCTATCCCCCCTGGCACCTTCCACATGGGGCAAGCAGACGAAGACATTACTTCGTCCAAAATTGCAATGAACAAACAAATTACCATCAGTGGCTTTTACATGGATGACACCGAAATTACTAATAATGAATATCGGCAATTCATGTATGAAGCAGCTGACCACTTTCCCTTAGGTGGAGATAGTACTATTTTCATTCGTTACCGCAAAATTCTCCCACTGATTGAAAACGAGGAAGATCTCAAAGAACACGCCTATCCCGATACTACCGTTTGGATGAAGGATTTCACCTACCACATGGGTGATCCCATGACAGTGTATTATTACGACCACCCTGCCTTTGATGATTATCCTGTAGTAGGAGTTACTTGGAAGGCTGCTTTATTGTTCTGCGAATGGCGCACTAAAAAAATGAATACCTTCCGCGAAAGCAAAGGCAAATTCCCAATGCCTAATTTCCGCTTACCTTCTGAAGCTGAATGGGAATATGCAGCACGCGGCGGACGCGATATGGCAAAGTACCCATGGGGCGGACCTTACGTGCGCAATGCTAAAGGATGTGCGTTAGCTAACTTTAAACCCGGACGCGGCAATTATTATGACGATGGCTTCTCCTATACCGCTCCAGTAGCTTCCTACTTTGCCAATGACTACGGACTTTATGACATGGCAGGCAATGTAGCCGAGTGGTGTGAAGACGCCTTCAATCCTGCCAGCGTACCTTTGGTGTGGGACCTAAATCCAACCTATTATGATGAAAATGAACCCCGCAAGGTAATTCGCGGCGGCTCGTGGAAAGATATTGCTTTCTTAATTGAAACAGGTACGCGCAGTTTTGAATACGGCGATACAGCTCGCTCCTTTATAGGTTTCCGCTGCGTGATGACTTATCTAGGACGTTCTGCAGGGTATGAGTTCTAAACCATAAAAAATTGAAGCCCCTTAGCCGACGCTAACATAATACGCGTCGGCTTTTTTGCGTTATTACACCGAGATTATTTGACAATTCACACTTTTTTACATTAACTTTGGAGACCATCATTTTAACCTTATCCGTTCAGTTAAAATTTAAACGAATATGGGTCACACTAAAGAAAGCGCTCTAGCACGTTTTAACCGCGTAATCGTTCCTAAAATCACAAGTGTGGGTGCCTCTATTGTAATTGTAGGGGCGATGTTTAAAATTATGCAATGGCCTGGGGCAGGTCCTATGCTCGTAGCAGGACTGACTACTGAAGCAATTATCTTTTTCTTAGGTGTGCTGGCTCCCGTACCTCCCCCTGATAAGCATTATGAATGGGAAAGAGTATATCCCGAGCTAGCAGATGACTACGAAGGAGGTAACGGACGTCCTGATGCTCAAACTGCTAACAAACTAGCGGCTACTGGTGTCCTAGTAGGTCTCGATCAAATGCTGCAAGAAGCCGAACTGTCTACAGAAGCCTTCAAGAGCTTTGGCAAGGGAATCAAGACCCTTAACGAGTCAGCGCTGAAAATGCGAGATATGAGCGAAGCAGCATCTGCTTCAGAAGAATATTCGCGCAATTTGCGGGCTGCTTCACAATCATTGGTAGCGCTTAATAAATCGTATGCTGCTACTGTAGAGTCCATGTCAGCTATGGCTAATGCCTCTACCCAGGCAAAAGAGCTACATACCCAAATCCAAACACTGACTAAAAATTTAGGTGCTCTAAATGCAGTGTACGAAATGGAGCTCAAAGATGCCAATAGCCATTTAAAGGCAATGAACAAGTTCTATGGCAATTTGACCATAGCAATGGAAAGCATGGCAGAAGCAAGTAAAGAGGCTCAAACCTTTAAAGATCAAATCTCTAAGCTAACTAACAACTTGACTGCCTTGAACAAAATCTATGGCAATATTCTGGCAGCCATGAAGGCATCATAAAAAAATCTTGTAGCTGTTTCTTACTTACTACTAAAACCAAACAGCACTATGGCAGGTGGCAAAATGACGCCAAGGCAGGCAATGATTAACATGATGTATTTGGTACTGACTGCCTTGCTGGCGCTTCAGGTAAGTAATACAGTACTAGAAAAATTCTACTATATAGACGATAGTCTCCGCTATGCTAATTCCCTTGCCCGCGATGCAACTAAAAAAGTGCTGGAGGGCATGAAAGCACAGGTGGAGAAAGAAGGCAATAAGCCCAAAGACTTGGCAATTATTAAACAAGCGGAGGATGCCATCAATAAGACTAATGAAATGATGAACTACATTGAGGACATCCGCAAGGGGCTTATTGAATACACTGGAGGAATGAAGGAAAACGGTAGGTATGCAGATGAGAAAAACTACGACAAATCTACAACCTACTTAATCGGTCCGGAAGGTTCTAAAAGTGGCAAGGCTTATCCCCTTAAAGAGAAGCTCAATGCCTACGCTGCACAAATGAGCAGCTATGACAAAGACGTGCAAATTCCTAAAATTGCGCTGGATGCTAAAGAAATGCCTCGTTTTAAAGACGATGGCAACCAAAACCACAAGGACTTTGCACTAATTAATTTCGAACGCACTCCGCTGGTGGCTTGTTTAGCCATATTAAGCCAGTTTCAATCTGAAGTAGTGCGAGCAGAAAGCGAGGTGGTGCGCAAGCTTAGCAGTAAAGTGGGCGGCGTGGAGATTAAATTTGACCGAATTAATGCAATGGTGAGTGCGGAATCTAAAATCGTAGCTGCTGGCACTAAATACCGCGCCAAGATGTTCCTTGCTGCTTCTGCTTCTAACATTTCTCCACAAATGAGCTCTACAGCTGGACCAGTAAAAGTAGAAGATGGCATCGGCATTGTAGAGTTTACCGCGCAAGGAGGCAACTACGATAAAGACGGCAACCTCAAAAAATCCTGGGAAGGCACCATCAAAATCAAAAAAGCTGATGGAGAAGACACTATCTTCCGCGTAAAAGAAGAATATATTGTTGCCAAACCAGTGGTAGATATTCAAGCTGCCAACGTATCTGCCCTTTATTATCAGTGTGGTAATGAACTGAAAGTAAATGTACCCGCTTTAGGTGCTGCTTATAATCCCTCTTTCCAAGCAGAAGGCGCCGAAGTAATTAAAGGCGCTAACAAAGGTGAGGTGGTAGTTATACCCACAGCAAACAAAGTAGTGCTGAAAGTATTTAGCGATGGCAATTTGATAGAACCTAAGGAATTCAAAGTAAAGCTATTGCCTGAACCGAAGATTGAAATTCTCAGTGGGAATAAACCTTTGGATACTAAAAACGGTGGCCCTTGTCCACCTTCTATTAAAGCAAGAGCGCTAGCCGATCCTAGTATCAGGGAAATAATTCCGAAAGACGCAAGTTATCGCGTTACAGAGTGGACGGTAGCTTTAGCAAGAGGTCGTCGCCTTATTATTCCAGAACGTAAGTTCTCAGGAGAAGAAGCTAACCTGAATGACTTCCGCGCACAAGCAAAGGAAGGAGACCGTCTTATCATAGAAATTAAGCAAGTGAAGCGCCGCAATTTCAAAGGCGATATTCTAGACGCTAAGTTTAGCACCGATCCTATTATCTACACTATCACGCAGTAAAATCACACCGTTAAGTCAAGTCCTTTCCAGCTCGATGGAAAGGACTTTTTTTACAAAAAATTTTACTGGAGAAAACAACTTTAAGCAGATGGCATGTCTGTTGTTGAATCTACTAACAGGAGTTTGTTTTATTGACGATATTCTCGCGTAAGGATGAAGAGAAAACTACTAAAACCTGAATTAAATTGAAACGATCCAAAAAAACAAAACATATGAAAAAGTTATTCATTCTTCTTGCTTGGATTGCCTTAATTCCAACGTTTGTTCTAGCTCAAGAACGTGATGAGTTTGGGTATAACACTAACTCACTCCGTCCTATTCGCATTCACGACCAGTTATTTAGAAAAACGCTATGGTGGCAGATTGACTTGCGCGAAAAAATGAACCGCCCCATGAATGCTAAAAACATGGAGATCACTAGGGTTATCATTGAGGCTGTTAAAGGTGGCATTCTGCGTCCCTATGTCAATGACTCGCTAACTACTCGAATGAGCTATGAAGATTTTATTAAAAAAATAACAGTTACTTCTGAAGGAGATGGGCTTACCGAGGAAGAAAGAGCACTAGGCTTTGGTGTTGAAGATGATGTGGGCGGAGGTTGGGTGGGCGATGAATTTGGTCCAAATTCACCCTCTAGTAGTGGTCCTGTTGAGTACTTACCTGGCAAGGATCTTTACCTTCTCGAGCTAAAAGAAGACCTTATTTTTGACAAAAAGCGCTCGCGCTTATACCATGATATTCAAAGCATTACTATCATTCTACCCGCAGACCGAAACAATAAATCAGTGGACATCCCTATTGCTACTTTTTCCTACAAAGAATTAGTTGAAAATGTCTTTAAAGGCAACGATAAGGCTATTTGGTTCAACAATGCCAATCCGAAAGAACATCGCAACCTTGCCGAGGCTTTTGAACTTCGCTTGTTCACAGCCCACTTAGTCAAATATCAAAACAGCGAGGATGCTACCATTGAAGATATTTTCGGCGACCAAAAAGCTGCTATGTATGCTTCACTGCAGATAGAATACGCCTTGTTGGATTACGAAACACAGCTGTGGGAGTATTAATCTTAACTTTTGCACTATCAAGCAAACTAAACCGCTTTCAATTCTTGGAGGCGGTTTAGTTTTTTAGTTTAACCTCACAAACCAAACATTTTATTTTTAGCAAGTTACAAAGTCATCTTACACCCCAATCTTTGATTTTTTCTTAAAAACAGATTTTCAAAAATGTCTATGGCTTGTAAAGCAATCCGATTTTATCCATGAAATGAACAAAAATCCATATAACTTCTTGTACAATGCCAAGTGAGACAAATTATTGCTGTGCGGTTCTACCCGTTGCATGTGCTGTAATTATTTCCAAAGGAAGAGTGCTTGCTGCCCAGCGGGCTCTGCACCGCTCTCATGGTGGCTTGTGGGAGTTTCCAGGTGGAAAGATTCATCCCAATGAAACTGCCGAGGCATGTATTAGCCGAGAAATAGCAGAAGAATTAGGAGCAAGAGTACGTCTTGTAGCGCGCCTTCCTGATTGCCTTTATCACTATCCCCATCAATCGGTTTGCCTAATTCCTTTTGTTTGCTATGCAGAGGATCCAGCAGCGTTTCAACCCCTTGAGCATCAAGCTATTCATTGGTGTACCGACGAAGAATTAACTCATCTAAACTGGTGTGCGGCAGACAGACTTGTCCTTCAGCAATACATTGCTTGGAAAAACGCCACCGAAAAAACCGATTAAACTTTATCTTTGTCCGCTGAAGTTTGGACCAATCTCGTCATGATGACCAGTAACCAAATCCGTCAACAATTTTTAGATTTTTTCATCAAAAAGTGCGGGCATACTTACGTGCATTCAGCGCCTATGGTGCTGAAAAACGACCCTACGCTGATGTTTTCTAACTCTGGCATGGTGCAGTTTAAAGACTACTTTTTAGGCAATCGCACTCCTGAGCACAAGCGCGTGGTAAACTCTCAAAAATGCTTGCGCGTCTCAGGTAAGCACAACGACTTGGAAGATGTAGGGCTGGATACCTACCACCACACTATGTTTGAAATGCTGGGTAACTGGTCATTTGGCGATTATTTTAAAAAAGAAGCCATTGCATGGGCGTGGGAATTGCTCACCCAAGTGTATAACTTGCCTAAAGACCGCCTCTACGTTACTGTTTTCGGCGGCGATGAACAAGAAGGCATTCCCCGCGACGAAGAAGCACGCCAATTTTGGCTTGAACACATAGAAGAATCTCGCATCCTTTACGGAGGCAAAAAAGATAACTTCTGGGAAATGGGCGACCAAGGACCTTGTGGACCCTGTTCAGAAATTCATATCGACTTGCGTTCCGACCTGGAGCGCCAACAAGTAGCAGGACACTTGCTCATCAACAAAGACCATCCTCAAGTTATAGAAATATGGAATCTAGTTTTTATGCAATTCAACCGCAGGGCAGATGGCAGCCTTGAACCCTTACCTGATAAACACGTTGATACAGGCATGGGCTTTGAACGACTGGTGCGCGCCCTACAAGGAAAAGACTCTAACTATGACACGGATATTTTTCAACCATTGATCCAACATCTAGAAAAGCAATCGGGAAAGAACTATCATCAGGCAGAAAAGCAAAACAGCAAAGTGGCTGTAGCAATGCGCGTAGTAGCTGACCATGTGCGCGCAGTGACTTTTGCTATTGCCGATGGACAACTGCCCTCCAACACTAAAGCAGGGTATGTTATTCGACGCATTTTGCGCCGTGCAGTTCGGTATGGATATACTTTTTTAGGCTTTCGCCAACCTTTTATGTGCAAGTTAGTGCCCTTGCTAGCAGACCAGTTTGCCCACATCTTCCCCGAAGTAAAAGCTCAGCAAGATTTTATTGCCAGCGTCATTAGCCAAGAAGAAGCCGCTTTTTTGCGAACTTTGGAAAATGGCTTGCAAATGCTCGATCACCTCATGGCGCATGCTAGCGAAAAAGTGATTAACGGGCAGACAGCTTTTGAACTGTATGATACCTATGGCTTTCCCCTCGACCTTACTGCATTAATTGCCCGTGAACACGGTTTCAAAGTAGACGAAGCGGGCTTTCAGAGGGCTATGCAACAGCAGAAGGAGCGTTCTCGACATGCAGCCGCTGCGGAAAAAGGCGACTGGGTCATTTTAGAGCCCTCCGAAGAACCCACCGAATTTGTAGGCTATCAAAGTGATGAAGCTCTTGCTCGCCTGTTGCGTTATCGTCGCATTATTGATAAAAAAGGAGTTCAATATCAAATTATACTAGACCGAACTCCCTTCTACGCTGAGAGCGGCGGACAAGTTGGCGATACGGGCATTTTAGTCCTTCATGGAGAGCATCCTCGAAAAATTCACATCATAGATACAAAAAAAGAAATTGATCAAATTGTCCATCTTACTTACGACAATTTGCCAGAAATTATAGCTGATCATTCGCAGGCTCCTTTGGTGACTGCTATTATAGACAGCCAGCGTCGGCGACTCATAGAAGCCAATCATACGGCTACTCATTTAATGCATGCAGCGCTGCGGCAAGTGCTCGGCAATCACGTCATGCAAAAAGGCTCTTTAGTGAGTGATGCTCTGCTGCGCTTTGACTTTTCTCACTTTGCCAGAATGACCAGCGCAGAAATTGAACAAGTTGAAAAAATTGTCAATGCCAAAATCCGCCAGAATATCCCCTTGGAGGAACAGCGGAATGTTCCCATAGAGCAGGCTAAGGCGATGGGAGCTATGGCGCTTTTTGGAGAAAAGTACGGAGAGTTTGTGCGGGTAGTTACTTTTGACAAAAATTTTAGCATAGAGCTCTGTGGTGGTACGCACGTCCCGCAAACAGGTGTTATCGGACAGTTTAAAATCATTTCTGAGAGTTCTTCAGCAGCAGGAGTGCGGCGCATTGAGGCTCTCACTTCCTCGAAAGCGGAGGAGTATATTTACCACCAGCTTGCCTTGCTAGAACAAGTGCGCACTTTGCTGAAAAATCCTAAAGATTTAGTCAAAGCGGTAGAAAATCTGCTCCACGAAAAGCAAGCTCTTCAAAAGGAAATAGACCGCCTACACCATGAAGCATTGCAGGAGGTCAAGCGTACACTGCTGGCAAAAATTGCCCGCAAAAACGGTGTAGAATTCTTAGCCGAGCAAGTGCGCGTTCCCAAACCTGAATTGCTAAAAACCCTTGCCTTCCAACTTAGGCAAGAAACCCAATCCCTTTTTGCAGTCCTCACAGCTGTGGTGGATGACAAAGTCCACATTGCTGTTATGCTAGCCGACTCTTTAGTCAAAGAACATGGATTGAATGCCTCCCAAATTGCCAAAGAACTTGCCAAACTAGTAGAAGGTGGCGGAGGTGGACAGCCATTTTTCGCCACTGCAGCCGGTAGCAATATCGCCAATGTGAGCAAAGTACTAGCTGCTGCCAATGAATGGTTATAAGCACGAGCTCAATAGTGGCAGGTGAAACCCTAGCGTGGGTTCTTTTTTTCTATTGCTATCTTTTTGTAAATATTTAGCAAGGTAATTACAAAGTCGGTCCAAGTTCCAGGAGTGCGCAACTTTACCAGAGGCGAAAAAACAGCTTTGCTTTCTTGGTAGAGTCTGTTGAGTGCTGTTACCGCGTAGCGATACTGACCGTCTGCAGGAAGGTTTTGGTCTAAGAAAGTGTTTTCGGGACCTGTGACAGCAATAAGATGAGCAGGATTCTCTAAGTTCAGAGCTTGGTTAGCAGGCGCGCGATAAATAGCATAATAGCGAACAGCACGCTGTAACCCTGTTTTTTGGTCAGGAGGACTCCAGCGCAGTAAGGCTCCTTTTTTGGACTGCAAAACTTCTAACTCTGTAGGAGGTAAAGGAGGCGTGCCTGCTTTCCAGGGCATCAATGGCGGAAGGGCAATGTATTTGTAAAAATTTTCTCGCAGAGAATCAGCAATGCCATTAGGATTGGACACCAAGGAGCGCGAACTGAAGAAAATACTTCCTTGCACTTTGCCGTTTTTGCTGCGGTTGTGGCGAATCTGTTCTGGCAGTTGAGTAGGCTTTGCCCAGGCAAGATCGCCGTTGGGTTGAGGAATTGCCTTGTAAGCGGCCTGACCAATATACACATGCCGCCCAAAGCTGTTTTCCGCCCACCAATCTACTAAAGTTTTGTAAGGAATTTTGTCAAATTCTATGCTAAAATAGACCTGTGGAGCCACATAGTCAATCCATCCCTTTTCTAACCATAGTCGCACATCGGCATAGAGGTGGTCGTAACAAGTTTGCCCTGCTTGAGTAGGCGAGCCGCGCACATCTTGACTGCGATTGCGCCAAACGCCAAAGGGACTGATGCCAAATTTTACATACGGCTTTATTTGCTTGATTTGCAGGGAAATACTTTCAATGAGTTTGTTTACGTTGTCTCTTCTCCAATCTTCTATTTTGGTAAATCCCTTGCCGTATTGCTTGTAAGTAAGTGAATCGTTAAATACCTGTCCTTGAATTGGATAGGGATAAAAATAATCGTCAAAATGGATGCCGTCTATGTCGTAACGGCGTACGATATCAGCCACGACGTCGGTAATGTATTGGCGCACTTCTGGAATGCCAGGGTTGAACAGTTTCATTTTACCGTAGGTTATAAACCACTCTGGCTTGCGGCGCGTAATATGGTCGGGGTGGATTTTAAGGGAATCGTTGTCAAACTGAGCGCGGTAAGGGTTGATCCACGCGTGAAATTCCATGCCGCGTCGATGCGTTTCTTCAATCATAAATTGCAAGGGATCGTAAAAAGGTTCGGGCATGGTGCCTTGTTTGCCCGTGAGCCACTCGGACCAAGTTTCAAGAGCACTAAAGTAAAATGCATCCGTAGCAGGGCGCACTTGCACAATGAGAGCATTCATGCCATTGCGCCGATGGAAGTCCAGCAAATTAATAAACTCTTCTTGCTGTTGAACGGAGGACAATCCTTTAGCAGAGGGCCAATCGATATTAGCAACTGTGGCTATCCAAACAGCGCGGAATTCTCTCTTTGGTGAAAAAGGTTGTGCTATTGCATTGACGCAAAAAAAAACTAAGAGCCCTCCTGTTTTGGCAATTTGCCACAATGGTTTAGCTAATTTTTGCATCAAAGTATGTCTTTTTTAGAGCGAGCAATGTCGTAGAGGAGTTCGCGGGCGCGGTGGAGTTGAGCTTTAATGGTTCCCAAAGGAGCGTTGAGCTGCTGGGCGATTTCTTCGTAAGAAAGTTCTTCAAAGTAGCGCAATTGCACCAAGCGTTGATATTTATCTGGCAACAAGGTTACCATAGTGCGCACAATTTCGATTTTTTGCAAGTTAATGGCATTTTCCTGCGGATTGAGATTTTCATCGCGGATGTCTATATCTACTGGATCGCCGCTTTCATCGGAAAATCCTGCACTGATGCTAGTGGTTTCTAACCTTTTGCGGCGAATAAAATCTATGCAATTGTTGGTAGCAATGCGAAAAAGCCAAGTGCTGAACGTATAGTCTTTTTTAAACTTAGGCAAGTTTCGAAAGGCTTTGGCAAAAGCCTCGATAGTCAAGTCATCAGCATCATCGGGGTTGCGCACCATTTTAAGCAAGGTGTGATAAACTGCCTTTTTATAGCGACGCATTAACTCTGCATATGCTTTTTCATCTCCTTCGATGGCACGATCTATTAGTTTAAAATCGCTTAGCGCTCTGCTGGAGAAAAATCGCTCATTGTCCTGTTGCTGTTCTTCGTTGTCGCTGCCAGTTGTAGGATTGTTTACTTCCATTTCACTTTATTGCTGATTAACACGGAAAAAGCCGTAGAAATATAGTAAATTACATAAAAAAAATCCAATATTGGATACCAGAAAGGGCTAAACACCTCCCCTACCTTTTTAGCACAAAGATAGGCAATACTTGCCAGTAAAGCCCAGCGAATCAGCACCATCCCTCCTACTAAAGCAGTTGCTTGCCACTGCTGAGCCGTAAAAGTGAGGGCTATTGCCACCAGAGGCAATAAGGTAGCTATTATGTTCAGTGTTGTATTAAAACCTAGCCAGAATTTGTCTTTAAGCCGATAGTACTTTCCCACAGAAAGGTGACGGCGCTTTTGTTGCCACCATTGGCTCCAACTAGTTTTGGGAAAGGAGTACACCAATGCTTCAGCGCCAAGAGCTACAGCTGTATTGCTGCTTCTAGCTACCTTGTTAACAAATAAATCATCATCCCCGCCAGTGATGTGCTGATGCTTGCCAAAACCTTTATTATCCATGAACACACTTTTTGTGTAAGCCAAATTGCGCCCCACGCCCATGTAAGGGAATCCCCATAAGGCTGCAGATAAATACTGCATTCCTGTCAAGAGGGTTTCATAGCAGATGAAGCGATTTAAAAATCCCTTTTGTGGATAGTAAGGAGAATACCCTAGCACAATTTGTTTTCCATTGCTAAAATGGGCAGCCATGGTAGCTAGCCATCGGTTGGATTGGGGACGGCAGTCGGCATCGGTCAAAATGAGGTAGTTGTATTGAGCAGCTTTGATAGCAAGGGTTAAGGCGTATTTTTTAGGGTGAATTCCTGGAGGAGTATATTGGACCGTAACCACCTTAAGTTGTTGAAATGATTGACTGGCTGTTTTGAGCAACCAAAAAGTTTCATCGGTGGAATTGTCATCAGCAATAATTATTTCATAAGGTGCGGGATAGTCTTGCTCGAGCAACAAAGGAAGCAAGTGCGCTAGGTGGTCGCATTCGTTGCGCGCTACCACAATCACAGAAACTCCTACTGAAGGGGAAGAAAGGGGAGCAGGTTTGAAAAACGCTAATCGTCCAAACCATACCCCTTGAAAAAGGACTTGTAACGCTATCGCAAAGCTGGCAACAACTGAAATATTCCAATAAAATCCTTCTTCCACTGAGGAAATGGGGGTAGATTGAGAGAGTAAAATTAAAGTCCACTCTTGGCAAATAAAGCTGTGCCGTTACAAATTAATCTTCTTGTAATACTTTGCTCAAAACTGGGCTACTTGAAAAACATGCTCTTTGCTCAAAAGAGTCATCAGGCTATATTATTTTTTGCCCAAAGCCAAAAGTATTGAAGCGATGACCTTCCAGTTTTTTAGCGGTCGCAGGGCTGCCCTTGCTACCATGCACGGAAAAGAGAAAATTATTGCCCCTCCCCTGTTTGAACATTTGGGCTTGCAAGTAGAAGTTGCTCAAGTCAATACCGATGCATTTGGCACGTTTACAGGAGAAATAGAGCGCCGAGGAACTCCCTTAGAAGCGGCAAGGCAAAAGTGCTGTGCAGCTATTGAGCAAACAGGTTTGCCTATTGGCATTGCCAGTGAGGGATCCTTTGGACCCCATCCCACCGTACCTTTTGTAGCTTCCAACCACGAAATTGTAATGCTCCTAGATGAAGAACTAGGCATTCAGGTGGTTGGTCAATGCTTGACAGCAGAGACAAACTTTGCCCATCAAGTTGTCCACTCTATAGAAGAAGCAGTTGCCTTTGCTGAGAAAGTAGGTTTTCCTTCGCATGGGCTCATTGTAAGAGGAAAAAGCCTTACAAAAGGCATTTGCGACTACAAACTACTCTCTGAAGTAGTAAGCAATGCTTTAGCAACTCAACCTTCGGTACAATTGGAAACTGACATGCGAGCAATGTATAACCCTACTCGGCAAAAAGCCATTGCAGCCGCTGTTGCGGATTTAATAGAGCGCTTGCAGCAGTTGTGCCCAGCTTGTGGAAAGCCTGGTTGGGGCAAAAAAAATTCAATTCCTGGCTTGCCTTGCAGCTGGTGCGGCTTACCCACCTCTCTTCCTGTAGGTTACCTCATGGAATGCCCCGCATGTGGTTACCAAGAAGAAAAAATCACTACCTCTGAGCAATACGCCGACCCAGCTTATTGCTCATTTTGCAATCCCTAAAAAGTTAGGGTCTTGTATGTCCATTGCCCCAAACTTTCCACTTGTAGCTAGTCAGTTCGGGCAAAGCCATAGGACCACGCGCATGGAGCTTTTGCGTACTAATTCCTATTTCTGCCCCCATGCCAAACTGGGCACCGTCAGTAAAAGCGGTAGAAGCATTGGCATACACAGCAGCAGCATCTACATGGTTGAGGAACTGCTCTATGACGTTAGCATCTTCCGCTACGATGGCTTCGCTATGGCGGGAAGAATAAGTAGCAATGTGTGCAAGAGCTTCTTGTAAACTAGCCACTGTTTTGATGCTCATTTTGTAGTCCAAAAATTCTGTTCCAAAGTGATGTGGCTCGGCAGGTTGCAAGAGTTGGGCGGGATAGTGACCGTGCAAAGCCTCAAAAGAAGGCTTATCAGCGAAAATGATGACGTTTTTTTGACTAAGCGGACTTGCTATAACGGGCAAACGAGGCAGTACGTCTTGATGTACAACAAGGCAATCTAATGCATTGCAGACACTTACTCGGCGCGTTTTGGCATTGTAAACAATTTTAGCAGCTTTCTCTATGTCTGCACTTTGGTCTATATAGGTATGCACAATGCCTGCTCCTGTTTCTATGACTGGGATGCGCGCATGTTGTCTTACATAGTCGATGAGGGATTGGCTGCCGCGCGGAATGAGTACATCCACTTTGCCGATAGCTGTTAGGAGTTCTTCAGTAGCTTGGCGAGTGGGAGGCAGTAAGGTAACAGCAGCGGGGGGAATTCCGAAAATTTGCAAAGTTTGGTGAATAATTTTGACAATAGCTTCGTTAGTAGAGGACGCGTCACTGCCCCCTTTGAGCACTGCCACATTGCCCGACCGAAGGCACAAGGCTGTTACATCTAGCGTTACATTAGGACGCGACTCGTAGATAATTCCAACCACTCCCAACGGTACGCGTACCTTTTGCAGATGCAGTCCGTTGGCTAAAGTGCGTTCCTCTATCACTTGACCTAGAGGCGAAGGTAGGGTTGCCACATTGCGTATATCAGCAGCAATGGCTGCAATGCGTTCTGGGGAGAGCAATAGTCGGTCGTACTTGGGATTATCCGCAGGCATGCGCGCCAAATCTTCTGCATTGGCTTGTAGAATTGCCTCTGCTTGCTCTTCTACTGATTTGGCAAGCTGTTGGAGTAGTTGGGCGATGGTTTCTTGAGGCACTTGTGCTAACAATCGACTTGCTGATACGGCAGCCTCCAGAACTTGAGAAACGCTCATAATTTCAATTAATTGGTAAACTTAGGTACCTTCTCAGGGCTCTTGGGCGCAACCTACGCAAAGCTATAGAACGGGAGCTATTTTATGCAAATAGTTGAATTTGACCACTAAAAACACACTCCGCTGGCCCAATAAGCCAAATGTCAAAAAAAATTCCTTCTTTGTAGTGAAAAGCTACTTTTAAATTCCCGCCGCGAGTCTGCACGTTGATAACTCGCTCAGCAGAGGAAGGGAGAGAATGGCAATTATAGTAGTGCGCCAGCGCTGCCGCAGTAACTCCTGTGCCGCAAGAATAGGTTTCCTCTTCCACGCCGCGCTCATAAGTGCGAACAAAAATGCTTTCTTTAGTGATTACTTCAACAAAATTGACATTAGTACCACCTGGAGCAAATTCTTCTGACCAACGGATTTTTTGGCCTTCCTCAAAAACGGGAAAACGGTCGATGTTTTTTTCGAACAACACCACGTGAGGAGAGCCTGTATTGAGAAAATAGCCATTTCGGTAAGGCTGAAGGTGTTTGACTTGAGTCATTTGAAGCCAAATGAGTCCTTCCTGATCCAGCTTTGCACGGTGCAAACCGTCAGCCGCCCAGAACTCTGTATGATCCTTTGCCATTCCTAAACGATTGGCAAAGGCAACTGAACAGCGCCCTCCATTGCCGCAAAAACTGCCTTTCTTGCCATCGGCGTTGAAGTACACCATTTCAAAATCAAAATCGGCGTGGTTTTGTATCAAAATGAGCCCATCAGCACCAATGCCAAAACGGCGATGGCAGAGCCGACTGATCAGTGCTTGGTCTTCCACTGGAAAGCATTCCTGTCGATTATCTATCATCACAAAATCATTGCCTGTGCCTTGGTACTTGTAAAACTTTACTTCCACGTTTTTAGCGTTTGGGTTAATTTTGTGGTGCAATTTCTAAAAAATTGGGCAGAATAATAGCCATTGACTACGGTAGCAAAAGAACTGGCATTGCCATAACCGATCCACTGCAGCTAATTGCTACGCCTTTGGAAACCGTCGCTACTGAAAAACTGATGGAGTTCCTCCAACATTACATGGCAAAGGAGCAAGTAGATGAAATTGTGGTTGGAATGCCTAAAAAACTCAACAACGAAGAAACTGCAATGACTCCTCTTGTTAAAAAGTTTATTCAAGAATTGAAAAAAAAATTCCCCTGCCTGCCCATTTTCGAATTTGACGAGCGCCTGACCTCTACCATTGCCCTGCAAAGCATGATTCAAGGAGGCAGCCGAAAAAAAGACCGCATGCAAAAAACAGGAAACTTAGATAAAATCAGCGCTACCCTTATTCTTCAATCGTACATGGAACGCAAAAAGAACGCAAGTGTATGATTTATCCAATTGTAGCCTACGGCGATCCCATTCTGCGAAAAGTAGCCAGCGAAATTACTCCAGAAAATCCTAAAAACTTGCCTCAGCTAATTGCCGACATGTTCGAGACCATGCATCAAGCCGAAGGCATTGGACTGGCTGCGCCGCAGATTGGGCTTTCTATCAGGCTGTTTGTAGTAGATGGCAGCAAAACCGATGACCAAGAAATTAAAAATTTTAAAAAAGTGTTTATCAATCCAACTATTTTGGAAGAAACAGGTCAGAAGTGGGCTTTCGAGGAGGGCTGCCTAAGCATTCCTACCATCCGTGAAGAGGTACTGCGACCTGCTCAAGTGCGCCTCCGCTATTACAACGAAAACTGGCAACTTTGTGAAGAAACTTACAACGGCATGCAAGCCCGCGTTATTCAGCATGAATACGACCACCTACAAGGCATTCTTTTTATCGATTACCTCAACCCACTCAAAAAGCGACTTTTGCAAAGTAAATTGGCTAAAATCAGTCGTGGTGAAGTAAAGCACAACTATCAAATGAGATTTCCCAACCGTAAATAAATTTGACCGTCTCAAGTTTCTTTGCAGCTATGAAATACCCCACCAGTCAACAACTTTTCGAAAAAGCAGTGCAGTATATTCCTGGCGGAGTGAATTCCCCTGTGCGGGCATTTCGCGCCGTAGGGGGTACGCCATTGTTTATTAAATCTGCCAAAGGTGCTTATATTTTTGACGAAGATGGCAACCGCTACATTGAGCTAATTAACTCTTGGGGTCCCATGATCTTAGGGCACGCCCATCCCCTTGTGCAGCAAGCCATCCATAAAGCAGTTGAAGACTCTTTCTCCTTTGGGGCACCTACGCGCAAAGAGGTAGAAATGGCTGAACTTATCTGCCACATGGTGCCTTCTGTGGAAAAAGTTCGCATGGTGAACAGCGGTACGGAAGCCTGCATGGCTGCTATCCGGCTAGCGAGAGGTTACACTGGAAGGGATAAAATCATCAAGTTTGAAGGCTGCTACCATGGACATGGAGATAGCTTCCTAATTGCAGCAGGCAGCGGCGCAGCTACTATGGGCATTCCTGATAGCCCTGGCGTTACCCAAGGCACCGCCAACGACACCCTTACCGCGCCTTTTAATGACTTAAATGCCGTAGAAGAACTCATTAACGCCAATGAAGACAACATAGCTGCCATTATTGTTGAGCCAGTGGTAGGTAACATGGGTTGCGTACTCCCCGAGCCTGGCTTTTTAGAGGGATTGCGCCAACTTTGCAACAAGCATGGAATTGTATACATCTTTGATGAAGTAATGACGGGGTTCCGCCTTGCACCAGGAGGGGCTCAAGAACTTTTCAATATTCAACCCGATTTGACCACGATGGGCAAAATTATCGGTGGTGGATTACCTGTAGGAGCCTATGGCGGCAAAAAAGAAATCATGGATTGCGTTTCACCTGCTGGCAAGGTCTATCAAGCAGGTACCCTTTCAGGCAACCCCATTGCCATAAGCGCTGGGCTGGCTACTTTGCGCTATCTTTACGAACATCCCGAAATTTACCAACAACTTGAGCAAAACACGCGCCGCATCACTGAAGGAATTCGCAAAGCTTTAGCTGCTTGTCAATTAAATTTTACCATTAATCAAATCGGCTCTATGTACAGCCTCTTTTTCACAGAAAAGCCCGTCAAGAATTTTAGTGACGCTAAAACATCTGATACCCAACTATTTGCCCTTTACTTTCACGAAATGCTCAAACGCGGCGTTTATCTTGCTCCTTCTCAGTTTGAAAGTTTATTCGTCTCAGCAGCCCTCAGCGAGGAAGACTTCCTCCACCTAGAGCAAGCTAATGCAGAGGCATTGGCAGTAGTAGCAGAGAGAATTAGCATCATGAGCAAGCGGTAAAATTATTGTACCTATGAAGAAACCTGTAAGAGTTCGATTTGCTCCTAGTCCTACAGGACCTTTGCACATTGGCGGACTGCGAACTGCCCTTTACAACTATTTGTTTGCTCGCCATTACAAAGGAACGATGATTCTGCGCATCGAAGACACCGACCAAAGTCGTTACGTTCCTGGTGCAGAGGAGTACATACGCCAGTCCTTGCAATGGTGCCAAATTGAACTAGACGAAAGTCCTTGGCAGGGAGGTCCTTGTGCACCTTATCGCCAAAGCGAAAGAAAACATCTATACGCACAATATGTACAACAACTGCTCGAAAGTGGGCATGCATACTACGCCTTTGACACTCCTGAAGAACTAGAGCAAGCCCGCCAGCGCACTAAGGCTGAGGGAGAAGAATTTCAATACAATGCTGCAGTGCGCATGAAAATGAAAAATGCTCTTTCTTTGCCTGCTTCCCAAACAGAGCAACTTTTGAAAGCGGGAACGCCTTATGTAATTCGCTTCAAAGTGCCTCAGGGAAAAATTGTGCGTTTTGATGACCTCATACGAGGAGAAGTAGTAGTATCATCTGACACTATTGACGACAAGGTATTGCTAAAATCCGACGGCATGCCCACTTACCATTTAGCAAACGTAGTGGATGATTATTTAATGAACATTTCTCATGTAATTCGCGGCGAAGAATGGTTGCCCTCTACTCCTTTGCATGTACTGCTCTACAAAGCCTTTGGCTGGGAAAGTTCTATGCCGCAATTTGCCCATTTGCCGCTATTGCTCAAGCCCGAAGGAGAAGGGAAGCTCAGCAAACGCGATGCTAAGCAATATGGATTTGCGGTCTTTCCCCTACAATGGACCGATCCTCAAACAGGAGAAATTTGGCAGGGCTTTCGCGAAGATGGTTATTTACCTGAAGCATTGATCAATTTTTTAGCTCTACTTGGCTGGAATCCTGGCACAGAACAAGAAATTTTTAGCATGGAAGAACTCATTGCTGCTTTTTCTCTTGAAAAAGTCAGCAAAGCGGGGGCAAGGTTCGACATCAACAAAGCCAAATGGTTCAACCAGCAATATTTAAAAGCCATGCCCGAAGCCCTTTTAGCGCAAATGCTACTGGAAGAGCTCAATGCTCGAGCTATGCCGTGCACAAAGGAAAAAGCCTTGCAGATTGTCCAACTCATGAAAGATCGCATTTCCTTTGTGCGGGATATTCTCATTCAAGGAGCGTTCTTCTTTCAGGCGCCTACTACTTACGAGTCTGAAACAGTTGCCAGGAAGTGGAATGCAACCACTGCCCAAGCGTTAGAAGCTTTTGCTATCGCATTAGAACAGGAGCCAAAAGAGTTCACTCCAACGGCAATTAAACAAACTTTAAATGAAGTACTTAGCAAAATGAATATCAAACTGGGCGGAGTCCTGCCTGCTCTTCGGCTGGCAATCACAGGGACAAGCAGCGGACCCGACTTGATGGAAATTATCGCCATCTGCGGACGCAGAGAAACTATTTCCCGCATTAAAACAGCCCTTCAAGCCCTTCCAATCACTCACTAGAATCTAGCAACACATCTTTCAGTTCTCAAAAATAGACAAGAGCTATTCACTGCTAGCTTGAAGTTTTTCACTTGCCCGGCAAAAAAACTTTGGCTATTGGGGCAATTCACTCTACCAACCTGTATTCTTCAATGATGATGATGCCAGGCTGAGGCGTTTCGGTAGTGCGGAGCATGGTAGGGGTTAAATCCGTAATTGCCAGTTGCCTACCGCTAGTGATGCTTCCTAAGATAATTCCCCGATTGTCTGGAGCTACTGACCAAACCAGTGCACTTGTCTGATGACCTGCATTAGGGCAACCAGAAGCGTTGAAAATGTGAATAAAATTGTCGCGCCTAAATTCATAAACTTGAGTAAAAAGACACGAAGTGTGCACTGTACCATTAAGGTTATAGGAAACTCTGCGCCAACGTCGGCTAAACCTACCTGCTAACGCGTTTTGAATACTGGCTTCACTAATGCGCAGTGTTTTAACATACTCTATGTCGCGGGTATTAAAGGAAATGCTAGCCTCAAGAGGATTGCTCCAATTGTTGGCAGTTCCTAATTCAGCACTGGCAAAATAGCCCATTACCCCAAAGGGCAGTCCTTCAAAAATTACCTCTCCGTTGCGATTGGTTTGCTTAGGCGGAATCGTTTTTTGGTCTTTAATAAAGGCTTCCTGATCGGCGTATAGGGTTACAGTAGCTCCTTCTACAGGCTCGTTTCTAAAATTCACCACCTTAATTTTCAACGCAAAACCTATCGGCATTACTTCTTCACGGCTGCAAGCCCCGCAGGTAAGCGCAAGCAAACACCAGCAAGTAAAGTGTATCGTTGTTTTTGTCATAGGTTTTGAGCTTGGTTGCCAAAATTAATTCATTTCCAGAGTTTTTGCCTACGAAATACTTTACAGAATGGTACAACGTTGCAACCATAATCTCGCCTTTTTAGTTTTAGTTTTTGTGCCTAGAGCGTACTTTTGCAAAGCACGATTGCAGAGTGCATTTTTGCGCGCTCAAGAAAACAACCATGGCACGCGAAACTACTAAATGCCTAATCATCGGGTCAGGACCTGCTGGTTATACAGCGGCTATTTACGCTGCCCGCGCTGGATTAAACCCCATTCTCTACCAAGGAGCCCAACCTGGAGGACAACTTACCCTTACAAGCGAAGTAGAAAACTATCCTGGCTACCCCGACGGCGTCCAAGGTCCGCAAATGATGATGGATTTTCAAAGACAAGCAGAGCGCTTTGGCACTCAAGTGCGCTCAGGAGTAGTTACTAAAGTAGATTTTTCTGGCTATCCGCATAAAGCCATTGTTGATGATGAGTATCTGATCGAAGCCTATGCAGTGATTATTTCCACAGGTGCTTCTGCTAAATGGTTAGGCTTGCCTGCTGAGCAACGGCTTAATGGTAGAGGTGTTTCCGCTTGTGCTGTTTGTGATGGCTACTTCTATCGCGGCAAGGACGTAGCTGTAGTAGGTGGTGGCGACACTGCCGCAGAAGAGGCTACCTATCTTTCCAAGCTATGCCGCAAAGTATATATGCTCATTAGGCGCGGAGAAATGAGAGCCTCTAAAATTATGCAAGAGCGCGTTTTTAAAACCCCAAACATAGAAATATTTTGGCATACTGAAACGGTAGATATCTTAGGTGAAAATCAAGTAGAGGCAGTACGCATCCGCAACTTGAAAACCAACCAAATCACCGACCTTGTAGTACAAGGTTTTTTTGTGGCTATTGGACACCAGCCCAATACCGCTATTTTCAAAGACTTCATAGAAATGGATGAAAACGGCTATATTAGAACCCGTCCTGGCAGTACTCACACCAACGTAGAAGGTGTTTTCGCCGCTGGCGATGTGCAGGACCACGTTTATCGCCAAGCAGTTACAGCAGCAGGTACGGGATGTATGGCTGCCCTAGATGCCGAACGCTTTCTAGCAGCTAAAGGGTTGCACTAACTTAACCCATGATTACACTACTGTTTAACGTTTTCTGGCTTTATCGATTCTGCGTATGAACAGAAACTTTGCGCTGGTCTTTTCTATTTGGATAGCAACAGCACTTTTGTCCTATTTGCCTTTGCTGGCTCAACAGAAAAAAAAGAAAAGTTCCAGCGACTTTGTGGAGTTCATCCTCTCAGGCATGCCAAGAAAATTACTCAGTAGTGGAAAAGAGAAAAGCCAATTTCCCCAAGAAAGTCAAAAAAGCGACACGCTCATTGCCAGTCCAGAAGGCAGCGAAAAAATTCAATACTGGGCTACGGGAGGCTCAGGAGGCATTAGAGAAGGAAATAACCTTGCCCTTACCACTGAGCAAATGCGCAAAGCCATACGCAACTACTTGCAAACCAGAGGTTTTGACAATGATTCTTTGCTCATCAAGGACCTATTCCTCGAAAACCGCCCTACCCTTGATTTTATTGATCTCGGCATGCCCCGCTCCTTGATGCGCGAAGACACTACCGATTTGTACGATGTTTTCGAGGAAGAAATTGTGATCGTCTCCGAAGAAGTGAATATTGATTCCACTTGGGTAACGTTGAGCAATTACTACTCCATCTGGGACACGGAAACCATTAACCCTTACAAATTCGATATCAGCCAATTGCGCGACACCATTCCTCTCCTTTTATTCGACTCTGCTAAACAACAACGCTGGTCGCCTCCTCTTGCTAGCCTAAAGGTTACTTCTGAGTTTGGCATGAGGGGATGGCGCTGGCATCACGGCATAGATCTGGACCTTCGCACAGGCGACCCCGTTTTCGCCTCCTTCGATGGAGTAGTGCGCCTTAAACGATACGAACGGGGAGGTTACGGAAATTTTCTTGTCATACGCCACAACAATGGTTTAGAAACCCTTTATGCACACCTTAGCAGGCATTTGGTCCAAGTGGGAGATACCGTAACTGCGGGACAAACCATTGGCTTAGGAGGCAGTACAGGGCGCAGCACGGGTCCGCACCTTCACTATGAGGTGCGTTACAACGGTTATGCCCTTGACCCAAAATATATTTACGACTTTGAACGAGGCAGTATTATTAGTCATATATTCCACCTAAGCCCTACTCATTTTCAGTACTTGCTTAATCAAAGGCAAGCCATTTACCACATTATCAAGCGTGGAGATACTCTTTCTCGCATTGCTAGAAAGTATCGCACCTCAGTAAGTCGGTTAGTGAAACTCAATGGGATTAGCTATTCCACACCCCTCAAGCCGGGCAGGCAATTGCGAGTACGTTAACATGTTAATCGCTTGTTTGCAATGGAACATCAATTGGCAGAAATTAGAGAAAAAATCGACGCAATTGACAATCAGATTTTAGACCTGCTTAATCAACGCATGGTTTTAGTCAAGCAAGTAGGCAACTTAAAGCGCAGTGCTAATGCAACTATTTACCGCCCCGAGAGAGAGAAAGCTATCTTAGATCGGCTCAATCAACTCAATCGCGGACCTATTTCTCCACAAGCCATCGAAGCGATTTTTTTAGAAATTTTTGCTGCCAGCCGATATTTTGAACTTCCAGAGCGCGTGGCTTTTTTAGGACCTGAAGGTAGTTTTACGCATCAGGCTGCTGAGAGCCGCTTCGGTGCTCTTACTGATTACGTAGCGCTAAGTACTATTCAATCAGTATTTGAAAGTGTGGAAACTCGGCGCGTGCGCTTTGGAGTCATTCCCATAGAAAACAATCGCGAAGGCTCCGTGCACGAAACAATAGATTTACTCATTAGCTCCGATGTACGAATTGTTGCCGAAATTCCTTTAGATATTCATTTTACATTTGCTTCCAGAGAGGACCGACTTTCAAAAATTAAAAAAATTTACTCCAAAGACATTGCTTTCAGACAATGTAAAAAATTCTTGGATGAATATTTTAACAATACCGAAGTAGAGCTCATTCCTGTAGAATCCACTTCCAAAGCGGCTAGGCTAGCTGCTGAAGAACCTCAAACTGCTGCTATTTGCGCGCGCGTAGCAGCAAATATCCATAGGCTCCCGCTTTTATTTGAAAATATTGAAGATAGCACCCAAAATAAAACAAGATTTTTGATTATTAGTAAAGATTTTAACAACGCTAAAACTGCTGGCTGCAAAACCAGCATTGTAGCCAAACTCGACAACGATTTGCAAGCAGGTTCTCTGGTTAGGTTCCTCAATGATTTTTATCTAGCAGGCATTAATTTAACCAAAATAGAAAGCCGTCCTTCTAGGCAAAACGGCAATTTTCACTACTGGTTTTTGATCGATTTTGATGGACATGCCGAAGAGGAACACATTGCAGTAGTGCTAAAGAAACATCAGCACCGCATCAAACTTTTAGGTAGTTATGTAAAGCTGGTTTAACGTAGCCACATTTAAACCATTTAAGTCTTCTCGTTTTTCTGGCAACCAGAAAAACATTCTTTTTGACATAGGTAGACTATAATTGATGGCTTTTTTGTCATGCTGCTGACAACTTTCTAATTTCGCAATAAATTTTTATACGATGTCAATTTTTACAAAGCAATTATTTTATGTGTACTAATTTTTCATCCTGTAAGCATTCATTGCTTGATTTGAAAAATATTTTGCAAAATTGGTCGCAATCCACTAATAAAAAATTCTACAGCGATCACCATAACAATAAGCCCCATCAAGCGCATGAGAATTTTATTGCCAGTGTTGCCCAGTGCTTTGCTTATCCCCGCCGAACCCCATAAGATTACAAAGACCAACAAATTGACAAAAGCCATTACAGCAAGTAGTACAGCTTTTTTCTCTAAAGTAGCGGCACTCTCCATTAATACAATGGAATTGGTAATGGCTCCTGGTCCGCAAATCATGGGAATTGCCAGAGGAGTAATCGAGATATCAGTCACGTACTGTTTCACGTCCTCTTCACTGACTTTCATGCGTGAGAGCCGCGCCTGTAGCATCTCATATCCCATTGAAAAGAAAATAATTCCCCCTACAATGCGAAAACTATCAGCAGAAATATTAAAAAACTGAAACAAAAATTTACCTGTAAAGGCAAATATCACCATGGTGATAAATGAAGTCAAAGCGGCTTTGCGAGCCGTTCTGGTTTTGGCAGCGCGGTCTAGTTCGGCAGTCATGGTCATAAACACTGGCATTACGCCAATGGGATTGAGAATAGTGAAAAACGAAGCAAAGCTCAATAGCGCAAAGTTGACTAGTTCCGCCATAGCACAAAGGTAATTGGAGATGTACTAGAATTTGGCTTGGTCTGTGAAATTTATCGAGTTGCATAAATTCACTGGCAACTTTAACAAGAAACCTATTAAATTTGAAAGTAGCTTTTGCGAAGTGCTTATGATTCGCGGATTTGCCCATGTGTACGGGGATAACATAGACACTGACCGCATTATTCCAGGCAAATACACTAAAACTTTAGATATTAGCCAATTAGCAGCTCATGTGCTGGAAGACTTAGATCCTGAGTTTGGCAAACGCCTTAAAGCAGGAGACATTCTTGTAGCGGGTAATAATTTTGGTTGCGGCTCCTCGCGAGAGCAAGCCCCTATTGCTATCAAGGCTGCAGGAGTGTCAGCAGTCATTGCTCGGTTTTTTGCTCGCATTTTTTACCGAAATGCCATCAATATCGGTTTGCCTTTACTAGAAATTCCGCATCACGATATTCAAACAGGTGATGAATTGGAAATTAATCTTGCAGAAGGAATGGTCCAAAATAAAACCTCTGGCAAAGTGTATCGAGCCACTCCACTTCCCCCTGTAATGATGGATATTTTAGCAGAAGGCGGCTTGGTGAATTACCTGAAAAAATATGGGGATTATCGCATGTAAGAACACCACTATTACAGGAGCTCTTACACAAAGCTGGCGATACGACTACACCTATTATTACTCCTGGCTCAAACAACACGAAGAAATTTTGTGCGATTACCAAAGTGATGATGGTTATTATTTATTGCTAACTTCTAAGCATTTACAAATATGTTCGCGTACCCTGAAACGCAGTTTTCCCCTGCAAAAAGTCAATTCTATTAACTTACAATTCAAGCGGTTGATGCTTCCCCTTATCATAGGCGGCATTATAGGACCCTTTTCTGCGCTGGCTACCTATCAAGGTCTTCTTACTTACTGGATTGGAGTAGGGCTAACTTTAAGTGGCTTTCTGCTGGTGTATTATGGTTGGCTAGGAAGCTGGCAAATTAACGTGGTTATGCATACGCATACTTTGCATTATTTCACAGACCACAAAACACCTCATTTGGAAGAATTTATTCAAGCGGTGAACCGTCGGCTGGAGTGGTTTCAAGCAAAGTAAGGCAAGATTTGCTCTGAAGAAATAGTTTAGTTGGCTTTAAGTTATTTTATTGCTTATTTTGATAAAAATTTTTGCAGTCTTATTTCGTCAAGACCTGTTAGTTCTACTATTTGTGCAACACTGAAACCCTTCTCCAACAACCTGCGCGCAAACAATAACCGCTCCTCTAACCGACCCTCTTCTCTACCTCTCTCTATCCCTTCTTTCATGCCTTTTTCTATCCCTTCTTTTATACCTTTCTCTATCCCTTCTTTCATGCCTTTTTCTATCCCTTCTTTCATACCTTTTTCTATCCCTTCTTTTATACCTCTCTCTATCCCTTCTTTTATGCCTTCTTCCCTACCCTTTTCCAATCCTTCATTAAAACCTTCCTCCCGCGCCGTGTCAATGGTGTTCTTCACATCCCGATAGTACTTCAAACTGTCTTCATATAACTCCCGCTCCTGCCTGCT
>JANWWZ010000019.1 GCA_025057115.1 Bernardetiaceae bacterium
CTCGACTTGCATGTATTATGCCTGCCGCTAGCGTTCATCCTGAGCCAGGATCAAACTCTCCATAGTACAAAGCTTTCCTACCTCATCCTGCGCGCCTACCTTGTCAATGAACGCAATGCCACCAGAACTATATAGCCCAGTGACTTAGCTAAGCCTCAAATATATGGCTTAGTAGCTTTTCTCCAAAATTTTATTTCCCCGTCTTATCAACTTCAACTCACCACAACTCCTTGCGAGTTTGGGACTGCAAATTTCATCTGTCAAAACTAAATATGCAATACCCTCCTCTAATTTTTTTATTAAAACATTGCTCCAGTCACTTAACCTTTTACAGCTGGATTACAATTAGTTGATTACCAGGAAAAAACGAAATAGCTAAAGACTTTTCCCCCTAAAGGTTTTTATTGCATTGCCTTGCTCTTTCACTGGCTCTCCAAAGTGGCAGATTGGACAGTTCTTTCAAAATCCTTAGAATGTCTTCAAAGTAAGTTAAGCCAAGCAGAACTTGGCTCTACCTTCGCTCAACCTGTTACCGTCTTTTTAATAACATAGTAGCACAAGTGCGCAAAAGCAATGCGAAATCGGGTCAGATGCCGCGCTGGAGAGGTAGCCGCGCACCGCTTTCTTCCTGCCTTTCACAATTTCTTAGGCTCAAAATGCAAAACTGACAAACTAACCATGAAATAGAAATGCAAGTAGTGCGTCCTGTACTGGCATTGCAACAACGATGGTTCGCAGTCCCTGGCGCTGATGAACTACTAATAGAGTATTTGTGCACAGAGAAGTGTTATCACTTGTTTACATATCCATTCGAAGACAGGTACACGAAGCCTTAGCTGCAGTTGCCTACCGCTTAACAGTTCGCCAATCCCTTACCTTTTCCATGACTATGGACCATGGATTCGAATTGCTTTCTAACCAACCCGCTCCAATTTTATGAGGCACTGGCGGAGGATCTGTTTACTACCGAAAATTTACAAGAGGGTTTATTAGCAGCTATTAACAAGACTAAGATGGCACGCTGCAAATTTCGCCATATAGGCATGATTACCATATAGGCATGATTAGTGGATTAATTTTTCAAGGCTACCCCAACAAAAAAAACAACCTTTAAACACTTGCAATCTTCTAGCAAGCTCTTGTTTGATGTATTGAAACAATACAACCCTGAAAATTTGCTCGTTGCGCAAGCCTATAGATAAGTAGTTGATATTCAGCTAGACTATTCCATACTTGAAGCAGCTGTGCAGGGAATTAGGCATCAGAGAATCATTTTTAAACGCCCTGGAAACCCAACTCTCTTTGCTTTTCCTGTTCTAGATGGATCGGCTGCGCGAGCAACTTTCCTCCGAAACTTTAGAAGAACGGATTGCAAAAATTGCAAAAATGGTTCTTCAACTCGAAAAATCAGGCTTATGAGCTGGTTAAAAGCCCATTGAAAAGCACTTTATTTAACCTTACACTCGAATGCCAACTATTGTAATGTCGTCGCGTTGTTCTGTTCCTTGCATATGTACGTCAAGACTTGCTTCTATCAGGCTTTTTTGCTGCTCAGCGGGTTTGGTGGCATGAAGTTCTAACATTTCGCGCAAAGTCTTAGAACCGAATTTTTGTTTATTGAGATTGTTCTGGTCTGCAAAGCCATCTGTAAACATGTATATCATATCGCCTTTTTCGAGAACTGCTTCATAGCGACTGTAGTTATAGTCTTTGCGTTGCAAACCACCTAAAGAAGCGCGGTCGCCTTTTAGAAAATATAGCTTATTTTCTTTAGCGACAAAAAAGTATAATGGTCGGCGCGCTCCAGCGTACACGATGCGCAATTTATTATTTTCCAACCTTTCCATTATTACAAGGCATACATCCATGCCATCGTCGTTTACTTTGTCTTGTTGCTTGAGAATGGCGCGCAGCTTGCGATCCATCATCTCTAGTACCATAACAGGGTCATATATCTTGCGCAAGCTGATAATTTCGTTAAACAATTGATGCGCAATCAAAGTCATAAACCCTCCCGGCACTCCGTGACCTGTACAATCTACAACAGCAAAAAATACCTTGCTGCCTTTTTCTGCCAGTATGGGCATGGAAGAATTTTCTCTTTCTTCGTTTTTTAGATAGTCTAGCCAGTAAAAATCGCCTGATACAATGTCTTTAGGTTTGTAAACGACAAAGTATTCGCCGAAAACTTCTTGCATTTGGGCGGCACTGGGCAGCATGGCTTCTTGAATAGTTTGAGCATAACGGATGCTATCAGTGATATTTTTGTTTTTGCGGCGAATAATTTCGTAGGCATTAGAGTTATCCAGCGCAATGGAAATGTAAGAAGCAAGCGTGCTAAGTACTTTTCGGTCTATTTCGTTATAAGCATTGGGTTTCATGCTCTGCACAGTAATAACACCAATGGCTCTATCTTCGCGAACTAAAGGCAGATAAAGCAATGACTTGGGCATATCTTCTGTTACCTGAAAACTAGAAGCATTCAGGTATTTGGCGTAATCTACCGCTAAATCGTTAATTACCACTTCTTTGCGATTTTTTAAGCACCAGCCCGAAAAACTAGGCTTTTCTATTGATTCCGAGTGATAGGATTGTTGCTTGCCATTGGCAATAAAATCCATGAACTCTATCTTTTTCTCTGCTTCGTTAAACACTCCTACGCCAAATACAGAGGCATCGAGCAAGGAAACTACATTGGTGTTGATAGTGGAAATGAGCTTCTTAAAGTCTAAGATAGCAGTAATTTTTTGTCCAATAGCACTGAGGGTTTTAATGTTGTTGTAGGCTTGGGTAATTTCATCGCGTTGGCGCTCAATTTCCTTCTTTTGCTGATTGATTTTGCGCAGGGCTTGATAGCCGAAGATAATGGCAAGCAATAAGACAAAAGCTACAAAAGCAACTACATAGAGAATCTGAATAGTGATTTGTCGCTGCGTTTCTACCGTAGTGATGCGTCCTTCTTTTTCAAGGATAGTAGCGCGCAGCCTTTGAACTAATTCTTGCGATTTTTGCTGGGCATTTTCATAGGCTACGTCGTTTTCTATCAGGGCTATTTCAAGGTTTTTGAGATACTTTTTCAGGTTTTCGCGCTGAGCAGGGGTAATGTCGCGTTCGTTGTTGAGTTTATCGGCTACCCGCTCCATTTCGCTGCGAATCTGGTTGCTCTTTTCGGCTAAAATCTGCTTGCGTAGCTCTAATTCGTTGATGATGCTGTAAAAATCATCGCGGTAGTTAATGATGGTAGAGTCTAAAGACTCACGCATAGGGATGCGAGGCTCGCGCAAACCTTCTGACTTGACTATGATAAACACATAGTTGCCTTTCTCGTCAAAATCAAACTTAGCAATTTCATAGCCATCAATTATGAATTTGCTCACATCCACCTGAGAGGATTTGATAACAAATTTGCCCTCCTTATCTGTTATGTAAGTTACTCCATCAACTTTTATCTTAAGGTTGGGAATGGGCAAGTAATTTTCATCGTAAATGGTTACATTCACCACTGCCTCTTCTGGTTTTTCTGATTCTTTTCGGGGAGCGGTGTCTCCTCTGGGCAGGCGCAGCATTACAAAGCCAGCGTTTTGGAAAACCCGTATTTTGTCTGGAGGGATTCGCCTGCCTGAAACAGTGAAAGCAATGTCTTTAGTCAAGGGTACATTTTCCGGCAAGCGAGCTGAAAAGAAACCATGGGCATCAGTAGCTACTTTCTCCGAGTAGTTGCCTACTTTGACAAGTACATCTACTGCTTGCTGGGGCTCATTATTAGCTGAGATAACCTGTCCTTGAAAAAAGCCGGAAATATTTTCCATCAAAATTCTAAACTCTCTCGTATTGGCAAAATACTTGACATCTTTTACCCGCATGTCTCGGCGGAGTACTCGTACTTCTTTAGGTTGTTGTTCGATAGGTCGTGAAAGAGGGATGGAAAAATAGCCATTTTCATCTGTATCGGTGAAGGCACTCTTTTCAATAGATACTTTGGCGCCGGCAACGGGTTTGTTATCTACGTCAAACACCTTACCTGTAACGATGAAATCTTGTTGTGCATAACTTATCCCAGTAGTAAGCCATGCAACATAAATAAGTAGCCAAAGGCGGTAGCGCTGCATAAAAAATAGCCTCATAAGTGCGATTGTAAAGTTAAAGTTATGCGTCATAAAATCAAAAGTTTTGCAATTAGTCGGTTATGTCGTCGTAAGTGAATTTTTCTCCCTTTTCAAGGAGGGAGTCAGCTTGGTAAAGCAATTGACGAGCTTGCGTCAAATAATACTGAAGGCTACCTATTGCTTGGTTGCTGAATTGCTTTCGCAACAAAGCCGTTTGGATTTGCAGGCGAAGGTCGCGCCCGCGATAGAGCTTTCCCCGAAGGTGGCTTAGCTGCTTATACCATTGTCGGTAAACCTTGTTGAAGGCGGCTAGGGCTGCCTTATTGCGTCCAAACTCAGCCTTTCGCAATTGACTATCAGCAATTTGTGCTGCCTGTTGATTCATTTGTTCAAAATACTGATCGCGTATGTTAGTGATGTTGCCAAAAGCAACTTGCATTTGCCGATAGTTTTCTAAGACTTCTTCCCACTGCTGTTGCCAGAGTTTTACTTTCTCTTGTAGGGATATTTGTACAGTATCAGGCAGCTTGTCCTGAGGCGTGGTAGTTTCTGCTGGATTCGCTGGCTCTGGTGGTAATAGATCTGTAGCAAGGCTATCTGTAGTTTGTGCCAGCAAGTTTATCTTCTCTGCTAATGTAGCGCGACTTATTTGGAAATGCTCAATAGCTGCATGTAAATCTGGCAAAGCATTTTGAGCTTGATGGGCAGGCTGGCAGGAAGTAAGCAACCAAAGCACTAATAGGAGCAAAAACACAAGGGTGGTAATGTAATACCCTTGTACTTTTCCTTGCTGCAACGCTCTTGTTTTTTTGCCTAGCCAAGCTGTGGTAAGATAACAAAGTCGTACAAAGCCATCTACTAGTTTATGGTCCAGCCATGCCTGCAAATGGGCAAGCACTACAGTAGCTTTAGCCATTAATTCGATGGGGCGATCTAGCCATTGTTGTTCCCATTGTGCTGTTTTTCGGCTAATGGCGACAAAAATCGGCAACAAATACCGCTCCAAGTAGTTTCCGATAGCAGTAAAACTAAAGTAGCGACTTCCTTCCGCCCAAATGCGAGGTTGAGGGGATAGAGCGCGTTTCTGATTCAAAAAAGCGGCAAAAGAAGTTTCGGTGTGTTTCCAGAGCTTGTAATAAAGCATATCCAAATACAAAAAATTGTATGCGGTGCGCCAGATAGGCAAGCGAGCCAGTTCTTCTTCCGTAGCGAGAATATTTGTACGACAGCAGTAAATTCTCCACGCTATTGCTGCGCCGCCTACAAGCAAGCCTACTGCAAGCACCGCTATCCACCATGAATGTAATGGCGTAGGTAACTCAACAAAAGCCGTCAATGCACTGGAGCGCCACTGTAAAGGAGAAGTAGAAAAAGCTATAAAGAAAATAAATCCGCTTAAGGCTATTAGTGCAAAGGTTTGCCACCGATCGTGTGAAGTAGCAAAATAGTTCCTCGAATTGCGTTGGCGGGAATAGAAGGCTAAAAACCAAAGGCGAGCTGTGTAAAATGCCGTTCCTAGAGAAGTAAGCAATAGCACAACGAAACAAATTGCATTGGCTTGCATGACACTTGCCAAAATGCTCTCTTTGGAAAGAAAACCGGCTGTCAATGGAACTCCTGCCAGTCCAGCACTTGCCAAGGTAAACAATCCAAATAGAAGCCGCTTTTTGGACAGTCCACCCATTTGGCGAAGGTCTTGCGTACCCGCATAGTGAATTGCCATCCCAGCGCAAAGAAATAAAGTAGCCTTGTAGAAGCCGTGAGTGAGCAGATGTAAGAACGCTGCTTGAGGCTTATCTGCTCCTAGAGCTGCTAGCATAAGACCTAGTTGGGAGATGGTGGAGTATGCTAATGTTCGTTTTATATCGTATTGAGTGGAGGCGGCAAGGGCTCCTAAGAGAGCTGTCAGACTACCTATCCAAAGAGCCATTTGCAACACCTCAGGGGCAAGCCCAGCATGTACGCGGATTAGCAAGTAAATGCCCGACACAACCATAGTAGCCGCGTGCATCAAAGCAGAAACAGGCGTAGGTCCTTGCATGGCATCTGGCAACCATACTGAAAAAGGCAACTGGGCTGATTTTCCCAAGGCAGCTAGCAAAAGCCCGAAACCTATCCACTGATACCAAGTTTCTTGTATGGGCTTGCATAGAGCTGATAGCTCAAATGAGTGAATAGCTGCCCAAGCACTTGCCAGAGCAAGAAAAAACCCTAGATCAGCTAAGCGGTTGATTATAAAGGCTTTGTTAGCTGCTTTTGCCGCCAGTACTCTTTTGCGCTCAAAGCCGATTAACGCCCAACTACAAAAGCCTACAATTTCCCAAAAAAAGAACATAGAAAGTAAGTCAGCGCTAAGTGCCAAGCCATTCATTGCAAAGGTAAACAAGCCCAATAAAGCAAAATAATCGCCTTGGCGCTGGGCATGACGCATGTAATCCCATGAATATATTTGTACAGCAAGGGAAACTGTATTAACCATAAGCAACATAGTGCATGCCACTGCATCGGCAGACCAGTAAAAGGCAACATCCTTTGACCAATGCCATACAAAGACTTCAGTAAAATGAGCATGGGCATACATGTAGCCTATCCCTGCCAAGTTTATCAGCGTTCCCCATGCTGGTAGGGTCTTACTCCATCGGAAAGGCAAGAGCCATGCGCCTAGTGCACCTACTAATGGCATCAAAGTCCACGACAGGAGTTGCATGCATGCAAAGTAAAAATTTTAAAAGGTAGAAAAACGGCAGGCAGAAAGTTGAAGGAGGGCAAATTTTTCACCATAGTTCCTTAGTCGTACCCCAAGGTTTAGAATTGTTTTAAATACGAAATTTTGCCAATCAAGTGGCGGCTTGTTCGTCGTTGCCCCACGTCATCTTCAAAACTACGTTGGTTAAAAACTAAATAAACAAAAGACAAAGGTTGAAATTCCCAAGAAAGGCGCACATTCCACACTCCGCGCTGAGCTAAAGCGTTGAACTGATAAAATCCCATTAGTTGCAAACGCGGGTGAAAGGCTAGACGGCTCTCCATACTCCACAGTTGCACTGCTATATTTTTCTTTTCCACCCCTACCCCACTAAAGACATTGTTTTGGTAACTGAAGTTAAACTGAAAATAGGGTATAGGAGCAAAGCGCAAGTTGCCTTCTAGAGTGAGCAGGCTTCCATTATAGTAACCCCCTGCTGCAAGGTAGGCAAAGTAAGACACCTTTTTCGACCTATCGCTGCCTGCCATGGCACTGAACTGCCAGTAGTGATAGTTACCAGGCGAAATATCGATGCCCAAAGGGCTAAAAGTTTCTTCTATTCGCTGAAAAGTAGGGTCTATAAAAACGCCGAAAAAACCGCCTGTTTGGAAATCTAACCAAATGGGATTCAGTGAAAGGCGAGCTTCTTGTAAAGCTCCTGTGTGAGCGTTGAAATAAATTTCGGAAAAGACCCCTGGTTCAAAGCCGCGCATTCCCTTAGGCATCCAGGGCTTGCGAATAATTAAAAACCCCCCTGGTGTAATGGCTACCACATTTTGGCGAGATACAAATCCTACTTTGGGATTAAACCGCTTTGTTATTACCGAACCAGTAAGCCATGCCACCAGATTGTTTGCATCGTAGCGAAATTGTGCAAATCCTGCCCATCCTTTGCTTGCAGGGTTACTATCAAGGCTTTTCATTGCCATGGCATTAAGGTTGAGCGACTGACTAAAGCGCGTAAAGACATCCGTAGCTACCACTGCGTTGTAACTAGCTGCCTGCCCATTAAGCGCCTCTTCATGACGGTAGGTAACAATACTTCCTAGTCGGTTTTGCGTTCCAAAGTTGTGTGAATAGCGTCCTATTGCGTAAGTAACTGGTGCATGGTCTGGTGTACCGCGCTGGCGCATGAGCATGCCACCGTAGTTCTTTTTTTCTGACCGATATACATAGCGCGCTCCGGCAGCAAGGGGCAGAGGGTTGCCTTGGTCATCCAGACCGATGCGGCGGCTAAAAAAAGGCTGAATGCGCAAAGTTCCTTGTTCAGAATCTTCATCAGGAGTAAGCCCAATTCCAAAAAGACTTGCATTTTCCAAGAAGAACTGCCGACGTTCAGGGAAAAATACCGAAAAACGCGACAAGTTATTCACCTGCCTATCCACATCGGCTTGGGCAAAATCGGTGTTAAAAGTTACATCTAGTACGCTATGAGAACTGGTAGCCCATTTCATCTCTCCGCCAGCTTTTAAGGAAATTGGAATTAGCCCACTAGGTCCGTCAGCCTGATAGTTGAGTGTTTGCAAAGCATAAGGTATGAGTTGGATGTTAGTAGAGGGAGGAGGGGGTTGAATGCCTACCAATTCGCCTGCATAGTCCATGCGCAAAGGACTAAAAGCGCGGGGGTAAGGCGACCAAGCACTTTGTTCATTGGTAGCGCGGCGAGTGCGGAAAAAATTAATACCCCATGTAACTTGACCGCCAGAAGGTTTTTTGTAGCGCAAGGTTTGCCATGGGATGGCAAATTCTGCTGTCCAGCCGCTGTCGAGCCGTTGAGTGCGCACTATCCAACGACCATCCCACTCAGTGTCAAACAGTTGATCGTCAAAACTAAGCAGATCGCGTTGGCAGCCATAGGGATTGGTTATCAATACCATTGCATTGCGCTTGTCGTAAAATCCATCTATGGCAATGCCAAAGAGGTCGTGGGCTTGATAGTCGAAATCGCGGCGCAGGTCGGGGGCGCGCAGTGCTTTTTTCCCTCCTGAATCCCGACAAAATGCACCTATGTATAAAAAGCGATGGTCGTAAAGAGCCTTTACTTGCGTATCAAAGTTGACTTTTTGTCCTTGAAATGGCTCAACTTGCACAAAATTGCTTACAGAAGGAGCAGTAAGCCAGGGGAGATCGTTTAAATACCCATCAATTTTCGGAGGAATTGCTGCGGGTACGGCAATTATTTTGCGCCGCATGGAATCTGGCTTGAATACCTCTTGTCCCCAAACTGTATTTTGCAGTGCTAGAAAAAGGGGCAGGAATTTGCACAACAGTTTCATAAATACTGCGTAGAGGTACAGGCATAACTAATACAAGAGTGAAAGGGTTGACAATCGGTGCCTCACATTGCAATTACTTTGTTTTGGCTTAGGGCTTTGATGTGACTTTCCGAGTAGCCCAGTGATTGCAAAATTTCTCCCGTGTGCTGACCGACAGAAGGGGGTTGCAAACGCAAATCAAAATGCGTTTGACCGTATTCAAGAGGGATGTTGGGCAACTTAGCCATTGAACCATCGGGCAGTTGAGTCAGCAACAAGCTATGACCAGCATTGAGGTGAGGATCGTCAAACAGATCTTCAGGGCGCGCAATAGGGGCAAAGGGAATTTCAGCTTCTTGGCATCGGCGAATGATTTCGTCTTTAGATAGTTGTTCCATCATATTTTCAATAGCAGGCAACAGCCAATCGCGTTGTTCAATGCGGGCATTATTGGTTTGCAAGCGCGGGTCCGCTATCCACTCTGGGCGATTGAATGCTCGACAAAACTTTTCCCAGTGTTTGTCGCTGATGATACCAATAAATACTTGCTCATTATCCGCAGTGCGAAAAGTGCGATATACCGACCATGCACTTACGCGGGCAGGCATGGGAGGAACAGGAGTTTTGGCTATAGCTCCATAAGCCATGTGCTGCCCCATGAGAAAGGCTGTGGTTTCAAATAATGCACTCTTGACAAAAGTTCCTTTGCCTGTTTGCTGGCGCTGGTAAAGTGCTGCCAAAATGCCAATAACTCCAAACATGCCTCCTGTGATATCTACAATGGAAGTTCCAGCGCGCAAGGGCATTCCTGGAGGTCCAGTCATGTAAGCCAGCCCTCCCATCATTTGTACTACTTCGTCCATTGCATGGCGTTTTTCATAGGGTCCGCTTAGAAAGCCTTTAAGCGAGCAGTAAATGAGTCTATCGTTAACCGATTGCAAGCTGCTGTAGCCATAGCCCAGCCTTTCCATCGTACCAGGACCAAAATTTTCTACCACTATGTCAATTTGTGGCACAAGTCGGAAAATGATTTCCTTGCCTTCGGGGGATTTTAAATCTACTGCAAGGCTTTTTTTGTTGCGGCTGTAGTAGGTAAAATATCCCGTTCCAAATCCCTTGAGCTGGCGCGTGGGATCGCCTTCAGGAGGCTCCACGTGAATGACCTCAGCTCCTAAATCTGCCAGTATCAGCCCGCAAGCAGGTCCCATGACAGCATGGGTGAACTCCAGCACTTTTAGCCCTTGCAAAGGAAGCATATGATAAATGTGTTTAATTGACGTGCTTCAAAGTTCTTGACGTCAAAATTAGCCCAAATTTATTAGCCTTGTGCAGAAAACACTTCTTTTGCAAGCACACGAAGAGATTGACCCATCCTCCTTAAATTTGTTAAAGTTGTCTTTAGGAGCCATGAAGAGAGGTTGCTACTCTTGCCACAGGATGATTGTTGTTTATTATTGGCTCTTGAGCATAGGCAGTGCTGGATGGATTGGCAACGTCGCCGGGCAGGAAATTCCAGTAGGAACCTGGCGCGTACATGCTTCTTTTAGCCAGATGAACTGCTTGGTAGCCGCAGGGAAACACCTTTACGCTGCTTCCACCAACGGACTGATGCGCTACGATCTTGTCAGCGGAACAGTAGAAACTTTAGACAAAACCAATGGACTTACAGGCAATCATTTTAGCGCACTGGGATGGCACTCTCCTTCTCAAACTTTAATTATTGGCTATACAGATGGACAAATTGATTTACTTACCAGTGAAAAAATCATCAATATTCGCACCTTAGCTACCGCTACTTTGATTGGAGTGTTGACCACTTCTCGAGGCATTAACCACATTTTAGTGCACGGCAATGTGGCTTATTTATCGCTACCTTTTGGCATTGCGGTATTGGATTTGAGCACCTATCGCCTGCGCGAAACCTATTTGAACTTAGGCGAGGCAGGGCAAACTATTCCCATTTTTCAAACTGCTCTTTGGAAGGACAGTCTTGTTGCTGCTACTTTGCAAGGCATTCGCGCCACTTGGCTCTCTGGTCAAGTCAATCGGATGGACTTTCGCAGCTGGCGTACCGTACTTGCCTCTCCTGGTGTGCGAACTGTTGCCGCATTTGGCGACCTCTTGCTAGCGGGAGTAAATAACGCTGGAGTTTTCCGCTACGAAAGTGGACGATGGACACCGCTTCCCATTCCCCCAGCCCAATATCAGCACATTGATATAGATTCCCAAGTAACTACCGTAAGTCTTGCCAACGGAAAACTGGTAGAATGGACCTTGAGCGGACAAACCCAAATCATTGCATTGCCAGAACTCAAAGCCCCTCGACAATCGATTCGAGTTAATAGTCTGCGCTATGTAGCTGACTTTGAAAATGGCTTGCTCGAAATACAAGGCACCCAAATACGACGGCTAACCCCTCCAGGACCATTCATTCCCCAAGTGCGGCAAATTGCTGTGGAAGCAGAGCAATTAATAGCATTTTACGGAGGATTTACTGCCAACGGATTGCCACAAAACGATGACAATGGCTTCTCCACATTTTCTATCGGAAATTGGAAGCACTATAACCGAGTTGCACAGCCGAACTTTCCTCCCGCTACTGATTGGCTAGCAGCAGCGCGGGCAGGCAATCAACAACTTTGGCTAGCTTCCTTCACAGGAGGACTATGGCTGTGGCAAATGGCTAATAATCGATTAGAGCGCCTCAACGATGCTCCAGCAGTGCGCATTACAGGACTGGCTGCAGATCCTACAGGAGCTCTATGGCTTACAGCTTTTACTTCTAGCAGTACTCCTTCTGTTTTTCGCCGTTTACCGCAGGGTATGTGGCGGGCTTATTCGTTGGGAGTAGCCAACGGCAACAATGCCCTTGCTCCAGTTATCGATAATGCTGGCAATGCTTGGGTACGACTCAATCCCGCTACGGGAGGGGGGCTAGTAATTGTTTCCCCTGAAGGAAGAGTGCGGCAGCTAAGTACCCAGCGCGGACAAGGAGCTCTCCCCTCTTTAAACGTGCTCTCTCTTGCCTGCGACCAACAAGGAACCATGTGGGTAGGAACTGATAACGGGCTGGTGGTGTTCTTTGATGCCGCCAGCGCAATAAACACCAATACTGATGGACAACGCATTGTATTTAACTTGCGAGAGCTGTTGCGCGGCGAAGTAATTTGCAGCATCGCCATTGATGGTGGCAATCGCAAGTGGATAGGAACTTCCCGCGGTGTGTGGCTCTTTTCTGCTGATGGAGCCCAGCAAATCTACCATTTCACGGCTAGTAATAGTCCGCTTCTTTCCGACTTAGTGCAGCAGATTGCCATCCATCCACAAACTGGCGAGGTGTTTTTTGTAACAGATAAAGGGCTTGTTTCCTTTCGCGGCACGGCTACTGAAGCCAACCTTAGTTTCGACCATGTCCGGGTATTTCCCAACCCCGTCCCTCCTAAGTTCAATGGACTTATAAGTTTTGATGGACTAGTAGCAGGAGCAATTGTTAAAATTACTGACGCAGCAGGTCGGTTAGTGTATCAAACTCGTGCAGAAGGCGGCAGAGCTGTCTGGAACGGTCTAGACTATCAGGGAAGAGCTACTTGCGGTGGGGTGTATTTGGTTTACATGTCCGATGCGCAAGGAACAGAGCGATTGGTTACTAAGTTCGTGAAAGTGGAGTGAAATGCAAAGGATGCACTTATTTATTTCAATGTTCTAACAAAACAAAAGGCTCCTGGTGGAAAGATTTCTACCAAGAGCCACGAAGGTTAGTTATTACTTAACAAATAGCAATTCGCGATATTTGGGGAATGGCCACATGTCATCAGGAATAACTAACTCGAGTTTGTCGATGTGGTAGCGGATGATGTCGAAGAAAGGCTTTACTTTTTCGCAGTAAGCAATAGCGCGATGATGTGTATCGAGTTTATTAGCCTCTTTACGAGCTTCGATCATCTCATCCACCTTAGTTTTGATCACTTTGATGTGATGAGAAATTTCTTGAATGAGGTCCTTGAGGTTATCCGCTTCTTCTTGCAAACCTAGTTCTTTGAGTCCTTTGGCATTGTCGATGAGTTTATTTTGATACTCCAACGCGGCAGGAATAATTTGATTGCGGGCAAAGTTGCCCAAAGCACGGGACTCAATTTGTATCCGCTGGGCGTAGGTATGGAGCATTACATCCACGCGGGCTTCTAGCTCTACCTCGCTAAAGATGCCGTTGCCTACAAGCACTTGACGGGATTTTTTGCTCAAGTAGGCTTCTAGAGCATGGGGAGTAGTTTTTATATTAGAAAGTCCGCGACGCGCTGCTTCCTCTACCCATTCTTCACTATAACCATTGCCCTCAAAACGAATGTTTTTAGATTGCTTGATGTACTCGCGCAATACATCTACGATTGCTACTTCTTTTTTCTTGCCGGCTTCTATTTGCGCATCTACTTCTATTTTAAATTTCTTCAATTGGTCCGCTACAATAGTGTTAAGCACAGTAAGAGCAGAAGCGCAGTTAGCCGAGGCTCCCACAGCGCGGAACTCAAATTTATTACCTGTAAAGGCAAAAGGCGAAGTGCGGTTGCGGTCGGTGTTATCCAGCAAGATAGGCGGAATTTTGTCGATGCCCAGTTTCATGTACATGTTATCGCCTTTGTCTATTTTAATGTTGCCATTATGCTCTAGTTCATCGAGCACTTCGGTAAGTTGCTGCCCAATGAATACAGACATAATAGCCGGTGGGGCTTCATTTGCACCTAAACGAAAATCATTCCCTGCAGAAGCAATAGAGGCACGCAACAAGTCAGCGTGATCGTGAACAGCTTTGATGATGTTGACAAAGAAAGTAAGGAATTGTAAATTTTCTTTGGCTTTGGTAGTAGGTTGCAACAAATTAACTCCCGTATCAGTAATTAGCGACCAGTTGCTATGCTTACCACTGCCATTGATGCCTGCAAAGGGTTTTTCGTGCAAGAGCACTTTAAAGTTATGACGCTCAGCCACCTTGTCCATAATGTCCATCAACAACTGGTTATGGTCATTGGCAAGGTTCATTTCTTCAAAGACGGGTGCGCACTCAAACTGACTGGGAGCCACTTCATTATGGCGAGTGCGCAGAGGAATGCCCAACTTATAAGCCTCTATTTCTAGGTCTTGCATGAAAGCCCTTACGCGAGAAGGAATAGAGCCGAAATAGTGGTCTTCCAGCTGCTGCCCTTTAGCGGGTGCATGCCCAAACAAGGTACGTCCTGCCATCACCAAGTCGGGGCGAGCAAGGTACAAAGCGCGGTCGATGAGGAAATATTCTTGCTCTACTCCTAAGGTAGCATATACGTGAGCTACATCCTTGTCGAAATATTCGCAAACGGCGGTAGCTGCCTTGTCCAAAAGAGCCAGTGATTTTAACAGAGGTGTTTTGTAGTCCAATGCTTCTCCTGTGTAAGCAACGAATACGGTAGGAATACACAAGGTTTTACTACTGCCGTTTTCAATGATAAAAGCAGGAGAAGTGGGATCCCATGCCGTATAGCCGCGTGCTTCAAAAGTGTTGCGAATGCCTCCGCTTGGGAAGGAAGAGGCATCGGGTTCTTGCTTTATCAGCGCGCTGCCTTTGAATTTTTCTATCACTTTGCCATTTTCTGCAGGTTCGAGAAAAGCATCGTGTTTTTCTGCAGTAGCTCCTGTGAGAGGTTGGAACCAGTGCGTATAGTGGGTAACCCCTCGCTCTAAAGCCCATGTTTTCATCGCAGCAGCTACTGCATCGGCAAGGGCTTCGTCTAAGTTTTCTCCTTTTTGCACATAGGCTTTAAGTTTTTTGTACATATCCGATGAGAGGTATCTCTTCATTGCCTCATCACCGAATACGTTGATACCATAGTAGTCAGACACTCTTTTAGAAGGTGGCTCCACGTCTATAATGCTGCGCGAAGCTGCTTGCTCTAGTGCAATAAATCTGAGTTTGGACATTGCTCAAAAAGTTTGATGAACGTTTTAATTCAATCCAATTTTGCGGGCTAATATATGCCATTTTTACAAAAACACACCAAAATTAAGACAACAAAAAAGAAAAAAACGCTTTTTTAGCCCTGTTAGGCTAAAGTTAATTCTTTACAAGTCGTATTTTGGATATGGTTTGAGGCGCTTGAGCGGAAATTTGCTGAATAACTTTTGCAGCGATCGGCGTACGTTTTCATAGGGATTGTCCGCATTGCCGATAGCTGCCCCTTGCCACACTGCTTTTTTAGACTGTCGCTCAAAAAAGAATAGTTCAATAGTGCCTTTTGCTTCCGTGATGAGTTGTGTTTGGCGTTGGGTCCATGAGTTCATCATCGCTGGACCCCAAAAGAACGGGTCATACAATCCCCACATGGGCGTTACCCACATAGGCGGAGTGCTAGTGATTTGCTTTTGAGATACTTGCGCTTTGGACTTGAAGGAAATCAACAAATCGGGAGCCACTGTATCGGCTTTCAATCCGCGTGCTTCTAATTCTTCTTGAATGCCGTAAATCATTTCATTTTCCGCCAATAAGCTGCCATACACGCGCTCTTCAGGAGGACGTTGCAAGAAAGCAAAGGTTTTGTATTGGCTGAAATCAGCATTTTCATCTTTTCGCACATATACTTTTATAGAAGAGCAAGAAAGTGCTATCAAGCCTATTGCTAACACTACTAAAGTTCTCATAAGTCAGGGAAGCTACTAAAGAAAACAACCAAGCTGAAGGATAAAATTCTAAAGTGCGGGGCATGTTTTATAGAAACCAAGTTAAAATTTTCAAGGGATATTAATGTCTCCCTTTAGGTAAAGGGCTGCATAGCCTCCTATGCGAACTCGATTGCCGTGAAGTTCGCAGAAGAGTTCGCCGCCGCGCTTGGAAAGTTGCCGAGCTAACATTTTACTTTTGCCGAGCCGTTCTGCCCAATAAGGAATTAAAGTGCTATGAGCAGAACCTGTAACAGGATCTTCGTTAATGCCTACTTTCGGAGCAAAAAAACGAGAAACAAAATGGCATTCCTTACCTGGGGCGGTAGCAATCACGCCAAGGGCATCTAACTTTGCCAGTGCGTTCCAGTTTGGAGAAAGGCTAATTACCTCCTCTTCGGTCTGATATACACAAACATAATCGCGAGAACGCAATATGCGCTGCGGCGCTATGCCCATTGCTGCTATTAATTCGGGGAGAGGTTCGGCAGGTTGTGGCGGCATGCTAGGAAAATCCAGTTCTAAGTAGTCATTCTTGCGATAAACTTTTAGCAATCCACTGAGAGAATGAAAGTGCACAAAGTTATCAGGGCACTCTAATTCGTTGAGAATTACGTAAGCAGCTGCTAAAGTAGCATGCCCACACAGATTAACCTCTGTTTGCGGAGTAAACCAACGGATTTCAAACTCTCTACCTTTAGGCACGAAAAAAGCTGTTTCAGAAAGGTTATTTTCCGCTGCAATAGTCTGCATAAGGGAGTCAGGTAGCCACTCTTCTAAGGGGCATACAGCAGCAGGATTGCCGCCAAACACATGCCGACTAAAAGCATCGACGTGGTAAATGGGAATTTTTCGCATTGCAAAAGGTCGATATTTTTTGGCGTAATTTGTAGAATCAAATAACAAAGTGCAAATGATAGTTGAAATTAAGCGCGTACATCTGCCCTTTCACATGCAAGCATTTAATGAAGCGGGCAAAATGGTAGAAATAGACGCAGCTGCTCAAATAGGGGGCAGCGATGCTGGCATGCGACCTATGCAGCTAGTGCTAGCAGCTCTGGGAGGATGCGCTGCAATAGACGTGATTGACATTTTGTCCAAGCAAAGGCTTGTATTGCAGGATATTCGCATTAAAGTGGAAGGGCAACGAGCCCACGATCAAATCCCTGCTGTTTTCAAACAAATTCACCTGCATTTCACCTTGACTGGAGATATTCCCCTCCACCATGCACAAAGAGCTGTGGCTTTGTCAGTAGAAAAATACTGCTCAGTGGCAGCCATGTTGCGCTCCACGGCGGAGATTTCTTACGGCGTGGAAGTATTCTCTCCATGAACGGAGATGTAAGAATGCAAAAAGATGCCCTAAAGTGTTTAGCAACTATCCGAAGAGCAGGTCTGCAATGGTTTCTAGCCCAATGCCGCGCGAGCCCTTTAGCAAAATATAAGCATGGTGGAAAGGATTTTTCTGCAACCAATCAGAAAGCTCTTTTTTAGTTTGAAAAAATAAACCATTGGGGTATTGGCTGTGAATCTTGTAAAATTCATTACCACAAAATATAACTTTCGCAAAACCAACTTGCAGGGCTTGTTGTGCTATCTGACAATGCTTTTCATAGGCATAACTGCCCAGTTCTAACATGTCCCCTAAAATGGCAATTTTATTCATAGCTGGTAGGCGCGAAAAACTTTCTATAGCAGCCCTCATGCTAGAAGGATTGGCATTGTACGCATCCATAATGATTGTATTGCTCCCTAACCTACAAATTTGGGAGCGATTGTTAGAGGGCTGGTATGCAATAATGGCTCGGTGAATTTTTTCTTGTTCTACGCCAAAGTAGGTTCCTATGGCAATCGCTGCCAAAATATTGTCGAAATTATAAGCACCGATAAGCTGGGTATTCCAAAGGTTGCCTTCTTTGTCGCGATAGCAAATAAAGGGGGTAGCTTCTACAAGCGTTGCAAAGGCAATGCTCTCTGGGGTGCCATAGCCAATTGCGTTAGGAGTTCTTTTTGACAGGTCAGCCAGTAGTGGGTTGTTCAAATTGACAAAAGCGCTTCCTTGATAGTGCGAAAGGTAGTCGTATAGCTCTGTTTTGGCGCGGATAACGCCCTCAACACTGCCAAAACCTTCTAAATGCGCCTGTCCAATATTGGTAATCAACCCGAAATTAGGTTCTGCAATCTGGCAGAGGGTTTGAACATCCCCTATGCGATTGGCGCCCATTTCAACAACGGCAATTTCTGTCTCTGGATCCATCTGCAGCAAGGTGAGCGGCACTCCAATGTGATTATTGAGATTGCCTTGAGTAGCATGTACGCGGTAACGCTGTCTTAGAACAGCAGCCACTAGCTCTTTGGTAGTAGTTTTGCCGTTGGTGCCTGTAATGGCAATGATTGGCAATTTTAACTGCCTGCGGTGATACTTTGCTAGATCTTGAAGGCTTTGCAGCACATTTTCAACAAGCAAAAAGCGCTCGGAAGTTACTACCTCAGCGCGGTCCACTACTGCATAAGCAGCTCCTTTTGCCAGTGCTTCTCCAGCAAACTGATTTCCGTCAAAACGCGCCCCTCTAAGGGCAAAAAAAATGCATTTTTCTGGTAGTTGGCGCGTATCGGTGCTTACAGTAGGATAGCGGCAATAATATTGATACAGCGTTGAGGTACTTAAATATGCAGGCATGAATGAGCACATCAATAGATTGGTGGATATTTTCGTGGATCGACTTCGTGCATCATTTCATAGACAGCATCGAAAATATCTTCTGGGTTGGGTTTTGAGAAATAGTCTCCATCGGAGCCATAGGGTGGTCTGTGTGGTTTGGCTGAAATGCAAACGGGCTTGGCGTCTAGATAATAATAAACATCCTGTTTATCAACTACTTGCTGCATCATGTAAGCCGAAGCACCTCCAGGTACATCTTCATCGGCAAAGATGACGCGGTTAGTTTTGCGCACCGATTGCCCAATGATGCCAAACCTATCAAAAGGAAGCAATGTTTGTACGTCAATTACCTCTGTTTCAATGCCTACCTTAGCCAGGTCTTCAGCAGCTTGCATCACGATGCGGCACATAGAACCATAGGTTACCACTGTTACATCTCTGCCTTGCCGAATGATTTCTGGCACTCCTAAAGGGACAGTAAACTCGCCAATGTTATCTGGAAGGCGTTCTTTGAGGCGATATCCGTTGAGGCATTCAATTACCAAGGCGGGATCGTCGCCCAAGAGAAGAGTATTATACATGCCAGCGGCTTGGGTCATGTTGCGCGGCACTAGTACATACATCCCGCGCAAGCTACCTAAGATCATGCTAATAGGAGAACCAGAATGCCAAATGCCTTCCAGGCGATGCCCACGCGTGCGGACAATCAAGGGGGCTTTTTGTCCTCCAGCAGTGCGGTAGTGCAAGCATGCCAGGTCATCAGAAAGGGTTTGCAGGGCATAGAGCAGATAGTCTAAGTATTGGATTTCAGTAATGGGACGCAAGCCGCGCAAAGCCGCTCCGATGCCTTGTCCAATAATAGTAGCTTCGCGAATGCCTGTATCATCTACGCGCAATTTTCCGTATTTTGCCTGCAGCCCCGCAAAACCTTGATTTACATCACCGATTTTGCCCACATCTTCCCCGATGGCAAAAACGCGAGGGTCGCGCGCAAGCATGGCATCGAAGCAAGCTTGCAACACTTGGCGACCATCTACCCATGGCGATTTATCCGAATAAATGGGCTTTACCTCTGGTACGTTAAGTGCAGACTCCTCCGATTCACTATAAAGATGCGAGCTAAAACGCCTTTCGTTCTCTCGGGTTGCTTTCTCCACCCATTGAATCAGCTCTCGGCGGGCAGGCAAATCCTGACCGCGTAGAACGCGTAAGCCATGCTTAGCTGCCTTCATGGCATCCAACCGAATGGGATGGATAGTGCGAACATACTCAGAGCGAATAGCGTGTAACTCTTCTTTTATAGAAGGGTCATTGCAGGACTCTGCGGCTTCTGAAAGCAAGCGCAGCACTTCTTGCTGGTCAGCTTTCATGGACTCTACATAGGCTTTCCAAGCGTTATTCTTGGCTTCATTAGCCCGCTGCTTTGCTTTTTGGTCTATTTCTTCTAGCTCTTCAGCGGTAGCGTAGCCATTGGTAATTATCCAGAGCTTCATTTGTCGGATGCAATCGTACTCGGCTTCCCACGCTAGCCTTTCTTTGGACTTATAGCGCTCGTGCGAGCCCGAAGTAGAGTGACCTTGTGGCTGAGTCATTTCCGTAACATGAATTAGGCAAGGTACGTGCTGGCGGCGGGCAATATCAGCTGCTATTTGATACACTTGGCAAAGTTCATCATACTGCCACCCCTTCACTTGAAACATTTCAAAGCCAGGTTCTTTTTCGGTGCGCTGAAAGCCTAATAGAACTTTATAAATATCGCCCTTAGTTGTATGATATTCTTGGGGTACAGAAATGCCATATCCATCATCCCAGATAGAAATCACCATCGGAATTTGCAATACACCAGCGGCATTAATAGCTTCAAAGAACAATCCTTCAGAGGTAGAAGCATTGCCAATAGTACCAAAAGCCACTTCATTGCCGTTATGGGAAAACTGAGTAAGGTGCGCTAATTGGGGATTATGACGGTAAAGTTTAGAGGCAAATGCCAGTCCTACCAGCCGAGGCATCTGCCCTGCAGTACAGGAAATATCAGCAGAGGAATTGTACTGGTCCATGAGGTTTTTCCACTTGCCTTGCTGGTCTAGGCTGCGCGTGGCAAAATGCCCATTCATGCAGCGCCCGCCAGTAGCTGGTTCAAATTTTATATCGGTGTGTGCGTAGAGTTGAGCGAAATACTCTTCTAAGGTCAATGCACCGAGAGCAAGCATAAACGTTTGGTCGCGGTAGTAGCCAGCACGGAAATCGCCTTTTCGAAAGGCTTTTGCCATGGCAATTTGTGCAATCTCTTTGCCGTCGCCAAAAATGCCGAACTTAGCTTTTCCCATAAACACTTCCTTGCGACCTATTAAGCTCGCATGGCGGCTTTCGCAAGCAATGCGATAATCTTTGAGAATTTCCTCTCGGGTAAGAGAAAAAGTAAGGGCAGCGGCTTCGGTGCGTATCATCTCCGATGTGCGTTTGAATTGGGCTTTATAAAGGTTTTACAAAAATACGCATTTAAGCCATAAGCCGCGTGAGTTTATCCACCAGTACGCGATTAATTCGCTGATAGGACTCGTGGGTCCAACCTGCCACATGAGGAGTAAAAATCACATTAGGTTGGGCAGCAAGCCATTCAAAGTCAACAGCTTGCTCAGCGGTAAGCCGTTCGAGGGACTCTTGTTCTAATACATCTAAACAAGCTCCTAGCAATTTTCCCTTTTGAAGTCCTCGGCGCAAAGCAATAAAGGGCACAATTTCTCCGCGCGAGGTATTGATTAGCCAAATCGGTTTGGCAAATTGATCTAGAAAATCCTCATTTATCCAACCACGTGTTTCCCAAGTTAAAGGAATGTGCAAGCTAAGTACATCGGCATGTTGCAGCAGATCACTTAAGGAGGCTTCACGGGTGAAAGCATCGGAAAAACCTGTCTTGTATTTGTCGTAAGCCAGCACAAGGCAGCCAAAACCACTTAAACGGCGGGCAAATGCCCGTCCCGTATGTCCATACCCGATAATGCCGACGGTTTTCCCCATCAACTCGTATCCGCGATGGGCTTCGCGCTGCCAAATTTTTTGCCGTACAAGACGATCAGCCAGGAGCATTTTATTCATCAGGGCTAGAAGCATTCCTAAAGCGTGTTCTGCTACAGCATCGCAGTTACCCTCAGGAGCCGTAATTAGCTGAATACCGCGCTGAGAGAGCAAATCAGTGTCTATTTGGTCAGTGCCGGAGCCTGCACGCGCCACCACTTGGAGAGAAGTAGCTTTGTCAATTAATTCTCTATCCACTGGCGTTTTGGAGCGAATCACTATTACTTGATAAGATGAAATGATGCGCAAAATTTCAGAGCGAGTAATCAAGGGCTGGTAATCAGGAGTAAACCCTGCCTGTAAAAGCAACTCAGAAAGAGAGTCGTGCATTTTGTCTACAATTAGAACGCGCTTTTGCATAGCAAACAAAAAAGCTACTCGTTTGTGCGAGTAGCTCATAAGATAGTACACTCAAGCCAAAATTTTTATTTATTGCCTCCGGCGCGAATCATGGCACAACGAAAACCAATAGTAGCAGTAGCAGAATCTTCATCTAGGAAGCGGCGCGTACCTATTGCCAGCCAATAAGCTACGTCTTTCCAAGAACCGCCTTTGTAAACGCGTTGCTTGTTGTCTATGATACTAAAAAAGTCGCGCTTGTTATAATAGGAAGCAGGGTCGAGGTAGTCCGCATTCTTGGGACGAAAACCACCTGCAAAATGCAATCCCTTGCCATCTGTACGGACAGGGTTTAAATCGCTTACATCCTCAAAAGATAGGGGTCGGTAAATATCCTCTACCCATTCGTTTACATTGCCTGCCATGTTATACAATCCGTAATCATTGGGTGGGTAGGCATAGATCCATTCTGTAATCATGGCGCCATCGTTGAGCTTTCCAGCGATGCCAGCATAGTCACCTCGGCCGCGCTTGAAATTAGCGAGAAATTCGCCCATATGCCGTCCATAAGGATTGCGCAAAGAATGTCCGTCCCAGGGATAGAGTCGGCTATAGTCCTGCATTTCGTCCAAGTATTGGGTGGCTATCAACCCTTTGGCAGCGTATTCCCATTCTGCTTCAGTAGGCAAGCGGTAGCCAGGGAGTACTATGCCACTTTCCAGTGGAATGCGTTCCCCTGCTTTGGCGGCGGCTTTTTCTTCCTTGTTACCATTCTTGAGGGCAAGACCGCGATTAACTGCCTCTGTGCGCCATACGCAGTAGTTTACTGCTTGCCGCCAAGAAACTCCTACTACTGGGAAGAAGCGGAAACCAGGATAGCGCAAGTAATGGTCTATATACGGGTCATTAAATGCCAGCTCTGCCGCCCATACTGTCGTATCGGGCAGGGCTTCTGTGTAGTACTGCTCGCCAGAGTCGCGTACGTAGTGCAAGTATTCAAGCCAGTGAATATTCGCCACTTCAGTTTCGTCCATGTAGAAAGAGGCTACTGTAACAGTGCGTTCAATGTTATCGCGCGTTAGGGGCACATCCTCTTCGTGGGCTCCTAGAATATGGCGACCTCCTTCAATGTACACCAAATTAGGACCTTCTGGCTGTCCTTTGAACTTGCGCACTGCAAACTCGTTGTTTTTGTTTTTTCCGCCGGTGCTGTATTTCAATCCAGTAGTAGTGGACTGTTTACCTGGATCCACACTTGTAGGCTTTTTGCCACCACACTGCAGAAGAGCGAACATTACAACGCTTGCTAAGGCAAAGGTGGCAGAAAAACGAAGGGCTTTATTCATATAACAAAAGGACTTTGATTCCGCCATGCAAATACAACTATTTTTTAACAAGTTTTTTGCCATTCCCTGCAAAGAACGAAAAAAAACAGCAAATAGTGTGCAAAGCTACGGGTTTAGCAAGGAAGGGATATTGGTCTCGCGAATAAAGTACAAGGGACGCCTCCTTACATCAGTATTAATCCGACTGATGTACTCGCCTAAAATGCCGATGCTAATTAATTGAACCCCGCCTAAAAACAAAATAGCAATGATGAGAGAGGTCCAGCCGCGCTCCACAGGCAAATTAGTGAAATATCTAATGTACAAAGAAATGCAAGCGAAGATGAAAGCAATCATCGAAACGCTAAAGCCCATGAAAGTAACCAACTTAATGGGAAAGTTTGAAAAAGCTGTAATGCCGTCTAAGGCAAAGCGAATCATTTTTGAGTAGGTATATCCTGTTTTGCCTGCATGGCGCTGGTCGCGGTCGTATTCTATGTAGGTTTGGCGGTAACCTATCCAGGCAATTTGACCTCGCAGGAATTTGTGATTTTCTGGCATTTGGCGCAAGGCATCGGCTACTTTTTTATCCATAATGCGGAAATCTCCCGTGTCAAGGGGAATATCGATAGTGGTAATAGCTGCCAACAAGCGATAGAATAAACGCGCCGTGAGTAATTTCATAAAACTTTCGCCCTTGCGCTGGCGTCGCTTGGCGTAAACCACTTCATAACCTTCCTTCATTTTGGCATACATGGCGTTGATCAACTCGGGAGGGTCTTGTAAATCAGCATCGATGATAACCACTGCTTGACCACAAGCCGCATCAATCCCTGCACTTACTGCTATTTGATGCCCAAAATTTCGACTTAAGTCAATATATTTTACTTCTGGATGTGTTGCGGCAAGGCTGCGCACTACTTCCAAGGTGTTGTCCCTACTGCCATCATTGACAAAAATTAACTCATAACTCAACTGCAAGCCCTGCATCACAGCAGTAAGCCGCTTATACAAGGGTTCAATATTTAAAGATTCGTTGTAAAGGGGAATGACTACAGAAATGGCTGGAAAATTCATACTACCTCGGGCTCCTGCTGACTAAGACAATGAAAAGCTCCTAATCCCCAGATGATATCAGTGCAGTCCAATCCAATAATGCGCCTCTCTGGGAAGCACTTTTGGAGTATTTCAAGGGCTTGATCGTCTTGCTGACAGCGGTAGGTAGGCACTACCACTACGGCATTAGCAATATAAAAATTAGCATACGAAGCAGGTAAGCGCATTCCTTGGTAAACTACTGGCTCAGGCATGGGAAGTTCTATCACGTCTAGCAGTTTTCCATTCAGCAAACGCATTTTGCTAAGTTTTTTAAGATTATTTTGCAAAGGAGCGTAATTTTCGTCAGTGGAGTTGTGTTCTACTACGGCTACCACTGTATGGGAATTGACAAATCTAGCAATATCATCTACATGTCCATCGGTATCATCTCCAGCAATGCCCTCTTCTAGCCAAAGGACTTGTTCTATCCCGTAGTATTCTGCCAAATACCACTCGATTTGCTCTTGAGAAAGATGAGGATTTCGGTTAGGATTGAGCAGGCAAGAGGTAGTAGTAAGCACGGTACCTTCCCCATTGAAATCCACTGCGCCGCCTTCCATGATAATGTCAGGGCGAAACAAAGGCAAATCGAGGTACTCAGCAATGCGCACTGGAATTTGATTATCCAAGTCATAAGGAGGATACTTGCCTCCCCAGGCATTGTAGTTCCACTTTACAATGGCTTTGGGAGCTTCGGCTTCGGGATTAATTACAAAAGCAGGGCCATGGTCGCGGCACCAAGCATCATTTGTTGGAAAAAAGTGGAAATGTATCGCTTCCAAATTTGCTCCAACAGCTTGGAGTTGCTCTGTGGCAAAATGCTTCATGGCTTGATCGTTGACGTTGATGTGCACCTGCTCACCACTGGCAAGTGCCTTGACAAACTCAGCGTAAACGGGAAATATCGCGTCAATTTTCCCAGGCCAAGAGGCTTCTTTGTGGGGCCAGCTAAGCCATGTAGCGCGATGCCTTGACCATTCTGCAGGAAAGTAATACCCTAATGACTTGGGCGTTTTCCCAGTAATTTCCTTCAACATGCATCAGTCGTTATTCCACTCCCAGCACTTCTACTTCAAAAAACAAAGTTGCATTAGGAGGAATTACGCCACCTGCTCCATAAGGACCATAACCCAAATCTGGCGGAATGAGCAAAATTGCTTTAGTGCCGACTTTTAACTTAGCAATTCCTTCATCCCAACCCTTGATCACTTGCCCTGTCCCTAAAGTAAAAGAAAATGGCTGGTTGCGATCTACAGAGCTGTCGAACTTAGTACCGTCTTCTAAGTATCCCGTATAATGCACACGAACGTTTTTTCCATTGGCGGGGAACTCTCCTTGTCCTTCTTTGAGAATTCTAATGCCCAATCCACTAGGCTGGAATACAAATCCTAAACGCCGTTCTGCCTTTGCCCACTCTTGTAGTGCTTGTTGAATAAAGAGCATTTCCACTGCACTGATTTTCAAATTTTTATCGTTGGCAATATCGAGTAAATACCCCATGTCATTAGACTTGCCAACTTTCACTTTGCGGGCAAGTTTTCCATTGAGCAACAAGAAAAAATCTTGTTTCTGTGCAAAACGCGCACATAATCCACTAAAAGAAGGAGAAGCATAACAAAAATCAGCAGGGGTAGTTTGCTTGGGAAGACATTGCTCACAGTTTTGTTGAGCTATTGCAATATTTAGAGCCCAACAGGCGACAATAAACAGCGCAGTTTTTTTCATCTATTCACAACGGTTTCATCAGTAAGCAAATTTATGCAAAACTTTAGCGGAAGAGCCTCTGCGCTGTTAAAAAAGGTTTAGTTTGCTTTACGAACTTTTGCCGTGGCGTAGTACCGTTGCAAAAGCCATTCGATGCCTTCTTCAAAGGAATTGGTAAGTTTAATGTCCCGCCTTCCAGCAAAAAGCAAAATGGATTTGAGCATAAGTTGAGTAAAATCATTAAAGCCAAAGATAGTAGCAGCAAGTATTTGTGGTTTATTCTCCCGAGCTAAATCTTTGGCATAAGAAATTAGTTGGCTGTTGTAGCGCGTATTGCTTACGTTCATTATGCTCAGGACCGAACCCAAAGGGCGAGAAAGCGAATTTTTGCGGAGTTGTTTCAAACTTTCTATTGCTTCTTCAGGCGAGGCGTTGCTCAAATCCGTGTAAAGCACCTCCACACCCTTGTAGATAATAAATTTACTGCTAGCCATAGAGCTTCTGTTTAGTTGATGGTTTGTTATGTTGTTACGAATATAGCAAATAATGGCGCACTTTTTAAAAGTTTGGCTAAATTTTGCACGAAAACATTCAAACTTCAGTTATGCAATATCATGCCCTTGAGGTTTCTCAAGCCTTAGCACACCTGCATGCCCGCCCCGAGGGTTTGTCCGATAAACAAGTCCAATTGCGAAGAAATCAATATGGGTATAACGAAATTCCCCAAGCGAGCAGAGAAAGTCTTCTGTTAATGTTCCTCAAACAGTTCAACAGCTTGCTTGTATTTGTACTAGTGGGCGCGGCTGCTATCTCGTGGATTACTGGTCATCAAGTGGATACTTATGTAATTCTGGCTGTGATCATCATTAATGCTACTATTGGATTTTCTCAAGATTTGCGCGCTGCCAATGCCGTAGCTGCCCTTAAAAGTTTGCTAGTGCCTTCGGCAAAAGTCTTGAGAAATGGACAAAGAATCACCTTGCCAGCGCGAGAACTAGTTCCAGGAGATATTATCATTTTGGAAGAAGGCGATAGCATCCCTGCAGATGGTCGTTTGATAGAAAGCAAAAATCTCCGCGCCATAGAAGCTCCCTTAACAGGAGAATCCGTTCCAGTGGAAAAGAGCGTAGAACCCCTCCCCGTTGATACTCCTCTGGCAGATAGGCGCAACATGCTCTACAAAGGAACTTTCATCGCAGCAGGTTTTGGAAAAGCCGTCGTAACAGCTACAGGGATCAATACTGCCATTGGTGAAATTGCTCTTACTTTAAGCCAAATCAAGCCTGAAAAGACTAACTTCCAAAAGAAGACTGACGCCTTGGCAAAGCAAATGGCATTGATAGCCATCTTTAGCGCTATCTTGCTTTTTTGCATCGCTTACTTTTACCAAAAAACTCCCTTAGATGAAGTGCTGCTAGTAGCTATTGCCGCTTTAGTTTCTTCTATTCCTGCTGGTTTGCCCGCTGTGCTTGCCATCGTGCTTGCCATTGGTGCCAATCGCATGGCTAAACGCAATGCCATCATTCGCGAGTTTACCGCTACAGAAACCTTAGGCTCTGTAACCACTATCATCACTGACAAAACGGGTACTTTGACCCAAAACACCCTTACCGTTTGCAAAGTACTCGTGCCCAACATGCCTGAATGGCAAGTTACTGGTCAAGGCTGGTCTCCTATTGGCAATTTCATGCATGGACAAACAGTTGTTGAGCCTAGGGAAATACCTCTTCTTAGGCAACTACTCATCATATGCGGATGGAGCAATAATTCTGACATCCAGCATGATAAAGAAAAAAATGTCTATCGTTTGGTAGGGGATCCCACAGAGGGAGCCCTGCTAGTGCTGGCTCACAAAGGAGGTTTTTTCCCAGGTCATGACCCCAGCATTGAGAAAATAGATGACTTGCCTTTTAACTCCAACATGAAAATGAGGGCTACGCTGGTGAACAATCAAGGCAAAAAACAACTCCTTGTTGTAGGCGCCCCTGAAAAAGTTCTTGCCAGATCGACCTTTTTAGCCACTCCTGAAGGCATTTTGCCATTAAATGAAGCATGGATGCATCAACTTAAACAGCAGATAGATGCTTGGTCGATGGAGGCTATGAGGGTACTTGCCCTTGCCTGGCGCGAGGAACCTTTTCAAACCCAACGCATCGACGAACAAGAAATAAACAATTTAATTTTTGCTGGCATGGTGGGCATGATAGATCCTCCCCGACCAGAAGTTAACCAAGCAGTAGCGGCTTGTAAACAAGCTGGCATCCGCGTCATCATGGCAACAGGCGACCACATCAATACCGCTCTTGCCATTGCCCGTGCTACTGGTATTATCGACAGTCACACACCTCACCAAGCTCTTGCCCTCACTGAACAACAATTACTGGCACTAGATGAAAAAGAATTTGAACAGGCAGTGTACACCACCAACGTATTTGCCCGACTTACTCCTGGAATGAAACTGCGCATTGCAGAAACTCTACAACGCAGAGGTGAGTTGATTGCCATGACAGGCGATGGAGTAAACGATGCCCCAGCCCTTAAAAAAGCCGATGTAGGGGTAGCTATGGGAATCATGGGAACGGATGTTGCTCGCGAGGCTGCAAAAGTGGTACTAGCAGATGATAATTTTTCCACCATCGTAAGCGCTGTAGAAGAAGGACGCATCGTATTTATCAATGCTCGCCAAACTAGTTTTTATCTACTCACGACCAATTTTGCTGAAATCATTACATTAGTAGTATCTATTCTTTCTGGCTTGCCCGTTCCGCTGACTGCCACTCAAATTTTATGGATGAACTTAGTAACAGATGGAGTAAGCGATATTGCTCTAGCCACCGAGGCAGGACATGGCCAAGTACTCAAACAAAAACCCATTGATCCCAAGGAAAACATCCTCAATGCAGAAGTTTTGCCGTTTTTGTTGATTAATGCCAGCTTGATGACCTTGCTCACCATCATAGCTTTTAAATGGTTCATGACCGAAGGAATTGAAAAAGCCCGTTCGGCTGCTTTTGTGATCATGGCATTTTGTCAGATATACAACGTTATCAATATGCGTTCGCTAAAACTTTCCATTTTTCAAATAGGGTTGTTTACCAACAGTTACATCAATGTAGCCCTTTTGATTTCTATTGCAGTCCAAATAGCCATTATTGAGGTGCCTTTCTTGGCGAAGATGTTTCACTTCCAACCTATTCCAGCTGATGAGTTTATTAGCTTGGTATTAGCGGCTTCTGGAATTTTTTGGCTAGGCGAAATATATAAGTTTATTCGCTATCGGCTTATTGAGTCCGATGAATAGCAAACGGGAAAAGGCTTCAGAAGAAATACCTTCTACATTCAGCTCAAAATTTCATTTGGTCATCGTTGCAAAAAGCAAAAATTGAAGCCGTTGTATTAAAAATTGAGGCTAGGTTAGCTTAACAACCAAGAGCAATTTTACCGCACAATTAAAAAAAATGAAGCAGAGATACCTAAAGAAGCATCTCTGCGCAAAGTTTAAATCACTTTTAGTTACTTGATAAATGGCGCCATCACTAAGGCTACAATCGAGATGAGTTTGAGCAAAATATTAAGAGAAGGTCCTGAGGTATCCTTGAAGGGGTCGCCCACGGTGTCGCCTACCACAGCAGCTTTGTGCGGATCTGATTTCTTGTAATACCTCTGCCCGTTAATTTCTACTCCTTCTTCAAAGCTCTTCTTGGCATTATCCCACGCCCCGCCAGCATTGGACTGAAAGATAGCCAACAACACTCCTGAAACGGTTACACCTGCCAGAAGCCCCCCTAGCGCTTCTTTTCCCATTCCAGGAAGTAGACCAATGACTACTGGTGCTGCTACTGCTAATAGTCCGGGCAATACCATTTGTCGGATAGCAGCTTGGGTGGAAATTTCTACACATTTGCCGTATTGTGCTTTTCCGTCAGCTTCTTGGAAGGCTTTGCGGTCGGCTTCGCTCCAGTCTTTTTGGTCTTTGTCGCCATTGCGACGCATGACTTCAAGCGCCTTTCTTAACTGAGGAATTTCATTGAACTGCCGACGAACTTCCTCAATCATGAACATAGCTGCTCGTCCTACTGCTCCCATCGCCAAGGCAGAAAAGACAAAAGGCAACATGCCTCCAATGAGTAGACCTGCCATTACACTAGCTTTGGAAATATCAATAGCGGGTAACTCAGCAGCAGTCATGTAAGCACCAAAAAGAGCCAGAGCAGTCAAAGCTGCTGAAGCGATGGCAAATCCTTTACCGATGGCAGCAGTGGTGTTGCCTACTGCATCGAGTTTATCGGTGCGGCTGCGCACTTCTTTGGGCAGTTCGCTCATCTCGGCAATTCCACCGGCATTGTCTGAAATAGGTCCGTAAGCATCTACCGCCAATTGAATTCCTAAATTAGAAAGCATTCCTACCGCAGCAATAGCAATGCCGTACAACCCCCCAAAATGAAAGGCTAATACAATGGAAATAGCAATAATTAGCACGGGCAGGGCAGTGCTCATCATTCCTACGCCTAACCCAGCAATAATGTTAGTAGCTGGTCCAGTTACGGATTGGCGCACAATAGAAAGCACTGGGCGTTTGCCCATACCAGTGTAATACTCGGTGATAACCCCCACTAGTACTCCCCCGATAAGCCCTATTACAGTGGCAATAAAAATGCCCAGTGAAGTAAGTTCCCGTGTGCTGTTGTACAAAGGATCTTTAAATATCCATTTTTCAGGCAGTACTGCGGTAATAATAACGTAGGAAAGCACAAGCATGATGGCTGAGGAACCGAATTCGCCTAAGTTAAGTGCTTTTTGAGGATTGCCTCCCTCTTTCACTCTTACGAAAAATGTTCCGATGATAGAAACCAGAATTCCTGCTCCTGCCAGCATTAGTGGCAGCAAAACTGCTGAAAGTCCGTTGAAGGTTTTGTCTAGTCCAATAAACTCATTAGTGATAAAGGCTGCTCCCAGTACCATTGTACCAATGATAGAGCCTACGTAACTTTCAAATAAATCTGCTCCCATTCCCGCTACGTCACCCACATTATCTCCTACATTATCTGCAATAGTAGCAGGGTTGAGCGGATGGTCTTCAGGAATTCCCGCTTCTACTTTTCCTACCAGGTCTGCTCCCACGTCAGCAGCTTTGGTGTAAATACCTCCTCCCACACGAGCAAATAAAGCAATAGAGGAAGCACCAAAGGAAAAGCCCGTCATTACTGTAATAACGCGGGTTACAGAAACAGAATCATTACTGCCAAATAAGTGGCTATAGAGAATAAAAAGTAAACTCAACCCCAGCACGCCGAGCCCTACTACACCCATGCCCATGACAGAGCCTCCCGCAAAAGCTACTTTAAGAGCTTTGCTAAGCCCTATTTGGGCAGCAGCCGTAGTGCGTACATTAGCCTTGGTAGCCACGCGCATACCTATAAATCCTGCCAAAGCAGAAGAGAGCGCCCCTAACACAAAAGAAAGAGCCACTAAGGGCGAAGAAGTTTGCTCATTGGCAGTAATACCCAACACGATAGCGATGGCACCTACGAAAACGGCTAATACCTTGTACTCTGCCTTTAAAAAAGCCATGGCTCCTTCTGCAATGCGCGCCGCGATGGATTGCATTTTAGCATTTCCTGCATCTTGCTTGCTTATCCAAGCTGAACGAAGAAAAACATACAACAGACCTGCAATACCCAGTGCTGGTAGAAGATAAACTAAGTTTTCCATGCCAATATGTTTTTTTGTTGTAGTGATGAGGTTAAAAAATTTTGACGCTCGCAAAATAAACCACCAACTCGCTGATTTCCAAAAATGTGCTTGCCGTTTACCCAGAGTAGATTGCACAGTAACCACCTTTGTCTATATTTGAAAGCGACCAATGCAAAGTATAAAGATGACGAGTAAATTTTCAGCTCTCCAGTGGCAGCGGCACATTTACGTGAATGGTTTTGCTGGCAGAACACCCATTGTGCCAGCGCGTTGGCAAGAACTCTACGAAAAAGGCAAAGCAGCCATGTCTCAAGAGGCGTTTGCCTACATTGCTGGTGGTGCTGGGCTGGAAAAAACTATGGAAGCCAACCGACGTGGCTTTGCGCGTTGGCACATCTTACCTCGCATGCTGCGCAATGTAGAACACCGCAGCACAAGCGTTACCATTTTTGGCAAAACCCTTCCCTCTCCTTTTCTTCTCAGCCCCATAGGGGTGTTAGAAATGGTACATCCCGAAGCTGATTTAGCAGTAGCCCAAGCAGCCGCTTCGATGGGCGTCCCTTTCATATTTTCTAATCAAGCATCTGTGCCTATGGAGCAAACAGCTGCTGTGATGGGCAACTCTCCACGATGGTTTCAACTTTACTGGAGCAAGTCCGATGAACTAGTGGCTAGTTTGGTACAAAGGGCTGAAAAAAGCGGATGCCAAGCCATTGTAGTAACTCTTGATACTACTATGCTAGGCTGGCGCCCACGCGATTTAAATTTGGGCTATTTGCCATTTATGGAAGGCAAGGGGATTGCCCAATACACCTCTGATCCTGTTTTCATGCGCCTGGCTCAAGAGCAAATGCGTCAACCCCAGCCTTTGGAAACAAAACCTAAGCCTACCTTGAAAGCAATGGCAGGTTTGTGGAAAATGGCAAAGACCTTTCCAGGCAATCCAATAGTTAACTTTTTCTCTCCTTTGCCAAGGGCGGCAGTGCGCTTGTTTGTCAATATTTATTCTCGTCCTTCTCTTACATGGGATAACTTGGGTTTTTTGCGACAAATTACCTCCCTTCCTATCGTGTTAAAGGGCATCCTGCATCCTGAAGATGCCCGCCGTGCCATAGATGAAGGCGTAGATGCAATTATGGTTTCTAATCATGGAGGTAGGCAAGTAGATGGCGCCATCGGAGCTATCGATGCCTTGCCGGAAATTGTCAAAGCGGTGGAAGGAAAAATCCCTGTGTTGATGGACAGCGGTATTCGCTCAGGAGCAGATGCTTTTAAAGCTATTGCACTGGGAGCTACTGCAGTAGGCATTGGCAGACCGTATGCCTTTGCCCTTGCCATCGGAGGAAAAGAAGGCGTAGAAGAACTTTTGCGGCACTTCCTTGCCGATTTTGAGCTCACAATGGCACTGGCAGGTTGTTGCAGCGTAGAAGAAATACGCTCTGCAGGGTTAAAAAGAGTTGTAGAGTGTTGAGAAATGGTGCAAGTTCTTACTGCAACAGTTCTGCTAATCTTTCTTCTAGAGCTTGTCCGCGCAAATTTTTGTCTATGATAATGCCGTTTTTATCCACTAGCACGGTCATGGGAATGCCTTGAATGCGGTACAAAGGCACAACAGCAGACTGCCAGAATTTGAGGTCCGAAACGTGAATCCAGTGCAGACCGTCTTCCTTGATTGCTTTAAGCCATTGCTCTTTATCGCGGTCGAGGGATACGCCTAAAATTTCAAAATCTTTGTCTTTGAAGCGGTTGTAAATGCGCACTACATTGGGGTTTTCTCTTCTACAAGGTCCGCACCAAGAAGCCCAAAAGTCAATCAGCACGTATTTGCCACGCAGGGAAGAAAGTCGTATTTCTTTTCCTTCTGGGTCAGGCAAAGCAATTTCTGGCGCAGGTTGCCCGATAACCGTTTTGCTAATTTCTTCCAGTCGCTTGCCAAAGTCCAGCACGTATTCTGAGTCTGGATACAGCTCTGCTAACTGTTGGTGCAATTGTTTGAGAAAGGCAAATTCTTTATCTGGATCCAGAGCGCCTGCCGCCACAATGGCAGCAATAGAAGGCGGATTATTTCGTATAAGTTGCTTTACTTGAGTAATAGTTTGGGAAGCGATAGCATTGTAGGTGGACATGAGTTGTTGGCGCTCTGCCTTGCCTTTTAAAATCAGCTCCTGGAGGCTATCGATCTTTTTGCGAAAAGATTTTTCCAGTTCGTAAAACTCAAGCAAATACTCTGTATCTGCCGAGCCAGTTATTTTGAAATCTCCCTCCATTTGTCCTGCCGCCTGAATTTGAATGGTTTCTGGACGGGCAAGTACAAGATCGATAAATTGCACATTGTACAAATTCAAAGAATAAAAAGCAGGCGAGGTAATAGGCAAGGTGATGCGAAAATTGCCGTTTTCATCAGGGCGCACCGAGTCGATAAGTTGATTTTTATCTACTCCCTGCCGAAGAAGGTAAACCATTTTGCCTGGCTGGGGGTGGGTTATTTTCCCCTCAATAAGGGCAGTGGTGTTATTTTGCCTGTTGCCACTTTTCCAGCAAGAGACCAATAGCACACTAGCCGAGCACAAAAAAATTGTAACGCGATTCATTTTTGCTACAATACGTCTAACCATCTTTGTTGATAAGATTTCAAAGTTAGTTCTACCCGTGCAGAGAAGTACTAAGTTTTGGATTATTTAACAGTGGAGTAATTAGTCTATCATATCGCCTGCTGGATTTCTGCCTGCTGCCCAGAGCAGTTCAGTGAAAGTTTTGGCATATTTAAATTGGAAGTCAATTAATTTTTGCTCTCCTTCTAGCAATTTAGCCTCGCGACTGTTGACCAAAAACAAAGAACTTTCGCCATTGAAGAACTTAATTTGCTCTCCATTGAGCAAACGTTGATAATTGTTTACCATCTGTTCCTGCAAAGTGATCTGTTGGCGAAGATTAATTAGCTCATTATAAATAGCATTCAGTTGGTTAAGGATTTCGCGGTTTAATTGCGACAATTCAAGCCGACTTTGTTTGAGCTTTAGGTTTATTTGCGCCAGTTTTGCCCTTTCTTTTCGCAAAAATAAGGGAAAGGAAAAATCAATGCCATACTTGTAGTTGTTTCGGAAAAATGCCCCTGCATTGGATTCGTCAAAAAAAGGCGAGTGGGCTAAAAAGTTGTAATTCAAGTTAATAGTGGGTTTGAGCATTTCTATTGCCAGGCGCCGGCTTACTTCTAGCTGTTTGATTTTCAAATCTAGCTTGACAAGCTCGGGATGATTTTCGCGGGCATATTGCAACAGGGTTTCTAAAGGCTCCGTGCTTTCTAGTTCGTTTAGGTAGAGAGCAGGGAAAGCATTTTCTGGCAGTTCAAGAGGTTGATCGTCTTGATCCCACAAATGAGTAGAGAGAATTAAACGAGCGTTATTCCAGGAAACGAGGCTATTGTTAAGAGCTACTTGGCGCTCCTGGACGGTAATTTTTGCTTCTACAGAATCGATAGCAGCTAAGTCCCCTTGTGCAATGCGCATTTTGACGGCATGGTATCTTATTTGCGCCAGCTCCACTCCCTTGCGAGCCAGTTGTAATTGTCTGTAAGCAGCGTACCACTGCCAATAGTCTTTCGTAGCCTCTAGAACTATTTTATTAATTATCTTGATTTGTTCTGCTTCTAGGATTTGGCTCATGTACTGGGCTTGTTGCAAAACAGCACGCCGTTGGTCGAAAAGCAATCCTTGAGCAATTGGTATTCCCAGCCCTGCATAGAGCAATCCTGTGGGCGGAGTATTTTCTTTGGGATTGATATATGCGCCAGCATTGCGTTCAAAGCCAGCCTTCAAATCTACGCCTATCCAAGTAGGGATTTTAATTTCACTGCTGAAGTTGTTGAAATAAGTTTGCTTTTTGAATTCTTTCAATTCGTGGCTTGCTGTTATTTTAGGGTCGAAGAAGCCGCGAGCAAGGCGGATTTCTTGGCGTCCCACTTGAGAAAGTAGCCTGGCTTGCTTTACGATGGGATGCCCAATTGCCAGTTGTCTGTAAAGGTCTTTGAGAGTAAATAAAGTGGAGTCGCTACTGGCTTTTATTTTATCTTCTGGCCAGCAAATAAAACAGGCAATAGCAACAGATACCTTAGAGAGAAACCGTCTCATGCATGGATGGGATTCTCTTCTCATTTTTTGTCAGGGGTATCAGTGGGTTGGTCTGGAGCTTTTTTGAGGCTGGGGGGAAAACCGTTGAGTTGTCGCCATATTTCATACCATAGAGGCACGTCATCTAACATAGCCCAACCTAGAACGCCGGATCCCTGTCTAAGTTGTCGAGGCCAGGGCTCATCTTCAGGGTCTGGCTTAACGAGCACGCGATACTTGCCATCCTTGCTATCTACTGCATCTATGACGGCAATTTGGCCTCCGAAAGTACCTACTGCCACACTAGGCCAGCCCGAAAACTGCAAAGCAGGCCAGCCGTCAAATTCCAAACGAACCTTTCTACCCACAGACAGCAGGGGTACATCCATAGGCTTTACGTACAATTCTACCGCCACTTGGGGATTAGCCGGCATGATGGTAGCCACCGGTTCTTGCTCTTTAATCGTTTCCCCAATCCCTGCCTTAAGTGCCTTTACTACAATACCATCTTGTGGAGCTCGGCACACGTATTGCTCGCTGCGGATTTTCATGTTAGCATATTCATTTTTGAGCTTAGCCAACTCTGCCCGTGCATTGGCAAGACCTGCTAGGGCATCGTTTAAATCAGAACGAGCCTTAGAAATTTTTTCTAGGTACTCGGCGCGTTTTACATTCAGTTCGATTTGCGTGTTGATAAGTTCTTGTTGAGATTGCAAATATTTGTTTTCTGCAGATACTACTTTGGCACTGGTTTCTTGTAGTTTGCTTCGCCGCGCTTCAAGGGTAATTAAAGCAATGAGCCCTTGGCGCACCATTTCTTCTCCTGCTTCTTGTTGGCGCTTGGCAATGAGCAAATTGACTCTTTCAGCTTCTAGCTCGGCGCTGTCAGTGGCAACTTTCAAGCGCATTTGCCGAATTTTATTGGTTTGCTGAGCTAAATTTAGGTCGAGGGCTTGTTGCAAGGCAGCAATTTGAGCCTTGTAGCTTTCTATTTTACCCAAATAGCCTGCAATGGCTTCTTCTTTGCCCTTTATTTGTTCTTGCAAGCGAGTGAGCAATTCAGGGTCAAAATATTTTTCTCTAATTTCTTCCAGCACCAAAATAGTGTCTCCTGCTTTGACGTACTGCCCTTCCATTACATGCCATGCCTTAATCCTGCCCGCGATGGCAGATTCCACTGTCTGTGGGCGGTCTTCTGGGTTGAGAGCCGTAACGCTGCCTTCTGCTTGGATGTTTTGTTGCCAAGGCAGAAACAAGACAATGAAAAAAATGGTGCCCATTCCTGCCAGCCAGTGCGCCAGCACTTTTGCTGCCTTAGGCATTAGGAGTACGTCAGAAGTGCTCAAAAATTTCTTGCTAATATTTTCATCTATTTCCCGATGGCTTGAAATGCCTAGCATAGGGCTGAAGTTTATATTTAACAACTTAATACTATTTGCTGATAATCAGGATTGTTTTGAAGTTCTTGGTAAGTTCCTTCCAAGTATATGCGTCCATTTTTGAGGATAATGTTGCGGTCGCATGCTTGCATGAGCACTGGGTCGTTAGAAACAAGCAACAACGTCCAAGGGTTGGTGCGGTCAACGAGGAAATTGAGGAGCTTGCGTTTTTCATCTTTTTGCAAAACGGAGAAGAAGTCATTTAAAATCAGTAATTTAGGTCGCTCGGCGATGCATCGAGCAAGTGTAAGACGCACATGCACACTGCTGGGAAAGGACTTGCCCCCCGCTACTAGCTCGGTTTGCAATCCATTAGGCAGTTCATTGACTAGGTCTATAAGTCCTACTTTTTCCAAGGCCCACACTACGTCATCAAGGCTAATGGAGGCTTTGCCCATAGTAATATTATCCAAAATAGTGCCTTCGAAAATGTTGTCGATGGCGAAGTTAGAAGCCACTATATCGCGCAGAGCGTTGAGGCTAATATCGCGCAGAGAAACATTGTTGTAAGCTACCAAGCCTTCGTAATTATCCAATATACCTGAAAATATGCGCACTAAAGTGTCCTTGCCAGAGTTGTTGAAGCCAGATAAGCATATGCGCTCCCCAGGAGCGATATCTAAATCAATGCCATTGAGTACGTATTTACTGCTGTTGGGATAGCGATATTTCAAGTTTCTAATTTTTATTGCAAGCCCTTGTTGAATAACATTAGTAGGCAGCGTAATGCCATTTTGTCGCTCTATGGGCAAATCAGTTACATACCCCACTTTGTCCACTGCCGTGAGCATATCATAAATAATGCTCATGTTGAGAATGACTTTTTCCACTGAAGAAAGAATAAGAATGATTACAATTTCCGAAGCAACAAACTGACCCAGTAGAATTTGTCGGTTAATTACAAGGGAAACCCCAATTACCAGCAGCCCGCCAGTTACAATAGTTTTAAAAGCCACTACGTTGCCAAACTGGGTCATGAGTACTTTAAAGTGCTTTTTGCGATAGTACAGGTAATTATTGACCAAGTTTTCAGTTTTGCTAAGGGGCAGTATGGTATGACCTGCCAGTTTAAAGGCTTCCACACTTCGGGCAAGCTCTTCCAGCCAGTGCACTACTTTGTACTTGTACTTAGACTCAACAATACTTGTGCGAAGACCTTCTGGACCAGTGAAATAAAATATAGCAGACAAAATGCCTACAAGCACTAAGCCAAAAACCAGAAAAGCAGGGTGATAAAAAGAAAGCAAAACAATTCCAAAGACAATTTGTAAAACAGCACTAGCAAGGTCAATGAGTACTTTGGGCAGGCTTTTTTGAATGGTGAGAATGTCAAAAAAGCGGTTCATTAATTCAGGAGTGTATTGATTGGTTACTGCTTCGCTTTGTACGTTGGGAATGCGATAGCTGAACTCAAACGCAGCTTTTACAAAGATGCGTCGCTGTATGACTTCTACAATGTGATACTGCAAGATTTGCAATATGCCCGCTGCTGCCACTCCTATAATTACAAAAGCAATAATCAGCACAATGGAGCTAAAAATCACTCCCCCTGCTACCAGTTCCATAATTGCCTGAACGCCCAGGGGCAAAGTAAGGCTAATGACAGCAATGATAACTGCATAAAAATAAATATACCAGATATCGCGCTGCTCTAGTTTTAATAAGCGGAGCATGCGCTGCATAGGAGTAAGGTGTTTACCTTGATACTTGTTCTCCTGGTCGGAAAACAAAGAAGTACGAGGAAAGGGAGTGAGATAAATTACATTACCTGTTTTATCTGTTGCTAAATCCAAATGCTCTACCGACTCAATTTCTTCATATACTTCCTTTCCATCTGCTTGATAGCGATAGCCTTCCAAAAAACCGTACTCATTTTTAACAATTACCAAAGGACAAAAATGCTGGTGCTGCTTTGCAAATACTAGCAAAGGTATTTGAGCAGATTGGAAGAGCAATTTAATCTTTTGTTGCGGTATGCTATTGCGCATCAGCAGCATTTCAATCTGCCCACTTTTATCAGTAAGTAGATTAATAAACTTATCTATGTCTTCTTCACACTCTGTTGCATCGTCATATGGATCAAAGAAGTTAAACAACTTTTCTCCATGCTTAATCAGTTCTGCTAATCGTTTGATAATGGGTATTAATTGCTTTGAATTCATAAGCTCACTGTATAGGTGATTTTGCTAGAAATTTTGCACAAAACGCCCAAAGGCTTCTACTCAAAACATCGGTGAAATGTTTTTTAAAATTTCTTTAAAAAATGTGAAAACACAAATATCCGCCCTCTCACTCATCCTTTGTGAGAAATAGAACTACACCTGCAAGAAACACCGAGAGCAGCGTCTTAATAATTCACGGGGTTTGGCACTCAATCACTCTACTTATGATCTCCACGAAATAAGCGCCTTTGTGTGGACCTGTCCAATTCATTTCGCGGGTTTCGGGTGCATAGTAATGATAATACTCATCTGGAGTAATATAACCGACATAGCCACCATTAAAGCTAGTAATGAGCAGGTGGAGCTTTTTGTTAGCTGCTTTAGCCATCAACTCAGAAGCAAATTCGCCAGAGATATCGCACGGCAAGCCAAGAATAAGTAAATTGTTGAGACGCATTACAGATAGGTAAAGTGGTTGTTTACCAAAAACTAAGTTGAATACCTCAGGACGCAAAACGGTGTGATCGGTAATGCGCAATTGTGGATCACCTAAATACAGAGGAATTTGCCAAGCACCTGATTTGTACAAGGGTTCTCCTGTTGATTTAACAAGGTCGATAGCGTGAACAGCAAGACGCGTTCCTAGATCGCGAGCCAGTTCGTAACTATCTAGCCCCCAGTTATAATTAGGTACATGGCTGGCTACCATGCCCGAGGCAAACAAAGCAAATTCCACCTTGCGGCTTTGAATAAGGGAATCAATTAAATAGCCAGGATAGTCGCGGCTGAGCTCTAAAAGGCGAGGATGTACGCAAATGGCATGGGCTTGGTAAGCCACCACCATTGCCCGAGCGCTATCTCTACGAATGAACTGCAAACAGCGCAAGTAACCATCAATAGGCGGTGGGCGTTTCTTAGACAAGCGATTGCTCATTAACCCAGGCAAATTGACCATGTCAAAAGCAACGTAGGACAAATGGCTAGCACTTCGCTGGGCTTGTTGCAAGGCGGCAATAACGGCTTGGCATATCATTCTTACTACTTCATGGCGATAACCTCCTGCCATTAGCTTGCCCGCCAGATTCCCTGCCCATCCTCCTATGCCACTGTGAGTATGAGTAGCTGTAAGCAGTGCATTTTCGAAAAGAATGCCAGTAAGCGGTAGTAAATGCTTTTGTAGCCATGTAGCTACCGAAGGCGGAAATATGAGCAAATCCGCACTAACAATAGCAAACCATTGCTTATTGCATTGCCATGCTATTGCGTATACATATAAAGAATCGTGAACGCGTTCAAATGCACCGCGGCTAATGCCATAGCCTGCCATTGCAATGGGCTCGGCAGGCACAATAGGCACTTTAGCCCAACCTGCTTTGGCTTGGCAAGTGTTTTGGCTTAAGGTCCATGCTTGTTGTTCTATGGCTTGTAATTGTCTTGAGTAAAAATCCTGTTCCTTGTAGTGCCGCTTGTCGATTGGCTTAAACAACAGCAGTCCTAATGCTACTAATAACAGTCCCGTAAAAAATATGAATAAGCCAATAAATTTCACTTTTTTGCCAAGTTTGGAAATTTTCATATCACCACAGTGCAAAATTACTTGGCAAGGGAGTAATTTTTTCACCTAAAAACATGCAACTCAAATTGGAGATAATATAAATAAGAGCAGGGCAATACCCTGCTTCTATTAATTTGACGATGAAGCAAATTTGATATAGATATCACCACTTTCAGCTAATACGAATAGTTCTTAATACAGTTTCAACCTTCCGAATTTGCTTTTAGAAAAAACTTTTGCCAAACTTGAGAGCAATAATACACTGTCCATATGGAAGAGGAATACGTACTAGCTACACCTGCTCAGCGCTTTTTGGAAGCTCTCATAGATGCCTTTTTTATTTTTATTTTGGCATTATTATTAACAACTATTAGCGCAAGGCTGATTAAATTAGCATATTTAATTAGCATTATTTACAATCTTACTAAAGATGCCATTCCCGCCTTGAACGGGCAAAGCATAGGCAAGAGGCTCTTAAAAATTAGAGTAATCAAACAAGATACTTACAAGCCCATTACAGGAGATTGGGCAACGGCAATTGTTAGAGGAATTCCCCAGCAAATACCGATTTTTAACTTAGTGGATGCTTTAATGGTATTTTCAACAAACCGTCAGCGTTTAGGGGATCGATGGGCTAAAACAATAGTAGTCCAAGAAAGATAAGTAATTGTTTAAAAATTTTTTCTTTGTAGCTTGGCGCGGCTAAATTTTTGGACGCTCAAGGTTTCATAATTGTTTAACTCTTAAATTTTTGCACCATATGAAAAACATATTAACAACGATAGCTCTTTTATTTTTCATTGCTCACCTCTATGGACAGGAACTCAAGGGAAAAGTAACTAACCCAAATGGAGAACCGCTGCCCGGCGTTTACGTGAGCGTGCTGGAAGCCAACAAGCACACAGTTACCAATGCTGAAGGCCTGTACAGTCTTTCCCTAAGAGCAGGTACTTACCGAGTGCGTTTTAGTTCAGTGGGTTATGAAGTAAAAATCCAAGAAGTTACCGTGCCTGCAGAAGGAATTGCTTTAGATGTAACTATGGAAGAAAACATTACCCAACTTGCTGAGCTGGAAGTAGTAGGCACGCGAAATCTCAACCGAAGTATTGTCGAAACTCCTGCCCCGATAGATGTGATAGATATTAGCACTATCACTGCTAAGACAGGGCAATTAGACCTCAACCAATTATTGCAGTTTGTAGCTCCTTCCTTCAACTCAAATCGACAAACTGGATCCGACGGTACCGACCATGTGGACCCTGCTTCCTTGCGCGGCTTGGGACCAGACCAAACTTTAGTGCTTATTAATGGAAAGCGACGGCATCAGTCTTCCCTGGTCAATATTTATGGCACGCGAGGACGAGGAAATACTGGCACCGATTTAAATGCCATTCCGATTGCTGCCATTGAACGGATCGAAATCCTGCGCGATGGAGCCGCTGCACAGTATGGCTCTGATGCCATCGCTGGGGTTATCAACATTGTGCTAAAACAATCGGTCAACGAATTAACACTTAACGCCAATGCTGGCATGCATCAAGCCAAATATCGCTTTGATGATAAAAATTTTGATGGACAGAATTATAACCTTAATGCCAACTATGGTTTTACATTAGCTAAAAAAGGATTTGTAAATTTAACAGGGGATTTTAATTTTCGCGACCATACTAATCGCGCTAATACTCATCCTGACGACCTAGCGCGCCGCGAATTCGGAGATCCCCGCATTCGGAATGCTTCTCTTTACTTTAATGCTCGCTTGCCTGTTAGCACTAAAAGCTATTTGTATGCTTTTGGAGGCACTAATTTCCGCAAAGGAAGTGCCTATGCATGGACGCGTTTTCCAGACAGCGAACGCAATATACCCGCTATCTACCCCAACGGCTTTGATCCTATTATCGGTTCAGATATTACAGACCATGGCTACACCGCAGGTTTTCGCACCTTAGCCAAGAGTTGGGACGTAGACCTTTACGCTACTTACGGACACAACCGCTTTCTTTACTCGGTGCGCAATACCCTTAACCGTTCTATGGGAATGTCCACTCCGCGCCAGTTTGACGCAGGAGGCTTTGGATTGGGACAGTTTAACAGCGGCATAAAATTTAACCGATTTTTCAAGAATGCTTTCAGAGGCCTAAACCTTGCTTTCGGCTCTGAATTCCGTTTAGAACATTACAACATTGTTGCAGGTCAGCGAGAGTCATGGGATAATTATGATCCGCGTTTTCCAGGTGGTTCGCAAGGCTTCCCTGGATTTCGTCCTGCAGATGAAATTCGCGCCAGCCGCAACAACATTGGTGCCTTCATAGATGCTGAAGCTGATATAAGTCGCTCTTTTATGGTAGGGGCTGCTGTGCGCTTTGAAAATTACAGCGACTTTGGCAGTACCCTCAACGGCAAACTTGCTCTGCGCTTTGCTTTCACCGACAAAATTGCCTTGCGCAGCACGGTAAGTACAGGTTTTCGCGCTCCTTCCTTGCCACAAATCTACTTTAATTCCACAGTGACTAACTTTATCAACGCCCAGCCCGTAGAAGTATTGATTGCGCGCAATAATAGTCCAGTAACGCGAGCCTTAGGCATTCCACCCCTTAAACAAGAAACCTCACTCAATGGTAGTTTAGGACTTACCATTACGCCATTAGACAATTTAACCCTTACTATAGATGGTTATTATGCAAAAATTGACAATCGCGTAGTGCTAACAGGTCAGTTTAGTGACCAAGATCCTGACATAGGACAAGAATTGCGCCGCTTGCGAGTAGGAAAAGCGCAATTTTTTACCAATGCCATTGCTACCACCACTCAAGGCTTAGATATAGTGGTGGTTCACAATGCTAGTATAGGAAAAGGCAAACTCACTTCCACGCTGGCTGCTAACTTCAACCGCTTGACCATAGACCAAGTAAAAACCTCACCACGTCTTGCTGGCAAAGAAGACATTTACTTCGATCTTAGAGAACGTTACTTTGCTATTGCAGCCGCTCCGCAGTCAAAAATCAATCTGACGTTGGACTATGCTGTCGGCAAATGGAGTGCATTGCTGCGTTTAGTGCGATTTGGAGAAGTAATTCTCGCCAATTGGAACTATGATGAGAATGACTTAGATATTTACTCTCCTAAAATCACCACTGACATAGGGGTGCGCTACGCTTTCAGCAAGCAAATAGCCCTGGCTCTAGGCGTTAATAATATTTTTAACGTTTATCCGGACCAGTCGGCTCCTAGCCTTACCGAGTCGGGAGGGGCTTGGGATCCTGTACAAATGGGCAGCAATGGTGCATTTTACTATGCTCGCCTAAGGGTGCAACTGCCAAATAGGCAGAAATAAATGAAGAGTTTTGCCTACGTATTTGTAACTTTGCATGCTTTTCCGAGACAAAGTAAAACTATTATAAAATGAAAAAGGGCATTCATCCTAACTATCGCGAAGTGGTATTCTTGGATACACAAAGCAATTTTAAATTTATCACCCGCTCTACCGTTGAAACAAAAGATACTATCGTGTGGGAAGATGGCAAAGTGTATCCACTTGTCAAAATCGAAGTAAGCTCGGCATCGCATCCGTTTTATACTGGTAGTGGCAAGGCTTATATTGCTACTGCAGGACGCGTAGAGAAGTTTCTCAGGAAGTACCACAAGAAGTAGTCGTTTTATTGGACAAAAAAATCCTTTCGGGTTCTTACTCGAAGGGATTTTTGTTTTTGCTACTTTCAGGCTGGTTCTGAACAAACTTTCGGTAGTTAGTTGAGGTACCATAAAAAAATACGCTGTCAGTAAAACCGACAGCGTATTTTAGTTGCTCGCAAATATTTCGTGTTTGTTCTGTTTGCGCCTATTCACTATTCCATGCCACGCCTACTACGCCACGTACATTAATTCTAATTGGATTTTCCATTGTGTTGGCACAGTCATTGAAGATGCGCACTACTCCACTAAGTGTAGCATTGCCTATGCCTTGCATTTCGATAGTAATGCTCCGAGTTTGACCTCCCGGAATTACGATGTTGCCGCTACCAGCTCGTTGGAAACCAGTAGGCAGTTGCCAATTGCTAAACAAGGTGATAGGTGCAGCCGAAGCGTTCTTTACTAGAACGTTGCGCATCACACTGCCGTTAGGTTCGATGAAGCCAAAGTCCACTACTTCATTAGTGCCTGTTAGCTTGACATCAGTTCCAACATCCAGTACGTTGTTGTTATTGACATCGTACCACACTTCTATGTCGTAAGCGCCCGGCTCGTTGCCGTTGATAAGCGTAGTACCCTCGTAGATGGGAATCTGCTGTGTTACTTTGTCAGTAGAAATTAGACCAGCAAAAGACCAGTCGTTGCTGTTGTTCCATTGCGCATTGTGGTTCAGAGTAAGCACTATGGTACGGCGATGGAACTGCGGTCGATTGGGCTGGGTGTTTGCTGGTGTATAAGCACTAGACCGAAGAAGAGTACTATCTATACCTATCGGGTAAATCGGATTGCCTGCCCACGAAATTTCTATGTAGTGCAAATCCCCACTAACGTGAACAGGTCCGTTAATAGTAGGAGCAGGATTTCCATCGTGTCCATCAATGGTTATACTATTTAGTGAAGCACCTGGATCGAGGGTATAATAGTAACGCATGCTGAGATTACTGCTGCCGCGGGCAGGCCAAGCACTGCGGTTATCTAAGGTCATGCGCAATTGTGTGGTAGTAGAAGTGCTGTTTACTACGCGAGCAGTTACCGAGAACTCCAATGGTTTTACTACAGGTTGCGGGAAGTTCGGAGTTAACGTGCTGGCGCCATTAGGATCAAGAGCGGCTAGTGCATATACCATAGGCGAAGTGAAGTATAACCGTGGCTCGTTGCTTTGCTGCGTCCAGTTTCCAGCACGGCGAGGGAACACCCACCTATCTTCTTGCGAACCACCGTCGAGTGTGTAATTACCCCAAAGATTATTATCGGGTCCTGGTACGATGGCACCATACGGAATGTGTCTTGGAGGAAGGTTGGCTAAGACAGTGTTGTTAGCTGAAGTGGTAGAAGGTATAAAATGCGAGATACCAGCAAAGAACCCTGTGGCAGTTAAATGCGACAGATAACGCACACTGTTCACACTTTCTAGCCCAGGTATTTCATTGGAGTTATAGCCACACATATAGCTTAACCGACGGTTATTATGCCCTAATACACCATCAATGTTGCGCTTGGCAACTTCTCTTAGCCTATCGCGCAAGTTTTCCCAAGTGGCAGGATAGCCAGTACCAGAAGGGGTAATAGGGCTAGAAAGAGGAGTCGCTTTATTCGGATCTGTACTAGTATTTATCTCTATATAGCGAGCAAATGCCAAGCAGGCTATGGCGGCTTCTATGACAGGGCGCAGGCTGCCATTACCACGCAATCGGCTAGCAGTAAAGTTAAACAATCCATCAGAGCCATACTGAGTAGGATTCTTCAGTAAACGGTTATCAACAGGGTCAGTAGGAGTAGGACCATTGTGTGGTATGCTTGCTGCTGGAGTACTACTGCCACCCATAAAGAGATGCCTTAGCGCATTGCGATAGCTAACAATGCTAGTAACGCCAGATGGGAAAGGAGCATCAAGTCTAAATAGTAACAAAGTAGCTGGTATCTTGTAATCTACTGGCGAGCCTAATATATCTCTTCCATGATTAAACACCTCTCCTGCTGCGGTTGAGATAAATGCGCGTGCATATGTACCCGCTTCATTGAGCAGAGAATAACTACTAGGACCTGTAAGATAAGGTCCAGGCTTGGCCTGTTCTGCTAAATATATCCAAATGGCAGCCCATGCCATATTGTCATGTATCCATGATAATATGCGATGATCGTTGGGCTCATAAATAATTGCCGGACTAGAACTTGTCGGACCAGTGTATTCATAATAATCTGGCACAGGAGGATCATAGTTATTTCCTGTAGTCGATTCGGAAGTTTCAAAGCGATGACCTGTTCCATTAGTCACCACTTGTATGCCATTGCTAATGTTTCCATCACTGTCGTAAGGCTCTATGCGCACTAAATTGTTTGACATGTCTTTGGCTACTCCAAACACATTTGGATTGGTAATAATGGAAGTTGTGCCAGATGTTGGACAAATACTACATAGGGTAAAGGTAGCGAAATTGGGGTAACCTGCACCATAGTCGAGCATTTTATTAGCACCGTGCGTATAACGGAAACAGAAACTGTACAGCCTACGAGCAGCAGTAAGCAGGTCATCAGCATAGGTATCCATGCCCGTGACCCCTACTGCGCGGAAAGTTCTTGAGGCGGCTGCTAAGGCTGCTGCCATAGAAGCCACATGCGATACATAGGGCGCATCTTTATCTGCGTAGAAGAAACGCCTTACTGGGCGGCGAGAGGCAGGCAACTGATGAATCACCTCAGCGGCTGCCCACTCGTGAGTTTTGTAGTTAATATCAGCGGGTATAGAACCACTTGCATTATTAGGTATAAGATTGTTCGCATAGCGAGAGCCATCTGCTCGTCGGTCAGTTACAAATAGGTAGATTTTATACGTGCTTTCGTCATTAGGGTTGGTAAAAGTAAAACACTTGTCTTTAAAGAAATCCGAAATCCATTTGAGGGTGCCAAGCATGCTATTGCGCAGCTCGGGATGGTTATTGTACACGTTTGGATAGTCCAGATAGCTCCATGCTAGCATAGAGGCGACATGCGCCATAGAAACCGTTGTCTTAGTAAAATCGGAAGCCCCTTCATACAGCCCTCCTACTAAGTTGACTGCGGGGAATAGGTCGCCGCCATTGGCACTGGGTTCAGTATGGGAGTTTCCGCGCCACTCTACGCGGTTAGGCAGATGAGTGCCGTTAGGGAGAGTTACTCCTGCAGTTACGTTGCCTGAGCGCTGGGTTTCAAAGTAATAGAGAGAGCGTTGCAGAGCTTTTACGTAGTCGTGTACGGGGGGAGGTGGAGGAGTAGGAGCAGGAGGGACTTGCCCGGGTGTAGTGGGAATATCCCCGCAAAGCAGCACTCCGTTTTCGTAGAAAGGAATAAATTTAGCATTGCTGGATTCTCTATTAGGAATCGCAAAAGCTGTACGAGCAGGTAAAAGTGCATATCCCCAGTCATTAGTGAGGTTAGCAGCGTTAGAGAAAGTAATTTTTAGCACGGCATGACGCACCTCGTGGCGTTTTGCCCATGCTATGGGAGATTTCACTAAATAAGGTCCACCCGGCCAAATTAAGTGTAGGTCTGGCGCGGAAGGGGTAATACCTGCCAAGAAATTTTGTGCTGTTTGCAACGGATTAATTGTAACACGAGGAGCTGGACGAGCTCCGCCCGGAGGAACATCAAAAAGATAGTTAAAAGCTCCTGAAGTTGGATTGCGGAAATAAATTTCCACATAACAAAGTTGATGACCTGTACCATTAGTAGCTACTACATTCACTTTTGCCATTGCTGCTGGCCCTGGAAGTAATGTGACCCCATCTGTAGATGGCTCAAAGGTAGCACCATCGAGGTCGCCATATTGATTTCTATCTGCGTCTGGAACCGCTGAGATACCCCAATAAGGATTCCGCAGGCGTAATTCAGTTACAGTAACTCCTGGTTCTAAGGTGAAATAATAACGCACAGAAGCTGCTGAAATGCCTCGTGCTGGCCAGCGGCTGCGATTATTCACTGTGATGCGAACTTCGCATATTCTAGCGGCAGTAGGAGAAACTTCATTAGTACCACTGGCATCTCTGGGTACATCTTCTCGACGCGCATGTACAGGGAACTCCATGCAAGACCAGAAAGAATTAGAGGGTATGGGGTCAGGTATGTCGTCGCCTTGTCCATCGCCATCAGCATCGGGCAAAAACTCTCGAGGAAAATGAGCTGGTAACGGCGTTCCTCCATACCGGGACACCATATTAGCCAACACTCCTGTAAAGCAAGGTTGATAAAACGTAGCTACTTCTGTGTAGCGAGCAGGGTCGGTAATAGAGTTGGGTCGTGTATCATCCCAACGAGGTCCTCCGATGAGTGAACCAATAAGCCGGTTTCTGTTTTGCGGGGTAAAACTGATTGTTGTGGGATTTCTATCATCGTGACCGCCCCAAGAACCTATAGCATTAGCATGCAAACCAATATCTTCGTTTAGACATCCGGGAATGTTCATGCCCACGAAGAAATTGCGCTTTTGGGGGTTGTTGCCAAAAATGTAAGACACTTGACTCTCCGCCCAAGAGATGTACTGCCCTTTTTTGACTGCGTTGGGAACGTCTTTGGCAAAGCAAAGGGCAATCCACATGCGGGGAGTCAATTGTTCAAATACACCCCAGGCTTCAAAGGGATCGCTCGAACTTGCTCCTTGTGGGAGAGTATCCCAAGGTCCACCCATTACATAGGTCAGTCCTCCGGGAGAAGTAGGACGGCTGATGATAAAATCAATGGTATTTTCTAATGCCTGCCGATAGCGCGGGTCGGAAGGAACTAACCGATTGAGCAATATTGCCACAAAAGTGTCGTAGTTCATGTAGCTGGGTCCGCGCAAGGGTAGCACAGAACGGGGAGTAACGGGAGTGCCACCTAAAGTAGTAGAAGGGGGGGTATTGGGCGCAAGATCAGTCAAACAGTTATCAAAAAATTGAATAGCCTTATTGAGATGGTGTGTTGCCAAAGGAGTATTTCCATTTTTCTCTACTTCTGCCAAGTGCATCCACACATGTGCATAGGCTATTTCGTCAGAAATAATCCGCAATGCCTCTGCCACGCTACGGGCGGTATAATACATATAGTTTCCCCAGTCAGTTTGCACGCTGTTGGGTAGTTGATGATTGTCTGCTGGTGGAGGCGGTGAAAATGAAGTTTGCTGAATAATATATGCGGGGTCAGCCGAGCTTCCATTAGAACCGCAACTGGCGTTGCAAACTTGCATTGCCATGTTAGGGAATTGGGTAAAGTCTATTTTTTCTGGAAACTTATTAGGTCCGTAGGCAGGAAAGCTTGAGGCATTTACAAAAGCATCAAAATAAGCTTGATTATGCCTCCAGTTGGCATTGATAATAGTGCCATCTGCTCTCTTAAAAGCCCCTAAACCGCGATATTGAGCCATGAAGTTGTGCAATCGTAAGGCTCTATCGTAAAGCAAATCAGCATAGGAAATATTGCCTACTCGCCGAAAAAGGATAGAGGCGGTAGCCATGGCTGCGGCATATTTGGCAACGTGCGGCGTATTAGGCACGTCTTTGTCTATGTAGTAGTGAGGACGCTGAGGCACCCGATGCACAATAGTACTAGAAGAAGCGGCGATAGCATGCTCTGCCCTATAATCTGAAACAACGCAAACAATCCGGTACGTAGAAGGATCATTAATATCAGTGTATAAAAAACTGCGCAACATGTAGTCCGTTCCCCACTTGATGTTTTCCAGCAAGTAAGGTAGCTGCCCTGTAGAAACGAACTGGTCGTACTGTTCTACTCCTGCCCATGCCAACATGCAAGTAGCAAAGCCGATAGAAGAAGCCCATTTAGGATGGTCACCTGCGTCTCGGAAGCCACCCTGCAATGCACCTGCTTTGTTAGCATCGGTGATATGCTGTCCCAAACCATTCCACATGCCACCGGGAGGCAACTGCAAATCATACCCATCATAAGTGTGCTGATTAGCGAGCCACCGCACGCGGTTCTGTCCCGGTGCATACCCATAAGGAGGCATTACACCTGAGCGCTGAGCATCATAAAAGTAGATAGACTTCTGCAACGCTTCAGCATAATTAATCTGAGATTGTGCCCATATCTTGCTTGTAACAAGCAAGCATAAAAAAACGCTAACACATGTCTGCAAAAACTTTGCAGTCCATGGAATTGATGTAAAATTATTCTTCATATTTACTGTAAATAAAAACTTTCCCTTATTCGCAGAGTGCATTTGCCCACATTTGTTAACCTTTCATTAGGATACATTATGACCTATTTGATAATCAAAGTTCTCTACAAATTTTTTTAGTGATACCCTGTTATATAAGCCTCGCCCACAGACTCTTTATTATAAATTTTTGATCACCTATGAGGTGCATCGGCAAAGTGCAGCAGTAGCACTCGGCATACCTTGATTAATAAGAGTTTTATTTATATATGAAAATGAAAAATCGTTACCAGAGAAGCGTTTGTTTTTTTCTATGGTTGGTGGCGGCCGTTTGTTCGGTGGGCAGGGCGCAAGCACCGCTGAATTTAAACGGGTGGCAGCCTGCTGGCGGCAATGTGCTTGCCGTAGCGCAGGATAATCAGTATGTGTACTTGGGCGGCACTTTTACGCGCATGATTAAACCCGGCACGGCAGGTGCTTTTACTCGTGGTACAGGTGTGCAAACAGGAAGTGGTGCGGTAATAAATGGCTTTCCCATCGTTAACGGCACCATCTTAGCCGTAGCTCCTGATGGCTCTGGAGGATGGTACATTGCAGGAGAGTTTACCCAAGTAGGAGGGCAGGCACGCAATCGGATTGCACGTATTATGGCTGACAACAGCGTTGACCCTGCTTGGAATCCAAATGCGAACGGGACGGTGCGCTGTATTGTGGTGGATGGCACTCAAATCTATGTGGGAGGTGATTTTACCAGCATTGGCGGACAAGCTCGCAACCGGATTGCTCGGCTTAGCACGGGAGG
>JANWWZ010000001.1 GCA_025057115.1 Bernardetiaceae bacterium
GTTGTTCACGTCCTCACGAACAACTCCTTGCCGTTGTTTATGTCCTCACGAACCACTCCTTGCCGTTGTTCATGTCCTCACGAACCACTCTTCGCCGTTGTTCATGTCCCCAAGAACCACTCCTCGCCGTTGTTCGTGTCCCCACGAACCACTCCTCGCCGTTGTTCATGTCCCCAAGAACCACTCCTTGCCGTTGTTCGTGTCCTCACGAACAACCGTTTATGATTTGCCGTTGTTCACGTCCTCACGAACAACTCCTTGCCGTTGTTTATGTCCTCACGAACCACTCCTTGCCGTTGTTCATGTCCCCACGAACAACTCTTCGCCGTTGTTCGTGTCCCCACGAACCACTCCTCGCCGTTGTTCATGTCCCCATGAACAACTTGTGATGAAAAACGCAAGCACAGATGAGTCAAAGAAAATACTCGCTGCCATGTTGTTGGATTGTTTTTCAAGGCATGAACAAAGCGCATCGTTCGTGAAGACACGAACAATGGCAAAGAATTCCCCTGCCGTTGTTCGTGTCCCTTCGCCGTTGTTTGTGTCCCCACGAACAACCGTTTATGATTTGCCGTTGTTCACGTCCTCACGAACAACTTGTGATTAAAAACACAAGCAAGGATGAGCTGAAGAAAATGCTCGCCGCCATGCTGCTGGGTTATTTTTCAAGGCATGAACAAAGTGCATTGTTCGTGAAGACGCGAACAATGGCAAAAAATTCTCTATCTCTAAGATGAACTCTGCCGTCTTTTTGCCTTTTGCGTCCAGTTCAAAGAGCCCCAGTTCGCCTGTCGTTTCCGACTTTCTCTTGTAGAGGCTTGCAACTTAATGGGTGCATCGACGCGCAGATAGAAATATGAACCAGCTATACTGCCATTGCTGCTGGTGTGCCAAGTTGCATCACAATTTAAGAAAATGACTGCCAATGTCGCCTGTGAATATCTTTTACGCCTCGACTGTTCGGTACAGCACAAGCGTCGCTAAGCAAGATAATTTGTCGCATTGCGTATTAGAGTTTAGATTCAGTATCTAAATTGAATAACTCACTTTACACACTTTTTGGAAAGCATCAAAAAAAAACAAGGGCTAGCAAGAAATTCATGTACTAACCCTTGTTTTGTGCGTGTATTGACAGTGAGCTTGTCTGGTGAGTTAGGATAGGTTACTATGAGTTGCTTTTTTGCTTAACACATATATTCCCAGTCCTAGCATAGCAATTCCTATTATGTAAACGATCCATTCAGAAGAATTCTGTTGCTCTGTAGGTTTAACCTTTTCGTCGTTAGTTTGTACAAGTACTTCTACTTCTGCCTCTGCAGCATTCTTAGTTTCTTCTACTGGTTTATTCAAGGCTAAGGCTGAAACTGTATCTCTATCTATTGGTGCTGGATTTATCGTTGTAGGCTGCCTTGGAGTTACATTGCTTCGCTTTGCAGTAGAGTTTGTTTTGGGCGTGATAGCTTTGGCTTTATCTGCTGGTTCGACTTCGGCTTTGGCTGTGATGCGTTCTTGTCCAGTGAAAATATCGAAGGGAATGCCAGCTTGGTCAAGTAGTTTTTGAGCTTCCCGAAGAAGGGTGTAGTGATCGCCCAGTTCGTTTGTAGTAGCTTTATCAGTAACTGCCCAAACAGCGCATTGCCCTACCCTGTTTTGGGCGCCATTTGCTTGAATAACTAAGGCTAACCGCAATAAAGGTTCACTTGCCAAGGGACCCACTTCATAACTTACATATACATCAGGGGAATTTTTACTTAGTTCAGCACAAAAAGCCTTGACGCGTTCGTATTTTCTTTGGCGCGGAGCAAGGATAAAGTATTTAGTTTCAGATACTAGCATATTTTGGGCACTACTATCTAAGGACAAGAGCATAGTTCCACAGGGTAGTACTAAGTGTAGCAAACTGTCTGTTATATTTTCAATGCGCATTTCTATGCATTCTCCATAGTGACTGCTGATAAGGTTAGGCTGAGAGCGGTGAGGGTTGTAAGCCCCCCGAATAGCTACGCGCACTAAATTAGCATTCTTTGCGGAAAGAATGCTGAGGGTGTCTTTTCTTGGAAAGGGTTTTCCCTTCCCCAAAGCAGCAGCGTGAATCGCTGCAATAGCAAATAAGACGGTGATACATCTCATCATTTTAGCAAGTTTAGTAAAACCCACAAAGAATTAAGTTTTCAATTAATTAATACCTAAATTGCTCATTAGTGCCCAACTACTTATTTGCAGTTATTGCACCATCCAACCTGCACAGAAGTTTGCTTTTCAGTGTCGTATACGCACAAATATATAAAAAATTGTGCAATAGCAATAAATAAATGTACAAAGCCATGCTCATCTCGTAGCAGTCAAGTGTAATATATTAAATCAATCGCCACAAAATACGCATGAAAGTTTACGAAAACCTTTTACTTTAGTTGCTATGTTGTTCAAATTTATTATTTTCTCAATTGTTTTGCAGCGATGTTGGCTGCTTTTTAAGTAGCGTATTTGTCGATTTAGTTACTTGTGTTAGATATTCAAGCAGTTTTTTGCATAATTCCGAATAGTGCATTTTTAACCTTTGGATAGCAAAAAACTTGAAGGTAAGCAGGATTTCTCAGCTGTAGATACAAAAATTTGCTGGTTACAAGCGCGTTAGCTATTTTTGCGCGCTTTATGTAAAATTTATGTAAATGGACGCGTTAAGTTATAAAACTATCTCGGTTAACAGAGCTTCTGTTACCAAAGACTGGTTGCTAATCGATGCCCAGTCTGCAGTCCTTGGGCGGCTTGCAAGTGTAGTAGCCCGCTACATTCGTGGTAAACACAAGCCTTATTTCACTCCGAATGTGGACTGTGGAGATAATGTAATTGTCATTAATGCCGCTAAAATTAGACTTACTGGCAAAAAATGGACTGACAAGGAAATTATCTCTTACTCTGGCTATCCAGGAGGTCAGCGCATTACCTCTCCTCGTGCTATTCACGCTAAATCCCCTGTTAAACTGGTGGAAATGGCTGTTCGCGGCATGCTTCCCAAAAACCGCCTAGGTCGCCGTTTGTTTCACAATCTTTATGTGTATCCAGGCAGTGAGCATCCTCACGCAGCTCAACAACCCAAAGAAATCAAAATCAAATGGAAGTAGTAAACGCTGTTGGCAGAAGAAAAACGGCTGTAGCGCGAATCTATGTTTCAGCCGGTACGGGAAAAATTACCGTTAATAAGCGCGATATAAAGGATTACTTCCCTACGGAAGTCCTCCAAATTGTCATTAGCCAACCGCTTCATCTTGTGAATGCAGCGGGTGCTTATGATATTAAGGTCAATGTAAAAGGTGGAGGCTTAAAAGGACAAGCGGAAGCAGTCCGATTAGCTATTGCGCGAGCCCTTTGTCAGATCAATGCAGAAAACCGACCTGTTTTGAAAAAAGAAGGATTGCTTACTCGCGATTCGCGCATGGTAGAACGCAAAAAATACGGACGCCGAAAAGCTCGCAGAAGATTCCAGTTCAGCAAGCGCTAAGTTGATTCTTCACTTATCCAAACTTTATGCTTTCATTAAAAATCGACCTGTATGATCAATCTGGAATATAAAGACCTCTTAGATGCAGGAGTACATTTCGGGCACTTGACTCGCAAATGGAACCCCAAAATGGCGCCCTATATCTTCATGGAGCGCAATGGCATTCACATTATCGACCTGAATAAAACGCTAGTAGCTTTAAATACCGCTTGTGAAGCAGTAAAAAAAATTGTCCGCGCTGGGCGCAAGGTGTTATTTGTCGCCACTAAGAAACAAGCAAAAGAAATAGTAGCGGAAGAAGCACGTCGCTTGAAAATGCCTTACGTAACAGAGCGCTGGCTAGGAGGTATGCTGACCAATTTCATCACTATCCGCAAATCACTCAAAAAACTTTCTAGCATAGAAAAACTCATTAGGGATGAACACAGTTATAACAACCTTGCCAAGCGCGAACGTCTGTTGCTGTTGCGTGAACGCGACAAACTTCAAAAGGTATTAGGAGGTATTGCTGATCAGGCTAAATTGCCAGCGGCTCTTTTCGTAGTGGATATAAAACGCGAACACATTGCAGTAAAAGAGGCTCAACGGCTCAACATTCCTGTTTTTGCTATCGTGGACACTAATTCAGACCCCACTTTGGTGGATTATCCTATCCCCGGCAATGATGATGCTTTTAAATCTATCCAGCTGATTACTTCCACTTTCGGCAAAGCCATTGAAGAAGCATTGCTTGAGCGCAAGAGAGAAAAAGACGAAAGCAAGCTGAAAGAAGAAGAAAACCAAAAACGCGAAATTGAAGAGCCGCCCGTAACAACCCCTGAAGCAGAAGAAGAGTCTGAAGGGCAGTAAAATAAAAATTGCCCACTGGTGAGAGTGAACTATCCGAATGGATTTTCACTCTTTTTTTATTACTTTCAAGAAACAATTAGCATTCATATGGCAGCAGCAAAATTAACAGTAAGCAGCAACGGTTCCTTGAAAGTAGAAGGCGACTTTGAAATTGTAGATGCACAAGGCAACCCTTACGGACTAGGAGGGCGCACAGTAGTGTTTATATGTCGGTGTGGATTGTCCCAAAATAAGCCTTTTTGCGACGGTTCTCATCGCGGGCAATTCTTGCACGAAGCCAAAGCCTTTGACTTACCCGCTAAGAAATAGCAGCCCTCGCTAGACCAGTTGCCTTTGCTAATAACCAAATTAGTTGCGTTACTAAAAAACCAAACAAAGCCCCAAACACTACATCAGCCGGATAGTGGACCCCCAAATATATCCGGCTGTAACTCACTACAATAGCCCAAATAACAATGCCATATCGCAAAGGCTTGGAAGTAAAGAGCAACCATAAAAAACTAGCAAGGGCGAAACTGTTAGCAGCATGAGAAGAAACAAAGCCGTACAATCCTCCGCAGCCTGAAGGCAAATGAATAACATTTTGCAAACTAGCTTCATGGCAAGGGCGCAAACGACCAAAGAAAGGCTTTAAAACAGAAGCAGAAACGTAATCGCTCACGGTTATGATTAATGCTACCAATACGAAGTAACGCCACGCTTCACCCCTGAATTTCCTCACTACTAAAACGGCAAGCACCACATAAAGCGGAATCCATATCTTTATTTCAGACAAAAGTATCATGACTGTATCCAACCAAGAATGATGAAGCCCATTGAGCCATAAAAAAATTGTTCTATCCCACTCTTTGAGCAACCGCCCTATATCCTGTATCACAATTTTTCCAATTTGCTTTGAATTGTTTGAAGCAAAATTGTTAAAAATCTTGCTAAAAATTCCCCTGGTTGTTCTGTTTCGCGTTCACAGCTGATTCAAACTTTGAAGTCTTAGCTCGGAAAAAGCTCATACACAAAGCGGGCTACTAAAAAATATACTGCCAGCCCTACCAAGTCATTAGCTGTAGTGATGAAAGGACCAGAGGCTAACGCCGGATTGATGCCTAATCGGTTTAGCAAAAGTGGCGTGATGGTGCCCATTACAGAGGCTAAAATGACTACACTAAACAACGCCAGCGACACTACCACAGCTAAAGTAAATCGGTTGAAAATGGCAATGTTGAACGCAAATACTACCGTAGAAATGACTAAGCCGTTTAGCAAGGCTACTAAGATTACCTTTCCGAGCCGTTCCCAAAAAGAGATATGAAAGGTAGTATTTTCTGCTAAGCTTTGTACTACAATGGTAGAAGATTGAATGCCTACATTACCTCCCGTTGCTGTGATGAGAGGAATGAAAAATGCCATAGCAGGAATTGCAGCTAGATCGCGCTCGAAAATGCCAATGAAGCGAGCTCCTAAAATGCCACCTAACATGCCTATCAGCAGCCATGGCAACCGAGCCCGCGTCAATTTCCAAATAGAATCATCTTCCTGAATATCTTCAGAGATGCCTGCTACTGCTTGCAGATCCTTATCGGCTTGCTCGACAATAAAATCGACAATATCATCGATAGTAATGCGACCCAACAGCCTGCCCCGCATATCTATCACAGGAATAGCTTCGAGGTCATATTTTTGCATCAAAGCTGCAACCTCTTCCCCTGTGCGATATGTTTCCACCGCTATTACGTCTTCAATGACCAAATTGCGGATAGGTTCTTCATCTTTGGCAATTACAATTTGCTTAAGGGGCAGCCTGCCTATTAAAACATCGTTATCATCTACTACGTAAACTGCATATACCTTGCGCACATTTTCGGCTTGTCTTCTTATTTCCTCGATGCATCGCCCTACTGTCCAGTTAATGTTGGCTTTTATTAGTTCGGTTGCCATTAGTCCGCCTGCGCAATTGGGCTCGTAGCGCAAAAGGTCTTTGATGTAGTTGCTTTGTTCTGGACTTAAGAGGGCTAAGACTTCTTCACGAGTGCGCAAAGGTAGTTCGTGCAAAAGGTCCGCTGCATCGTCAGAGTCCATGTAATCAACAATAGTTGCCAACTCCTGAGGGCTGAAAAGCTGGAGAAGTTCTTGGCGTACATTCACCTCTAAGTTGCTTATAATTTCAGCACTCATATCAGGAGGCAGCAACTCAATGAGATACTTACTCTCAAGGGGGCTAAGTTGGTGGAGTAATGCGCTAATATCAGCAGGATATATCCCAGCCGTAGTGCGCAAAATGGAGTCATTGTCCTGCTCTCTAACTGCACGCACCAAACTTTCTATTTGCTCTTCTGTTAAGCTCACTATTATTAGTTTTTGGGGTATTGATAACCAAACCGCTTCGTAATTTCTGCCTTAGGCAATATTTCAGCAGTAATTTTCATGGGAATATCAGTTAAAGGGCGATTGTAAGTATCCCCGGGCTGAGACGCTATTTTATCTAATACTTCAAAGCCATCTAAGATTTTGCCGAAAACGGTATAGTCGCCGTCCAAAAATGGAGTTCCGCCTATGGTGGTGTATTTTTGTATTTGCTCTTGGGTGAGGGGCTTATCGAGCTCTACACCGAACTCTTTTTCGCATGTTTCTTTGTATTTTAGTATAAGTTGCTCAATGGCAGCATTATCGCCGCGCTGCTGCAATCGAGTTAGCTCAGTAGCTAAGGAAATATACGCAGGCTTGGTAAGTAATTTTTGAAAAAGTTCATAAAGTTTATAAAAGTCAGTACGCACTCGGCGAAGTTCTTCTTCGGAGTACACTTTGCCTTGCACAATGTAGAATTGACTGCCATCGGACTGCTTCTGAGGATTAACCTGATCTCCTTTACGAGCTGCGCAAATGGCTCCTTTCTCGTGGAAGTATTTTTCTGGCATAAACTCCGCTGGCAAATAGTATCCAGGTCCATGATTGCCTAAGATAACCCCCGGGGCTGCCCCTTTAGAGGTAGGATCTCCGCCTTGAATCATAAAATCTTTGATGCAACGGTGAAAAAGCAGTCCATCGTAATACTTTTCCTTGACTAACTTGATAAAATTCTCGCGATGTTGTTTGGTTTCTTCATATAAAATTCCATGCATTTGACCAAATGGCGTGCTAATGGTAATTAGGAAGTCTTCCTCTGGAGTGGGAGTTCTGTTTAAATTTTCTTGCGCATTTTCTTGCGTACTTGTAGTGGTAGTTTGCGACTGCCCTTGTGAAGACTCCCTGCAGGCAATTAGTAAAGTTGCTCCCAGAATTGCCAACCACTTTTGCATATGTTTAAATGACTTGTTGATGCTATGTTTAACTTTGCCAAAATTACATAAAGATGGCTGCTTTTAAGGCTACAAGCGCCCAAGAACGCGTAATTATGGGAATAGATCCAGGTACTAAAGCAATGGGCTACGGAATAGTGCGCCTCTGCAGCCAGCATTTAGAAATTCTCCAACTAGGAGTAATACACTTGAGCAAGTACGCTCATCAGGCTCAAAAGTTACATACAATATGGGAAGGTCTTCACCAGTTAGTAGAAGATTTTGCCCCTGATGAAGTGGCTTTAGAGGCGCCTTTTTATGGAAAAAATATTCAATCTACGCTTAAGCTAGGGCGAGCACAAGGAGTAGCCATGGCAGTAGCTCTTTCTAAAGGAATTCCGATTGTAGAGTATGCCCCTAGAAAAGTAAAACAAGCCATTACTGGCAACGGAAATGCTTCTAAGGAACAAGTAGCCACTATGCTTAGAAGACAATTTTCTTTAGAAGAGTTGCCCAGTCTCCTAGATGCTACTGATGCTTTAGCTGTTGCAGTATGTCACGCGTGGCAGCGGCAGGCTCCTGCTCGTGGAAAGGCTAAAAATTGGGCTTCCTTCATAGCTGCTCATCCTGAGCGAGTCAAACAATCTTAGAAAGCAGGACAATTCACGTAATGATATCGGCGAAAGGCGCGCGTTGCCCATTGATACACTATCCCTATCTCATGTGTACCGCTACTTACTTGGTTGATAGAACTAAGAGGCAAATCATAGCTATAAGCCACTTGCCAGCGCTCTCCTTGCAAACCAATAATAGCGGCTAGGGCATCTTGTTGCCACAATCCGAACGATTTTTTCAAAGGAATACCCCTGTATTGAAGTCCTCCTTGCAAAGGAGATCGTTCAAAGGCAAGCCTTATTCCTACATCCGCTTGCAAGGCTACCCCTTGATACTTGAAAAATAAAGTAGGCATTACAAATACTTTTCCGCTTCCAGCGGTGCTCAGTGAAAATCTTCCCCCTGTATGGAATGCATATAGAATTGGCAATCGAGCCGTTTCGCCTGCGAGAAGGGCTATATCAGGACGGTTGAGATGCAAAGCAGCTATACTTATCCAAAGTGTTTTGCTGTAAAATAAAAATCCAGTTCCAAAGTCAGCAAAGAGGCGATGACTGCCACCGATGCCCTCAAATACATCTGGCTCATTGGGATGTACTTGGCTGGTAAACAACAATCCTTCCAAGGAGGCTATGCGATTGCCTACTCCTGCGTTGAGTCCTAACTGCATGGCAGTTGTGTTGCCTAAGCGCAAATAAAAGCTGTATGCGGCCTGTAAATAAGTTTGGCGCAAAATTCCGTCTGCTGCTACGTCGTGTATTAAATACGTTCCTATGCCGCTGTTAAAGGCAGGCAAATTAGCATCAAAGGCTGCATAGGTAGTGGCGATTCGCAAGGCTGCTCCAAGCCATTGTTGGCGGTGCACTAGCCCGAATCGGTATTGTTCTGAGGTGCCCGCAAATGCTGGATTGATCACCAGCGGTGTGTGATAGAACTGGGTAAATTGAGGCGTTTGTGCCTCGAGGTGCTTGAAAAGGCAAATGATAGCAATCAGTAGGAGTAGGTGCTTCATATTAATCATTGCGCAAGGGTGATGCCATAGCGCGCAAAGGCAAGGAAGTTGGTCTGGGATTTTTTTGCTCGGCAGGTGAAGATGGCTCGAGGTGTTGGGTTACTTTGTGTATGGGTTTGCTCTCCAATTTTTTTCGAATAGGAGTGATAAAATCTTTGTTCATAATTTCCTCTTCTAATTCCTTTCGCGAAATGGTTCGGCGCAGATATTTTTCTATCATCAAACTTGCTATCGGGGCTGCCCAAGTACCGCCAAAGCCTGCATTTTCTACATAAACTGCAATGGCAATTTTGGGATTGTACTTAGGAGCAAAGGCAATAAATACGGAATGATCCTCTCCATGTGGGTTTTGGGCTGTGCCCGTTTTGCCACAGATGGGCAAATCGGGAATAAAAGCTCGGCGACCCGTTCCAGCCACTACTACCCGCTCCATTGCGTTGGCGATGTACTCAAAATACTCTCGCTTAATGCCTGTTTCATGTCTTTGTTTAAATTTTGGGTCGATGTTGCCCACTTCTTCGATGCCTTTGATAATATGGGGAGTGTAGTAATATCCTCGATTGGCTAAAATAGCAGCAAGGTTAGCCATTTGAATAGGTAACACACCTATTTCGCCTTGTCCGATGCTAAGAGAGTAAATATTGGCAAACCTCCATGGATAAGGGTATTTTCGATACTTTTTGTTGTAGTATTCCACTGTGGGCACTAAACCCGCTTTTTCATTGGGTAGGTCAGTGCCCAGTGGCTTGCCAAGTCCGAAGCGATGTAGATAGTCGACCCAGTTAGTTAACCCAATTCGCGTATCTTTCAGGAGATTTTTGTCTTTGTCTTGGATAATGATGCGGTGAAATACCCGATGATAAAACGGATTGCAAGAGTACTGTATGGAGCCTTTAACATCTAAGGGACTAGGGTGAGGGTGGCATTTTACCACATCTTGCACGCAAGGAATGCGAGTTTTTACTGTATCTATAACGCCTTCTTGCAGTCCGATGAGTGCTTGCACAATTTTGAAAACCGAACCTGGAGGGTAAGGAGCCATTAATGTGCGGTTGTACAAGGGGCGATGAATATCATTGACCAACATGGCGTAATTCTGAGAAACTTCTTTGCCGGTTCCTGTCAATTTATTAGGGTCGTAGGAAGGCGAGGATACCATGGCAAGAATTTCTCCAGTGGCGGGCTCTATGGCTACAATACTGCCTACCTTGTTTTTCATGAGTAGTTCGCCATATTGCTGGAGTTCCAAATCTACTGATGAGATAAGGGTTTTGCCGTTTTCAGGCAGAGTATCAAAAGCTCCGTTGCGATAAGAGCCTTTCACTACTCGTCGCACATCTACGTAACTATAAACAACTCCTCTTTTTCCTCTCAACACCGATTCATAACTCTCTTCTATCCCTGCGCGACCTATTAAATCACCAGGCTTGTAGTAGCCTTCTTTGTCCTGTTCTAATATTTTCTTATCTACTTCTTTGACATAGCCAAGCGCATTAGCCATGCTTCTATGAGGATACTCTCGAATGGTGCGCACTTCCTCATACAGACCAGTGAACTCATCCATGCGATCTTTTACCTTGGCAAAGTGCTCCATTCGAACATCTTTTAGAAACAAAGAGGGTTGATGTTTAGAATGCTGACAGGCTTTTTGATATTTGCTGATGAGTTCTTGTTTGGTGATTCCAAATAGCTGGCAGAACTCAACAGTGTCTTTGAATGAAAAATTTTTAGGGATGATGTAAAAGTCGAAAACAGGTTTATTGGAAACTAAAATTTTGCCGTATCGGTCTAGGATAATTCCTCTGGCTCCGTGGCGTACTACTCTTGCAACGGCGTTGTTATCAGCTTCGATTTTATATGCTTGCTCAACAATTTGCAAAAAAAACAGCTTTGCAGCAAACACAAAGCTGATAAGAACAATGACCAGTTGAATAACGTACTGCCTGTTCACCTTACCAAAGGCTTTAAGTGTTTTATTACCTCAAAAAGGTAATACAAAAAAGCAATAAAGGCATTTTTCGTGCATATTTAATGCCTTTGTGTTATAAAAACAATTCGCTTGCCATGTAACGCTTACAGGAGCGGCAGGAGTACTTTTAGGAAGGGTTTAATGTTTCTACCAATAAATTTAGCCAGTCACTTTGGAAAGCAACTGGCTAGCATCAGAACAAGAGCGGTTTGCTACTTAGTAACGCGCAGTGCACGAGGAATAGCAACAGTGGCTACGGTTACTTGTCCATCGGTGAGAATTGTAAAATTATTAGTAGTAATATCGCGAACGCGAGCTGACTTGCCTAAGTCCAAGTTAGTAACATCTAGTTCTACGTAATCAGGCAGGTAAGCGGGAAGGGCTTGTACTCTTACTTTGGGCAATTTCATCACTAGTTTGCCGCCTTTTTGTACTCCTATAGCAGTTCCCTTCAAGCGTACGGGGATGTTCATTTTTACAGGTTTGTGGTCCTGCAGTTTTAGAAAATCAGCGTGCATAATCATTTCGCTGACGGGGTGGAATTGGATGTCTTGTAAAATAGCCTTGTGTATATCTCCCTCTATGTTGAGTTCTACCATGTGTACATCAGAGGTATAGACCAGAGGGCGAAACAAAATCATGGGTACGGCAAAATGCACCTGCTGCCCTGCTCCATACATTACACAAGGAACCATTCCTTCATTGCGAAGGTTTTTAGCGTTCTTTTTTCCTAACTCCGTTCTTTTGAACCCTACAATTTCTAATGTTTTCATAATAAATACCACAAATTTACCAGTGCTAAATAAACAACGTACTAATGGATTCTTGGTCGTGAATTTTGCGAATTGCCTTTGCAAATAAATCTGCAATAGACAAGTAGGTGATTTTAGGGTGATTTTCGACCTTAGGAGGAATGGTGTCAGTAACGACTAGCTCTTCCAGTTGAGAGTTTTCAATATTGTTAATGGCGTTGCCTGAAAGAATAGCATGTGAACAAATAGCCCTCACGGAGCGCGCTCCTTTTTCCTTGAGCACTTCGGCGGCTTTGCAAATAGTGCCGCCTGTGTCTACCATATCATCAATTAAAAAGATATCCGTTCCCTCTGGCTCGCCGATGACTTGCATAGCTGCTATTTCATTGGGTCGCTTGCGCTGTTTGTCACATATGACCATGTCAGCATCGAAATAATTGGCAAAAGCTCGAGCACGCGCTACACCCCCTACATCAGGAGAAGCAAATACGGGATTGAGTTGCCGCGTTTTGATTAAGTTGCGTATGTACGGAACAAAAATGGACAAGGCAGTGAGATGGTCTAAGGGAATGTCAAAAAACCCTTGAATTTGACCAGCGTGTAAATCACACGTGATGATGCGATGGGCTCCCGCAGCGGACAAGAGATTAGCCACTAATTTGGCTGCAATACTAACGCGTGGGCGGTGCTTGCGGTCTTGGCGAGCATAGCCAAAATAGGGAATCACTACGGTTACGTATTTGGCAGAGGCTCGGCGAGCAGCATCTATCATTAAGAGCAATTCCATCAAGTTTTCTGCTGGTGGCATGGTAGATTGGATGAGAAACACGTGCTCACCGCGGATGGATTCTTCAAAAGCAATTGAAATTTCTCCATCACTAAAGCGCTTACGCTCCAAGGCGCCCAGGGGAGTGCCATAGGAGTGAGCTATCTTAACAGCCAGTTCTAACGAGCCACTACCTGAGAAAATCTTGACGGGCATATTGCGAAGGATTGTTGTTAAATAAAATAATCCCGATTAATACATCGGGATTATTTGTGCTGACCGACCTGGACTCGAACCAGGACTCTTTTGAACCAAAATCAAACGTGTTGCCAGTTACACCATCGGTCAATTCCTAATGCACCACAAAGTTATATCTCTTAAACTTATTTGCAAATATCTAAACCAAAAAATTACAGGGCTTGCTTTTTAATTTCGTGCAGGATTTTTTCGCCTCCTTCTTCAAGAACTTGACAGGCTAATTTATTTCCCAGTTCTTCGGGCTTATTCAGGCAGCCTACCTGTTGGCAGCGCACTATTTCGCGCCCGTTGGGACTAATCACCCCGCCCATTATTTGCAACTGTTCAGCTGAGTCAGCAAGTTTAGCCAATACAAACACTGGCACACTGCAACCCCCTTGTAAGGTTTTTAGAAATGCCCTTTCAGCGCGCAGGCATATCTCTGTAGGAAGATGATTGACTACTTGCCGAATTTGTTGCAACAAATCAGAAGGTAAATGCAAAGAGGCTTCAACAGCAATACTGCCTTGCCCTGCAGAAGGAGTAAATTTTTCTACAGGCAAGTGCATGACGATGTATTCAGTGTATCCCATACGCGCCACCCCAGCGTAGGCAAGTACAAGAGCATCGCAAATGCCTTCTTCCATTTTGCGCAGGCGGGTTTCTAAGTTGCCGCGTACGTCAACAGTTTTAATTTTGGGCATGTAATGCTTTACCATTGCTATGCGCCGAGTGGAGGAAGTTCCCAGCACTATTTTTTGACTTTCATCGAGGGTGAAGTACTTATTATAGCTTACTAGCACATCGTGTACTTTTTCCCTTTCAGTATAAGCGATAATTGTCAAGTTATCAGGTAGAGAGGAAGGCAAGTCTTTAGCACTGTGTACGGCGATATCTATTTGTCCTTTTTGAAGTTGCTCTTCGAGTTGTTCGGTAAAAACGCCCTTGCTTCCTATTTTGGAAATGGTTTTATGCAAAATTTTGTCGCCTGTAGTTTCTATGGGAATAATTTGCGTTTTGAAGCCTGCTGCGATGAGTTTTTTTTCCACTAGCCCTGCCTGCCACATGGCTAGACGACTAGCGCGGGTTCCAATCCGAATAGTGCGTTCCACAGCGGTAAGGTCATTCTTTTGTGCACAAATAAAACAAAAAAAAATAATACCAAAATGTAAAAACTTTAACTTTGGCGCATGTGGCAGTGGCTCCTTTACAAGGAAAACGAACCGCTTATTTTTAGTACAGCTGTATTTTGGATATTTTTCGGAGTGGTGCTGATAGGCTACCTGTTCATTTACCAGCACAATCGGGCTCGCACTTTTTATTTAACAGCAGTTAGTTTGTACTTCTACTACCTTTCTGGGGGGTACTTTTTTGTGCTGCTGATTATCTCCACTCTTGTAGACTACCATATTGGCAAAAAAATTTACCAGTCTGACAATCCAGTAGTAAGAAAATGGCTTGTAGCAACCAGTGTAGCAATTAATCTTGCCATCTTAGGCTACTTCAAGTACACCTATTTTTTAACTGATGTCATTAACCAACTGGCTGGCACGCAGCTACAAGCCATTGACTGGCTGGCATTGATTGCAAACACTATAATGGGTACTTCTTTTGACATTAATAATATCATTTTGCCAGTTGGCATTTCTTTTTACACATTTCAAACTATTAGCTACTCAGTGGATATTTACCGCCGCAAGCTAAAGCCAGTTAATGACATTTGGGACTTTGCATTTTTTGTAAGTTTTTTTCCTCAACTGGTAGCAGGTCCTATTGTGCGGGCAGCTGAGTTTATCCCACAAATCTATCAATCCTATCAACTGAGCGCTGAGGAGTTTGGGCGTGCCATCTTTCTTATTCTTAACGGACTTGTTAAAAAAATATTCATCTCGGACTATATTTCAGTGAATTTTGTTGATAGAGTCTTTGAAAGTCCTCTCAGTTATAGCGGATTCGAAAACCTGATGGCTGTGTATGGCTACTCGATTCAAATTTATTGCGATTTTTCAGGCTACAGCGATATTGCCATTGGGCTGGCGCTATTGTTGGGATTTCGGCTACCGATTAACTTCAACTCTCCGTACAAAGCACACAACATTACAGACTTTTGGCGGCGTTGGCATATTTCCCTCTCTTCCTGGCTGCGCGACTATCTCTACATTTCCTTAGGGGGCAACCGCAAAGGCAAATTGCGCACTTATATGAACCTGTTGCTTACCATGCTCTTAGGCGGCTTATGGCATGGTGCTCACGTGCGTTTTATTATCTGGGGAGCTTTGCACGGAGTAGCACTAGCTGTACATAAAATTTGGATGGAGATTTTTGGAAAAAAAGATACTCCTTCTACCTTTTGGGCTTCTTTTTGGAGTGGATTGCTTACCTTTCATTTTGTTGCATTTTGCTGGATTTTCTTCCGTGCAGAAAATATGCAACTTGTAAGCGACATGCTCTCACAAATCACCCATCACTTTCAAGCTGAAATGATGGGACAAGTACTAGTAGCTTATCACAAAATTTTTTTGGTAATGGTCATAGGATTTACCGCTCACTGGCTCCCTACCTGGTTCAAAAATGCAATTGCCAACCAGTTTACTGCCTTGCCTGACTTTGCCAAAGCCATTGTAATAGCTTTTGTAGCTTTGTTGTTGTTTCAAGTTAAAACTGCTGACATTCAGCCGTTTATTTACTTTCAGTTCTAACAGACCTTTTGCGTTTTCGTTTTGGGCAACTTTACTACTGGCGTACAAAAAGTGGCTAAAAATCAAGAAAATTTACTGTAAGTCGTTCCCCTATTTAGCGATGCTGCAAATTGGCAAAAAAGCAATTGCCATGAATGAGGTACAAGCAATAAGCCCAGTCGTTGGAAATAGAAGTAAAGTTGGCTTATTTTGTAAGGTTGAAAAAAGCAACTGATGAAGTATTTGAGGTATTACCTTCTTTCGCTGGTGGTAATTGTGGTGGATCAGGCAGTTAAGTTAGCCGTACACGAATACATGCAAATGGGTCCTTTAGGAGAGATTAAAATTTTTGGCGACTGGTTCAAACTCCACTATACCCTGAACCCTGGCATGGCTTTCGGATTAGAGTTTGGCTCGGAGTACGGCAAAATTGGACTTACCTTGTTCAGAATTATTGCCGTGGTAGCCATCGGCATTTACATTTACCGCATGCACTGCAAAGGACTGCACAGCGGCTTTCTTTGGTGTATGGCACTGGTGTTAGGCGGGGCGCTGGGCAATGTAATAGACAGTACATTTTACGGCGTTTTGCTCAACAACGCAGCCTACGTCATAGACCCACCGCCTTTTTATCCTTGGTTTCACGGTCAGGTCATTGACATGTTCTACCTTGATATTTGGGAAGGGGAAGTACCTGACTACGTGCCTATTATCGGTGGCAATTACTACTCCTTATGGCCCATCTTCAACGTAGCTGATGCTTCTATTTTTACTGGAGTTATGATAATACTCATTTTTCAAGGCAAATTCTTCAGCAAGCGCACCAGCGAAATGCAACCACCTCCTTATACAGCTGTAGAACCCGAAATCCTACCTGACACAGAATCTCCGCAAGAAGTACAAAATTTTTGACATTTAATTTTTTTACTCGCGCTATGTTCCATAAGAGCCGCAGGCTAGAAAGAGTCTTTTACGAAATTCGCGGGCAAGTCCATGAAGTAGCAACAGAATTAGAAATGCAGGGGTACAAAATTATGCGACTCAATATTGGCAACCCCGCTTCTTTTGGTTTTGATGCGCCCGATGAGATTATTCACGATGTCATTGTCAATTTGCGAAATGCCCAAGGATACGTAGACTCTAAGGGATTGTTTGCTGCCCGCAAAGCAGTGATGCATTACACTCAGTTAAAAGCCATTAGAGGCGTAACCATCGAAGATATTTTTATTGGCAATGGGGTTAGCGAGCTCATTTTGCTTTCCTTACAAGCGTTGCTGAACGAGGGAGATGAAATCCTCGTTCCTGCTCCTGACTATCCCTTGTGGACTTCAGCGGTCAATCTCGCAGGTGGCGTGCCCGTCCATTACCTCTGCGATGAACAAGCAGACTGGATGCCCGACCTTCAAGACATTCAGCGAAAAATTACTCGCAAAACTAAAGGCATTGTTATCATTAATCCGAATAATCCTACAGGGGCAGTTTATTCTTCCGACCTGTTGCAAAAACTAGTAGAAATTGCAGTTAAAAACAAGCTCATCGTATTTTCCGATGAAATTTATGACAAAATTCTCTACGACGATACGGCGCATTTTTCTACGGCTGCCTTCTCCGATGAAACTTTATTTGTAACCTATGGCGGACTTTCCAAAGCCTACCGAGCCTGTGGTTTTCGCGCTGGTTGGATGATTCTCAGCGGTGCCAAAAAGCAAGCACAATCTTACATCCATGGACTTAATACGCTGGCAAGTATGCGATTGTGCAGCAATGTACCTGCTCAGTTTGCCATTCAAACTGCTTTAGGAGGTTACCAAAGCATCAATGAACTAGTGTTGCCAGGTGGAAGATTGCGCAAGCAACGCGACTACTGCTGGCAGCGGCTCAATCAAATCCCTGGAATTAGCTGCGTCAAACCCAAAGGGGCATTTTACATGTTCCCCAAAATTGATACTCACATGTATGCTATAGAAGATGACCAGCAATTTATATTAGAATTGCTTCGACAGCAGCATCTGCTATTAGTGCAAGGGTCTGGGTTTAACTGGCCCCACCCTGATCATTTTCGAATAGTTTTCTTGCCTTCTGTTGATGAGCTTTCTATCGCCTTAGACAGACTGGAAAATTTTTTAGAAGACTGCAGAAAGTGAACCATTGACTGCTAAGTTGCTTTCATGGTTTTACTTAGTTCTAGCAGAAGGTGTTTATTTCCTTCGGTGCGCAACTTGTCCAGCAAATGGTTCAGTTGCTTTAATTCTTCTGTGTTCAGGACAGTAAAGCAAGATTCAATCAACGCTACTTCCTTATCAGCCTGCTGAAGGAGTACAAGACCTTGCTGGTTAATGCGAATATTTACAATCCGACGGTCATAAGTAGATTGCCAGCGGTCAATGCAGCCTTTTCGAAATAGCTTATCCGCCATGCGCGAAACATCTGACATTTTGTCTAGCATTCTCATGCGAACATATTTCAAAGAAACAGGCTCGGGGTAGGCACCGCGAAGAATCCGTAGCATGTTGTATTGTTGAGAAGTTAAGTCATATTTTTTTAGCAAGTTATCCAAGGTTGAGTTAATCCAATTGCCAGTGTAAACTAAATTGACAGAAGCCTTGTGCTCTTCACTTTGAAAGCGTCCATAAATTTCCTCTTCAATTCTTGCCATGTGATTGTGGTTGAATATGTTTATTGCCAAAAATAACTGGTCCTGCTGGCAAATAAAAGGCTTATAGGTTTAGGATTAAAGTATATCTACGGCTCCAATTTGAGCGGGAGGTCGCTCTTGACCTACTTTCCGAACTTCGGGAACTTTGCGCCAAATAACGGCTATTACCTGGTCGATGAGTTGTTTTTCTTTTAGGCTATTGCCTCGCACGCGCAAAATGAGCAAGTTGTGATTTTTTCCCAATGCCATCACGTATCCTAAGCAATCAGACTTCGGATCTATTTCCCCTATTTGCTCAGCAGTAAGCCCCTTAAACCATTGTCCTACTCCGCTTCTGCAATTGACGTTAGGAGGCATATCGCTTAAAAATAAGTATGCTTTCAATTGTTGAATTACGAACATGTTTTCTGGCTGGCGCAAGGCTGCGCGAATAGAGTCATCAGAATATCCTTGCGTTCTACTTGCCAGATCGTTGAATTGCTTTTCCATTTGCCGAAATAGCTTAAGTGCATGGTTGCCTTTGGCGCGGCGATATTCCTCCAAATCAATGTTTAACAGGGCTAAGTTGTGATTGATTTTCTTTTGCAGGGCAGCATACTTTTTCATTACAGGATGCGTACGCATGGCTTCAATTTCCTCGCCCACAGTGCTATACCCCATATCTTGCTTGGCAAACTTGATAAGGCAACATATCTGCATTTTAAGAGCTTGCAAGTAAGCTTGCTTTTGGCGCAATTGACCGTACAAAGCGGGATTTTGATGAATTTTAGCTATTCTTCGCTGGCGGCGGTCTTCTTCTCGGCGTGCTCTTTCAATACCTGGATTGGCAGCGTAGATAATGTTAGGGTCTAACTGCAGGGTATCGTAGTAGTTAGCGTTGAAATTGCTTTCTATTTGTTCATAGCTGATCGAGTCCCGCAGTTGTTGAGGGCATCTGCAGTCTATTCCTAGTTCCTCTCTTTGCTGCTGTAGGCGTTTTTCTCTTTCAGAAGGTTCTCCTTCTTGCGGAGGGGAGTCTATTGCTGCAAGCCATCCTCTCTCAAACATTTCTTGCCTTTTTGTTAGTCCTTGCTTTTTTTCAGGAAACGCTTTGATAGCACTTATTAAGATGACAAGTATCCATAAGCGCATAAGACAGACTAGTTAAGCCGTTTGATGAGCTCTTCTTTTACCTGCTCTAAATTTTGCTCTATATTTTCTTCCAAAGAGTGTTCGTGGGTTGATGAATTATTATTGCTCGGAAGTATTTTTTCCTTTACAGGGAATAACAAAGACGCAATAATACTTATGCCCAAAATTGCCAAAATGATGTAAAGCGAATGAACAGTTTTAAAGCCCCACTCCGTTAGCCATTGGTGTGCAATCATTTTAAAGCCGATGAAAGAAAGCAAGAATGAAAGTCCTACTTTGAGGTAATGGAAAATGTGAATAATATTAGAGAGAAAGAAAAACATGGAACGCAGCCCCAAGATGGCAAAAATGTTGGAAAAGAATACAACGTAAGGGTCCTGGGTAACGGAAAACACCGCTGGCACGGAATCTACGGCAAAAATCAAGTCAGTAAATTCGATAATCATTACTACCACAAAAAGCGGAGTGATATGCCAGTGTCCTTTCCTTCTCTTGACAAAGAAACGATTCCCTACATAGCGAGGATACACGCGAAAATATTTGGCTGCAAACTTAACAACAGGATGTTTAGAGGGATCGATTTCTTCTTCTTGCTTTCGTTCTGAAAACATCTTAATGCCTGTATAAATTAGAAAGCATCCAAATAGGTACATAATCCATGAAAAATGATGGATGAGGGCAGCACCAGCGAAAATGAAGACGAATCGCATCACGATAGCTCCTAAAATGCCCCAGAAGAGTACCTTTTTGTAAAACTTTTCTCGCACCCCAAAAGAGGTAAATATCATAATAATGACGAAAATATTATCCACTGAGAGGGAATACTCCAGCAAATAACCAGTAATGAACTCAAGGGAAAGTGTGTTGCAGTAGGTAGCTAAACTTCGTTCAAAATCGTCAGGATAGAGGACTAATTTACCTCTCATGTATGTATCCACTACAGCCTGAAGTTGTTGATAATTTTCTATGCCGTGGATGAGATGCCCTTGCCGGTCAAGTAGTACATAAAAGCCCAAGGCAAACAACACCCATACAGCACTCCATGCAGCGGCTTCTTTAAACTTGACCACGTGGTCTTTTTTGGAAAAGACTCCTAAATCTAAAGCCAACATGCCGACTACAAAGACAATAAAGCCGGCAAAGAAGAGAACCTCGTTAGATAGCATGTTTTTTTACTGTTTCTCGCCTTGTGACTGAGGCGGTGCTAGTACCATTTTATAGTGGAGTATGTTGCATTCGGGGAAAATTTCACCTTCTGGCTGAAAACCAAATTTTGCATATAAAGGCATAGCAGCTACTTGGGCGTGTAGATAACGTAACTTACCCTTACTTTCTGGATGCTGATTGATATCTTCCAGCACAGCAGCTACTAATGCGCTGCCTATTTTTTTTCCTCTAAACTCAGGTAAAACTGCAAACCGCTCCATCTTGATTCCCTGCTGGGTAAAGCGCCAACGGGCTGTACCGCAAGGGATTCCATCTGCTAGTGCAAGAAAATGACGGCTTGAACGCTCAAACTCGTCGTACTCTTCATGTTCAGGCACATGCTGCTCTATGACAAAGACGCGATGCCTTATACTAAAGGCTTTCAATAGATCCTCCTCTGCAATAATGTATTTTACGCAAATCTGCATAATAGAGTTTTATCTATTTTTGGGTGTTAAAATTAACAGTTGTCCTTATGATTCAACGCATTCAATCGGTGTTCCTGTTTTTGGTCATGGTGTCCATGACATTGATGCTATTTTTTCCGCTTTGGCATAAACAAAATTTACCAACAAGTGAAAAAGCTCAACTTACCGTAAAAGCGCTCTACTACGAAAAAAACGGCACTACCCTTTTTCACCGAACAACTATTTATCTAGGAATCGGTGCAGCGCTATCAATAGTGCTAGCAGGAACTTCTTTAGTTAGCTATAAAAACCGCCGCCTGCAAGTGTTGATTAATCTGGTTAACACGTTGATAATAGTGGGTGTGTTAATTGGTCAAGTATGGCTTTCTTTTCAAGGTGAAAAGCTTTTTCTGCCTCACACGCGGGGTTACTACGGCTTCGGTTTTTATATGCCTGCAGTAGCCCTATTTTGGAATGCGCTTGCTAACCGCTTTATTCGTCGCGATGAAATGCTAGTGCGTTCAATGGATCGCCTGCGTTAGTCCTCCAGGGCATTCATCACAAAAGTACTCTTGAGCAAGAGCCATAAAAGCAAAAAAATAATTCCCCACGTAAGATAGATGTGATAATAATCTTTGATATCGCGAAAGCGCTTTTCTTTAATAGGGGTTTTTTCATAGCGGTCGATGCGGTTAAAAATTTCACTAAGCGCGCCATTGTCCTGGGCGCGAAAATACTGTCCTTCACCAATAGCAGCTAGCTGGCGCAAAGTAGTCTCATCCATTGAATTTTCTACATAGCGCGTTTCACCGAAGATATTCTTTCCAATAGGCACGCGACCTTCTTTTCCTATGCCAATAGTATAGATGCGAATGCCCTCAGAAAAAGCCAGGCGAGCAGCATCTTCAGGAGTGATGTTGCCAGCGTTGCTTTCCCCATCGCTAAGCAAAATAATGATTCTGGTTTTGGCGTCTGATTCTTTCAAACGCACCGTAGCTACTCCTAAAGCGCTTCCGATAGCTGTTCCACCTTCGGAAATCATGCCAAAAGACAGCTCTTTTAGATAGGAATCAATAGAGTTACGATCAGTAGTCAAAGGGCTTAGAGCATACGCCTCACCAGAGAAGATGACAATTCCTATGCGGTCTTGCGTACGCCCTGCTACAAATTTTCTAGCTACTTCTTTGGCTGCCTCTAAGCGATTAGGGCGCAAATCCTCCGCTTGCATGGATTCGGAAATATCTATGCAAAGTACAATATCAATGCTTTCCAATGTGCGTTCTATTTGCTCATTTGCCCGCTGAGGGCGCGCTAGTGCCAAAATAAACATCGCCAGAGCCAGTAACATTACCACACTAGGAATATGTCTGAGCCATGCCCATGGATCATCGCGGACTTGACTTTCTAGGAGAGCTAATTCGAGTTTTTGCCGATGGCGAAAATGAATCAGCCAACGGAAAAGATACAGGGTGGGCAGGAGCATAATTGCCAAAAAATAGTAATAGTGGTAAGGCGCTGTTCCCCATTCAAATTCTCGTAATGTATCAGGTACAAACCACTTCCACGACAACCATTCAGGCACTGCGCACCTCCTTTACTTTTTGATGGTAGGCTTCTTCTGCAAATTTTGCTAAAAAAATTAGCGCATCTGCTGCCTTTTGGTCCGATTTTCCCGCATAAATAGCTATATCCAACTGCTTGAGCGCTTGGTGTAATGCAGGGTTAGGCAAAAGAGCTGCTATTTCCTTAGAAGTGAAAGTAATAAAGGGAATGCCTTGTAATCCTTGTAGATAGTGTTTCCATAAAGCTAAAGCGTGTTCTAGGGCTACGGGATCTTTAAAGCTGTTAACGTAAGGCAAAAATTCAGCCATAAAACGCTCAAAGCGACGGCGCAACTGCACAAGGTACCATGCTTTGCGGATTTGCTTTCCAAACAACCAGTAAATAGCTCCCGCCAGTAGCAGAATAGTTCCTGCACCGATAGCTATGTAAAAATAATTCCAGTCCTTATTTACTTGAAAGTATTCAGTTGTAGGAATGAGTTTGGCGCTATCTAAATAGGATTGCGAGACAGTTTTTTCCACTGCAATGCTAACGGAGTCTGCTACAAGGAGGGTAGTATCCCCATTTTGCAATACAATGGCTGGCAAGGCAAAGCTAAGCAAGCTATCCATTTGAAAAGTAGCCAGTGTATAAATGGCGCTATCTATGCTTATGCCTGATGGCTCAAGGCGAGTGTGAAAGTATTGCTTAGAAATCAGTTCGAAAGGCTTGTAGTTATATAAGGTATCAGGAAAGCGCACTTCCATTTCTGGAGGGTGCTTGAGTACAAACCAGTAAGCTACTGGCTCGCCTATTTTCACTACATCCTTAAAAAAGCCGCCTTCAGGCTTTACTTGCTGGGTAAAACCTGCTTGAGTACTAAGTACTATTAGTACAACACCTAAAAGTATTTGCCTTTGCAACTAGATTTGTGCAACAACCCTTAACAAAAATAAAGATTTTAGAGCTTATTCCCTTTTTGCATGGCATTTACCAACGTTTCAGCGATGATCTTTGAAAGGTTGCTACCCAAAGCACCACTAAGCAAGCTCGTGTTAAGGTGAGAAGACAATTTTTTCATTAAGTCACTTTGAAGACTGTTTTTGGCAGCTTCATTCATTTCAATGCCTTTGTTAGCATCGCCTATGGCAGAGAGTTGTTCAGTAGTTAGCAGGGTGGTGAGGATGCCATTTAGTTGTTGCAAAACACCAGTAATTAGTTGTTTTTCAGTAGATTCGTCCACAAAGGGCAAATTGATAGCAGCATTAATTTTATCTGCTAGTGCATTTAACTGGGCAATAGATAGCATATCGACCAAATTTTAATCCTTGCCAAGATAGTCAAAACTCACTACAAAGCGGCATTGAATTTATTTTTAGTTGTTATCATTGCCTCGATGATAGAGGGATTTTCTTCCCATGCCGTTCCAATAACGGCTATGCTAGCTCCTGCTTGATAAATTTCACGCAGTATTTCCGCTGAGCGAATGCCTCCTCCTACTATCAAAGGCAACTGAACGGCTTGGCGCACCGCTGAAATCATTTCTGTCGGTACAGGGAGGTTGGCACCGCTTCCTGCTTCTAGGTAAAGCATCTGAAAGCCCAATAGCTCTGCCGCCATAGCAGTGGCTACTGCAATGTCTATTTTATTGCCAGGAATAGGCTGAGTATTGCTAATGTATGCCACCGTAGTGGAGGCATGCCCTTCTATGAGAAGGTAAGCAGTTGGAATAGCAGGAAGTTGCATTTGTCGGATGATAGGAGCTGCCACTACGTGCTGACCAATAAGAAACTCTGGATTGCGTCCAGAAAGCAGGGAAAGAAGCAGCAGAGCATCAGCCGCAGGAGTCAAGTGCAAGTAATTACCTGGAAAGAGCCACACGGGCAAACTAAAATGTTTTTTTAACCATAGGACTGTTTCATGTACGTTGCCGCGAACAAGCAAGCTGCCACCTACTAAGAACAAATCAGGTGCGTGGCGAGTCACTAGCTGCCATGCGGGGGCTTCAATATCTAAGGTAACTTTGTCAGGGTCTACAAGGACAGCTAAAAGTTTTTCACCTTTGTTAATTTTTTGTTCAATTAACTGCTTTGACAAGAGCGCAATCTTTTTATTTGATAAAATAAGGCTAATTTTAGTGCCAGCAAAACTACACTCGATTAGAATTTAGTTACTCTTTCAGCGCAAAAAAACTCATGCAGATGGTGGAAAATCGCACTAAAATAGTTGCTACTGTAGGTCCTGCCTCTAACTCGCGCGAAAAGCTGCGCGAACTAATGCTAGCTGGAGTGGATGTGTTTCGCCTTAATTTTTCTCACGGAAGCCACGAGGACCATTTGAAAGTAATTAAGTACATCAGAGAGTTGAACGAAGAACTAGGCATGACAGTGGCTATTTTACAGGACTTACAGGGTCCCAAAATTCGCTTGCGAGAGATAGAAAACAATGGTATTATAGTAGAAAAAGGCGAACAGCTCGTCATTGCGTATGAAAAAGGCATTGGTACTAGGCAACGACTTACTTCTACCTACAATCTTGCCAAAGATGTCAAACCTGGTGAGCCTATTCTTATCGACGATGGAAATATCGAATTGAGAGTAGATGGAGTAAGTGAAACAGAGGTATTTGCCACAGTGGTCTATGGAGGGCTGATTAAGTCTAAAAAAGGCATTAACTTGCCAAATACCTTAGTTTCAGAACCTTCTCTTACCTCTAAAGATATAGAGGACCTCATGTTTGGGCTAGATAACAATGTGGACTGGGTAGCGCTCTCCTACGTGCGCCGAGCAGAAGATTTAAAAGAATTGCGGCAAATTATCAACCAAAATGGCAAATTGACCAAAATTATAGCCAAAATAGAAACTCCTCATGCATTGAAAAATATCGATGAAATTATAGATGCCACTGACGGAGTCATGATTGCACGAGGTGACTTAGGAGTGGAAATTCCGCTAGAAGAAGTTCCCCTGTGGCAGAAGCGCATCATTTCTAAATGCATTCACCACGCCAAACCAGTGATTGTAGCCACGCAAATGATGGAAAGCATGATTACTAATCCGCGTCCTACGCGGGCAGAAGCCAATGACGTGGCTAATGCTGTTTTAGACGGTGCTGATGCAGTCATGCTAAGTGCAGAAACAGCCAGCGGAAAATATCCAGTAGAAGTAATTAAAAATATGGTAAAAATATTGGCATCTGCAGAAGCATTCGGCAATATCTACAATAAATATCATGAGGTTCCTAAAGAAGGGAACAAAAATGAATATAGCGCTAATATGATTAGCCACGCAGCTTGCCGTTTGGCTGAGCTTACAGGAGCCAAAGCCCTTGTGTGTATTACTCGTTCAGGATATAGTGCGTTACAACTCTCTAGCCGCCGCCCCAAGGCAAGCATATATGCCTTTACTGAAAATAAGCAATTACTCACCTGTCTCAATCTACTTTGGGGGGTAAAGTGTTTCCACTACGAAAAATTTGAAAACACGCGACAAGCCCTAGAAGGCACGGAAAAGGTGTTGGTAAAGAAAGGATATTTGCAAAAAGGGGATATTTTTATTACTACCGCCACTATTCCCATGAGCCAAGAATCGCGGCGGACTAACATGCTCAAACTTCATTGGGTGGAGTAGTTGTTTTTTTCCATACAACAGAGTAATTTTAGCGTGGTAAAGGTTAATGGTAGGAATTTGGTAGAAAAAGTTATTCACTTAGAGGATGTTTCGCTTGTGGATTTTTTCGGTGTTGAAAACAGAAATTTACGCCAAATCACACAAGCCTTTCCGCAGACCAAAATCATCTCTCGGGGCAGCGAGCTGCGCATTCAAGGCAACACCGCCGAAATAGTACGCATCAATGAACTGATTAACAGCTTGCTGGAGTGCTACAACAAGTTTGGCAAAATTACCCCTGAAAACATAGAGGCTTACCTCAATGAGCAAAAGGAAGAATGGGCTGCCCAAAGTCAAGATGAGGAAATTATCCTTCATGGCACTAAAGGGGAGCCCATTAAGCCTCGTACAGCCAATCAACGCAAGATGGTAGAGGCAGCCATGAAAAATGACATGGTGTTTGCCTTAGGTCCAGCAGGAACGGGCAAAACCTATTTGGCAGTTGCGTTGGCAGTGCGTGCGCTGAAAAACAAGCAAGTCAAAAAAATTATCATTACTCGACCCGCCGTAGAAGCAGGCGAAAATCTAGGCTTTTTACCAGGGGATTTAAAAGAAAAAATTGACCCTTATTTGCGCCCTGTTTACGATGCTTTAGAGGAAATGATTCCGCCTGAAAAACTCAAGTTCTACCAAGAGCGCAATATTATTGAAGTGGCTCCTATTGCTTTCATGCGCGGGCGCACCCTCAATAATGCCTTTGTGTTGGTAGATGAGGCGCAAAACACCACTGCAGGGCAAATGAAAATGATCCTCACACGCCTTGGCCCGAATTCTAAAATGATTGTAACAGGCGACAAATCTCAAATCGATTTGCCCTGTCGGCAGCAATCTGGGCTTTTGGAAGCCATTAGAATTCTACAAGGGGTAGAGGGGATTAGTTTCGTAGAACTACAAGAGCGCGATGTAGTGCGCCACAAGCTGGTCAAGCACATCATAGCAGCGTATGAACGCCATGAATCCAACAACCAGCCATAAAAAGGGCATTCAGTGGCGCACTAGTTGCCATGCAGCATATAACCAACCGACAATCATCAACACTCCGCCAAGGGGAGTAATAGCCCCCAACCAGGTAATTTGTCCTATGCAGAGAAGATAGAGCGAGCCTGCAAATATTCCAACACCTGCCAGCAGTATCCAACCTGCGCGCATGAGAATCTTTTGTTGCTGAACAGGTGTATTTTTTGCCCACATGGCAAGGGCAAGCAACCCTAAGGCATGGTAAAAATGATACTTTACTGCTGTTTCAAAAGTTTCTGCCCTCCCAGTGGTTACCAACATGGGTTTTAAGCCGTGAGCACCGAACGCTCCCAGCGCTACTGCAAGGGCAAGCAATACGCAACCCACAGCAAATAAACGCGAAGGATGGTTCATTTCTTTCGAACAAGCTGGTTGAATACTTTTTGATTCAATTGAAGAGGATATAATTGTTGAAGCTCTTTGAGCCATTCTGCTTCTAAGTGCCGTTGATAATCTGCAATGACAGTTCCTCTCACTTCGTTAAGTTCTTTCAGGCGGCTGGGTTGGATCTCGTGGATGATTACCCAATGCAATTTGTCATTCTGTTTTACCTCGTATGCTCCTACTTGCCAAGGCGTTGCATCTACAATCGGATTTTCGCCCTTTCCAAATAAGCCCTGTTGCCATTGAACAGAAAGCGGCATTTCTCTGTTGAAGTTATCCACCATAATTTTTTTGTTGCGCCCATATATTTTTAGCGATGCCTGAGGCAAATTGCTGCTTTCTATGGACTGGAGTGACTCAGTTACCCTCCAAGAGGCAATGCCCTCTGCGAGTATTTCGCCCCTAAGATATTGTAGTCTTTCTTGGGCTACTCGGCGGTTTTCCTTTGGGGCATAGGTAGCACTCATCTCTACAATAGTGGTAGTATCGCGCTTTAAAAATTGAACTAGCTTTTTAAGATTAGCGGTAGAAGCTGAATCGGGTTGAAGGGCATTGAGTTTGTACTCCATCTTGCCCATTCCAGAAAGGTCGTGGTCGAGATAATAGTCTTGGTGGTACTCTTTTTTGAGCCGTTCAAGTAAGGAAGGCGAAGCAACGGTGAAAATGCTAGCTTTTGCTCGTTCAGGCCATTGATAGCGAGAGCGGTTTTCATCGAAAAATTTCTGCAACCCTTCTTTGTCCGTCAGGGCTTTGCCCCAAACGCGTTCCTCCATAATTTTGAATAACAACATTCCTTCACGATACTCGTTGAGCAAATAAGAATACTCGGGGTATTTTTCTTCTAAGTGAGCTTCTTCATAATCGATAAGCGATTGAGCAACAAACTTTTCATACAGGTCGTTAACAAAGTTTTTAAGCACTGTACCTGGTCTTTGCCCCGTACCTTGGTTGTTTTCCATAAACATGAGGGCATCCCGCACTAGATAAGGCTTGCCTTTGATGGTGAAAACGACTTTTTCTAAGTTTTTGGAAGCTCGGTCATAGTTCCATTCGCCTTTTAAAATAGTTTCGTCGGGCATTGAAAGCACCAGCTGCTTGACTTGGGGGTTTTCTATCCACTGGTTTTCTTTTTTAAGTTTGGCAATCAAGTAGTTGCGACCAATTTGCCCGCGCGAGTCCTTATTGACCTTTTGCCGTAGAATAGGTTCTAGCTCGTTAAAAGGCTCTATAGGTCGGCGTTCTTTGAGTTTAATCAAATGCCAACCGTAAGGGGTCATTACAGGGGGAGAGATATCTCCTGGTTGTTGCAACTGAAAAGCGGGTTCAGCAAAAGAAGGTATCATCATTCCAACGCTAAACCATTGTAGCTCACCTCCAATTTCGCGCGTGTTGAGGTCATCGCTATAAGCCATGCAAAGAGAATCCCATGAAGCACCTTTGAGCAATCGCTCTCGAATGGCTTTGATGCGCTCAAGGGTTGCGGCTGAGTCAGCGGCTGTGGCTTTTGGGGGAAAACGCGCCATAATGTGAGCTACCTTAATGGAACCGCGATTAGGACGCCTATCTAATACTTTCAGAATATGGTAACCAAATTGAGTTCTAAATATTTGCGACACTTGCCCTACTGGGGTGTTATAAGCCACTGTTTCAAACTCATACACCATCTGCAAAGCAGTGAAATACCCCACGTTGCCCTTGTCTTTTTTAGTGGAAATGTCATCGGAGTAATCAGCAGCCAACTGACCGAAATCTTCTCCTGCTAAAGCACGGCGGTGCAATTCTTGAATTTTTTTGAAAGCAGCAAGCGTATCTTGAGCAGAAGCATCTCGAGGACATTTTATCAAGATATGAGAAGCATTGATTTCTTCTTGCAAGCGTTGGTAGGCTTCTTTGACCATCTTGTCAACATGAGCCGTTACCGATAAATAAGGCTTGGCAAGTTGTTTTTTATATTCGGCAAATTCAGTGCGATATTCTTTAGTAGTGTCGTAGCCTAATGCTTTTGCTTGAGCTACCTTGCGCTTAAAGCTAACAAATAAGTTGAGATACTCTTGTAAGTCGTTTAGGGAATAAGCCGTTGAGTCATTGTTGTTGTTTTTTTCGTACAGATATCGAAACTCTCCTACCGTGATAGGCTCATTTCCCACATAAGCAAGAATTAGGGCGTTTTTTTCAGTAGAAGCATTTTTGGGTTGTGTTTTGCATGCTTTTAGTACTACCATGCTTCCCATGACAAAAGCAATAAGGAGGCTATAAAGAAGCGGTTTCATCGACGTGATTGCTTTGATTGACATACGTCGTCTAAATGCTGGTCTAATAAAATAATTCCTCTAGCAATGGTCTCAACAGCAGCGCGAAAAAAGTGAGGCTGTATTCGTTCAACTGTGTCAGTAGGTGTGTGATAGTCTTGGTGGTCTTCTACGCCGAAGTAGATAAATGGCACTCCTTGTTGGTGGAAAGCGGCATGGTCAGAAGCATTTGTCCAGTCAGTGCTTTTGGCGCCTTTTTGTGGATAGTCATGACCAAACACTAAGTGCAAATCTTCTGGTTGACATTGTTGCAAAATGTGTTTTAATACGGGGTAGTGATAAGTTCCGCATGCAATGAGTTGATTGCTATCGCTGCGGCTGACCATATCCAAATTGACGTTCAGAGCTAATTTTTCTAGTGGAAAGGGTAAGTGCTCAACAAAGTACTTTGCTCCTTGTAAACCTATTTCTTCGGCATCAGTAGCTAAAAATAACATGTTATGTCTTGGAGGTTGCTTAGTGAATAAATTGGCAAGAGAGAGCAAGGCAGCCACTCCAGAAGCATTGTCATCGGCGCCGTAGTAAATCGTGTTGCCACTTTTTCCTAAATGGTCATAGTGAGCGGAAATGACTATCCAAAGATCAGATTCTTTCCCTTCTACAATTCCTGCTATATTTACTCCTCTCTTTTGACCTGCCAAAAAGATGTGAAATGAAAACGGTTGTTCATAGCTTTGACCAAAAGCGGGCTTCAAACCAATCTCTATAAAGCGTTGCTTGATAAATTGCCGAGCTTTGGCTGCTCCAGGAGTATCAGTGCGCCTACCTTCCATCTCGGCGCTGGCAAGGATTTGCAAGTCTTCCAACAGTTTATTTTGCCACCAAGCAGGAGTTTGGGCAAAAAGAAAGCCGTAAAAAACAGCCCAAAAACAAACCGAGAAAATGTACTTTTTCACTTGGAGATAAGAATAACCCTTAGAAATCCTTGCAAAAATATTACAAATTTCATGGTTATGATGTTAAAGCGTTAATTGCCACGCTTGTAACTTGCCTTCGGGTGCAGCATATACATGGAGTGCGTTGCTGGCTTCATTGAAATAAATAGCTACTGGTTGCTGGGTAGGAATAGGTTGAGGAGTGAGCAGATAGCCGTTGCTCAGATAAAGGCGGCATGTGGCGCTTTCTAGATGAGTAACCGCCACTAAGTCTGCCCCTGCACCTAAGGCAAAAAACTGCACGATGCAAGCATGTTCATCTGGTAAGGCAATTTGAAAGATTGCTTTTCCATTCATATCCATGCCTGTAAGCTGGTTGCGCACTTGTCTGGTAACTATCCAGCGATTTCCTCCATTCTGATCAATGCAGAAGGTAAACAATCCTCCTTTAGCATCTTCGTAATACTGCCGACGTTGAATAATTTGCCCATTGAAGTTAATGCGAATTAAATCACCGTCTTTGGTGAGAACTTGCAAATAAGAACGCGAAAAATCTTCTCCTACTTCTATATTCATATTGGGAAAAACTTCTTTCGACAAGGTAACAGGAAAACCAGGATAGCTTTCGCCGTTGCGTTTCATGAGCATTACTACGCCATTGTAATGAAGAGCTGTCATACAGTCGCGCGAGTAAACTCTTACATGCTTAAGCGGAACAGCTAAAGAGCCCGATGTTTTTCGCGGAGCCCATCCTTGCAAAATTTGACCGCTTTTGTTAGTTAAAAAGATATCTCCGTCGATAGTAGCTACTGCAAAGCGGTAATCTTTGGAATTATCGTAGTCTATTGCACTTAATTGGTCTATGATTTTGCTTTGGTGGAAGCGAAAAGGAAATCCACTTACTATGCGTCCTAAGCGATCAACCAAGTAAACTGCCTCTGTGGTAGCAAAAAGATATTGAAGTTTGTTATTGTTCAAATAGTCTATTTGGCAGTAATGGCTCGTTACAGGTGATTGTAGGGGTAGATGCCATAGCTTTTTGCCACTAGCTGAGACTAGCCAAAGTTGATTGGCTCGGTCTTGAAAAATGAGTTCTGTTGAGCGGGTGTAGTGATTGATTACCAATTGAGGCGGTTGCCGTAGAGAATGGGCTAGGTCGATTTCCCAAAGTTTTACTAAGCTTTCTTTAGAGGACTTTCTTTTTCGCTGAGTGCCTAAAAAAATGCTTGCATTAAAGTTGCCTTCAGGTTTGCCAATAAGTGCAAAGCTAAAATGAGTAAAAAATAACCATTGCTGCATGTGAGCCATTGCGTAGGAATCTGCCTTTGGGTTGAGATACTGCCGCTGGCGGGTCCAATTGCGCTTGTGTTGAACGATCAAGTTAAGGTGAGAGGCAGAGTCTAGCCCTTCTGTGAGGTATTGTTTTTCTGGTAATGCCCATGTATTGCCTTGTTCAATAGCATTGAGGTAATTTTTAAGAGCAGTAAGGCGATTAGCTAAAACAAGATACTCACTATTAGCGGTTGCATACACTTGCTTAAAACCCTCAAAAGGCTGACCGAACAATATGTAAGGCAAGTCAGGTAAAGGCAAACGCACAATGCGAAATTTGCCGTAGCGCTCTGTTAAAAGCGTATCTTTAGGACTGGCAAATGTTTCTTTGGCAGCTTGTTCTAAATGGCGAAGTGCTTTGTAATTATCTTTGAAGGCTATTAAGGTACAACGGTCTTCTTTTCCCTCAGGTAGCCATTCTGAAACCACAAGGGCTATTTGTCCTTTAAGCTGGCTATAAAGGAATTCCACATCTAGCCCTGTTTTTTCTGCTAGTGAATCTTGTTTATTCAAGTATTCTGGCTGATGCAAAGCCCAGTATTGGCGTAGTTGTTGATAGAGTAACTTTCCTTCAGCAGCACCTAGCCGATATAAATAAGCAGTTTCAGCAGGGATGTGAGGAATAAGAGTTAGAGGAGAGGTGGGAGGGTTGTCTTTCAGGAAAAACGTTAGTGATTTTTTGTTACCGTTAGCAGTAGCTCCTTGCCATTTGATGCCACTGGTAGTAATCTCCATGCCAAGTAACAAATTTCCTGTCAAGTACTGCAAAAGCTGACCAGTATGTTGATTAGTAAAGATGCTAGCCAATTGTTGGAGTCTTTCCCAGTTGAGATAAATTCTGATGGGGGTTTCGGCTAACCATTGTTTTATAGCAAACAAATCTGGATAGTGATTTCGAAAATCTCGATGTCCCAAACTGCGATAGGCTCGTATTGCATCTTCTATTAAATAAGGCGTAGTGCTAAACAAGTAATAACTATCAGCTTGCCAGCAGGTAAGCACCGTGTTGCCTTCTCGGCTGGTGAATTCTAACAATTCTTCTCCCTGATAAAACCGCGTTTGAGACACAGATGAAGAGTTAGTAAAAATTTTGTATAGTTCTGTTTGTTCAATGTTGATTTTTTTGATAGGAAGGTAAAATATGCCATCGAAATTGTCTCTGGCTGTGAGATGCAAGCTAATATAAAAGGCTTTTTCTTCAGGAATAAAAAGTTCCAATTGTTTGGCATGCTGTTCAAGGCGTGTAAAAAAGGGAATTTGCCTAAGTTCTTCCCATACAGCAGTATTTTGGAGGTGTTGCCATTGCTGAGCAAAATCGCGTATTTCTACTACTATGATGGCACTAGTTGGAACTATGTGCCACACAGAGCGATTGGTGTATTTGCTAATTGTATAAATTAAACACAGTAAGACAATTAGTCCTAAGGCTGCCAAAATCAACAAAGTATTGCTTTTCTTATTCCAAACACTCATCTGCCTATTTTTTTGAATTTGTTCAAAATTATGCGCACGCGCAATCAACAGCGCAATATGATAAGTATTGTCAGTAAAATTGCCAAAGCCACTGCAAGAGATAAGCAGGCGAGTCGTCTCCTAGATTTGTATTAGTTTTTGACGTTGCTCAAGAAAGAGTTGTATTGCCGTATGTAAAGAGCGCATTAAGTAGTAGATTTACATACGAACCATCTAATGAAAAGAAATGCTGCCCCTGTTTCCCTTGAATGTAGTGGTTTTTCCATTTGAAACTATTCAGCTGCACATATTTGAGCCCAGATATAAGCAATTAGTCTATGATGCTTTAGCTAACAATACTACTTTCGGAATACCTGTTTTCTTAAATGGAACGGTGCAACCCATCGGAACGGAGTTGAAAATTGCAGAATTGGTCAAAAAATATCCCGATGGAACGATGGATATTAAAGCAGAAGGATTGAGAATTTTCCGAATCGAGAATTTTTACCAGCCCATGCCTGGCAAATTACATGCAGGGGGAGTAGTTTCCTTTTTAGCTACTGAGGATGATGCTGATATTACCACTAAAATAAAAATTATTCAACGAGTTACTGAGCTGTATCAAATCATGAAGCTCAACCACAATTTTAGCGCCAACCAACCTTACTTGAGCTACAAAATGGGAAATAAAATAGGTCTTTCCCTTGCCCAGCAATATCAACTCTTGTGTTTATTGCTGGAAAGCGAGCGCTTGGAATACATCGACGAATGTCTAAACCAAATTATACCCATAGTACAAGAAACTGAACGACTTAGAGAACTTTCACGCATGAATGGGTTTTTCCGCAAATTTGACCCTTTGCAATTTTAGCTCAAGTCCTCGATTTCCTACGCTAGTGTAAGTCTTATCCGCTTGGTTCTTTTTTGTCTTGGAAAGTGCACATACTTTTTGCAATCTTATTTTGCTGCTGTGCAGTTTTGCAAAAATCTGGTTTGGGTTTTCATTCTTTTGCTGATATTAAGCCTGCTTAATTTGTCAGTAGGCAGTGTGGAGATACCCTTGCAAGAAATTTTCCACATTTTATTGACTGAAGAGGAATACTTTTCTCCTAATCAGCTCATTATTAGGGATTTGCGTCTGCCCAAAACCCTAACAGCTATTCTTGCTGGCGCTTCTCTTTCAGTCAGTGGGCTGCAAATGCAGACTCTTTTTCGCAATCCACTTGCAGGTCCTTATGTGTTGGGCATAAGTGCTGGAGCAAGTTTAGGAGTAGCCCTTATGGTCATGGGAGGAGGTTATACCACTGTTGCAGGTACTCTTTTGGGAAGTTGGGCGTTAATTGGCGCTGCTACTGTGGGAGCAGTCTTATCTTTAGTAGTCATGATGCAACTGGCTTGTAGATTACCTGCTGGGCAAAATGCTGCTTTGCTAATTGCAGGGCTTATGTTTGGTAGTATCATCAGTGCCATCGTGAATATTCTGGAGTATTTTGCTTCTTCGCAGGAGTTGCAGCGCTACGTCATCTGGGGGATGGGGAGCCTAACAGCAGTAGATTGGTTAAAAATGAAGGCACTTGCGCCGTTTGTGCTGGTAGTACTGGCTATTTCGGTGTTGTATTTTAAACCTTTGGATGCACTTTATTTAGGCGAATTACAAGCGCGAGCCGTAGGGGTCTCTGTAGACCGCATTCGACAGCTATTAGTTTTGCTGGCTGGAGCTTTAGCAGGCGCGGTTACGGCTTTTTGCGGTCCAATTAGCTTTGTTGGGTTGGCAGCCCCTCACATAGCAAGATTAATCTCGGTTACGTCAAAGCATAGCGTTTTGCTTCCTCTTAGTGCGATGGTAGGAGCTTGTTTACTACTCCTGTGCGATATTTTGTGCTATCTACCTACCAATGGGCAAATCTTGCCTCTTAATGCTATTACCTCACTCATTGGGGCACCTCTTGTCATTTGGTTGGTTTTGAAGCGAAGGTAAGGAGAAATATCAGGAGTTGGGTAGCGTTGTGAAAATAAGGCAATCGCCTTGAGGGAATAATTCGCTTTGCTGTGTATAATGGATTTTTTGACACAAGCTGAATCACTTGCTCGGTGGGCTGCCACTGCTTACAGTATCATGATGCCAGATTGAATTTATTGCTCGCTTTTTGTACGTAAATTACCAATTGTTTTGCTAATTTACCACTAAAGTATACTGTTTACAAGATATTATTTCCTATGCGCACCATTTTTTCTTGGCTGTTACTGATAACAATGGTCGGCAACATAACCGCTCCGCCCGACAGGAAAGGAAAAGACTTTGCCCTCTTTTTTACTGTTAATAATTACGAATTTTGGACGCCATTGAAGCAACCTGCACAAGAAGCAGAAGAAATTGCCCACATTCTACGGGAAGATTACGGCTTTGCTATTGAAATAGTGCCCAATGCCACTAAAAAACAAATATTAACCAAACTGGAAGAATACGCAGGAAAAGCAGCTTTGAAAGCCCCTGACGCACAACTGCTGATTTACTTTTCGGGGCATGGCTACATGCGGAAAGGAACCCTGCAAAGGGGCTACTTTGTGCCCAAAGAAGGCAAAAAGGAAGATGTAACGGGCAGTAGCTACCTTGCCTATAGCGAACTGCGCGACCTGATCAACGCCATTCCATGTTCCCATGTATTGGTGATGCTAGATGCCTGCTACAGCGGCACTTTTGGACAAGTGCGCACATTTAAAAGCGGTAGCTTTTTTGAACGTCCTGGAGAGGAGGCTTATTTGCAGGAGCAGACCATTCACAGGATTATTCGCACAGCGTTGAGTAGCAAATCGCGTTTATACATGACTTCGGGGGGAGAAAACATGACACCAAGTCCATCGGTATTTGCGCGTCAATTTAAGTTGGCGTTGCTGCGCACTCCTGACGTACTGGACTATGATGAGCTTTGGCACAGCTACATCAAGAAAGCTCCATACAATCCACAACAGGGCGATTTTGGCGACCACGAAAACGGCAGGTTTGTGTTTGTGCGCAAGAAAAAAGAAGAGGTACCTTCGCCCAATAATGCCCAACTCTACGCAATAGCTATGAAAGACGGAGATGTAGCATTTGCCCAAAAAAAGTGGGAAGAAGCCAAGCGCGAGTACACTATAGCACTTCAATATAAGCCAGGAGATACAACTGCCTTAGGCAAAATAAAAATTTGTGACAAAGAGTTATTAAAATCTGTGGAAGAGGCTAAGTTGTCCACTCCTCCCACCAGCAAACAACCCATCGATAACCAGCTTTCCTCACAACCTGCTAAAGACCTGCCGCGCAGCTATATTGAAACCGTTAATGGGGTGAGTTTTAAAATGATTTATGTAGAAGGCGGTAGTTTTCTAATGGGCGATATTTTTGGAGAGGGTGAAAGTGATGAAAAGCCTGTGCACGAGGTCAGTGTAGATAGCTATTACATAGGCGAAACAGAGGTAACACAGGCACTATGGAAAGCTGTTATGGGTGAGAACCCGAGTTTTTTCCAAAACTGCGACGAGTGCCCTGTAGAGCAAGTCGGTTGGGAAGATGCACAGAGATTTATTGCTAAGTTAAACCAGTTGACAGGCAGGCGTTATCGGCTGCCTACGGAGGCTGAGTGGGAGTACGCTGCTCGTGAGCGGGGTCGTGCAGTTCGCTTTGGCAACGGGCAGGATATTTTGCGTTCCTCACAGGCTAATTTTGATGCAAGGGCAGAGTACAACAAACAGAGTTATTCAGTAGCAGGTAAACATATAGGAAAAACAACACCCGTCAAAAGTTTTAAACCCAACAGCTTGGGCTTATACGATATGGCTGGCAATGTTTGGGAATGGTGCAGCGATTGGTATGATAAAGCCTACTATCAAAACAGCCCATCGCGGAATCCACCGGGACCCGACTCAGGCACTTACCGCGTAATGCGTGGAGGAAGTTGGCTTAATGAAGCAAAACTTGCGCGCGTAGCCTCGCGCGTCAGTGCCCATCCAAAGTATAAAGGTGGATATAATGAGGGTTTGCGCTTAGCTATCTCTTTCTAAGAAGCACCAATAGTAATAGGTTTTTAAGGCACAGCATCAGCAAAAATGCACTGCATATTCATATCTTGTCCGTAGCGCATTAATATCTAAATTTTTTTAACTAAAATGTTGCTATTACACATCCAAATGCTGAACGGCGATGCACAAGCAAATTTATCTTTTCCTATGGGCGCTGCTGCTGGTAGGGCAAGCAGGGGTAGCGCAAACAACCAACACAACTCGCGACACTATGTCTATAAATTACCAACAGTGGCTGAATGATAGTGGCTTATCAAGGATTTTTACGCTGCACAGCACTGAGCGCAGAGGCGACTCGCTCAGGCTTTACTTAGCTTTTCAGGATAATATTCGGTACGCTGCCCGTTCTGCATGGGAACAAATAGACGCAAAATTTCGGAAAGAAAAGGGCTATCCGCTGCCAAACCGTCTCTTTTTCGCTTTCGTACACATTTATAAACAGACCCCCGACAAAGCTGCATTATTTGTTTTTGATACTTACGATTTAAGCCAAGCAGTATGCATGGGAGTAGCTGTGCGCATGGTAAATGGCGAACTAAAAACTGATTACAGATATTGCAAAGCGAAATCAGAAGAAATTGTGCTTGAATTCAATCCCACCCACCGTGTAGGAAAAATGATTGGCAGCGGTCAGGTGGCCCAATTGCGCAAAAAAGCACAACAGTTTCTCAGGGAAAAGTATGCCAACAAGCCCAAAGAAGGTTATGCTGACCTTTCTCCACCTGGCAGTAGCAATCCCAAAGCTAAGATAGAAGTAAGGGGCTTGCGGCGTGAAGTGCTCTATGATGCGGGCAACTCATGGTGGTGTACTTTTTGGAATTGGTTTCACAGCAATGAACCTTGTACGGCTTATCCGCGTGAAAAGCTATTGATAGAAGTTTTGTTTACACCAGAAGAGGGGAGAAACTGGAAAATGACTTGTACCGTTACTGGGTGGGTAGGTTCTGGTTCGGTTGAAAAACTGTCCGACAGTGGCTACCGCAATATGGAAGAAGAGTTTGACAGTTACCTGACTCGCTATACTACTCTGCTTACCAACGAACTGGCTGCTTACTTTCAAAAATAACTATGAACCCCTCTGTGCTGCGCAATCGCATTTTCTTTATTATGCTGGTTGGCAAAGTCTTAGCTATACTATACATTTTCTCTCATTGGCAAACACAAGGCTTTTCGCTCAATGAAGCCATCGGGTCTATCAGTTTGGTGTTGCCTCTGTTTACAGTATATACCACTGCCATGTTTCGCAGTTTTGCCTCAGCCCAATACGATGAGCCCGTGCAGGAAAGCCGAAACATTCGCAAAATCAATGCTTATGCGTATCAGTTTATTTGTGTGGCTTATGCGCTGAGTTTATTACTGGTTATTTCCCTTAAACCCAGTGGTACCATTGGTTATGCAGCTATGCAATCGGGGCTGGCAGCGGTAGAGTCTGCTTTCGGAGCTTACCTAAGCGTCATCATGTCGTCGCTTTTCAAACACGATTGATTTATATTCAAACCCAACACATTGCTAACATCCTGTTTTGATTTGTCATTGACAGCAGAGTATAGTCTATTGCTATGCCCTTACTACCTGCCAGAAAAGGGAAAATATCGTTGACGTTGCTTGTTTCTGGAGGAAACATCCCTTGCCGTAGTGTGTATCTTCACATGCTACAAGACGAAACAGTAGGGTAGGGTAATAAAGACCTTCCACACCTATTATGCCGTAGCGCAAGTTTTCATGTGTTAGAAATGATCTTGTTCGTGGGGACACCAACAACAGCAAGGAGAGGACCTAAACAACGGCGTAGGATTACTCACAAGTATACAAACCACAATAAATTTGTGCGCAAGAAGAAAGAAGAGGTACCTTCGCCCAATAATGCGCAACTCTACGCAATAGCTACGCAGCATTTGCGCAAAGGTGGGGAAAAAGCTATGTCGAGTACATCTGTTTAACAAAAGTTACTTTGTGTTATCTTTTTTGTCTTCTTGTTGAAAATAAACTCGGCTTACCCACAATAGCCCAAAAGACTCTCCCCCGTCTCTTTCTTTGTGTTTATGATGGGCATGATGGGCTCGGCGCAAAGCTCGAAAATAGCGGTTATTAGAATAGCGCAATAAAGGAGGGTAACGCTGGTGAATAAATACGTCGTGTACTATGAAATACACCAGTCCATAAAGTGCGATGCCGAGTCCAATATATAGCCGAAAGTCAGTATAGGCAATGCCAGTATAGATAAAATAGGCTCCTGGCGCGGCGAAGAAAAGGAAAAAAAGATCGTTCCACTCAAAAAATCGGCTGTAGTCCTTTTGGTGATGGGACTTGTGCAAAATCCACAAAAATCCATGCATCACGTATTTGTGCAATGCCCATGCAACGCCTTCCATTGCCACGAAGCTACCTAGCAAAATTAGCCCGTTGATTAGCCACTGTTCCATAAAGCTGCTCATTAACGGCAAAACTCTTTTAGAGTATAACTCTTGCCAAAAATAGTTTGTTTACTTTCTACTCCGAAGTAGGGGATTCTCCTTCAAAATGGGTTTCTATGGCTTGTGCCTCTATGCCTTTTTCCTGTAGATAACGGCTAAAAGCATAAGCATATCCATGAGTGACTAACACGCGTTCTGCACCTGTGGCACTTACAGCACTTAGCAATCCCTTCCAATCAGCATGGTCGGAAAGGACAAAACCGCAGTCGAGAGCTTGGCGCCGTTTATTGCCTCGCAGTTGCATCCAGCCAGAAGCCATAGCTATGCTACAAGGTTGAAACCGATTTAACCAAGGCGTATTTACGGCAGAAAGCGGCGCTAGAACAAGGCTGCCTTCCAAGTCCTTTCTTTTCATATTGGTTTGTACATGTTTCCAAGAAGGCAAAGAAAAACCTATCCCTTCAAGCACTTGGTTGATATTAGCAACAGCCCCATGAACGTAAATTTGACCGATAGAACTATCTACGCCGCACAAGATTCTTTGGGCTTTTCCTAGTGAATAGCCAAAAAGTACGCTTATGAGTCCTTCAACGCGGTTCTGATGCCACCATCGGTTAATGGCTTGAAAAATTTCGTGCTGAGGTTTCCAGCCAAATACAGGCAGCCCAAAAGTAGATTCGGTAACAAAAGTATGGCAGCGAAGAGGTTCAAAAGGGCTACTAATGCCATCGTGTTCTATTTTGAAATCACCAGAGACTACCCACACTTGACCGCGATAGGCTACCCGAATCTGTGCTGAACCTATTACGTGCCCTGCAGGATGAAAAGATACCTCTACGCCGTTGTGTAAGAGCCTTTCGCCGTATTCTACTTCTTGCACTAGTATATTTTCCCCTAGTCTAAGGCGCAAAATAGGGGCAGTTTTTTTATGAGCAACGTAAAGGCGATGTCCTGGACGGGCATGGTCGGCATGGGCGTGGGTGATAAGCGCATAAGGCACTGGCTGCCAAGGATCTATGTAAAAATCCCCCAACGGGCAGTAAATTCCTTCTGGTCTTAGTTGGAGCAGTTCCATTAAGAACGTGGAATAAGGATGACGCGACCTTGACGAAATTCTTTGGCAGGATTGTTAATATTATTAGCTTTTAGCAATGCTTTTTCACTTACCCCATAGTAGCGCGCCACCTTACTAGCCACCTCACCAGCTTTAATTTGGTGCAGAGCGCGAATGCGCACTTTGAGCCGTTGCCCTTGGCGAATTTGGTCAGAACTGAGTTGATTAACTATCTTAATGGAATCTACGGGAAAGTGAAATATTTCAGCAATTTGGCTAAGGGTTTGCCCTGCGGGAACGTGGTATTCACCCCAGAGGGTGTCAGTGAAAATAATTACTTCATTAGGAGAAAGTTGTCTTGCCAGTGAGTCGGCTACTTTTTTCTTTTTTGCCCATGGCGGCACTGTTTGCGACATGATATCTATTGTGAAATAAATCAAAACTCCTAGCAAAACCGCTGACAGCAACAGCAAAACCTTCTTAGATTTATCCATAAAGTCAGCCCTCTGCAAGTATTGTAAATTTAATGCTAATAAGTTGCTTTTGCCAAGCGCATTGTAACTTGCGGCAATTTTCACCAAAGTTTAACCAGAGCATGAAAGTGGCTGTTGTGGGCGCCACCGGACTGGTGGGCAACGAAATTCTGAAAGTATTGGCAGAACGCAATTTCCCTGTATCAGAGCTTGTTTTAGCTGCTTCGGAGAAATCTATAGGCAAGCAGGTGATTTTTAAAGACAAAGTACATTGCGTGGTAAGTGTAAAAGATGCCATTGATGCCCGTCCTCAAGTGGCTATTTTTTCAGCAGGAAGTAATACTTCCTTGCAATATGCTCCTGCATTTGCTCAAGTGGGCACCACCGTGATAGACAATTCATCTGCTTGGCGCATGGACCCTACTAAAAAACTGGTCGTGCCGGAAGTGAATGCTCATGTGCTCACTAAAGAAGATAAAATTATTGCCAATCCCAATTGCTCTACAATTCAAATGGTAGTAGCACTTAACCCTTTGCACAAACGCTATCGAATCAAGCGCGTTGTAGTGAGTACTTACCAGTCAGTTACTGGAACGGGTAAAAAGGCAGTAGATCAACTAATGAATGAGCGAGCAGGCATAGAAGGTCCTAAAGCTTACCCGCATCCTATCGACTTGAATGTATTGCCACACATCGATGTATTTTTAGACAACGGCTACACAAAAGAAGAAATGAAAATGGTCAATGAAACAAAGAAAATTATGGGGGACGATAGCATTCGCGTTACGGCAACTACAGTGCGTGTGCCAGCTATTGGCGGGCATTCAGAAGCAGTAAATGTAGAATTTGCTCAAGAATACGACTTGGAAGAAGTGCGCTCTATTTTAAGTAGTGCTCCAGGAGTGATAGTAATGGATGACCCTCAAAACAATGTTTACCCTATGCCCCTTATTTCTAAGGGTAGAGATGAAGTTTTTGTAGGTCGTTTGCGGCGCGATGAAAGCCAACCCTGTACGCTTAACATGTGGATAGTGGCTGACAACCTTCGCAAAGGAGCCGCCACCAACGCCGTGCAAATTGCAGAGTACTTACTAGACCAGAATTTAATTTGATAGTTCGCCGATCATTCTGCAACTACTGGTGAAAAATTGCCAGTAGTTGCAAGAGCCGATGAGTGCTCTAAAGCATTACCGAGATAATAATAAAGTGAGATGTTCTTTTTAAGTCTTCAATTTGATTTCGCGCAATCTTTGCTCGAGAAACTCACCAGCAGTAATATCTGGATAGGCTTTAGGGTGAGCTTCATCGATGCAATTAGGCAAACATGCCAGACTTACTTCGGAACGCGGGTGCATGAAAAAAGGAATGGAAAAGCGCGAAGTATTCATTTTTTCACGCGGTGGATTGACCACGCGATGAATGGTAGATTTAAGGCGATTATTAGTTAGCCGTTCCAGCATATCCCCTACATTGACTACGATTTGCTCAGGCAAAGCAGTAATAGGAATCCATTTACCATCGCGGCGCAATACTTGCAATCCTTCTGCGCTAGCGCCCATAAGCAAGGTAATTAGATTAATATCTCCGTGAGCGGCGGCTCGCACTGCAGTTGGTGGTATAGAATCGGGATCCTCAATGGGAAAATAATGAATAGCGCGCAAAATGCTATTGCCAAATTTTACCTTGTCGTCGAAGTAGTTTTCTTCCAGTCCCAAGTAGAGGGCAGTAGCCCTTAATAATTCAACTCCTGCTTTTTCCAAAATGCGGTAAACCTCTATGGCAAGGGGACGGAATTCTGGCACTTCTTCATCAGGAAAAATATTAGGAGGATATTCTTTTTTCACAGGATCGGTAGGATCGGTGACTTCTTGCCCTACGTGGTAAAATTCTTTCAAGTCTGGAACGGAGTGCCCTTTGGCTTGTTCTCTTCCTTTACTTACGTAGCCGCGTTGTCCTGCAAGTTCAGGTATTTCATATTTTTTCTTTACTTCATCTGGCAAAAAGAAAAATTTCTTTACAGCTGCATATATTTTTTCTACTAAATCATCACTTAAACCATGATTTTTAACCGCAACAAATCCGATATTTGTCCATGCCTGACCTAAGTTGTTTACAAAATGCATTTTGCGATCGGGGTCCCCGCTGGTAAAATCTGCTAAGTCCAACGAAGGAATTTCTTCATAGAGAATTTCGCTCATTGTGAGTAATTTGTTTCGTCCATGTGTGCGGCAAATATAGCAGTTGGCGAGTAAGCATATCATGTAGGAGTAATATTTTCTCTGCTTCATTCTTTTTAACCCTCCACTTAAGCGTTGGCGATTAAAAAAAATATGTTTAAACATATGTTGTAAAAACAACTTTTCTGCCTATCTTTGCCCAGATATATGTTGAAACATATAAATGCAACAACTATGGCAGCTACCAAATGGATTATAGACCCTGCACACAGCCAAATTGAATTCAAAGTAAAGCATTTAATGATTTCTACTGTTACGGGTTCTTTTGGTGTTTTTTCTGGCGAGGCTATCACTGAAGGGAACGGTTTTGAAGATGCAGCAGTTTTTTTCACAGCGCAAACTGCTTCTATTTACACGGGCAATGCAGAGAGAGACAATCATTTGCGCTCAGCCGACTTTTTCGATGCTGAAAAATATCCAGTAATTACCTTTACCTCTTCTTCTATGAAGAAGACCAGCCCTAATATGTTTGAGCTCACTGGAACTCTTTCTATGCACGGGATTAGCAAGGAAATAACACTTCATGCAGAATTTTTAGGCATCAATAAAGATCCGTGGGGCAATGTAAAAGCTGCTTTTGAAGTGCAAGGCAAACTAAACCGCAAAGAGTTTGGACTCAATTGGAATGCAGCCTTAGAAGCAGGGGGAGTACTAGTAGGCGAAGAAGTAAAAATTATTGCCAATGTGCAACTTACTCGTCAGTAAATGCTTGCGTAAAGCAAAATAGTATTCAAACAGTGATGAACAACGGGCTACTTGCGCAAAGTAGCCTGTATTGTTTTCTGTCATCCAGTTTCTTATCATCGTAGGATAGGAAATATGGCTAAAAAAACTAAGTTTGGGCTGTATGAAAAGGGGGTATTGGCTTATTTGTATTTTTCCGTATTTGCCTACACTGGCTTTTAGTCAGAGTTTTGAAGAGGAGGTGCGCTGCCATTTTTATTTCTCGCCAGAGTGGCGGCAAAAAATGTCTTATTTTTTCGACCACGTAAAAAAACTTGATAGCATTCCTGCCAATGCACGCACAGAACAAGTCATCTACCGCATTCCGCTTATTTTTCACGTATTTCACTATGGCGAACCTATCGGTGTGGGGACCAATATCAGTGCCGAACAAATTTATTCGCAAATAGAGGTACTTAACGAGGATTTTCGCCGCCTAAATCCAGACCGCAACCAAACCTTGCCTGAGTTCCAAAGCGTTGCAGCAGATGCGGGGATTGAGTTTTATCCTGCCGTTTTTGACTCTGCAGGTCGTTTGCTTCCTGAAAGGGGTATCCGTCGCTATCGAATAGAGCGCATACCAGGTTTTTTCTGGACCAATGAAACCCTTGACAGAGACCTCAAACCTCGCACTATTTGGGATCCTACGCGTTATCTCAACATCTGGGTAATTGACAGTTTACGCCTTAACAATCGCGTAGGTATTGCCTATGCACAATTTCCTGACTTAAGCGGATTGGCTGGATTGGCTCCACAGGGAGGATTGGCACTGACAGATGGGCTGGTAGTGCGCTATAATCGCCTTGGTTCGTTCAACAAGGTGAATGTGCCTCAGCTAGCACGCGGTCCTTATAATTTAGGACGTACCTTAACCCACGAAATGGGACACTTTCTAGGCCTGCTCCATCCCTTTGAACAATATTCTTGCAACATAGATGGCGATTTTTGCCCTGATACCCCTTTTACCAACGCCGAAAATTTTCGGTGTAATTTAAATGTGCGCTACTGCCCTAATACTCCCACTCCTACTATGATTCAAAACTTTATGGACTTTACCGATGATTTTTGCATGAATCTGTTTACTCAATGCCAAGTGCAACGCATGAGGCGCGTGTTGGAGGTAAGTCCGCGACGAAAAGAATTGGTCACTTCTACAGTAGGATTGCCAGAAGAGGCTCCTCGTCCTGTGGTGCGTTTATACCCTAATCCAGCTGAAGGAGCTTGTAAAGTGGAGGTTAACTATGCGCAACCTCTTAGCTATCGGCTATGCGACAACTTGGGGCGCACAGTGGAACAGGTAGAAAATCTTACGAGCAATCAGTTTACAATCTGCTTAGAAGGCAAGCCCAAAGGATTGTATCTGCTTCAAGTTACTACTTCTTCGGGAGGCATGATTTTGCAACGACTAGTAGTTCAGTAACCTAATTTAAGGCTTTAGTACTTCAAAGTTTCTATTTTCCACCGATTTAGGTAGTCCATATTGAGCCGAATGCCTAAACCAGGTTGGCATGCGTGGCGGTCAATATCAAGCACTCCATGATTGGCTTTGAGCTCTAAGGGGTCTTCTACAATGGCATAGCGTCCATCTTCCCAAAACGGAAACCATTCTTGCACGATGACATTAGAAGTAGCTGCCATTACTTGCACGGTTGCGGCGGTGCAAACAGGACTGGCACAGTTGTGCAGTTGTACATAGGTTTGATAGGCTTCTGCCATGATTGCGATTTTTCGCGTCTCTGTGATACCTCCAGCCAAGCATACATCCGGTTGAAGGGTATGGAAAATGCGATTTTCAAGATAGGGGATAAAATGCTGGCGCAAGTAAAGTCTTTCGCCGCCTGCTAAGGGCAGGTGAGGAAGCGCTTGGCGAATTAGCAAGCTTGCTGTGTAGTGCAATGTATCAGTGGGTTCTTCTATGAACTCAGGTGAAAGTTCAGCCAGTGCACTGCCCCAACGAATGGCATCGGCAGGAGAAAGAGCTCCGTGCAAGTCAAAATAAAGGCGCACTTCCTCTCCCACTGCTTTGCGAACAGCTTGTGCTTTGGCAATGCCTAAGCGAGCTGTGTTTTTGTCGAGATAGTGTATAGCAGGTTGGGTTTTGCTGGCGCGCTGCCGAAAAGGATCGAATTTCAATCCCTGCCAGCCCTGTGCTACTGCTTTTTGGGCTTGTTCGGCTAATTCTTCAGGGGTTTGGGCATTGCCATACCAGTGGTTGGCATAAAGTACTAGCTGACTGTGCACTTTGCCACCTAAAAGCCACCAAATAGGTCGGTTTGCCATTTGTCCTTTAAGGTCCCATAAAGCAATATCGTAACCACTCATTGCACCATAGAGGGCCGTGGCATGTCCCAAAGTCCAGTAGCTTGAGCGGAAAATAGTTTGCCAAAGAAGTTCAGGATTGTCAGCCTCCCATCCAAGCACGAACCGTTGCCCAATTGCTTTAGCTGCTGTTATTAACGTTTCTCCTCCTACTCCATAAGGCATTGCCATTTCGCCTGCGCCGCTGATGCCTTCGTCGGTGAGGAGCCTAAGTAAAAATAATTGATGTCCTGGAGAAATTTTTCGCAAATCTACGTGGAAAAGTTCTATCTGCACGATTTTCATACTTGAACCTTGTTTTTCTTTCTGTGTTCTATCCAGGCTAAAGAAAAAGCGGCGCAAACTTGCATCACCCCTAGTAAAATTAAGCTATAAACGGGTTGCCCAAAGTGTTCTTTCAAGAAGCCAAATGCATAAGGACCCACAGCGCTGCCTAAACTACCTATCATGTTAATGGTACCGATAGCAACAGCTATGGACATTCCACTGCCTGACTGGGTTGCATATGCCCAAAAACAAGGCGGAGCCCCGAAGCAGCCTGCTGCCCCTAAAAAAAGCACTCCTAGTGCCCAAAGCGGATAGCCCGCATTTGAAAGTACCCCAGCTAAGATGTTTAGAATAGCTCCTCCCAGAAGTAGGATAGTAGTGTGCCAATAGCGTTCTCCTAAGCGGTCAGAGGACCAGCCCGCAACCACCTTGGAAACAAATCCCAGTACAGGGGGAATAGTTGCCCACAGAGCTGCTTGGGTTGCTTGTAATTCCCCTAACTGTTTGATTATCAAAGGAATCCATGTATTATAGCCCGTAACGCTGTTTTGCATAAAAAAATACGTAAGGCTGAGCAAGGCAATTTGTGGGTTGGCTAATGAGGCAAAGGTTTCCTTCCAACCCGCGTGATGGTTTCTTTGGCTGGGTTGAGTAGCTTGCTCTAAATAAAGTATTTCATGAGGCTGTAACCATTGGGCTTGGGAAGGTCGGTCAGGCAGTAGCCAAAAGCAAAGAATGCCTATTGCTACACTAGGCAAGCCTTGTAAGACAAACATCCATCGCCATCCATTCCAGCCGAGCCAATCTAATTGAAGCATCCAAGCTGATAAAGGAGCTCCTAAAATAGAAGCAGCCGTAAGGGCTCCCATAAAAATAGCAATTGCTTTGGCGCGGTCTTCTTCTACGAACCAACGCCGTAGCACTACCATCATTGCTGGAAAAAAACCAGCTTCGGCAAGACCTAGCAAAAAGCGCAACGTATAAAATTGTAAAGGAGTTTGTACAAAACACATAGCGGCAGAAATAAGCCCCCACGTGACCATGATTCGCAAAATCCAAAGGCGGGCGCTCCATCGTTCCGCAATGATAGCCCCAGGTATTTCTAACAAAAAATAACCGATGTAAAAAATGCCCGCTCCTAAGCCATATACAGCGTCGCTAAATTGGAGTTCATCTTTCATTTGCAAAGCGGCATAGCTGATATTGGCTCTATCTAGCTGCGCCATGAAGTAGCACAACATACTAAAAGGCATTATGCGCCACATAACGCGCATCCTTAAAGAGGAAACCTCCTGAATAGAAAGAACTGCTCGTGCCGAAGGCGTTATCATGTGGATGATAAGGGCAATGATTTTTTAAAGATAGATAAACTTTTCAAGTATCTCTAAGCGTTACAAGGTGAAAATTTGCCTTTCTAATATTGTAGAAAAAGACTTTCTGCTGGATTGTGCCAATAAAAAAAGCCGCTTTTCGAAGGCGGCTTTTTGGGACTGTAAAGAGATGAATCCACCTGCTCTTTGTACTGCAAGTGAAGATTTTTACTGCTGAGAGTACTTTTTCATTTCTTCTTCGCGCAGGGCTCGGCGAAGAATTTTGCCTACGTTGGTTTTTGGCAACTCGCTGCGAAACTCAATATACTTGGGCTGCTTGTAGTTGGTAAAGTTTTCCTTGCAATACTGTCGAACTTCTTCCTCTGTTAAAGAAGGATCGCGCTTGACAATGAAGACTTTTACTGCTTCATTCGATTTTGGGTCGGGTACTCCTATAGCGGCTACTTCCAATACTTTGGGATGTTGCGCTATCACTTCTTCGATTTCATTAGGATACACATTAAAGCCAGAGACCAAAATCATTTCTTTTTTCCTATCCACGATTTTGAAAAATCCTCCTGGAAGTTGGATGCCAATATCACCTGTAGCCAGCCAGCCGTCTTTGAGGACCTTTTCAGTCTCTTCGGGTCGTTGCCAATAGCCCAGCATAATCTGCGGACCGTATGCCCATATTTCACCAGGTTCCCCTAAGGGAGCTTCTGTACCGTCTTCCCGCACAATTTTCATTACCGTAGAAGGTAGTGGCACACCGATGGTACCAATTTTTGCCGTTCCATCGATGGGGTTGCAAGAAAGCACTGGTGAACTTTCTGTAAGCCCATACCCTTCAGAAAGGACGCAGCCAGTTACTTTGCGCCAGTTTTCCGCTACTACTGCCTGAACAGCCATGCCTCCCCCTACAGAAACCTTGAGCTTGGAAAAGTTTAATTTTCTAAACTCGGGCTGGTTGAGCAAGCCATTAAATAGCGTATTGACTCCTGTAATGGCAGTAAATGGGTATTTTGCAAGGTCTTTGATAAAGGCTTTCATATCGCGCGGGTTGGTAATGAGCAAGTTAGCACTGCCCATTACAAAAAAGCCGAAGCAATTGACTGTCAAGGCAAAGATGTGGTACAAAGGCAAAGCAGTTACGATAAGTTCCTCGCCTTTTTTAAGAACAATTTCCATCATCGCCCGCATTTGCGCTACGTTGGCTACAATGTTGCGATGGGTAAGCATTGCGCCTTTGGAAACACCCGTAGTACCGCCTGTGTATTGAATAAATGCAATATCTGAAGGTTTTATGTCAGGTTTAGAAAAGGGTAGTTTAGCTCCCTGCGATAGGGCTTGTCGCAAGGAAATAGCGTGGGGGATGCGATAAGGCGGCACCATTTTTTTGACATGACGGACCACCGCATTGACAATCTGACGCTTAGGAAAAGGCAAAAAGTCACCTATTTCAGAAATAATCACGTATTGAATGGAAGGGGTATGGGGCAGGACTTTTTCTAGCGTGGCGGCAAAGTTAGCTAAAATCACGATAGCCTTAGCCCCTGAATCATTAAATTGATGTTCCATTTCACGAGGCGTATAAAGAGGATTCGTATTGACCACTATCATTCCTGCCCGTAAAATGCCAAACAGAACAATGGGGTAAGCCATCGTGTTGGGCATTTGAATTGCCACTCGGTCGCCTTTCTTAAGGGTAGTTTTATTTTGAAGATAGGCGGCAAATCGCGCCGAAAGTTCATCTATTTCCCTGAAAGTCAGCTTTTTATCCAAGTGAACAAAAGCTGTTTGAGCTGCATACTGCTCAAAAGCCTCCTCTAGCATTGCAGGAATGGAGGGATACTCATCGGGGTCAATTTCGCGTGGCATGTTTGCTGGATAGCTCTCAAACCACGGGTAAGTTTGGTTCATAGTTACCATGTTTTCATTTTCCGTTTAAAGTTCACGTGTACTAATTTATCTACGTTACATTTATTTTCCGAACTACGCGATGGAGAAGAGAGGGAAAAAAGCGGTTTAAGTAAATTCCTAGCCACTCTTTCGCTCCAGCGATGTTAATTTCCTTTTTATCTTGTTGAATGGCTTGGATAATTTTCTCAGCGCACGTTTCTGCTGGAATGCCTTTGGCTTGGGCTAGGTCCATAAGCCCGTATTTTTCTCCATTGCCAGTGAAGGCATTTAACGATATTTGTGTGCGAATGTATCCAGGGCACACAATAAGCACTTTGATATTTTCCTGCCAGCACTCTGCTCGCAAGGCATCAAAAAAGCCGTGCAGGGCATGTTTGGAAGCAGCATACGCAGAGCGCTTAGGCGTAGCAAACTTTCCTACCACGCTACTAATGACTACAAATCTGCCTGACTTTCTTTCCAACATGGAAGGCAACAATGCCTTAGTGAGCACTACAGCACCAAAAAAATTAGTTTCCATGATAATTCTATCTACTTCAATGCAGGTTTCTTTGACAAGGGCTCGTTGGCTTACTCCTCCATTGTGCACCATTATATCTACCTTGCCAAAATGGCTTAACACTTGTGAAACTTTGCTAGGTAAAGTTGCGCTTTGAGCAAGGTCCAAAGGTAAAATCAAGCACTGTTCTTTTGGCAAGCCAGTGGTGTTAGCAACGCGGGCAAGTTCTCCTTCCCGACGTGCTGAAAGAACTAACCGCACTTTAGGATAATGGCGAGCAAAAGCATAAGCAAGTGCTTCGCCGATGCCTGAAGAGGCTCCTGTTATCCACACTACTGGTTGATCCATGGTCGTTTTACGGCATCTCCAAATTTATTTTTATTTGCATTTATTCAGCAAAAAACCGGAACAGCATCTAATTGAATCATTTATGCCGCCGCGCATTACCATCATTACACCTTCTTTCCAGCAAGCTGAGTTCATAGAAGAAACAATTGCCTCGGTGCTCTCTCAAAAGTATGAAAACTTAGAATTCTTTGTCGTAGATGGCGGAAGTACTGATCAAACAGTAGAAATTATTCACCGCTATGCTTCTTTTATTGACTGGTGGGTAAGTGAAAAAGATAGTGGGCAAAGCGATGCCATCAACAAAGGTTTGCAGCGGGCTACAGGTGAGATCATTACTTGGCTTAATAGCGATGACATTTTATTGCCCAATGCTTTGAACACCGTAGCCGATATTTTTGAACGAAATCCCGATGCATGGGTGGTGCACGGCAAAACACGACTTTTTGGAAAAGGCTTTCCCACAACCGACAAAGGGGCACCTCTGCCTTGCCCTGAAGAACTCTACCTTGCTAAACTTGCTTTTCCTCAACCTTCAACATTTTTTAGTAGAGCGGCTTTGCAAAATACGGGATTGCTAGATACTTCCTTGCACTATGGCATGGACTACGATTTTTTTCTGCGCATGTATTTACTTAGAGGAGAGTTTATTGCCACTGAGGCGGTTCTTTCTGGGTATCGCCTACACAAAAGCGCCAAAGGCATAGCACTGCAATCCCAATTTGCCCAAGAGTACGCTAGAGTTTTTGCTCAGCTTCTCCACAGTTTACCTGTGGAAAAAAAATTGATGGAATTAGCCTTACAAGCAGATTTACCCTTACACATTGTAAAAAAAACTTACCCGATTCAGCGGCAAATCTGCTCCGAAAAGCTCCAACTGGCTTTGTTTGAAAATGCTTTAGCCAGGCTTACTTTTCTCTACGAAGCCTTGTCATTATCGGAAGCCAAGAAACTTGCCCATTTCTTGCAAAAAAACGCTCCTGCTTTCTGCCAAAAATATCCTGAGATTCATCAAATTGCTTGGCGCAGTAGTTTGCCTTCGTGGTTGATTGGATGGATGCGGTGTTTTAGGTAGGAAAGGGTCAAATGGCGAAATATTCGCAGGCTTTGCGAGCTGCATCTTGCTCGGCTTGTTTCTTACTGTACCCGCTGCCTCGCGCAATTTCTTGATTATTGACTAACACTTGTACTTTAAACTGCTTGTAAGCCCCTTGCTGACGTTCGGAAAGTAGCTCAAAGCGCACAGTTCTGTTATTGCGCTGAGCCCATTCTATCAATCGACTTTTGTAATTAGTGTCAGTTTCTACGATTTCATCCATATCAAAATGATGGTCGAGCAGTTTTTCTACAATAAAGCGCCTGCAAAATCGGAAGCCTTTGTCTAAGAAAACGGCTCCCACAAAGGCTTCCATCGCATCGCCGTAGATGTACTTAAAAGACTGAGGAGAGGATTTGCTTCGCTTGGCATCGTAAATGACCAGTTTATCAAGTCCTATTTTTCTAGCAAGGGCATTTAGCGAGTCGCGGCTTACAATGCGAGAGCGAATTTCAGTGAGAAACCCCTCATCTTTATAAGGATACTTTTTGAACAAATACTCCGCTACTACTGCTCCTAAAATGGCATCGCCTAAATATTCAAGGCGTTCGTTAGACTCGCGATAACCGTCGCGCATCTCACGTGCTACCGAGCAATGAATGAGAGCAAGTTGATAAATCTGCAGATTAGAGGGTTTTTTTCCTGTAATCTGCCGAATTGCGGTGAGGAGTTTCTTTTCTTCAGGCGAATAGGCTCTAAACCAATTGCTAATATGTCGAAGTAAACTACGCAATTGTAATGAAATTCTTATTATGGTTGATATCGTTTGAAAATTAAAGAGCAATTGTGCCCACCGAATCCGAAAGTGTTACTCAGTGCTATGTTTACACTTCGCTGTTGGGCTTGGTTAAAAGTAAAGTTTAAACGGGGGTCAAATTGTTCGTCATCAGTGAAGTGGTTAATAGTAGGTGGAATATTCTGATGTTGAATCGCATAAATGCAGGCAAGGGCTTCTACAGCACCAGCAGCCCCTAGCAAATGCCCTGTCATGGACTTGGTCGAGCTAATATTGAGCTTAAAGGCGTGTTCGCCAAATACCTTTTGGATAGCAAGCACTTCACTCACATCCCCCAAAGGGGTAGAAGTACCGTGCACGTTAATGTAGTCCACTTCGTGGGGAGAAATGCCTGCATCTTCCAAGGCATTGCGCATTACCGTTTCAGCGCCTAGACCTTCAGGGTGTGGAGCGGTGATATGGTACGCATCGGCAGTCATGCCAGCCCCTGCTACTTCTGCGTAGATTTTTGCCCCGCGGTTTAAAGCGTGTTCCAGTTCTTCTAGAATTAAGCAAGCGGCTCCTTCACCCATTACAAACCCATCGCGGTCTTTGTCAAAGGGACGAGAAGCGGTTTGCGGAGAGTCGTTTCGTTCTGAAAGTGCTTTCATAGCATTAAAGCCGCCTATGCCGCACTCATTAATAGCCGCTTCTGAACCTCCTGTAACAATCAAATCAGCTTTATTCCAACGAATGTAGTTGAATGCGTCTGCAATGGCATTTGAGGCGGAAGCACAAGCAGAAACAGTAGCAAAGTTGGGTCCCCGCAAACCGTATTTCATGGAGATATGTCCTGCGCAGATGTCAATAATCATGCGCGTGATAAAAAACGGATTAAAGCGGGGATTTTGTTGTGTTTCAAGGTAAAATGCGTGCAGTTCGTCTCGGATGGCGTTAATTCCTCCGATGCCAGAGCCCCAAATAACGCCAGCGCGATAGGGATTGATTTTCTCCATATTGATAGCCGCATCTGCCATGGCTTGGTCAGAGGCGGCGGTGGCAAACTGCGCGAAGAGATCGTATTTGCGCACTTCTTTTTTGTCTAGATAAACCAGCGGGTCAAAATTTTTGACCTCACAAGCAAACCTGGTTTTGAATTTGCTTGCATCAAAACGCGTGATAGGACCTGCCCCGCTGATTCCTTTTGAAAGACCATTCCAGTATTCCTCTACTGTGTTGCCAATAGGAGTAACGGCACCAAGCCCAGTAACGACAACTCTTCTAAGTTTCATGAGATTTGTGTTTGCTTAATGGAAAACCAAAATAGGCAACAAGTTGGGGAACGGTACCCTGTAACCTGTTGCCTATGCTTGCCCCGACAAAGGCGGGGGTTATTTTTTTGTGTGTTGCTCCAAGTAAGCAATTGCCTGACCTACTGTTGCAATGTGTTCTGCTTGGTCATCAGGGATAGAAATGTCAAACTCTTTTTCAAATTCCATGATAAGTTCTACCGTGTCTAAAGAATCAGCGCCTAAATCTTTAGTAAAACTTGCCTCTGGCGTAACTTCTGATTCATCTACATTGAGCTTTTCGACAATAATAGCCTTTACTCTTTGTGCAATATCTGACATGTTAGTATCTGATTTTGGACAAAACCTGCGCAAATAAAGTTATTTTGCTTGGTTTTGTCAAACAAAACGGAAAGAATTCTTGTGCATTAGCTATATGGAGCAGTTTATTGAGAGCATTGATTAATTTTGCAACCGAGTAGTTGAATATGGCTAATTGAAAATTCCAATGGAAAAAATTCCAGGTGAACGCATCGAAAAAGCCTGCCGCCAAGCCCATGCTAAATTTATGAAACTGGGCAAAGAGCAATACGCTGGCATCCTTAGCAAATTAGAATACCTAATTACTAGCTATAACGCCGATAAAAATCCCATAGGGCTCTACGAAGTAGGCGCAGAGGCCCTGGCGATGCTTAAGGAAATCAAAGCCAAGCGGCCCAATGCAGTAGCCAAAAAACTGCTGGACGAACTAGAAGCAGCATTAGCTGAAAAATAAACTTACTTTTTCACCTAACTGGATTGTGGAACAGGTCGCTGCATCACAGTGCCACACTTTTTACAAGTGCAAAGCTCAGGTGAACTGTAAAATTTGTTCATCAGCGGCGGTAACTGTGCTACAATGTCAGTAAGGTGAAAATATTCTTCGTAAAGAAGATTTCCGCACTGCTCGCAAAACCATAAGAAGCCGTCTTTTTCTCCGCTGCGTCGATACCGTTCAATGACCAGCCCTACAGTGTTTGCTTTTCGCTGAGGGCAATGCGGCACGCGTGGCGGAAGAAGAAACATTTCTCCTTCTCGAATAGGAATGTCCACTATGTTGCCTTCTTGTATTACTCGCAGATTCATATCCCCTTCTAACTGGTAAAAGAGTTCCTCTCCTTCATTGTAATGAAAATCTTTGCGAGCGTTGGGTCCACCTACTACCATTACGATATAGTCCTGATTATCAGTATAAATTTGTTGATTGCCTACTGGTGGCTTGAGCAAATGGCGGTGTTCTTCTATCCATTGCTTAAGATTAAAAGGTCGGGCAAGTGACATATGCTCTACAAGTTTAATGGTGTGTAAAATACACTATCTTTTTCTACAAAAGAAAGAAATTTGTTAGCTTTGGTAAAAAATAATGAACGTCGTTGTCTTAGGTGAGAATTTCTTATAACCGAGAACTATTTTATGCTAAAGCCCTGCTTGAGAAAACAACGCATTCATTTTTCTTAACTGGTAAAGCGGGCACAGGAAAATCGACTTTTTTGCGCCAGTCCATCCAGCAGCTGCAAAAACCTTTTCTCGTTGCTGCTCCTACGGGTATTGCGGCAATCAACGTAGGGGGTATGACTATCCATTCTCTTTTTAAGTTACCGCTGCGCCCCCTCATGCCTAACGACAAAGATATTTTAAAATTTCATCCTGATTCAACTCGCTACAAATTGCTCAACAAAATGCAAACCCTCATCATTGATGAGGTAAGCATGGTACGTGCCGATGTGATAGATGCTATTGATACTTGTTTGCGTAGAAATGTAGATAACTCTAAGCCTTTCGGTGGCAAGCAAGTTCTCTTGGTAGGCGATGTGTTTCAGCTCGGTCCAGTAGTATCTGACAAAAAAAGCGAAAGAGAATTAATTGACAAATTTTACAGCTCGCCTTATTTTTTTAGCGCTCGCGTATTTGCCCAAATGAAAGAAACAGGCATGCAACTGCCTGCTATAGAATTGCAACAGGTTTATAGACATCAAGATTTTGATTTTATTTCTTTGCTGGACCGAATAAGAACAGGCACCGCTACCCAGAAAGATATTGACTATCTCAATTTGCGTTACGTAGGCAACTTGTCTTCTTCCACCAAAGAACTTTTTCAAATTACTTTATGTACCTCTAATGCACTTGCAGACAGTATCAACGCTGAGCAACTGGCTCAACTTCCCGGAGAGACATTTCAATACCCCGCTACCGTACAAGGCGATTTCGATGCAGCTCTCTATCCAACTGATGATCCCTTGCTCCTCAAAGAAGGAGCTCAGGTGATGTTCATTCGCAACGACCCTGAAGGAAGATGGGTAAATGGCACAATTGGTCAGGTGCATCGCTTAAGCAAAGATTCCATCCATATAGCGCTAGAAGCAGGTCAAGTGTATGAAATTACTTCCACCACCTGGGAACACACTCGTTACACATATGACAAGGAAAAAGACGTTATTACTACAGAAGTTCTAGGCAGGTTTACTCAATATCCTCTGCGGTTGGCATGGGCAATTACTATTCACAAAAGTCAAGGACTCACCTTAGATAAAATAAACATCAATTTAGGCAAGGGAGCTTTTGCTGCAGGGCAATTGTATGTAGCTCTTAGCCGTTGTCGAACCTTGGAAGGTATTACCCTAAGTCGAAAAATACGCCTATCGGATGTAATTGTTAGCAAGCAAGTAAAGGAATTTGCCCAAACTTTCAACGACCTTCGTTTGATAGAGGAATTGTTTACCAAATATAAAATTCCCGTCAATTAATGCACAGTTATTGCAGATGAAGCGGTAGAAGTCAATGCTTTAATGTCATGTTAAGCCATTTTGAGTGTTGGTTTGAAAAGCATATTCCTCTTCTTCTGCTAACTTGCTGGCTTATAGGACAATCATCAGCCCAATCTTTCACTCAATTCACCACAGAACTGCCTTCTATAAAAGTAAATGCCATCCTGTACGACCAACAAGGCAGGCTTTGGGTAGGCACTGACAAGGGGTTAGTAACGCGTTTGCCTTCTGGTGAATGGAAACGACCCTCTCAACAAACAGCCCAATGGCTAACAGATATTAGCGCTATTCGGCAAGACGAATACGGGCATTTTTGGGTAGGAGTAAGTTCCCCCGAAGTGCGTTTAGTGCATTTGGATAAAGAAGGCAATTACGTAGAACATTTTGACGTGCCTAATTTTCAAAATAAAAACCAATACATCAACGACATTGCTATCGACCAAGTGGGACGTAAATGGTTGGCTACTGAAAACGGTGGCGTTTGGATGATTGACGTAAATGGCAAATGGTACTGCTACGATACTTCTACAGAAGAGTACATGCCCAGCAATCGGATTCGGGGCATTGTAGTAGATGAAGATGATATAAAATGGGTGGGTACTGACAAAGGGCTAATCAGCACACGCGATGGAAGGATGTGGACCCTTTACGACGTATTAGATGACGTCAATGCTCTTACGGCAGATGGCAAGGGCACTGTTTGTGTTAGCGTAGTGGAGCGCGGTCGCAAGCAAAAACTCTACTGCAACCACAAAGTTTTCCAATTGATAGGAAAACAACCGCGCGACAATTTCTTTCGCATCCGCAGTTTGCTCATCGATCCGCAGGATACTATTGTATGGGCGGCTGGAACAGGACTTGCCCGCTACGCTAAAACGCAAAAAACCGTTTTCGACTGGGATAACTCTGCCTTTACCAGTAACGCAGCTACTTGCCTTGCTCTAGGCAAGGGAGAACATGGGCGCGAGTTGTGGATAGGTACTGCAGATCAAGGACTTTTTAGACTTACTTTCCCGCCTAAAGCCATTGCTGCTGCCAGTCCTACTCCTGAGCCTCAACCTGAAAAAATAGAAATAAAACCTATTACGCAGGCTAGCGCTCCTACTGTTGCCATTTCCTCAGCTGCTCCCAAGATAGAAATGAAAAAGGTAGAAGAAGTAAAAGTAACCGTTGAACCTGAACCTCCTCAGGAGAAAACTGCCCCACCCCCTCCTCCTCCAGCCCCCACCGCGCCAGCGGAGGAAAAAACAGTAGTAATGGAAAATCAAGTACTGCGCAAGGGAGACTTAGTACAGTTGAAAAATATACAATTCCAAAAAGGTAGTTTCAAGCTAACGGATTTTCGCGGGGCAGACATGTTGCTCAACTTTTTGCGCGAAAATCCAGGTGTGCAAATTGCTCTTATTGGTCATGCAGATAAAAATCCCGATCCTTCTCATCCAGAGTATGAGCGCATCAAAAAAGCACACTATGAGCTTTCCCTCAACCGAGTTCAAACGGTGGCTGATTATCTCATAGGCATGGGCATCGCCCCCGAGCGCATCACTCTTGAGGCTTACGGAGGCGAAAAACCGTTGGTGAACAAGAGTTCTCCTGAAAATATGCGAGTAGAAATGCGTATTGTGGCTATAAAATGAACCGAGTAGCCAAAAATTTTGACTTGTGTTCTCTTACGATGGTATTGATGATAGCTTTATTTTCAGGATTGAGTTTAGCGGCTACCAACGAACGAATAGAGAACGACCTAAGGGCATCACTTACCGAGAGCGTACCTTCCGCCGAGTCTTTTCTACCTGTAAAGGGAAAGGTATCGGGTCCGCGTTGGCACTGACTGTTGATATTTACGCGGCATACTTGATTAACTAGCGGGTCAATTAGGTGGGCTATTTGGTCTGCATCAGTGCCAAAAATGCTCACCTGTTGCCCGTGGTCAGCTTCTTCCAAGTACCGAATAGGCTCTTCTACATCTTCAAAAGGAACTACAGGAATCACGGGACCAAACTGCTCCTCGCGATAAAGTTTCATGTGCCGATTTACAGGGTACACTACTGCAGGATAAAACAGGGATTTAAAACGCGCTCCTCCATGTAAATTAACCACTTGAGCCCCATGAGCAATAGCGTCTTCGATGCATTCTTGTAAGTAATCGGGCTTGTGCGGCTCAGGCAGAGGTGTTATCATTACGTCTTTTTCCCACGGCATGCCTATTTTTAGCTTGCTTATTTGATGGCAGAACCTATCTAAAAATTCCTCCGCAATATTGCGATGCACAAAAATGATTTTAATGGCTGTACAACGCTGCCCATTAAAGGAGAGAGAGCCTAAGATGCATTCTCGTACAGCAGCATCGAGGTTGGCATTCTCCAAAATAATTCCTGCATTTTTGGCATCTAGCCCTAACACTGCCTTAAGCCGATTTACTTTGGGGTGCATTTTTTTGAGCGAATCAGCTACTCTGCTCGAGCCGATTAGGGTCAAAACGTTGATCTTGCCAGATTTCATTAACGAGGGCACTACGGCATTCCCTCTGCCATAAATCGTATTGACCACCCCTGGAGGAAAGGCTTCCTTGAATGCCTCTAAAAATGGATAGTGCAATAAAGTACCAAACTTAGGTGGCTTGAAAAGCACGGCATTGCCCATGATAACAGCGGGAATTAAAGTGGTAAACGTTTCATTAAGAGGATAGTTAAACGGACCCATGCAAAGGACTACTCCCAAAGGCGCCCGTCGAATTTGCCCTACAATGCCCTGCTCAATAACAAAGCGGGAAGTGTTTCGGTCTAGGTCTTTAAGTGCATCAATTGTGTTGTAAATATATTCTACTGTTCTATCAAATTCTTTTACCGAATCCGTGTAAGACTTTCCAATTTCCCACATGAGTAGTTTTACAACTTCGTCTTTCTTGCTCACCATTAGGCGGGTGAAGTGCTCCACGCATTCAATTCGCTCTTCTACAGACATGGTAGGCCATAATCCCCTGCCATTATTATAAGCCTTGCAGGCTGCTTCTAGAGCTTGTAGGGCTTCGGCTTCACCAGTGAGGGGATAACTGCCAATGTGAAAGGGAATAATTTGACCTTCAGGGGTTCGAAGATGTACAGGTGAATAAACCTGGTGTACAGTACCGTCCCACGTTTTCATTTGTCCATCGACCAAATAAGTGCGTTGATGCAGCGGCTCTATGCGAAACTGCTCTGGAATTTGCTCAACAGAAGGAAAAAGAGCCGCTAACTGCTCGGCGAAAGAGTGAAGAGTTTTCATAGATACGGAAAAGTGATTAAAAAATAATATGCAATAGGGTCGCTATATTACGAAAAATCTAAACGACTGCCATATTAGCTTAAGAAATTTAAATATCCCAATTGGGTTGTTCTTTAGGAGCCATTTCTTTTTCTTTTTGTTTTTGATTAATCTCCAGTACTAGCTGGATAGGAAAGACGAACTTGTTTACTACCTCTTCTAGGTATTCAAGACTAGTACAAGGTTTGCTAATGGAAAAACTGACGGGAGGACAGTTGTGAAGACCAATGTAAATTTTTTTTCCTTTAAACGACATATATATACTCGCTCCAGTATTTTGATGAAAATTCAAAAGTGCTTGGCGAATTTCTTGGTTTATTATTTGGCGAGCATAGAGAATATCTTGACAAAATACTAAGAATTTTTCATCGAAGTATTCATCAAACAAGCGTCCTGCTTTTCCTCTAAAAGAACTTTGTTCAACGATTTTTCTGCCAATAGTGGTAATCTTTTTGTCAAAATGATTGGGAATTATTTGAATAGAGGGCTTGTATTCTTTTATTGTTTGGAAGATGTAAAACATGCCATCGAAAATGCAAAATTCGTTGTCTGGGCTGCCTACGTAAGCCTCTACTTCTGAATAGAGAAAAGTTAGTTCTTTTTGAGCTTTGACTGCATTGCCTCCGTTCAAAGAAGAAGGAAAATGTAGAAATAATTCGCTTTCTTGCAAATAATTAAGAGGAATATGGCGTTGTGGTTCAAACATTACCGAAAAAGGTAGCATTAGTGGTAATGCTTCTTTAAAAAGGGTATCTTTAAAATCAATAGCCAGTTGCTCGTCGGTGAAGAAACGCCTATAAATCCATGTGATGAGCAAAGTAGTTATGCCTCCTGCTATTGCGAAATGGTAGTAACTTAGCTTAAAAAGAATAACTAAAGTTAGGTAGGCAACCAAACTTGCCAGTAAGGCTACAAAGGCGTACTTGGCAGATTTAATCACGCTCAAGCGCCTTTCTTCTAAAGGCAATAGAGCTGGTTGTATTTCACCAGCGCGGCTTAGAATTTCTTGCCTTGAGGGTATCACACATATGCGGTTGGTGGAGAATTGATGTGTAAATCTACATGCAGTTTTTTTGACTATTTTAACATTGCAAAAATGGCGAGATTTTAGCTATTGACCTTTGATTTTTTTGCGCAATTCTTCAATTTTTTTCAGCTTTAGTTGCCTGAGGCGCTGTTCTTGTTCTTCTATCCAACGCACTTCGTTATATTTTCCATCAGGGTGGACCTCGCTGTAGTATCTGTATTCTACTCCGTAGTTAGCAAATTCTTCTTTTAAAGCATCTTCTATCAAGACAAAGTTTTCGAATATATTGCGCTTGAGTTCAGCAAGGTCGTTGCGTTCCTGCATAATAAGAGCTTCTAGTTGGGCTAGCTGTTTCATATCCGCTTCGCTGACAACTTTGGGTTTTGCCAAACTCCTAGGCGAAGCATATCCTACAAATAGTGCTTCTCCACTTGCATTAGCCTCTTGAGCGGCTTTCTCCAATTCGCCAATGATGGATTCCTGTTCTGCAATAGACTGAATATAAAGCTCTTGCCTAATACGCGCAATATTTTCGCGCTCTTTGGCAGTCATAGCAGACCAAGGCTTGCCTACGTATTTCACCCATAGGGATGAATCATTCGGGTTAGCTTTTAACTTCTTCCAAAGCTCAGGTTTTTTGTAAGGGTCTTCTTGAGTAAAATCTATGGAGGGTTGAGCATATGCCTCCAACGCTAATATGGATACACTCGCCAGCAGTACAACGTAGAACCTCATCTCTTTGCGCATTTATAGCGTCTTGAAACGCTTTTGTCAATTGTAACAATATTATTTTGCTCAAATTTACTACCAAAAAGCATTCCTTCTCTTTTCTTGAGAGAAAAGGCGCTATGTATTCTACGTTTAAAAACTCAAATTGATGCAATTTATTGTATGGACGGACCTATTTTTTGTCCATAAGTTTTTAGCCCTTCTGGAAAGGAAAGGCAAAAGAAAGATAGCAATTTTCCACTAGCAACAGGGGTTGGTTTGTACAGTTTTCAATCTAAATGACTATCTTCATTTTATGTAACTACCTGTTTTACCATGAGCAAAATTTTCAACTGGTTTAACGTAGGGGGGGTTTTTTTTATCTTTGTAGTCATTGGAGCCTTACAGCAAGTGGCTGTAAGTTTGGATTTTCTCAATGTTTTTGAAGAAGCCCTTAGTAGCTACAACGTCACTGACCTGGCTTTTGCTCAACTGCGCGAGCCCCCTCCAAGCGATACCACTATTGTACTGGTAAATGTGGGAGCCCTAGACCGCGCTGGGATTGCAAAGGAATTATCTATCATCAATAAATATCATCCGCGTGTAGTGGGAATAGATGTGGAATTTAGCAAGCCTAAAGCCGAGTCCATAGACTCTTTGCTAGAATCTGTTTTTGCCCAAACGCCTAACTTAGTACTTTGGAGTAAAGTAGAAGGGGGTAAAAGACTCCCCGACGGCACTATAGTTTGGGATACTCTCAAAAAAGTGCTCCCGCGCTTTGCCCGACATGGCTACACAGGGTTTACCAATGCTCTTACTGAGGGAGATAGTCAGTTTGAGTCGTGGCGAGAAACCACAGCAGTGGAAAAGATCGCCAACGGAAACATAGAATATAGTTTTGCCACTCGCATCGCTCTCCTTTACGATTCTACAAAAGCACTCAAATTTATTCAGCGCAGCAAGCAAAGGGAATACGAGATTATTAATTATCGCGGCAATACTGACAAATTTACCACTCTTGATGTAGCAGATATTTTCGAAGAGAACTTTACTCCCGAAACTTTAAAAGACAAAATTGTCATCATGTGCTACATGGGTGGAGAGTACACCCACACTACCTGGGATATGGACAAGTATTATACCCCTTTAAATAGCAAGCAAATAGGTCGCAATCCTCCTGATATGTATGGTGGTGTAATTCATGCTAATATCGTATCCATGATTCTGCACGAGAGTTACATTGATGAAGCACCTGCATGGCTGAGTTATTTCATAGCAGTGGTACTTTGCTTGATTAATGTGGCTTCGTTTGCAGCCCTTGAAGCCCATCATTTTTGGGGAATTTGGTACAGCATTATTTCTAAGGTCATCCAGCTGCTGGAGGTTGTGTTACTGGTATATCTCCTTTTGGTGTTTTTCATTGATTTGAGCATTAAGTTAGATTTTACCGTTACCATCGCTGTTGTACTGCTCTCGGGAGATATTTTTGAAATCTACGATGCATTAGTAAAAAATGCTGTTTCATACATAAAAATTAGAGCAAAAGCCAACATTTAGCACACTTTTCGCGTACATGTATGCAAAAATCCATATCTACCTCTCAAGATTATGAACAATCGAATTGTTGGTTTAATTGGGCTGTTGCTTTTCTGGGCAGGTAATTTATTAGCCCAAAACTATGCTTTTAAGGTGTTGGCAGTTAAAGGTAATGTAACCCTTGACAGCAAGCCAGTGAAAGTAGGTGCTATTATTACAGATAATCAAACACTGGTTGTAAAGGAAGGTAGTTATTTAAGCCTTGCACACCACTCTGGTAAAGCTATTGAAGTAGCTCCTGGAACTCATAAAGCGAAAGATTTAAGTGCAAGAATAAGCAGCGGTAACAATTCTGTTACTGATAAATATATAAAGTTTGTTGTCAATGAACTTACTCAAGAAGATCCCGAAGCCTCTACGGCAGCGCGCAACCGTTTCCAGCATATGAATAAGACTGGTTCAGTAGAGCGCGATATAGCCGTATCGGCAGTTCGCACATGGTTACCGCTGAACTCCAAATTGTTAGGCGATCAATTGCTCATTAAGTGGTCTAACGTCAATCCGCAGCCTGAAGAGCTTTACGAAGTAAAAATTTTTGACTTAAGTGAACAGCTTTTATTTAGCAAGCAAACTAAAGAACACCAATTGTTAGTTGATCTTGCACGGGAAAAAATTGCCAACCAATCGCATTTGATAGTCAAAGTACTGCCTCTGGACCCAGCTTCGGGTAAAGCACGGGTTAACCCCGAGCAACTAGATGGCAATGTGGTAATTAGACTTGATGCAGTAACATCCAAGAAACTTGAGGCAGAATTATTAGCTATAAGGAAAGAATTTGGTGAAAAGTCCGCTATTGGAAAGTTAGCAGAAGCAAACTTTTTTGAAGAAAACGGCTTTATCTCAGAAGCTATTATTGCCTATGAGCAAGCCTTGCTACTTTCGGGTAATGCTTCCCAGTACGAGGCTCTCTACAAAGATTTCCTAACAAGAAACGATTTCCACCCAACGAAATTGACTACAACAAAGTAAACTAGCACTTCTGTGTAGGCGGCACTAGCAAAAGTAAGAAAGTGCCGCCTATCTTTTTAAAAATTTTTATTGAGCTCTTGCATATATGGCTTGACTTAATAATTTTGCGTCACGCTTGTGCCTCTGTAGCTCAGCTGGTAGAGCAGCTGACTTGTAATCAGCTGGTCGGGGGTTCGAATCCCTCCGGGGGCTCTAAGGTGTCAAACCCGCTTAGAAATACTTCTAAGCGGGCTTTTTGTTAGTTTACTCTACGAAATTGAAGCAAGATTGATAATTTGAAATGCTCTTTTGCAGCGTGTTTAGGTTTTAGAAGAGCAAAAATTGTGAATAAAACAGTTGGATAAAAGGGAGAGTCGGCTAACCTCTGGGAGCCAACTTAACAGCGACATATGGTGGTGGATACACTTGGATTGCTACATGTAGTCATGGTTACAGGAGCCGAGGTAAAGGATGCTCAATCAGAGCTGGAGCTGTTGCCTGTACTTGAAAATTACAGAACCTTACAACGAATTTCCCCTGATAAGGTGTATGTGGGAGAATTTCTCGAGTCCATCGAATGGATAGATGAGAAGAAAAAATAGTACAAAAACCAGCATCTTCTCAGCTTTATTCATCAAAAGGACGGTGTTAGGTTGAGCGAAGGTTAAGGTAGAGCCAAGCCCCGCTTAGCTTAACTTAAGCCTAAGGCACGCTAGTCCAAACTGCCGTTACATTCATCAAGCTTGCTTTCATTAATATGAATTTGACAAAATATGATCTTATAAAAAACTAGACGACCACTAAGTCTTGAGGTTCTTTTTGCAAATTGAATAATCGAGACGCACATTTAGTAGTTGCCTATATTTTTATAGTAGTTGCGTAACAAGTATGCAAGCGGTTAGCTTCAGGTTTATTTAAGTACAATACAGGTTGAGAGGGAAGTGCTCTAAAACTGCTACATCAAATGCTAAAGCGTTGTCCGACACGTTAGAAATTAAAGCCTAAAAAAATTATAACTTCGCAAAAAACAACGTGGTAATAGCAAAACCATTTCTAAAATGGGCAGGTGGCAAAAGCCAACTTTTAGAACAATTTGAAAACTATTATCCCAATGAACTTAGAAAAGGTATCATTAAAAATTATGTTGAACCTTTTTTAGGGGGTGGTGCTTTGTTTTTTGCCGTTGCTCAACGTTACAAAATTCAAAATGCGTATCTATCAGACATCAACAAAGATTTAATTTTAACTTATCAAGTTATTCAGCAACGCCCCGATGATTTGCTTAATTTCTTGGAACAATATCAAAAAGATTACGACCAAACAAAACAAGAAAAACGAAATGAGCTCTTTTTAGCAGTTCGCAAACATTTTAATTTGCAACGATTTGAGATAAACTATAAAGAATTGTCTGATAATTGGATTCCTCGAGCAGCACAATTTATTTTTTTGAATAAAACGTGCTTCAATGGTCTTTTTCGCCTGAATTCAAAAGGAGAATTTAATGTACCTTACGGAAAGTATAAAAATGTGATAATTTTTGACGAATGTAACATTTTAGCAGTTTCAAAAGTATTGCAAAGGGCCGAAATCAAACAGGCAGACTACCCAAGCTGCTTTGACAAAGTAAACGAAAACACTTTTGTTTATTTTGATCCGCCTTATAGACCCATCAGCCGAACAGCTAGTTTTACTACTTATACGGGAACAGAATTTACAGACAAAGAACAATTACAGCTAGCCCAATTCTTCCGAAAGCTAGACAAAGAGAAAGGAGCCAAATTGATGCTTTCTAATTCAGATCCCAAAAACCAGAATCCTGAAGATGATTTTTTTGAAAGAGCATTTGCAGGATACAATATTTTTAGAGTTTCAGCCAATAGAGCTATCAATTGCCATGGCAACAAACGCGGCAAAATTAATGAACTGATAATTACGAACTATCCGTATGAACCACAAACCTTGGCAATCAATTTTTGATACATTCCATTTATTTTGACAGCTGAATGAATCAAAAAAGTAACTGCAAATTTTACAAGTACTATTTGAAATAGAAGTTCGTGTTTTATGTAAATAAGACACGAGAGAAAGCAGGCCAAAGTTTTCGTAGATAAATGATTTGTTTATTTTACCTATTAAAAACAGCGTCTACCCTATTTTACAAGGTAAAGGCTACATTGACATTCCTGAAATTACAACACAAGCAGTTGCTTACCAAGCTAAACTTGATTTTGATCTAGAAACTTCATTAGTTGGAGATTCCGAAATGCAGCACTTGGATAGTTTGGTACATAGCTTTTTAGAAGATGAAAGTTGCTTTTGACCATTCAGGGTAGAAAATACACGCCAACATTTGAGTTTTATGCAGGAAAACACAAACAGCTTATCACGGTTGAAAACGTACAAATAGAAGTAGATGCGGGCTATGAAGGCAGAGATCAAATTATACTAATAGAAGCTAAAAATGCTGAAACAAGAAATGTAATAATTAGGCAGTTGTATTATCCCTTCCACCAGTGGCAAGTTCATACTAAGAAAAGAGTAAAACTACTTTTCTTTGAAAAGCGACAAAATGCATATTCATTTTGGGAATTTGGTGAAAAGCAAAAAGTTAAAAATACAAAGGTAAACAGAAACATTAGCCAAAAGTCTAAAGCAACATTTTAGTTATGTGTTCGGCATTAATAAATTTTCGTAACTGCTATGACTTTCTCATTTTACGCCAGTAAATTCTTTCTCTTTAAAATAGTCTCTAGCAATTTAATAGATTGCTCGCCTTGAAAAACTTCGTAAGGGAAATACAAAAACTGCGCCTTAGAGATGACAAATAAATAACCGCTTTTCTTTTTTTCTACGCGCTTGATTTTATTCCATTCTATAATAAATCCTTCTTTGTCTGTTTTAAAAACTCTTATGTTACGGCTGTCTATCTCATATCGCAAGCGCTCGAAAATCAACTTAAATTGCTCTAATTGCGTAACAGCAGTAAATTGAATAAACCAAAAAAGAAGATAAAGCACTATCAATAACAAGGCAATAAAAATAGACCACCCTAGAGTATTTTTGTAAAAGACTGGAATAAGCATCACAGCTGCGGGAACAAGCCAAGCCCACCACCATTCTTTAGCAATGTTGAGCATGGCAAATTTGATGTACTGAGTTTTGTCGAACTGAAATTTTTTTGTTTTGACAATCATAGCAAAAAGTAAAAAAATCAAAAGGCTTTTAGGCTAAAATCTAAAATTTGAGCTGAGTGAGTTAGGGCGCCCATAGAAATAAAATCCACTCCAGTGGCAGCTATCTCGGGCAAATCTTCTATCTTAATACCTCCTGAAGCCTCTGTTTGGCAACGTCCATTAACTAGCTTTACTGCTTGGTGCATTGTTGGAATATCCATATTATCTAACATAATCACATCTACCCCTCCAATTTGCAATACTTCTTCTACTTCTGCTAAAGTTCGGGTTTCTACCTCGATTCGCAAATTAAGTCCTTTTTGACGGCAATAGGCTTGCGCTGCCTTTACTGCATTAGTAATTCCGCCTGCATATTCAATGTGATTGTCTTTGAGCATGATCATGTCATAAAGTCCGAAACGGTGGTTCATGGCACCGCCGATAAAGGTAGCCCATTTCTCAATAATGCGAAAGTTAGGAGTAGTTTTGCGCGTGTCTAAAATGCGAGCTTTATAGCCTTTTACCATTTCTACGGCTTTTCTAGTCTGAGTAGCAATGCCGCTCATGCGCTGCATACAGTTAAGTACCAATCGCTCTGCTTTTAGAATAGCCCGGGCATTGCCTTTGACTATAAAAGCTACGTCTCCTTTGCGAATAGGGCTACCATCTTGTAGTAAAGGAGTAAGTCGTACGCCTCCTACATAGTTGAAAATAATTTCAGCCAGTTTAACGCCTGCTAAAATCCCTTCACTTTTGACCAGTAGCCTTGCTCTTCCTTCGGCATGGGCAGGCACTGCAGACATTGAAGAATGATCGCCAGCATTTGCTCCCGTTCCTAAATCTTCTTCGAAAGCTGCATCGATTAACCGCTTTAGTGCTTGAGTGGTTACATAGGAAGGTATCACGCCACAAAAATAACGAAGGCGTCTTTAATTGCGCGTTTCTACTGGGTCGTCTTTGCTAAAATCGATGGCATCTATCACAAAAATACCATTGGGCTGCTGAACAATCTTCATAAATACGCGGAAAGAAGTAGCCTTGTTATTTTTATCTCGGCAGATGTATTTGCCAATAGCATAACGCAAATTCCCTTCTCTAGAAGCCCCTTCGTGAATGTACTCAAAACTTTGTGGAGGATTTTCTCTGAAAAATTCTTCTAAGATGTATTCTGCTTGGGTTTTGCTATAGTCTTTATTGGATTTGCTAGTATTGCTTTGAATTTTTAGTTCTATCAAATTGCTAAAATGGCGAGCTAATCCTTTAGAGTCGCCTGAGCGGATAGCACTCATTGCACTAAGGATTACTTCGTCTTGTGCCTTTAAAGAAGTAGCAACGCAAACGAACAATGCTACCGTTAGCAGGAAAGAGTACAGTTTTTTCATGTGCATGAGAGTAGTTTTGAGTATAAGGGGCAAAAGTCAAGGTTTCTAAAATAATGCCAATTTGGTGCAAAAAGGTTTGCATTTGGTTGGCAAAATGAAATTAAGATGGTTCTTCGGGTAAAATTTCGATGTCGTGTACCAAAGTCCTTTGAGCAATTGCCTTGCCAGTGGGAGTAGCTGCCAGTCCGCCCAGAGCTGTTTCTTTGTAACGAGTTTCCATGCTTTGCCCTACTTGTCCAAGTACTTCTACACATTCATCTACTGGGATGATAGCGTCAAATCCAGCAATGGCCATTTGTGCAGAGGCATAAGCAATAGCAGCCGCACTCGCATTGCGCACAATACAGGGCATTTCTACTAATCCAGCGATGGGATCGCAAATCAATCCTAGCATACATTGTATCGTGATAGCTACTGCGTGGAATACTTGGTCTATAGTTCCTCCCAAGCAGTAAACGATTGCACCTGCGCCCATAGCCGCTGCTGTTCCTGTCTCTGCTTGGCAGCCTCCTACTGCTCCTGCAATAGAGGCATTTCGTTCAATAATCAGAGCAATCCCTGCTGCCACCAACAAGCCTTCTATTATTTTTTCATCGGAGAGCTGATGGATCTCCTGCAAGGTATAAAGCACTGAGGGTAAGATCCCTGAAGCTCCCGCTGTAGGAGCTGCCACAATTCTACCCATGCAGGCATTGACTTCTTTAGCAGCTAGAGCGCGAGCAATAAGCCGTTGAAATTCAGGCGAAAGTACTACGACAGGGCTGTTGTAAACCTTTTTGCCGCCATTTTGCACCATTCCTGAGCGGGACTGCATTTGTTCAACAAGACCTGTTTCTACTGCTTGGCGCATGACTTGATAGGCACGCGTTAGACCTTCCCGAATTTGGTCTTCCGTAGTGCCTTTCTGTTCTAGCTCGTACTCTATGACAGGTCTAAAAAGTGGTTTGCCCGTGGTAAGGCAGTATTCTCGCCAGCTTTTGAAATCTTCAAATAAGATGCCCATCGTTTTAGCGCTTTTTAACTTCTACTAAAAATACGCGTTGTGTAACTCTATTTCTCGTTTCTGGGTTGAGAAACTCAGGGGTTAGCATTGAAATGTGGTATTTTTCAAAAGTTTTCAAGATGCGCGTTTTCAAAGGCAAACTGTGTAGCTCTTTGACTCCTACCGTGTCGGTGTAAATATAACACGCTCCTTGCTCTAGATAGGGTAGTATTTCTGATGCACTATTTAGACTGGGAACTGTTCGCTGAAGCTTGAAGTCGAGTGAATGAGCAAAAAGTTCTTGGTGGTTTCCGCTAAGTTTTGAAAGTATAAACACCCTTTCAGAAGGCAGTTGGTTTTCTATGACGTACTTGCCAACGGTACTTCCTGCCTGGTAAGCAAATAATTGAGGATAAAACTGAATGTTGAGCACCGCGCAAGCGGTTAAAATTCCAACAGTGGAAGGACCTAACAAGTTTTGCAAAGGTTCTTTAACCACAAAAGAGAACCATAGCCACAGAAAAAATAACAATGCCCAGCCGCTCCAAAACCACCATGCTTGGGTGGGAGTAGCCCAAAATACAAGCAGCAAGGAAGCTATGCAAAGCAAAAAACCTACTAAAGACTGGACAAATTGCATTACTTTAAACCAGGAAGTAGATGCCTGTTGTACCAAAAAATCGACATAAACTCCTGTTAGTACAGCCCCTAGCGGAAAGACAACAAAAGTATAGTGAGGTAATTGATAGCGCGAGAGCGAAAGAGCTAGGAAAGGCAGCAAAAAACCTCCTAAAGAAATTAATTCTACTGACTGCCTTTGCATAGCGAGTTTGAGATGAAAGACTAATGCCACTGCAAACAAAATGACCCACGGCTGAAAGCTCCACAGAAAATTTTGCGCTTGAAAGAATATGTTTACATCATTCACCCATTCGCTTTGGCCAGTGATGCGACCAAAGCTTTGTTTCCAAAAATAAAAGTAAAGCCCTTCGTAGCCGTGTTGTTTATAAAGCCCCCAAATCATAGGTGAAAGTATAAGAGCTACCATAGCAGCCAGTATCAACCACTCCAGCCGAAAGAAATTTTTCCATTGTTTTTTGTAAATAAAATGTGAGGCAAAAGCTAGAGTTGGCACTGCCAAGCCGATAGGACCTTTGGCAAGCATAGCACAACCAATTCCCCAACCACCTCCTAAGAGATAGTACCAAAAATTTTTAGCTTGTTCTTTGCCTTTTAGCCAAGCAGCTATTTGCCATATGCTAAAGATAACCCAACTAGTGAGCATGGTATCAGTGCGCACATCGCGATTCATGAGAAAATAAGCCATGCAGGAAGCAATCACCAGCGAAGCACAGTACGCTGCTCGATAGGTGTAATAAAGGAGCGCAAATCGGTAAGTGGCGTAAATTCCCAGTAAGGAAACTAGCAGAGGACCGAGTCGATAAGTAAAATTGCTTACCCCTAAGACCAAAAAGCTCGCTCCTGCTACCCAAAAGAGCAAGGGAGGTTTATCCAAGTAGTCCTGACCGCGGTCTTTTATTTCAAGCCATTGACCGCTGTGCATCATTTCGCGTGCAATAGCAGCGTATTGGGCTTCATCTATATCCATGACCTCTAAAAATGCACCTACTATATACACCAGCACAATGGCTACGAAAGGAAGGCTATTGTTACACCTCATGGCTAGCCTGTTGGATTGCTTTGCAAAGCAAGATAGCTTTTTGCTGAAAAATAGTAAGCCATTGGAGTTGTCCTTCTGAGAGCTTCTGAACGAGTTGTTCTAGTTCAGTAGCTTGGAGAGCTTCTAAGTGAGGGTGCAGCTTGTGCCTTAGCCGAGCTATTTGCTGGCGATTGCCTTCTTGGACCGCATTTGCAAATTGGTCAAAATAAGTACTCAATTCTTGGGCTGTTAGTTTCAAAAGGCGCCGCATAAAATGAATGTTGCCCCCAGCAGACTGGCGAAAAAATTCTAAACTGAAGGAAGGTGTTTCCATATATTTTTTTCGTATTATGAAGAACTTATTGGGTTGCCTTTATGCGCTGTCTCATATTAGATGACGACTTAATTACTGCCGAATTAATAGCAGAATTTGCCCACAGGGAAAAGGTTTTTAGTCAAGTGGACGTATGCCACCATCCTGTAGAGGCATTGCAAATTTTAGAAAAAGGCGAGTACGAAGCTCTTTTCTTAGACATAGAAATGCCTGAAATGAGTGGACTTGAACTGCTGCAAGCCCTCAAAAAACCCATCCTGTGTATCCTTATCACTTCTAAGACCGAGCATGCCATAGAAGCCTTTGAATACAACGTAATCGACTACTTAGTCAAACCAGTTCGGTATTCGCGCTTTCACGCTGCAGTACAAAAACTACAGGATTTCATTCGCCTGCGCGTGCAAACCTCTTCCGATGATGATAATGTTTTCATTAAAGCCAGCGGTGGACAGTTTATTAAAATACAACTTAGCAAAATCATGTATCTTGAATCCTTATCGGATTATGTAATATTTCACATGGAAGGCGGTCAGCAGTATGTCGTACTTACCACTATGAAGGCTTTAGCGGCTAAACTGCCTGCTAATTTTATTCGCATCCATCGCTCTTATATGGTCAATTATCACAAGATAGATTCAGTAGATGATGAATCAGTGATGATTCAAAAAAGGAGCATTCCGCTTGGAGGTGTTTACAAAGCCTTGTTGTTCAAGCGCTTGCGAATTCTCTAACAATTAACCAGCAAAATTTTGCCGCTGCGACCTTCTCGCTCAAAAGCCTCTATTGCTTGATTTACTTGCTCTAATGGAAAAGTGCCCGTTACTTGTACTTTCAGCATGCCGCTTTGGAAAGAAGTGATGATTTCGTACGCTGCTTGCTGGCGAAGGGATGGGGCTGTCTCACTCATCCATTGGCTTAACCAAAAACCTCGAATAGTGAGTCCTTTGAAAATAAGTAAACCATTATTTACAGGAGTTTCCTTCAGGCTCATCATGCCGTAAACTATCATTTTGCCTTTGTTTTTGAGACTGCGCAAAGCTAGAGAGGCTACTGTTCCGCCAGTGGCATCGAAACAGCAGTCTACCATCGCTCCTTTGGTAATGGATGTTACTTGCTCAGGCAAGGATTCTTTTTCCGTGTTGATGACGGCTTTGGCTCCTAAACCTAAGAGGAAATCTTCATATCCCTCTCTGCGGACTGCGCATATTACGTTGATTCCCTTGCGACTTGCCATTTGAATGACCAACTGAGCAAAAGTAGAACTTCCTCCAGTGAGCAATAACCACTCTTCTGCTTGCAAGCCAGATTCGTATAGCATCGCCCATGCAGTGAAGGGATTGACAAAAATTTGTGCCCCTACTTCAAAGGGTATTGTTGCAGGCAGAGGCATAACGTTGTGGGCAGGTACGGCTACGTATTCCGCCCACGTTCCCAGATTGACAAAAGCAGCAGGCGAGCCTACTGGTAACCCTACGCCTTGCCCTACTGCTTCTATAATGCCATATCCCTCAAAACCTGCTATTGCTGGCAACTGGGCCTGAATGCCATACAAGCCTCGAATAAACATTAAATCAGAAGGATTAATAGGACTTGCTATGAGTTTGATCAACACTTTCCCAGAACCTACTTCCGGTTTTGGAAGTTCTTTGATTTGTAGCACCTCTTTGGGATGACCTACTTGTTCAAATACGAGAGCTTTCATCGGATGGCATCCAGTTGATATCAGGCAAAGGTATTAACTTGCAAAAGGTTTCAAAATCAGCCAAGGACTTATGTCTGTATTGAAGTGGCTTTTAAAGGCTGTCGTGCTATTGGCTGGATTGTGGGCATTTTGGTACATTAGCATATTTTGGTATAAGCCTTTTGCCATAGAGGATTTTTACGAGCGCATTGCGCTGCGCTATCTCTTGCCTAGAGAAGCCTGGCTTACAGGGGCAGTTTCTGCTCGCCAAAATATTCGAGTGGGGATTATTTTTCAACCACGCCCACCAGCACTTTTGCGAGAATGGGAAATTAATCCTGCTGACGTAGCAGCTGATTTGGAAGTACTAAAAAGCTACCGCCGCGACAAGCAAAGCCTCGAGCAACTTCTCTCTACAGATGCCCTTACTTGGCAGATGCAACAACTCATCAACGCAGATACTTGCCTGGCAGTAGAACATCCTTTCAATCCTTTTTCAGGAATACACCTCATTTTTGTAGAGCGTTTGTTGCTCACTCAAACTCCACAAAATGCAAAAGAAATTAGAGAATACTTAGAACAACTAGCAGGATTTGCTACCACCACTTCTCAAGCCTTGAAAAAAGCCATTCGATTAGATTCGCGCTGTAAACAGCCGTTGCCGTGTTTTGCAGTGCTTACTTCAAAAAATCAACTGATGCGCTTTCTCTCCGTAAGACCTGCTTCTAATCCAATCTATCTGCATTTTCGTCGCCACTTGGCAAGGCTTGAAACTTCCTTAGAAGCAAAACAAGAATTAGATGCAGAAGCCTTGTTATTGCTGCAAACTACTATCTATCCAGCCTTTCAAGCCATTTACGACTATCTTCATCAATACGATTGTACTTCCTTTTTGCCTCCTCAGCAGGCCCTCATTGACTCAGTACAGTACCACAGCTATTTCCATCGTTTCGCTAACAGAATGGTTGAGCCACACAGTCTCTACCAGTATGCTGCCCGTCTTACGGATAGCCTCGTGATGGAAATTGAAAAGTTGCTAAAAGTTCCCTCAGGAAAGTCTTGGCAATCGGCTTACCGCAAACTTAATCAGACCTACCATCTTCGCTACCCCCAAAGAGCCAAAGAGCTGGCAGAGGCTCTATCACAAGCAGGGATGTATTTAGATTCTGTTGTAAGTTACCTTTTTGAGAATACCCCTGCAATCAAGCATGGTCTTTACCGGATGCCTGTGGCTTTGGAAGGATTTATTTCAACTGGAAATCCACACCCCAGTCAGGCGCAGTTGCTTTATAATCCTTCCGACAGTGCATTTATTCCCCCTGCTGAAGTAATGGCTTTTGCTGCTTTAGAAATCATGCCAGGACGATTAATGCAACGAGCTTACCAAAGACAACAAAACAAATTACCTACCTTTCGCCGCTATTGGGACGAGCCTGTGTTTACCAATGGATGGAGTAGTTATATTGCTTCGCTGATAGCAGAAGAAAAAATTTTTGACAACATAGATGATTATTGTGGCTTACTGCATCAGCAATTAGCACGCGCCGCCCTGACGGTGGTAGATATTGGCATGCATTTGTATAGTTGGAAATACGGCGATGCAGTGCTTTTTTTGGTGCGCAATACCGCCCTGCCTGTAGTGGAAATTAACCGCCGTTTGCATCGCTTGCTGTTATTTCCAGCTTACTATTGTACCTATATTATGGGAGGTAAATTGCTGCTGGTGATGCGCAAACAGGCTCAAGAAGTACTCGGAACCATTTTTGACATCAGGCAATTTCATCATTACATCCTTTCTCAAGGTTCATTACCTGCCCACTTGATGGAGCGACCTTTAAAATTGTACATTGCCGCAGCTAAAAAATTTCATCTTTATGGCTAAAAACTTTGTGCCTATACTTTGCTTTTTTGTAGTGGTTTCTTGCCAACACCTAGTCAAGAAAAAGGAGAAAGAAGAAGAGACCTCTTCCAAGCCATTAGTAAATTACTTAGAAAATCAACTTCTTTCTCCAGCGCCTGCTGAACAAGTAGGCATGAGTACCCGTCGCCTGGCTTACATAGACACTTTTCTACTCAAGCGCCTGCAGAAACAACTTCTTCCTGGAGCGGTTTGCTTGGTAGCCCGAAAAGGAAAAATCGTGTACCACAAGGCATTCGGATATCGCAATCTAGCAAGTAGAATCCCTATGGAAAAAGACGATATTTTCCGCATTATGTCCATGACGAAGGCTATCACTTCCGTTGCTGTGATGATGTTGTTTGAAGAAGGACAGTTTCTGCTTCATGAACCCATTTCTAAATTTATCCCTGAGTTTAAAAATCCGAAAGTTCTCAAGCGGCTCATTCTTAACTCTAAAGATACTTCTTTTACTGCTGTAGCAGCCAAACAAGAAATTACCATTTGGCATTTGCTCACTCACACAGCAGGCATTCCATACAACCATCCTTTACAGCACAAGGCAGGTATTCCCCCATTTCATACTACTAAGCCACTTACTCTATCGCAAACTATTCCTAAACTAGCCCAATTGCCGCTGATGCATGAACCAGGTGAGCAATTTACTTACGGCTTAAGCACTGATGTACTAGGCTATTTGATAGAAAAAGTTTCAGGCATGACACTATCCGAATTTTTTACCAAGCGCATTTTTAAACCTTTAGGCATGCACGACACTTTTTTCTACGTACCTTCAGATAAAAAAGAACGCTTAGTAATGCTCTGTGAAGAAGTTGAAGGCAAGGTAATTCCCCATACCAATGCCGCTGAGTATGCTGATTACGCTACTGAAGGGGCACAAACCTACTACAGTGGCGGAGCAGGGTTGTGTAGCACGGCAGCAGACTATGCCAATTTTATGCAAATGCTCCTCAATGGAGGAAGGTACAACGGGGTGCAACTACTCAGCCGCAAAACCATTGAAATGATGACCCAAAATCAAATTGGCGAGCTCACTACCTGGCGCGGTACAAAATTTGGACTGGGATTTGAACTTTTAGAGAGAGAGCAAATCAGTCGAGTACCTGGCTCTGTAGGCGTTTTTCGATGGGACGGTATGTATTCTACTTTTTTCTGGATTGACCCTAAAGAAGAGCTTATTGCCGTTTTTATGTCCCAAGTGTGGCCTACCAGCCAGACAGACCTTGCACAGCGCGTGCAAACCCTCGTCTATCAAGCAATAGTGGACTGAGAGCGGCATTTAAATACCTCTGTTAATACTTTGCGCGTATGGCGATAGCCTACTTCAAAAATTTCTCGTGCTTTGGCTACATCAAACACTTTATAAGCTGCCATTTCTGGCGGTTCTATAAACAAATGGCATAGCGGTTTGCGCGAAGCTATGTTAGCATTGATAATCAAATGAAAAGTGCGCTCTATAACTTGTTTGAGGTTACTTACTTTTAGCTGACTTACTGCGTTAGAATGAATCCCAATGATGTAGCTACAATGCTCTAATAAAGGTTCAACAGGCAAGTTGTTCAAAATACCACCATCGATGAAATATCTTCCGTTAATTTCCACAGGCGCAAAAATTAATGGAATGCAAGAGGCAGCCTGAAGGGGTTTAATGAGCTCGCCACTGCTGAAAAAGACCGTCTCTCCTCGTTCTATATCCGTGGCATTGACAAAAAGACGTATTTTCAGGCTTTCAAAATTATCTTCAGCCAAAAAGAGTTTGAAGGCTTCTACGGTGGCATCTATTCGCAGCAGACCTGTAAAGTTCCCTGAGGGCTTGAAGTAACGCAGAATATTAGTTTTAGAAATAAATTCTAAAATTTCTCTAGGGCGATGACCAGCCGCATAAAGCGCTCCCACGATAGCACCTGCACTAGTGCCTGAAATGTAATGAGGGCGAATACCTATTTCGTCAATAGCTTGTAAAGCACCTAAATGAGAAATACCGCGCGCTCCGCCGCCAGAAAGCACAATTCCAATTGTTTCCAGCATGTTCATTTGCAAATTTACCAGCCGAGATAGCAAAACACTTCTCGAACAAATGCAAAGTTTTAACAGTGAGATGGAAAAATGCGTTCACAAAAGCGGAAAAATTTACCTTTAGGATTGTTATTGCTAGCAGTCGCTTAGGTTTTTGTAAGGCTGTTTTTGCCATTGTTCGTGTCTTCACGAACAATGCGCTTTGTTTATGCCTTGGAAAACAACCTAGCAACATGGCGGCGAGCATTTTCTTCGGCTCATCCTTGCTTTTTGCGTTAATCACAAGTTGTTCGCAAGGACATAAACAACGGCAAGGGTTGTTCGCAAGGACATGAACAACGGCGAAGGTTTTTGTAAGGCTGTTTTTGCCATTGTTCGTGTCTTCACGAACAATGCGCTTTGTTTATGTCTTGGAAAACAGCTCATTAGTATGGCGGCGAGCATTTTCTTCGGCTCATCCTTGCTTTTTGCGTTAATCACAAGTTGTTCGTGAGGACACGAACAACGGCAAGGGTGAGGACATGAGCAACGGCGAATCAGCGTGTACTTGGTTGCGTTTTTGATCACAAACAGTTGTTCGTGGGGACACGAACAACGGCGAAGGTTTTTGTAAGGCTGTTTTTTGCCATTGTTCGTGTCTTCACGAACAATGCGCTTTGTTTATGCCTTGGAAAACAGCTCATTAGTATGGCGGCGAGCATTTTCTTCGGCTCATGCTCGCTTTTTGCGTTAATCACAAGTTGTTCGTGAGGACACGAACAACGGCAAGGGTTGTTCGCAAGGACATGAACAACGGCCAATCAGCGTGTACTTGCTTGCGTTTTTGATCACAAACAGTTGTTCGCAAGGACACGAACAACGGCAAGGGTTGTTCGCAAGGACATGAACAACGGCGAATCAGCTTGTACTTGCTTGCGTTTTTAATCACAAACAGTTGTTCGTGAGGACACGAACAACGGCAGGGGTGAGGACATGAGCAACGGCGAATCAGCGTGTACTTGGTTGCGTTTTTGATCACAAACAGTTGTTCGCAAGGACATGAACAACAGCAAGGACAAACAATGACAGGGAGTGAGATAGAAAAATGCGTTCACAAAAGCGGAAGAATTTACCTTCAGGATCGTTGTTGCTAAAGCCCGAAAACTTTTGCTTCCTCGCAAAATAGAAATAGGACAAAATTACTGGCTAACTTAACTTTGCTTACATAATCTTGCTACGTCGTGAAGGTTATTGAACACCTCAAGAATGCCCAATCTACCCTTTTTTCTTTGGAGATTATCCCGCCAGTAAAGGGGGAAAGCATTAAATCTATTTTTGATGCTCTCGACCCATTGATGGAGTTTAAACCGCCTTTCGTAGATGTTACTTATCATCGAGAAGAGTATGTGTATAAAACAGGAGCGAATGGAGCTTTAGTGAGACAATTGGTGCGCAAGCGACCAGGCACAGTAGGCATTTGCGCTGCTATCATGCACCGCTACAAGGTAGATCCCGTTCCGCATATCATCTGTGGAGGGTTTAGTAAGGAAGAAACAGAAAATGCCTTGATCGACTTGCACTACTTAGGTGTAGAAAATATACTGGTGCTGCGTGGCGATGCAATGAAATCCGAAGGCATGTTTAAACCCCACCCCGAAGGACATTCCCATGCTACTGATCTTTTAGCTCAAGTAGTGGCTATGAATCAGGGGCATTATCTGGACGAAGATTTAATTAACCCTACTCCTACTAACTTTTGCATCGGCGTGGCAGGCTATCCCGAAAAACATTTCGAGGCTCCTAACATGGCTTTCGACTTAAAATATTTGAAAATGAAAGCCGATATAGGAGCAGATTTTATTGTTACGCAAATGTTTTTCGACAATCAGAAGTACTACGACTTTGTAACTCGTTGTCGGGAAATGGGTATCCAACTGCCTATTATTCCTGGACTTAAACCATTGACTTCTAAAGCTCAACTTACTTCCTTACCCCGCACTTTTCACATCGACTTACCCGAAGAGTTGGTAAAGGAAGTGGAAAAATGCCAAAATAATCAGCAGGTAAAGCAAGTGGGAATTGAGTGGTGTATTTACCAGTCGAAAGAACTCATTAAGTTTGGAGTTCCTTGCCTGCACTACTACACCATGAGCAAATCCGATCCAGTGCGGCAAGTGGCGGAAGCAGTGTTTTAACTTGCCCAATTTTCGCGGTCTAGGCTGCGGTATTGAATTGCTTCAGCAAGGTGCTCTACTTTAATTTCTTGGCTGCCTGCTAAATCAGCAATAGTGCGAGCTACTTTTAAAATTCGGTCATAAGCCCGAGCAGAAAGCCCTAAGCGCTCCATAGCTGTTTTGAGCAATGCTTTGCCTGCATTGTTAATGACGCATATTTCTTTGACCATTGGGGAAGGCATCATAGCATTAGAATAAATGCCCTTGTGGTTTTTAAATCGCTCAGTTTGAATGGCGCGGGCTTTTACCACTCGCTGGCGAATTTGCTCACTGCTCTCTGCTGGACGAAGGCTGGTCATTTGGTCAAATGAAACGGGAGTTACTTCTACATGTAAGTCTATCCTATCCAGCAATGGACCGCTGACCTTGTTAAGATAGCGTTGCACAGCCCCTGGAGGACATACGCATTCCTTTTCTGGGTGATTATAATAACCACAAGGGCAGGGATTCATACTTGCAACTAACATGAAGTTAGCGGGAAACTCTACCGTTACTTTAGCACGAGAAATAGTAACGCGTCGTTCTTCCAAAGGTTGGCGCATCACTTCCAGTACGCTGCGCTTAAACTCGGGCAGTTCGTCTAAGAACAGCACGCCATTGTGAGCTAAAGAAATTTCACCTGGTTGAGGAATTGCGCCGCCTCCTACAAGGGCTACGTCGCTGATGGTGTGGTGAGGCGCTCTAAAGGGGCGATGGGCTATTAAGCTAGCTTGTGGACCTAACCTGCCTGCTACTGAGTGAATTTTAGTTGTTTCAAGGGCTTCTTGCAGAGTCATCATAGGTAGGATGGAAGGCAATCGCTTGGCGAGCATAGTTTTGCCCGCTCCTGGAGGACCGATCATAATAACGTTATGCCCTCCAGCAGCTGCAATTTCTAGTGCGCGTTTAATATTTTCTTGCCCTTGCACATGGGCAAAATCTTCAGCATATTGGCTTTGTTCATGAAAAAAAATTTCTCGCGTATCCTTGCGCAGAGGTTCAATTTTTTTGATACCTTCTATATGTTCAATAGCTTGTTGTAGGTTTTCTACACCTATGACGTCGATATTATTCACAATGGCTGCTTCATGTGCATTCTCTTTAGGTATCATAAGAGCTCTGAATCCTTTTCTGCGCGCTTCGATGGCAATGGGTAATACTCCTCTAATAGGTCTTAAAAGACCATCTAAGGACAGTTCGCCCATGATGAGGTAATTTTCTAAGTTTTCAGCCTGGATTTGACCAGAGGCGCGCAAAATGCCAACAGCAAGAGTGAGGTCATAGGCGGAACCTTCCTTGCGCACATCGGCGGGTGCCATGTTGACTACCACCCGCTGGCGAGGCATTTTATACCCAAAAAACTTAAGAGCAGACTCTACTCGTTGAGCGCTCTCCTTTACTGCACTATCAGGTAAGCCTACCATAATGAAGCCTGTTCCCTGCATGACGGTTACTTCTACTGTAATAACTGAAGCATCAACGCCGAAAACAGCGCTTCCAAAGGTTTTTGCAACCATAGGCTTACCTCATTGTACTTGTTCTTGCTTAGGCTCAGTTTTTTTAGGTTTAAGGTATACCTCGCTAAAATCTCGGTATTGCATGGGGTTATTAGGCAAATTTTCTACATGTTGTTGCAAGAGTCGGTAACACTCATCGTACCATAGTACTATAATTGGCGCATCTTCCATCATAATAGATTCTGCTGCTTGAAAATATTTAGTTTGTTCCTCTAAGCTGGTAGCGGCGAGAGCTTTCTCGTAATACTGGTTAAACTTGGGATTATAGTAACGAGGAATATTGGGATAAGTGTTTTCGCCGGGCTTAAACTCACTTTTTTTGCTGTAAAACATCCACAAAAAGTTTTCTGGACTGGGAAAGTCAGCCACCCACGAAAGGCGTATCATTGCAAAATCACCTGAAAGGCATTTATCTGTTATTTCGGCGTGAGTAATGACGTTGAGTTCTATGTCAATGTTGAGCACTTCCTTAAGTTGGCGCTGTATTTCTGTTGCTACCAGAGTATGGCGCTCGCCTTCAGGGTTAAGGTCAAGGGTGATTTTGGGAAAGTTTTTGCCCATAGGGTAGCCTGCTTTGGCAATGTAATAAAGGGCGGAGTCTTTATTAAAGTCATACCCTTTGATTTTGTGAATATCGTACCAGCGGAAAGAAGGCGGAGTAATGCCATGTAAACCTGCTTCGTAACCTTCTCCATTAAGTACGCGATCTAAAATTTCTTTGCGGTCTATAGCGAAGGAGAAAGCCTTGCGAACGTTTATGTTTTTGAAAACAGGGTGAGTGTTGAGAAAGGCATATAGCTGAGTTTGGGTTTCTGGTTCGCGTTGAAGGGTATATTTGCTAATGCCTCCATCGGGATCAGTTTCTGCTTGTTCTAAAATCTCAATGATATACTCTGTTGGAAGGCGATACATCATATCCAGATTGCCTTTCTTAAACTCAAAAAACTCTGTGCGCTTCTCCCTAATAAACTGAATAAATACGCCGTCTAAAAGAGGCAACTGGTTGCCGAATTGGTCTCTGCGGTGGTAGTTCGGGTTGCGCTTGAGGGTAATGGAGTTATTCTCGTCAATATTTGCCAACACGAATGGTCCTGTACCCACTGCTTTAAATTTCATTTCGCTGCCGTATTTTTCATAGGCTTCCCGAGGATAGATAAGCGCACCACTGCGTGCCAAGTTAGAAAGCAACAATGAATAAGGTCGCTCTAAAATCAGCTGTACAGTGTATTTGTCAATGACTTTTATGCCTTCTACTTCAAAAGAGGGTTTTTTGCCTCCTGCCGAAGCCTGATAGTATTCCCTTGCTCCTTTTAAGATGCCATCAAACAAGTGAAAGGATTGGTTTTCTGGGATTTGGGTACAAATTTGCGTAAAACAAAATTTTACATCTTCAGCAGTAAACTCTCTTCCCTTTCCATTGGGAAAGGCAGGGTCGTCATGGAAGTAAACATTGGGCTTAAGCTTAAATGTATAAATAGTTTGAGTAGGGTCTACTTCATATGATTGTACCAGTGATTGAATGACCTCCATCGTAACTTGGTCAAACTTAAACAGACCTTCGTATATCTGGCTAGCAACGCGGTAGGAATATACATCCACAATAGCAGGCGGGAAAAGAGTTTTGATGTATTCATTTTCATTAATGCGCAGTATACCTCCGTAGTAGCGTCCTCCAGCTGCTTGGCGCAGTTCATTAGATATCTGGTTGGGTTGTTTAGGAGAACATCCCAACAGTGAACAGACTGCCAAGATAAGTAGCTTGTCTCCCATTTTTATTTTACGGCCAAAACGATAGTGCATAGTAAAACGCGTTTGAGTTGCTTGTGCTTATGCAAAGATAAGTGAACGTTATTTATAGCCAGTGTTTAACGGGCTTACTATATTAGTCATAAAAAATTACTATGCCAACTTATTGGGTTATTTGCTGATTTCTACCATCACAGGGCAGTGATCAGAATGGACAATATGCTCTAAAATATTGCAGTTAGTTACCTTGCTTTGCAGCAAATTGCTAGCAATCCAGTAATCTATGCGCCAACCTAGATTGCGAGCTCTTGCATTGACCCGCTGATTCCACCACGTGTAGCGGTGCGGCTCCTTATGGAAAACCCGAAATAAATCAACAAACCCATGATTGAATAACTTATCTAGCCAAGCACGCTCTTGGGGTAGAAAACCAGAACTGTTTTTATTAGCCACTGGGTTGTGAATGTCTATTTCGCGGTGGGCGATATTAAAATCTCCTCCAATAAGGAGGTAAGGTTGTTTTTGGCTAATTTCGTCGAGGTAACGGCTAAAACTTTCCAACCATTGGTATTTGAACTGCTGGCGAATTTCTCCTGTGGTGCCCGAGGGCATGTATACATTAAGCAGACAAAATTCAGGTAAGTAGAATGTAATAAGCCTTCCTTCCACATCGTAGGCGGGAATACCCATGCCATAGGTTACTAACACAGGAGTTATTTTGGAAAAGATAGCCACACCGCTATAGCCTTTTTTCTCAGCTTGGTGCCAATGGCATTGGTAGCCCATTTTTAAGAAAGGTTGTTGGTCTATTTCATCAAGAGAAGCTTTTACCTCTTGCAAGCAAATAATATCAGGTTGTTCTTCTTCTAGCCAGTTGATAAACCCTTTTTTGATAGCTGCGCGAATGCCATTGACATTGTAGGTAATAAGTTTCATTTCAGAGGTCTGGAAATACTTCGCGGCGAAAATATTCGATAATGTATTCCTTGAGTAATTCTTCTTGCATTCTTAGGCTTAAGAAAGGGAGAGGTTGCGTAGGAGTCCAATGAGGCCATCCATCCCTATCAATTCCTTCTAGTTTGTAAAAGCCCCCATAACTAAGCACTTTGCAAGTGGCAATGTGCATCAGGTCTTGCTTTTCTTCTTTGCTAAAGCGGCGCACTCCTTGGCCGAGTTCTTGCACACCGATGAGAAAAAGAACTCCATTAAGGTCTGGACGTTTGCCGAAAATAGTTTCCAGCCTTGTGAGAAGGCTTTCCCATGCTTGTTTGAGAGGAATTTCTTCTTCAGGTGCCTTCACTGGGGAGAGTAGTTTTTAAACTCGTCTAGATACTCTACTGCACGGCGCAAATGCGGGATGACAATGCTGCCTCCTATCACTAAAGCAATGGAAAATACTTCTTCTATTTCCTCTGGAGTAAGTCCCGCTTCTAGGCACTTGCCAATGTGGTATTTTATGCAGTCGTCGCAGCGCAGTACCATAGAGCAAGCCAGTCCTATCATTTCTTTAGTGCGCACATCTAACTTACCTGGAAGGTAGGCATTAGTATCCAGGTTAAAGAATCGCTTGATAATTAGGTTTTCCGAGCTAAGAATGCGCTCGTTCATACAAGTGCGATAGGCGTTGAACTCTTCTATTTTTCCCATATAAGCACTAAATTAACTCAAAAAAGCCATGTTGCTTGCAAAATTATGGCGAGATTTTGTAGAGTTAGTCTTTCCTGCTGTTTGTAGTAGTTGCCGCGCAGGACTTCTCCCAGAAGAAGAAATGATATGCATCACTTGTCGCTTGAACTTTCCTTTAACGCATTTTCACCGTTTTCCTACCCAAAATGCTATGTTTGACAAGTTCAAAGGGAGATTGCCCATCGCTTTGGCGGCGGCTTTTATGCACTTTAACGAAAATGGCATCGCGCAAAAGCTCTCTCATCAGGTAAAGTACAGGGGTAATCAGCAGCTGGGCATTTTGCTGGGCAGGTGGTATGGCAATCAATTGCTGCAAACGGATATAAACAGCCAATTTGATTGCCTTGTACCTGTTCCCTTGCATCGGCAACGGCTCAAACAACGCGGTTATAACCAAGCGGCGTGTTTTGCTCAGGGCATTAGCCAAGTTGTTGGTCTTCCTTTGCGGGAAGATTTGGTGGCTCGCATCAAGATGACCTCTTCTCAAGTGGGGATGGATAAGCAACAACGCCTCCAGAACATTGCCGATGCTTTTGAGGTAACTGCTAAAGAACAAGTGAGCCAGTTGAGAATTTTGCTAGTGGATGACATCGTTACCACAGGAGCCACTATAGAAGCCTGTGCGATGCCTTTAGTGAAGGCTGGTTGCCAAAAAATAGGCGTTTTGGCTTTGGCAAATGTTTGAATTAGGTTATTTCAATGATGTTTTGCGGAGGAAGAAGCGGAAAGCCCTGTAAAGCAAGATAAACTTGAGCAGTTGTTTTTACATCATTGCAGCACCATGCCGAAATACAGCGGTAGTCGGTTTTGATGTAAAAAATCTCGTGCATAGTTGCATTATCCCACTGATTGGAGTTTGTTGGAATATCAAAAAGTGCCGCTAGCAATTGGAGTGAAACAGCATAGCGCCGATCCCCAAACTGCCACATTTCCATAGTATCTAAATGGGGAATTTCCCAAGGTTTTTGATTGGCAATCTGAAGTATGGCAGGAGGAGTTATGCGGTGAATTATCATGCGTCGGCAAAGAAAGGGAAAATCAAAACGCTTGCCATTGTGAGCCACTAAACGCGTTCGCTTGCTGAAGCGCGTTTCTAACAATTCTTTAAACTGGGTTAACAGCGCTTTTTCTTCAGTATTATCAAACGCTCTTACTCTCAAACTCAGTTCTTGGTTTTTATTAAGGTAAAAATAACCTGCTGCAATGCAAATAATTTTACCAAATTCTGAACTTAATGCCGCATACTGCTGGTAAAGCAACTCTGGAGGTTGGTTGGGATCAAGCCGATGCGCTTTTACTTTCCAGAATGACTGCATCGTTTGGCTTAGCAGCGATAGCTCAGAGGTGATAGCTACGGTTTTAATGTCGATAAAAAGAAGGTGTTTGAGATGATGAAAAATTTGTTTAATAGGCAGGCTCATGGAAATTCAACCGTATTCAAGCTCTGATACTTCAAAAGAGCATTTGCATAGCCTTATAGCAATTTCATAAATTGCTTGCCAAACTAGCAAAACAAAAAAATATCTCTTTTTGCAACTAAGAGAGCTTTTTCTCTTTTCAAATGGTTGTAAGGACACAAACAACGGCGTGGGAGAAAAAGCGAAAATATTCAACTTTAACTGGATTGCTTGATACTAACCTTATCTTTAAACTCCAACTAAACGGGCGTTTTTGAGATCACGTGCAGGGGACTAAATGTTTTGTTGGACTAAAAAAAGGTCAGCAATCCTTTCCTGCTCTAAGCAGCCATGTCCTCTAAAATTTTCTTTACTTGTCGTTTATTGCTCTTGAACAGTTTTGAGCTGACGTAGAGTCCTATTAGTGCTTTAGCAAGACAAGTTTTCCGAGCAAAATATTTTACTGCACTTTCACCAATTCAAAAGTATATTCGGGCTCGGTTTTATCTACGTTTCGCGGCAACTTGAATCGAATGCGCAGACTGGTTTCAGTCAGTTCTAAAATGGCTAACACAATTTCGTTAGGAGTGCCGCGGTCCAACACAATTTGTGTATCGTTATTGGTAAGTGCCCAAGGACCTGTATTGGCAGGATTGATATTTGGCTTTGCCGGTGCATTTCCCGGAATAACGTTGTAATTAGTAGGATTTCCTGAAGCACTCTGAAAAGTGATGCGAAAAGCCGAATAGTTTCCTGTATTGTCTGGATTACCGTTAAGCAGTACACGAGACACTCGCCATGTACCCGTAATTAACTCAACTGGTGTTTTGGCTTTCGTTCCTTTCTTACCACACTGAAAAACCAGCACTCCTACTAGCGCTAAGCTAAGCAGAGCAATTGCACGAAATACAACTTTTTCCATGTGATTTTAATGCAAACCATTGGCTAACAAATATACGCAAATTTTTACTTAAAATTTTCGATACAAATATGCTCACTGCAAAGTTCAATTTCTTCAGACAAGTTGGAGGCGATGATAATGATGCGTTGTTGCTGGCTTTGAAGTTGTTCTTTAAACCATTGGGCATTGGCAGCATCCAAATTGGTCGTAGGTTCATCTAGTAACAGAATAGGAGCCTGGCTAAAAAGTGCTAAAGCAATCCTTAATTTTTGTTTCATGCCTGAGGAGAGATAGCTCACGCGGCGATGTTGTACTTTTTCAAACTGTACTGCGGAGAAGAATTCTTTTATATCAACGCGCAAGGGTTTCAGCTGGCAATGCAATTGCACAAGCTCTAGGACAGAAAATTCTTCTATCAACTCCATGTAAGGGGCGGCAAAAGCGATGTGCTTGAAAATATTTTCCTTATCGACGTTGTAGTCAATACTGCCCTCTGAAGGCAGAAGCATGCCTGCTAGAATTTTCATCAAAGTAGATTTGCCACTACCGTTAGCTCCCACGATAGCGTACCTTTTGTTAGGTTGAAAATGAGCATTTAAGTGCCGGAAAATCCACTCAAATCCGAAGCGCTTGCCCAAGTTTTCAACTCGCATGACTATTTTACTCGTCTATTTCGCCATTGTCGTACTTGGGTATTCCTCGCATCAGCCCTCGCGTTGCATTTTTAACGAAGGTGAGCACCTCATCGCGTTCGGCAGAAGGCGCGATTTTTTCTTCTATGGCGGCAATGGCACGGGAATTATTCATTCCACTAAGGTAAAGAAGTCGGTAAATGTCTTGAATTTGGTTGATTGTTTCATTGCTAAACCCTCTTCGTCGCAAGCCGACGGAATTAATGCCGACGTAACTAAGCGGCTCGCGTCCTGCTTTGGTGTAAGGCGGCACATCCTTGCGCACTAAGGAACCGCCCGAAATCATTGCATGTTTGCCAATTTTGACAAATTGGTGGACAGCACTAGTGCCACCAATGACTGCATAATCTCCTACCTCTACATGCCCCGCTAATTGTACTGAATTGGCAAGAATACAATGGTTGCCTATAATACAGTCGTGTGCTACGTGTACGTATGCCATTAAAAGACAATGACTGCCCACAATAGTGGTGTATTTTTCCTTTGTGCCGCGGCTTACGGTTACGTATTCGCGAATAGTGGTGTTATCACCGATAACGGCAGTGGTTTCCTCTCCCTGAAATTTGAGGTCTTGCGGAATAGCAGCAATTACCGCTCCAGGAAAAATGCGGCAGTTTTTGCCAATCCTTGCCCCTGAACAAATAATAGCATGAGAGCCTATCCAAGTGCCTTCTCCTATCTCTGTATTTTCGTGTATGACAGCAAAAGGCTCTATGATAACATTAGCTGCTATTTTTGCTTTAGGATGAATAAAAGCCAAAGGTTGATTCATAAGGAACTAAAAATCACAAAATGCAATAAACTACATCGGTTTTTTCTTCGACAAACTTGCAGTCAGTACGGCTTCGCAAACTAGGTTGCCCGCCACAAAAGCTTGTCCTTTCATTTTGAAAATGCCGCGTTTGATAGGCGCTGTTAGTTCACAGCGAATAACTAACGTATCCCCTGGCAATACTGGTTTTTTGAATCGGCATTCATCGATGCCAAGAAAATAAGTCCAGTAATCATGAGGATTATCCACAGTACTTAGTGCAAAAATCCCACCTGTTTGTGCCATAGCTTCAATTTGAAGCACGCCTGGCATGACGGGATTTCCTGGAAAGTGTCCTTGGAAAAAGGACTCATTCATGGTGAGATTTTTGACCCCCACTACAGATTTATCATCTAAGTAAATGATTTTATCAATGAGCAACATGGGATAGCGATGGGGTAGTTTTTCCATGATTTGGTTGATATTCAAAATAGGAGTAGTGGCTGGGTCATAAACAGGGGCTTGGTCAGGTTGGATTTTTTTCATTGCCCTTTTGATTTTTCGGGCAAAAGCTACGTTGGCGGCATGTCCAGGTCGGGCTGCTAAGATTTGGGCGCGGAGAGGTTTACCTACTAAGGCTAAATCGCCCAGTAAGTCTAGCAATTTATGGCGAGCGGGCTCATTCTTGTAGCGCAACTCTATGTTGTTGAGTATGCCTTCTTGCTTGACTTCTACCTTGGGCTTGTTAAAAAGTCTCGCTAAATATTCTAATTCCTCCTCATTGACCATGCGGTCCACTATCACGATGGCATTATCCAGGTCGCCGCCTTTGATGAGGTTATTTTTGTGAAGCATTTCCAGTTCATGGAGGAAGCAAAAAGTGCGGCAAGGGGCTATTTCCTCGGCAAATTGGCTGATATCGTTGAGATAAGCATGCTGGCTGCCCAGTACGGGAGAGTTGTAGTCCACCATTACTGTAAGACGATAGTCGTTGAGTGGTAAGGCAGCAAGTTCTACGTTTCGTTCCGGCTCGGAGTAGAAAATGCCTGTAGGCACGTCGAAAAAGTCACGCATGATGTTTTGTTCCTCCAGACCGGCTTGGCGCAAGGCTTCCACAAATTGCAAGGCACTGCCGTCCATAATAGGGGGTTCGGGTCCGTCGAGCTGGATGAGGATATTATCTATTTGCATTCCCACGACGGCAGCTAGGGTGTGCTCTACTGTGTGTATGCGCGCGCCGTTTTGTTCTAAAGTAGTTCCACGGGAAACATCTACTACTAAATCGGCATCTGCATCTACTGTAGGCATGCCTGGTAAATCGACGCGCTGAAACTTAATGCCATGTCCAGGACGGGCAGGTAAAAAAGTCATGGAAGAAGGAATTCCCGTATGCAAGCCAACTCCTGAAACTGTTACGGCTTTTTTGATAGTATGTTGTCTAGTTTCCATTGCTACTGCTTTGAATTGTTGGCAATTATTTTTTCAAGGGCATCAAGCCTTTTGGCTATTTCCGGCAGTCTTTTGAAGATGGCAAAAGACCGCATAAAGTCTTTGATATCTAATACCGGGGAGCCTATAAGGGTTTGATTTTCTTCCTTAATGCTCTTGATCACACCTGCTTGGGCACCGATAGTGGTGCGATTGGCTACTTTTAAATGACCCGCAAAACCTACCTGACCTGCAATTACGCAATTGTTGCCAATTTCCGTAGAACCAGAAATACCCGTTAAGGCAGCAATCACCGTGTTTTTGCCAATTTTGACATTATGGGCTACCTGGATGAGGTTATCCAACTTGACCCCGCATTGGATAAGGGTTTCACCCATAGTAGCACGGTCTATGGTAGTGTTAGCACCAATGTCTACATTATCTTCAATGACGACGTTTCCCACTTGAGGCACTGCTATGTAAGTGCCATCTGCCTGAGGAGCAAATCCGAAACCATCACTCCCAATAACTGCTCCTGCATGAATAGTGCAGTTATTTCCAATGACACAGTTGTGATAAATTTTTACCCCTGCGTATATGGTAGTATTATTGCCAATGGTGGTATTGTCTCCAATGTACACATGGGGATACACTTTTGTATTGTCGCCGATTTTAACATTTTGTCCTATGTAAGCAAAAGCTCCTATGTAAACATTTTCTCCTATAGAAGCGGAAGCGGCAATATAACAAGGTTGCTCTATGCCAGCCTTGACTTCTGAAGATTGGGTAAGTTTATTATACTCTCCCAGTAATTTACTGAAGGCTACGTAGGCGTCTTCTACGCGAATGAGCGTAGCATTAATTTTCTTTCTAGGTACGAAGTCTTTATTGACAATAATAGCCGCTGCTTGGGTGGTGTAGGCATAAGGTTCGTAGAGCATGTTGGCTAAAAATACAATGTCAGTAGGGGAGGCTTCTTGTATCTTAGCTAATCCTTTGATGAGGCGCTGGCTGTCACCCTCTATTTCTCCATTAAGTAACGCGGCTACCTGCTGTACGGTAAACTCCATTGATATACAGACACTTGAGTGGTGTACTTCAAAAAGACCTTACAAAGATACATCTTTAGGATGGCATAGAAAGTACTTTTTCACAATTTTCGTAAGGGCTTTGATATTAGGCAAATCAGAAGCTTGGGCAACATCTTTTAACTCTCCGCGGCGAGTAAGAATCAAAATCCCTTCTTGAGTAGGTTGATAGGCTGCATTCGTGAGTTTGCCGTAGGTAACAAAATATTCTGCTTCAGCAAGGCTCATTTTCCATTGTTGTGCCCATTTTTTGCGCAAGGCTTTAATTTCGGATTTGGGAATTTTTTCATCACTGATGTGCACTTTACACAACTTGCGACTAAGCAACATCTGGCATAAGCGGGATAGTATTGCGTCATTTTCATACTGCCACATTTTGATGCATGCCCAAATATCATGGTCGTCTAATTGGGCGAAGGCTTCCAAGTAGCGCGGATGACTTGTAAAGATTGCTTTATTTACTTGTTCTTGAAGAAATACCTTCAAAGCGGGAGTGGCAAAAACTGGCTTTCCAGAGGAAAACAAATCCTTTGCGCGGCGAATGGCTTGTAAAAGCATTTGTTCTGTGCTCACGGTAACTTTATGCATGTACACTTGCCAGTACATAAGCCGACGAGCAACAAGAAAATTTTCAATACTGTAAATTCCCTTTTCTACAACTACTAATTTATCATCAACAATGTCGAGCATTTTGATAATTCTCATGGGATTAATGGCGCCCTCTTGCACACCAGTGAAAAAGCTATCCCGCTGTAAATAGTCCAACCGGTCCATGTCCAACTGGCTAGCAACGAGTTGATGCAAAAATTTGCGGTGGTAAGTGCCTTTAAAAATTTGCAATGCTAAGGATAGAGCCCCGCCCATCTCTTTGTTGAGGGATTCTATCATCAGCAGGGAAATGTCTTCGTGGGGTAGGTTATCTAACAAGGAATTTTCTAAAGCATGAGAAAATGGTCCATGTCCTATGTCGTGCAACAAGATGGCTACTAATGCCGCCTCGTATTCTGCTTCCCAGATGTAGTGTCCCTTAGCCCGTAGAGTGTCTAAAGCCAACGACATGAGGTACATTGCGCCTAAAGCATGGTGAAAGCGCGTATGAATAGCGCCAGGATAAACTTGCTCTGTTAGTCCTAGTTGTTTAATTCGCCGTAGGCGTTGCAGCCAAGGGTGTTGGATAAGGTCAAAAATAAGTTGATTGGGAATGGTGATAAATCCATGAACTGGGTCGTTGATAATAGTCTTGCGGCGCAGTGGATCGCTCATTTACACAGATAATTGGATTAAAACGAGCCATTCACGAGGAATGAAACACTCCATTAGCACAAAATAACTGTTTTGCGTGGATATTATATTTCCCGTCTTTTAGTTGGGCTTCAAGGCGGGCAAGTTCGCTGGCGATATTGGCTTGTCGTTGCTTTACGTACCAGCGTTGACATTGCTGTCTTGTTTTTCGCTCAATATGCGATCTACCCTGTCTTCTACCGTTGTTTTGCCCTGTGCAATTTGCCGATAAGCCTCTGCTAAGGCTTGTTGATGCGCCACTTTTTCCTTGAGGCTCTCTAGTAAAGCCAAACTCTGGTGACTATCAGGTTTGAAAAGGGGCTGGTGGAGTGAAATAGTTGTTTGGCTAATTTGTTGTTTGGCTTTTAGGGTTTTTAGTTCTCCTTGCCATTGGTCAATTTGTGTTTTAAGCTGCATGGTTTGTTCTTCAAGCTGCTTAAAAGTTTGCTGGTAGTGTTGCAAGGCGCTTTCTGCAGATTGTACTTGCTGGAGAACGGCTTGTTTTTTAGCCAGTGCTTGCATTGCTAGCTGGTCTGCTTCGAGCTGAGATATATGTCCATCTCGAGCTTTTTCTAAGGCTACAATAGCTCTTCGTTCATAGTCTTGGGCAAGGTGTTTTTGAGCTTGGATCTCTTGCTGGTGGCGGATGTACATAGCCTTGAGTTCTGCTAAACTTTTAAGGTTATCACTCAAATAGCTTTTGAGTTGATCGATGTGTTGCTCTACCAACAAAGCAGGATCTTCTGCCTGTTCTTTTTGCTTTCTGAAAAACGCATTGCATATGCGAGCAAGTAGTCTTTTCATTGGGCAAACTTTTTTTCAAAATATTGATAAGCTACATTAATGCGCTGGGTAATTTCTAGGGCAATTTTTTGTTGGTCAGGTTGGTGAGCAAACTTGTCAGGGTGGTATTTTTTGATGAGATTTTTGTAGGAGGCTTTGATTTGTTCAAAACTCGCCCCAGGAGGCACTTCCAAGGCTTGGTAATGTGACAACTCTTCAGCTGTATAAACTGGAGCAGAAGTAGCGTAGCGTTCTTTGTGGTGTAAATTTTCTTGATACTGCTGTAATAGTTGCTCTAACTCTACTGCATCCCACTGAGAAGATGGCGTAAATACATCTGTAATATTAGCGCGGATAATTCTCCAAATTCGTTCGATCATGGCAATTGCTCTGTTTCTTCTTCTGATGGAAGGTAAATGTAGTTATCGCGGTAAGGAATTACTGGGTTGCGTTGCTTGGTAGATTTACGCGGTTTTTTGCCAAAAAGTTCTGAAATGTTGTTAAAGCTACGCGTGTACATCATACTTGCCCCTGTAGTAACGTTAGCTCCTATCAAAGTAGAATTGAAAGTATTAGCAATATTGCGCCGATACATCTTCATGCGCATTTTACCATCAGGAGTAAGTAAATATTCTACTGTCCAGTCGCCGGCAATGCTGCTGATATTAGCCCTATTTTGAACGTTTGTGAAGCTGCCATCGCGAGTAATGCGTACCCTGCCATTCATAAAACTGTAAGAGAGCCTGAGTTGCATGGTATTAAAAGCATTGGCATCAAAGCCGTTGAGGTCGATATCTACTTCCAAATTTTCATCTACTTGGGACATCCATGCACTCAACTGGTTGGCAATGAGCTCGCTTAAGCTATTGCCTGCCGATTGTCCAATGCCTTTGAAAGCATTTTCAGGAAGTAAGCGGCGCAGCATGAGCAGGCTAAATACTTGCTTTTGAAGTTCCTGTTCATCACTTGCTAGCCTTGCTTTAAAAGCAGCAATAGAAGTTTCCAAAGAAATAGGAACTCCTCCAGCAATAATAGTGCGAGGATAATCAAAAAACTCTATGTTATAGCTGATTTGTGGTCTGAGTAATTCACCAGCAAGGAACAGATCCACGCGCACAGGATAGCGCCTTTTCAGCTCGGGGCGGTTCAGAGTAGCACTATCCAATTGTGCTCTTGCTAAAATAGGCGTTAGCGCTACTTTTTGAGTATAAGAAGCCACAATATTCATTTGCCCTTTAAATGGGTCGCCATTCCAAGTAATGGTGCTGCCTTGCTTGATGTCAAAAGATTTGCTAAACAGATTTTGAAAGGTAAAAAGGTAAGAGCCGCGCACAATTTCTACATCGCCAAACATGGTAAAATCCCCTTTAGTATCCAAATCCATTTTAAGTTTGCCGCGTGCGTTACCGCGTATAATATCTCCAGCCTTGCGGTCTAAAATGATTTCCATTTGGGCATCGGGGGTAATTTCTAAGTTTAGAGCAATGACTAACTTGGAAAGATCTATTTTGCGTTGTAGTTGCAGCTGTGCGGCCAGGCTATCTTGGGTGGTGGTGTCAGGTTTAAGTGAAACAAAGCGAATAAAACTCTTTTCTTCTGTGCTGGCGTATCCATCCAATGGCATGAAAATGCGCGTGCCGCGTTCGCTTATGGCATCGATGGTAATTTGCAAGTTATTAGGCGGTCCGAAGATAGTCATTTTGCCAGTGGCTACTGCTGTGCCGTAGTAAAGCGCCTCTTCAGAAGGAGGTGTATTGAGCACCTTAAAACGGCGAAAATCGGCGCGCAAGTCAATGATAAAATTGGTAAAGCCATAGTGATACACCCCTCCGTCTAGAAAAGCTACGTTCTGATCCTCATCGCGCAAGCGCAATCTTCTAACAGCAATGCGGTCCTCTTCAAACAAAATGCGGTCATCAAAAAAATATGTCGTGTTGAGATAGTTAATTTTAAACCTCCCTCCTGAAATGAATAAGTCGCCGGCAATTTGTGGCGCCGTTGCTTGGCCGTAAATGCGCAATTGACCTTGTGCCTTGCCCGCCAGGTCGGAAGCGATATCAGTCAGGAACGATTCTAATACGGCGATATTGGTTTGGCGAAGGTCTATATTAAAGTCTACAGTATTGTCAGCCTGTTTATAAGTGCCTTGGATGTTCAATACTTCCCGTTGGTTGTTTATCAATGCAGATTGCATTGCAATGAGTTGCTCTTCTTGATCCCAGCTCACTTTGTTTTGCAGCTGACCGAGGAGAAAGTCGCCTAGCTTGAGATTTTGGATATAAACAAACCCATCAGCTTGAATTTGGTGATAAAGGTCCTTGAGAAAAACTTTGCCTTCTGCTTCTCCTTCAATTTTTTGTCCGATTAAATTGCCAAGTAGTTCAATGCCAATGCGCTTGATTTCTATTTCTAACTCGGCTTCGGGATTTTCTGAAATGGTGCCCTTCACACTTATAAAGCGCTGACCATCAGCAAAGTAAAAATTATTAATTCCAATTTCTTTGCCTTGAATGTCCACGAAAGCTGTATCAGTATTTTCCCAGCGATGGTCGTTGAAAACAGCAAACGAAGGGTGCAAAGTAAGTAGGTAGTGTTTTTGAGGCATAAAACGCAAATCGCCTTTCAGGGAGCCATGGTCAGAGCTATGAGCTGCTTGGGCAGAAAGTTCATAGCCAATGCGGTCCTTTTCCCAATGACCTCTTATTTGGATATTTTGGAGTAGTGTATCTGTTTTGCTACGCTGATCAGTTTGGTGCAAAAAGGCAGCCTTCAACTGCAATGTTGCACTGATTTGATTAGCAGTAGGAACTTTGGTAGTTTTACAAGAGGCGTTTACATCCCGCACTATCCAATTTCCATACTGAAGAACATCACTGCTCAAACTGAGCTCAAAATCCTTAGTTTGATCGCTACTGAATTGTCCCTTTACTAGACTGTTAGGACCCACTTGCAACTCTGGCAAAAGCATTTGGGTAAGTGGAGCCACATTGCGCAGGGCAATTGAATAGTGCATTTGGTAACTTTTTTCAAGCTGTTGTTGGGAGGGTTTGAGCTTGTTGGTAGCCAACTTCCGACTGTAGTAGTTTTCAATGGCTAATTGATCATTGCTTAGGTACAAAGCGTATTCATTTGCCAAAGTGCTTATATCTTTTACAAGCAAGGAAGGAGTAAAGTTACCCGTTGCTTCAAGGTCTATGAGATTGGAATAAAAACGCAAGGTGCTATTATTGGTTTTGAAGTGAGAGTAAAAAGTAACCGAGTCTAGCAGGATGTCTTTGCGGTCATAGAGAAAATACAGACTATCTAAGCGGATATGTCCAGTTAAGTTGTCAGGGTCGAAGCCATTAAGATGGCAGTGGAAGGCTGTTCTAAGTATTGCGGGCTTGCTAGTCCAATGGAGCTTTTGCAAGTCTGCTTGCCGAAGTACTCCGTGCAAGCGAATAAGACTATCTTTGAGATTAAATTGCCCTGTACTTTCAAAAGCCAAGTGGGGGTCATTGATTTTTAAGTAACCTTCTGCAAATCCTTTTTTGAGCCGAAGGTCTGCTTGAAGGTGTTTGTATGAATAGTTTTGCAGCCCTAGCCTGTCCACACGCCCTTTGACCTCAGCTTCAGCATTATCCAGTGAAAAGCCTTTCCCATCGATATTCACATTTGCATCTACCATGCCCAGCTGGGGCAGGTTGACTATTTTGCCCAGTTGTAGATTTTGTACCACTAATTGACCGCGATAGGTTTGGGGTGTTGTTTTTAAATTAATATCGGCAAAGACTGAACCTATATCAGTTTCGAAATGCCCGCGTGCTACAAAGTCGTTGAGATAACCTGCAAACTGTCCACCAAATCGTATTTTTCCCAAAGGAGCTATGAGGGCAAATTGTTCATCGCTCAAAAACGGCTTTAAGTCCGCTGGTGCAATTTGAGATTGTTTGAATTGCAATTGCAGCAAAGTTTGTTCTATTTCGGGCAAGCCTTCAAGGAAGAAATTGCCTTTGATGGTACTTTCCCGTCCCAGGTGCAAATAGAGGTCATTTAAGGTCAGATCCTCGAGTGTGCCTTCTATTGTTGCGCTGAGTTTGAGAGCTACTGGCCATTTTTTAACAGCAGGAGCAAATAAAGCCAGATCCTCTGTGTGCAAAGTAGTTTCTTTTAGCTGAGCATTGATTTGCACTTGACTGGCGAAATGGTCCATTGCCTCAGGCGCTTGATAGCTTAAAGAAAAGGAGTTGCCCAGCCGACTTTTGTCAGTTTGTAGGTCTAACTCTTGGAAAAATAAGCCTTTGTTGCAGTAGAGGAAGGAAGTATTCAATCTATTGATATTCCAGTTTAGGTGAGGATGGCGTGCAGAAAGGTTTCTTGCTTGCAAGCTAATAGAGTCCTGAACGAGAGAAAAGTTTTTTACCTCTCCATTGAGTTGGTCTAGGGTAAAATGGTTATAGTCAAACCCTTCGGCGAGGGAGTCGCTTTTGGGTTGGTGATAGCTAAACAAGCAGTTATTAAAAATAATTTGCTCAATGACCAACTTGCCAGTTGAGGTAGTAGTAGTATCGCTTTGGGGTCCACTTAATGCGTCAATAAGGGTTACAATATTGAATTGCTCATTAGGTCCGTTGGCAATTAACCTAAAAGCTAAGCTATCTAATCGAATTCGGTTAAATATGATATCGTTCCCTTGGAGCAATGTCCACAGGTCGTAGTCTACGCCCAACGCTGAAGCGGCTAGCATGGTTTCTCCTGTATGGTCTTTGATTAGAACGCCTTTTAGTACTGCCTGGTCCAGCCAACGGATAGAAATGCCTTGGATGTGCATTTCAAAACCTGTGCGTCGGGTAAGGTAAGCGGTAGCTTTTCTGCCCAACCACGTTTGCACCAAGGGAAACTGCAAGACCAACAAGGCAAATAGCAACAAACTGACAATGACGAAAAAGGAGGTAATAAAGAAGTTCACCAATCGAGCTCGCTTTTTGGTAACACGAGCCGTGCTTTTAGGTTGGTCATCTGTAGGCAAAATTGCGTTCATGTGAGAAAAGTTTTACTTTTTCCAATTATTTGGTTGTATAAATTGCCAAGCCTGTTGGTTAATTTCTTGAAAGGTAAACGTTTCCAGTAAAAGAGCTTTAGGACTGTCAAACAATTGGCAGAGTGCTTTTTCAAAAAGCGCTTTGCTGTCTGCGTAAAGATACGCAAATCCAGCGTCTTGCGCTGCAGAACGAGCCGAAAGTCTTTGCCGAGTAACCAGATATTCATCAGTTTCTGGCAAGCCTTTAGGTCCATCTATGAGGTGAAAGATACCACCACCACCATTATTGAGCACTACAATCCGCAAGTTATCTAGTGGATAATTATGCCAAAGAGCATTGCGGTCGTACATAAAGGCTACATCGCCCACTATTAACAGGTGTAGTTTTTCTGGCGAGGCTAAAGCGTGTCCTACAGCGGTGCTTACGCAACCATCTATGCCACTAGTGCCGCGATTGCAAAATACTTCTATCTGTTGATGGCGTCTTAGTCCCACTGCTTGGGCATAGCGCACAGGCATTGAGTTAGCCAAATGAAGCACTGAATGATTAGGGATTACTTGCAAGAGGCGATAAACGATAGCAGGCTCGTTGAGGGAAAAACTTTCCCACAATCTTTCAAATTGTTGGTCGCCTTGTTGGGCTTCAAAATTGGGAAAGGGATCCCATCGCTTTTCTAAAGGGGCATTTTTGAAATAATGAACAAGTTGTTCAAAAAAAGTCTCGGGAGTAAGTCGAATAATATGCGTAAGGGATTGAAATACATCGGGTACGGCTCCTGCAGGTTGTATGTGCCAATGTTGGGGTGCAGGAAATCGACGCAGGTAATTTTTCAGCGTTTTAGAAATTACTGACTGTCCGAAAGTAATTAACAAATCAGGTCGATGCCATGCTTGCCCTGCTAGCTGCAAACCAGCTTCATATCTAAAAACTGAATTAACAACTGTGTGAACGTTGGAAAAAATATCCCCAAATAACGGGAAGGGCAACTGCTCCAGCAGGGATGTGAGTGTTTGAGAGAACCGTTGCTGACCAGCCACAAGTAATATTTTTTTAACTTGGGTTATGTTATCAAACAAAAAATTCCATTGTTGTTGAGTTAATTGCGCAGTTCCAGCAATTTCTGAAAAAATTTTAATCTGGTTGTCAAAAGAAATTTGGTCTTGGGGGCGGGGATAGAAAGGCTCGCGGAAGGGAATATTCAAATGCACTGGACCTGCTGGGAAATCAGTGCTTACATGGATAGCTTCACACATAGTTCGGTAGGCTGCCCAGGTAGCATCAGGATGTACGTACTCTACTGGCAATTGGTAAGCGGCTTTGCAGTGCCTGCCGAACATATAGTATTGCCGGATGGTTTGACCGTCTGCTTGGTCTATCCATTCTGGAGGGCGGTCTGCAGTGAGTACTATCAAAGGTACTCGGCTGTAGTACGCCTCTGCAACAGCAGGAGCGTAGTTAAGCCCCGCTGAACCTGAAGTGCAAATTAGCACCGTAGGTTTGCCCCTTTGCTGTGCTATGCCTAAAGCAATAAAAGCCGCAGTGCGTTCATCGCTAATGCTATATGCTTGGATGGCAGAATGCCGGGCAAACGCAATTGCCAAAGGAGCATTGCGCGAACCAGGAGAAATAACCGCTTTTTGAATTCCCAACTGAGCACAAATATGGGCAAGATTAATAACTGGGTAGTAAGGATAGTGCGTATTCATTTGCCACAGGCGCAAACAAGTGTGTTTTTCTACAAAATATTATGCAACTTAGCCCTTGTTTGTTAAAACAACTGCTAGGAATCGCATTAATTTTGGCGATGATATTTAAAGCCATCTAATTTTATGGTCACTGCAGTTACACAGGGAGTGAAGGTGTCTGTTAAAACGGAGTATAAGAGCCAGTACTCGCGTCCATTGCAACAACATCATGTTTTTGCCTACCATGTTACTATAGAAAACCACAGTAAATATACTATTCAACTGTTGCGCCGTCATTGGGATATTTACGATACCAATGGGGAATATTTGCAAGTAGATGGCGAAGGGGTGGTAGGAGAGCAACCTGTACTTGCCCCCGGAGAAGTGCACCGATATGCTTCAGGTTGTCATTTGAAAAGTGGTATAGGAAAAATGTCGGGATATTATACGATGGAAAGGCTCATGGATGGTTATCAATTTCCTGTGGCAATTCCCGAGTTTGTTCTTATAGCGCCTTACTTGCTTAATTAGGCTATTAACCATGCCATTACTGAAAGATTTGACAAGTTTTTTGCACTACTGGCTAAAAGCACAAACCCTGCATAGCATTCATTCGCCTTTCGTTTTTCAGTTATGCGACCAAGTGATACTTGCCAACAAGCACTATTATGATTTTGATGAAATAGAAACGCTCTTTGAACCGCTTACCAACAACAATACTCTTATCGACCAACTCGGAGAGACGGATTTTTCTGACTCTTTTCGCCCTACTGTAAGGCAAGTGATTCATCGGTTTGAACCTTCCGAATCCGTGAGGCATTTGCTTTACAAGCTGGTAGATTTTTTTTGCCCTCAGACGGTAGTAGTGATGGGCAGTAACACAGGTATTGCAACGCGCTACCTTGCAAAAGGGTGGCATAAAAGCCGCTTGCTGAGCATAGAGCCTTGCAAGCAGCTAGCTGAGATTTCCACCGAAATGATGCGGGATTTGCAATATGTAGAAATAATTAACGAAAATTGGCAAACAGGGATAGCAACGGTTATTAAAAAATTGACACCTATTGATTTTTTGTGGCTCAATGCTCGCCATGCAGGCATGAATTACATCATATTTGAACAACTTGTTTCTGCTTTGCACAGCCAGAGCGTAGTGGCATTTCATTTACCTTGCCGCGCCCTTGCTGAACCGTTGTGGAAACAAGTAGTGGCTAATCCCCATGTGCGGTTTAGCATTGATTTATGGAAAATTGGTTTGGCATTTTTTAATCGCCAGCAGCCTAAACAACATTTTGTGCTACGCTGGTAAGATTAGGTAAACAAGTCGGGATCTCGCTCAAGTAATAAAATGGCATGCTGAGGCACAATAAAATAGCGCTGCCCTCCATAAAAAACTTCGTAGGCAGATTTTTGCAGGAAAATAGCTAGATCTCCTTCCTTTGCCTGGAGAGGAATGTACTTGACTCTTTCTTCTGGAGCTTTCCAGGGTTCATCTTCATCAACTGGTAAGGGGATAGGAATGCCAGGACCTACTTTCATCACGTAGCCGCTTTGCACGCGTTCATTGTCTTGAACACTGGGCGGCAAATACAATCCGCTTTCAGTGCGCTCTGTAGGCGACTTGGGCTTGATCAACACACGGTCACCTACTACGATAATTTTATCCAAATTTGCATCCGAAGAGCCCATAGAAGTGCTTAGCGTTCTTTTTCTTACCTCAACCATAGCTCACCACAATTTTACACCAACCCACTTTAATCAACCCAATTTTTGGCAATCGGTTTGCCTGCTGTTAATAGCACTACAATAATACCATTTGATTGAAAACTGACAAAAAGTCAGTTTATTGGCTAAAGTAATCTTGCCTATGAAAGAGCCCTTGCTGGAATGCATACCTAATTTCTCTGAAGGTCGCAACTGGTCGGTTATTGGCGCCATTGCTCGAGCTATTACCTCCGTTTCCACTGTTCAACTGTTGGAAATAGATAGCAACAGCGATGCCCATCGCACGGTAATGACTTTTGTCGGCAAACCAGCAGAAGTGTGTCAGGCAGCGTTCCGAGCCATTGCAGTGGCTGGAGAGTTGATTGACATGCGTCGGCACAAAGGGGCTCATCCGCGCATTGGGGCTACTGATGTGTGTCCATTAGTGCCCTTGTACCACATCAGTATGGAAGAGACCGTAGCGCTTGCGCGCAAGTTAGCAAAGCAAGTGGGCAACCAACTACAAATCCCAGTGTATTGCTACGAGTATGCTGCTTTTTCTGAAGAGCGGCGCAGTTTGCCCTTTATCCGTCAAGGCGAGTATGAAGGCTTAGCCAAGCGCATGTTGCATTTCCCTCCTGATTTTGGTCCCAAAACGTTTCAACCCAAAGTAGGAGCTACTGTTATTGGGGCAAGAAAAATACTTATTGCGTGGAACTGCAATTTAGCTACTCGTGATCTGGCAATTGCTAAAGCAATCGCAGGGGAAATTCGCACTTCTGGAAGGAAATTACCTGGTAGCTCTCACCCCGAAAAGCAGTTTTTGCCCGGCAAGTTGCCTGCTGTAAGAGCCATTGGTTGGTTTATGCCAGAGTACAATTGCGCACAAGTGTCCACTAATTTGATTGACATCGACATTACCCCCCTGCACGTGGCATACGAGGCTATCGTAGAAACTGCCCGAAAGTATGGTACGCAAGTCATTGGCTCGGAGTTAGTTGGATTGGCTCCCTTGCGCGCTTTTCTAGAAGCAGGGCGTTATTTTTTTACTAAACAGGGCGGTACTCCACCCACTGAGGAAGCTCAACTGATTGCCAAAGCAGTGGAAGTCATGGGATTGGATTCAATCAAACCTTTTCACCCTGAAAAGAAAATTATTGAATACGCCATGCAGCAGCCATCGCTTAAATTTTAAAACCAATTACCAATACATCGTCGGTTTGCTCTTCGTTGCCCTTCCATTCAACGAACTCTTGCTGTAAGCGTTCATACTGCATGGACATTGGCATAAAACTAAGTGCATGTAAAAGATTGCGGAAGCGTTTGCTCATGTACTTTTGGTTGCGGCTACCTCCAAACTGGTCTTGAAAACCATCTGAATAAATGTAAAATGTGCGCTGAACTGAATTGAGAGAAAAACTGTGTTGTTGAAAAGTAAGGTACTGATTGGGAATATTGCTTAGGTTGCCACCTACTGAATATCTTTCGCCCTTGATTACGTATAGTTGCCCATTTTCTACATAGCAAAGAGGCAACCCTGCTCCAGCAAAATGCATGATGCCTTGAGTACGGTCTATTGCACAAAGGGCAATTTCCATTCCGTCGCGGTTGTTGGTAATTTCTTGGTTGAGTAACTCGCGAACTCCTATGTGCATTTCTTCTAAAATTCTGCCAGGCTCTTTGTTGTTTTGGTAAAGAATAATCTTGTGCAACAAGTTGTGAGCCATTACGCTCATCATGGCACCAGGCACACCGTGACCGGTGCAGTCTACTACAGCTAAGAAAGTAGTGTTGTCCTTTTGAGCAAACCAGTAAAAATCGCCGCTGACAATATCGCGAGGAATGAATAAAACAAAACTTTCAGGGAGAACTTCGGCAATTGCTTCTACAGGAGGTAACAAAGCTTGCTGTATTCTCTTGGCATATTTGATGCTATCGATAATTTGTTCGTTTTTAGTTTGTAGCTGTTGTTGTTTTTCGCTCAATTCTGCCAACACTTGGCTTACTTGTCGATTGGCAAGCTCAAGAGCTACTGCTTGCCTTTGAATTTCTTGCTTTTGTTGGTTGAGCAATTCATTTTGCCGCTGGAGCTCTTCATTCAGTTTTTGCAAGTTTTCTGATTGCACTATTATTTCTTCCTTCTGCTGTTCTAGCACTGCATTTTTTTCTAATATGCTATCGCGTTGAGCTTCTATTTCTTCCATTACTTGGCGGATTTCTTCATTTTGCATGCTAATTTCTTCATTAGCAAGGCGGAGCCTCTCTGCTTGGGCGGCGAGTTCTTCTTTTTGGTGCTGAATTTCTGCTTGTTTTTTAAGCAGTTCTTGCCGTTGTTGTTCAAGAGAATAAGCCATTTGATTGAATGAATTGGCGAGTATACCTAATTCATCGCTTCGGGAAATGCGAACACGAGCTTCTAAATTTCCGCTGCTTAACTGCTCTGTTGCTTTTACAAGTAGGTTAATTGGTTGAATAAAGCTATAAGCAATGGCTAATCCTATTAAAATAATTCCTAGCGCTGTCAGTCCTGTTGTTTTGACAATTCGCCAAGCAGAAGCATAGACAGGTGATAGCACTTCCTCTACATCAATTTCAGCGATGAGCACCCATTTAACGTCTGAAATTTGCAACGGCGTGTAGGCACTTAGCACTTTTGTTTTGCGATAATCTTCAATGATTTCGATCCCAGTCTGTCCATTGAGAGCTTGCCTAACACTTGGAGTAGTAACGGACTGAAAAAGGATAGTAGTTTTGTAAAATTGAATATTTTGCCGAGAAAGGCTATCTGTTTGGTAAAGATCTAACTTCTGTAGGTATTCTTCTGGCGACTCTAGAAAGAAACGCGCATCAGTGCGCATTTTATAATCACTGCCTACAAGATAGGTTTCACCCGAGTTGCCTAACCCTTCTTCTTTCCATGCATTGTTACTGGTCATTACTTGATTTATTTTGTTAATGGATATTTGGAAAGCCAGTGTGCCGATTTTTTTATCGCCTTCAAAAATAGGAGCGGCTAAAAAAGCAGCAGGTGCCATATAGGAAGGCAAGTACAAGGCATAGTCGCAAAATATAACCTGGTTTTTCAAACCTGTGTAGCGAATGCGCCGAAATAAGTCTCCTAAGTTGCTATTGGCATGAAACTCACTAAGTAGGCTTGTGCCAAAATCAATTTCTTTGGCTACGGTGTAAATAATGTGTCCTGACTGGTCATCTATCAAAAAAATATCATAGTACTCGTAAGTATTCAAGAACCGACTCATTAAAGGGTGGTACTTTTCGTGGATAGCATGGTAAGGGTGCTCCACAAAAGGAGTTCGAATGCGCGTCAAATATTGTAACTGGAGAAATATGCCAGCATTTGTACTAGGCAACAAACTATCTACGTTGATTTGACTTTGTACCTGCTCAGGTAGCTTGTCTATGAGTTCTTTTTTGTAGTAAGCTTTCAAAGCATTGATCTGGTCTTTGTTTACAGGCATGTCATTAGCCGAAGTGAAGGCGGCTTTAAATTCTTTCATTGCGTCTATTACTGTGCGGCTTTGAGCGAAAAAAGCAATCTCTGCCCGCTTGCGTTCAAAAAATATTTCTATGCTATTTTTTTTGACCTCCCGAACGCTGACCAGTTGTTCAAAAGCCTGTTTTTGAAGGATTTGAGTGATTTGGTAGTATTCTATTGTAGAAATAATTAGCAAAGGTAAAATGCCCACTAATAGAAATGACAAAATTAGTTTGTAACGTATGCTATTCATTTCTTGGCTGAAGTTGATGGCTTCAAACTGACTACTTAACGCAAAGTTTTAAGACGGCAATACAAGTAAGCAGGAATATTTGGTATATCTAGGTTACGAATATAGCCAAATTTCTTTTCCGTCGTTGTCATCTTGCAATAAAAAGCCAAGATTGAAGGGTGATGTCAAATTAAAAAGCGTCCTCAAAGTGGGTAATTTCAGGAGGGAGGGTCCAGGTAATGGCGATAATGTCGAAGCGGATTTCGCCGTGCCAATTTGTTTGTAAGATGAAATTTTCTGCAGCGCGTTTAATGTGTGCTTGCTTTGTGGCTTTGACAAACGTTTCGGGGTAACCAAAGGCATTGCTAGAACGCGATTTGACTTCCACAAATACCAATACGGATCCACTACGGGCAATGATGTCTATTTCAGTGCGCTCAAACTGATAGTTACGGCAAAGAATTTCATAACCCCTATTTTGAAGATAGCAAGCAGCCAATTCCTCTCCTTTTTTGCCGAGTTGTCTAAAACTGCTAGTTGACCTTTTTGGCATATTTTTACAAAATGTTTCACTTTATGGGATTAGCAAAAATTTTCTGGATATTCTCCCTACTGGCTTTTTTGGCAGTGTTGCTCGTTACATACATCTACATGCCAGAAACGGTAGCCATTTTGTTTGACGAATTAGGATTGCCTTTTTACTTCGTTTCACGCGATAATTATTTTTACTTTGCCTTGCTTGTATGCCTTGCGTTCAACGTCGCAATTTTACTACTTGCTGCCAGCATTAACCGACTTCCTTCTTGGATGTTGCCTACTCCTAAACGCCGCTACTGGTCATTGCGCGAAAATAGACCTCGTTTTGCCAAGCGTTTTAGCAATTGGACTAAAGGCATTGCCTTTTTTCTCAACCTCCTTCTTTGCCTTTGGCTGATAAATATACTAAAGGGCAATGATTCACAAGTGGACTTTAATACTAAGCCTCTTTCTTACTTATTTGCATCGCTGCTGGTAGTTTGGATAGGGATGTATTTTGTCATTTTTGGCATCTATGTGGAAAAAATGGATTGACCGATTGGAATTGTTCAAATGCCTTACTCTTACCAAGTGTTGGAATTTTGCCCTGCTGGCAGGTAGTTTTGGACTTTCTCGAGGGAGTAAAAAAGTACTTTTTGCGGGTTTACCCGTTGCCATTTCAATTGAGCCTACCACGGCGTGTAATCTTCGCTGCCCGGAGTGCATCAGCGGACTGCGCGCCTTTAAGCGACCTACTGGCACCTTGCAAATAGAACTCTTTAAGCAAGTCATTGATCAGCTGCATCATCGCTTGATCTGGTTAACGCTGTATTTTCAAGGAGAGCCTTATTTGCATCCGCATTTTACCGAATTGGTGCGCTATGCCCGTCAGCGCGGCATTTATACTGCTACTTCTACTAACGCCCATTTTCTCAATCAAGAAAATGCCCGCAAAACGGTAGAGAGCGGCTTACATCGATTAATTATTTCCATTGATGGAGCCTCGCAGGCTACTTATGAGAGGTACCGAATTGGAGGGAAGTTGGAAAAAGTAATAGAGGGAACGAAAAATGTGTTGGCTTGGAAAAAGCGTTTGAAAAGTACTACGCCGCATGTCATTTTCCAAATGCTCGTGTTGCGACCTAATGAACATGAAATTGAACAAGTAAAGCAATTGGCTCACCAGTTAGGAGTAGATGAGTTACAACTCAAAACAGCTCAAATCAATAATTATCAAAATGGTTCTCCTTTAATTCCTTTGCAAAGCAAATATGCGCGTTATGCTAGACAAATTGACGGAACTTATCAAATTAAAAATCCGCTCAACAACTCGTGTTGGAGAATGTGGCATTCTTGTGTAGTAACGTGGGACGGCAAGATAGTTCCTTGTTGCTTTGATAAAGACGCTCAACACACTTTGGGCAACCTGACTGAAGAGTCTTTCTTGCATATCTGGTATGGAAAGGCTTATCAACACTTTAGGCAACAACTCTTACTTTCGCGCAAAGAAATTGACATTTGCCAAAATTGCACCGAAGGCATGAAAATATTTCAGTCATAAATCTTGAGTTGTTTGGTTGACTACTTGTAGTTTTTGGCAGCAAATGTATATTTAAAGCAATTGTCCCAATGCATGTATGACTACAAGAGCTAAAATCATAGTAGGTATTTTCATAGGGGTATCGGTGTTGCTGGCAGTGTTTAGCCTTTATTTTTACCAAGTTTTTTTTGCTGCTAATTTTCTTGTCAATAAGCCAGACAAAGCTCTCTACATTCCGCCAAAAGCAGATTTTAAGCAAGTAATAGATTCCCTTCGGAAAGGAGAATTTTTCAACGATGAAGTTTCTTTTCGCTTTGTAGCTAAGTTGCTTCGCTACCAAGATAGGGGCAAGGTCAAGCCAGGTCGCTATCTGATTAAATCAGGTATGAATAACCTTGCCGTGGTCAGAAAGCTCCGCAACGGAGAACAAGACCCTGTTCGGGTTACTTTTACCAAAGTACGCACCAAGCAAGAACTCGTTAAAAAAATCACGCGCCATTTGATTGCTGACCCTATGCGCTTATTGAGTTTGCTTAACGACCCCACTGTAACCGCCGCTTATGGTTTTACCCCGGAGACTATCGTAGCTATGTTTATACCCAATACTTACCAAATGTATTGGACTACTTCAGAAGAAGCACTTTTGCAGCGCATGAAACAGGAATATGACCGTTTTTGGACTCCAGAACGCAAATCAAAAGCCGATGCAATAGGGCTTACTCCTTTACAAGTGTCTATTTTAGCTTCCATTGTAGAGGCAGAGATCAAATGGCACGAGGAAGCTTCGCGGATTGCAGGCGTGTATCTCAACCGATTAAATGCTAACTGGAAACTTGAAGCAGATCCTACCGTAGTTTTTGCCATCGGCGACTTTACCATTAAGCGACTTTCTGCAAACGACCTCAAATACGACTCTCCTTACAATACCTATTTGTATAAAGGCTTACCTCCTGGTCCTATCAATGTGCCTTCTCCCGAGGTAATTGACGCTACATTAAATGCTGAAAAGCATCGCTACATGTTTTTTTGCGCCAAAGAGGATTTGAGTGGCTATCACGCTTTTGCAAAAACTTACGCAGAGCACCTAGCTAATGCTTTCCGCTACCACCAAGCCCTTAACCGAATAGGAATCTTTCGCTAAAGAGTAATTCTTGCGCGCTTGGGTTTTTATTCAACTAAGGTGAAATTTTTACCACCAAGAGATCACTGCCTTCCAGTTTAACAGCCAAAGAGGTGCGCAAACAATTTGCCTCTGCCGTTATCAAAATTCCCAGCGCGTGCTTTGATTTAAGCTCGAATGAAGTGTTTAACACCCAATACCCGAGTATTTGAAGGTTGCTCAACAGCGTATTAAAACTTTCGGGCTGCTTTGTTTTGTAGCGGGAACGGGGATCGAACCCGTGACCTTAGGGTTATGAATCCTACGCTCTAACCAACTGAGCTATCCCGCCTTTTGAGTTGCAAAATTATGTAAAAATAATAATAAACTCAAAACTTTTTTGCCAGGCAAGTGCTATATTGCAATATGGAAACCCAGCGAGTATGGCAAAATTCAAGTACGTTGCCGAGTTTGAAATTAATGCATCGGTTAAAATGCTGTTTCCCTATCTTTCTACTCCTACGGGGCTTTCAGAGTGGTTTGCTGAAAAGGTACAAATAGTTAATCCTGAAGAACGAATTTATAACATTGTGTGGGACGGCGTTGGGCATCTGGCTAAACTAACAGTGCTGCAGCAAAACAGACACGTGAAATTTGTATTTTTGCCTGAAGGCGAAGAAGATAAAAAAGATCCTTCATTCTTAGAATTCAAACTTACCCATAGCGAAATGACCGAGACCTCTTTTCTAAAAATTATCGATTACTCTTCCATCGATAATGAAGAAGACCTCAAAAACCTTTGGAATACACTTATTCATACCCTTTGTGAACTAATTGGGGCTAAAGAAAATCAGATTTAACCATGATTACCCTCGACTACCTCTACCAAATTGCTGGCAATGACTCCACTATTTTAAATGAGTTATTTAGTACTTTGCGCAAAAACCTCCTAGAGTTACCTCCTGAGATACAATTAGCTGCCCAGCAACAACAATGGGAACAACTGCGCAATGCAGCCCACAAATTAAAATCCTGCGTAGCTTATATCGGTGCCTCAGAACTCCATCAAATACTTGTAGAAATAGAGCATAACTCTTCAAATTCCTTTTCACCCATTGAATTGGAAGAGAAGGTAAAGCAGGTAAATGATTGGGCAAATCAAATACTGGCAGAGTTAAATAAAATCTCTCGTTATAGCACAGAATGAGCAAAGTTAATTTTTTATAAAAGGGTTGCTAAAGCGTTTGTCTTGAATAAAAGTGCTATCCGTTAGCATATGCAAAAAGGCTAAAATAGCGCGTTTTTCTTGGGCAGTTAGATGTAATTGAATGGGTGCATTTTCGTCGTGGCGGATTTGGTTACTAGCTTCGATAATAAGAGGGTCTAAAGTAGCGCTCATTTTGATGTGTTGATCGTAATGCTCTAGCACTTCTTCAAGGGTGTTAAACCTGCCATCGTGCATATATGGCGCTGTTAGTGCAATGTTGCGCAGAGAAACTGCTCGAAATTTACCCCTATCGTTCGGATTATTGGTAACGGCTTGTAAGCCAGGCTGTAGGTCCGCATCAGTGTCTAATCCGTTGTTGTGGAAACCTCTAAAGCCCGTAGGATCGCCTTGCACCAAAGGACCTATGTGACAATCACCACAATTGCCACCGCGCAAGCCTATTTCTGGAATGGGGTGAGTGAAAAAAAGTTGCATTCCTTGCAACTCTAAAGGAGTTGGCTTGTATTCACCGCGCAAATAGCGGTCATAGCGCGAGTTAGAACTAATCAAAGTGCGTTCAAATTGCGCTAGGGCTTTGGCAATATTGGCAGGGGTAATTTGTTCAGAACCAAACACTTGTTTGAAACGGGGAGGGTATTCAGGAAGACGTTGTAGTTTACTGGCTGCTTCTTGAGGGGAAATGTTCATTTCGTTAGGATTGCTAAGGGGATGTAACACTTGCTCTTCTAAAGAGGAAACTCGTCCATCCCAAAAGAATCGGTTGACCCATAGCAAATTTGCCAGTGACATGCTATTGCGTTGGGTGGTGCGTCCCTCTACCCCCTTGCTAAAGCGATTGTTATCAGAAAAGGCGGCGCTTTGTTGATGGCAAGAGGCACAGGCTACCGTATTGTCAGCGGAAAGGCGCTTGTCGTAAAATAACATGCGTCCTAAAGCCACTCCTTGCTCAGTGAGGGGATTATCTGCTGGTATGCGAAAGTTGCGGCTGAAATACTCTGGCACTTGCAAATTGTAAGGTTTAAGCGGGGCATTAAAATCTTCCAATGTTTCTTCATAGCTTATTTTTCTGTTGCAACTCAAAACAACAAAAATGCTTAGTAACAACGGCAAGCGCATGGTTAAGTAAAACAGTATGAAGTTCAGCTATATAAAGAAAACTCTCGCCTGAAGAAGAGAAGGCATCTCTTTCTTGAAACTTAGTATAAAGCTCAAAAGTTCACCCCTAATAAACACACAGCCTGCTTCCAAGGGGAAACAGGCTGTTAGCCATCAGCTTAAACCACCAGTATTACCCAATATCAGTTAGCAAAGGTGTTGATTGCTTCACTCAGGTCGTAAACAGTGATGCCTTCTTTCTCTAGCGCATTGGCGATGATGCTTGCTCCAGCAGCAGAGCGATAGCCTCCTGCACAGTGTACTACAATCGGTTTGCCTTTGGGAATATCGCCTATGCGCTCGCGTAGCTCTGGCAATGGAATGGCAATGCTGTTGTCAAATATTTTCTTAGTCTTGATTTCTGACCAGTTGCGAATATCTACAATAGCGTAGTCAGAAGGTTGCCGACGGAAGGCTTCCAGATCAATTTCAGGCGAAGTAAGTTCGGCATAGCCTTGTATCACAAAGGCACCTTTAATAAAGGGTTCGTATCCAATTTTGGCTGCTTTGGCAATTAGTTCGTTAAGCGTTGCTTCGTCGCCTGCAGCTAAATAGTAGGGTTCGTTGGGGTTGATGATGCTACCTAGCCAAGTTTCAAATTTGCCGCCGTTCATTAAGTTGATAGAGTTGCGCAGGTGTCCTTTGCGGAACTCCACTTGTGGACGAGCATCAATAATTATTACATTGCGGTCAAGTTGGGCTACATCCTCAGCAGAGCGAATGGGATTTAAACGAGGAACGTTGTTGATGCTGGTTTGATAAGCAGGAGCTCCTTTTTTGTTCATTACTACATCAAAGCCGAAGTACTTGGGTACGAAAGGCTGGTCAGCGATGAGTTCTTTAATAAATTCTTCTTCACTCATGGGTCGGAGGGCGTAATTGCTCATTTTTTCAGCGCCAATGGTGCTGTAGTTAGCTCCGCTGAGAGCTTTGCCGCACAGCGAACCGGCTCCGTGAGCGGGATAAACTAGCACGTCATCATCCAACTTCATGAGTTTTTCCCGCAAGGTATGATACATTTTCCGCGCTAGCTCTTCGCGTTGAGCAGTGATATTGCCAACATTTTCCCGCAGGTCGGGGCGCCCCACATCGCCAATGAAAAGAGTATCTCCTGTAAATACAGCGTAATCTTTGCCATTGGCATTTAGTACAATGCTAATGCTGTCGGGGGAGTGTCCAGGGGTGTTTAATGCCCGTAAAGTAAAGTCTCCAAGGCTGATAGAATCTCCCTCGTCAAAAGGAATGTAGTCATATTCAGCTCCTAGCAGCTTGCTCACGTAGATGTTTGCTCCAGTGGTTTGAGCAATTTCCAAATGAGAGCTGACAAAATCAGCATGGGGGTGGGTTTCAATCACAGCTACAATTTGAGCCCCATGAGCTGCTGCAAAATCATAGTAAGGCTGAGGGTTGCGCCCAGGATCGATCAAAACAACTGCTTTGTCTGATTCACTAAGGATAGCGTAGGAATAGTGGGCTAATCCTTTGTCATTAAATTGCTCTATTTTCATAGGCTCTACCAGAAGATTGAGTTGCTGTCTAAATGATGAGCAAAGCTAATGCATTTTGAACAATCATGCAATACATGTTCATATATATTTTTTTTTATATGTAAACAATCTTGCTGACTTTCGTTGATATTCGACGCTTTTTGGCTATTTTTGTTCGCATGACAAAATGTCCATTATTGTTTCTCAACAAAATACAAAGAATATGGAAGTTGTACTAGCCTCCTCTGCCAATGTAGTAGACGCTCAAGGAAATTTCACTAAAGAAACATACATGTATTGGTACGAAAGCATGTACCTGATGCGCAAATTTGAAGAAAAAGCAGGTCAGTTATATGGGCAGCAGAAAATAAGGGGTTTTTGTCATCTTTACATTGGTCAAGAAGCCTGTGTAGCAGGGGCTGTCACTGCTTTGCGCAAAGGTGACAAATGGATTACCGCTTATCGCGATCATGCTCATCCTCTAGGACTAGGCACCAGCCCCCGTGCAGTAATGGCAGAATTATTTGGAAAGGTAACGGGATGTTGCAAGGGGAAAGGCGGTTCCATGCACCTGTTCGACAAAAAAGTAAACTTTATGGGAGGGCATGGAATTGTGGGGGGGCAAATTCCTCTAGGAGCAGGTATCGCGTTTGCCGAAAAGTACAACAAAACGGGAAATATTTGCATTTGCTACATGGGCGATGGGGCAGTGCGGCAAGGTTCTTTTCACGAAACCCTTAACATGGCAATGACGTGGAAGCTACCTGTTATTTTTGTCATTGAAAACAATGGTTATGCAATGGGCACTGCGGTGCGCCGCGCTTCTAACGTTACTGACTTATACATTTTGGGAGAAGCCTATCAAATGCCTTCTATGCCAGTGGATGGCATGGACGTAGAAGCGGTTCATCATGCAGTGGCTAAAGCTGCTCAGCGTGCCCGAGCAGGTGAGGGACCTACCTTGCTTGAATTCCGAACTTACCGCTATCGGGGGCATTCCATGTCTGACCCGCAAAAGTATCGCACTAAAGAAGAAGTAGAGGAGTACAAGAAACTTGACCCAGTGGAGCAAGTGCGAGCTACCATTTTGCGCAAAGGCATCGCTAGCGAGGAAGAATTGGCTACTATCGAAGTCCGTGTTAAAGAAATTATTGAAGATGCTGTGCGTTTTGCGGAAGAGTCGCCTTATCCAGACCCCTCTGAAACATTTACTGACGTTTACATGCAGCCTGACTATCCTTTTATTAAGGATTGATTTTCGATCCTATTTAATTGCCACCTTGCACAAAGGTGAATAAGGACGCGTTTCCTTATTCCTCTTCTTGCTTTTTAGTCTCTTGGCTAGCCTTTTTAAAATCAATAGCCAGTGAGTTGACGCAGTAGCGCAATCCAGTAGGAGCAGGTCCATCGTCGAAGACATGTCCTAGATGTCCTTCACAGCGTGCGCACATAATTTCGGTGCGTATCATGCCGTGAGAGGTGTCTATCTGGTACTTGATGCGTCCTTTGGCAATTTCGTCGAAGAAACTGGGCCAACCACAACCAGAGTCAAATTTTTGGTTAGAGGAGAATAACTCGTTGCCACAAGCTGCACAAACGTAAATCCCTTTTTCTTTGTGTTTATAAAATTTGCCCGAAAAAGGACGCTCTGTTCCTTTTTGGCGCAGAATGTAGTATTGCTCTGGAGTGAGCAAGCGGCGCCATTCTTCTTCTGATTTTACTACTTTTTCTACACTTGACAAAGCATTTTCATCAATTTTGATTTTCTTTGAACGCATGTCCATATCCTGACCATTAGTGCAGTTATTTAACAAAATTACTACTACAGTGGCAAAGAAGTACTTCATACATCAACTTTGCATTAAAACACTGCATAGGAAATTTTTGTTTGCCTTCACTGATTTATAGCGAAATTTGCAGACAACAGAAAAGCCAATATGCTACACCTCAAACTACCAACCGATCCGCGCTGGGCAAATGTAGCAGAAAAATCGTTGGAGGAAATTCTAACAGACCATGCCTATTGCGAGCAGAAAGCAGCCTCTACGTGTATTTCCCTAATTGTAGAATATCCCGACTACGAACAAGTGGTGGAAACGCTTACCCCTCTGGTTGCAGAAGAGTGGAGCCATTTTGAGCGCGTGCTAGAACAAATCAAAAAAAGAGGGTTTAAACTAGGCAAACAGCGAAAAGACGAATACGTAGTGGCTCTCAATCAACTTATTACTAAAGGCGACTCTCGCCAAAAGCGATTGGTTGATAAACTGCTCATTTGTGCCTTAATTGAAGCGCGCAGTTGCGAGCGTTTTAAATTGCTTTGGAAAGGAATTGCTGACGCTGAACTATCCCAATTTTACTATGAGCTAATGGCTTCTGAAGCAGGGCATTATACTACTTTTATCGAACTTGCCCGCCAGATAATGCCTCGTCATTTGGTAGATGCTCGTTGGCAAGAATTTCTTCGCGCCGAAGCTGAAATTATTCACCAACTAGGCATTAGAGAAGGCAAAATGCACTAGCCAAAGTGCTTTTGTTTTAACTAAGCTACTGCACTAAATGCATACAAAAAGAAAAGTACTAATAGTGCTAGGGGAAGAGCAATTTTTTTTGCCCATGCCTTTGCCCTATCGTTGGAAATCCAGAACCTCGAAATTATGGTGCGTACCTTGCTTGTCGAGAAAATGCGCTTGAAAAAGTTGTAAGGGCTTGTAACGCAGTTTTCTTTCACAGGCACAAACAGCTTTTTTACTTGCAACAAATACATGCTCTTTTTGATTTTATCACAATCAACTTATTTAGTTGTTATCCTCATGAAGTTAGGTGCTGTAACTTCTTTTGCGTTGCCTTTGTTTAGTTTAGGTTTTGATAGGTAACTTTAATATTGCTAGTGCTACCGCAAAATTTTAGCCAAATTCGATTTTATTTGTTACAAAGTTGCATCAGCTTTGCAAACTCTAGCTGAATCATGCAGTAAGTTTGAATGCGACTATAACAATAAAAAAAGTTTTCTCGAAAGCAATTTTTTATTAATTATAACGATTAAAACACATCCAAAAATGACTTGACCGAGTCGATAGCTTGAGTAAACTTCTCTATCTTTTGCTGAAAGGCTTTAACTTTGTGCCATGCCATTGTTTGACTTCCAAAGTGGCGAAGTGCTGCTTGTCGACAAGCCTCTTTACTGGACATCTTTTGACGTGGTCAACAAGTTGCGGTATGCTATCAAAACTGCCAAGGTAGGACACGCTGGCACGTTAGACCCTCTAGCAACAGGTTTGTTAATTATTTGTACTGGCAAAAAAACTAAACTGATAGAAAACTATTGCGCACAAGTAAAAGAATACATCGGCAGTATGGTATTAGGTCAGACCACTGCTTCCTATGATGCGGAAACACCTCCTACCCCAGCAGTGGATATAAGCCACCTAACCTTAGAGAGCTTGCAAGAAGTGGTAAAACAATTCATTGGCACTATTAAACAAGTACCTCCTCTGTATTCGGCTATTAAAGTCAATGGTGAACCGCTCTATAAAAAAGCCCGTCGAGGCGAGGTAATAGAACTTCAGCCTCGCACAGTAGAAATTTTTAGCTTCACCCTTGAACAACTTGCCTTGCCGCAGGTTCACTTTCGCGTTGTGTGTTCAAAAGGAACTTACATCCGCAGTTTAGTACGCGATTTTGGACAAGCCCTAGGAGTAGGAGCTTATTTGAACAGCCTGCGGCGTACTCGTATCGGCGAGTTTTCTGTAGAAAATGCCTGGCAACTGCCTCAATTAATAGATGCCATTAAAGCCCAACGCAATGTATCATGAAAATACAACATGGCATAGCAGGTCATGAGCCTCCCTTACATGCAATTGTTACCGAAGGCACCTTCGACGGGGTACACCTTGGACATCAAAAAATTCTCGCTAAACTTGTAGCCGATGCCCAGCAAGCCAGATCCACTAATCCTTATGCAGAAAGTGTAGTGGTTACTTTTTGGCCTCACCCGCGTTTAGCCCTCTTTCCTGATAAAAAAGACTTAAAATTATTGACCACTTTAGAAGAAAAAACTGAAATTTTGGCGGCTATGGGCGTTGATCGGCTCGTAGTCTTGCCCTTTGACAAATCGCTCTCTAATCTTTCACCTGAGGAATATGTACAAAAAATTTTAATCACAGGGCTTAATACGCGCAAACTCATCATAGGCTATGACCATCGATTTGGAAAAAATCGCGCTGGAGACTTCCAATTTTTAAAAGCTCATGAAAATCGTTTTGGCTTTGTAGTAGAGGAAATTCCTCGGCAAGATGTGGAAAATATAGGAGTAAGTAGCAGCCGCATCCGACAGGCATTGCTACAAGGCGATGTAGAGACAGCAGCCAAATACTTAGGAAAATATTACTCCCTCAGTGGCAGCGTTACTCATGGAGATAAAATTGGCAGAACACTTGGCTTTCCCACGGCAAATTTGCACGTTAGCGAAAGTTATAAACTCATTCCCAAAGATGGCATTTATGCAGTGAGAGTAACGCTGCGCAAGCAGATATACGGCGGCATGCTCTATATTGGAGTTCGTTCTACCTTAGGCAATCAGTTGAAGCGAACTGTTGAAGTCAATATTTTTAACTTTTATGATGAAATTTATGGCGAGACTTTGCGCGTAGAATTAATTGCTTACCTGCGTGGCGAAGAAACTTTTGATGGCTTGGAAAGCATGAAACTCCAACTTGAACGCGACCGCGAAACAGCTTTAAAAGTGCTCCAGCGCATTTAACTTATGCTTGCAACCACTGAATAGCTTCGTCGTAATTGTGGAAAAAATTTTGTTGAATTATTTGCCGCACTTTTTCATTTTGCATGCTATCCTCTACCACTTGTTCAAGGCTAAGTTGCATAAATAAATCCTCTCCTAGCAAAAATGCTGCTTTGCGAACCCCAGCTTCTGCTGCGGGAGGGTAAATGTTGGCATTAATCCAATCCTGCATATCGGGTCTAATTACATATTCTGCCTTTCGGCTATCTATCAAAATTCGCTCAGGACGGTATTGCAAAATAGCATTTAGGAAAGAATACATTAACTCTTTGTATTCCTCATCCTGCAAGGTAGGCTTAGTAGTCCATACCGTAATCATCAAGCGCTGGGTAGGATCTATGGACATTAAAAGGCTATGATTTTGAAAGATAGTGTTCATTGCTTTATAGGCTTTGTTTCTTATGCTAAAGATAAACAAAATGCTTGTAGGTAATCATCGTGGGATGAATTTGACTGTCCCCAAAAGTGTAGTAAAGATTAGTTTAGGTTAAAAAAACAAAAAGATGAAACGCCTACGCTTTACAACGAAAGCAAATAATTAAAATTTTGGAGAAAATTTTGAAAGATAATATCCGTCAGTCAGGAGAGGGGATATTGAGGTTGGAAACGATGATGCGCCCAAAGTAAGAGATTCACAATCAAAAGCGTGGAGATATGAGTTAATGATCAAATACGGCATAGGTATGCACAAAGGGGGCTTAACGTTGCGAGTTTCTCTAAGCCATTGTAGACAGTTTTATCTGCATATTCTGAGAGGAAGACAAGTGTCGGCAGATAGCTTTTGACTCACTTCTATAGCTCCGAATTAGTCTTTTTAGTTGCTTTTTGATAATTTTTGTTGTCTTTTTTTACATTAGCATCTTTATGCTCTGCTAACCACCATCCTACTCCCAAGCCAAGCAATTGAATTGTAGCACTGGCAAGAAAAACGAAACTGTACGCCATTACCTCTACTAAAGGCAAAGCAGTACCCGAAAGCGCTTGCCACAAACCAACTATGCAGCCAATTTCTACAAACAAAAGCGATACGATGATAAAAACCGCTACAAAAGGAAGTGTTTTGAAAATATTATGCACATGAAGATAAATTCTTTCTACAAAAGAAGGGCAACGCACTATTTTGCCCTTGTGATTTACATATGTTCTTGAAAGAGAGGGTTTTAGGTTCTTCATCGGACCAGATGTTTAAACAAATTGAATTTTTATCCATCAAATCATAAAAGTAAGGTGAAGTACACCTCTTGCATGAGCCTGTATGGCTTTATTTGCTAAATTTTGCAACAGTGGTTGTTGAACATTTCCACCAATAGCGATGCGACCTACGTACAACTCTGCTCCAGCGACGGCAAACAGAGCTCTGCCACCTGTATTAGTCAGCTCTGCGCCGTGGTGTGTATCCTTATAGCTAAATTCTCCGAATACTCCTGCATAAGGCAATACAGAAATTCCTCTAAAGTTGCGAGCATAGAATAAAGTTATTTGTCCATTCAAGCGATTGCCAAACCGATAGCCATCTAAGTTAGCAGTGTTAAATTTGTAATTCAAGTCGGTGCTTAAGCCCCATTTGCCTGCGCGAATGATGTACAGCAGCGTAGCTAGGAAATCAGTACTGCCACTGCCTAGCTGAAAATTTGGATTAGCTACTTGCCGATTATCATTAGCATCAAACTTAAATCGAGAAGTGGGAAGTTTAATACCTCCTCCTATAAGCAAATTATGCCGAAGGCGGTGTGGAAATGTATCAGCTACATTGTCCACCACTCGATAGTTTGTCAGAAATGTAGCCTCGCCCCAACCAGCCAGAGTTTTAGTAAAAGTTTGGTGGTAGTCAGTTTGCTGATTAAAGTGATAAGGCAAAAATGCCATCACTTGCCAGCGCTGAGTAGGATAGAATCTCGCCCAAATTTCTGGGGTTTGAAAAAGTTCATTAGTAGTTAGATAAGTAGCCTTACCATCAGGAGCCAGATGGGATTGGTAAGCAATTCGACGATAACGCACTCCTATAAAGTGGCGATTGAACTGGGGCGTAATGCCCATGTAAAAGTTTCCTACCCCACAGCCGCATATTTCACAGGCAAAAGCATCTGTCCCTATGTGTAAAATAAAGCAAAGTATTGCTATTTTTCTCATAGCAATTTAAAAATTTTAATGTTCTTCGCTAAAGCGTTTATCAGTGAGAAATTCTTCATCAGTGAGCGTTTTTAAGAAAGCAATGATAAGTCGCTTTTCTTCCGCTGTCATGGGGATGCCGCGTTTACCATCAGGTCGGCGGAAGATAGAATCCAAAGTAGGAATATCTGCCATACCTTCTGAATAGTGGTCTAACACCATTTCTAAATTGCGAAATCTTCCATCGTGCATATAAGGACGAGTTACTTCTACATTGCGCAAGCTAGGCACGCGAAATTTGTATTTATCTTGCTCATTGAGGGTTATTTCGTACCTTCCCAAGTCTTGGTTAAACTCAAGGCTAAGCCCATTGTTGCGATAACTTTGGTCAGTAAATAGGGCACCAGCATGGCATTTATCGCAACCTTTTTCCTTAAAAAGTTGCAAGCCGCGCAGTTCATCGCTGGTGAGTTGTATTTGGCCGCGCAAATACTTGTCGTAGCGCGAGTTAGCGGAAATCATCACTACCATGAATTGGGAAAGTGCTTTCAATAGCCGCTCTCCTGTAATTTCTGGGGTTCCGAAAGCTCGTTGGAACATAGGAGGGTATTTTGGATTGCGGCGAAGTTTTTCCAAGACATTAGGCAGGGACTCGTCCATTTCTACGGGGTTTTCAATTGGAGCAAGTGGCTGTAAATCAAGGTCGTGAATGCCTCCATCCCACATGAAATCGCTAAGAAAAGCCATGTTTTGTATAGGCAAGGCATTGCGTTTGCCCAGTCGGTCATCTACTCCGTGGCTGAGGTCATGCCCGTGATGGGTAAAGCCTGCACTCTGTTGGTGACAAAACCCGCAACTTACCATGCCATCACGTGAGAGTTGTCCTTCGTAGAAAAGGGCTTTTCCTAGTTCAAACCCAGCTTGAGTAACGGGGTTTTTCTGTAGGTCATACACCATAGGAGGGAAATAGGGAGGTACTTGCACTTCTATTGCTGGGTTGATGTCGCCTTGTTTGCAGGAAATACTTACTGATATTGCAAATACAACACTTGCAATGGTAAAAATTGTAAGTTTTTTCATCGGAATTTAGATTTGATTTTTTATTTAGCCCAGCAGGTTCAATAATATCTGCTGGGCTTAAGCAAATTTTAACGCGATGCAACAGTGTGCATATGATGATACTCAAACATGTGCTGGTAATTGTTAGCTACGTTTACCGAGAAAGGCGAGAACATCACAGTTGGATTTTGTGCAAGGCTAATAGTGTTAGGTCCATTAAACACCTTGAGCACGTCGGCAATGATGTGCATTTGCGGAGTGCTTTTGCTGCGTACTTTAGCTACATCGCGTTTAAAGGATAGTTCAATTTTCTTGATGTTGTTAATGGTTCGCACTGGGGGATTGCCGAATCCTCCGCCAAAGCCGCCGATGTGATAGCGGAAGCGGCGATTTCCAGCGGGATCAGGAGCAATTTGTGGCGAAGTGCCTTCTAAGCGCAAAAAAATGTATCCCGAATTCCACGTCCAATACATGCCTTCTTCGCGGGTCATGTCGGTAGGGTTGAGCACACCTTGCCTGCGGCTAATATCCATCGTACTGCGAAGGCTATCTACACCCAGAATAAAGGAAACTCCTATGTAATCTCCTTGTGGGACGCTCAAGCGAATAACATGAGTATCAGGCACGTGTTCGCGCACAAGAAAATAGCTTGAATCCTGAGGAACTACGTATTCTGTTCCATCTGCCTTTTTGAGGCGAATGTTACTTACGTAGTATAGCAACTGAGTAACAGTAAAGTCCTCCCCAGCCGCATTTCGGTACACGCCTCGGTTGAGTTCAAGGTCGCGCGTGCCTACTACGTTGTCAAACTCTAGCAAAATAAATCCTCTTTTTGAAGGATCAAACTCGGGTTGTACTTCTTTGTGGCAAGAAATTGACAAAGAAGCAAAGCTTATTAAAAGTATGTTGAAAATTTTGTTTGTCTTCATGGCTAATTTGTTGATGTTTTTGGTTGATAAAAGTTATAGGGTTGATGAAGTAAAAATGTAGGACTAACAGCGCGCAGATTAAACCTCTGCGCTTGGCATCATTGGCTTCGTTTTTCCCTGTGCAGATACCGCAACAGGGGAAAGACTCAAGCTGCATGAAAAGTTGGAATTGCGTTTTTCATCGGCGTTGCTTAGCTACGGCGCGGAGGATGTTCTATTTCGCATTTGTGCGTTCTTTCTACGCCGATCTGTAGCGGAATAAAGAATAAATCATTGTGTAAAGGCAAGAAAACGAAGAGTTCTAAGCCAAATTTATCGGGTGAGGGAAAGAAAGTAACGTCGAAGTGATTTTTCAGTTTTGGGATATTAGCTTCGTGCTTCTGAGCCTTTGCCATTTGCTTGGCAAGATAACACTTACCGCCGCAGCGCATTTCTGGGCGGTCTTTATATTCGCAGAGATATTGGGCGATATACTGGCGGTTAAGTTGAAAAGAAAGCCATACCCATACGCGGCTAAAACTTTGGTTCAGCACTATGAGCGCACAAAGTATAGCACCTAACCGCAGCATGTAGGGGCACCGTTTCTTAAAACAAATATACTGTTAGCTGGTTAAATTTTCAAATTTTTAAAGCTAAGAACCTAACTTGGGGTTCTTACAAAAACAAGCTAAAAAGTGGACCAGCATTTCTGCAGTTGCAAGGGTCAACTGCTTATTTTTAATATGCGCAAAGCCCCTCGCGTTACCATGAAAAACACTATGAGCCCAATAATTAAATCGGGAATTTTAGAGTCAAGGAGCCATACTAGGAATCCAGCTAAAATAACTCCAGCATTTGCAATCATATCGCTAGAGGTAAAAATAAGGCTTGCTTGCATGTGGGCTTGAGGGTTTTGGTTCTTTTGCAACAGGTAAAAGGAAATGGCATTTCCTAACAAAGCGAAAAATGAAACCGTCATCATAGTACCAAAATGAGGTACGAGCTCCTGACCTACAAAGCGTCGCAGCGTTTCTGCAAATCCAAACATGGCAAGTGATAACTGAAAATATCCACTGATGCGCGCTACTTGCCTTTGATATTTTTCTTTGCTGCCTACAACAAAAAGTGCCATGCCGTATACCAGGCTATCAGCTAGCATATCTAGCCCATCTGCCAGCAATCCCATCGAGTCGGCCAAAATTCCAAAAACTACCTCAGCAAAGAAAAAAAGTAAGTTAATTACTAAAACCACAATCAATAAATGCCGCTGCTGTGCTTGGTTAATCGATGAATTCAAGGGATTTGTTTCAGGGTTTGTTACTTGGCAGTGGCAGAAAGTAACTTTTAAGTTGAGGTTTTGTAGAGCCACTTCGATGTCTTGCCATTGACCGCTGTGCAATACAGTGAGTTGGTGACGCGCAAGGTCAAAAATGAGTTGCTTCACTTGGGGTAATTGGGCAAGGTGCATCTTAATGAGCTGCTCTTCAGCAGGGCAATCCAACTGAGGTATTGTGAAAACGGTGCGATATAAGTTCATATTTTAAAGTGGTCGGCAATTTCTTGGATTTCATCAGAAGGATAGCGCCACACTCCTGAAGCTGGTTGCAGTGCGATTTTAAACATAGCTTTGGCTACATCAACTGCTTGAATGGGGCGATACTTGCGCAAACTTCCTACTAGCAAAGGAGTGAATAAAGGAGCAAGTAATTTGGCAAAATCCTCTCCTAAGCGCTTCTCTTTTCTATCTCCCAGCAACAAAGAAGGTTGAAAAATGCTCAAGGAAGGAAATTGCAAGGCTTCCAAAGAACGTTCTAACTCTCCTTTAACTCGGCTGTAAAAAAAGATAGAGCTAGGATGGCTCCCCACAGCAGTAATTACTAAAAAGTGTGGCGTGCCTTTATCTCGCATTGCTTTGGCTAAAAACAGGGGATAGTCGTAGTCCACATGGCGAAAAGCCACTTGCGAGCCTGCTTTTTTGATAGTAGTGCCTAAACAGCAGAAAGCGGCATCCACTTGCGGCAAGGTTTGATAGTGTTGCTTGTTTTCAAAGTCAAACACAATTTCTTGCAAGCGGTCGTGGGAAACTCCCAACGGTCGCCTGACAAGTGAGATAACTTGTGAAACGGCAGAACTTTGCAACAACTGACGCAGCAAATAACTGCCTACCAGCCCGCTTGCACCCGCGATTAGTGTTTTCATAAAGGCAAATTTACACCAGTGTTGATAACTACCATCGGCATGGCGTCAATCGCAAAAGCATATGCCTGCCAGGTTTGATCACCTTGCTAAAATTTGATTCGAGTAACTTGGCTAAAATGGTAGCAAGCCATTGAGGAAAGATGCAAACAGTTGCCACCTATCTAGGTTTAAATCAAAAACAAACTGGTCAAAATGGCTACTTCTCAAACTCTCCCGCCTACGTACTACTTGGATTATTTTCTCTACCTAATTGACTTTGTTAAGCAGCGCTATGAAAATTTTTTAGATAAACCTTCGCAGAACTTCGAGAAAGTTTTTCGTGCCCTTTCTCGCAATGCCCAATTGATGTATGTGCGCATAGCCAACCGCACTCCCATCTTCTTTACAGTAGAATCCCTTCTTAAATACAAAGAAATCGATAGTCCAGAGGATGCCATAGAGGAACTTTGCCACTATAAATTGCTTGACCGAGTCAAACCCTTGAGTATTTCTGATGAACTTACAAGAGTAGAGGCTCTTTCAAGTCTCACGAAAAAGCAGTTAGGTCAGCTGGCGGCTTGTTTACCTGGTGGATTTTGTCAGAAAGCGCGCAAGGTTGATTTAATAAAATTGCTAAACCAGTATCGAAATAATTCTTTTTCTGATGTTGAATTGATTTGGCAGATATCTGAGCGGGAGGTGGCATTCTGGCAATTTTTATTTTTTGGTTCTCTGGCAAAGGACAACATGGCTCAGTTTGTCATTGATGCGTTGGGAAATGCTAAGTTCTATCGCTGGCAGGAAAAAGACTTTTCACCCGTAGCCAAATCAGCTCAAGAGGCACAGGATCATTTTGCGGCTCACTGGCATTACTACATATTCAAGAAGCACCTCCGCTACGGCAGTGAGCCATGTAAAGTTTTTGCATGGTTCGAGCAGTTGCCCAAACCGCTATTTGCCTTTGCCATATTCGGCAAACTTTGCCTACGGCTTGGCAAGTGGTTGGAAAAAAATCAATTGCTGCAAGAAGCATTGACTGTTTATCGCCATACCTTACAACCGCCTTCGCGCAAGCAACAAGTGCGCATTTTGAGCCGACAGGGAAACATTTCAGAGGCGTTGGCTACCTGCTGGCACATAGTAGAACATCCTAACTCTGTTGAAGAGGAAATTTTTGCTCGAGATTTTTTGCGCCGACACATGCAAAAGGACAATGATGTGCGTAACGTCCTTACTGACTATTTGCTAAAAGCGCCTACTGTTTCCTTGCCCCAGCAATACAAAACTTGTGTAGAGCAAGGAGTTATAGAGTACTATCGGGCTAGGGGTTTCCAAGCAGCACACACGGAAAATTACATCTGGCGCGGCATTTTCGGACTTGTTTTTTGGCAAGTAATTTACCAGAATCCTCTTCAGGTACATCATCCCTTGCAGCGCTATCCTGCTGAGCTTTTTGACGAAAATTTTTACCTCTTGCGCGCTCAAGAGATTCAAGAACAACTAAATAGATTTGAGGATACTAAGGATTCTTGGCAATATGTGCAGGAAATTTACTACCAATACAAGGGAATTGCCAATCCATTTGTCGGCTGGCATCCGAATTTTTTGCCGTTGGCAGAAGTTTACTTTGCCAGTTTACAATGGAAGCAAATCAAGGCGGTGCTCTTGCAAATGGCTCGCTGTCCTAAGGAAAACAGTTGCGGTTTTCCCGACCTGACTGTATGGAATGAAAAAGAATTTTTCTTTGTAGAAATCAAATCAACCACTGATCAACTCTCCGCACAGCAATATTTTTGGCTGGAGTTTTTTGCCCAACTTCAAGTGCCTTCGCAAATTCTGCGCGTCCATTGCACGGAATCACTTCGCTTGCAGTAAATTTGCAGTTTGCAGAAGAGGCTTTTAAAGCCTACTGTTCATTTTTTGTAACTTTGTCTTATGATGGAACAAGCCTATAACATACTGCTCTATTACTGCTACACCCAAATAGAAGATCCCGAAACATTCCGAGACCAGCATCACGAGCTTTGTTTGTTACTTAATTTGCGCGGAAGAATTATCATAGCTGCAGAAGGACTCAATGGAACCGTCTCGGGACTCAAAGCCGATACGGAGCGCTACATGGAAATAGTTAAATCTGACCCGCGCTTTGCCAATATCGATTTTAAAGTAGAACCTTATCACAAACACGTATTTGCCAAACTACATGTGCGCGTAAAACCCGAAATTGTTCACTCTGATTTGCATCACATTAACCCCACTGTTAGAACGGGCATTCACCTTTCACCTGCAGAATTTAAAAAAATCAAAGATGCTGAAGACGTAGTCATCCTTGATGTGCGCTCTAAGTACGAACATGCTATCGGCAAATTTAAAAATGCCATTACGCTGGATATTGAAAACTTTCGCGAGTTCCCCACTAAAATCCATGAATTGGAAAAGTACAAGAGCAAAAAAATTATAACCTATTGCACAGGAGGAATCAAATGCGAAAAAGCAAGTGCGTTTTTGTTAGAGCAAGGGTTTGAGAACGTGTATCAACTCCATGGGGGAATTATTAAATACGCTTTAGAAGAGGGAGGAGAAGATTTTGAGGGCAAGTGTTATGTTTTCGACGGTCGCATAGTAGTGGATGTGAATAAAGTCAATCCGACAGTAATTTCTAAGTGCTACCTATGCGGAACGCCATGCGACCGCATGGTCAATTGCGCCAACCCTGAGTGCAATATGCACGTGCCTATTTGCGAAAAATGCGGCTGGGAGATGGAAGGAGCGTGCTCGGCTGCCTGCAAATCCCATCCTAAAAAACGCCCTTACGATGGAACTGGCTACTACCCAAAAGTAAGCAACGGTTACAATCCCTATTTGCACTCAAAGCGGGCTAGAAAATTGCCAAAAGATATGGGCTGTTCCAATTAGGTAAGTGCTGCCGTTGCTTGCTGGACTACAAGCAACGGCGCGCCAGTTTAGTTTCGAACAAGAAACGTTTTTCGTTCTTTTCCTACTCCTTTGATGGTTAAGGATTTAATCTGAGGAGGTAACTTAGTTTTGAGCTGTACGATGCCTTGATCAGTAATGTCTATCCCGCCAAAGCCATTGATAACGGCTTGCAACATTCCTCCGGCACCCGTGGCAAAGTAAGGATTAGTGCCGCCGGCTGTTTCTGCTAGCACACCAAATGGAGGCACTTCGTTAGGCTGAAAGCTATCCAAAAACTGTTCGTATCCTTTTTCTACCTCGCCAAGGCGAGTGTTGAGAATACTAAAAATGGCTTGTGCCATTGCTGGGCTGCTCCCTTTGCGACCAGGAATATTGTCTCCCAATACTTTCCAGTAATAATCCAGATCTTTGCGGATGGTTGCAGGGTCAGTGATTTGCTTTAAGGGATATGCTAGCAAATTTACATCGGCTTGTTTGATGGGTTCGCCGTTGTAGGTAGCATGCTCACGCGTGGTGCCATCAGGAAATTTGAGAATTACTAATCCTTCGGCAACGGCTTTCCAGGTAGGGTTTTCGGGTAATCCCAGTACTTTTGCTGCTGCATTGGCGTATGTGAGTACTTCTTTAGCCATGCCATTGGTAAAAGCATTATCGTCTACATTTTCAGCCCATTCATCAGCGCATACCACATTGCGAATGTGATATTTTCCGTCGCTATCTTTCTCTGCGCGGCTTGCCCAGAAATCGGCTACTTCTTTTAGTACGGGGTAACCGCGTTCGCGCAGCCAGTTTTTATCTTGGGTAACTTGGTAGTACTTCCAAAAAGCAAATCCTACGCAACCGGTAATATGATGCTGAAACGGCCCTGTAAGTGCCCACACAGGAGTAGCCTCCTGACCGCTATCATCTGATTCCCAAGGAAACATTGCTCCTTTGTAGCCATGATTGCGGGCATTTTGTTTAGCTGCCTCTAGCCTTTGAAAACGGTATTCCAAAAGCGACTTGGCTATTTCGGGTTGCAGCAATAACAAAGGAGGAAACATCCATAGTTCGGTGTCCCAAAATACATGTCCATTGTAGCCCAGTCCAGAGAGCCCCATGGGAGAAAGACTGTAAGGGGTACCTTCGCGGGCAAAGCTATAAAGATGATACAAAGCAGAGCGCACCGCTCTTTGCACCATTAGATTGCCTTCTATTTCAATATCGCTTTGCCAGAGCTGCTCCCATGCTTGTAAATGCTTCTCAACGAGGCGCGGGCGCTTTTCTAAGGCAGCAAAAATAGTGAGCCGTTCGGCTTCGTTATGAGGGTCAGCTACTTGCTCGGTAGAAATTACTGAACCTACTACGGCAAATTGGTAGGTTTGCCCTGCTTTCAATGTTTTAGTAAACTTGAGCCGATGCATGCCGTAATCCCACTCTTCATGAATCAGAGGCGGCTCGTGGTTTCGGTGTTCTTCAAACAAAATACTATTGCTAGCTGCGATAGTGTGTTTGCCAGTAGGGCTTTTAGCTACAGAGGTCATTAGGGGAATAAGGGCATGAGGGCGATCTATGAGGTGGTAGCTATTTTTAACCTCTTGCAGCATCTCAGGAGCTTGGATGATGCTATATGCTGTAAAAGTGAGGTCTTTTTTGGCTTGAATAGCCAGTTCGATTAATGCCGTGTGTGGCAAGTGGCGCAGTGCCATGATGGTATGGGAAATGCTAGCTTTGTCGGCATAGTCAAAAGTAGTAGTGAAGGCAGCGCGTTTCATATCAAGAGTTTGTACGTAGTTGTGGATATTATGGCGCCCTATGCGAGTGTTGTCTATGTCTAGGTCCATATTAGCAAACTCGAATACCTTCATGAGGTTGCTCACGCGCCCGCGCCCGTAGGTATCAAATGCGCCGTTGAGCACTATTTCTTTGATTTTTAAGGGTTCAGGTGAAGAAATGATACCAATCATGCCGTTGGCTACGGTAACGCCAAAGTAGCGTTGAGGGTCTATGTTGCGCGCTTGGATGTGCCAGGGTGAGTCAGCTAATGACTGAGCGCCAGCAATGCCTACTTGTAGCAAAAGGCATAGAGTGGAAGTAAGTCGTGGTTTCATTTTCAACATTCTATTTAGGAGCTCTAATTGACTAAGCCTTTAAATTTAATCTAACTCCCCTAATACAAGATGCATAGGGCTAATCAAAGAGGCTCAAAACAAAAAAGCCATCTCGTGGGGAGATGACTTACAAGTTACTAGTGGCTTGTGCTTAAATTTACAAATGCGGTTCAAGCATCTTGACTAATTCGCTTTTGGGAACGGCACCTATTTTCTTAGCCACTACTTGACCTTTTTTAAAGACCATTAAAGTGGGAATGCTACGGATGTCGTATATAGCTGGAAGACGCGATTGAATATCCACGTTCACTTTGCCTACTATAGCTCTGCCTTCGTATTCGGCAGCTATTTGTTCAATTGCAGGTGCTATCATTTTGCAAGGTCCGCACCACTCTGCCCAGAAGTCCACCAGCACAGGGCGGTCTCCGTTGATATATTGCTCAAAATTGCTATCAGTTAATTCTATTGCCTTTGCCATATGCTTAATCTTTTAACTGTAAAGATAGGTGTGCTCCATTGATACAACAACCTTCTGACCCGATAAGTTTTATTATTTATTTCCAAAAGCCCATGTAAGGAAATCGGGGAAGGCTTTTGCCCAGGTATGTTGGTTGTGCTGTCCACCTTGAATTTCTACGTAGCGCACATCGGTGAGAAGGTTGTAACCCTTGTAATACAGTTCGGCAATAAGGTCTAACGTATCGTCGATAGCATCGATGATGCCATTGCCATTGCGGTCTTCTGTTTCATCGGCTGTGCCAGCTTCGAACCAAAACTGCAGTCCTTCTTTGTGGTAGCCATTTCGCACTAGGCTGTGGATAATGCGGTCAAAATTGGCAAAGTTGTCATTAGCAGAGTGTCTGCGCCACCAAAAAGCTCCTGAGCAAACTCCAACTCGTTCAAATAACCATGCGTGATGCCAGGCTATGTCAAATGCTGAAAGTCCTCCTAATGAACAGCCAAAAATACCGCGACTAGTAGGCCTCGGAGTTAGATTAAACCGTTGTTCAAGGAGAGGAATGAGTTCTTCTATCAAAAAAGCGGTATATAAATGAGCTTTGCTGCCGCGTTTGGCATAATCTGGAACGTGAGCTGTGCCGTATTCCTGAAGGCGTTCTGTAGCATGAACTGCAGCAATGATGATAGGTTGAATAATTTTTTGTCGAGTTAGTTGGTAAAGGGTTTCGCGCAGTTGCAATGCTGGAGCATCTTGACCGTCGTTTACGATCAACAATCCGCATGCAAGTTCTGGATGGTAGTCATAAGGGAAGAACAAATCAATTCGTTTTTCAAGTTGTAAGTAAACTGAATCGGTGTAAATGATTAGGTCGGCGTAATCAGCTTCCGCATATTGCATAAGCCAGCGCAAACAAAATTACTCAATCGATTTAGTTTGCTTTGTGCGATGTTGTTTTTCTAGTTGCTCTAAGCGGGCTTCTATAGAGGCCAGTCTGTTTTCAAAGCTATCAGTAAGGGGACTTAGTTGATCAGTGAGCCGCCAATTTACTTTCCAGATTTCAATAATTTCTTCATGAGGGATGTTCAGGGGCGGATGTTTAGGATTATCCGAAACAAGGGTAACATAATGGCTGTGAGATTTGTTTTTGATGCGCTTTACTTGCAACCCTCGTTGAGAAACAATGACGCATATTTGCCCTTCGTTGAGATATTCCCATTCAGCTCGGTCAAGCAAATGGCAAATGAGATAGTCATTTTCGTATAAAGTGGGTTCCATGCTATCGCCAGTTACTTGCAGGGCATAGCAGCGCTTTCCCTTGACAAAATTGCGCGGCAAGTAAATATTTTCTAGCTCTTCAAAGTATTCCTGCGTGTGGTTGGCGGCAAGGTAGTTAGCAGCTGCCTTGCGATTGATGACGGGAATGGCTACACTTTCTGAATCGTTTTGTTTGAAGGCAAAAGAAGATTCTTTTAACATATTTCCCTTTCCACTTAGCAGCCATTCAATATTGAGGGAAGGATAAGCAGCAGTTATTTTTTGCAGCACTTCAAAACCCGGTTTGCTTTGTTGCTTGCCTTTGGTGTAGTTATTAATCACCGCAGGTTTAACACCTACTGACTCGGCAAAGCGCTTTTCATTACCCCCTGAAAAATGTGCAATAATTTGAATCAGCCGTTCACTCACCGCACTTTCCATAATTTTACACCATTTCAATAATAGTTATTGCAAAGCAAAAGTAAGTAAATAATTCACCTCCATCAAATAGGCAATTGATTGATTTTCTTTTCAAAGCAAAAAATTTTATGCGTTGGATGAAAAATCCATCCAGGCAGTCATTTTGCAATCGGAAAAGGGCTTGGGCGAGTTATGTATTTCAACTTTGCGGGATTTGTGTGCTTTGATGCGTGCTCTCTTTTTCAGTTAAATTTTTGTCCCTTGCTCTATTTTTGAACGCATGGAACGGATTCATTTGCATTGCAACGTTTTTGGCTCAGGTTCGCGGGCGTTGCTTGCGTTTCATGGCTTTGGGCAAGAGAGCAGTTGTTTTATGCCTCTTGCTACTGCCTTGCCTGATTACACTGTCTATGCTGTTGATTTATTTTTTCACGGACAAAGTCTTTGGCATCATCCTTTGCAGCCAGTAACGCGTACAAAGTGGAAGCAACTTATATCGGAGTTGTTAGAACATCATCACATTGAGGAGTTTGACCTAATTGGATTTTCTATGGGAGGACGGATAGCTTTGGTTACTTATGAACTTTTCGCCGATTGCATAAAACAATTGTGGTTACTTGCCCCTGACGGCATTAAGTCCAACGCTTGGTATCGCTTGGCAACTCGCAGCCGACTCTTGCATGGGCTATTTCGTTACATCACTTCAGAAAAAAGTAATGCCTTCCACCACAGCATGAAAGTACTACACCGATATAAATTACTAAGTCCTACGCTGGCAAAAATAGTAAGCCAACAAATGCGCACCCCTGAACTAAGGAAGCGGGTTTATAATACTTGGATGGTCTATCGCCATTTAGAACCTGATTTGCAAGCCATTTACAAAGCAGCTTTGCAGTTTGGTCCCAAAATAATGATTGCCACCGGCAGCTACGACCGCATCATACGCCCGCACTACATGAAAAGGCTCACTAGGTTACTGAGCAATCTTTGCGTGCATAAAGTCTTTCCCTGTGGTCATCAAGATTTGTTGCAAGTATGGCTTAATGAAGTGAGTGCAGCCAATAAGTAAGTGTCTTTTACCGCCGTTTCATTTCTATAATGATGGGAACGGCTAAATTACTCACCTCATCTTGAAAAGAAGCAGAGGAGTACTCATACTTAATTTTTCCTTCTTCTTTAAGAAGCCCGTTTTGGCGCAAGACTTGTTTGATTCGCGCCTCTGGAGGTAAATTTTTAAGGCGCTGGACAGAAGCAATGATTTCCTCTAAAGAAATAGCTTTGCGGCTGAAAATAAAATACATGTATTCGCTGCTAGGGGTATTGTCTATTTGAAAATACAACTTTTCTCCAGGAATAACCAAGTGAGCATAAGAATACCCTATTAAAGGGCTTTCCTGATTATGGCGGGGAAACATGCGGCTTATTCTTTCATATTTATCGATGCTAAAAGCATAAAAGTACATTTGTCCTTCTGTAGAAAGTTCAAACTGAAACTGCATGCCGGGCGGGTATGCTTTCTGGGTGTGATAAAGCCCTGCTTCATTTAAGTTGCGTACTAAAGGAATGAGTTCTTCACTTTTTTGTTTTATCCTTATGGAGGCACCAAACCTGGTACGGATGTTTTCAGGTGGAAAAGAAATGAGTTCATAGGCTTCTACGCATACGTACTTAAAATCTTCATATTTTATCCAGGCAAAACCACCATCGCCCCAGTGGGTGCCCCAACTGTTCATAATTTCAAAAGCGCCCCCTTCTAGGTCATCATCATAGCTCACTATGGCAACGGCGTGGTATCCATGTGCATTGTGGTAATATCCTTCTTTTTCTTCAGGGGAGAGTACCCACCATTTTTGAGCATCATCTAAGGAAGAAAGATAGCGCACAGAGCATATCACGGGCTTTCCTTCGGCGAGGGCTTTTCTAACTCCATCTATTAGCGTTTGAGTATTGGTATTTGTTCTGGCATGGTACAAGCGATTGTATCCCTGAATTACTTTGCTTCGAGCGCGCATTCTTTGTTCAAAGGAAATGGGTTTGTCGCAATCAAACCCGTATTCTTTATAAGGCAAAGCACCAGATTTTCTCAACACATTCAAAGCATGAGGCAAGGTAGCTCCTTGTGTGCAGTTGTAGTCAGCGGGATTGCGAATTTGGTTGTAGATAAATGAAGGGGAAAAGGCTACTTGGTCTATTCTTTTGCGGTCTGTAATGCCGTATTGTTGTGCTTCTATGATGGTGCGGGCTGCATAAGCCGATGCCCATCCTGTACATGTTCCCGTATCTCCTTGGTCGCCAGGAGTGGGACAATACATTTTTAACGAAGCCCTTCTGTGCAAATCATAATCCCCACGAGTGAGAGCAATTTCGGGAACGCTTTCTGCCAGTGCAGAATCGTAAAGGCAACCTGCTGAGCGTCGTTGAGCGTGAAGTAAAACCGTGGATAGAGACAACGAGGTTAAAAGTGCCACGTGGTGAAAGGACACCTTCATATTTGGGTAAATTTGCCAGTAGCTGAAAGATAGCTAAAAATTATGCCAAAGGTTTTCTGGGTGATAAAAAAGCAAATCCCTAATGCACTTACATGTGCCAATTTGCTATGGGGTTGCATAGGTACTGCATTGGTGTTTCAGGACTCTGCCCAAGTGGCGGCTTGGTGCATCTACATTGCCGCTTTTTTCGATTTTGCCGATGGCTGGGTGGCAAGATGGCTTCAAGTAAGCAGTCCACTGGGTAAACAACTCGACTCTTTAGCAGATGTAATCAGTTTCGGACTTTTGCCAGGGATGATTCTTTTCCAACTCATACACCAAAACCAGCCTACTAGTTGGGCTTATCTATCTTTCTCGATACCCATTTTTTCGGCTTTGCGGCTGGCTCGGTTCAATATAGATTTGCGCCAAACCAAGGGGTTTATTGGATTGCCTACCCCTGCTAATGCCTTGTTTATCAGCGGGCTGCCTTTTGCTGGTGAGCTGTTTCCTCCTCTAGTTAGCTCAGCTTCGCTTCTTATTATTGCCGTAAGTTTATCGGTCCTTATGGTAGCAAACTTCCCTTTAATGGCATTTAAGTTCGATGGCTGGAGTTGGCAGCAATACAGGTTTCAATACTTAATGTTGCTAGTGGCAGCAGTTTTGCTCTTTGCCTTTAAATTTGCAGCCATGCCACTGGTAGTGGTACTTTACGTGGTGCTTTCTATTGTGCAAAACATAGCCGCATGAAATTTATAGCTGAAATTCAGGTAATGCCTCAGAAGGAAATTTTAGACCCACAAGGCAAAGCCGTATTGATGGGCTTGAAAAACTTGGGCATTCACAATGTCACGGATGTACGCGTAGGCAAGCACATACGCATGGAACTAGAAGCTGCTGATGAGGAAACAGCCCGGCAGGAAGTGGAAATGACTTGTCGCAAATTATTAGCAAACTTGATTGTAGAGGACTATACCTACCACATCTATCCTTCCCAAACATGAAAGAGGAAATTCGCCGTTTGTATAGAAAATGGTTGATAATGGCTCCTTTAGGGTTAGTGCTAACAGGTTTAGGACTTAGCTTGTTAGGCGATGCTGCAACGGCAAAATATGCAGGAGCGAGTTTTTGGCATTGGTTCATATACGGCACTGTTAGTTTGGTCATATTTAACGCTGGTTTATCGGTATTTGGCGAGGCAGTAGTATCGCGCAGCCGTTATATGGCAATGAAAGACCGTGAAAAAAATTAGCTTTTCTGGCTATCTTTCGCAGGACAAACTAATCCTGTAAGCATGATAGCCTCCAAGACTTTTCTCAAGTGTGTTGCTTTTTTAGCAGCGCTGGTTTCTGTTAGCACTAATGCGTTTGCCCAGAGCGGTCAGGTACTGGAAAGCCTGAAGATGAATAGCAAAATATTAGGTCGCGAAGTAAAGTACACCCTCTACCTTCCCCCAGATTACAACACTTCTCAAAGGCGTTATCCTGTGTTGTACTTGTTGCATGGGTATACAGGAACAGATACAGACTGGATACAGTTTGGCGAAGCCAATCGTACTGCAGACAAAGCCATTGCCGAAGGCGATATTCCTCCCATGATTATTGTCATGCCTGATGGACGCAATGACTGGTATGCTAATGATTATCAAGGAAAGAACCGATGGGAAGACATGTTCATTCAAGAAATGATACCTTTCATTGATGCCACTTATCGGACTCGCGCTCAGAAAGAATTTCGGGCTCTTGCAGGGCTTTCCATGGGTGGATATGGTTCGCTGCACTTGGCTGCCAAAAATCCAGATCTATTTGCTGCCGTAGCTGCTTTTAGCCCAGCAGTGCACACCGAGCAAGAATTCATAGAAATGAGTGCAGAGCGCTATAACCGCGCTTTTGCTCCCGTCTTTGGACCGGCGGAAGGAACTGCTCGCATCAGCGACCACTGGCGAAAATACAGCGTACTGGACCTAATGAAAACCATACCTGCTGAGAAGTTGAAATCAGTGAGATGGTATATTGATTGCGGGGATGATGATTTTCTCTACAAAGGCAATGACGCCTTACACACTACTATGCGCGACCAAAACATCCCTCACGAATATCGCGTTCGCGAAGGGGCTCATAACTGGACTTATTGGCGCACTTATCTCATAGAAGGACTCAAATTTGTAGGGCAGAGCTTTCGCCGCTGACAAACTAATATTTACTTTTTTGCGTTGTTGGAAAAAAGTCAAGTAAATGGAAAAACGTTTACAAAGCTCTTAAATTTTGTCGAGTATGAAAGTTCGCAAAAAATTAGCCCTCATTGCGGTAGGGACGTTAGCAGCACTCTCCTTTGCTTTTACAAATCCCGACGAAAAATATTTTGAAATAGCCAAGAATCTCGAAATTTTCGCTTCCTTGTTCAAGGAAGTGAACATGTTTTACGTAGATGAAATTAATCCTCAAGAACTGATTCAGCACGGCATTGAGTCCATGCTCAACAGTTTAGACCCATACACCAATTACATTCCCGAAGAACAGATAGAGGACTACCGCGTAATGACCACAGGGCAATATGGTGGTATTGGAGCTAACGTAGGCATGCGCGTAGATCCAGTGACAAAAAAGGAAAAAGTGGTCATTATCATGCCTATGGAGGGATTTCCTGCACACAAAGCAGGTTTGCTCATCGGCGATGAAATTATTAAAATAGATGATATCAACGTAGAGAAAAAGGACAGCGAAGAGGTAAGCCAGTTGCTCAAAGGACAGGCGGGGACTTCTATCAAACTCACCATTCGCCGACCAGGAGTAGAAAAACCACTGGATTTTGTCATCAAGCGCGAGAAAATTACTATTTCTAATGTGCCTTACTATGGCATGGTTACTCCTGAAGTAGGAATTATTCAACTTACTGATTTTACTCAAAATGCTGGCAGAGAAGTTCGCGATGCGTTAATTAAACTCAAAGAACAAGGAGCTAAAAACATCATTTTAGATTTGCGCGATAACCCCGGCGGATTGCTCAGCGAAGCTGTCAACGTTTCTAACTTATTCATCCCAAAAGGAAAAGATGTGGTGAGCACCAAAGGAAAAGTAAAAGAATGGAACAAAACCTATGTAGCTTCCAACAATCCTGAAGATACTGAAATCCCTCTGATTGTGCTGACCAATAGCAGTAGTGCCTCAGCAGCTGAAATTGTCTCTGGGGTTGTGCAAGATTATGACCGCGGCATTATTGTGGGGCAAAACAGTTTTGGAAAGGGCTTAGTGCAGGCTACTCGTTCTTTGTCGCACAATTGTAAACTTAAAATTACAGTTGCCAAATACTACATTCCAAGTGGTAGATGCATCCAAGCCATCGACTACAGCCATCGCAACCCCGATGGAAGTGTAGGCAAAATTCCTGACTCCTTGCGCCGAGCTTTCAAAACAGCTGGAGGACGAGTAGTATATGATGGAGGTGGCGTAAAGCCTGATGTAGAAGTACCTCGTCCTAACTACGCCCCTATTACGAAAAATCTTCTTTCAAAAGGATTTATTTTTGAATACGCTTCTTATTATCGCCAAAAGCGTCCTTCTATTCCTTCTCCGCGCGAATTTAAGCTCACCGATGCTGAGTATGCTGACTTTGTCAAATGGCTCAGCGATAAGGATTATGATTACACCACCCAAGTAGAAAAAACCATTGACGAACTTGCCGAAACAGCCAAAGCAGAAAGGTATTACGAAGATATCAAAACTCAGTTAGAGGAGTTGCGCCGCAAGGTATCGCACAACAAAGAACAGGATTTGATAAAATTTAAGTCAGAAATTTGTCAGTTGTTGGAAAAGGAAATTGCCTCGAGGTATTACTTAGAAAAAGGAGCTATAGAAGCTACTTTTGATGACGACCCAGATATTCAAACAGCATTAGCTTTGTTTAAAGACCCTGCTCGGTTCCGCAAAATCTTAGGAAAGTAAAGGTCATTCCTGTAAGTTTAATTTTCCGTCGTTGGCTAGCTGCCAACGACTATTTTTTTGTTTTCGTGCATGGAGTGCAAGAGTGAAAATAAGAATTAGGAGCAATTGGCTATCAAGGATTGGGGAATTCTTGCAAAGCTTTTTAAACTCTTGGTTTGCCCTAAGTGGAATTTAACCACTATAAATTGAGTTGCCTTGTAAAAGGCTCGTTTTTCAAAGTGCGATTGCGCTGGTCAATTCTTGCTGATTTTTTTGCATTTACTTGGCTGAACGCTCCATTTTTCTTGATGGATCAACAAAGCTAAAACGCGTCTCTTTGCAATTACTGTTCTTGCCAGTTCCTTAAAATTTTTAAAGTGTGCCAAAAAAAAACAGGCTACTTTTTGCAGTAGCCTGTCGCTTCAAAGCTGTTGCATTCAGCTTTTTTCACTGATCACCATAAAAGTCAATTACTTCTCCTTCAGCAAGTTGAACGATGGCTTTTTTGTATTTTGGGGTGCGTCCTGTAGCAAAGCCGCGTTTCGTATAGCGAATTTTTCTTTTTCCGGGCACAATCATGGTGCGCACATCAGCTACATTAACCCCGTACATCTCCTCTACGGCTTGCTTAATTTGTATTTTGTTGGCTTTCAAGGCCACTTGAAAGGTATAGATGCCCTTTTCGTTTTGCAGTGAACTTTTTTCGGTAATAATGGGCTTGATGAGAATTTCCATTTGTCAAGTTGTTTTGAATAGTTACTCTTGGCCAAGGATTTGGTTAATAATAGGCACTGCACCTTCGCAGATGACGAGTTGGTCGCAGTTCATCACGTCGTACGTATTCAAGCTAGAGGCTTGCACCACTTTGGTATTTTGCAAGTTTCTGGAAGAAAGGTAGAAATTAAGATTAGGTTCAGGAAGCACTACTAAAGTTTTTTTGTCTGCCAAAGAAAGGGCTTGCATCATTTTTACGTACTGCTTGGTTTTGGGAGCGGCAAACACTGGATTTTCCAGTATGTGAATGGCATTAGCTCTTGCTTTGTAGGTCAAGGCGGAGCGGCGCGCCAGTTGTTTGACTTTTTTGTTGAGTTTAAAGCTATAATCACGAGGACGAGGACCAAATATCCGACCTCCTCCTATAAAGATGGGAGCTTTAATACTGCCGTGGCGAGCTCCTCCTGTTCCTTTTTGCTTGATGATTTTCTTAGTTGAACCAGATACTTCACTGCGCTCTTTGGTCTTGTGCGTGCCTTGGCGTTGATTAGCTAAGTACTGTTTTACGTCAAGGTATATTGCGTGATTGTTGGGCTCTATGTTAAATACGGAGTCGGCTAGCACTACAGTTCTGCCGGTGTAGTCTCCTTGTATATTTTTTACAGGTAGTTCCATATTCGATAGCTTAAAGATTGCCTATTTTTGAATTAAAACGAATGAATTTTTGGCTCCTGGAACAGAACCAGAAACAACGAGCAGATTGGCTTCAGGCATTACTTTGAGTACTTTCAAGTTTTGGATTTTCACTCGGTTGCCTCCCATGCGTCCTGCCATGCGCAAGCCTTTGAAAACCCGCGAGGGGAATGAGCAAGCTCCCACCGAACCAGGGTGCCTTTGCCGATTGTGCTGACCGTGAGTTGATTCTCCTACCCCGCTAAAGCCATGTCGTTTCACTACTCCCTGAAAGCCTCTACCTTTGGAAGTACCTACTACATCCACAAAATCCCCTTCTTTGAAAACATCACCCACTGTAATGATATCGCCTAACTGAAAAGGTCGGTCAAACTCGCGAAACTCAGCCAGCTTGCGCTTAGGGGTGGTGTTTGCTTTCTTAAAGTGGCCTAACAGTGGCTTGGTAGTGTTTTTTTCTTTTTTCTCGCCAAAGCCCAACTGAATGGCTTCGTAACCGTCTTTCTCTTTGGTTTTTACTTGCGTTACTACGCAAGGACCAGCTTGTATTACTGTGCATGGCACCATCCGTCCATCGGCACTTACAAGGCTAGTCATTCCAATTTTTCTCCCTATTAAGCCAGACATGTTGATAAGGATTTACAACCAGCTAAAATGAGAGCGCAAATTTAGGCATCATTCTTACCTAAACAAGCTCTTTTTCAATTATTTTTGAGAATGCTTTACAGCCGAGCAACCCTTCTATCAATTACATGGCTTTGCGTTGCTTTTTCGCCTAAAGGGCTGGCATGGGGCTTTTACGCCCACCAGCGAATCAACCGCTATGCGGTCTTTTTGCTACCTCCAGAGATGATAGGATTTTACAAAAAACACATTCAGTTTATTACGGAAAAAGCCGTTAATCCCGATAAGCGCCGTTATGTGGTAGTAGGCGAAGCCGAACGCCATTACATCGATTTAGATGTATATGGCGATAGTGCGTTTTACAAAATGCCGCGCCGGTGGGAAGATGCTCTTGTGCGTTACAGCGAAGATACCCTGCGTACTTATGGGATTCTTCCTTGGAATATCCTCTGGGTCAAGTTACAGCTGACTGATGCCTTCCAGCGCAAAGACATACCCGCTATTTTACGGCTTTCTGCAGACTTGGGACATTATATTGGCGATGCCAACGTTCCTTTGCACACCACTGAAAATTACAATGGTCAAAAAACGGGTCAGCATGGCATTCATGGCTTTTGGGAGTCTAGGTTGCCGGAACTATTTGCCGATAGCTATGACTTTTTCATAGGACGCGCTCAGTACGAGCCGCACCCCCTTTCTAGAGCATGGAAAGCCATCGGTGAGGCGCATTTTGCTTTAGATAGCGTGTTGAGATTTGAGCGCGAGCTTACTTTGAAAATGGGTCAAGACCGCAAGTATAGCTATGAAACTCGGAATGGACTTACTGTAAAGGTATATTCCAAAGAGTTTTCAACCGCATACCATGTAATGCTGGCAGGGCAGGTAGAACGCCGCATGCGGGCTTCCATTCAAATGGTAGCGGACTTTTGGTACACTTGTTGGGTAGATGCTGGTCAACCTGATTTAAACCAGCTCCTCCAACAACCTTTTGAGGAGCCTCAAGAACCAGCCTCTACAGGAGAGCCCTTGCCTGTGCGTCCTCATGAAGGCATGCCTTTTGGTTGGAAAAAGTTTAATCCCTTGGGCTGTTGCTCTGAACCTTTGTGGGCTGTGGTGGAAAAGTAACAAATCTGGCGTGCTTTAGATAGCAAATCCATATGCCTTCAAGCAAAGGCGAGATTTTTCAAGATAAAGGTTCATAGCTTTGCCTTATGTGGCTTACGATAAGGTTAATTTACGAAAGTTTTCTCTTTGCCTTGGGCGCTCTACGGGAAAATTTATTGCGCACTATTCTTTCCTTGCTAGGGGTAACTATTGGCATTTTTGCTATCATTGGTGTGCTGACTATAGTAGATGCCTTAGAAAAGGGCATTCGGCAAAGTTTAGCTTTTATAGGCGATAAGGTAATTTACGTAGATGTATTTCCTTGGAACTTTACTGAACGAGATTATCCCTGGTGGAAGTACTTTCAGCGACCCAATCCTACCTACGATGAATTTAAGTTTTTGGAACGCAACCTAACACAGGCAAGTGCAGTGGCAGTCTTTGCGGTTCGGACAGGCAACACGGTCAAGTTTCGAAACAATAGCCTGACAGGAGTGAATATTTTAGGGGTTTCGCAACAGTACAATCAAGCCAGCAAGGTAGATATAGAAAAGGGGCGATATTTTAATCCCCAAGAAAACGAGAGTGGTCGGAATGTGGTCATACTAGGTCATACAGTGGCGAAGGAACTCTTCGGCGAGCTAGACCCCATCGGGCAGCCAGTGGTTTTAAAAGGCATCCGATTTAATGTAATTGGGGTGATGAAACGCCAAGGAAGTACCTTGCTCAACACTCCCAGTACTGACAATGTGTGCATGATTCCTTACACAGCGATGACTAAAATGTTTAGCACGGGCAGGCGCCGCGGTCTGCGTCCCCAAATTATGCTGAAGGGATACGAGGAAGACACAGGGCTCATACTACTGGAAAATGAAGCTCGCGGCTTGCTTCGCGCTTACCGCGGGCTTAAACCTAAAGAAGAAGACAACTTTGCCCTTAACCGACCTGAAGCCTTTGCAGTCCTGCTAGATAGCATCATCGCGGTAATGACTTCAGCGGGTTGGTTTATTAGTATTTTCTCCATGTTAGTGGGAGGCTTTGGCATTGCAAATATTATGTTCGTTTCTGTAAAGGAGCGCACTAACTTGATAGGTATACAAAAGTCACTTGGTGCAAAAAATTTCTTTATACTTTTTCAGTTCCTTTACGAAGCCATTTTACTTTGTCTCATTGGCGGAGTAGCGGGATTGGCACTGGTTTCTATGCTTACTTTTTTTTCTACAGAAAGTTTTGAAATTAGCCTAAGGGTAAACCGAGTGATTCTAGGTCTTGTCTTGGCTTCTGTAATTGGGATTCTCTCGGGGATTGCTCCTGCAATTGTTGCTGCGCGCATGGACCCAGTAGAAGCCATACGTTCCAAGTAAACGCAGGTTACTTTTTTGAGTGACAAACAAATTGGAAAGTTTTTAAAAAAGTTTGTCTTGCATTGCTGTTCAGTAAACTTTACAAGTCACAAGCCCTTAGCAAGCAGCCATTTTCTCGATAGCTCAAAAGATTTTTTCCACTACCGAAGGGAAAAGATAGCAAGTAAAAATTTTTTCAGCCCACGCCAAACTTTAGTGCAACATTTCAAAGTCAGCTGCGTTATTACACATGTAATAAATTTTTATGAACGTCTCAAAATTCATCACTTTTCAGTACGATTCGCCTAATCGATTACTAATTAGTTGTTGGCTTACTACTGCCCAAATGAGCGACGAAGAATATCGCCAAGTGGCAATGGCATATCGGGAAGCATGTGAAATCTATCGTCCTTTTCGTTCGTTGATTGATGGTCGTCGCGCTTGTTACGTCATCCCGCCACAAACTCAGCTTTGGCTTAGTGACAATATTTATCCCCAGTGCATAAAAGCAGGAGTGCATAAATTAGCCTTTCTAGTGGCAAAAGATTTTTATACTCAAATTAGTCTTGAACTGACAGTGTTGGAATCAGAAGAAAAAATTAGAACAAACCTCCAAAAGCTTCAGCAGTTCTTCTTCGCTGACTTTGACAAAGCCAAAGCGTGGCTCCTATCTTAGCACTGCTGTCTTTCAGCGTATTGAATAAAATGTCCCCTCGCCGTTGTTCGCGTTTCCTCGCCGTTGTTCCTGTCTCCACGAACTCCCTCGCCGTTGTTCGTGTCTTCACGAACAACTTCTCTTGCCGTTGTTCGCGTCCCCTTTCCATTGTTCGCGTTTCCTCGCCGTTGTTCGTGTCTTCACGAACAACTTCTCTTGCCGTTGTTCGTGTCCCCTTTCTATTGTTCGCGTTTCCTCGCCGTTGTTCGTGTCTTCACGAACAACCTCTCTTGCCGTTGTTCGTGTCCCCACGAACAACCTCTTTGTATACGCAAAAAGCAAGGATAACCCGAATGTACACTTTTCAAAGAAGATACTCGCTGCCATGCTGCTGGGTTGTTTTTCGGGACAGGGACAAGGCACATTGTTCATAAAGAGGCCAACAACGGCAAAAATGACCTTATAAAAACCTACACACCTACTAATACTGCTGTATTTCAGTGTATTGAACAAAGCTAACTATCTTTGCTGCTAGGTTTGTAAACCTTGCTTTACATGGCAAAGTGGTGTTATCAAGCGGTATTTTTGCTGGCATGTCATTGGGTGGGTGCCCAATCTTATCAGGAGTTTGCCAATAGCTTTCAGCTAGGGAAAAAACTCATAGATGAAAAGAATTACGCAAGCGCTAAAGTTCCTCTTGTCAATTTATTGAAAGACACTCCTCAAAATCCCTACTATAAATACGGTGCTTATTTTTATGCTCTGGCAAGTTATTACACGAGTGATTTTTTGCGCTGCGAGCAAGTGCTTACCGAGCTGCTCAATCGCTATCCTCATTGGGAGCAAGCCGATGAAGCCCGTTTGCTACTTGCCTTGTCACACTTAGCTACTAACAACGTAACTGCTGCCAATGCAGTGGCTAGCAGCATCAAAAATGGGCAGGTGCGCAAAGTGTTCAACAATGCCAAAGCAGCCTCGAGCCATCAAGCTATTTCATCAACGAGTAATCATCAATCTTCTCTGGTGGCTCACGTCAAAAAAAAGCACTACCATGTTGCTTTGCTGTTGCCCTTTATGCTCAGTGAAACAGATGCTTCCAAGCCTGTGCGGCGCTTTCAGTTTGTTTATGACATGTACGAAGGCATGAAATTAGCACAAGAAGACCTTGCCAGCGAAGGCATTGACGTTCAATTATATCCTTACGACACTCAACGCAGCACGGTTACCACTACAGAGCAACTCACCCGACAAAAGGGCATCGACTTGCTTATCGGTCCCTTGTATAGCAACAATTTACAACCCCTATCGGACTATGCGGCGCAGCATCGAATTACTATTGTCAATCCTCTAGGAACGGGAGAGGAGTTGCTCAAGGACAACCACACCCTCCTTGTTCAGCCCACCGGAGCTATTATGGCACAGCAAGCGGCTTTATTTGCTGCTACGCGTTTTCAAGGCAAAACAGCTATCGTATACCATGACAAAAATCCAGAAGATTCCACAATGGCATATGCCTATAAAAGCGCCTATGAACGCAATGGCGGTTTTGTTCATTTGATTCGCTCCTTGAGCAACAAATCTAGTTTTCAACGAATAGTAGATGAATTGCAGAATGCCCCACGTACTGACTCTTTACATGTATTCGTAGCGGCTCGCCAACCTGCTATAGCCATCAGTTTGGTAAGTGCTCTTCTTTCTTGTAAGCGCTCTATTCCTGCTATTACTACTCAAGAATGGCTTTATTACGACCAACTTAGTTACGAGCAGTTACAACTAGCCCAAGTGCATTTCCTTATCCCTGATTTTGTCCGCAATACTTCTACTAAAAGCCGCCTAGACAAACTCATCGTAGAGCGCACTAACATGGTACCTTCTAAATTCAACTACGTGGGTTATGAAACGTTATATTTTTTTGGCAAGATGCTGCATAAGTATGGTCCTGCATTTCGGCAGTACTTGGGACAAGAGCCTGTGTATGAAGGGCTAATTTTGCCTGGCTTCGATTTCCGCAATGGAAAGGAAAATGCTTGCCTAGCAATTTGTACCTTTAACAACGGCGTTCTTGAACAAGTTTTTCCCCAGCCAGGAAGTTAATCTTGTGCCTGTTGCACGTCATTGGCAATGGTATTTTCATGAAAAATATTTTTTGGTCTCGTTGTCGTTTTTTTTGATACTGAAGAAATAAGAGTCAATTTCCAGAGTTAACCTTCCTAAGGACGAGAAAAATCGACAGAGTAAAATTCTTGCGCTAAGGCTCTGGCAAAGATAAGCCGCACCCAAGCAGTAAGCACTACGGTAAATAGATTAAGCAAAACAAAGACTAACTAAGAGCATGTCTAAAAAAGGGCAAAAATTGCGGATAAAGTTGAATAAAGAGGAGAATCGGCTAACCTTAAGGATCTAACAGCAGTATGTAATGGTGGGATCCACTTGGATTGCCACATGTAGACATGGTTACAGGAACCCCTCTAAAAGATGCCAACAGGGTTGAAATCATCAAAATCGGAGGAAAATCCACCAGAGCCAAGCTTTTAACAGAGTCCAGCCAAAAGTACAAAATCGTAAAAGAATCTGCCAGGCAATTGGGATTGGATTTTGAACAAGAACCATTGTAAAACAGCAGCCCCCTCACTGGTTTTCGGCTTTAAAGGGTATGGGCTGTAAATGTAGGGTTTGTTTTTTGGCAGCGAAAAATCCTTAACGGGAGGAATTCCAACTTGTTTAGTCATTTGGCAAACTTGTCTTCTGACAAAAGATCGAAACGACAAGCTAAAAAATTTACCGTTTTTGGCTTTAAATAAAGCCGCCTGCTGACTAAATTACCTCAATAGTTAGCACTAGATTGATTATGCGCCTCAAAGGTTGGATAGTGTGGCTTTGGATTCTGCTGGCTTATGATGCGGTTTCCCAGTCAAATTTAGTGCAAAACATTCGCGGCATTGTAGTGGATAAAGAAACCCACACCCCTCTTCCAGGAGCAGTCATTACCCTGCAGCAAGAAAGCCATTTGACCCGCCAAACGGTAAGCACCAGCGAAGGATTTTTTCAATTTGACAAAGTGCCCATTGGGCGCTATCAACTGCAAGTGCAATTCATAGGCTATGAAACCTACACAAGCGAAGTATTTCTAAGCTCGGCAGCTAAAGAAGTAACATTTCGCATTCCGCTTGCTGAAAAAGTAAGGCAGCTAAGTGAAATAGAAGTAAAAGGAAATGCCAGAGCCTCGCAAGCGGTCAATGAGATGGCTTCGGTAAGTGTGCGCTCCTTCTCTGCCAGTACGCTTAACCGCTATCCTTTTTCCTTAGGCGACCCTGCAAGGATGGTAACTGTATTTGCAGGGGTCAATAGCGCTGGAGACCTTACTAATGAAATAGTCATCAGGGGCAATCCCCCCAACGGCTTGCTTTGGCGACTGCAAGGAGTAGATATTCCCTCTCCTAACCATTTTACCAACGAGGGAGGCTCAGGAGGAGGAGTGAGCATTATCAGCCCTCAGGTTTTAGGTACTTCGGACTTTATGACGGGAGCTTTCGCCGCCGAGTATGGCAATGCTATCTCCGGCGTGTTTGATATCAACCTGCGCCGCGGAAACGATGCAAAGCGAGAATTTACCGCTCAAATTAGCGGGGTAGGAATCGACATAGCCGCTGAAGGACCTTTCCGCCGACGCAAACCGCATGGACCTTCCTTTCTGTTCAACTACCGCTATTCTACTGTAGACCTAGTGCGCCGCTTGAACATCCCCTTGCCTGATGGCATTCTGGTTTTTCAAGACTTATCTTTTCATTGCCATCTGCCTGCTGGAAAAATAGGAGTCTTTTCTGTATTTGGGCTGGGAGGATTGAGTGCTCAAAAACGAATTGCCCTGCGCGACTCTGCCCGCTGGCGCAACAACCACATAGATCGCACCGATAGAATCTATGATTTTCAAACGGGGGTTGGAGGCATTTCCCACGAGGTAACCCTAGCAAAAAAAATGTTCCTTCGGCAAACTTTTGCCCTTACTTATGGAGGCAACGGAGAGTATGAAGCTCGTCTAGGTCCTCGCTACGTGGTCCAACCCCTGCGCGATAACGACTATAGCGAGCAAAAATTCGCATGGGCAAGCAGCCTCAACTACAAAATTAATTCCCAGCTAATGCTAAAAGGAGGTATCTTCCTCAATCAACTGGCGTACGATTTAAACACTCGAAGAGCACCCACGGCTGGCAGGCCGCTTGTAACCCAACTGCAAGAAAAAAATAGCGCCCTCCTGTTGCAAACTTACCTTCAAGGCAAATGGCGAATCAGGGAAAACATTACTGCCCTTGCAGGGATGCATTTTACGCATCTGGGTATTAACGGCAGGCAAGCCCTAGAGCCAAGAGCCTCCCTGCAGTGGCAGGCTACTCAGCAACATTCCTTTACCCTTGCCTATGGAAGGCACAGCCGCATGCTGCCTTTGGGAACTTACTTTGCCTGGCAAATAGATCGCCAGCAGCGCATTAGCCAACCTAATAAAAACTTAGATTTTATCAGGGCTATCCACTGGGTAGGGGCATGGGAGTGGCAGCCAGCTGTGCAGTGGCAAGTTAAGACAGAACTGTACTATCAGCGTCTATTTAGTGTGCCTGTGCGCCCTTTGCCAGGCAATACCTTTTCTATGCTCAATCAAGCCAGCGGGTTTGTATCTGATAGCCTTGCCAACGCAGGAGCGGGAAAAAACTACGGCGTTGAGCTTACCATAGAGCGCCACTTTGATGGTAACTGGCATTTGCTCAATGCGCTTTCCATTTACAGTTCGCGCTATGCTACTGCTGAGGGTCTCTGGCGAAACACGCGCTTTAATGGCGGGCATGTGTGGAACTTTGTAGCAGGAAAAGATTTTTCCAAGACTAAACAAGATAAGCAAGGCAATGCTCTTCAACGCGTGGTTAGCATAAGTGTTCGCTGGGTATGGTCAGGTGGTTTTCGCTATACGCCAATTGATGAAGCTCGCTCCTTGCGCGACAATGCTGAGCGAAGAATAGAAAGCCGCGCTTTTGAAGAACAACTTCCCGATTACTTTCGCTTGGACTTGCGCATTTCCCTGCGAAAAAACCGCCCCCATTATAGCAGTGTGCTATCGCTAGATTTGCAAAATGTAACCAACCGAAAAAATGTGGCTCGTTACTACTACGATAGCACCAGACAGGCTATTCATACGGAGTACTGGCTGCCGTTTTTGCCTATTCCTGCTTTTCGCGTTGAGTTTTAAGGTTACTTGTATTTCTCAGCCAATCGGCTCACGGTGGCCATGTCTTCTTCGCTGAGGTTTTTGGGCGAGTAGATTTGTAGGGTTACGTACAAGTCCCCGCGCTGGGAGGGATTGTCGTACACAGGCATGCCTTTGCCTTTTAAGCGAAATATCTTGCCACTATCGCTATGTTTGGGAATTGGAAAAGTGATTTCTGAGCCTAGAACATTAATAGTTACCTTGCCGCCCGCAATAGCAGTAAAGCTATTGATAGGCAGTTTATAGTAAAGGTCATTGCCTTTGCGCTCAAAAAGTCGGTGAGGTTTTATTTTTACCTTTACGAATAAATCGCCTTTTTGTCCGCCAGGTACACTGCTTTCCCCTCCTTGACCAGAGAGTTTGAGCACTTGTCCATCTGCAATGCCAGGTTTGATCTTAAGCCTAAATTTTTTACCACCTACGGCGAGAATTTTCGTTGCACCATTAGCAGCTTCTTCTAAGGAAATTTCCATTTCGGTTTCGTAGTCCTGACCGCGCGCATGAGAAGTACGTTGGGAAGCGCGCTCTCCTCCTCCGAAGAAAAATTTAAAGAAGTCAGAGAAGCCTCCTTCGCCAAAAATATCTTCAAAGCTAAACTTGCCTTTGTCTCCGAAGGTAGTATAAGTCCATGTGCGGGAGCCATTGCCGTATCCTTGCTGACGCATGAACTCTTCTGGATTGCCACCGTATTGAGCATATTTTGCCCAATCTGCGCCTAGCTGATCGTAGTACTTGCGCTTTTCAGGATCGCTAAGCACTTCGTAAGCCTCGCTAATTTCCTTGAACTTGGCTTCTGCAGCTTTGTTGCCCGGATTTTTGTCTGGATGATACTGCTTAGCCAAGTTGCGATAGGCTTTTTTTATCTCGTCAGCAGTGGCGTTTTTGTTTACGCCAAGAATTTTGTAATAGTCCTTATATTCCATTTGTTGGAAGTTAATCAACACACAGCTTCGCTCTATAAACGAAGCCAGTGCGTTTTAAGTTCATTTACATGCTGAGGATTTTCATTTCTACGCGTCGGTTTTTTTGTCTGCCTGCTTCTGTGCTATTGTCAGCAATAGGCATAGTGCCGCCAAAAGCTGCCGTTTTAATGCGGCTTTCTTCAATGCCCTTTTGAAGGAGGTAGTTTTTCACTGCAAGTACGCGCCTTTCGGAAAGAATTTGGTTTTTCATGGGGTCGCCTACGTTGTCGGTATGTCCACGAAGCTCAATCATTACCGTAGGATTCTCCTTTAAAAACGCAACTAGCTTATCCAGTTCAGCATAGGACTCGCGGCGCAGGATGAAACTGCTCTGCTCAAAGAGAATGTTAGATAGCTGAATGGTCTTGCCTACTTCTACTTTTTCGTTTTTGAAAGTAAGGTCGCTTTCTTTGGGGGTGCTATTGTCAGAAGTGGAGTTGTTGGAAGGCTGGGAAGGTTCTGGAACGGGAGCAGGGCGAGGAGGTTCAGGGCGAGGGGTTGGTTGCTGAGTAACTACAGGCTCTTGAGCTTCGGGCTTTTTCATGCGCCAGAGCTTTACCGTGCCATCATAACTAGCCGAGGCAATCAAATCTTCTGTAGGGCTAAAGCGCGATATGCGAACAATTTGTCTGTGTCCGCTCAGGGTGGCAATCAGTTTGCCGGTACTTAAATCCCATACTCTTACTGAGGTTCCATAGGTGGAGGTTACCATGAGTTTGCCATCACGGCTAAAAGACGCACCACTATAGTTTTCGGGATTGGTTACTTGTAAGCTAGTAATGACGCGTCCATTAGTAGCATTCCATATAGTTACTTTGCCGTCATAGCTCCATGTAGCAATGCTGTTGGGATAGGGTCCGTTTACCACGTCATTGAGATAATGGTTATCGTAGCGGAATTGCCGTATCATGAGCCCATCATCCAAATCAATGAATTTGACCCAATTACCTACAGTAACCACCAAAGATTTTTCATCTTGAGAAACCGTTCCTCCCGTAACGGTGCTGTACCATCTTCCGCTAGGTTCGTTAGTGGAGTGAATTACCTCTGCTGGTTGCACTTGACCGCTAACGGCTTTTGTCAAATCGGCTTTCATGATATAGCCATTATCTCCACTGAAGTAGATATAGCGGCTATTGGGAGAAAATACCACAAAAGAAACCGATATGAGTTCTTGACGGAGCACACCTGCAAACATAGGAAAAGGCTTGTTCTGGAAGCAACCTATGTTTTTGCCCGTTGCCACTTCCCACACACAAGCAGTGCCTTCCTCACCAGCGCTGGCAAGTAATTTTCCATCTTTGCTAAAGGTAACTTCATACACTGTTTTGGCATGTCCCTTTATCTTGTGTAAAATTTTTCCGCTGGCAACCTCCCAAATGATAATGCGACCGTCAGAGCCTCCTCCCGCCAATAGTTTTCCATTAGGACTAAAGCGAATATTTTGCACTTGTCCTTCATGACCTTGTAACGTGCGCTCAAGTTGGAATTCTTGCCCATATCCAACATGAGCTACAAAAGACCATCCAATAATTAAGATAGCGAACTGACTGCAGCGTATTGTTTTCATGATCGCTTTCATTTAAAGCAAAAAGGAATGTAGGTGTATATATTTGTTTGGGCAACTAAGTCCCGCTGACATAGTGTTTTCAACAAATTTCCTGCCTATTGAATAAACAAAAAAACCTCAAGGATTAAGTTCCTTGAGGGTACGGTTGCTAAGGAGAATACTTGGTTAAGAAGAGCGTGGTACAGGCTCAACCGATACGTAAGAACGGTCGTGCTTGCGCTTAAAGGTTACGATGCCATCGATGAGGGCATAGAGAGTATGGTCTTTGCCCATGCCTACATTTCTGCCAGGGTGGTGCTTAGTTCCGCGCTGGCGCACGATGATGTTACCTGCTGTTGCGTATTGCCCTCCAAAGATTTTGACCCCCAGCCGCTTGCTTTCTGATTCGCGTCCGTTTTTGGTACTACCTACGCCTTTTTTATGTGCCATAGTCCCTAAAGTTTATGCGTTAATTGCTTCAATCAAAACTTTTGTGTAAAGCTGGCGATGTCCTCTGCGTCTTACATAGTCCTTACGCCGCTTTTTCTTAAAGACAATGATTTTTTCGCCTTTTACATGAGCCAGTATTTTGCCCACTACACTTGCCCCTGCTACAGTGGGCGTGCCAACGTTGACGGTGCCGTTATTCTCCACCAGTAATACGCGGTCAAAAGTGACAGTATCGCCTTCTGCCGCTTGCAAACGGTGGGTGTAAATATAACGGTCTTTTTCTACCTTGAACTGTTGTCCAGCAATTTCTACAATGGCGTACATTTTCTCGACTGTTAAAGGAAAAAAACAAGGCAAAGTTAGCTTGTTCATTTTGAACAGGCAAGAAGTTTTATCCATCAGGCTACAGTTTATACCTTACAAAAGCCTCGATAGCTTCGTATTCTGCCAGACCTAATTTGTCGTACATCACTGCAGTGGCTCGGTTGCGGTCTTCGGCTCGTTGCCAAAACTCGCGTGCATCGGCTCCAGGAAACAAAGGACGGTCTTTTTGGGATTGATGTTTAAAAATAGCTCGCCGTTTGCGCAAAAGCTCTTGTGGACTAAGGGGGACTGCCATTTCTATTTGGTCGATGTCCCATTCTTGCCAAGCGCCGCGATATAACCAAATGTAGCAATCTTTCATCCACTTTTCATTTTTAAGCCGTTGGCAGGCTTCTAGCACCACTTGTAAACAAACTCGGTGAGTGCCATGGGGGTCAGATAAGTCGCCCGCTGCATAAATTTGATGGGGTTTGACGGACTCAAGCAAATCAATGGTAATTTGAATATCCTCCTGACTAAGTGGTTTTTTTCTCACTCTTCCAGTTTCGTAGAAGGGCAAGTCTAAAAAATGGACATTTTTCTCAGGGATACCGCAATAACGACAGGCAGCCTTAGCCTCGCCGCGGCGTATCATCCCCTTGATCATCTGCACTTCGGGAATATCTACTTGCCCAGGTTGCTTATTGCGGATAAATTCTGCAACCGTGTTGAACCAATTTTTTACTGCATCGCCTTGCATGTTGATATACTTGCTAATATCGTTTACAAAGTCAGCAAAGCGAAGGGCGTCGTCGTCAAAGACAGCGATATTGCCAGATGTTTGGTAGGCTACGTGTACTTCGTGCCCTTGATCCACAAGTCGCAACAGGGTACCCCCCATAGAGATGACGTCATCGTCAGGGTGAGGACTGAAAATGACCACTCGCTTGGGAAATGGCTTAGCTCGTTCAGGTCGGTTGGTGTCGTCGGCATTGGGCTTGCCGCCAGGCCATCCTGTAATAGTGTGCTGCAACTGGTTGAAAACTTGGATGTTGATATTATAGGCTGGTCCTTGTTGGGTAATTAACTCGCTCATGCCATGTTCGGTATAGTCGTTGTCAGTGAGTTTTAAAATGGGCTTATTGACTCGCTGACAGAGCCACACCACAGCGCGGCGAATGAGTTTGGGGTCATTCCAGCGGCAAGGACCAATTAGCCATGGTGTTTTGATGCGCGTCAGTTCGGCTGCGGCTGCTTCGTCTAGCACTACCACGCTATTGGGATGGGACTGAAGAAAAGAAGCAGGCAGCATCTCCGTCATAGGACCTTCTACAGCACTTTTGATTACTTTGGCTTTGCCTTCCCCCCAAGCCATGAGGATGATTTTTCGAGCTTTTAAAATGGTTCCTACGCCCATGGTGATAGCTCGCCGAGGTACGTTCTCTTCGCCAAAAAAGTCGCTGGCGGCATCGATGCGCGTCAAGCGGTCAAGGGTGATCAAGCGCGTAATTGACTCCCGCGAAGAACCTGGCTCATTAAAACCAATATGCCCCGTCCTTCCGATGCCTAATATTTGTATATCGATGCCTCCTGCTGCGACAATTTTTTGTTCATAGGCTTGGCAGTAGGCATCTACTTGTTCAAGGGGAAGAGTTCCATCGGGAATGTGGATGTTTTCTCGAGGAATATCCACATGGTCAAATAAATGCTCATTCATAAAACGCACATAGCTCTGGAGGGAATCGGGCTGCATGGGGTAGTATTCATCTAAATTAAAAGTAATTACGTTGGAAAAACTGAGCCCTTCTTCGCGATGCATGCGCACCAATTCGCTGTAAAGTTTGGTAGGAGTCGAGCCCGTTGCTAGCCCCAATACTGCTATTTCGCCTTTCTTTTGTTTGATCTTAATCAGGGCAGCAATCTCTTGGGCAACGGCTTTGGAAGCCTCCTCGGCATCGATATAAATTTCCACTGGAATTTTTTCAAATTTTCGCAGTTGCCCTAACTCAGCAGTGGTGCGGTACTGTCCCATGATTTTTTCTCGATTTGGTTGATGGCAAAAAGTTACTCCAATCATTTTTGAGTGCGCAATATATGACCTTTCCTCTGTAAGGCAAGAGGAGAGAAGCTTTGCACTTTTTTTACTCTGTTTGTGAGCTAAATTTGTCAAGCATCAACCGAAAGTATTTTTAGCATGAATTACCGCATTGAACGCGATACCATGGGCGAAGTACAAGTGCCCGCTGAAAAGTACTGGGGTGCTCAAACTGAGCGCTCTCGAAATAACTTTCGCATCGGTCCAGAGGGGTCCATGCCCAAAGAAATCATTTATGCATTTGCTTATCTGAAGAAAGCTGCTGCGATGGCTAACCATCAACTAGGGGTCCTTAGCAAGGAAAAAGCCGAGCTCATTGCTCAAGTATGCGATGAAATACTAGCAGGCAAATTAGATGACCAATTCCCTTTAGTGATTTGGCAAACAGGCTCGGGTACGCAAACTAACATGAACGTCAACGAAGTGATCGCCTACCGTGCTCACGTACTCAATGGAGGAAAACTTACTGATGAGAAAAAAATATTGCATCCCAATGACGATGTAAATAAATCGCAATCCTCTAACGATACTTTCCCCACAGCCATGCATATTGCTGCTTACAAACTGGTCAAAGAAGTAACCTTGCCAGGTTTGCAGCGCTTGCATGACAGTTTGGCAGCTAAGTCCAAAGCCTTTATGCACGTGGTCAAAACTGGACGAACCCACTTTATGGATGCTACGCCGCTTACCTTAGGGCAGGAGTTTAGTGGTTATGTTCAACAAATACACATGAGCATGCGAGCTATCGAAAATGCTCTAGAAGCGGTCAGGCAGTTAGCCTTAGGTGGTACGGCAGTAGGGACTGGACTTAATGCTCCTAAAGGGTATGATGTGCTGGTAGCGCAAATCATTGCGGAATTGACAGGGTATCCTTTTGTAACAGCCCCTAATAAATTTGAAGCCTTGGCGGCACACGATGCAATGGTGGAACTCAGTGGGGCACTTAAAAGAACGGCGGTAGCGTTGATGAAAATTGCCAATGATATTCGCATGCTGGCTTCGGGTCCTCGCTGCGGCATTGGCGAAATCCTCATTCCAGACAATGAACCAGGGTCTTCTATTATGCCTGGTAAAGTCAATCCCACTCAGCCTGAAGCCCTTACAATGGTTTGCGCCCAAGTCATTGGCAATGATGTAGCCGTAAGTGTGGGAGGTTCGATGGGGCATTTTGAGCTAAATGTATTCAAACCCCTGATTGCAGCTAATGTGTTGCAATCTGCTCGCTTGCTTGGAGAAGCCTGCGTATCGTTTGCTGAGAAATGTGCCGATGGCATCGAGCCCAATTATCCCGTCATTGCTCGCCACCTTGAAAACTCACTCATGTTAGTAACGGCTCTTAATCCGCACATTGGTTATGACAATGCTGCCAAAATTGCCAAAAAAGCACACAAAGAAGGTATTTCCTTGCGCGAAGCTGCCATTGCGTTAGGATTGCTTACCAGTGAAGAATACGACCAGTGGGTTAATCCTGCTAAAATGGTAGGTCAGTTGCCAGGAAGTTCTTCTTGAATTTGGTTTTTGGCTTAATATATGCTAATTATGAGTAAAAATCATCCAGCAAAGGCTATGAGACCAGTCTATGCGTTCTTCATGCTGGCTTTTTTAAGTGCAGTGATGGCGGCTCCAGCTCAAGGTCAGAAAAAAGCCGATGAGAAAAAGAATAAGGAAGAAATTAGAAAGTGGAAAAAAAGGAAAAACGAACTTGATCCATTGGCTTACCGCGACTTAGTAAATAGCAAAGCTGAGCTAGCAGGCGAGGTAGAAGGCATGAAACGCCAGCTAGTAAATCTGGGTAAAGTAATTGCCGACAAAGATGCTGAAATTGAAGCCTTGCGCAATGAAGTTGCCCAATTGCGCAAAAACTGCGTTTCCATCAGCCGCGACTCCAACGAAGTAGAAGCCTCGCGCCAGCCTGATTATACGAAAGGAGTTTGGTTCCGCGTCCAAATTGGCGTGTATAGCAAAATAGATGCTAGCATGTTCAAGGACAACAATAAAAACTTTGCCGTAGAGCAAGATGCTGATGGCAATTTCAAATATACGCTCGGACACTTCCGCGATTATTGGGAAGCAGACAACTTTAAAAAATACCTGCGCAAAATGGGCGTGAAAGATGCTTGGATTGTAGCCTACAAGGACAATCAACGCATGAACATCAAAGATGTACTTGAGGCGAAAGAGATTGAAAAAATCCAAAACGCCAAACGAGAACAAGACTAACTTGCTAACGGTTACTTTGTTGAGTGTTGTTGCTAAACATAAAGCAACAACATTTTTTTAGCTGCCTAACTAAAAAGTTTGGTAAACGATAGTGAAACCTTCGCCTCTACTAAGCCTTGCTGGTGTAAGGCTTGCCTCTTGCCAGAAATTGATAAACTTGCAGCAAAAACGCTCATCAGATGCAAAAGAAAAAATTTGCTCGCGAGTCAGAAGTGGTCATGACGCAAATGGTGCTGCCTAATGATACCAATACGTTGGGCAACCTCATGGGTGGCAGAATGATGCATTTTATCGATATTGCTTCAGCAATTGCTGCTCAAAAACATTCTAACCGAACTGTGGTTACCGCATCCATGGATAGCGTTTCTTTTGAAAAACCTATCAAGTTAGGCAATGTGGTAACTATCAGAGCAAAGGTAACGCGTGCTTTTAACTCTTCTATGGAGGTATATGCCGAAGTAAGTGCCGAAGACATTCCCACAGGAACTAAGCAAATTACTAATAAAGCATTTAGCACTTTTGTGGCAGTGGACCAGTCAGGCAATCCCATCCAAGTACCGGAGGTTATTCCCGAAACTCCTGAAGAACATCGGCTATACAAGGGGGCTTTGCGTCGGCGTCAGTTGCGTCTTATCCTTGCAGGGCGCATGAAACCCGATGATGCTACCGAACTTAAATCGCTTTTTTTCGACAACGACCCGTAATGTTGGGTGCCGCAAGGCGATTGTATCAATCCTCTGCCTTGCTCAAGGCACCTTCTTGCAATTTTTTAGCATTATCGGCGATGCGTAACTGCTCAATAAATTCGCCGATGTTGCCATCCATCACGGAAGGCAAGTTATAAACAGTGTAACCGATGCGATGGTCTGTTACGCGACTTTGAGGATAGTTGTAGGTGCGGATTTTGTCGGAGCGGTCGCCGCTGCCTATCATGGCGCGCCGCTGAGAGTCAATTGCCTCCTGTTGCTTTCTTAGCTCCATTTCGTAGAGGCGCGAACGAAGTACTTTAAGGGCTTTCTCGAAATTCTTAATTTGAGACTTTTCATCTTGGCAAGAAACGACAATGCCAGTAGGAATGTGAGTCAATCGCACTGCAGAGTAAGTAGTATTCACCGACTGTCCTCCAGGACCAGAGGAACAGAAAGTATCTTTCCGAATGTCGTTCATATTAATTTCTACTTCTACTTCTTCAGCTTCAGGTAGCACGGCAACGCTGGCGGCAGAGGTGTGAATGCGACCTTGTGTTTCAGTGGCGGGTACGCGCTGCACGCGGTGCACGCCTGATTCGTATTTAAGCATGCCGTACACATCTTCACCTGAAATGCTACAAATAATTTCTTTGTAGCCTCCTGCTGCTCCTTCGGTATAGTCTATGAGCTCTACTTTCCAGCCTTGCTGCTCGGCAAAGCGCTGATACATGCGCATTAAGTCGCCAGCAAAGAGGGCGGCTTCATCTCCTCCAGTTCCTGCGCGTATCTCCAAGATGACATTCCTGCTATCGTTGGGGTCTTTGGGAATCAGCATTTGCTTGAGTTCTTCCTCTATAGCTTCTCGCTTGGGTTGCAACTCTTCTAGCTCTGCTTTTGCCATTTGGCGGAAATCAGGGTCTTTCTCGGTATGCAGCACTTGGCGGGCGCTTTCTATATTGGCAAGAATGCGTTCATATTCTTCATACTTGCGCACAATTTTTTCCAGTTCTTTGTATTCTTTGTTTAACTTGGCGTAGGCTTTCCTATCAGCCATGCTCTCTGGCTGAATAATTAACTGTGCTACCTCTTCAAAACGCTTTTTGATTTCTTTGAGCTTGTCTATCATGAGGGCAATTTTAAACGCGCAAAATTACAAAAAAGCGCTTTTGCTTATCTGTAACTTCAACGCCTCCAGCAAAAGCAACAGCACATTGGCACCACCGCGCAAAACTAGTATTTTTAGGCTTTGCCATTAGAGTAAGGGCAAACAAAACAAAAATGTGCGTATTTTCAGGCTTTCAGAAAGGACCACCTCTACTTAAGTAGCTGGTTTGCCTCTTTAGTGGCTAAAAAAACGACTTACTTTTTTTGCCCATATGAAGAAACGGAAACAAAAAGATAGCTCGAAGAAGTCTCATTCTCAGGTAGTTGATTTTGACCCCAAAGATCTCCAGCAGCAGATCACCGCCATTTGCGCCAGTGCAAAAAATCAATCTTGTACGCAAAAACAACTTTTAAAGAAGCTCCGTGCCAGCAGTGGGCAAGCGCGGGCGCTAGTAGAAACTACAGTTGACTTGTTGGTTCGCCAAGGCAAGCTACAGCGCAAAGGCAATCGGGTGGTGCTTGCGGAAGAGGAACCAGAAATCCACATTGGAAGAGTGGACTATGTCAGTCCAGATTTTCTCTATGTAGTAAGCCAAGAGGGGGCTTTTCCCAACATATGGGTGAGCCGTCGCCACGCTGGAACCGCTCTCGATGGGGATACAGTGCGGGTAAAGATTCATCATTATAGCCATAGCAAGCAGCCTGAAGGAGAAATTATAGAAATTGTCAAGCGATTTCGCACTGAGTTTGTTGGAGTGATTCAATTTACACCGCGCTTTGCTTTTGTCATTCCAGATAAGCGAAAAATGTATCACGACATTTTCGTGCGCCTTTCCGATACCAGTGGAGCAAAGCACGGAGAAAAAGTAGTAGTAGCAATCACAGATTGGGACCGAGCAGGGGAGATTCCTTACGGGGTGGTAGTAAAAGTACTGGGAAAAGCAGGAGAACACGAAACAGAAATGCATGCTATCATGGCAGAGTACGATCTGCCGATGGAATTTCCTCCTGACGTCATTGCCGAAGCAGAGCGAATTAGCGATGTAATTCCTAGAAGCGAACTTGCCAAGCGAAGAGATTTTCGCGGTATCCCTACCTTTACCATCGACCCCGAAGATGCACAAGATTTTGACGACGCTCTCTCTGTGCGCAAACTAGAAAATGGAAATTACGAGGTAGGAGTGCATGTGGCTGATGTAACGCATTACGTCAAACCCGACTCTTTGCTGGAGCGCGAAGCCTACCGAAGAGCCACCTCGGTCTATTTGGTAGATAGATGCGTGCCTATGTTGCCTGAAAAACTTTCTAATTTTCTCTGTTCTCTGCGACCTAATGAAGAAAAACTCACTTTTTCAGCCGTTTTTGAAATCACGCCGCGCGGGAAAGTAGTAAGCCAATGGTTCGGCAAGACTATTATACGCTCCTTGCGACGCTTTACCTACGAAGAAGCCCAACAAATACTAGACACTGGAAAAGGCGAATTGGCTCAGGAATTACTTGCCCTTAATCGATTAGCTAAAATTTTTCAGCGCAAGCGCATCCAAGCAGGAGCCATTTTGTTTGAAACAACAGAGGTAAAATTCAAACTTGACGAGCATAAAAAACCCATTGCTGTTTACACCAAAGTGCGCAAAGATGCCCACAAGCTCATTGAAGAATTTATGTTGCTGGCTAATCGGCACGTAGCGGAATTTGTGTACCAAATGCGCAAGGGGAAGGAACACCCTGTAATGGTTTACCGCACCCACGACCGCCCTGATGAAGAAAAAGTACAAAACTTTGCCAATTTTGCCAGACAGTTCGGTCATAGCATCAAAACTGATGGAAAGGATCTAGCCCGTTCTCTCAACGCGTTAGCTATCTTTTTAGAAGGACGCCCAGAGCAAAATGTATTGCAAACTCTTGCCATCAGAGCAATGGCAAAAGCCAAGTATACTACTGAACCGCTACCCCACTTTGGACTTGCCTTTAAGCACTATACCCACTTTACTTCCCCTATCAGGCGCTATCCTGATATGATGGTGCACCGACTTTTGTATCACTACCTTAACGGAGGCGGACCTGTTAATCGCCAAGAGTATGAGGAACGCTGCAAACACAGCAGCGCTATGGAAAAACGCGCTGCCGATGCTGAACGCGCCAGTATTAGATACAAACAAGTAGAACTAATTGAGGAATTACAAAAAGCTGGCAAATTGCGTGGCAAACTACTTCCTGGAATAGTGACAGGCGTTACAGAATGGGGCATTTACGTAGAACTTCTTGATACCCGTTGCGAAGGAATGGTGCGCATAAGCGATATTCCAGGAGACTATTACGAACACGACCCCAACAACTACTGCCTTGTAGGCAGAAGATACAAGCGAATAATTAAGCTGGGTGATATAGTGCAGGTGCGCATTAAAGCAACCAGCTTGGAAAAACGCACTATAGATTTGCTAATGGAGGAGTTTTGAAATATAGCGTTGAAACTTTTGCACAAATCAAATCGCGAATTCTGGCAAACTGTGGCACCACTTGCCGAGCATAATTGCTAAATTTTTCTGCTAAAGTTTGCTCCCCTGCTGATTTATTTACTGAAAAAACTCCTTGCCATGAGGCTACTGTCCGGTCAGTCTTTTCGTAAATCAACCATAACATTACTACAAACTGATCCGCTAGCTGGGGAGGCAGTGGGGAGAAAAAAGGCACCTCAATATACACGTGCTCGGGATAGGTTTCTCTAAGCTGGCACTCAACTGACTCATTAAGGCAAAGATGGCAGAAAAGCGGCAAAAACTCTTCCTCCGCTAGCTGCTGGCAAAATTTGCAACGCGATGCAAGTAGCTCGATCTGTTTTTCGGTAAGCATAGTGAAATAAGTTTTGCATCGTGGAAGCAATGCTAAAGTTACTATTTAATTAGGCAAAACTTCCTTTCTGGTGGCGGTGATTTTTGGCTGCAAGCAAGTAAACAAGCAAGTAAAAAAGAGATGGCACAAAGTGATGAGGCAGTCGCCCAAAGAAGTTGAATCGAAGTGCTGCATGACAGTAAAAAATAGTAGTAAGTGGGGAGATATCCACTTACTACCTTGTTTGACTAAATGACCATCATGTCCACAAACTCATGCACGGGCGTTGCGATGAGCTTATCGTAATCTAAAGCCAGTTGGAGAATTTGTTGGCGTTGTTTTTCTGGGAATCGCCGTGCAAGATTAGTTTTAAACTTTTCTATCAGGATGGGAATGCCTTCCTGCCGACGGCGCCTGTGACCAATGGGATATTCTACCACTACTTCGTCAAGTACAGTGCCGTCATCCAGTTCTACGGTCAGAGCGTTGGCAATAGAGCGCTTGTCTGGGTCGTGATAATCCTTCGTAAACTGGGGATCTTCCCTACAGGTAATTTTCTCTCGCAAAGCATCGATTCGTGGATCAGCTGCTACGTCATCTTCGTAATCGGCCGCAGTGAGTCGCCCAAAGATAAGGGGCACAGCTACCATGTATTGAATGCAATGGTCGCGGTCAGCGGGATTGTACAGTGGACCTTTTTTATCAATAATTCGGATAGCTGCCTCATGAGTGCGAATGGCAATGCGCCGAATGTGTTGGCTGGACTTGCCCATTTCTTTAAGGCGGTGGTAAATAATCATGGCAGCTTCTACAGCAGTTTGTGCGTGGAACTCAGCAGGGAAAGAAATCTTAAACAAGACATTTTCCATTACATAAGAGCCAAAATCGCGTTGGAACTTAAACGAATTGCCTCTAAAGAGCACCTCGTAAAAGCCCCATGTTTTGGCAGTAAGCACAGAAGGATAGCCCATTTCTCCCGTTTTAGCAATTAGTGCCAGGCGAACTGCTCGTGAAGTGGCATCGCCTGCCGCCCAAGATTTTCGACTGCCTGTATTGGGAGCATGGCGATAGGTGCGCAGCGGATGTCCGTCCACAAACGCCAAGGAAAGAGCGTTAATAATTTCTTCCCGTGAAAGACCCAGCAACTTGCTTACCACTGCTGTAGAAGCTATTTTCACTAAAATGACATGGTCTAAGCCTACACGATTAAAGGCATTTTCCAGTGCAAGAACGCCTTGAATTTCATGAGCGCGAATCATGGCATCGAGAACGTCCTTGACCCGTACGGGGGCTTTGCCGTTGGCTACTGCTGTTCTGGAAAGCCAATCCGCAGTGGCTAAAATGCCTCCTAGGTTGTCTGACGGATGTCCCCATTCTGCAGCCAGCCATGTGTCGTTAAAATCCAGCCAGCGGATCATAGCACCGATGTTGAAGGCTGCCTGCACGGGGTCTAGTTGAAACTGCGTGCCAGGTACTTTAGCGCCATTGGGCACGATGGTTCCCTGTACGATGGGACCAAGTAGCTTTGTACAAGCTGGATAAGAAAGAGCTTCAAAGCCGCATCCTAGCGTATCTAGCAAGCAGTAATGCGCCGTTTGCCATGCAAGAGGACTTTCTATCTGGTAGTTGAGTACATAGTCCGCAATCCGAACTAATACCTCATCGGGTTGTGGTCGTTCATTGGAAATGTAGGATGCCATAAAATCTACATTTGTTTAACCGTTTAACCACGTTGGTCAATAGGAACAAAAGTTTGATTATCTGGACCGATGTAATTAGCACTAGGGCGTATAATTTTGCCGTCCATCCTTTGCTCGATGATGTGAGCGCTCCAGCCTGCTGTTCTAGAAAGCACGAAAATAGGCGTAAACATCAGCTTGGGAATTCCCATTTGATGATATGATACTGCTGAAAACCAATCCAAATTGGGAAACATTTTCTTTTCATTCCACATGAGAGACTCTATGCGCTCAGCGATGCGGTAAAGCAAAGTATTATTGGCTTCTTGTGAAAGTTGATAAGCTACCTGTTTAATGATCTCGTTGCGCGGGTCGGAGATAGTATAGACGGGGTGCCCAAAGCCGATAATAATTTCTTTGTTGGCAAGCCGCTGACGGATGTCGTTTTCTGCTTCTTCTGGACTGTTGTAGCGCATTTGGATATCTAAAGCTACTTCGTTTGCTCCTCCATGTTTAGGTCCTTTCAATGCTCCGATAGCTCCTGTGATGCAGGAATAAAAGTCGGATGCCGTTCCAGCAATTACGCGACTGGTAAAGGTAGAAGCATTAAACTCGTGTTCTGCATACAATATTAAGGAAATATGCATGGCTTTTACCCAGCTAGCGGGAGGTTTTTCTCCGTGTAGCAGGTGGAGAAAATGCCCTCCGATGCTGTCTTGGTCGGTCTGCAACTGGATTTCTTTTCCGTTGTGGGAATAGTGATGCCAATAAAGCAAGGCGGAACTCAAAGAAGCCAGTAAACGGTCAGCAATTTGGCGTGCACCAGCAGGTGTATAAGGCTCGCTTTCTGGTAATATGCACCCCATCGTAGAAACGGCTGTGCGCAATACATCCATAGGGTGAGTATGCGCTGGCAACTGCCGCAACACGTTTTTTACCACTGCAGGGAGCTCTCTGAAAGACTTAAGTTTGTTTTTATAAGCCGCCAATTGTGAAGCAGTAGGCAAAGAGCCATGTATAAGCAGATAGGCAACTTCTTCAAACTCACAGTGTTGGGCTAAATCAATGATGTTATAGCCGCGATAGTGGAGCTCTTTTCCGCTTCTGCCAACGGTACAAATGGCAGTATTGCCAGCGATAACTCCAGAAAGTGCAACGCTCTTTTTAGATTTGGGAGTAGTTACTTGTTCTTCAGCCATGATTTTGCTTTTTAAATAAGTTATCTAATTTGCGTTCATATTCGTAGTAGCCAATGCATTGGTAGAGTTCTTCTCGCGTTTGCATGGTATGAAGGACGTTTTTTTGCGTGCCTTCTCGGCGAATGTGCTCATATACATTTAAAGCAGCTTTATTAGCAGCGCGAAAAGCTGAAAGAGGATATAGAACCATTGCCACTCCTACTGAGCGGAGTTCTTCCACTGTGTAAAGCGGCGTTTTGCCAAACTCAGTAATATTTGCCAAAATGGGCGCTCCTGTAGCTTCTACAAATGCTCGGTAGTGCTCTAGCTTAGTTACTGCTTCGGCAAAAATAAAATCAGCCCCTGCTTCTTTGTATGCTACAGCGCGCTCTAAAGTAAGTTCAAGTCCTTCGCTGGCAAGGGCATCGGTGCGCGCTCCGATGAGAAAGTTGGCATCTGTGCGAGCATCTACAGCAGCTTTTATCCTATCTATCATTTCTTCTTTGCTTACCAATTCCTTACCTGGACGGTGTCCACAGCGCTTAGCACCTACTTGGTCTTCTATGTGGAGAGCAGCCGCACCCGCCTTGATAAGCGATTTAACTGTGCGGGCAATGTTAAAAGCCGAAGGACCAAATCCTGTATCTACATCTACTAATAAAGGTGTATCAGTTACGTTAGTGATTCGGTACACATCGGTAAGTACATCGTCTAAAGTAGTAATGCCCAAATCGGGAATGCCTAAAGAGCCAGCCGCCACTCCTCCTCCTGAAAGATATATGGCTTTGAATCCGCATTGAGTGGCTAACAAAGCATGGTTAGCGTTAATAGCCCCTACAATTTGGAGCGGGAATTCGGCTTGCATAGCTTCTCTAAAGCGACGCCCTGCAGCACGGTCATAAGTTGACTGAGACATATTTTTTGGTTGTTGGTTTAAGTCAGACACTTGGGAAGTGAGTTAGTTGGATGTTTCCGATGTGCTTTACAAAAATAAAACCGAGTAGGCTAAGTGCAAGGCTTCGGCAAAATTTGCTTTTGTGATCAGCTTTTCGCTTTTCCACTGCAGTCATATAGGAGTTCGCCACTCCTGATGATACCTGTAGCTATGCGGCTGAAGAATTATTTTCGCAACTTGGGTAAAAAACGTTTCTTGCTTATCTTAAAGTAGCTTTATACTCACAAATGCCGATGAAATATTACAATTACTTGCTAATTGCACTTGCATGGGGCATGTTTGGTTGTCTCCCTGCGAAAGCTCAGCGGAAATCTACAAGTAATGCAACTACCGCTACCTACGCTCCTACTTCTGCCCTACGTCGCTTGGAATCTTTTCAGATTCGCCAACGCTTGCAAGAAGGTTCTATAGTTGCTAATATTCCCTTTAAGAGCATAGGTCCCACGGTGATGAGTGGGCGCGTAACCGATTTAGACGTTTGCCCTGCAGACCCTTCTCATTTTCTGGTAGCTTATGCTTCGGGAGGCTTGTGGTACACTACTGCTAACGGCACTCAAATGACTCCTCTGTTTGACCATCAAGCCAGCATGACCATTGGCGATATAGCTGTGCAGTGGCAGGGCACTACTCCTTCCGCAATTTGGGTGGGCACAGGAGAAAATAACTCTAGCCGTTCTTCTTATGCAGGTACGGGTATTTACAAAAGTACCGACGGAGGCAAAACATGGCAGCACCTTGGATTGGAAGAAACACATCACATTGGCAGGATCGTGCTCGACCCTACCGACCCTAATACCGTTTGGGTGGCAGCTATTGGACATTTGTATTCTTCTAATCCAGAACGAGGTGTTTTCAAAACTACTGATGGAGGTAAAACATGGCGCAAAACCCTCTTTGTGGATGATAATACGGGCGCTATCGATCTTGTTATAGACCCTTCTAATCCCAAAATACTCTATGCAGCTACCTGGGAGCGCTCTCGGCAGGCATGGAATTTTAAAGGCTCGGGCAAAGGTTCAGGCATTTACAAAAGTACAGATGGAGGTGAAAATTGGACTTTGCTCACCACCCCAACCAGTGGATTCCCTACAGGAGAAGGAGTAGGAAGAATAGGATTAAACGTATTTGCTGGAAATACTAACATTATCTATGCCGTAGTGGACAATCAAGAAAAACGACCCAGCGAAAAACCTGTTGCTAAGGAAGTTATTAAGCCTTCAGCGTTTCGCACCATGACGGCAGAGGAATTTGCCAAACTGCCTGATGAAGACCTGCAAGCCTATTTTGAGCGCTATGGTTTCCCTTCTAAGTATACGCCGCAGTCAGTAAAGAGGGATATTGCCGAGAAAAAGTATCCCGTGAGTGCATTGGCAGATTTTATCAACGCTAATGACGATTTGTTTGAAATTGAGGTAAAGGGTGCTGAAGTATATCGCTCAGAAGATGGTGGCAAAACGTGGCGCAAGACCCATGACAAACCTCTTGATGGCTTGTTTTTTACCTATGGTTATTATTTTGGTCAAATTCGCATTGATCCCCGAAATGCAGAAAGGGTTTACTTGCTGGGTGTGCCTCTGATTCGCTCAGAAGACGGCGGCAAAACGTGGAAGTCCATTAATGGCGACAATGTCCACGCTGATCATCACGCTCTTTGGATTAACCCTAACCGAGCAGGACATCTTATTGCAGGCAATGACGGCGGCGTAAATATTAGCTACGACGATGGAGAGAGTTGGCATAAACTCAATACCGTACCCGTAGGTCAGTTTTATGCCATTAATGTAGATATGGCACAACCGTTTAACGTATATGGAGGTTTACAAGACAATGGCGTTTGGTATGGACCTGCTACTTATCAATACAGTTCTAACTGGCATGATACAGGGCGCTATCCTTATCAGCTCTTACTGGGCGGCGATGGCATGCAAGTAGAAATAGACACTCGCGATAACGCCACTGTTTACACAGGATTTCAGTTTGGCAATTATTTTCGAATTAACACTAAAACAGGAGAACGCAAATCTATCACTCCTCGCCATGAATTAGGTCAGACTCCTTACCGATGGAACTGGCAAACTCCTATTCACTTATCAAGGCATAACCAAGATGTGCTCTACATGGGCTCGCATCGCTTTCATCGTTCTTTGGACAAGGGCGAGACCATGCAAACCCTTTCTCAAGACTTGACCGCAGGCGGCATAAAGGGAAATGTACCTTATGGAACTCTCACCACTATTGACGAATCGCCTCTGCGGTTTGGGCTCATTTATGTGGGTTCAGACGATGGATTTGTGCACCTTTCAAAAGACGGCGGCTATACTTGGACGCGCATTTCCGACCCTTTGCCGCAAAAACTATGGGTGAGCCGAGTGGTAGCTTCTCACCATGCAGAAGGGCGCGTGTTCGTATCGCTCAACGGCTATCGCTATGACCATTTTGAGCCTTATTTATACGTTTCGGACAACTACGGACAAGACTGGAAGCGCATTGGAACTAACTTGCCAGCCGAACCCATTAATGTGGTGCGCGAAGATCCCCTCAACGACCAAATTCTCTACGTAGGCACCGATCACGGTGTTTACATTTCTTTTGACCGAGGCACTTCTTTTTCTGCCATGAGCAAGGGCTTGCCTGCGGTGGCGGTGCATGATTTGCGCATCCATCCTCGAGAAAAAAAGCTGGTGGTGGGTACGCATGGCAGATCAATTTACATAGCAGATGTCCAACATATTCAACAACTTAACCAAGAGATACTCCTTAAACCTCTACATGCTTTTGCCATCGCTCCTGTTACAGCCTCAGAATCATGGGGAAGGCAGCGCAATTTTGCCGAGCCTATCACGCCAGAAGTTGAAATAGTTTTCTATCTCAACTATACTATCAAGAGCGCTATTAGCAACATACGCATTTTTTCTGCAGGGGGAGTAGTACTCAAAGAGCTTAGCGATGAAAGTGAAGCGGGGCTTAACGTTGTCAAATATGATTTAACCCTAGAAGAACATGCCGTAGCTGATTTGCGCAAAGAACTGGAAGATAAAACTGGCAAAAGCGTTGTACTTTCAGCGGCAGAGAATGGAAAATATTATCTACCTCCAGGGGAGTACACGGTAGAAATTCGCGCTAGTGATTCTACCGTCAAGCAAACTTTGAAAGTAGAGCTACCTCGTGAAAGAAGCAGACGTCCAGAGCCTTTGGCTGAACCAGAAGAAGAAACACAAAAATATTAACTAAGATAAGCTGTTATGATTTTCATCGATCCGCATATCCATATGGTCTCCCGCACCACGGATGACTATCAAGCTATGCGGGCTGCTGGAATTGTAGCTGTAATAGAGCCAGCTTTTTGGCAAGGGCAGCCCAGAACGGAAGTAGGTACGTACAAAGATTACTTAAGCATGCTCATAGGGTGGGAACGCTTTAGAGCGAGTCAGTTTGGCATTCGGCATTACTGCACTGTAGGGCTGAATGCTAAAGAGGCTAATCATGAAGTCTTAGCAGAAGGCGTTATGGAGTTACTTCCACTATTTTTAATGAAAGAAGGCGTTTTAGGAATTGGTGAGATTGGTTTTGATGAGCAAACCCCTTTGGAAGAAAAATATTTCCGCGCTCAATTGGAAATGGCTAAAGAACTCGACCTACTGGTGCAAGTTCACACTCCTCACCGAGACAAGAAACGCGGTACAAGCCGCAGCATGGATCTATGTATCGAACACGGGCTTTCACCCCAAAAAGTTATTATAGACCACAACAACGAAGAAACTGTGCAAGAAGTTCTTGATAGAGGTTTTTGGGCTGCTTTTAGCATTTATCCCCACAGTAAAATGGGCAATGAGCGCATGATAGAAATTGTGCGTCGTTATGGTTCAGAACGCATTTTTATTAACAGCGCCGCCGATTGGGGCATTAGCGACCCGTTGGCAGTTCCCAAAACCGCCAGTTTAATGCTGGAAAGGGGTATCAGTCCCACTGATGTGCGTAAGGTTTGCTATCAGAACGCCCTTGAAGCCTTTGGGCAGAGTGGGCAAATCCATGAGAGTGATTGGCTGGAAGGAATCACAATAGACCAAAGGCAACTCTTTAACGGCAATTCTATTTTACGCGGCGGACAAACTCCTTTGATTACAGACAGCCGAATTATTGCATAACTAGCTACATATTCAAAAAAATTCCGAACTTGAGCCCAACTTCGTAATTGCTTTTTTGACACACAAACAATTTTGTTCATTATGGCAAAAATCAATTTTGGTGGAGTAATTGAAGAGGTAGTAACGCGAGAAGAATTTCCGCTGGCACATGCTCGCCAAGTACTTCAAGGTGAGACAATAGCCGTTATTGGCTATGGAGTACAAGGTCCTGGTCAGGCTCTCAACCTGCGCGACAACGGCTTCAACGTAATTGTAGGACAGCGCAAAGGCACTAAAACGTGGGACAAAGCCCTCGCCGATGGCTGGGTAGAAGGACACACCTTATTTACTATTGAAGAAGCCTGTAGTCGAGGCACCATTATCCAATATTTGCTCTCTGATGCAGGACAAATTGCCATGTGGCCTACCGTAAGCCCTTACCTAACTCCAGGAAAGGCACTTTATTTTTCTCACGGCTTCGGCATTACTTACAACGACCAAACAGGCATTATCCCTCCTAAAGATATAGATGTAATTTTGGTAGCTCCTAAGGGATCAGGCACTAGCTTGCGCCGTTTATTCTTGGCAGGGGAAGGGCTCAACGCTAGTTATGCCATCTATCAAGACGCCACAGGACGTGCTCGCGAGCGCGTAATTGCTCTAGGAATCGGCATCGGTTCGGGATATTTGTTTGAGACTACTTTTGAAAAAGAAGTTTTTAGCGACCTTACAGGCGAGCGCGGTGTCCTTATGGGAGCTTTAGCAGGCATTATGGAGGCTCAATACAACATTCTAAGAGAAAAAGGACACAGCCCTAGCGAAGCCTTTAATGAAACAGTAGAAGAGCTCACGCAAAGCCTTATTCGGCTGGTAGGAGAAAACGGCATGGATTGGATGTATGCCAACTGCTCCACGACTGCTCAGCGCGGTGCATTGGACTGGCGCCATCGTTTTCGCGAGGCTACAGCTCCAGTGTTCAGAGATTTGTACGAAAGTGTAGCTAGTGGAAAAGAAGCCGCTATTGTTATCAAAGCCAACTCCCGCCCTGATTATCGCCAACGCCTCGAAGAAGAACTTGCTGCCATGCGCAATTCCGAAATGTGGCAGGCAGGTCGCCAAGTGCGCGCCTTGCGTCCTAAAGGTGCTTGATCCCTTGCAACAATTTTTGAAAATTTGCTATACTCCAATCCATGTACTGCCAGAGATCCAGCGAAAAACTTGCAAAGCTCTGGCAGTAATTTTTATGCCCAATTCGAGGTAATCAGTAGACTATTTAGGAATTAATGCTACATAGGGAATTATCATTTCTTCCAAAGAAATGCCGCCGTGCTGAAAGGTATCTTTGTAATACTTTACGTAGTGATTGAAGTTGTTGGGATAGGCAAAGAAATAGTCTTCTGTTGCAAAGACATAAGAAGTGGAGACGTTGTAGCGCGGCAAATGAAGCGCTTCTGGCTTTTTGCACACAAATACATATTTGGGATCGTAGTCTAGGCTTTTGCCTTGTTTGTAGCGCAGGTTGGTATTGGTATTTTTATCGCCGATGATTCTGTAAGGCTTAGTAGTGCGGATAGTACCATGGTCGGTAGTAATCACTAAACGGCATTTTTTCTCGGCAATTCTGCGCACCATTTCTACTACAGGAGAGTGGGCAAACCATGAGCGAGTAATAGAGCGATAGGCTGCTTCATCGGGTGCCAGCTCGCGGATCATTTCAGTGTCGGTGCGGGCATGGGAAAGCATATCTACAAAGTTGTATACGATAACATTAAGCTGGTTGTGCAACAGATTATTAAACGATTCTACCAACCCCTTGCCCTGATGGTGATGAATCACTTTGTGATAGCTAAAACGCAAGCCCTCAAGCCGATTGCGTTTTAATTGGTATTGAAGTAGTTCTTTTTCGTTGTTGTTTTTAGCGCCTTCATCCTCGTCATCTTTCCAAAACTGGGGAATTATTTTCTCAATTTCAGTAGGAAGTACACCAGCGAAAATGGCATTTCTGGCAAAAGCAGTGGTGGTGGGCAAAATGGAATAATAAGCTGTCTCTTGTTCTATGTTGAAATATTGAGTGAATAAAGGTTCAAGGGCTTTCCACTGGTCATATCGAAGATTGTCTATTAGCAGAAAAAAGGTAGTTTCACCATTGAGTTTAGGGAAGAGCTTTTTGCGCAACAACTGATGAGACATCAGAGGTTTTTCTACCTCTGGATCATTGAGCCAATCTTCGTAGTGCTTCATGACAAACTTGGCAAAGTTGGTGTTGGCTTCGCTTTTTTGCATTTGCAGGACTTCGGACATGCTTTGATTGTTGCTGTTTTCTATTTCTAACTCCCAATAAATGAGCTTTTTATATACTTCTGTCCACGCCTGATGGTCGAGTTCCTCGCTGAAAGCCATCATGATATTGCGGAAATCTTGTTGATAGCTTTGAGTGATCTTTTCGCTGATGATGCGCTTTTGATCAAGGAGCTTTTTAATGGAAAGAATAATTTGGCTGGGGTTTACTGGTTTGATGAGATAGTCATCAATCTTAGAGCCGATGGCTTCTTCCATGATGCTTTCTTCTTCACTTTTGGTAATCATTACTATTGGCACGTGAGGGCGCATGGTTTTCATTTGGGATAAAGTTTCTAGCCCGCTCATGCCTGGCATGTTCTCATCTAAAAATACTACGTCAAAGGAATGAGTAGCAAACTTCTCTAGCGCATCAGCTCCACTGTTGACAGGAGTAACATCATATCCTTTCTGTGAAAGAAAAAGAATATACGGCTTGAGCAACTCAATTTCATCATCTGCCCAAAGAATGCTGTATCGTTGCATAGGTTTAACGGTTTGAAGCAAGTATTACGCAAGGTACATACGTAAAAAAGCTTTTTTGGAGGGGAGTTTTTGCTCAAATTAACAAAATTCTGAGGGAAACCTGCTGCATTGCAACGCCTTTCCACGGACGTGGCAAGTTTTTCTAATAATATTTCAGACAGAATTTGCATAGTACAAATAGTGTACTAACTTTGCAGTCCTAAAAATGCAAGCGATGGGAAACTCTGCTTGTAAATGACACGGGCAAAAGTCCCGTCGCATAGCCGAGTAAAAAGATGGGTAAATTAAAAGAAGTTGGGTATTGCTCAATTACGGCAAGACCTAAATAAAGGCGAGTTTTGTGAGTTTGCTATAATCAAATCCTGAAGAAGTCATGTTACAGCCTAAAAGGACTAAATTCAGAAAGCAGCAGAAAGGGCGCGTAAAAGGCATTGCGCAGCGCGGTCATACGTTAGCTTTTGGTCAGTATGGCATTAAAGCCTTAGAGCCTGGGTGGATTACAGCGCGCCAAATAGAAGCTGCTCGCATTGCAATGACGCGTGCCATGAAACGCGAAGGGCAGGTGTGGATTCGCATTTTTCCCGATAAGCCTGTTACCAAAAAACCTGCTGAAGTGCGCATGGGAAAGGGAAAGGGCTCACCCGAGTATTGGGTAGCTCCCGTAAAGCCTGGCACTATCTTATTTGAAGCAGGTGGAGTAGATAAAGCCCTTGCACAGGAGGCTTTGCGGCTGGCTGCTCACAAGCTGCCCATCGTTACCAAGTTCGTCGTTGCCAATGAGTTAAAAGCTAACCAATAATCTGCGCTCTTATGAAAAAGCATGCCCATTTGCATCAGCTTTCTGTTGAAGAACTAGAAAAAAGAATTCAGGAAGCTACTCTAACCTTGCGCAGATTGCGTTTTGCTCATGCAGTTTCTAAGTTGGAAAATCCCATGCAACTGCGCAACACAAAGCGCGAAATTGCAAGATTAAAAACCATTTTGACTGCTAAGAAAAAACAAGCTACTACCCAGAAGTAAAACAATGGAAAAAAGGAATCAAAGAAAAGTTCGCATAGGAGTGGTGGTCAGCAATAAGATGGACAAATCGATTGTCGTGGCAGTGGAGCGGCGGGTCAAGCACCCAGTGTACGGCAAGTTCATGAAGAAAACCACTAAGTTTTATGCCCACGATGAGAAAAACGAGTGCTTAGAAGGAGATACTGTAAAAATCATGGAAACTCGTCCACTAAGCAAGCTCAAGCGCTGGCGTTTAGTGGAAATCATTGAGCGCGCAAAGTAACCTTAACTTTACAAAGCAATGATACAGCAAGAATCCAGACTCAACGTAGCAGATAACAGCGGCGCTAAAGAAGTACTCGTCATTCGCGTATTGGGAGGTACGCGCAAACGCTATGCTACTGTAGGAGATAAAGTAGTAGTTACTGTGAAGTCTGCTCTTTCTTCGAGCAGCATTAAAAAAGGCACTGTAGTAAGAGCAGTAGTAGTCCGTACAAAAAAAGAAGTGCGCCGCAAGGATGGTTCTTACATCCGCTTTGATGACAATGCCGTAGTGCTGCTGAACAACCAAGACGAGCCGCGCGGTACGCGTATTTTCGGACCCGTAGCCCGCGAATTGCGCGAAAAGCAGTTTATGAAAATCATCTCCTTAGCTCCTGAGGTTCTTTAAACTGTCAAAAAACATGAAAAAAAACCTTCAAAAGCCTCAAAAATTTCACGTTAGGCGCGGAGATAAGGTAATGGTAATTGCTGGGGATGAAAAAGGCAAAATAGGCACTATCACTAAAATCATTACCAAAAAACAACGCGCTATCGTAGAAGGACTGAACATCGTAAAGCGAGCTGTAAAACCTTCTAATGACAACCCAGAAGGCGGATTTATAGAAAAAGAAGCGGGCATCCACATTAGCAACCTCATGCTAATCGATCCCAAAACGGGAGAACCTACCCGAATTGGGCGCCGTAGAAATGCGGCTGGTAAGCTAGAAAGGTATTCTAAAAAGTCAGGTGAAACTATCATTAGCCAACAATGATTAAACCGAGATTAAAGGAAAAATACTTTCGCGAAGTCGTTCCGGCGTTAAAGGAAAAGTTTGCCTATAAGTCTGTCATGCAAGTGCCTAGACTGGTAAAAATATGTATTAACAAAGGCATCGGTCAGGCGGTAGCAGACAAAAAGCTCATTGAAATAGGCATAGAAGAAATCACTGCCATCGCCGGACAAAGAGCCGTACCCACCAGAGCACGCAAAGCAATTTCTAATTTTAAATTGCGGGAAAATATGCCGATCGGAGTACGTGTTACCTTGCGAGGCGACCGCATGTACGAATTTTTAGACCGCTTAGTTACTATTGCTCTTCCTCGCGTGCGCGACTTTAGAGGCGTTAGCGACAGCGGCTTCGATGGACGCGGCAACTATACCTTGGGCATCAAAGAGCAAATCATATTCCCCGAAATCAGCATCGACAAGGTAAACAAAATTTCGGGCATGGATATTACCTTCGTTACCACTGCAAAAACTGACGAAGAAGGACGTGCCCTGCTGGCAGCACTCGGAATGCCGTTTAGAAATCAAAACAAATAATATATGGCAAAGAAATCCGTAATAGCGCGTGAAGCAAAGAGAGCGCGTTTGGTAGCCAAATACGCAAAAAAAAGAGAAGAACTCAAAAAAGCAGGAAACTGGGAAGCCCTCGATAAACTGCCTCGTAATGCTTCTCCAGTGCGCTTGCACAACCGTTGCAAAATTACAGGCAGACCGCGTGGATACATGCGCAAGTTCGGTGTTTGTCGCGTTATCTTCCGAGAAATGGCTTCTGACGGTAGAATTCCAGGCATTACTAAAGCAAGCTGGTAACAATTGTCCTTTTTTATTGTCCGTGTAAAAGCGCACCAATTCAGTAAAAAATCTAAAAGACAATGACCGATCCGATAGCTGACTATCTGACAAGAATAAGAAATGCCATCCGTGCAAGACATCGGGTGGTTGAAATTCCTTCCTCTAAAATGAAGAAGGAAATTACCAAGTTGTTGTACGAAAAAGGGTATATTCAAAAATACAAGTTTGAGGACCATGGTGCGTATGGCACAATTAAAATTGCCCTAAAGTACCACCCTGTCACTAAACAACCTGCCATAGTTCACTTAGAAAGAGTCAGCAAACCTGGTTTGCGCAAATATGTCAAATCTAACGCCTTGCCTAGAGTGCTCAATGGGCTAGGCATTGCCATTATCTCTACTTCCAAAGGGGTGATTACAGACAAAGAAGCCAGAGAACTTAACGTAGGTGGTGAAGTAATTTGTTACGTGTACTAACTTAAAGGGAATATGTCGCGCATAGGAAATAAACCCATAGCACTTCCTGCGGGTGTGTCAGTTCAAATAGCCGCTGATAATACAGTGACTGTTAAAGGTCCTAAAGGTACGCTGAGCCAGAAAATAGACCCCGACATTAGTGTTAAAGTAGAGGAGGGTAAAATTCTGGTGCAGCGCCCAACTGACCAAAAACGCCACAAAGCATTACACGGTCTCTATCGAGCCTTGCTCAATAATATGGTAATTGGCGTATCACAGGGCTTTAAAAAGCAATTAGAACTAATAGGAGTAGGTTATAAAGCAGAAGCAAAAGGGCAGCTGTTACAACTTAGTTTAGGGTACTCTCACGGTATTGTCTTTGCCGTTCCTAATGAAGTTAAAGTAACTGCTGAAACTCCTAAGGGCAAGGCACCGCTTATTACGCTAGAGAGCATAGACAAGCAATTGCTAGGGCAGATTGCAGCTAAAATACGCTCTTTCCGCAAACCTGAGCCTTACAAGGGCAAAGGTGTTAAGTACGTAGATGAAGTAATTCGCCGCAAAGCAGGCAAAACTGCTGCTAAGAAATAGTACTTTGTTTGTATGATAAGCAAGAAAATACTTAGAAGGCTAAAAATTAAAAAGCGCATCCGTGCCCGCGTTCGGGGTACGGCAAGTGTGCCAAGGCTGAGCGTTTTTCGAAGCAATACAGCTATTTACGCCCAGCTCATAGATGATGACCGCGGAGTTACGCTCGCCAGTGCTTCCTCGCGCGAGTTCAACAGCAAGCGTTCTATTAATGTGGCCATTTCCAGAGAAGTAGGCAAACGAATCGCTGAACGAGCCCTTCAGCAAGGAATTGAGCGAATTGTGTTTGACCGCAATGGTTATTTGTACCATGGAAATGTAAAATCTCTTGCAGAAGGAGCACGCGAAGCAGGTCTTAAATTCTAAAAAAAACAAAACAATGTCTCAGGCAAATATCAAAAGTATCAAAGCTAGTGAAATAGAGCTTTTCGATAGGGTAGTAGCTATCAAACGCGTAGCCAAGGTGGTAAAAGGAGGACGGCGTTTTAGCTTTTCTGCCATTGTGGTAGTAGGAGATAAAAAAGGCATCGTTGGCTACGGTTTAGGCAAGGCAAATGAAGTAAGCGACGCTGTCACCAAAGCAATAGACGATGCCAAAAAACACCTCATTAAAGTACCTATAATTAAAGATACCGTGCCGCATGAAATGGAAGGCAAGTTTTGTGGTAGCAAGGTACTGCTCAAGCCTGCCGCTCCAGGAACAGGAGTCATTGCTGGCGGTGCGATGCGAGCAGTTTTGGAATCTGCTGGCATTACTAATGTACTGGCAAAGTCCAAGGGATCTTCTAACCCACACAATGTGGTAAAAGCCACTATCGATGCGTTAAGTAAAATGCGAGACCCCAAAACAGTTGCAGAACACAGAGGAGTGAGCTTGCGCAAAGTATTCAATGGGTAAGTATTATGGCTAAAATAAGAATTACTCAAGTGAGAAGCACTATTAACCGACCCAAGAATCAAAAAGCGACGATAAAAGCTCTTGGGTTGGGAAAAATCAATCGCACTGTAGAAAAAGAAGCAACCCCTCAAATTATGGGCATGGTGCGCACAGTAGCGCATTTGGTGCGAGTAGAGCAAGTAGAACAGTAGTTTTTTTGGGTTATCTAAAACATGCAAATACAAAATGAGACTCCACGAAATAAAACCTGCTAAAGGCTCAGTTTTCAATAAAGTTCGCCTAGGGCGTGGTCCTGGTTCTGGCAAAGGCGGAACCTCTACGCGCGGACATAAAGGGGATAAGTCCCGTTCTGGCTATAAACGCAAAATAGGCTTCGAAGGAGGTCAAATGCCTCTTTATCGCCGTATTCCTAAGTTCGGCTTTAAGAACATTAACCGCATAGAATACAAACCAGTGAACTTGGACGATATTCAAGCGCTGGTTGAAAAGACAGGTGTTACTACGATTACACCAGAATTTTTGTATCAGCATGGCATGGTAGCTAAAAAAGATTTGATCAAAATTCTTAGCAGAGGAACTCTTACTTCTGCTGTGGAGATAAGTGCTCACGCATTTTCTGCCTCTGCTATCGCCAATATTGAGAAAGTCGGAGGCAAGGCGATTAAAATATAACTTTTAAACCATTCGAGCCGCTTATGAAAAGGTTCATCACTACCATCAAAAATATCTTTTCGATTGAGGAGCTAAAAAACCGAATTCTATTTACGCTAGGGCTACTAATCATTTTCCGACTAGGTTCTTACATCGTCTTGCCTGGTCTAGATCCAACTTTGCTTTCAAGCGGCGGCTCTTCAAAAGGAATTTTAGGGTTACTAGATACTTTGCTAGGGGGGGCGTTCTCGCGTGCTTCCATCTTCGCCTTGGGCATTATGCCTTACATCTCAGCCTCCATTGTGATCCAATTGCTCACGGTGGCGGTCCCCTATTTTCAAAAAATGCAAAAAGAAGGCGAGTCGGGGCGCAAGAAAATGAACCAAATCACTCGCGTGCTCACCATTTTGATTACTTTAGTCCAATCTTCTGCTTACATTGCAGGCACTATTATTCAACCCCAGCCAGAAGCGGTAATAATTAACCGAACCTTTTTCACCTTCAGTGCAATGATTATCCTTACTGCAGGAACTATTTTCTGCATGTGGATGGGTGAAAGAATTACAGAAAAAGGTATCGGTAACGGCATTTCGATGCTTATCATGATTGGCATTGTATCGCGCTTTCCTGCTGCACTAATAGCCGAAGGGGCTTCAAGAGGTTCTGCAGGGCTGTTGCTGTTTTTGATTGAGTTAGTAGCGCTGTTTTTTGTTGTCATGGGCGTGGTGCTAGTAACTCAAGCAGTTCGGCGAATTCCCGTGCAGTACGCTAAGCAAATAGCAGGTAGTGGACCGCGTAGCAAAAAACTGACTATGTTAGGAGCCCAGCGCTCTTATTTGCCCTTGAAAATCAATGCAGCGGGTGTAATGCCCATTATTTTTGCTCAATCGCTTATGTTTTTGCCCTCTTTATTGGCTTCTACATTGGCAGATAGATACGACTGGGCAAATTACATCGCCACTACCTTTTCTGACTTTACTTCATGGCAATATAACTTGCTTTTTGCTATTTTGATTGTAGTGTTTACGTTTTTCTACACAGCTATTATAGTCAATCCAACGCAGCTAGCTGATGAAATGAAACGCAATGGCGGTTTTATCCCTGGGGTAAAACCCGGCGAAGACACTGCTAACTACATCAGCCATATCATTGACCGAATTACTCTTCCTGGGGCTCTGTTCCTTGCGGTGATTGCCATCTTACCTGCTTTTGCTAGCATTGCAGGAATAAACATGGAATTTGCTCAGTTCTATGGAGGTACCTCCTTACTCATTATGGTAGGAGTGATTCTTGACACGTTGCAGCAAATAGAAAGTTTCTTGCTCATGCGCCACTATGAAGGAATGATGAAAACGGGTAAGGTAAAAGGGCGCACTGGTAACGTGGCTGTTGCTTAGTATGATTTACTACAAAAGTGCAGCAGATTTAGAGGGGATTAAAAAAAGTGCCGAACTACTCAGCAGGGTACACGGCGAAATTGCTAAGTTAATTGTTGAGGGAGTTACTACTAAAGAGCTCGACAAAAGAGCAGAAGAGTTTATAAGAGACCATGGAGCAGTGCCTTCGTTTTATAACTATAACGGCTATCCCGCTTCATTATGTATTTCAGTCAATGAAACAGTAGTTCATGGTATTCCTAGCAATTATCGGCTAAAGTCGGGAGATATAGTATCCATCGACTGCGGTGTATACATGAATGGCTACCATGCCGACTGTGCATACACCTATCCAGTGGGTGAAGTAAGTGCTCATGTAATGGAGCTGCTCAAAGTAACTAAGCAAGCTCTTTACGAAGGGATAGCGCAAGTAGCCCCTGGCAAGCGAATTGGTGATATTGGATATGCTATTCAAAGCTATGTACAGGCAAGAGGCTTTTCAGTAGTGAGAGAATTAGTGGGGCATGGAGTGGGAAAAAACCTGCATGAAGATCCACAAGTGCCTAATTACGGAAAACGAGGCACGGGAGCTAAAATACAAAATGGCATGGTAATCGCCATAGAACCCATGATTAACATGGGCAAACGCGAGGTAGTACACGAGGCAGACGGATGGACTATTCGCACCAAAGACCGAAAGCCTTCCGCCCATTTTGAACATACGGTAGCTTTGTATAACAACAAAACAGAAATACTAACTACTTTTCAATACATAGAGCAGATATTCAAATTTTAGCATACTATATGCCCAAGCAAGAAAACATAGAGCTAGATGGCACTATTGTGGAGGCACTTTCCAACGCAATGTTTCGCGTTGAGTTGGAAAATGGTCACCAAATTATTGCTCATATTTCTGGGAAAATGCGCATGAATTATGTGCGCATTTTGCCCGGTGATAAAGTGAGGCTGGAAATGTCGCCTTACGATTTGACCAAAGGAAGAATCATTCAACGCTATAAGTAATAAACCTCATTGCCCATGAAAGTTAAAGCATCGATTAAGAAGCGCAGTCCTGAATGCAAGATCATTCGCCGCAAAGGGAAGCTATACGTCATTAACAAAAAGAATCCCAAGTTTAAGCAAAGACAAGGTTAATTTAAATCCAAATACGCTATGGCAAGGATTGCAGGAGTTGACATTCCAGATAACAAGCGCGGAGAGATAGCTCTTACCTACATCTATGGCATAGGCAGGTCTTCGGCAAGGAAGATTTTAGCCAAAGCAGGTATCGATTTCAACCGCAAAGTATTTACCTGGAACGATGCAGAATCAAAAGCGGTTCGCGAAATTATCAACAGGGAGTATAAGGTAGAGGGAGAGCTCAAGTCCGAGGTGCAACTGAACATTAAACGCCTTATGGATATTGGTTGCTATCGCGGTTTGCGGCATCGCAAGGGACTTCCCGTAAGAGGACAAAGAACTAGAACCAATGCTCGTACGCGCAAAGGCAAGCGCAAAACAGTACCTAATAAGAAAATGGCAACTAAGAAATAAGTTATATGGCAACACAACAAGGCAAAAGAAAGGACAAAGCAAGAAAACGCGTGGTTCAGGTAGAGCCTATAGGGCAAGTGCACATAAAAGCCTCTTTTAACAACATTATTATTTCTATTACCAACAATGCAGGTCAGGTCATTGCCTGGTCTTCTGCAGGAAAGATGGGCTTCAAAGGCTCTAAAAAGAATACTCCTTATGCAGCTCAAGTAGCTGCTGCTGATTGTGCCAAAGCCGCTTATGACTTGGGTGTGCGCAAGGCAGAAGTACTGGTAAAAGGTCCAGGAGCAGGGCGAGAGTCTGCTATAAGAACTATTCAAAGTTCAGGCATAGAAATTACAGCAATTAAAGATGTAACGCCGCTGCCTCACAATGGTTGCCGTCCACCTAAGAAGCGCCGCGTGTAATTTACTTTGCATCTTTCTTTTTTCTACTGAAAGAGCAATTACTTAGAAAACAAACAGTAACAATCCAATGGCAAGATATACTGGTCCCAAATCAAAAATATCCAGACGCTACGGCGAGTCTATTTTTGGCTACTGCAAGGCTTTGAAGAATAAGAAATATCCTCCTGGTCAGCATGGCAGAGGAAAAAAACGCAAGCTCTCCGAGTATGCTGTGCAATTGATGGAAAAACAAAAAGCCAAATACATTTATGGCATTTTAGAACGCCAGTTTCGCCGCATCTTTGCCCGCGCCTCTCGCATGGGAGGGGTAACAGGTGAGAACTTGTTGCAACTTTTGGAAGCGCGCCTAGATAATATGGTATATCGCCTAGGCATTGCTCCTACTCGCAGAGCAGCGCGGCAATTGGTCTGTCACAGACATATTACTGTAAATGGGCAAGTGGTGAATATTCCTTCTTATACTTTGCGACCTGGAGACGTAGTAGCCGTTAGAGAAAAATCAAAAACTTTAGAAGTAATTACAAAGTCGGTTTCAGGGCATGTCAATCGCTACCCTTGGCTAGAATGGAACGCTACAGAACTCTCAGGCAAGTTCATCTACATGCCTGAACGAAGAGAAATCCCAGAAAATATCAAAGAGCAACTCATCGTAGAGCTCTACTCAAAATAACCTCTTATTTTCTTGCTTTTTGCTTAACAGGTTGCGTAACAAAAAGTGTTTAAACTATGTCTATTCTCACATTTCAAATGCCTGACAAAGTGGTAATGGAGAAGGCAGACGAGTTTTATGGTCTGTTCGAATTCAAACCACTTGAAAAAGGGTACGGCGTAACAATTGGCAATGCATTGCGCCGTGTGTTGCTTTCTTCACTAGAAGGTTACGCAATTATCGGCATTAAAATACGTGGAGTGCTTCACGAGTTTTCAACCATAGAAGGGGTTGTAGAAGACGTGTCAGAAATCGTCTTAAACCTTAAAATGGTGCGTTTCAAGCGTCTGGTAGACAATCCCGACTTGAAGTTTACTGTTTCTGTCAGGGGGCAAACTGCTCTCAAAGCCGGCGACTTTAGCAGGTTTACTAGCCACTTCCAAATTCTTAATCCAGATCACGTCATTTGCACTATGGATCCTTCAGTATCCCTTGAAATGGATATATACTTAGACAAAGGGCGTGGCTATGTACCAGCGGAAGAAAATCGAGTGGCAGACAACAGCTTTGGCTACATCCCCATCGATGCCATTTTCACCCCTATTCGCAATGTGAAGTACAGCGTAGAAAACACTCGCGTAGAACAAAAAACTGACTACGAACGGCTTGTAATAGAAGTACAGACCGATGGTTCTATCCATCCCGAAGAAGCACTTAAGGGAGCAGCTAATATCCTCATTAAGCACTTTATGCTCTTCTCTGACCAAACCATGACCTTTGAATCCTCCAAGCAAGAAGAAGAAGAAACGGTGGATGAGGAATTTTTGCACATGCGCAAGCTGCTCAAGACACCTCTTTCTGAACTTGACCTTTCAGTGCGGGCTTATAATTGCCTAAAAGCAGCTGATATCAAGACGCTGGGCGACCTAGTACAGCTAGAAATTTCCGAAATGATGAAATTCCGCAACTTTGGTCGCAAATCTTTAACCGAACTGGAGCAGTTGGTTGCTTCCAAGAACCTTACTTTTGGCATGGATGTATCCAAATACAGGCTAGACGAAGACTAATCACCTATGAGACACGGAAGAAAAGTGAATCATTTAGGGCGAACAGCCTCTCACCGCAAGGCTTTATTGGCTAATTTGGCTGTAGCGCTCATTCTTCATAAAAGAATCAACACCACAGTAGCAAAAGCAAAGGCACTGCGCAAGTTCGTGGAGCCTTTGATTACCAGGTCAAAAACTGATACCACGCACTCCAGGCGCATGGTGTTTGCTTACTTGCAAAATAAAGAAGCAGTGCGCATTTTGTTCGATGAAATTGCGCGCAAAGTCGCTGACCGACCAGGTGGATATACACGCATCCTCAGGACAGAGCTCCGCCGAGGGGATAACGCTGAGATGTGCATGATGGAGCTGGTGGATTACAACACCGTAATGCTAGCCTCTGAAAAGGCTAAAGTAAAAAAGACTCGTCGTGGAGGCAAAAAATCCACTTCTTCTTCAGCAGGTTCATCCACTGCACCCGTTGCTGAAACTCCAACTACGGAGTAAGCCTTTTACCTTTGCTTAGCCGAAATTCAGAAGGATTTGACTTTATGTCAAGTCCTTTTTAATTTATCTATCTTGATGAAAGTACTTGTTTATTTTCTTTGTTTTCAGTTGCTGCTGAGCTCCTGCCGACTGATAAGTCCAGCAAAAACCTATCAGGAATTAGTCGGCACTTGGAAAGAAGAATGGGGCGCTAGCGATGTAACTTATCGCGATGTGTACCAGATAGCTTATTTGCCTAATAAACAGTTGATAATTACCTGTAAAGACCGGCCTAATTACCTGGTGCGCAAAGTGCATTACAATGGCAACATCCTGCAGTTGGAAATAGAAATCCGCGATGAAAAATATAACACTGGTTCGGCAAACTTATATTATCAACTTCGCTTTGTGAAAGACTTGCAAATCCTCACTGGAACGGCTATCAATCACGAAAATAAAGTAATTCCCGTCAAGTGGCTCAAGCAATAACCAATTTACCTTTCTTTGGCAAACTGCTCAGAGAATGGTATCAGGGCAATAAACGCAATTTGCCGTGGCGCCATACAAGCGATCCCTACCTAATATGGCTTTCGGAAGTAATTTTGCAGCAGACTCGCGTAGCACAAGGCTTACCTTACTACGAAAAATTGGTTGCTGCTTTTCCTACCGTCCATCATTTAGCTGCTGCTTCGGAAGAAGAAGTGCTGCGCCTTTGGCAAGGATTAGGCTACTACTCCCGAGCTCGGCATATGCACGCTACAGCTCGGCTAATTGTGCAGCGATACAATGGAAAATTTCCCATTTCCTACAAAGAGTTGCTTCAACTCAAAGGAATAGGACCCTATACTGCAGCAGCCATCGCCTCTTTTGCTTATAACGAACCCATAGCGGTAGTGGATGGCAATGTTTACCGCGTACTAGCGAGAATTTTTGGCATTACTGACGATATCTCTTCTACCAAAGGCAAAAAAATTTTTGCACAATATGCCCAGCAATTATTGGAGCAGAGTGTGTCGGTGGTAGCTCCCTCGCTGTACAATCAAGCCATTATGGAGTTTGGAGCTATTCAGTGCACTCCCCTTGCTCCAGCGTGTTCTTGTTGCATTTTCTCTCATTGCTGTTATGCTTATCTTCACCAGCAACAACAGCAACTGCCTGTAAAAGAAAAAAAACTAAAGACTAAGCAACGCCACTGGATTTATCTGATTATAGAACATCAAGGTTATGTATTGGTAAAAATGCGGCAAAGTGGTGATATCTGGCAAGGGTTATACGATTTTCCATTAGTAGAAGAACGATCCTTGTCCTTGTCGCATTCGCTTTTAGGTCAAATTTACAGTGAAGTACAACCTATGTTATCCTTAACAGGACTAGCAAAAGGGGTCAAATTACCGAGTTTGCCTGTAGAGGTATGCAATATTTCAGATGTTTACAAACACCCACTTACGCACCAAGTATTACAAGTGCGCTTTGTGCATTTGGTAGTTCTTTGCAAGGAGTTGTGGCAGGAACTGCAAGGTATCTCAGCGCTCAAGGTAGTAAGTTGGAAAGAATTGGATCAGTTACCCAAACCTATTTTAGTAGTTAATTATTTGCGCAAGGCGTTTTTTTAGTATCTTTATACAAATTCAATGGCGTATGGTCAATAAAGCGATTTTAATAGGTTACATAGGTAGAGATCCGCTAGTGAGGCATACTAATAATGGCATCCCAGTAGCTACTTTTTCAGTGGCTACTTCTGAATCTTACAAAGATGAAAACGGTGAGCGAAAGGAACTTACCGAGTGGCACAATATTGTGCTGTGGCGCCACAATGCGGAATTTGCCGAAAAGTACCTTAAAAAGGGCATGAAAGTGTATATAGAAGGCAAAATCACTACTCGCGAGTATGAGCAAGATGGAATTAAAAAATACATTACTGAAATTGTAGGCAATAATGTACAAATATTAAGCAGCCCTGCTAGCATAGCAGACCGCCCTGACAGGGAAATTCCGCTACCTCAAGAGCCACCCTATTTCAAGAAATCTAGCGATGCTTCTACAAAACTATCCGAAAAGTCAGGAAGTGCTGAAAAATCAGAGGATAGTTCTTTGGATGCCGCTACTAATTATCCAAGTTTATCCTCAGAGACAGGAGAAGATGAACTTCCTTTCTAATCTAAGATGGCAGATAGTTAGGGTAATATGGCTATTGCTTCTCATTGGTTAGTTTACCTAGTGGAAAGCGTAGTATTATGCCTTTTATTGATAGGCTCGGCACTGATTTCTGGCTCGGAAGTAGCCTTTTTTTCTCTCAAGCCGCAGCAGCTATCTCAGTGCCGAGATAGCCACCTTCAAACAGAACGGGATATTGCCATTTTGCTCAACGATCCGCGCAGATTGCTGGCAACGGTGCTAATATTGAACAACTTAGTCAATATTAGCATAGTTACTCTCTCTTCTTACATGCTAATAGACATCATTGGCAAGGACAGCCCCCAAGCTACCTTAGCAATTTCCGCTCTTACCTTAGTGGTTACTTTCATGATTGTGTTTTTTGGCGAGGTAGTGCCAAAGGTATACGCCAATCAACGAGCACTGTATTTTGCTCGTTTTACAGCCACTTCTATTTTGTGGCTAAGCAATCTCTTGTACCCTATTTCCTTTGTTTTACTCCAGTTGAGCCGTCTAGTGGAAAGCAGGATCAAGCGCAAAGGATATGAAGTATCCATTGAAGAGCTCAATCAAGCCTTAGAACTGACCACTACCTCAGAGAAAACAAGCCAAGAGCAAAAGGAAATTCTCAAGGGCATTGTCAATTTTAGCACCATCACTGTACGGCAAATTATGCAGGTGCGCATGGATATTTGTGCAGCTAATTTAGAGTGGAACTTTCACAAATTATTAGACTACATCCATGAAATGGGTTATTCGCGCCTGCCAGTCTATTCAGAGACTATTGACAATATTGAAGGCATTTTGTATGTAAAAGACATCCTGCCATATTTGCAAGAAGACAACAATTTCGACTGGCGCAAACTTATCCGCCGAGACGTCTTTTTCGTGCCTGAAAATAAGCGCATTGACCAACTCTTAAAGGATTTTCAAGCAAGGCGAGTGCACATGGCTATTGTGGTGGATGAATATGGCGGTATCGTAGGATTGATTACCATGGAAGATATTATTGAAGAAATCGTAGGTGAAATTAACGACGAGTTTGATACGCAAGACTTACAGTATAAAAAAATCAACGAAAATACGTACATATTTGAAGGAAAAACCCTACTAATAGACTTTTGCCGCGTGTTAAACATCGATATTAACCTTTTTGAAGAGGTGCAAGGAGAAAGTGAATCTTTAGGGGGGCTACTTTTGGAACTTTTTGCACGTATGCCTAAGGTAGGAGAAAAAAAGCGCTTTAAAAATTTTGTCTTTACTGTTATGTCGGTGGACAAAAAGCGAATTAAAAATGTCAAAGTATTTATCAAAAAGCAAGCTCCAGCTGAAAGCACTGTATAGTTTGGCAATATGGATAACTTTGTCAGTTGGCTGTTCTTCAGAAAAAGATTTTAAACCCAAGCCTAAAGGTTATCATTACATTCACCTGCCTCCTCATCAATACGTTCCTACCCCTGACTCGCTGCCATATAGTTTTGAGTACTCTGCTCATGCGAAATTACTCAACGATACTTCTTTCATGGCAGAGCGGTTTTGGACGGAAATTTACTACCCTACTTTTACTGCTACTATCAACGTTTCTTTCAAAATCATCCGAAGCCCCAAAGACCTGCGCGACTATGTAAATGATTGCTACAAACTTGCTCAAAAACACAACATTCGTGCAGAGTCTATTGAGGAAGTCATTACTAAGACTCCTAGCGGCATGACGGCTGTCATGTACCAACTAGAAGGGGATGTGCCTACAACATTCCAGTTTTACGTAACTGACTCGGTGCGTTACTTTTTTCGCACCTCGCTTTATTTTCCCACCTCACAAAAAAACGATTCTCTGGCTCCTTTAATTCGCTACACTACGGAGGATATGATACACATCCTTAATACCCTTCGCTGGAATCACAAAGTAGCTGATAAACTCAGGTAGGCTTGCAAGTAAACTCAGTTGGTACTGCCGTTGCCATTCAAAAAATTTAACAACGGCAGAAAACAGAGCGTATTTAGTAGATTAACTCGTAAATGCCTGCTACGCCTTGTCCGCCTCCTACGCAAGCGGTTACCATGCCATATTTTAACTTGCGGCGGCGCATCTCATTGAATAACTGAATAGAAAGTTTTGTACCTGTGCATCCCAGAGGATGACCTAAGGCAATGGCTCCTCCATTGACATTGGTAATTTCAGGATTTAAGTCCAGTTCTTGCATTACTGCTAAGGTCTGTGCAGCAAAGGCTTCGTTGAGTTCTATTAATTCTATGTGGCTAAGTTTTAAGTTAGCTTGTTTAAGCGCTTTAGGAACTGCTGCCACGGGACCGATGCCCATAATGCGAGGATGAACTCCTTCAGCAGCGTAGGCTACCATGCGAGCAATAGGTTGTAAGCCAAGTTCGTTTACCATGCGTTCCGACATGACAAGGACAAATGCTGCACCATCAGAAGTTTGGGAAGAATTTCCCGCTGTTACCTGACCATTGGCTGCAAAAACGGGTTTGAGTTTCGCCAATGCTTCCAAAGATGTATCTGCTCGTGGACCTTCGTCAGTATCTACTACAAACTGCCGCTGTTTTTTCTTGCCAGTTTCGTCGATATAGGTTTCTGTTACAGGAATAGGAACAATTTCCTCCTTAAACTTACCCGCTGCGATGGCGGCAAGGGCTTTTTGATGGGAGTAGTAGGAAAACTCGTCTGCTTTTTGGCGGCTAATTTTGAATTCTATGGCAACTTGTTCAGCAGTAAGCCCCATGCTTAGGTAATAGTCAGGATGTTTTTCGGCTATTTTCCAGTTTAGAGCGGTTTTCCAGCCTGTAGTAGGTACTAATGACATGGATTCTGTGCCGCCAGCGATGATGCACTCAGCTTGTCCAGCTCTGATTTTAGCCGTTGCCATGGCAATAGCTTCCACTCCCGAACCGCAATAGCGGTTAATAGTAACTCCTGGCACATTCATCGGCAAGGAAAGCAGGGCAATCATGCGAGCAATTTGCATGCCCTGTTCGGCTTCGGGTACGGCGTTCCCTACGATGAGGTCATCTATGCGTTTAGGGTCGAGATGAGGAACGGAAGCCACTAAATGCTTAATCACTTCGGCTGCCAGATCGTCAGGGCGAGTGAAGCGAAAGCCACCACGATTGGCTTTGCCTACAGCGGTGCGGTAACCTGCTACAATATATGCCTCCATATTACAAGTTGAATTTATGCAAATCTAGCTATCTGGGCAGATGAAGCAAAGGATTTATCAAAAAATATTATGCAAGCCGAGTATTTTCCTACAGTGTAGAAAAAAAGTTGATGCTTTGGGCTGGTAGCGTTACTCTCAACTTACCCGATTTGAGCTTAATGAGAATTTTCTCAAAATTGGGGTCATCGTTATTGGCACTATCCATCATTACTTGTTGGGCATTCCAGTTGGATATTTCTATCTCTCTTGGTTGGTAGGCAATGTTGATAATTTGCATTACTATTTTTCCCTTATTGTCTTTGCCTGCTAATACCCACAAGTCAGCGTCGTCGGTGATGGCGTTGATAAGAGTAATGCTTGGTTTAAAGTGCTTTACTAATCTGTTGAGGTAGTGGAAGGCGGGGTAGATGGTGAGCGTATCAGGCGAAGCTAAAGGATAGTGATCTTGAAAAGTCCAATAGTAGGCTGAAGTTACATTGCTGTAGCGCAATAGGCGGTGATAGGTGCGAGCAGTTTCCCATGCGTGTTGCCAAGTACTAAAATGCTCGGTTGAATTGCCTAAATGGGCATTGTACCCTACTTCGGTACACCATAGAGGTAATTGGTATTGCTTGGCTATAGTGGGAATTTTTTCGAGAATCGCATTAGGCAGTTCGGGCAATTGCCAACTGTGAAAGGCAATAGGTCCCATGTATTGGCGCAGCGACTCTTCTGCCCAAAGTTGGTTAAGGTATTGACTGATTGCGTCTATCTTGCGGACATCTCCGACAATAAATTTTACCGACACGCCCATTTTTTCTATAATAGGCATGGCTAATTTGATAAAATTTGCTAATTCTTGCGGAGAAAAGGATAAACAGTTGCCTGCATCAGGTTCATTAATTGAAATGTAAGTTACCTCCACGCCATATTTTCCTTTAGCATGGCGCAGAAAGGTAGCAATGCTTTCTGCTAGTTCAGGGTACATTTCAGGGCTAATTTTTCTTTGTGTTTTCTGGTGTGGATTGGTTACTAGCCACTCGGGTAAGTCCCAAATAGTTCCGATAAAGGTTTGGACGCCGTATTGCTTTTTCATAGTGCGCAAAAAGCGAAATAGCGATTCTACTACTCCCACGTCCTTAAATCCAGGCCAATACACTTGGTCAGTAAACGGGTTATCATTTCGCGGCTCCCAGTGAGACAAAGGAATATGAAACCTTATACTTTGAGGCTTAAGCCGATTAAGTACACATATGCCAATGGCATCTTCAGCTTTGTCGGCATACTGGGTGCGATAAAAGTTACCGCCAAAGCTCTCAATGGTTTGAAAGGTCTCTTGGGGAGAAAGGATGATTTTAGAGTCGGGCTTTTTGGAAAAAATTTGTGCAGTTGCTTTAAAAGATAGCCAAAGAATCACCATCAATAACCATGTACGTACCATAACAAGGGGCTTTTTGAAATTTACACCAAAATCAAAGGAATAGATAGCTATTTTTGCCCGCACCTTTAGATTTTGTCTAATCAGGTGGGTTAATTTAAACACTTTTCCAAGATGGCAACCTTTGAAGTAGTAGGTGGCAATCAATTAAAAGGAGAGATTATTCCACAAGGAGCCAAAAATGAAGCTTTGCAAGTGCTTTGTGCCGTATTGCTCACAGCCGAGCCCGTTACCATTCACCACCTTCCTGATATTGTAGATGTCAATAAGCTCATAGAATTGTTAGCGAATTTGGGGGTGGAAGTAGAGTATCTCGGCGAAAAACCACAAGGCAGAACTTATCGGTTTACCGCTGGTCATATTAACTTGGAATATTTAGAAACTGAAGATTTTAGAAAAAAAGCAGGCGCCTTGCGCGGCTCCATCATGATTTTAGGACCTCTTTTAGCACGGTTCGGGAAAAGCAAAATACCCAAACCTGGTGGAGATAAAATCGGTAGACGCCGCCTAGATACGCATTTTTTAGGATTTGAAAAACTAGGAGCGCGTTTTGTTTACGACCCTGACAATAATTTTTACTACATAGATGCTAAAGAGCTCAAAGGCACTTACATTTTACTAGACGAAGCCTCTGTTACGGGTACAGCGAATGTTATTATGACTGCTGTTTTAGCAAGAGGGCGAACTACTATCTATAACGCTGCTTGTGAACCTTATGTACAACAGCTTTGCCACATGCTCAACCGGATGGGAGCAAAAATTTCAGGCATTGGCTCTAACTTGCTCACTATTGAGGGAGTAGAATCACTAGGGGGTACTGAACACGCCCTTTTACCTGACATGATTGAAGTGGGCAGTTTCATCGGTCTTGCTGCTATGACTTCCTCAGAATTGACTATTAAAAATGCCCGCGTGGATATGCTGGGCATCATCCCTACCGTCTTTCAGCGTTTAGGAGTTCAAATGGTCATTGTGAATGATGACATTCACATCCCTGCCCAGAAACATTATCACATCGAAAAATTTATCGATGGCTCTATTCTCACTATCGCCGATGCCCCCTGGCCTGGCTTTACCCCTGACCTGCTCAGCATTGCCCTAGTAACAGCTACACAAGCCAAAGGCACCGTGCTGATTCATCAAAAGATGTTTGAAAGTCGATTGTTTTTTGTAGATAAGCTCATAGACATGGGGGCTCAAATTATCCTTTGCGATCCTCATCGAGCCACTGTCATCGGATTAGATCGCCAGTATCCCCTGCGTGGCATCCCAATGACTTCTCCCGATATCAGAGCAGGGGTAGCTTTATTGATAGCAGCTCTTTCAGCACAAGGAGTGAGCATTATTCGAAATGCAGAACAAATTGACCGCGGCTATCAGAGAATCGATCAACGACTTAATGCATTAGGAGCCAATATCAAGCGCCTTGCGTAACTTTTACCCAACTTGTGCGTTTACATAGTGTAAATAAAACACTAAGTTTATGGCAACCCACAATGCGCTACTGATTATCGACCCCCAACAAGATTTTTGCTCTCCTGAGGGAGCGCTTTTTGTTCCTGGTGCAGTAGAGGACATTCATCGCTTAGTGGAATTCATTGAGCGGAAGGGCACTACCATTGAACAAATTTTTGTAACAATAGACAGCCATCCCGTCAATGACATTTCTCATCCCAATTTTTGGCGCGATGCAGAAGGAAATTTGCCTCCACCTTTTACCTCCATTTCCCTTGCGGACGTGCAAGCAGGTCGCTGGATACCTCAATTTGAGCCTGAACGCGTTGAGTGGTATCTCGCTCAGCTAGAACAACAAGGACAATTCCCGCACGTAATTTGGCCTGAGCACTGCTTGATGCACTCCCAGGGCGCTTCTATAGATAACACATTGCTACAAGCGCTTCGGAGATGGTCCAGGAGTACTGGCAAACAATATCAAACTGTTGTAAAAGGTACCTGCCCCTTTACTGAACACTTCGGCATTTTTCAAGCGCAAATTCCCTTACCTGATTACCCAGAAACGCAACTCAACACGGCACTTATCAATGCACTAATGCAATATGACCGCATTTATCTGGCAGGGGAGGCTCGTTCTCATTGCGTAGCCACTAGCCTTAAACAAGCCATGGATTTTGCTCCTGCTTTAGCACAAAAAATGATAGTGCTCACCGATTGCATGAGTGATGTTACAGGATTGGGTCACTTAGCAGCGCCAATTTATGCCGAAGCGCAGGCTAAGGGCATTCCCTTAATTGTTTCATCAGATGCCTAAAAATTGCCGAATTTCTTCTATTGTGTGCATCTCTTCACTGGAGGCATTGCCAGAAGCATCTGCAAAAAGATAAAGTACATCTATTACTTGTTCGGAAATGCTGGGCAACTCTTCAAGGTACTTTTTTAGCGATTGCAAAAAAAGCATTTTCCACTGCTGCATATGAGTGGTTAAGAATTTCAAGTCAGCTAAAAAGTGTTCTTTTAGTTGTTCTATGTTAGCAGAAGGTGTTTCTTCCCGAAATACGTCTGCCATAGCTTTGGCAATATATTCTACGTAAATCCATTCTTCTTCGTCGATATTTTCATCAGCACCGATGACCAACAGCGCTGGAAAAAAAACCAATAAAGTAAGAAACTGCTCCCGATCAAGCCTTGTGTGGCTTGCTGCGCGATACCTAATAAAAAATTGGGTCAAGTAATTTTCTGCATCCATTACTCTGCAACACTTTTTTGCCTAATATTTGTTGTTTTGCGAAAATGTAGAAATTAAATGAGAAAGTTCATAGCATTACTGTTGACTTTGTTTGTAAGCATAGCTCTGCAAGCGCAACAGCCAGAAGATAAGTATCCTTTCTTAAGTTTTGTGAAGCGTGAGCAAAACTTTGGTGACATTAAAAGGGGAACTATTGTTTCTCATCAGTTTGAATTTACCAACACGGGGAATGCTCCTTTAGTACTGGCAGATGTACGGGTTACCTGTGGTTGTACAGTTACCCAATGGACGCGGCAGCCTATCATGCCTGGTGAAAAGGGCGTCATCGTAGTACAGTTCAATTCTGCAGACCATATTGGACCGCAGAATAAAGTAGTAACTGTACTTTCTAATGCCAAAAACGACATTGAGCATTTGTTAATTCGCGCAAATGTAATTCCTTAGAGCAGGCAGTAATTCCGTTGCTCAAATGCAAACTTTGCAAAAAATTTAGATGGCAGTGTCTCACTTTGGCTTGAAGTTGCGGAAGCTGAGCAATTTGGTCGCTGGTTGCCTAAGCAACAAGTTTTTGTCTAAGGGTGAATGATGGAAGAGCAAGAGATTCCCATTTTGCAAGGTCGGCAAGTAGTGAATCCCTACTTTAAGGCGGCGGGGTTAATTCTCAGGCGGCTTGGCTGGGATTTAAATCCAGAGTCCTGGCGCTCGCGCTGGCGCTTGGCTGCCCTAAAGAATCGCTATCAGGGGCAAAAAGCCGTCATCCTTTGCAATGGACCTAGCTTGCTTAAAACTAACTTCGATGCCCTAGCTGCTAGTGGAGTTTACACCTTTGGGCTCAATAAAATAAACCTGTTGTTTGAAAAGACTACCTTTCGCCCTTCTTGCATTGTGGCGGTAAATGAGCTGGTCATTCAGCAAAATGCTCCTTTTTACAATCAAACTGAAATTCCTTTGTTTTTAGACAGTCGCGCGCTTCGATATGTACCGCGCCGCTCCAACATCACTTATTTAAAAGAAACCCACTACAAAGTTTTTGCTCGCGATGTTCGCATGAGCCTATACTATGGACATACAGTTACCTTCGTAGCCATTCAGCTGGCTTACCATATGGGATTTGAAAAAGTAGCTCTCATCGGCTGCGACCATTCCTTCACCCATCAGAAGGGGTATGCTAATCAAACTGTAGTTGCTGGCGACCACGACCCTAATCACTTCGACCCTACTTATTTTGCTGGTGGGGTCAAATGGCAATTGCCAGATTTATTCCAAAGTGAGGTGGCTTATCGGATGGCGCGGGAAGTATTCGAAGCCTCAGGCAGAGAAATTTACAATTGCACCGAAGGCGGTAAACTGGAAATTTTCCAGCGCAAACCTTTAATGGAATTTCTACAAGAAAACTAATCTGACATTTTTCGCCCTTGGTGCACAAGGGCGGCAAAAATTGTTTGAAAAACGCAAAAGCGAAAAATAACAAACCGCTTTTGCCAACGTATTAGCAATTACACCAAAGTTAGTGCAGCGACTCTTTCATCAGACAAATAAAGTAGTCAAATAGATATCGAGAGTCATGAGGACCAGGAGAAGACTCTGGGTGATATTGCACCGAAAAAGCCCGCTTGCCTTTAATGCGAATCCCTTCCACTGTGTTGTCGTTTAAATTGACATGGGTAAGTTCTATGTATGGATTTTCTAGCACGCTTTCCATGCTGACAGCAAAACCGTGATTTTGTGAAGTAATTTCTCCTTTGCCTGTCAATAAATTTTTTACGGGATGGTTAAGCCCTCGGTGTCCGTGGTGCATTTTGAAAGTTTGCGCTCCTACTGCTAGAGCTAATAATTGGTGCCCAAGACAAATTCCAAAAAGTGGTTTATTAGCTTGCAGCACCTGCTTAACAGTCTCAATGGCGTAATCCATAGCAGCAGGGTCACCAGGTCCGTTAGAAATTAAGTAGCCATGGGGTTCCCATTGTTGCATTTGAGAAAAGGTAGTGTGTGCAGGAAATACCTTGCAATAACATCCACGGATAGCAAGGTTGCTTACGATGCTAGTTTTAACGCCTAAATCCAATACCGCCACGCGAAACGGTGCGCTACTTTCCCCTATGTAGTACGGCTCTTTGGTAGTTACTACAGAGGAAAGCTCCAAGCCGTTCATATCGGGAACTTGCGCAAGTACGTGGCGGATTTCTTCCTCATCAGTAAGCTCAGAAGTGATGACGGCATTCATTGCCCCTTTGCTGCGAATATGGCGGACTAAAGCGCGGGTGTCTATGCCGCAAATTCCTATGATGCCTGCTTGCTCGAGGTAGTCTTGTAGGCTAGTGCTAGCGCTGTGACGAGAATACACATCGGAAAAATTTCTCACTACCAGCCCTTTAATTTGGACACGGGCAGATTCCACTTCGTTGTTTTTTACCCCGTAATTGCCTATATGCGCCGTTGTATTGACAATAATTTGACCGTAATAGGAAGGGTCAGTATATATTTCTTGGTAACCAGTCATGCCAGTGTTGAAGCAGATTTCCCCTCCCGTAGTTCCTTGTTTGCCAATGGACTGTCCTTTAAACATAGTGCCATCTGCTAGCATGAGCGTTGCTGGCTTTCGAGAAGCAATTTTGATGTTCATAGCCCTTGTAGTGTTAGTAAAATGATGTGGGTAAAAAAAAGAAGTTGCCCTTGGAGACAACTTCTCTGCGTTATGAGAATAAAAATTTGCATGCTGCTCAAACCTCTGTGGCTGATTCTGCCAATAGAATTACTTTATTTTGCAATACTTCGATTATACCGCCGCCTTCTATTTCAAAAAAGCGAGAAGTGCCTTCTGGCAAGCGAATGCGAACCTTTCCCTTTTCCAAAACGCTAATGATAGGGGCGTGATTTTCAAGCACTTCAAAAGAACCTGCTCTTCCTGGCACTTGAATGCCTTGCGCCATTCCTTCGAACAGTTTCTTATCTGGGGTGATGATCTCCACATGCATGGTTGGGTATATTTTAGCGCCTTGCTTCTGCTAGCAAGCGTTCTCCTTTTTCGATGGCTTGTTCGATAGTTCCTACCAAGTTGAAGGCCGCCTCTGGCAAGTGATCTAGTTCCCCATCTAAAATCATGTTGAAGCCGCGAATAGTGTCTCTGATATCTACTAGTACGCCTTTGAGTCCTGTAAAGGCTTCTGCAACGTGGAAAGGCTGCGAAAGGAATCGTTGCACGCGACGGGCACGGTGTACAACTAACTTGTCTTCTTCTGTGAGCTCGTCCATACCTAAGATAGCGATAATATCTTGTAGCTCTTTGTAACGCTGCAGGGTTTCTTTTACTCGTTGGGCGCAGCGGTAGTGTTCTTGACCTACAATTTCAGGAGTGAGGATGCGAGAGGTAGAGTCTAGAGGATCCACCGCTGGATAGATACCAAGCTCGGCAATTTTGCGACTTAGTACTGTAGTGGCGTCTAGATGGGCGAAGGTAGTGGCTGGGGCTGGGTCAGTTAGGTCGTCAGCGGGAACGTACACGGCTTGTACTGAAGTAATAGAGCCGCGCTTTGTGGAAGTAATTCGCTCTTGCATAGTACCCATCTCGGTGGCAAGAGTGGGTTGATATCCTACTGCAGAAGGCATGCGCCCTAACAAGGCTGACACTTCTGAGCCTGCCTGAGTGAAGCGGAAGATATTGTCAATGAAAAACAAAATATCGCGACCGCCGCCTTCTCCCTCTCCATCTCGGAAGTACTCAGCAATAGTGAGCCCTGAAAGCGCAACGCGAGCGCGTGCCCCTGGAGGTTCATTCATTTGACCAAAAACGAAGGTGGCTTGAGATTTTTTCAATTCTTCCATGTCCACCTTAGTCAGGTCCCAACCTCCTGCATGCATAGAGCGCTTGAACTCTTCACCGTACCTGATAATGTTGGCTTCAATCATCTCCCGCAATAAGTCGTTGCCTTCGCGAGTCCGTTCCCCTACGCCAGCAAATACAGAAAGTCCAGAATATGCTTTGGCAATATTGTTGATTAACTCCTGAATCAAGACTGTTTTGCCTACTCCTGCCCCACCAAACAAACCGATTTTACCTCCCTTTACATAGGGCTCTATCAGGTCAATCACCTTGATACCTGTGTAAAGCACTTCAGTTTTAGTGGAAAGGTCTTCGAACTTAGGAGCAGGACGGTGAATAGGAAGACTTTTATGCGTAATAGGCTGCGGAATGCCATCAATAGCTTCACCTACTACGTTAAACAGGCGTCCGCGAATGGTTTCACCGATTGGCATTGTAATCGGACCGCCTGTATGGATAACCTCCATGCCACGCATTAAGCCTTCGGTGCCGTCCATGGCGATTGTGCGTACGCGATCTTCGCCTAAATGTTGTTGGCACTCCAACACTACTTTCTGGCCATTTTCCTTTGTTACTACTAGGGCGTCGAGAATTTGAGGTAACTGTGCGCCCTCTCCTTCAAAGCTAACGTCCACTACGGGTCCGATAACTTGGGTGATTCTGCCAATGTTTGCCATGAATGAAAAAGTCTAAACTACTTGTTTTCAGGCTCTTGCTAGTGAACTGCTCCAATTGTTGCGCAAAAATAGGTCTCAACTAGTTCCCCTACAAATCCTCCCTTTGATTTTTAACTTACTGGCAAATTTTTTTTGTCTTTCTTGAGCAACCTTTAAAAGCAAAATCAATCTCTAGCCTAAAAACTGTGAAAACATATGAAGCAATTGGCTACTTGCTGGATGATAGCCCTGTGCGTAACAACAGTAGTTGCTCAAAAAGAAACGCAAACTCGCACATTAGAAGAATTTCACGCCATCGAACTTTCTGGACCTTTTGAAGTAAGGCTTGTTCCAAGCCATGAACACGCCATTAAGATTACTACCAAAGGCACCGTTTCCCCCGATGAAGTAAAAACTCAAGTGCACAACAAAAAACTTTGCATAAGCTACCGACAGAAAAAGCGAGACTTTTGTAACTCGCAGCGCATTGTGCTAGAGGTTCACTGCCACAATTTAAAAGAAATTATCACCAGAGGAGTTTACCGCCTTTTTAGCTATGATACCCTCCGCAGCGATAAGCTAGTGCTAAAAGTTGAAGGTGTAGGCAACGTGGACTTGCTGCTCAACGTAGAGAAGCTCGAGGCTCATGTATGCGGAGTAGGTAATACGGAGCTCAAAGGCATAGCTAATGAACAATCAGTTAGGCAAAGTGGGGTGGGCAATTACAAGGCTTCGGAACTTGTCTGTAGTAAGGTTCAAATGCACGTAGAAGGGGTTGGAAATGCAGAAATTCATGCTACGAAACAATTGGAAATAGAAGCAATTGGAATTGGCAACGTGCGCTATCGCGGCAATCCAGAAATAATTCGCACTAATGCTTCCTTTCTCAATAAAATTCGGCATGTCAATTAACCAATTGCAATTTTTTCCAAAGTAATAGCCAGTGCAACAAACTATTTTCTATTCCTTCAAGGAGCCATGTAGGCAGGATTCCTATTGCTAAACTTAGCACTGCGGGCAAGAGAAGCAGCATCCATTCAGTGGGCGTGAGGTCGTAAAGCCGTGGACGCCATTGAGCTTGCTGCAAAGAAAGCTCTCCCATGAACATGCGTTGAAAAGTCCATAAAAAATAACCCGCTCCTATGAGCAAGGCTATCAGTGCTAGTAAAGGCATCCAGAGGGGAATCAATTCGCTACTAAAGGAGCCTAACAAGACCAGCAATTCAGCTACAAAGGCAGAAAAGCCTGGCAGTCCCAAAGAAGCAAAAAAAGCAATTCCTGTGAAAGTGGCGTAGTAGGGCATTGCTTGGGTGAGTCCTTTATAATGGTCAATCTCCATATCGTGAGTGCGTTGGTAGATTACTCCTGCAACTGCAAAGAGCATAGCGGAGAGTAATCCATGGCTAAACATCTGCATCATGGCTCCAGCTGCACCTTTGGTGTTAAGGCTCGCTAAGCCAAGCGTTACATACCCCATGTGCGAAACAGAAGAATAAGCTATCATTTTCTTGAGATTGTTTTGCCCAAGTGCTACAATGGAGCCGTAGAGGATGCTACCTGCCCCTAGCAGTGCTATCCACCAAGTCATTTTTTGCATTTCTGCAGGGAAGAGCGGGAAAGCAATGCGCATCAGTCCATAACCGCCTATTTTAAGCAAGATGCCAGCCAGGACAATGGAAATAGGGGTAGGAGCCTCTACGTGGGCATCGGGGAGCCAAGTATGCAGCGGCACAACGGGAATTTTAATGCCAAATCCAATCAAAAGCAATATGAAAACGACTGTGCGGGCCGGAAAACCCCATAAAAAACTTTTTCCATGTACGTCCAATAAGCTATCTGGAGTATAAGCCTCAGGCTGGGTCATGAGCAATAAATCAAAACTTTGAGAGCCCGTTTGATCTTGGACTGAAAGACAGAGGGCTATCATGGCTACTAAAATCATCGCTGAGCCGAAAAATGTGTAGATAAAAAATTTAATGGCGGCATATTCGCGGCGCTCGCCTCCCCAAATGCCGATGAGAAAATACATCGGCAGCAACATGAATTCAAAAAACAAAAAGAACAGAAAAAAATCCAGCGCCAAAAAACTTCCCATTACAGTGGCAGCAAGCAGGAGATAAAGCGAAAAATAAGCCTTGTGCAGTTTTTTGATGTGATAAGAAGCCAGCGCTCCTAGTAGCAATACAATGCCGCTAAGTAGTACTAACGGAAGGTTGAGCCCGTCAATTCCCAAAAAGTACATCACTTTGAGTTTACCCCAATTGCCCATGTCCAGACTAATCCAGGAGTATTTTTCAGCAAGGAGGAGGTCGCCATATTGGGTAGTAGACTTGTTATTTACTGCCAAAAAAATTGTAGCTGAACACAAAGCCAATAGCAAGCAAATCAGTTGCGCAATGCGCTTGATGGTTTGCACGGCAGAGGAAGGCAGTAGTAAAATCAGTCCTGCACCTGCAAGTGGCATGATAATAAGCAAGTGCAACAAAATAGGCATAACCGTTGCAAGCAGCATGAGAAGAACAATTTAGGCGCAAAAATAGCGTTAGCTTCTCCGTGTTTGCCCTTTTACGATCGCCATACAAAGGGAAAAAGCAAAAGGGATACAACTAGTGCGATCAGATTGATGGCAACAAGGGTAATCAATTCGTCATAGCTTTGGCTGCGGGCAATGCCATCTATAGCATTTTTAGAAACTTTGATAAGTAGCAGCACTAAAGGAAGTACTACTGGGAAGCCCAGAGTAGCCATTAAGGTCCCAGTATGTTGAGCCTTAGCAGCAATTGCAGAAATTAACGTGAGTGAAGTAGCAAGACCTCCACTGCCCAGTATTACACTTGCAATAAAAAAAGGCATATCCTGAACAGGATTGCCTAATAATATCATATAGAGCAGTAGTCCAAGCAGTGCCAAAAAACAAAGTAAAAGACTGTTGTAAATCATCTTTGAAAGAATCATGCTTTCTGGGCGTGCAAGTTGATAATAGTAGTAATGCCGATTTTCAGATTCTTGGGCAAAGCTTTTTGCCACTGCGCTGATGGCTGCAAACAGCAAAATGATCCAGAAAAGGGCATTCCAAGTAAGAGAGCTTAATTGAGTTTTTCTGAGATTAAAGCTAAGGTAAGCAACAAATATGGTAGCTACTAGATAAAGTAAAATTCCATTGAAGGCGTATTTGCGTCGCCACTCAAGCCGAATTTCTTTTGACAATAACAGCAGTATTTCGCGCAGTATCATAGCGCAATTTACGCCGCTATTGCATAAGTTTGTTACTGCTCAATCATAGCCAAATTGGAAAGCAACCTTCGAGAAATATTTTACAAACTGCGTCGCTACGAGTTAAAGATTCGCAAAGCGGTTAATACGCAGATGCAAGGCGACTTTCATTCTGTTTTTAAAGGCTCTGGGCTAGAGTTTGACGATGTGCGTGCTTACCAATATGGCGACGATGTCCGCACCATCGACTGGAATGTAAGCGCTAAAGGACACGGCATTTATGTAAAAACTTTCAAAGAAGAAAAAGAACAAAACGTTTTCATGATTTTAGACGTGAGTGGCTCTCAGTACATTGGCAAACCTCAACACCAAAAAATTGACTACGCCCGAGAAATTTGCGGGGTTTTGACCATCTCTGCAGTAAAGGAAAATAGCTCTGTAGGCTTGCTTTGTTTTAGCAACCAGCGCGAAAAATACATCAAACCCAAAAAAGGCATTAAACACGCCTATGAGTTGATCTCTGCTATGTTTTCCCTTCAACCGCAATCTCTTAGAACCAGCCTTAACAAAGCACTTTCAATGGCAATGAGCATTATTAAACGCAAAAGCATAGTCTTGCTAGTGAGCGATTTTGTAGATGAAAACTATGAGCGAAATTTAAAGGCTATCGCTAAAAAGCATGATTTAATAGTAATTCACTTGGCAGACCACAGAGAAAAAACCTTGCCACCTTTGGGCATTGTTCCTGTACTAGACAAAGAAACAGGTCGGCTCATTTGGATTAACACTGACTCAGAAGATATTCGCGACAAGATGGCTGAAAGATTTTTTCAAAAACGAGACCACCTAGAAAAATTTTGCCATCAGTTTAATGCAAATTATTTGTTTATTGACACATCGGAAGACTACGTTCCCAAGTTGGTCAAACTTTTTAAAGTGCGCAACAAAATTGCAAAAAAATAGCCTTACCCTTTTTGGATTTACGCAACCTTGCGCTTTTTTTCAGCACAGCTAGAAAAAACACTTCACAATCTCTTTCCTCAAACTAATTGACATGTTGGAGGGTACTACTTTGGGGCGTTGGCGGCTCTTTAAAGTGAAAAGTTTCTTGTTTTATTAACACGTTGGCTTCATTTTCCAACCTTGGTATGGGCTGCTTTGCTCATTTTGCAAAATGACCTAAACATCGTTTTTGCATGTTGCTTACCTTTTGAGTGAAAACTTAGCCTAGCTACATTGCATTTTACACATTCACGTTGGGTGCTGTAGGCAAGGGAGGTTGTTTGCCATTAAGAAAGGTGTGAAAAGTATCGCCGCGAAGCCCTAGACGAATAGTTTCTAAAGGAATGACGTCAGAAGGAGCAATGTTGCCCAAATTGACGTTGCTTCCCAAATACTTAATAAACCAAACTTGCTGTGACTTAATGGGGGCTTCCCAAATGATTTTTTCAAATGGTATTTGAGTGAGGATTTCTTCTACCAGACCAGAGCGAACTTCTCCCGTAGCGCGAAATAATCCCACATTTCCACTTTCGCGCGCCTCGCCGATGACCTTCCAAGCTCCTGCATCTAGCTCGCGTTGCATTTGCTGGATCCACTTGTAGGGAGGAATAATTTTTTCTGCGTCTTTTGAACCTACTTCTGAAAGAACCGTAGCCCGCTGAGACAAAATGCGAATGTAATTGCATTTTTCTTCATGAGGCATTTCTATGGAGCCATCCGATACTTCAACGTAAGTAAGCTCGTATTTATCCAGCAAGCGCAAATAATCCTCAAACTGTCCCCTAATCACAAAGGCTTCAAAGAGAGTACCGCCAAAGTACACTGGAATGCCAGCTTGGTGATATACCTTTATCTTTTCCTCCAGGTTCGGAAAACAGTAAGAAGTTGCCCATCCTAGTTTGACTATATCTATGAAATCGGCTGAGGCACTAAGCATATCTTCCACTTGGCGTATGCTTAGTCCTTTATCCATCACCATAGTGATGCCCTTTTCGCGGGGCTTAGTGGTGCGTTCAGGAACGTCCTTCAAAAAGTAGTTTGCCATAAACAACCAGCCGAACAAACTTTAAGGTGCTTTAGCGCTCATATTGGCTAATAATTTTGAAAAGCACCTTGCAAAGATTTAAGTCTTGAATCCACTCGTACAGGACTGTATGCCTGTCAAAGTCCAAAGTTAGCGCATTTTCCAAATACGCAAAGGACTGCTTATACTTACCCGCTTCTAGGCAGCACACACAAAGGCGATAGTGTAGGTCGGCATGGTTAAGGCATTCTTCTAATCCTTCTTCGAGCAAGTCAATAGCTTTTTTGTAATCCCCTTGCTGGCGATAGATTTCCGACCAATCTAGCCATACTTGTGGATTGGAAGGATTAATGTAACTGGCCTGCTGATAGGCTTCAATAGCTGAGACGACGTTGCCCGTTTTCCACTCGGCAGTTGCTAGGGCAAGCCAGTATTCTTCGCGCTGGTTATCAAGGCGCACTGATTTTTTCAAAAAACCAATGGCTTCATACCATCGTTGGCGCGCTATTAGGCACATTCCCAGCCCATACCAACCATTGGCACACCGTTGATCGAGGTGAATTGCTTTGCGATAAAAGCGAGCTGCTTGAGCGTATTCCTTTCGCTTTTCGTAGGTGGCTGCCAGGCAGCAGTACATTTCAGCATCAGGGGTACTGTTTTTTTCTTGGAGTTCAATGGCTTTTTTATAGCTTGTTTCTGCTTCTTGGTAGCGGTTCAAATTCATTTGAGCATGACCGAGGTAGTACCACACTGTGCTTTCTTCTTCGTTCAGCGCTAGGGCATAGCCAAGTAATTCTATCGCCTTGTGGAAATTTCCGATTTGGTTATGAAATATGGCGGCATTGCGCCAGTGGCGGAATTCTTCAGGGTGATTGTCGATGAGGGTTTCTAAAACATGCGCTCCATAGTTAGTGTGCCGCAAATATTTCAAGGCTTGGGCTGCTTCTTTGACTGCCTCTGCATTGTCAGGGTTAATTTTTACAACTTCTAGCCAGTGCTCAGCAGCTTGTTGCAATTTGCCACAATGTTGATATAATTCGGCGATGCGCAAGTGAATTTCTTCTTTTTCTGCGGTGTGCTCCAGCGCAATTAACAGACTTTCAATAGCCTGGGGAAACATTTGCAGCCCGGCAAAAGCCTCGGCTTGTAGAGTATACAGCTCCTCAGAGTAAGGATGTAAAACGGCAGCTTTTTCTATCTGCTGCAAAGCGTGTTGATATTTTCCTTGTCTTACTAAAGCCCGTGCTTTTTCTATCTCTAACTCGCTGGCAAAGGGATAAAGTGCAAGGGCTGCTTGACAGACATGCCATACTTTTTGCCATTGTAGGCAAGAGGCATAGTATTCTATCAGGTCCTCAAATTCATGCAAGTCAAAAAACGTGCTTTCGCCTTCTGCAAGCATTTGCTCAAAGCGTTGCACCAGAGGATTTTCACTCTTTTTGCTCTTTCTTGCCATGGAGCTGGTGAGAAACATTAAAAAACGACAAAGCCACTTTTCGGATGCTCTCCGTCAGAGGCGTGTACTGCAAATTTACAGTGCGGGTGATTTTATTGCCATCGTAGTGAACTTTTTGAATAGCCATCTCAGCTACTTGGCGGTTAAAGTCAGCATCTATCCAGTTGCCTATAGTACCCAGCCATTTTATCCAACCATCAGCAAGGGGCTTTTTATGAAAAGGTTTGCCAAGCACCTGACAGATGTGGGCAAAAAATTCTGCATAAGTAAGGGCTCCAGCGCTGAGAATAAAACGCTCCGAGGTAATTCGATGCTTCAGGAGTAAAACTACTGCTTCGGCTACGTCGGCAGCGTCCACTAAGTTAATCCAGCCTGAAGGATAGCGCGGTGATTGGAGTGCTAATTTGAAAAGTTGAGCTAAAGAGCTTCCTTTAGAAGGAGTGCCCAGTACTACTGAAGGGTTTACGATCACTGCTGGTAGCCCTTCGGCTATACCGCGCCAAACTTGCCTTTCAGCCAGGTGTTTGCTCAAGGCATAATAAGAGTAGTGGCTATGCTCGTCCCATTTAGCATTTTCGTCGATGATTTGACCTTTACCACCTAAGGCTGCTACTGAACTGATAAAGCAAAATACTTTTAGGTGAGGATGGTCTAAGGCAACATTTACTAGATTGGCTGTTCCTTCTTCGTTCACTTTGAGTAGTTGGCGATAATGGCTAAGGCGAAAGGACACCAGTCCAGCCGCATGTACTACCATGCTCACTTGGGGTATCCACTCGCCCAGCAGGGCGATATCTGAAATATCGCCTTGTATCCAGGTGAGACCAGGCAGGTGTTCGGGAAGCAGTCCGCTGCCTTTTCTGCGCAGGGCATATACTTGCCAGCCCTCTTGCAACAATCTGACGGCGATGTAACTGCCCACTAAACCCGTAGCCCCTGTGATAAAAACTTTTTCCAAATAGTTTGCCATGTGCAAACATACCAAGAAAACCACCAACAATTTGCCTTGGGGACAGGTAAGCTATTAGAAAAGTTGTATTTTAGTGCGTTTGCTATAAATCCCGTATGAAATACATGAGTGGCAACTGGTTGATTTTGCTTCTGCTAAGTGGAAGTATCGCTTTTCCTTTTGGGCTGTATGGGCAACAAGTTCAAGCTGACTCCATCCGATGGTTATTTCACCAACTCAATGCCAGCCAAAATTTGATTCGCAGTTTGCAACACCAACGTCGCGCCGATAGCATCAGAATAGCGGAACTACAAAAGGCTCTTCAAGAACAGGTAAGTAACTTTAATGCAGCAGTAAGCAGTGTAGATATTCGCGTACGCGAGTTCGATCAACGCATGCGCATCACTGACCGCGACCGCTATGTGATTATTCAGCGCAACTTGATTAGTTCGGTGGAAGTATTTGACATGCTCAACCAACGGCTTAACATCTTAGAAGCTCTCAACCAACTGGAAGAATATCAAAGCATCCTTACCGACTTAAACAATCCAGCAAATGAAAATTTAGGTTTTTCCTACAATCGCAAAGTATTGGCTTTGGTCGAGCAGTATATTGCTGCTAATGCCCGCCGCGATAGAGGACGCATTATAGAAGCAGCTAAAATAGTGCTGGAAAATCCCTTGATGCAAACCATTGCTGGACCTGCGGCGCCTATTCTAAGCGTAAGCAACTCATTGCTGAGTTTTGCCAGTTCTCTGCTGGTAACGCGCACCGATATTCCCCAGGAGAACGTAGCGCGTTTTCGCGATGAAATGATGCAATTTACTCAATACTATGCCCGCCTTAATGAACTCAATCGCAACTTTGCCTTAGGAATTGCCAATTACCAGGTGCAAACTGCCAACTTGCAGAACAAATTGCGCGACTTTGTAGTGCAAAATATCCAAGCAAGTGGCAGGCAAATAGATCCTAATCTGGAGAAGCGCTCTAAGTCCATAGGAGAGTTTCTCACTACGCTTTTTTTAACCTACAATGCCAGTGCCGTGCGCGAATACCTCCTACAACTAGAACGCCAAGCTACTGAAAATGGAGTGATTAACTATGGCAAGCTAATTCGCAGCGGCAATTTAATAGAGATGAACAAGCGCATTAGCGAAGTCATTTTCCTTTACAAGGAGTTTGAATATCTCTACTCCCAATACATTTCGCTGTTGGAAAAAAATAACCGCGAAATAATATTAGTTCTGCAAGAAGCTATGGCACGCCGCCTCAGCGACGACAATAATAAAGTACGCCAGCAAATAGAACGCCTCTCCCGCGTGAAAGACAGCACTATCGAATCCATCAACAAAGCCATTAACCTACAGCGGCTGAAAAACGAAGTGGAAAAACTCGATACCTTCTTCCCTTCTCTGTAAAAAAGCCTTCAACTTTGCTCAAAAAACATCAGCTAAAGAGCAATGAGGGCGAAAGTATTGCTTTTGTCAGTTAGTAGGTGTTTTGCCAAATGGCTTTTGCTAGGAGGAGTAACTGCTTTGCTGGCTATACCTCCTGCTTATATTGCTTTGCAGTGGTTTTATGCTGGAGATAGCTACTGGACGCATTTGCGCGAGCATTTACTGACTGACTATTTCCAACATACTGTGCTTCTATCAAGTGGCGTGTTATTGGGAACGCTGCTATTGGGCATTTCCACTGGTTGGACTGTTGCTACCTACGAATTTCCAGCCAGGGGGATATTTTCTTGGATGCTGGCTTTGCCACTAGCTATTCCCGCCTATATTGATGCCTACGTATATAAATACACCTTTGAGCGCGGCTTGCTGCGAGTGTTGCCTTTTCGCCCCGACGTGATGCACCTAGGCGGTGCTATAGGAGTAATGTCTTTAGCTTTATATCCCTATGTGTATTTAGTAAGTCGGGCTATTTTCCAGAAGCAAGCAGCCAGTGCCCTAGAGGCAGCCCAGTTGTTAGGAGCTTCCTCAGCAAGGCGATTTTTGGCAATTGCTTTGCCGATGGCACGCCCAGCCATTACGGGAAGCGCCATGCTAGTCCTGATGGAATGTTTAAATGAATACGGCACGGTTAAGTACTATGGCGTGCCTACTTTTTCAGTGGGCATTTTTCGGGCATGGTTTGCAGCGGGAAGTGTCCATAGTGCTATGAAACTGGCTGCTTTGTTGTTGTTGCTAATTTTTTTGCTCAACATCGCAGAGCAGTGGCTAACGCGCAAATTGCATTACACCACCAGAAAAAGCGAACGACTTATTACAAGACAATTTTTAAGAGGAAAGCAAGCCGTAATTGCGGTTTTGATTTGCTTAGTTCCCACTACATTAGGATTTTTGTTTCCTTTTCTGCAGCTAATTTGGTGGGCATATAGTGGTTGGCAAATAGGACTAATTAACTGGGAACTAAGCCGATATTTATTGCAAACTCTGCAACTTGCTCTGCCAACTGCTTTGCTGATTGTGTTGGTAGCCTTGCTGTTGGCTTATTTACAAAGGGTAGGCACTACGCCCTTTACCCGATGGGTTATCCAGCTGACTCGTTTGGGTTATGCTATGCCTGGAGCAGTGGTAGCCATTGGCATATTAGCCTTCTTGTTAGCAGTAGGTCAGTTATTACAAACCTTTTTAGTGGGAACGCTAACTGCTTTGAGTTATGCCTACTTGGTGCGCTTCATGGCGGTGGCATTCAGCCCATTGGAGGCAGGTTTGAAAAAAATTTCACCTTCTTTAGATGAAGCTGCTAATATTCTTGGCAAAAACCGCTTCCAAGTTCTCGTGCAGGTACATTTACCCTTGTTGCGAAGTGCATTGCTGGCAGCATTGATGTTAGTAGGGGTGGATATTCTCAAGGAATTACCCCTTACATTAATCTTGCGCCCATTTAACTTTGACACATTGGCTACAATAGCTTACCAATATGCTGACGACGAAAAATTACCACAGTCGGCAGCGGCTTCCTGCCTAATCGTGCTGGCAGGCATGTTGCCAGTTTTGTTGTTGGATCGGTTAAATAAATAGTCAGCCTTTGAAAGCTGACGGCATTGCAAAGAAAAAATTTTTATCTGCTAAATATTTTTGCCCGCGCTACCTTTAAGCGCTTTTCAGACTTAGCTCGCTCAAGTAAGCAGGCAATTGTTCGATTTTGAGAAAGTTGGGATAAATAGTAAAATATTTTTGAGCTATTTCGCGCATCATGATGGTGCGCAGTGCATCAATGTTAGTTTTATTGGCAGCAGAAATAAATACCGCTTTTTGCGATTGAACTACATACATTTGCTGTAATTGTTCTAAAGTAGGTTTGCCTTGGTGGTGGCTAGGAGAGATGCCATTTTCTAACTCAGGGTTGCGATAAAGGTCTATTTTGTTGAACACCAAAATGGTAGGTTTGTCCCCAGCGCCAATTTCCGCTAGTGTTTTATTGACCACTTGAATGTGCTCTTCAAAGGAAGGATGCGAAATATCCACCACGTGCAATAAAATATCTGCTTCTACGATTTCGGCTAGCGTGGATTTAAAACTTTCTATCAGGTGGGTCGGCAGTTTGCGAATAAAACCTACTGTATCGGTTAATAAAAATGGTATTTGGTCAATAACTACCTTGCGTACGGTGGCATCTACGGTAGCAAATAGTTTGTTTTCAGCAAATACATTGGCTTTGCTAAGCAAATTCATCAAGGTAGATTTGCCTACGTTGGTGTAGCCCACTAGTGCCACGCGTACCATTGAGTCGCGAGATTTGCGCCGAGTAGCACTCTGGTTTTCTATTTGGCGAAGTTTTTGGCGCAACAATGCAATTTTATCGCGAACAATTCTTCGGTCAGTTTCTAGTTCCTTTTCACCTGGGCCGCTGCGGACTCCTACCCCTCCTTGCTGGCGAGAAAGGTGCGTCCACATGCGGGTGAGTCGTGGCAGCATGTATTGCATTTGTGCTAATTCCACTTGAGTGCGCGCTTGAGCAGTTTTGGCTCTCAGCAAAAAAATTTCTATGATGAGCATAGTGCGGTCTAAGATTTTGCACTTTAATTCATTTTCCAAGTTGCGCATTTGAGAAGCACTTAGCTCATCGTCAAAAATGACCATCGTAGGTGTTTCTGCTTCTACGAAGGCTTTTATTTCTTGCAATTTGCCTTTGCCCACGAAAGTACGTGGATGGGCATACTCAAGTTTTTGTTGAAACTTTTTTATGGTGCGTATGCCAGCCGTTTCAGCTAAAAACTCTAGTTCGTTTAAGTATTCTGTAGCCTGTTCTTGAGTTTGGTGCTGAGTAACTACTGCCACTAATACTGCTGTAGGTGGTGCTGGCGCAGTCTCGATAACTTTTGTTCCCTTTTTTTGCATCACTTGCCTAACAAATTTTTTAGCTCATTTAGTTTCAACAGTGCCTCTACTGGTGAAATAGTGTTAATGTCTAATTGCTGTAGCATTTCTTTCACTTTAGCATAGTAGGAGTCCTCAAATAAACTCATTTGATAAACTTGAGGCTTGGGCAAGCGACCTAGATGGGTTTTCCATTGCTGCTGGCGGTGTTCATCCTTTTCTAAGTGCTGCATAATTTCATATGCTCGAATGACAATCCAGTTAGGAATGCCCGCCAGTTGTGCCACGTGAATGCCAAAGCTGTGCTGGCTACCTCCTGGAACTAACTTGCGAAGGAAAATGATCTTGCCATTGGCTTCCTTTACCGCGATGTTAAAATTTTTTACTCTAGGAAGTTGATTTGCCAGCGCATTGAGTTCGTGGTAATGTGTGGCAAAGAGGGTTTTAGGTCGAAAGCGCGGGTGATTGTGCAAATACTCTACGATAGCCCAAGCAATGGAAATGCCATCGTAGGTGCTAGTACCTCGACCAATTTCATCCATGATAAGTAAACTATTTTGGCTCAGATTGTTGAGAATACTAGCAGTTTCGGTCATTTCTACCATGAAAGTGCTCTCGCCTCTGGAAAGGTTATCCGTTGCTCCTACACGTGTAAATACCTTGTCCACCAAGCCAATTTTTGCCTCGGCTGCAGGGACAAAACTGCCCATTTGCGCCATGAGCACAATGAGCGCCGTTTGCCGAAGCAAGGCGGATTTGCCAGCCATATTGGGACCCGTAATAATTAAAATTTGCTGATTTTCAGTATCAAGAAAAAGATCGTTGGGTATGTACTCCTCCCCAGGAGGCAATTGGCGCTCTATGACTGGATGCCTACCCGCTTTGATATCGATAGTAGTGTACTCTCCTATTACGGGACGTGCGTAGTGGTACGCCACGGCTGTTTGAGCAAAGGAGAGCAGACAATCCAGCGTGGCTATCACTCGCGCATTTTGCTGGACCGGCAGCACATAACTGGCAGCAGTTTGAACCAATTGGTGGAAAATTTCTTGCTCTAAAAAGGCAATTTTATCTTCCGCTGTTAAAATTTTTTCTTCGTAGTTTTTTAATTCCTCAGTGACGTAGCGCTCAGCATTGGCAAGGGTTTGCTTGCGAATCCAGTCGGCGGGAACTTTGTCTTTGTGTGCATTGCTAACTTCGATATAGTAGCCGAATACCTTATTGTAGTTAATTTTCAGAGAGTGAATGCCTGTTCGGCGGATTTCTCGCTCTAGAATTTGTTTGAGAAAATCCTTGCTCGAGGAAGCAATTTCGCGCAACTGATCAAGCTCTTGGTTGACCCCAGACTTAATCAAGTTGCCTTGGTGGAGCAGCGCTGGTGCCTCTTCAGACAACTCTTTGCCAATTTTTTCGACTAAAAATTCGCATGGATTAATTTGGTCAGCCCACTGTTGCCAAATGGGTTGATGGGTTTTGGCAAGTAGTGTCTTGAGAGGGTGCATTTGCAAAAGCCAGCGGCGCAATTGTTGCATTTCGCGCGGGTTAACTCTGCCAGCAGCCACTTTAGAAATGACCCTTTCCATGTCGCCTAAGGTAGAAAGCAATTGCAAGAGCCCTTGTCGGAAATCTTCATGAGTAACTAAATAATCCACTGCCTCAAGGCGCTGGTCAATTTTGTGTTTGTCGCACAAGGGCAAGGCGATCCATTTTTTGAGCAAACGCGCTCCCATAGGAGTTTGCGTTTGGTCTAATACTTCCAGGAGGGAAACACCTCCCTCTTGTTGAGGAGAAAGGAGTTCCAAGTTGCGCAAAGTAAAGCGGTCTAACCATACGTATCCTGCTTCTTCGATGCGGCTGATGGAAGAAATATGCTTGATTTCTTTGTGTTCAGTAACTTCCAAGTAATAGAGAACCGCTCCTGCAGCTATGATGCCCGCGGAAAGCTCGTGGATGCCAAATCCTTTGAGGGAGAGGGTTTCAAAATGTCGCGTTAATTTTTCATAAGCATAATCGCGTTGAAATACCCATTCATCAAGAGGAAAGGTGCTGACTTTTTCGGCAAAGCCTGCGTCAGCAAACTTTTCTTGCCATGTTTTTTTGCAAGACTTGCTAAAAATTATTTCTGCAGGTGCAAAGTTTTGCAATAATTTTTGAATGTAGTTCAGATTTCCTTGTGTGGTGAGAAACTCACCTGTGCTAATGTCTAAAAAAGCAATCCCAATGGGTTCGTTGCTAAGATGCAAAGCACAAAGGTAGTTGTTGCGCCGCCTGTCTAGGGCTTGGTCGTGATAAACTATCCCAGGCGTGATAAGTTCTGTAACTCCTCTTTTGACTAACCCTTTAGCAAAACGAGGGTCTTCTAGTTGGTCGCAGATAGCTACGCGTTCGCCAGCTTTGATGAGCTTAGGTAAATACACGTCTAACGCATGGTAGGGAAAGCCAGCCAGAGGCACTTCTGCAGCTGCTCCGTTGGCTCGTTTAGTGAGGGTAATGTCTAGAATTCGGCTAGCGCGTATGGCATCCTCGCCAAAGGTTTCGTAAAAATCTCCGACGCGGAAAAGCAATAGTGCCCCTGGATACTGTGCTTTAAAGGCGTTGTATTGCCGCATCAAAGGAGTTTCGTTCTGATTCATCGCTGAGGGCTATTAGATGTTTACATATTTGCGCGCAATTGTCGCAACAAAGCGGCTATATCTTTGGGATAAGGCGCCTCTACATACAAAGGCTCCCCGCTCAAGGCTTTGAATGCTAAAGCAAAGGCATGCAGGGCTACGCGTTTGATAAGAGGTTGTTCTTCTGTAAATTTTTTCAAATTAAAGTTGCGTTTAAGTTCCGAAAGGTAGAGCATGCGTCCGCCGTAGAGTTCATCGGAAACAATAGGAGCTTTGAGGCACGCCAAATGAATCCGAATTTGATGCATGCGCCCCGTGAGAGGATGACACTCGACTAAAGTGTGTCTTCTAAAAACCTCTTTGGTGTAAAAAATAGTCTTGGCTTCTTTTCCTTCTTCTTTATCGATGCGCACTCCTCCGCCTGAGGTTTGTTTAATGGGCAAATGCACATCCACGCCCTCAAAATTGTGAATTCCTTCTACTACTGCATGATATATTTTTTTTACTTGCCTTTTTTCAAATTGCACCGCTACGTGACGGTATGCCTCGGGGTTTTTAGCAATTACCAAAATGCCACTGGTTTCTTTATCCAACCGATGGCATACCTGAGCCTGAGGACAGTAATTTCTTGCCAGTTGGATGATAGAAGTTCTGTCGGCAGTGCGTTCGTTGAGTGTGGAAACATGAGGCGGCTTGTTAATTAGAATATAGTCTTTGTCTTCATACACAATTAGGTCCTCAAAGCGAAGCAGTTTCATGCTGCAAAGTTATCGCTTTCAGCAATAGGATGGGATTTGCTTGCCTGAGATGCGTTAGTTGACCTCAGGGTAGATTGGGTAGTACTTATTCGTTTTGCTCAGAAGTTATTAAAACTTGTACAACAGTCCGCTGCTCAAGCCAAGCCACTCGGGATGGGAACGCAAGTGCGGAGTTTGATAGACGGAAGTCAGTCCGCGGCGATAATTGCCTTCTAAGTAAATTCCCAATTGAGGAGTAAGGTAGTAGAATATCCCTATGCCAGCAGTAGCACTAAGGTTAAAAGGCTTATAGGTACCAAAGTCGTATTCCAAGCCTTCGATGCCGATACTGCTAATATGATGAGCAAGGGTGAAGTCGCCAAGTAAGCCAGCCGAAAATCGATAACCCCATTTACTGCCCGCTACGTAAGTCATTTGGAGCGGCACGCTAAGCAATTGCGAGCGCACTTGAATGTTGTTAGGCTTTGTTGTCATGCCTTGCAGGAACTGGGGTAAGTATAGTTCTGCAGAGCTGTTAATTTGATACGCGTTGCTAGTGAAAATCAGCCCGGAGCGGAGTGCTACCTTGCGACCTAGGAAGTAACCCCCTTCCAGCTGGGCACTGATGGAGCGCACATTCAGAAGGCTATCAGTTAAATCATTGTGGATAACAGAAGCCTGCGCATACTGACCTTTCATCAAGGGCGTAGGCTGAAGCGTGGTTACATGGGAAAAACCTGGATTAAACTTACTGCCAGTCATTAGTACGCCAATCCATGCACGCGGTCTTTCTATAAACGTTAGTGGTGCCTCCTGGTTATTTTCCCTTGCTGATTGAGTGACAATGGGTTGCAAAATATGTTTATTAGCAAGCGCTAAGGGTAATGGCTGCAGAGGAGGAAGCGGCAGCAATGTAATAGGCGTTTCTAATTTTTTGTTGTGATTGCTTGTAGATTGCTTGGAACCGCTTATGATGATGAAGTTACTGCCAAGACCAATAGGCTCGGAAGAGTTGGGAGAAGAGTGAGAAGCCACCGACTTGCCTGTTTTTGAATGGTTTGTTTTAAAGTCGGTTTGATTGTCGGCAGTATGGCTTTGATTCTTAGAAGAAGTTGGAGAGGGAGCCTCAGAGAAAGTAGATGATTTAAAAGGTTGGTTAACTACTTGTTGAGTAGTTTCAGTAGTAGGGAAGTGATAAACAAGGTAGGAAGCAGAAAGGACAAACAAGGCAATCACCGCTGCTACGCCCAATTTTTTCAAAAAAGGCATAGATAACAAGCGAGGTTTTCGAGCTAACTCTCGCTCTATGTTTTTCCAGACTCTATCCGAAGGGGATAGTTCTGCTTTCTCGAAGGCTTCTTTAAAAATGTCCTCAAAGGTTTTCTCGTTGTTTTGCATACGCCTTTTCCTCCTCTCTAGCCAACATCTTCTGTATCAATGCCTTGGCTCTTGCATACTGGGACTTAGAGGTCCCTTCCGAAATTCCCAGCATCTCTGCTATTTCATGATGTTTATAGCCTTCTATGGCATATAAGTTAAATACTGCCTGATATCCAGGAGATAGTTTTCTGATGACCTCCAGAAGTTCTTTGAAGTCATAGGACTCATCTGCAGAGATATAAGAAAAAGGTTCTTCGTTAATTTCGTCTACATCTTCCATGGGTGTTTTGTCAAGGAGCTTTCGGGTGTGCTTCAAAGCTGTGTTGATGACAATGCGCTTAATCCAGTACTCCAACGTAGAATCACCCTTAAAGCTGCCAATTGCCGCAAACACCTTAATGAAAGACTCCTGCAAAATATCCTCTGCTTCAAAGGTTGTTTTGGAATAGCGCAGAGCTACTACGTACATTTTTCGGCAAAAGCGTTCGTAAAGAACTTGCTGCGCTTTCCGTTCCCCTCTGGCGCATCGCGTGATCAGCTCTTCTTCACTCCAGTTTTTTACCTTCTCTTTCATGGGATTAAAAACTTTTAGTGAAGAATCGCTGCTCGAATAGAAGACCCTGTAATATGTCGTTTGGTTGCATAGTGTTTGAATTTTTTTTCGCCTTCAGCGGGCAATTGCAAAACGGCATACAATCTGGTCTTTTATGTTTTCAATACGAGATTCCGCACTACATGTTACAAGGAGTTAAAATCCGATCTGCACAAGCAGGCAAAGCAGGTCAGAAGGCTAATTTTTCCTCAAAAATACAGGAAAATTTACAATGATTTACCTACCCCTATCATAAAATTGAATAAATTGCTATGCGCAATGGGTTGTTCGCTTAGCCAAAGAGGATTTTCTAAACGCAATACGATTGTTTTTTCTCGGCGATATTTTCCCGTTGTGTTGAAAGTAAACTGTGCACCTACTCCTACGTTGGCCAGCCATCGGATGGTATTATGCATGTTGTAAATTGCTCCTGCATCTGCAAACAAATAACTGTTTAAACGAAGACGGTGTTTTAGCAAATTAGAGCGGAATTTGATTGCTTTGCTAAAATCCCACTCTGCGCTGGCGCTGAAGCCATGCTGACCAGAGAAGTATTTTTGCAACGAGTCATAGGCGTACAAGGCAAAACCGCGAATGTTGAGCCCTCCTGCCACATGTAGCCGATTGATATTCTTGGACGTAAAGGGCGATAGCAGAGCGGCTTGGGTTAGGGAATTGTTAAAAATTTCTTCAGGATTAGCGCCTGCAGCGTATAAGTTAGACTCTCGATGCCTTGTGGCTCCTTGCGAAAAGCGCGCATAACCTCGCAAGCGAAATTCCGACCATTTCAAAGCGATGGCATGTTTCCACTCTCCTTCTAAAAATCCGTAACTGTTTGCTGTAACCCAAAAAGGCGTGCGAAGTAATAAATGAAAACTGCCTTGATGCGACTTTTTTTCATAGTAGCGCCTCAGGGAAAAGTTGAGAGAAGTATTCGCCACTCCTGTAAGCCATAGAGAAGGATACCAGAGATAATTCAGGTCTGTTTCCGAAGGTCGGTATAGAAGTGTGTGGCTAATATGCAGTTGGCGATAGTTAGGATTGTACTGGTCGCGGCGCCGCCAAGTACGCGAAATTCCTATTTGATGAAAATAAGCCCCTGCATTCCAAAAAACGGTTAAATGTTCTTGCCATAGACCACCGAAATAATACCCACTGACGCTGCATTTTGCCCACCATTTGCGATGCGCTTTTTCTTGTCCTTCCATAACGGTGTTTTGTAGCTGACCTGTATTCCAGCCAGCAGTGAGTTGCCAATTTTTTCTGCCTTCAAAATAGTCTCCTGTAATTCGGAGCCCTATCTGTCCTCCATCATAGCGGTTATACCAAAAAACAGGTCGCCAAAAGTATTGCCAACTACGCCAGTAAGGCATATTTTCAACGGCATGTTCCCATTGCAAGAGAGGTAGCTTAGCTTGCCAAATGTTATTGCTGCGGTCAATATCGGCAAGGGTTTGAGAAGTGTCAATTTCAGCATATACGGGAGGGGCATCGAGCTCAACAGTAGCTGTATAGCGTCGATTGAATACAAGCCCCCAACCTGTCCACTTGGGCAACACTTGAGCTTGAGTAGGTTTTTGCCACCATTCATTAGGAATGTAAAAATTATAAGTAGTACCGCTGCGAGTGGTGAGGGTAAGCTCTAAAGGCATTTGCATTTCGCCTTTGCGGAGTAAAGTTAAGCGGTATTCCTTAGGATTTTTGCCTCTAACGATTTTGCAAATGGCATAGTCGGTCGTTTTAGTGGTTTCAGTCCATTGGTCGAAAAACCAGTTGAGGTTGATACCCGTAGAAGAAATGATGCTTTGCCGAAAGTCTTCGGGATAAGGATGCTTAAATTTCCAGCGCGCTACGTATTCTGCAAGGGCTTTGTAAAAGAGCTCTTCCCCTAAAACATAGCGCAGTTGCATGAGCATCACTCCGCCTTTGGAGTAAACTAGCCCATATCCTCCCGTTTGACCAATACCGCCGTTAAAGTCATTAGAATGCGTATTAAGTGGCTTATCGAAACCTTTATGCACAGCTTCTAGATAAGGATACATCAGCCGTGCAAAGCCGAAGTTGTAGGGTAGCAGTCGGCGTGTAACTGACCGATTATCCACGCTTTGCGGTACTTCTTTGCCCCCGTAGAGCTGCTCAAGCATCCATACGGTGAGAAACTCAGCAAAACCTTCATCCATGTAGGCGCGGTACGTTTCATTATTGGCTACCATTCCATAAAACCACTGATGGGCTAGCTCGTGAGCAATGAGGGAAATGTTATGAGGATAAAAGCCGTTGACAATGGCCATCATGCCGTATTCGGTGCCGTCTTGGGCATCCGCTACTACTAAGGAAGGATATTCATAGGCGCCAAATCGATCACTATAAAGGCGCATCATCAAGGCTACTAAAGTGGGAATTTCTTGCCAACGCGAGGCATGAGGCTCGCGCGCAAGAACTTGAATTTTGGTATTTCGGAAAATGATTTCCCCAATGCGGTAAGTAGGATCGGCTGTAAAAGCAAAGTTGTGGACATTTTCAGCAATGTAGTGCCACGTTTTGGTTTGACCATTTGACTCTGGCACAATCACAGAGGGGGGTTGGTAAAGGGGCTTATCTTTGAAATTACTCAGTTGAAGGCGTTTTTTGAGCCATGAAGGCAACACTTCTTCTTCATTGACTAGCAAGCCCGTAGCTCCTACGATGTAGTGCTGGGGCAAGGTGAGTTTTACATCAAAGTTGCCGAACTCGGCGTAGTATTCTTTATCTAGGTGTTGGGGAGTATGCCAGCCGTAGCGGTCATACACGCATACTACTGGATACCAATGAACTGCATTGTAGTGCTTAACACCGTACTGGCGAAACATCTTTTGCCTTCTGCGCATAGTGCCTCCATCGTCAAACCAAGTGCGGAAGCGCATGGTTACTTGTAGCTGACCTTTAGGAGGCAGGGGTTCATTAAGGCGCACTTCCATGATAGTATTGTCGATAAGGTAGTATACCGAGTCGCCGTTTACGCTTAAATGGTCGATCCGGGTGCCTAGCCCCGCTGCTTCGTTGATGCCAAAGCGCACAGGCATTTTGTTGGCAAGGTATAAATGATGGTAGTAGGACTCTGGTTGAAAGGCGTTGGCATAGAGGTGGAAATAAAGCCTATCTAATGTATGAGGAGAATGATTGTAGTAAGTCAGAACAGCTTGGGCGATAATCACATCGGCGCGGTCGTCTAACTCTGCAGTAATGGTGTAATCAGCGCGCTGTTGCCAGTAGGTATTTTGTGCAAAGCCTTTCGCAAAAAAAACTAATGTAATTACCCACGCAATTGAACTTGAAGCAGTTTTCAGGCTCATTAATGCAAAGTTACGGGATTATGGCTTACCGCAAGAGGGATTAATTGGCTAGTGGCAAAAATCTTTATAGTGCATTTGCCGATAAAAACTCACTTTTCGCCGAAGTAAAAGTTAAATTTTGTTAAAATTTATGGGTCTGGTTTTAACAAAACGCTCTGATTTTCAGCAGTTTTTGGTATTTAGCGGGTTGTTTTTGCTAAAATTTACCGATGGTAAGGCTTGATTCATCGATAATTTTTATACCTTTGCCTAAGAAAAAAAGCAATTCACAGAAGACCTATTAACTTGCACCGCCATGAAAACCGTAGCACTTGCCACAGCTAACGACAGTGAGCTTATAATGAGCTTCCGCAATGGAAATGAAAAAGCTTTTGCTTTGCTTTTTAAGCGTTATCGCCAGCGAATTTTTTCTATTATTTACAATGTCGTCAAGGATGTGGAGACTACGGAAGATTTACTGCAGGAAACCATGATAAAAGCATTAGACACTATCCGTTCCGACCGCTACAGCGATGAAGGAAAATTTTTGCCTTGGATAGCCCGCATTGCGCGAAATATGGCTATTGACTTTTTCCGCAGACAAAAGCGCTACTTCAGCGTGCGCATTAACGATAACTTAAATCTGTACAACACTATTAAACTCTCTGAAGCCCCCGCTGAGGCTTCTCAAATAGAGATAGAAACTTTCCATCAATTGAAAAAATACATTCATCTACTGCCTGAAAATCAGCGCGAAGTGCTCATAATGCGCCACTATATGAAAATGAGCTTCCAAGAAATTGCTGACGCTACTAATGTAAGCATTAATACAGCCTTAGGGCGCATGCGTTACGCTTTAATTAACTTGCGCCGTGCAATGGAGAAAAGCAATGCAGCTTTGAACTACTTAGCAGCTTAAAAAGACCATCACTACTGGCAAAATTCCACCGGCTCACCTACTAACGGATAACCCTTGCTTCAGTTTCATTAATTTCTTCTGGTCCGTCTGGCAATGAGTTCAGATGGACTTTTTAGTTTGTATAATCTTACAAGGCTCTGTTAATTTTGGCTACGATTTGTGCGGTTATGTCGGTTTGTAACCACCACATTACCCAATCAAAAATCATAAGCCATGTACCTTGCAGAATGATTGCCTTGCCGAATCCTTGCCAGCGAGGAGCATGGGAAGGGTTGCGGCGAGCTCGTTCCATAAGGTAGAAACCACCTACAACATAGGCAACGTCTAAAGCTGCATTGAATAGGTAAATTTTTTCGATGCGGTACTGTGCAATGATAGATTCTTGCAAACTCATTAAACTAACACTTGTTTGCAATGCGTTCCAGTATCCTGCTATAGCAAGGAAGAAATTAATTACATTCCAATAGGCATTCATTTGCCAAAAGTAACGGCTTTGCCCTTGATTGCGGCAAGACCTCCACCACCCCACTACCAGATTTAACACTGCCCAACTGCCCAGCAACATCATACCTTGCTGATTGAGGTTTAGTCGGGCTAGGTTAAGCGTAACTAACGAATCTAAAAAAAGCATATGTCAGCGCAGTAATTTCTAGCTAAGAAACTGCGAGAAAGCTATAATGTTGCTTACTGTTCCTGACAGAAATTCAATCAATCGGAAAAAAAGAGACTTATCACTATCCAAGAGCCGATTGTAAAAGCAGCAAAGAGAAAAGGGGAAGCAGCGGCAAAGAAGGCTTTTTTGTACAATTCTCTCTTGTAGTAGGACCAGGTAGCAAATAACGACCAGATAATTACAAGAGGAGTTCCAATTCCTGCCATTACTATCCAAAGCGTCTGTATGATGTTGTCCTCTGTCAAGAAGGCTTGCAAGGACTTGGCAACACTTGAAAGTATTCCCACAACAAGGATAAAAGGTAGCAGAAGCCCTGTAAAGAGGTTAATTACAACTAAAGCTGGCTTAATTTCGGGATTGAAGAAGGGATGTTGGTAGCGTTCCATGCCCAATGATACAAAAGAAAATATAAAAATTCGGCGACGGCTGAAAAAAGTAAAGCCGAGCCGTCACCTTGCGAGACGATGGTTCATAAATTGTTGCTAATGAGCTTTTTATTTACAATTGCTTCTTGAATCCTGTTTAGTTTGCGCTGCATTTTTTTACTAGCCCGCACATAGTCCCCCTTTACTTCTTCCTCGTAAACCAGCTCATTTTGCCCATTGTAGATGCGGATAATTGAAACATTGGGCTTGTGTGGATTGCTTTCTACTACCCAAGTGCCTCGAGTTAGTTCTTTTTTCGGTTCATCAGAGGCGATAGCACTGCTGTTGAGCAAGGTCATGATTGCTATCCCCATCAATAATTTTCCTTTGTTCACCATAGCTAACGAGTTTTTAATTTGTTCACGCAAAATTAACAAAAAATTAATATTAAAACGCTCCTCCTAATTGTCTCGTTTTACATTCTGGCTTGCCATTTTGCTTTTGCTGTGCCATTGGCCTTGTTTGTTTTGCGGGACAGTAGTTGTAACTGCTCGCCTGAAGAACATGTTTAGATCTTTATGAGAGTCTTAGGCATACTAAGCCAAGCAGAGCTGGGTTCTACCTTTGCTCAACCTACCATCGTCCTTTTTGAGGAATAAAACCTTGAGAAAACCCCAACCTTTGATCTCTTTTTCTCATCCATGCGCTTGCATAATCAAGGGCAATCCGTTGTAAGATTTTGTACTTTTCAAGTGGTTCCAACCCTGCTTTGGTATCCATTGGCTCCTGTAACTATGATTCCATGTAACAATCTGAGTGCATCCACCGCCATGTGCTGCTGTTAAGTTGGTTTATTGACATTAGCCAATTCCTCTCTGACTATTTTATCCGTAACTTTATTCCTGGTAAAAACATAAACATGCCTCAAGGAGATAGCTAGGCTTAGCATTAGTACAAAGAGCCTGCCGCAATTGTGGTTTTGAGTTGAAACTAGTATCTTTTCGGGTACTATCAACCTTAGCTCACCTGACTATTTTTCTTACCAATTCGGCAAAAATTACATGCAAACAAACGTACAACTGACGCTATGGGCAGTACTTGTACTAGTTTCAACTGCCTGTGAACACTCAACTTCTTCCAGTAGCTATAGAGGGGTTCGAGTGTATACTGCTGAACAGTTTCTCAACACGCGAAAAATTTTTGGCAGTGCCTTCTCGCCCGATGAATTAAAAATTATGTACTCTAGCAACGAAACGGGCATTATCAACGCTTTCGAAATTGACGTAGAAGGCATCGGAAAGCCTCGCCAGCTGACCTTTTCCAAGGAAAACGCTGTATATGCTATTTCGTATTTTCCTCATGATGAGCGAATTTTATTCAAAAGTGACCGAGGAGGTAACGAGATTACTAATTTGTTTGTCAAAGAAAGAAACGGAACTTTGCGCAATATTACCCCTGATTCAACTGCTAAGTCAGAATTTTTAGCATGGGCAGCAGACCGCAACAGTTTTTTTTTCATCTCCAACCGTCGCGATAAACGCTATTTCGACTTGTACGAAATGAATATCGCCGACTACAGTTGGCAAATGATTTATCAAAATGAAGGAGATATGAACCCCGTTTGCGTTTCAGACGACAAGCGGTATATAGCTTTGCAAAAAGTGATTTCGCGCCGACGCACTGAAATGTATGTCTTTGATACTCAAAAGCAAACTACATTTCCAGTTAATCCCCTGCCAGGTGAAGTGGTGCAAAATCCCCTCAACTTCAAGCCTCAGTCCCATATTTTGAACTTTGTAACTGACAAAGATTCGGAATTTCTCTACGTGATGAGTTGCGATCTAGACAATGGTCATTTGCAGCAAATAGCGCGTGCCGACTGGGACGTTTACAAAATGTATTATTCTCGTACAGGTAAGTATCGCGTAGAATACATCAATCGGGATGCAAAAGTAGAAATTAAGGTATATGAAACGGCTACCAATCAGCCCTTACCATTGCCGCGCTTACCCGAAGGTGAAATTTCTTCTGTTCACATATCGGACAGTGAGCGCCTGATGGCTTTTTACGTGAATAGTTCCAAATCACCTAATGATTTGTATGTGTATAACTTCCAAACTGGTAAATACGTAAAGTTAACTCGTTCCCTGAGCCGTGAAATAGATCCCGAAGACTTAGTAGCAGGTCAAGTGATTCGCTATCGTTCATATGATGGCATGGAAATTCCTGGGATTCTTTACAAGCCCCACGCCGCTAATCGGACGGGGATACGTCTGCCAGCAGTGGTATGGGTACATGGTGGACCAGGAGGACAATCTCGCCTAACTTACTCGCCACTAATTCAATATATTGTTAATCAAGGATATGTAACGCTGGCTGTCAACCATCGAGGTAGTTTGGGATACGGCAAAACTTTTTTTGCTGCAGATGATCGCAAACACGGCGAGGTAGATTTAAAAGATTGTATAGCCGCTAAGGATTACTTACACAGTCTTGGATATGTAGATACCACGCGCATAGCTATTGCAGGAGGTAGCTACGGGGGATATATAGTTCTTGCAGCTCTGGCCTTCGCTCCTAAAACTTTTGCCTTAGGAGTGGATATTTTCGGAGTTTCTAACTGGTTGCGCACTTTGAATAGCATTCCTCCTTGGTGGGAAGCAGCTCGCAAAGAGCTTTACAACGAGATCGGCGACCCTAAAGCCGATTCAGTGATGTTATACAACAAGTCTCCTCTCTTCCATGCTCATCGGATTGTGCGTCCGTTAATGGTTGTTCAAGGAGCTAACGACCCGCGCGTACTTAGAATAGAGTCCGACCAGATTGTAGAAGCAGTACGCAAGAATGGAGTCCCAGTAGAATACATTCTTTTTCCCGATGAAGGACATGGCTTTAACAAGCGCGAAAATGAACAACAAGCCTATGAAGCTATTGTCCAGTTTATGAATAAGTACCTAAAAAATTCGCCTGCTATGCCATAGCTTTGCAGAACAACCCTTTTGTTTTGAACAGCTTGGCACCCTATGAATGGCTTTTAAGTATAGAAACTTCCACCAACGTTTGCTCTGTAGCCCTTCATTATCAAGGCAGGTTGATTGCCTTTAGCGAACTGCATCAGGAAAAGATGCACTCCAGTAGGCTTACCTTGCTTATTGAAGAGCTGCTCAATCATTGCCAACTTTCTATAACGGAACTTTCTGCAGTGGCTATTTCAGCAGGACCAGGTTCTTACACAGGCTTGCGCATCGGCGTTTCTACAGCAAAAGGAATTTGTTTTGGCTTAAATATTCCCTTGTTAGCAGTAGATAGCTTGCATGCTTTTAGCTATGGAGTTGCTCAGCAGAGCATTGTTCCCGAGCAAGTATTGCTTTGCCCTTGTGTAGATGCTCGGCGCATGGAAATTTATCGCGCTGTTTGGCAAGCTGAAGGAAAGTGCTTGCTCACCTCTGAACCTCACGTGCTGCAACCTTCTTCATTTGCTGAATTTTCTCAATATACTCTTTGGCTCTTTGGGAGTGGAGCAGAAAAAACATATGCTACCATTGAACACCCACGCAAATATCTTTTACCTCATCTAACGCCTTCGGCACGCTTTGTTGGCGAGGTAGCTTTAGCACACCCTCATCTCGTGGATTTGGCTTATTTTGAGCCTTACTATGTTAAGCCAGTATATACCACCGTTCCTAAAAAGCCTGCTAATGGCTAAAAATTGTAGTTCATTCTGTCCGCTGGCGCAGTTTGTTAAACTTTCCAGATCCGTTGCTGCGCTTTTGTAAGATCGCAAAAAAAAATTAGTTTGTCGCGTTTTCTGCTTTTTTTACTTTTTCCTTAGTGGGAGTGCGCACAATGTATCTAATAAACAAAAACGACGAGAAAATAATGCCAGCCCACCCTAATATAACTACTACAGTTCCCAGAGCTTCATTACCAGAACAAGCGATGCTACACCCAAGTAAAGCGATAATAGCAGCCAGCCACAAGCCCACTAGTACTGCAAGAGTGATAAGAAGGATTTTAAGCCATAATGCCATGCCGCCCGCTAAGATGAGGCGATTTTGCTTTTTTACCTGCTTAGGAGAAATTTCCTGGAATGGTGTTTCATAAGTGCGATTTGATACCAGTTGAAAAGTCGGGTTAGTAGAATAAACATCTTGCAGATGAGTTCGGTGTGCCTTTGAACAAAGGTGGTTAGAATAAGTAATAAGTGCAGCAAAATGCAACACTATGAGCAAAAAATCCGCTGATTTACGCGCCCAAAAAGAAAAATATCTCCTCCAAGTTGTGCCAGTAAGGTATAAAAGATATACTACCACAAATAGGATCATTACCAAAGTAGGCACTTTCCCTGAAGTAGCAACGCCCAGCAGGTCCAACCAACATCCTATTGCTATTGCTTTTGCCATCAAAATTAGATGACCCGTAACGATGATAATCCTCGCATATACAGGATGGGCAACTGCCCAATAACTGATTTTTTTCATAGATGTGTTAGTTTAATGACAAGCGACAAGTTAAAAAAATGATCGCCCTTATCCTATAAAAAGGGACAAACGCGGTTAAACATGAAACATTCGCGCCATTTATAGCTATTTGTCCTGCTGCATGCGTGTACGAATGGCAAATTCTCCATTTCACTGTGGCACAGTTGTAAACAAAGATCCCATTTGTGCATTCGTGGCGGTGCTTAATTTGTTCAAATTTTTGTGATATCTCCAAAATTTAAAACCCGATGCCAAAAAAAGTGCGTTCGCCTTTTTTATCTATGCCTTCTAGCAAGAATTTGCTCTTGTTTTTTGCCAGTAGGCGCTTCAAATCATCTATTGTACTGACTGGTTTTTTGTCGATATGCGTGATAATAAATCCTTCTTGTACGCGATTGGATTTAAGAATGCCTTCGCCGAGGCGAGTAATTCTCAACCCACTATTGATGTTGAGGCGCTTGCGCTCATTTAGTGATAGTTCTTCTACTTCTGCATTCCATTGCTGGACCTGCATGCTAGGATTAATAAGCCCAACGCTATTTCGTTTGTTTTTAAGTGTAACTTTGAATTGCTTGGTCATTCCTTGCCGCTCCACTTCTACATTTACTTTATCTCCAGGTCGGTAGCGGGCTATTAACTCTTGCAAATGGGAAACGGAATTTACTTCTATTCCATTAACAGAGAGTATCACGTCTCCTGGCTTTATTCCAGCATCGTCGGCACCACTGCCAGCATTAACATTGGTGACGTAAACCCCGCGAATGGTAGTTAAGTCATTTTTCCGCGCAACTTCGTCATTGACTTCCATAATAGTTACTCCAAGTAAAGCTCGCTGGACTTGTCCGTATCGGTAGAGATCTTCGGCTACTTTGCGAGCAAGATTCACTGGCACGGCGAAAGAGTAACCCGAGTAGCCCCCTGTGCGAGTAGCGATGGCGGTGTTGATGCCGATTAACTCGCCTTTGAGGTTTACCAGTGCACCGCCGCTATTGCCTGGATTTACCGCCGCATCAGTTTGCAGAAATGACTCTATTGCAAGACCATCGCTATTAAAGAGCAAGTTAATGTTGCGCGCTTTTCCGCTAATAATTCCAGCGGTAACTGTAGAAGTAAGGTCAAAAGGATTGCCCACTGCCAGCACCCATTCGCCTACGCGTACTTCATCAGAGTTGCCGTAAGCGATGGGAGTGAGGTTATGGGCATCGATTTTGATTAATGCCAAGTCCGTAGTGGGATCTTGACCCACCACAGTAGCTTTGAACTGTCTTTTGTCGTCTAAGGTTACGGTAATGGTTTCTGCTTCATCTATAACGTGGTGATTAGTTAAAATAAGCCCATCTTCAGAAATGATTACCCCTGAGCCAGTAGAGGTACCACGTCGAGCATTTTCATCGCTTTCGTCAAAAAAACTCAAAAAGGCTCCTGAATTGCTTTTGTAAAGTGTTCGTATGTGGACCACGGAACGAGTACTGCGCTCGGCTGCTAGTAAAAAATTCATTCCTTCTGGAACGGTGAAGTTCTTAGACAAACCTTCAAGCCAATGGGTAAATCGAGCAGGATGGGAGGTTATGCTCGTAGCAGGTTGCAAAGCAGGCTTGGGCTCAAACCAGAGCAAATAGCTGCCCAAAGAAACACCACCGCCTATGAGAGCAGATAAAAATACAGACATCAGATACCATCGCTTGCTAATTACTACCATACCCCCTCAGTTTTTTTGAAGTTGTTTTTCAATTTCTTTTTTTAACGCATTGTATTCTGCAATGTTGGGCGCTAGCTGAAGCGCTTTTTCGATGTCTTGTAAGGCTTGCTGCCACATATGTTCGCCATAGTAAACCGTAGCGCGGTGATAGTAAGCCTCTGCATATTGCGGAGCAAGTGCTATTGCCTTTTCGATGTAGCTGAGCGCTTCTGCTACCTTGCCTTCAAAATATAAACAAATTCCTAAATAATTATTTGCTTCCGCGTTACTGGGATTGACTTGGACACATTGAGCCATGTCCTCCCGTGCCTTGAGGTAATTTTTGAGGGAAAAATAAGTGAGGGCGCGATTGTAATAAGCTTCTTCGTGTTTGGGGTTAAGTTGAATAGCTTTGTTGTAATCTCGAATGGCGCGCCAATGGTCACCGATAGTAGCATATACATTGCCGCGATTTAAGTAAGCATCAGCATCTTTAGGAGTGCGTTTGACTACTTCATCGTAATCCAAAAGAGCATTGATGAATTGATTGAGTCGAAAATAGGCATTGCCGCGGTTGTTATAGGCTTGTACTAAATTGGTATCCAGTTCAATGGCTTGTGAATAAGCATCAATAGCGCTTTTGTAATCGCCTTGGCGAAATAGTGCATTGCCAGTTTCTAACTTCTCTAGCGCTGTTTGAAATGGTTGAGAATGAGCTGAGCAATTAGCCCCAATTAAAAAGATGACAGACCAAGCAAAACGGACAAAATATCGCAGCATCATTTGAAAATTACGCTTTCGTAATGGCAGCATTGGGATTGAAGTCTTCTCTAGGTCTGACGCGCAGCATGTTACCTTCCACATCTACCACATACACCCATTTGCCTGCCTCTATGTAAGAATCTAAAGAAGTGGCTTCATAAAGTTTTCCTTCTATTTCCACCTTTCCAGAGGGACGCAATACAGTGCGCACAAGAGCAGGCTTTCCAATAAGGCTTTGCAACTGGGTGCCTAAAGCAAATCCTTCGCTCGCATCCAAAGATTGATGTAAAGTTACTTGATGAAAAAGCCGAGAGTTGACAATTTTTTTTATCAAGTACGTTAGCACTACTATTCCACCTACTATCCCTGCTATCACTATCAAAAGTGAGGAGATTGCATCGGCAGTTTGCATTTGACTGGAGTTTGTTATATGGTTGGGTAATGCAGCTAATACCAAGCTAATGATTGTTAAAATAATTCCAATTATGCCAACAGTCCCCAAGCCAGGCAAAGCAAAAATTTCTATGACCATTAATATAGTTCCAGCAAAAAACATGAGTACTTCCCACCAGGCAGCCAGTCCTAGCAAAGAATAAGTTATGAAGTAAATAATAGCCGACAACAAACCAACAGCCAAAGGTACTATTGTGCCAGGAAGTTTGATTTCCAGTATAATGCCAGTAATAAATAACAATATTAGCAAAGCGCTCATCCATGGCTGAGCGCAAAAAAGAGCCATTTCATATAGCAAATTATTACTTGGCATGGCTTTAATCTTTTCTTGTCTTTTGCGCTAATGTACGCAAAAAATAGCGGTTAGCTACCTACAGGTAGCAGGAAAAATGATCAATGTTATCAGCCAGTTAAAGAAATATCGGCAAATTGGGTAAGTGATTTATGGGGGAATCCGTCTTTCATTTCTACGCCTGTACCGTTACGGGATGGATAAATAGCACCTTGCGGAGTGACTTGTACTCCCGTTGCAATATCTTGGCTAAGGAGTAAAGCGCCATCCATATCCACGTAATCTAGTAAAGGCGCCAAATGGGCAATAGCAGAGATGCCTACGCTAGACTCCACCATGCAACCTACCATCACTTTCATGCCATATTGCCGAGCTTGGTTTATCATTCTAAGAGCTGGAGTAATACCACCACACTTGGTTAATTTAATATTAATACCGTGAAAATATTCTTTACAACGTGCTACATCAGTTTCCAAGATACAACTTTCATCAGCAATTATAGGTAGCTTGCTATAAGTAAATACTTCTTTCATTCCCTCCCAGTCATCGGCTTTAAGAGGTTGTTCAATAAATTCTACTCCGAGCTGTTTTAATTCTTGAGCATATTCAATGGTTTGCTCTGCAGTCCATCCACAGTTGGCATCCACTCGAAAAACAGCCTCTGTATGCTGACGCAGCGCACGGATAATTTCCAGGTCGTTGCCCATTCCTAACTTGATTTTATAAATGGGCCAGGGCATTTCTTTCATTTTAGCAAGCATTACTTCTACGCTGTCGATGCCTATTGTATAGTTGCTTATAGGCGCATTAGCTGGATTAAGTCCCAAAAGTTGATAGAGCGGCACACCCATTTTGCGCCCGTAGTAGTCCCATGCAGCTTGGTCTAGGGCGCACTGAGCGAAAGGATGCTCCTGCAAGTAAGGTTGCAGGTCCGTCCACAATTGCCAAGGAGAAGTAAAAGAGTAATCAGCCAGCAAGTGGCGTACGTTTTTTAATGCTTGAGAGAGGTCTTTTAAAGTAACTTTGTAGTAGGAAACTTCTGCGGCTTCGCCATAGCCAGTAATATTTCCGTCAGAGAGAGCTACAATTAAAGTGGGTTGATGAATGCGCGACTCATGGGTGATAGTAAAGCGATAGCGCAACGGAAGGCAGTACTCCTTTAAAAAGATTTGCATATGCTAACAGAAAAGAACAACTTTCTAATATTGTGTTACAAATATTGCTTCAACACATAAAATATGCAAACATCGACTACCCAACAGTTTGGCGTTGCTGTATCGTTTGAAGATACAGCTACTGCTTTTGCCTTAAAAACTGACGCCCAATTGTATCAAAGCTATCTTTTGTTTAAAGCACTCCACCACAGTTGGCTAGTAAAAGTAGGCACCAGTTCAGTACAATGGGCTTTAAAAGCAGGGTTACCTGTTAAAAAACTCCTCAAGGCGACTTTGTTTCAGCAGTTTTGCGGGGGTGAGACTATTAAAGAATGCGAACCTATCATTTATCGCATGGCAGCTTTGGGAGTGGGTTCTATTTTGGATTATTCAGTAGAGGGAGAAAAAACGGAAACTGGCTTTGAAAATACTAAGAAAGAAATCATTAATACTATCTACTATGCCTCCAATCATCGCCAGCAAGTACCTTTTTGCGTATTTAAAGTAACTGGGCTTGCTCCATTTCGGTTGTTGGAAAAAGTTTCGGCAAGTATTAAAGGTCAAGAACCACTTGCCTTGCCTTCCGAATTAAAAGGCTTTGAGGCTGTTCGGGAAAGAATCGACCAAATTTGCCGCGTAGCTGCTGAAAATGAGGTGCGCATTTTAATTGACGGAGAAGAAACATGGATTCAACCAGCCATAGATGTGCTTGCTTACGAGATGATGGAAAAGTATAATCGTCAAAAAGCGATTGTGTACAATACCTATCAAATGTATGTCACGGACCGACTAGAAAAACTTCGCTATTGGTATGATTTAGCTGCCAAGCAAGGGTTTTATCTTGGAGTAAAGCTAGTGCGCGGGGCATACATGGAAAAGGAACGAGAAAGGGCAGCGCAGCTAGGTTATCCCGACCCTATTCAGCCTACAAAAGAAGCCTGTGACCAAGATTTTAATCAAGCTCTTGGCTTTTGCATAGAAAATAAGCACCGCATTTCTCTTTGTGCTGGTACACACAATGAAGAGAGTTGTTACTACTTGGTGTCTTTAATGGAAAAATACAATATTAAACCCGACGATTCAGGTGTATATTTTGCCCAATTGTATGGAATGAGCGACAATATTTCATTTAATCTAGCAAAAGCCGGATATAATGTCGCCAAATATCTACCTTATGGACCTGTGGAGGCTACTTTGCCTTACCTTTTTCGAAGAGCTCAGGAAAATACTTCTGTAGCTGGTCAAAGTAGTCGCGAACTGCTCTTAATTCAACGTGAATTGCAGCGGCGCAAAATTCAGCCAAGCTATAGCCAAAAGGTAAAATTTTGCTGTTAATTTACCGTACAACTACAATTTAAAGCAAAACATTTTTTACAAAGTCGTCAAAAGGTAAAGGAGGTTGATAAAGGGAGTCTTGGTAATAATGAGCCATTAGGCGTATAAAGCTGGGTTGGTCGTCGATTTGAACGTATTCAATTAATACATTTCCATAGAGTTGGTTACAAGGTAAAAATTTTCCGTTTTCTACTCGGAGATCGATAGGTGGTTTTAGATAGTGTTTTTCTACTGTTTCTGTGTAATGAGAGCGGAGGTAAATACGTCGGTCAGAAGTGTAAAGTTGATAGCCAATTTGCAAAGTTTTATCTCGTAGGTAGTCAAAAAAGAACTGAAAAGGTTCTGGACCGATTTGAGGATGATAAGTAAAAGCAATGCCGTTACTACCGTTTATTTTTAAAATATGCACTTGAAAGTCAGCAAGTTGTTGATTTTTCTTAAGTTGCCAAGCCTCCCAAAATTGGTAAGCAAGGCGGTGATGTGCGCCACTATTTTGCCAGAGAAACATTTTATGGCGAAAGTCTTGGTTGCGTTCCAGTGCTTCTTCTAACACTGGAACGTTTTCAGTGTGTCGTCTAGGAAAAAGTTGTTCAACTATTTTGTCAAAGAAAGACATAATGAGTTAATTTTATCACTGTTTGTGATTGTTCTTTTTACAGCAATCGGGGAGTCTATTATATGCCTTAGGGTCTGCTAGCATGTCATCGGCATCATAACCAATTTTGGTAAGAGCTACTTTAATCTTTTGTGGGGTAGATTTTCTGGGGTTATACACTACGGTCAATGTGTGGTTTTCTAAATTGAGCTCAGCGGATTTTACGCCTTTTTGCAATCTCATGCCTTTTTCTATGCGTTTTTTGCACATTTCGCATTGGGAAGAGGTTTTAATGGTAATGCTTGCAAGGTCAGACTGCGCGGCGGAGAAGTAGGCTACCACAAGAAACAGCAGCAGAAACGACCAGTTTTTCATATGGTATGAACTTTCTTTATGTAACACTTCTTAATGTATAAATGTTGCATATAGCTTAATTTTGCCTTGAGTTGAAAGTATTGAATAATCCTAAGACTTTATGAGACACCGGATAGCGTCGCCGAAAGCCTTTCTCAATTACGACCGCACTGTAGTAGTTATCTTAGTTACTTTATGTATTGCTATTTACCATAAGGTAGGCACATTGGAGTATGTGTTTGATGACAAGCCAGCAATAGTAAATAATAAATTTGTTCAGAAAGGAATTGAAGGAATTCCAGATTTACTTACTACTACTTTGTGGAGAGGTGATGAATCAAGGGGAACTGCTATTAAAGCTTATCGCCCACTTACGATGATAACATTTGCTATAGATTACGAACTTTTTGGGTTAAATCCAGGCCCATTTCATTGGGTTCAGCTATTTATTTACATATCACTTTGCATTTTTTCTTATGCTACGCTAAGAACTCTTTTAAGTGAAGATAAAAAAAGTATTGCTTTGTTATCTAGTATTATCTTTGCCATTCATCCTGTCCATACTGAAGTAGTTTGTAATCTTAAAAGTCGAGATGAACTACTATCTCTTTTCTTTTCAATAATAGCACTTTATAACACCGCGCTTCACATAAAAACTGCTTCAGCTAAGCATAAATATTTATCAGCTTTTTTTCTTACATTAGGGCTTTTCTCAAAAGAAACAGCTGTTGTGTTCCTAGGTATTATTCCACTTACGTACTACTTTTTCTCTCAAGCTCGTTTTATAGAAATTGGTAAAAATCTCATACCATTATTTATAGGATTTACCATTTTTATGGGAGCACGTCAGTGGGTTTTATCAAATGAAAAGTTACCATGGGTAGCTATTACAGTTTTTCAAAATCCTCTGTTTCTTGCTGAAACATGGAGCAAGAAATGGGGCACGATATCTTACATCAATGGAAAATATTTGCAACTAATGATTTTTCCATATCAACTTACTTTTTCATATTTTTATGATGATATTCCAATTATTGAAATTTTTCACTGGAAATCAATTCTTTCAGTACTTGCTTATGCCTTAATGATATTCTATGTAATCAAGAATTTTAAATCAAAAGACTTAACCGTATATGGTTTGCTCTGCTATTTTGCAGGCTTGTCTATTTTTTCACATGTAATTATTCCTTTTGTCAATGCCATGGGTGAACGTTTAGCATTTACTATGTCATGGGGGTGGTGTTTATTTCTAGGAGCGTTTTTCTTCAAAATTATTTCGAGTAAGTTTATAAAGCCCAATTATAAATTTGGTACTATGATTTTGATGATAATCTTATTAATTTTTTTCGCGAACAAAAGCTATTCAAGAGTACCTGTATGGAAAAGTAATTTGATTTTGGCAAAAACTGATGAGGCTGTTTCACCTAAAAGTTTTTTTATTAACAGAATATTAGGAAACCATTATTGTTATCATTCTATACACCTTAGAAATCAAGCTACGCTTTCTAATGCTGAAAAGTACATAGACTATTTAATTCAAATAGATCCTTGGCGTCCTTCGTACCTTATTACAAAAGGCTGGTTATTACTAATAAAAGGTGAAGAGAGCAAAGCTGATACCTGTTGCTTTGATAAAGCACTCTACTCAGCATTCAATTTTTTCGATAAAAGAAATGTGTCTGAAGATTTATCATATAATGAAGAAAACTGGGAATTTGTTATTAGAAGAGATATTCATTTCGATCATCCCTCAATAGGTTATGTCTATAAGCATATAGGAGAAGCATTTTTTGACGTGAGAAAATTTCATCGTGCTATTGCTTGCTTTGAAGCAGCTATTCCATATATGAATTCTGAAATTGGAACTTTTTACATATACCGTGATTTAGGTGCTTCTTATCTAATGGTAAGGAACTATGAAAAATCTATCGATTATTTTTCAAAAGCTGAACTACTAAAAGGCGGTGACTATTACATCTACAATGGCCTTGGAAATGCATACTACCATTTAAAAGACTACCAAAAAGCTAATATGTATTTTGAAAAGGCTTATCAACTAGCACCTAATGTAGAAGTAGTTAATAACTTAATTGCTGTAAATAAGGTATTAGGCGATTCAGCGAAAGTTGATTTTTATAGGAGATTATTGAAAAAACGATAACAACAACTTTACTACTCTTACCGCATCCAACTTCTAGCTTTATCTACTTTGTCATAACTCTCACAAGTTAAAAAGGCTACCTGATACAAACTCGAGGTAGCCTTTTACTTTATGCCTGAAAGAATTTTCTTGCCACTACTTGCGCTTATTGCGTCCTCCACGACGAGTGCGCTCGTTAGTGCGTCCTCCGCTGCGTTTGCGTTCACTGCCGCGCTCCTCTCCTCCTCCAGCTTCGAAGCGAGGTGATATGCCTGTTACTGGAGATAAATCAGGGCGGCCATAGATTTCACCTTTAAAAATCCAAACTTTAATGCCAATTTTTCCATAAACGGTTAATGCTTCGCTGACAGCATAATCTATATCAGCGCGCAAAGTATGTAAAGGTACGCGTCCTTCCTTGTATTCTTCGGAGCGAGCCATTTCTGCCCCGCCTAGCCGACCTGAAAGGCGTACCTTTATACCTTGAGCACCTACCCGCATTGCATCGCTAATTGCTTTTTTCATTGCTCGACGAAAAGAAATACGCGCTTCTAACTGCTGGGCAATACTTTGACCTACAAGGCGGGCATCAAGTTCTGGACGTTTGATTTCAAAAATATTAATCTGAACGTCTTTTTTAGTACGCTTTTTTAATTCTTCTTTAATTTTATCTACCTCAGCGCCTTGTTTTCCGATTACTATTCCTGGACGAGCCGTATGAATAGTAATAGTTAGTCGTTTGAGGGTGCGTTCAATAATGATGCGCGAGATGCCTCCCTTGGGAATGCGTTCGTTGAGATATTTCCTAATTTGCTCATCTTCAATGAGCTTTTCAGAAAAATCTCTTCCTCCGTACCAGTTGGAGTCCCAACCTTTGATAATACCTAATCTAAGACCTATTGGATTGACTTTTTGTCCCATGCTGTTACTCTTTGGTTGAACTTTCTTCTTGTTGCGTAGGAGTTGTAGAAGCCTGCGGATGTATCATTTCATCAATAATGATAGTAACATGATTAGAGCGCTTGCGAATGCGATGGGCACGCCCCTGAGGTGCTGGACGAATGCGCTTGAGCATCTTACCACCATCGACAAAAATGGTTTTTATGTACAAGTTAGCCTCTTCTATTTTTTTGTCAGGATTCTTTTGTTCCCAGTTAGAAATGGCTGATAAAAGCAATTTTTCCAAAGTAGCCGCTGCTGCACGCGGTTCATACTTTAAGATGCTTAGGGCTCGGCTTACTTTCTGCCCTCTTATCATATCGGCAACTAAGCGCATCTTACGCGGCGAGGAAGGACAATTTCTCAGTCTTGCAATCGCTTCCATGTTATTTTTTGCCTTTGTCTTTTTTGGAGGTGTGTCCTTTGAAAGTACGCGTTGGAGCAAATTCGCCTAATTTGTGTCCTACCATGTTTTCCGTTACGTAAACAGGAATAAACTTATTCCCATTGTGAACGGCAAAAGTGTGTCCGATGAAGTCGGGTGTGATAGTAGAGCGGCGTGACCAAGTTTTGATGACCATTTTTTTGTTGGCTTCGTTGAGTGCCGCTACCTTTTTAGCCAAGTGATGTTCAACGTAGGGTCCTTTCTTGATGGAGCGTCCCATAGTTATTTCTTCCTTCTACTAATGATGAAACGATTAGAGTATTTCTTCACAGAACGAGTTTTTTTGCCTTTGGCATACAAGCCCTTGCGCGAACGAGGATGACCTCCTGAAGCACGACCTTCACCTCCTCCCATTGGGTGATCCACAGGGTTCATTGCAACGCCACGGGTGCGCGGGCGAATGCCTTTCCATCGATTGCGACCTGCTTTGCCAATGCTTTCATTCATATGGTCGCTATTGGAAACCGTGCCGATAGTTGCATAGCAGTTAGCAGGTACAAGGCGAGTTTCTCCCGAAGGCATCCGAAGAGAAGCATATTTGCCATCCCGACCTAGTAACTGAGCGTATGAGCCTGCACTACGAGCAATGCTACCCCCTGCGCCCGGTTTAAACTCAATATTGTGCACAATAGTACCTATCGGAATGGCGGAAAGGGGAAGGGCGTTCCCCAGTTCAGGCGGTACATCAGGACCAGATACAACAGTTTGACCTACTTTAAGACCCTCTGGAGCAATAATATAACGTTTTTCGCCATCTTCGTACTTTAAAAGGGCGATGCGCGCTGTGCGATTGGGATCGTACTCAATAGCTTCCACCACTGCAGGAATGCCGTGTTTGTCTCGCTTAAAATCAATGATGCGATACTTGCGCTTATGCCCACCGCCGATGTAGCGCATGGTCATTTTGCCATCGTTGTTGCGCCCGCCTGTTTTTTTCAGTGGTACAGTTAATGACTTTTCGGGTTTGGTCTTGGTAATTTCACTGAACGTAGGTCCAATGCGAAAGCGCGTTCCAGGCGTTACGGGTCTGAGTTTTTTTACAGCCATAAGTTTACGGTCATGAGTTTACAGTCTTGAGTGTGCGGTCAGAAGTTGCGACCATACTATAGTTTTTTCTAAACTAACAGCTTGTCCCCACGGGCTGTGTTTCAAAATTAGGCTGCAAAGTTATGCAAAACTCCTTTCCCTACAACAGTTTAATGTTTTATTTTGCAATTTTACTTAATCGATTAACTCGTACATGCTTTCATACTTCTTGCGAAGCGTTCATGAATACACGCAAGCCTATTCAGCTGGCAAGTCTTCTAACTTAGGCGCAGTTATCATAAATAATTTAACAAAATTAGTTGATTGGCAACAAATTGATATTGCAATTATCACCGTGGGTTGGCAGCCTTGTGAAAATGATACTTTTAGAAACATTTTGTATAATTTACAGCAAAGCAATCGCACTTATCGCATTGCTGATTTGGGCTGTTTACTCGAAGGAACATCCCTTCAAACTTCAACCAGACTTCAAAAAGTGTGTGAGTTTTTGCTTTCTCATCAAGTAATTCCTTTCATTCTTGCCTGCGACCATGCTCTAGACGTAAGTCAATTTGCTGCTTACGAGCACATGAAAAAGTCGGTGTACATGTTGCAAATAGACAAGCATTTGGATTTAGATGAGGCTTCATCCACTCATTTAGAAGAAATTATTAATTACCAGCCTAATTTGTTAATTGGAGCGGGGCTGTTAGCCTATCAGGAATATTTAACCAATCCTTTGCACCTCCAGCGATGGCAGCAATTGGGATTTGATCTGTTAAGCATAGGCAAGATGCGTAATCATTTCCAACAAGTAGAACCTCTTATTCGATCTGCTGACATGATTAGCTTCGACTTGCAGGCAGTGCGCCCCTTTTTCTCCCCACCTCATCATTCCTTCCCCTTTGGACTTACTCCCGAAGAAGCCTGCCAAATAGCTTGGTATGCGGGAAAAAGTGAACACTTGACCTCTTTAGGCATTTATGGCTACGTGCCCGAAGGGGATAGCAATGGTATGATGGCTGCCTTAGTAGCTACTATGTGTTGGTATTTTATTGAAGGGTACGATAGAAGTCAAAAAAATCCAGATTTTTCGCAGCCTTGTTTTGTCAAGCATATCGTACCGTTAAGCGATCGTTTTCACCTGGTGTTTTACAAACATATCCAAAGCGAAAAATGGTGGATGGAATTGCCTTGCCAACAATCAACTCTCCTTCGTTTTGAGAGACCTAAAGCTATTCCTTGTAGTTATCAAGATTATTTGACAGCATGCGAAGGACTGCCTCCTGATCGTTGGATACAATTTTCTGTACGGCTGGGCTAAATGAAATATTTTACAGGCGAAGAATCATAAAACCATGCATAGTAACCACTTCACTACTGCAGCGAAAGAAATTATTCTTTGTAAAAATAATTATCAAGCGACCTTCAGGGAAGTAATGCGCGCGCTCGATCTGGTAGTTGAAGTAGAGTCCATTAGGCGAAGCATAAAGCAGTTTAGGAGTTATTTTGTGGAGTCCACTGACAAGGGGCAAATTAATTCCTTGTTCTTTCATAGCTTCGTTCCATTGTTTGGCGCATTCTTCATGAAAATCTCGCTTGTATATGTCTTCCAAAACTGGGTTGCGTTCTGGAGTGCGCAATTTAACTCCAATTTGTTCTATGTGTAAAATGCCGTTTTGAGGCAATATCTGCGTGTGGGGAGCTATATCAATGGCTGTAGAAAGAGTGCTTTCGAGCACATTCCACTTTCCAAATTCTCGAAGAGGGGTCACTCGCTGTACAGGAACTGCATGGCTAAGATCCACTTGTATTAAATTAGACTGACTGCATTCTCCGTAAAGGTCTTCAGCAATCCAAAACGCATCTGTTTCTTTTTCTTTAAATAGAAGTCGGTATTCTTGTTCGCAATGATTAGAGTAAGAGGAATTAAGGCGCGCCGAGGAGCAGAGTAAGATTAAAGGAAGGCATGTTATCCAAATAAACTGTTTCATTGCCATGAGTTTGCAAGGGATAAATGCTAGCTTACTCTACAAGTTATCAAATTTAAGCACAAGAGCAAATCAAATTATTGGGGAAGGGATAAGGAGAGCATATCTTCCATGCCAAAAACGCCTTTTTTTCCGATGAGCCACTCAGCCGCCCAAAGTGCCCCTTGAGCAAAACCTTCTCGACTGTGGGCTACATGTTTAATTTCAATAGTATCGATAGTGGATTGATAGGTTACAGTATGAATTCCAAAAATGTCTGGTTGGCGAATGGCAGTAATAGGCAATTGATTTTCTTGGGCATTAGGGGTTAGTTCCCACCCCTTTAAGGATTGAAAGAATGGTAGAATAGCTTCAGCCAGTGCAATAGCAGTGCCGCTGGGAGCATCCTTTTTCTCGGTGTGATGTACCTCCACAATAGTGGGGCGATACTGCGGCTGAGAAGCCATCAAACGCGCAAGAAAGCGATTAAGTGCAAACAAGATATTGACGCCAATACTGTAGTTAGGAGCGTAAAACAATGCTCCTCCATGCTGGCGAAAGCGCTCGCTAATGTGCTGAAACTCTGATAACCATCCCGTGGTGCCGCAGACTACTGGCAAGTGATGTGCTAAACAAAATTCAAGGTTGCTTACCACTGCTTCGGGGGAGGTAAATTCTATAGCTACATCCGCATCGCCTTGCCGATAGTGTTGTAGCTGATCTCGATTGTGAATATCAATTTTTTGGATGATTTGATGTCCTTTTCTGAGGGCAATTGCTTCAATGGCTCTGCCCATTTTTCCATAGCCTAATAGCAAAATTTTCATGCTGCGCTTACGAGTTCTACAAAAGTAGAAAGTTTTTTACAGTAAAAAATTTGGCTTTTAAAGCACTTTTTTGATGATGTGTTGGCTAAAAAATGAGAATAAGTTCTTTTGCCGACTCAAATTACTATGGGCGCCTGATGTAAATCCGCACTGGAGCAATTGCATAGATAATTATCAAAGTTTACTGACACAGGACAGTGAGATTTCCAAAGTTTTGAAATTACCTCATTTCTTGCGGCAATCTGTTTGCATGTTTATATTACAGCAGTTGAGGGGTTTTTAAAACAATTTCATGACAGTTACCGGAAGAGTCACTTATCAAGCTATTGCTACGGGCTTTTGGGGCATTGTGGATGAACAAGGAAAAAAATGGAGAATGGTAAATCCTCCAAGTGCCCTATGCAAGGAAGGATTGCATATCAGTGCAGAAGTTAGAGTATTAGAGGAAGTTGTCTCAATTTTTATGTGGGGACTGCCGGTGGAAATCCTTAGTTTTCGTATCTTAGAGAAATATTAGCAGAGTCATGCTTTATACGATTGGATTCCTTGCCGTGCTAGGTTCTGCACTGGGGTGGTTATTTCTTAAAACTTACCAACTGCCTTTTGCCAACTGGATAGGCAGAAGTTTCTGGATTTCGCTGTTGATTTACTTACTAGGATTGTATTTTGAAGAGGCTGCCCTACTGGTAAAGCTATTCTTAATGCTGCCTTTGGACGTGGCTGTCTTCATTAGCTTGTTGTTGCTCTTTAACCGATACGTTACCAAATCTAAAATATGGTTTACAGTTGTTGCAGCTATTTTGCTGGCTGTCAAATTTTTCTTTTTTGACCTTGCTTCTGATTGGTTCAAACAAAATTTATCGACTACAAAGGATGGTAATACATGGTCATCAGTGAGTTTGGCTGACGACGGTGAGCTTTTGATAGACCTGAATACCCAGTTTAGCCAGCAGGAGCTATTTGCTTTTTGTAAAAAATTGGACGTATCTTGCCGCTTGGCATTTCCCAACATAGCTCGTCCAGAGAATACCTCACTAGACGAATTCTACGTAATAGACATTCCTCAAAAGCGCTCAAAAGACTGGGAAAAAATTGCAAAAGAATTCCAATCAGCGGGATTGATAGATGCTTTCGAAGCAAACGAACTGATGCAGTTGGACTTGCCCGCCGCTGCACCTACTCGAAAAACGCAACCCGATTTCGGGCTAAATGATCCTTACGTGCCTCAACTTTGGGGATTTGAGGTCATGCAAGTGCAAGAGCTTTTCGACTTACTTCGAAATATTCAACCGCGCAAGGTAGCTACCATTGCCATTGTAGATACCGGAGTGGAAAGCAAACACGAGGATTTACAAGCCAATTTTCACTCTATTAACGCTGACTATGACACCGATCCAGTGGGGCATGGCACCCATTGCGCAGGCATTGCAGCAGCAGTAAGCAACAACGGAAAGGGAATTGCTTCTTTTTCATTGAACAATAGATTTGTGCGAGTAACTTCAGTGCGCGTGCTGAATCGCTTCGGAGGAGGCACTCAGAAAGATGTAATTAACGGCATCATTGAGGCAGTAGATAAAGGCGCAGATGTAATTTCTCTTTCTTTAGGAGGTCCTTCTTTGGATAGCTACCAGCAGGCTTATGAAGAGGTGGTTAAATACGCTTCTCAAAAGGGAGCCATTGTAGTAGCAGCAGCGGGCAATGCCGATGAAGATGCAGCAACGTTTGCTCCTGCTAATGTAAAAGGAGTAATTGCAGTGGCTGCTGTTGATGAAAATCTGCGCAAGGCATCATTTTCCAATCGCGTAGGAAGCCTTGATATGCCAATTGCCGCTCCTGGAGTGAATATTTGTTCTACTTTTCCAAATAACGAATACCGCTTTTTAAGTGGTACTTCTATGGCTACTCCCTACGTAGCTGCTTTGTTAGGGATAATGAAAGCCATTCGCCCAACATTGACTGCTGCGCAAGCCTATCAACTCCTCCAGCAAACCGCTGCTGACGTGCCAGATGCACAGCAAACAGGCAGACTAATACAGCCTGGAAAGGCAGTAGCTGCATTGTTAGCATGGCAATAGTGATCGACAAAGTACGAAAGCGGCGCTTCACTTTGGCTAGTTGCAAAAAAGTTAAACTTTGGTAAAAAGTCCCTTAATGGAGTCGCCAACTCCCAGCAGGGATAAGATGCTATTAATTCCTTCTTTGGCAAAATTCATTAAGCGGTTGTTCTCAAAAGATTGCCGCAAGCGCTCATCAGGGCTTTCTGGAGCTACGTAAACAGGAGGAGCTTGGCACAAAGTGGAATGGGAGTTGGAGTGCTTAGATTGTTGAAGGCTGCATGCCAACCGCATGGGACTGATGCCTGTAGTGCGAATCCAAATCTTGCTAAACCCGCTCATTTGCATGAGTTTTTCTAAGGTAGCTGGCGTGTAATAGGATAAATGTTCTGGGTATTGGATGACATTATAGCGCTCCTTTAGCAAAAAGCGCAAGGCAGAATTAAAATTAGGGGTGGTGATGTAAACGATTCCCCCTTTGCGCAACAGATGGTAAAACTTTGCTACTTCTTGGCGTGGGTTATTGATATGTTCAATCACTTCGAAAGATGTGATGATATCAAATGATTCAGGAGGATACCAAAGAGCATTGAGTTCACCTTTTTTCATGGCAATGCCTTTGGCAGTACAAAGTTCAACGGCGCGATCAGTAACCTCAGTGCCGTGTACCTGCCAACCTTTTGTTTGAGCTACTTGTAAAAAATGTCCAATCCCACAACCTACATCTAAAATTCGGTTAGTATGGCGATATTTTTCCCAGTTTTTCAATAGCTCTTCGTAGCGCTTTACTGTTATAGGAGAAAGATAGTCGTCGCGTCCATAGCCTTCGTAGTACGTTTCTAACTCTTGTGGTGAAGGAATTTTTTCAGCAAAAACGAAATGGCACTCTTGGCATTGTACTAAATAGTGTTGGGGATAGTATCGGGGAAGTTTTTTCAATTGAGAGCTTTGGCAAATCAAGCAAGTTTTGTGAAATTCTTCCATGCTGCAGAGCAAATAAATCAAATCGACATTTCACCTAAAGCACACTAAAAGCACGTTTAACAAATGGCAAATTTCGGAGTTAGCAAGCAAAGAAAGGCAATTTTCAAACCAAGATAGGATAAGCCAAACTTAGTATATTTTGCAGGTGAATTTTTTGCCTGTAGTTTTTTGATTATGCCAGAGCGTTTGCCTTGTTTAATTCGCTATGCCACTGAGCGCGATGTACCCCAGCTGTGGCAAATGATGCGCGAAATAGCAATTATTGAGCACTATTTCCATCGCTTTCAACTTACTGAAGAGCGTATTAGACTGCAGGGATTTGTCAAAGACCCTCCTGATTTTTATGCCTTAGTAGCTGAGAACGTTTTTACAAAACAGCTGGTAGCGATGGCAGTTTACTACTTTATTCCTTTTTCAGTAGCAGGGGCGCCGTTGTTGTTTCTCAAAGATTTATATGTGCGCGAACCTTTGCGTGGAAAAGGATTGGGAAAAGCACTTTTAGCTACTGTAATGCGGGAAGCTCGTCAAAAAGGGTGTATCAGTGTTCGTTGGAGCGTTCCTCGTTGGAACAAAGAAGGGATTGGCTTTTGCCAATATTTAGGCTACAATCCTGATAATCAATGGCTTCAATTTGAAGCCTTAACTTCTTAAGGCACCACAGTTCTTACCACTTCATCTACTAAATTGGCTTCAAAACCTTTGATGACTAAAAAACGAAAAAGCGCCTGCCTTTTTAGCGACTTGGTCAATGACTTTTTGAGCCGAGATGCCTTTTTTTCCGCCAGTGAGAGCAGTGTTTGGTAGTATTCTTCTGTTTGGATTTCCTCCAATGCTTTGCCAATCAAGGACGCAGGCAATCGTTTCTGACGCAGTGCCATGCGAATGCGAATTTTGCCCCAACAATTTCGGTAAAATTTGCTACGGACGTAGTTGAAAACAAACCGCTGGTCATTTAGGTAATTTTCTTTTTGGAGGAATTCTATGACGCCTTGCTGGATGTGCTTAGGAATTCCCAGGCTTGTCATTTTGCTTTCTACTTCGCTGGTACAACGCTCGCGATGAGCGCAGTAAAAAGCCATTTTGTTACATACCTTCTGAAAGTCCATGCAGCGCTTCACTACAGGGGCATGGTAAAACAACCCATTACAAAAAATCCGATGGACGTAGTAGCCATCGGAAGTACTTTTCAGTGGAAGCTATAGGATTCGAACCTATGACCCTCTGCTTGTAAGGCAGATGCTCTGAACCAGCTGAGCTAAGCTTCCGAAAGTGTTTGCATTTGTGGAAGCTATAGGATTCGAACCTATGACCCTCTGCTTGTAAGGCAGATGCTCTGAACCAGCTGAGCTAAGCTTCCCAAAAAAAACCTTGCAAAACTGGAGTGCAAAATTACAATATCTTGCCAATAGTGCAAGAGTTTGCTTAAAAATTGTTCAGAACGGCTTGATTGCTTAAGGCAAATTTAAGCAGGGCGTTTTTGCCGCTTAGATTGAGTTTTTTGCAAATATTGCTGCGATGATTTTCCACCGTCTTGACACTAATGAAAAGTATCTCGGCAATTTCCTGACTAGTTTTCATTTGGGAAATCAAACGCAAAATGCGCAATTCAGTAGGGGTAAGCTGTTCGGCTAAGGCTTGTCGCCGACGTTCGTATTTCTCCTTTTTTCGAATCCGTTTGATGAGGTAATCCGAGAAAATACTGCTAAAATAGTTTTTGCCTTCTGCCACTTGGCGAATTCCCTCGAGAAGTTCATCAAATACATTTTCCTTTGAAATAAATCCTTCTACTCCTGCATCAATGGCAGCGTTGAAAGTTTGCTCTTGGTGATAAGCTGTAAAAATGATAATCTTTTGCTCAGGTGATTGCTTTTTGAAGTGTTGGGTAAGGGAAAGACCATCCATGCCAGGCATGTCAATATCTAAAATAATCACATCGGGAGCCGTATCTTGAGCAATCCGAATGGCTTCATTTGCATTGCCTGCAATTCCTGTTACTTGCATATCCGGCTCATTTTCAATAAGATGGCTTAATCCTAAGCGCATCACGGGGTGGTCATCAACAATGAGAATTGTTATGGGCTTCTCAGGCATCAATTCATGAGTCAATCAAGGGATTGCCTTAAAATTAAGATGACTTCATCGAATTCCCAAACGAGTATAGGGGTTAGCCCCTATAAAAATGAAGGAAAATCGGCATTTTAGTTTGCTTAATGTTGAAATACCTTTGTACAAGTAAAAAAACTCAGGTTCCTCCAACTTTGATAAACTAAAACTAATACAAATACACTTCAGTAAGCTAAACTAACAAACGCGCTCAAAGAGAAAAAGGTAAAAGACTCAGTTAAGTTCGCGTTTATTAGCTTTACGGCTAACTAAACGCGATTTTTATTTTATGACCTTAAAAGAAACCGCACTTTATCAAACTCATCTCAAGCTGGGAGCTAAAATGGTACCATTTGCTGGTTATTACATGCCTTTGCGCTATAGCTCCGACATAGAAGAACACCTTGCAGTACGCACTGGCGTAGGCATTTTTGATATCTCGCACATGGGCGAGTTTATTCTCAGCGGACCCCACGCCATAGACTTGATCCAGTATTTGACTACCAATGATGCTTCGCTGCTCTACGAAGGCAAAGCCCAATATACTTGTATGCCCAACGGCAAAGGTGGTATTGTGGATGATTTGCTGGTGTATCGCTTGGGTAAAGAAAGTTATATGTTGGTGGTCAATGCAGCCAACATTGAAAAGGATTGGCAATGGATAGCCACCCACAACAGGTGGGGAGTGCAAATGGAAAATATTTCCGACCAAGTTTCTTTGCTTGCTGTTCAAGGTCCGCTGGCTGCTGCTACCCTGCAAAGTTTAACCAGCATCGACCTGGCTAGCATGGAATACTACACCTTCAAACGTGCTCGACTGGCAGGGGTGGAAAACGTTATCATCTCTGCTACGGGTTACACAGGCGCAGGCGGCTTTGAAATTTACGTCCCTAACGCCCATGCTCTACACCTTTGGCAGCACGTTGTAGAAGCGGGCAAACCTTATGGCATTAAGCCCGCTGGACTGGCTGCCCGCGACACCTTGCGCCTCGAAATGGGCTATTGCCTCTATGGCAATGACATAGATGAAACCACTTCACCTATAGAAGCTGGCCTGGGTTGGATTACTAAGTTTAACAAGGACTTCATCGATAAACCGTTGCTAGAAAAGCAAAAGCAAGAAGGCACTAAGCGAAAACTCATAGGCTTTCAGATGACAGAGCGCGGCATCCCAAGACCTGGTTACATTCTTTATAACCAACATGAAGAACCCATCGGAAAAGTTACTTCAGGCACCCAGTCCCCTAGTTTGCAAATAGGTATAGGACTGGGATATGTACAAACTCCTTACAGCCCAGTAGGCACCGAGTTATTAGTAGGTATTCGTCAGCAAAAAGTTCCCGCTCAGGTGGTCAAGTTGCCTTTCTACAAAAAGGGATAACTTTGTAAGCAATTCAAATAAACAACCTAGAACATGATAAGCGAACCCCAATCTTTGGTAAGGGTAGAAAGCAATCTCTTTCTACAATTAGACAACCTTGGGCATGAGCAAGTGGTGTTTTGTCATGACCACTATACAGGCTTAAAAGCCATTATTGCTATTCACAATACAGTACTTGGTCCTGCTATGGGAGGCACGCGCATGTGGGCTTATAGCTCTGAAAGTGAGGCATTGGAAGATGTCTTGCGGCTTTCTCGTGGCATGACGTTCAAAAATGCCATGGCAGGGCTGCATCTAGGGGGAGGTAAGGCGGTGATTATAGGCGATGCGCGCAAAATCAAAACGGAAGCCCTTTTGCGCTTGTATGGAAAGTTTATCAAAAATCTCAATGGAAAGTATATCACTGCTGAAGATATGGGCATGACCGAGCGGGACATGGAGTACATTGCCCAAGAAACTTCTTTTGTTGCTGGCTTGCCTCATTACCGCGGCGGTAGTGGCAGCCCTGCTCCCATGACCGCCTTAGGCACCTATGTCGGTATGAAAGCCGCTGCAAAAAAAGCCTTTGGAACCGATAGTTTAGAAGGCAAAACCATCGCCGTGCAAGGCGTCGGCTCAGTGGGAGAAATATTAATAGGCTACCTGGCAAAAGAAAATGCCCGCATTGTTGTTACAGATATTTTTGAAGACCGCATTAAAAAGGTAGCTCAGCAGTACAAAGTAACTGTAGTAAGCCCAGAGGATATTTATGACGTACCAGCTGATATTTATTCGCCTTGTGCCAGGGGAGCTACTATTAATGACAGTACTTTGCAGCGTTTAAAGGCTCAAGTAATTGCAGGATGTGCCAACAATCAATTAGCCGATGAACAACTGCATGGAACGGCTTGCATGAAAATGGGCATCGTATACGTACCTGATTTTGTTATCAATAGTGGTGGCGTAATTAATATTGCTACAGAAATCGCAGGCAGTTATAATCAAGCATGGGCTAAGGCTAAAACTGAGGAAATTTATGACCGCGTTTTGCAAGTGTTGCAAAAGGCAGAAAGCCAGCGGCGCAATGCTCAACTGGTAGCGTTGGAAATGGCTTGGCAGCGCATTCAAGATATTGCTCGGATCAAGGCAACTTATTAAAAATTTTTTCGTAACATTACAGCAAAGTAGCTTTCTTCACCAGAAAGCTATTTTTGTTTTTACCCCCTGAAAATGTTTAACTTCTACAAGTCATGAAAAGCCATCTTTTTCTTGCTATCTTGTTGTGGGTATTAGTCTCTTGCCGCAACAATACTGCTAAAGAGTCTTTAAACAGCAGAACTGCAGCTGAATCCACAGAGGAATCTTGGGACTCTGAACAAATCCAAGAGGAAGAATTTCCACCGATGCCTTTAAAGGAACTAGTAGCAGCCTTGCAAGACAGTGTAGAGCATACGTGGTACCTTTCCGTTAAATCGGATGAAAATAAATTAGCCAAAATACTGAAACTTACAGCACAGTTAGAAAAATATCCTGCTCATGACAAAAAAGTTGCTGACTCCATCAAATTAATGCATCGATGGCTTTCTGCGCACCCTCTCACGTGGGAAGTGTTAGCGGACACCACAAAAACATTACTCTATGACAATAATTTTGATATTCTCATGCAGCTAGTGCGTCGGCTGAAAAATACTCCTGGCAGCGAAAGTTGTACGCTTTGCACGGAGCTCTACCAAGAAATCATAGCCGCCTACGACGACGACCTCATTTTGCGCCGCCGTTATGACAAGGCTGCTCTCATGCTCAACAAACTCATAGACAAAAAACAAGATAGCATCAAACTGCTTCCTCCTCCTCTGAACAAAGTAAGTCGCAAGCCTTTGTTTATGCCGCAGATAGCAGAATCATTATAAGGATAATTTCTTTTGCCAAAAAGGCTGGTTAAACCATCGTTTGGGTTGTTCCATCTGATAGCCTATGTATAGAGCAGTTAGGGTGCCGATCCAAGCCCCTGCATAGACATCTTCTCCAAAGTGTTGCACTAGGTAAATTCTTGAAAAGGCTACTAAAGAAGCCAGAGCAAAGCAAATGAAAGACAACCAATTGCTGCGTCCTTGAAGCGCAATGCTCAAAGAAAGGAAAATAGCAAAAGCAGTGGCAGAATGCCCAGAAGGGAAGCTATAGTTAAAATGAACCGTTACCCCTTCTACGTAATGCAATGGCGTTGATTGTTTAAAGTAAGCAGCGGGGCGCACCTGGTCGGCAAAAAAAGTGCGCTTGAGTAGCTGTACTGCAAGCCCTGAAATGCCCCAAGAAAGCAGGAGTTGGAGAGTATGCCTGAAACGCACCCAAAGCATTGCCAACGCCAAAACAATGGCAAAAAGTCCATCGCCCAAATGAGTAACATGGCGAAAAAAGATATCAGCTCCAGGATTGTGCCATTGATTGATGTAAATTACTTCCTGCCCTTTAGGTAATAAAATTAAACCAATGCCGCTGATGAGCATCATTAACCCAAAAGGGATCATAAATCCCCTATTGCAGCGGAGCAAGTGAGCAAGTGTATCCATCAGACAGGGTAATTAGGCAACTGAGAGTCAAAAACTTCTACACTCAGTTGAAGAGCCTGAGAAAGGGCTTGGGTATTGATACCAGTGGGAATATTTTCTCGTTCAAAATACTCGATCATAGCTTCGGTAGCAATATTGCCCGTAAGTTCGTCCTTAGCAATGGGACATCCCCCGAATCCGCGCAGGGCTCCATCAAAGCGGCGGCACCCTGCTTGCCAGGCAGCAGCGATTTTGCGCATTGCTGTTCGCGGATGGGAGTGAAGGTGGGCTCCAAACTCAATGTGAGGGAACGCTGGTATTAGTGTTTGAAACGCTCGCCGAATGTTTTCAGGGTTGGATATGCCAATGGTATCTGCAAGAGCAATAGTCTTAATGCCGATGGCATTCATTTTGAAGGTCATTTCTCCTAAAATATTTTCATCGTAAGGGTCTCCATAGTGGTTGCCAAAGCCCATGGAAAAGTAAATTACTAGTTCTTTGTGGTGTTGTAGGCACATGTTTTGAATTTCCTTCACTACTTCGATGGCTTGGGCAATGGTCTTGTTAGTATTTCGCAACTGAAAAGTTTCGGACACGGAAAGAGGAAAGCCCAAGTAGCGGATTTCTGGATAACGCATAGCTATTTTTGCCCCGCTCACACTTGCTACAATGGCTAGCAAATGCGTAGAGGTGGTGGATAAATCAAGCCCTGCTAGCACTTCTGCCGTATCGCGCATTTGGGGAATCACTTTAGGGGATACGAAGCTACCAAAATCTAAGGTATGAAAACCTACCTTTAAAAGTGCGTTGAGGTAATTGATTTTAACGGATGTCGGTACAAAATGAGGCAATCCTTGTATGGCATCGCGGGGACATTCTATTAATTTCATTGTAAAATTGTTTGCCTGCCTTGTTTATTGAACGCGAATTTATTGCTTTGTAAACAAAGTTGGAGTAATCGCATGCTTACCAGACGCATCATTCCATGCTTGGATATCAAAGATGGCAAAACAGTGAAGGGCATCAACTTTATTAACCTTGTCGATGCAGGTGACCCCGTAGAACAGGCAGCTTATTATGCCCAAATAGGAGCCGATGAATTAGTTTTCTTAGATATTACGGCTACCGTGGAAAAGCGCAAAACCTTGGTAGAACTAGTCAAGAGAATTGCCAAGGAAATTAACATTCCCTTTACAGTAGGAGGAGGTATTAGTTCTGTAAGCGATGTAGAAGCCTTATTAAAGGCAGGTGCCGATAAGATTTCAGTCAATTCTTCTGCTGTTCGCAATCCCGAAATTATTACTCAAATGGCTATGGAGTTCGGCAGCCAATGCGTGGTAGTAGCCATCGACTCTCGCAATGTAAACGGAATGGATGTGGTTCACATAGAAGCAGGACGAAAACCGACACAAAAGAATACTATTCAATGGGCAAAAGAAGCAGAAGAGCGAGGTGCAGGTGAAATTTTACTCACTTCCATGGACCACGACGGCACTAAAAATGGCTTTGCAGTTCAACTAACAAGGGCGGTAAGTCAAGCGGTTGGCATTCCCGTCATTGCTTCAGGAGGTGCGGGAACGATGGAGCATTTTGCAGTTATTTTTGCTGATGGCAAAGCCTCGGCAGCACTGGCAGCTAGCATTTTTCACTTTAGAGAAATAGATATCCTCCAACTGAAGGAGTATCTTCTTCGACGAGGTTTTCAAATTAGGCCAGTTTTATTTTAAATTAAATTCGCAAAAGTCGCGTAAAAAGCGTACCTTTGGCATGATTATGTTGCTTGTTAGGTGAGAACATACCGAAGTTGCTAAAGGCTAAAAATAAAATATTACGCGAGTTGTCTTATGAAAGCGCAAGTATACATCAGTTTTGTGTTTCTTCTCATCACCTCTTTTGCAGTACGGGCGCAAGATGGCGGTCTTGAATTTTTGCTGCGAGCCGAGGAGCTCAGAAAAAACAACAGGTACAGGGAAGCCATAGACGAGTACAACAAAGCTATCCAATCTGATCCCACTAATCCAGAATACGTATTTCGGAAAGGAAAAGCCTATGTGGTGCTTAAAGATATAGACAATGCCATAGAATGCTTTGAAAAAACCATCAATCTGCGAAAAGACTATTTAGGTGCGTATGTTCGACTGGCACGCCTTTACGTAGTAAAAAACAGAATCAATGACGCTATTGCTGCTTTTGACAACGCGTTTAAGTACGACAGCAATCCTAAAGAAAAGGTAGAGTACAAAATTAACATCGTGAAATTGCTCATGCGTGCCAACCGCTTTATGGAAGCGGCTCCTCACATTGCTGATGGCTTAGCGCTAGATCCCAATAACTTGCAATTGCTCTTTTTCAATGCTCATCTAAACAACAAAACAGGAAAGCATGACTTGGCAGTAAAAGACATGCTCAAAGCTACTTCTTTTATTACAAGCCAAGATCCGCGCGATTTTGCTCGCTATTATTACGAATTAGGGTTGGCTTACTACAAACTTGGAAAATACCCAGAGTCGCAGCAAGCTCTTGCAAAGGCAAACTATGGACCTTACAAGGCTAAAGTTTTTGAAATGACCCATTTGTATTTCCAGCAATTATCTACTGCCTATTTCAAGGTGTATGAGCTGGAAGAGAGCAAAAAAATGGCAGAGCAGGCAACTAAAATTAAGCCTGATTTTGCACCTGCCCATGAAATGTTGGTCAATATTTCTAAAATGACAGTCAACCAAAGCACTGTTATCAAACAACAAAAGATAGCTGCTGAAGCTCAAAAAGATCCAGGTGAAAAAGCACAATCTTTTTTCAAAGTGGCTCAGATGGAACTCAATTCGGGGCTGTATAACGATGCTGTCGCTTCTGCCGATGCGTGTCTGGCTATTCAGCCTCTTAACTACAATGCTGCTTTTATTAAAGCAGTGGCATTGCACAAACTCAACAAGCTCAACGAATCGATGAATGTCATCAACGAGATACTAAAAAATTCTGGCTTGGACCAAGATACTAGAGCCCAGACATACTTTTTACAAGGCCTTGTTTTTAACAAAATGAAAAACATCAAAGCAGCTAACGAAGCCTTCAAAAAAGCCGAGCAGCACCCTATATTCAAATACGCTGCCGTTTATGAGCTGCGCAGGAATGACGACGAAACCGTAAGAGAAAAAGAAGACGAGGGCGATACGAATATTTCTACTCCAGAAGACCAATAATTATTTTCTACTTTTTAAGCTCCCTGGAGCGCATAGCCGCAGAAAGTTATGCGCTCTATTTTTTTATCCCCTGTTTTAGCGATTGAAAAATGATGTCATAAACCTGATTGGGAAGGCAAATTTTTTCAGGAGGAAGGCAGTCCGCCTGGGACATTGCAACAATGGGTTTGAAGTCAATTTGTTCTACGATACGCCCATGAGAACCACGAACTAAAGAAGCATCTAAAGGAATAACGTCCATCAAAGTGCGAAACCCAAGTTTTCTTTTAAACAGTTTCCAAGCTATTTGCAAAGGCACAAAGGGTTTTGCAGGGTCGGTAAATAGTTCTACAGGGTCGTAGCCTGGTTTTTTATGGATTTCAACTAATCGAGCAAAGTCAGGAGCGTGTTTATCGTTGAGCCAGTAGTAATAAGTAAACCAACTGTTGGCATCTGCAACGGCTATTAAGTCCCCAGCGCGTTCATGGTCGAGGTGATGCTGGATTTTACCTTGGCGGTCAAGAACTTGTTCTATGCCTGGTGTCTGCTCGAGGAGTTCTTTTACTTGTGGCAATAAAGAGACATCATTGAGGTACACGTGAGCAATTTGATGATCGGCAACAGCAAATGCTTTGCTTGCTCCCGCATCGAGCAGCTCAGTTTGGTGATGCTCTCGGCGCACTTGCAACCAACCTTTCTGCCTTAACAACCGATTAATATGTATGGGATTGTTTACATCCGTAATGCCATATTCAGAAAGCACAATCACTGTAGCGCCTCTGCTTTCATAGAAGGTAACCAAATCCTTGCAAACTTCATCTATTTGCTGTAAATCTTTGTGGATAACAGGAGAAGAAACTCCGTAACGTTGGAGATTGTAGTCTAGGTGAGGTAGGTAAATCAAAGTGAGGGTAGGGGAGTGCCACTCTTCTACGAGCTTACAAGCCTGTGCAATCCATTGAGAAGAACGAATAGAAGCTCCTGGACCCCAAAAATCAAAAAGTGGAAAGGTGCCCAATGCCTTCTGCAATTTGTCGCGCAACTCGGGAGGATGAGCATAACAATCTGGCACTTTGCGTCCATCTGCCCAGTACTGAGGCCGTGGCGTAACGCTGTAGTCCACGCTGCTGTACATGTTGTACCACCAAAACATATTACAAGCAGTGAAATGGCTCTTCCAGCGCCGCGCCTCTTCCCATATCTTAGAGGCTTGCACTAATTTATTAGACTGTTTCCAAAACTTGACTTCACACTCGGTGCGGTCATACCAGCCATTGCCTACAATGCCGTGTTGATTGGGGTATTTGCCTGTTAGGTAAGTGGCTTGTACTGAACACGTAACCGCAGGCAGCACATTTTCTATTACCCTATGATTGCCTTTAGCAATCCAATGCTTGAGAAAAGGCGTATGCTCCCCTATCAAGGCTTTACACAAACCCACTATGTTAAGTACAACTGTTTTGTTCATTGCTACAATACGCGACGGGTTACGTTAATAACGCCTTCTATCGTTTGAAGGTCTTTGATGAGGTTTTCTAGCTGATGGGTATCCTTTACCCGCACCACAATTTGACCCTCGAATAGTCCATCATGGGCTCCCATCGTAATGGCTCTCATATTTGCCTGATTGGCATGAATCATTTGAGTTACTTCGTTGACAATGCCGTCGCGGTCAAAGCCATTCATTTCCAAAATAGCTTCGTAATAAGCAGGAGTAGGAGGAGTGATAGAATGCGTAACTTGATGAGGCAAAGGTTCAGAAGAAGGCGCTAACAAGGAAGCAATTTGCTCAATAGCAGGCTGTTGTGCTTGGGCTTGCTTTTGATCGGAAGGTGTGTTTTCCTCAGCCCAGGCAATGGGTATCACGCGGCTGTTATCTTTAGCCATTTGGTTGATGGCGTTGATGCAATCGATTCGATGTACCATTAGCCGGTGATTGACTGTAATATACCCAATTACTTCATCTCCCTTAACAGGAGAGCAGCATTGGGCAAGTACGTAGGGAATATTGTCAGAGTGCCCATCGATAATAAGTTTTGCGCCGTTTTTCTTGATGTTTTTGATGACTTTTTCTATCTGTTCATTGGTGGCTGGCGTATTTTTTTTGCTGCGTTCTAGTAGCTCTCTAATGGCTTCTTTGATTTGCGTATGCGGTATTTCGTCTCTGCCTAGTTTTTCTTCGAATTCTAAGCTATTGTTATAGCCAAATTTTTTAGCCAGTTGCAAGCGAAACTGTTCAGTGAAAGGAATGTTGAGATTCATTTGTTCTATTTTTCGCTTGATGATTTCTTGTCCTTTTTGCGCGGAAGCGTTTTTAATTCGCTTGAGGAATTGCAATATTTTGCTTTGGGTGCGCTTATTTTTAGCAATGTGGAGCCAGTCTAGATTAGCACGAGGAAACTTGCTTTTTATAATTTCTACTGTTTCGCCATTTTTGAGCTCATAACTAATGCTTTGGTTGACTCCATTGACTTTTGCGCCTAGGCAATGCAACCCTAGTTCAGTGTGGATAGTAAAGGCAAAATCCAATACGGTAGAGCCTTTGCGCAAAATTTTCATTTCTCCTTTGGGCGTAAAAACATATATTTCCTCAGAGTTCAGTTCCTTATAAACTTCGTTAATCATTTCTAAAGCGTTCAGGTCGCGGTTTTCTAGGATTTCCCGCAGGCGGTTAAGCCATTCTTCCATCACGGTTAAGGAGCGCTTAGCCGATTGAGGAGATTTGTCTTTATAACGCCAATGAGCGGCTAATCCCTTTTCCGCTATTTCGTCCATGCGCTTACTGCGAATTTGTACTTCTACCCATTGCCCTTTATTGCTCATGACCGTAGTGTGCAGGGCTTGATATCCGTTAGGGCGAGGAGTGGTAAGCCATTGGCGCGTGCGTTCAGGATTGGGTTGATAAAAATCTGTTACAATGCTGTAAGCCGCCCAACAATCGTTGATTTCTTTTTCTATGGGAGAGTCTAGTATGATCCGAATGGCAAACAAATCGTAGATTGCCTCAAAGGGCAATTTTTGAGTTTGCATTTTGTTGTAAATGGAAGAAATGGACTTCACGCGGCTTTTGATGACGAAATTAAAGCCGTATTCGCGCAGTTTTTCTTCGATGGGGCGAATGAAGTCTTTGATAAACTCCTCGCGAGCTGGTTGAGTTTTTTTGATTTTGGTAGCTATTTCCTGGTAAATTTCGGGGTGAGTGTATTTGAGGCATAAGTCTTCTAGCTCGCTTTTGATTTCGTACAATCCTAAGCGATGGGCTAAGGGAGCGTAAATGAGTTGGGTTTCAGAGATGGTGCGCAATTGCTGGTCGCGACGCATTTCGCCTAAGGTGCGCATATTGTGCAAGCGGTCTGCAATTTTGATCAGCACAACGCGCACATCTTGGGAGATGCTCACTAGCACTTTTCTAAAGTTTTCTACTTGCTCGGTAGTGCCGTTTTCTAAATTGACGTTTTTAATCTTGGTCAGTCCGTCGATAATGCGGGCTTCTTTTTCACCAAACTGGCGTTGAATTTCCTCTAAAGTAATATCGGTATCTTCTACTACATCGTGCAGGAAAGCGCAAATGACGGAAGTAGCTCCTAGCCCCATTTCTTCTACAACGATGCGCGCCACTTCTAAGGGGTGGTAAATGTAAGGCTCCCCTGATTTGCGCCGCATGTTTTGGTGAGCTTCTTTTGCCATCTCAAAAGCACTTCTAATGCGTTTTTCATCCTCTTGCGGGTTTTTAAGCACTGGGCGCACTTTTTGCAAAATGTAGTTGTATCTCCTTTCGATTTCTCTTTCTTCTTTTTCGTATTGTTCTTCTGTAGCAAGGAACAGGGGCATAGGCTTAGAACTGCTTACCTGACTTTGTGGAGCAGTCCCTTGCTCGCTATGAAAATTTTGTACAGGGGTTTTCATACCGGCTTTGCAGGGTTCTTTTTAAAAGAGGTCAAAAAAGTACTTGCGCGAAAATTGTCTTTCCCAATAAGTGAATTACCTTTGCGGAGTTTGTTTGCGGATGTGGCGGAACTGGTAGACGCACCAGACTTAGGATCTGGCGCCTGGCGGCGTGGGGGTTCGAATCCCTCCATCCGCACCCTTACTAGCTGAGTAAACTCAAAAATCGGTAGAAGCCTTGGAAGTTTCATTTCAAAAAACCGACGCCCTCACAGTTCTTATTAAAGTTAGGCTAAAGGAGGCAGATTATCAAGATAGAATAGACAAAAAAATAAAGGAAATTGCCCGCAATGCCCATATTAGTGGTTTTAGACCCGGCAAAGTGCCCCCTGCTATTATTCGCAACAGATACGGGAAATCTATCAAAATGGAGCAGGTAATTTCCCTTTCTGAAGAGGCGATGCAAAATTGCTTGCGCGAAAATAACTTCTCTCCCCTGCTCAAGCCTTTATTACAAGACCCCGCTGAACAACCCGATTGGTTGCACCAGTCGGATTTTGAATTTTCTTATGAGGTAGGGCTCAAGCCAGAAGTGCAGCTGTCTGTAGGAAAAAATATTACTGTACGCAAGCCTATATTTTCCCCGCCAACTGAAGAAGAATTAGACAAGCACATTCAGGAATTGCGCTATAGATATGCCTCTTCTAAAGAAATAGAGGAAGTGGCAGACAGCCCCAATGTATTCATTAAGTTTAAGGTAGTTACTGTTGATGGAATGCCCATTTACATTCCTACCTCTCTGGCGTCTGAGGAAAAATTGCCTTTCTTCACTGAGAATAATTACCTAGTAGGCGTTGCTAATCTCTATCAAGACTTGGGAGAACATAAAGAACTTTTTATAGGCAAAAAGGTAGGTGAACAAATAACAGTGGATATACGGGAAATATTTCCTACAGATGAGCAAATAGGTAGATTTTTTCCCCTATTCCCCAAAGAAAGCCTTCCACTGGTTCGCGGTAAGTTTATTATGACTATTCAGGCTATTTTTGAAAGACAATTGCCTGAATTGAATGAAGACTTTTTCGAGCTCGTCTTTGGTAATTCACAAGAAATAAAAGAAGAAAGTGCTTTCCGAGAACAATTGCGCCAAATCAAGCAGAGGGAAATTGAGCTGGCACAAAAAAGGGCAATGGTAGAAGATTTTAAAAACCAACTGCTTGAAGCTCATCCCTTTTTACTGCCCGATGAATTTATAAAGCGCTGGCTAAAAGTCCATGCCAATTATACTCCACAGGAGGTAGAAAACAATTACGAATATTTTAGCCGCGATTTGCGCCTTGAAATGATTTTGAACAAATTGCTTAAAGACAGAAATATACAAGTGGAAAGGGAAGACCTAATACAAGTGCTCAAAGAAATCGCCGTGAGCAACCTCCTCCAAGAACGGCGATATGGAGCCATTCAATACGAAGAACTGTTTGCCCTTTCCTTACTCAATAACTCGGAAAAAAAACAACTTGCTGACTATACAAAGTACGCTAAACTCAGCAAATTACTCGAGGCTTGCATGGAAGAAATTACCATCGTAGAATATGTTCCTCAGTTTAAGTAGCAATATCTGCGTTTCACAACTTTTTCCTGCCTGTAAAATCAACAAACTCGTTGGTTTGCTTGCAAAAACTGAAAAAATCCACTAAATGGAAACTTGATTCTCATAGGTGGTTTTTTTAGTATGCTTGTAAAACTACGCGTTGGCTTTTTGCTCTTTATGTTTTGCTAAAGCCAATAGAAAGGAGTTTAACCAGACAGTTCTTCGCTCAAAATTTAGTCGGGCTGCTGTATTTACTTTGTGCTTATTGGCAATCTAAGGCAAAACATGAGAGAGCTGCTAGGGTTAAGTTTAATCGCGTTGCTTGTTGGAGGCTGCCATCCTTCCTACTTAACGTTGAAAGGCTTTAGGAGGCAGATGGCAAAAAACAAAGCATATACAAATAGCTTTCACGGTTTGGCAGTGTACGACTTGGCAGCTAAGAAATACATTTTTGAGTATAACGCCGAAAAATATTTTACTCCTGCTTCCAACGTTAAACTGTTTACTTTTTATGCAGGTTTGTTGCTTTTGAAAGATACTATCCCAGCACTTCGCTACCAATATCGAAATGACTCTCTAATTATTTGGGGAACGGGAGATCCTTCCCAGCTTCATCCCGTACTCAAAGGAGATGCGGTAGTAGAATTTTTAAAAAGTCAAAAAGCTAATATTTTTTTCTCTGCAGGTAATTTTTCTGACCAGTCCTGGGGAGCAGGGTGGGCATGGAACGATTACCTTCATGGCTATCAACCTGAAAAATCGCCTTTGCCACTTTATGGGAATTGTCTTTACTTGCAAAAAAAAGCTGATCATTTACAAGTCATACCAAAATTTTTTGCTTGTTATCTAAAACCCGTGAAAGACTTGCCCGTTTCCATAGTTCGTTCTATTGCCAGTAACGATTTTATTTACAATCCAGCAACCCTAAAGGAGGAAGAAATACCTTTTCGCGCTTCTGACCAAGTCATCGCCCAACTGCTCGCCGATACTGTTGGAAAGCCTGTAGTTCCCATCAACATGCCTTTACCCGAGAAAAATTTGCATTCGTTAAAAGGCTTGCCCACCAAGTTGCTTTACAAAGTGATGTTGCAAGAAAGCGATAATCTTTTGGCAGAGCAAATTTTGTTGCTGTGCGCCAATGAGTTACCACAAGGGCAATTCACCCTTCGCACCGATAAGGTAATTGAGCACCTGTTGAAAAACCATCTTAGCGACTTGAGCCAACCTCCGCGATGGGTAGACGGTTCAGGTCTTTCGAGGTATAATTTATTTACACCGAAAAATTTTGTAGAGATACTTTGCAAAATTTATTATCAGGTTGCAACTGATTCGGTAAAAGAGCGAAATTTATTTGAGTTACTACCTCAGGCAGGCAGAACAGGAACTTTGAGAAATGTAAAAGTTTACCCGCCTTCCGTGTATGCCAAAACAGGCACCTTGAGCAATAATCACAATCTGAGCGGTTTCATGATTACGCGCAGCGGCAAACGGCTGGCTTTTTCTTTTATGAACAACCATTTTATGCAACCTACCTCCCTTATCAGGGAAGAGATGGGAAAAATTTTGTGGCAATTGTATTACCGGTATTAAACAAATGAAGACTTTTTGATGAGTCAAGCAACCTTGCTCAAGGCAGTAAATTTTTCAGTGGATTGTAAAGTTGTTCGGAAATGAACGAGTGCTGTGCGCAAGTGGACACTCAGCGGAAGTAAAGCAAATCCACGTTAGGCTTCAATCAATTGGGTTACAGTTACTTACTGAAACTGGCATTCCTTTTGGCAACTATATAGCAGTCTTGCTCAAGTTTTGAATTTATAGGTTGATATGTTTTAATTGTTATAGCGAAAGGCTGTCCTGTTTCAGGGCAGCTTTTGTCATTTAACGACAGATGCAGGCTAAATTGTTGCGCAAAGCAAGCAAATTTTTCTTTCCTTCCTATCAAAATAACCTACATGGGTAGAATGAAGTGGCTACTTACCCGTATCTGGCTTTATTAAACTGCCGCCTATCATGCAGAAAATGCTTACTGCTGTTGCGTAAATTAATGGTGGTGTTGTCGTTTCTAGCCCAATGCAGATTAACCACACCGCCATGCCGCTGAGCATAGAAGCCAACGCTCCCAAAGAACTTGCTTTTTTCCAGTACAATCCAGCAGTAAGGGGTGCAAATAGCGAGACGAGAGTAAACGCTGAAGCCATTCCCGCTAATTCGTAAATACTGGAATGCAAATTTGCCATAATAGCGGAAAGTACAGCCACTATAACTACCGAAGTACGCATTAAGGCTAACATTTGTCGATCAGAAAGAGGAGTGCCTTTAAAAATCGGTTTGATAATATTTTCTCCCAGTACGGAAGCGGGCGCTAAAATAGCCCCGCTGGTAGTGCTCAGAATTGCCGAAAGCAACGCTCCCATGAACAAAATCTGCATCCATGTATCGGTATGCCGTAGTACCATTTCGGGAAGGACTAATTGGGAGTCTGTATTGTTATGTAACACATCGGGGTAAATCATAGAGCCGCATAAAGTTATCATAAGTGGCATAATGCCGACAGAAAGGTACATTACTCCACTCAAGACGGAAGCATTAGCAGCGGCTTTTGCTGAACGAGAAGAAATAATTCTCTGGAAAATATCTTGTGAAGGAATAGAGCCCAGTCCTAAAGTAATGAGGGCTGCTACATAAGTAGTAATGCCCTGCCAAGAAAACTCTGGCACAATGCTGAAAAATCCCTCAGGTGTGCGGCGCTGAATCTCTTCCCATCCTCCCACATCTGTCCAAAGGCGCTGTAGGAGAAATATCAAACCGACAATAATGACAATAGTTTGCACAAAATCTGTCACTGAAATTGCCCACATGCCTCCTATATAGGTGTAACATAAAACTACCAACATGCCTAGCCAAACTCCCCATGCAACTGGCAAGTCAGTCAAGGTATGTAGTAATAAGCCTAAGGCTACCAGCTGGGCAGCAATCCAGCCAAAGTAGGAAGGCACCATTAACAGGGCAGAAATGAGTTCAGCCTTAACCCCGAACCGAAGTCGAAAGTAATCGTTAATCGTCAGCACATTGAGGTTGTAGAGGGGCTTGGCATAAAACAATCCCACCAGCACAAAGCACAATGCCGCGCCTAAAGGATCTTCAATAACGCCTATTGCGCCTTTTTCCACAAACTCAGAAGAAGCCCCCATCAAAGTTTCCGAGCCGAACCAAGTGGCAAAAAGCGCTGCTGCTGTAACACTCATGGGCAATTGTTTGCCTGCCGCTAAAAAATCAGTAGTGGTGCTTACGCGGCGAGAAGCTAAATACCCAATCAAAATAGTCAAAAGCAAATAGCCGATCACAAAACCTAATACCATCTCTATCACTGGAAAATTTACTTAACTTAGGTGCAGTTTATTGCATGTGTTGTATTAGCCATACAAGTTTAAAAAAATGGAAGAGGAACTTTACGTATTAACTCAAAAAACACCTTCCAAAAATGTGGCCCTTAGCTACGCATTGGGAGGAATATTGCTAACCCTAGTCAGTGGGTTGATAGCAGGGGGGGCAGCATGGATGGTTGGAATTGCTGGAGTAGTTGTCTTAATAGCAGGAATTGTAAAATATTTTGCCAAGCCTTCTCAAAAAATTACCCTTACTGAAAAAATGCTTTTGCTGCAGTCTCCTGGCAAAGAACAGCGAATGATCCTTAGTGCTATAGAAAAGGCAGAGATAGTGCAGCGAAAAGGCGGCAAGATTGAAAAAATCCCCCTTCAACAAGCTGACTCGCTTGCTGTTGGTGCTGAGGCTTTTCTTGTGGTAACAGATGCCAAAGGTCAGCGCATGGAGCTAGCCTCTTCTCAATTCAGCACCTCTGATTTTGAAGGTTTTCTTTACGTTTTGAAAAATCATTTGCAAACCAGTGGCAACTTACCCGATATAGCTGCTTATGACAAATTAATTGCTGAAAATCTTTCCCTTTTGCAAAAAGATGAGCAACTCAAAAAAACGATGCAAAAAAATTTAATAGACGCTTTCAAAGCCTTGTACGTACCTCGAGGCGAGCTTTATTTGAAAGAGCATCCAAAGGCAAAGGTCATTTTCAAGTATCAACCTAATCCCAACGAAGGAGCAACGTACTTTTTAGAACACGACTATCAACCTGGTTTAGATGCTCAAGCGGTTGAACAAGGGAAACAACTTTTGTTACAAGCCCATCAAAACATCGCAGTCCTTGAAAAGCGCATGGAAGCCTATCGGCATATTGCTCAAAAACTCACTGCAATGAAGGAGCGCCTCACTGCTCAGCGCCGACTTACTCGCTTGGCTGGTGAGATGGAAATACTACAAGCCCAAAATGCTCATCACCAAGAAGCTCAAAGCGAACACGACCTACAGGTAACTACCTTTGAACAACTTCAACAGCTTACTTCTCAACTAAGCAGCATCCAAGACTTGGGCAATGCTGCTATCTTAGAACAGGTGGATAAAATTTTAAACACTTCTTCCTAGTCGCGCTTCATATTGACAAACTGTAAGGGAATATTGTAATCCTTTTGGCGCAACATAGCTATAATTTCTTGCAAGTCGTCTATTTTTTTGCCAGAAACCCGCACCATATCATCCATAATGCTTGCTTGTACTTTCAAGCCGGTTTCTTTGATGTCTTTGACGATCTTTTTGGCAACTTCTTTGTCAATTCCTTCTTTGATGGAAATGTCTTTGCGCACCATGTTGCCAGAGGCGTATTCTGCTTTGCCAAAATCTAAGCACTTAGGATCGAGGTGTTGTTTAACCATGCGCTCAATGAGAATTTTAATGACTGATTTGAGGCTTAACTCATTGGCAGTTACAATGGTAATATGCAAATTTTTCTTGTCAAAGGTAATTTCTGTTTTGCTGTCTTTGAGGTCAAACCGAGTGGCAATTTCTTTGCGCGCATTGTTAATTGCATTATCTAAAAGTTGGTGGTCAATTTTATTAACAATATCAAAAGAAGGCATAATTTAATTTCCACTAATTTGAGGTCAAATTTGCAAACAAGCCCGCTTTTTTGCAATTGAGTACAAGATTTGCACCACTTAGGGCAAGTATGAAAAAACTCTCTCTACAATTGGGACTTTGGGGATGGCTGGCAATTTCTACTGCCTTAGGACAAGTGGCTATGATTCCCGACTCACTGGAAGCAAAAGGCAAGTTCCATCAAAACAAACGCACAGGAGTTTGGAAATTTTACTTTCCTTCTACCAAGGAGCTATTCATCGAAGGCAGTTTCCACAATCACGTGCCCGAAGGCAAATGGTGGTGGTATCGGCGGGGAAAAGTTTTTTTTGAAATTTCTTTTCGAAAAGGTTTGCCCGAAGGATGGGGAAAATGGTATGCCGAAGGGAAACTGGTTTATCAGCAGTGGTTTCAAAAAGGACGCGCCAGTGGGGCGTTTGCTTATTACAATCCCTCAGGACATTACGCGTTGCGGGGCGCAGTGGAGGAAAATCGCCATCGCGGTACATGGCAAGTATTTTTTCCCGATGGCAAGTTAGCAGCCGAGTGGAATTGTTACAAACAAGGCGTTTATCACGGAGAAGCCAAGTGGTTTTTGCCTGATGGTACGCCATACGCTAAAGGCAATTTTCTCACCGCACTTGCTGAAGGTCGCTGGGAGTTTAATTGGTCTCCCAAAAATTGGTACTTGATTGGACATTTTAAAGACGGCAAACCCCATGGTCTCTGGCAGATTTATCACCAACAACAGCTTTTACATCAGCTTTCTTTCAAAGAAGGCATGCCTGATAAAGATCATTTACACTACGACCTTGCTGGGAATATTATCGAAAAAGTGCAATATGACAGCGGAAAAGTAATAAGCTGGGAAAGCAAATACAGCCTGCAAGAATCTCTAAAAAGAGAAAATCGCATCTTTCTGGATGACTATGGCAAACCCATTGCAGAAGGCACCTACCAAAATGGTCTCTTGGAAGGTCAGTTCACTTATTGGGGTGCTTTAGGGGAAACCTTGACTATCCACTATCTGCAAGGGCAGCTTGCTTCTTTTGCCGAACTACAACAGAAAGGAAAAGCATTAGCCAAAATTGCCTATGCAAAGGATAAAAATATGAGTCAATGCCAGCTCTTCTATCCCGATGGCACTATAAAAGCGCAAGGTGTTTTGTGTGGCAACCAACCTTCAGGGGTTTGGCAGTTCTTTCATTCCAATGGAAAACTAAAAGCACAAGGAGAGTTCATAGGAGGATTGCCTTCCAATCACTGGAAATATTACGATGAAAATCAACAACTTCAAGCAGAAGGAAGACTGCAAAAGGGATGCCTTCAAGGACAGTGGTCCTTTTACCACAAAGGAGTTTTAAAAGCAGTAGGCAACTTTGAAGAGGGACTACGGCACGGTTTGTGGACAGACTATTATGCTCAGGGAGGAGTAAAAGCCATAGGCAAGTATTGGTACGACCGCGAGGATAGTCTATGGCGATACTTTCATCTTAACGGTCAGGAAAGCCAACAAGAGCACTGGTACAAAGGCAAGTTATTGGAAGTAACTGATTTCAAAGCACCTAATGGTCGCTCGTTGCCCAAAGGTACGCTCAAGCAAGGCAACGGAAGTCGATTTATCTACCACTCGCGTCGGAGTTGGATGGGCAAATGGCGCCTCTCGGTAGAAGGATACTACAAAAATGGCTTGCCAGAAGGGCGCTGGCGTTATTACCATCCCAAAGGAAGGCTGCTAAAAGAGCTTATTTTTGTGCAAGGTAAGCCTATTGACAATGAATAATTGCTCTTTTGCCCTGCTCTGGTGGCTTGTTTTGGCAATATCTCAAACCATAGCCCAACCGCGAGCAGGAAAAATTCCTCAACTTCGCGAAGTAACCATTAGCATCGATACAGGCTACTATGCGCTTTCTACACACGGCGTTGTTTTTCAGGGCGTTAGGCAACTGGCTTTCCCCTATTACCACAGCAATAGCACAGCTGAAGTCCGCTTTTATTTTTCCCATGCCGAAGCCATTCAACAATGGCGCTTGTTGCCCTCTGCTGACTTTGAAGTATTGGATTCCTTATTGCCTTTGGCCTGGAACGATTATTTGACAGCAAAACTGCAATTCACCGACCTCAACAAGGTACAATTTCTTTCCCTTCACTTGTGGGTAGTGTACCACGACAACGGCTTGCGCGAGCAATTTTTTAGTGTGCGGCTAATGCCTTACAAGATACCGCAAGTGCGTTTGTTGAAACTCAAAGACGAAATTTACATTGGCGAGGAAGAAGTGTTAGACCTAGACGTAAGCGAGCCGGAGTGGTTGTTGGTAGAAAATAAATGGACCGAAAACCAGCCCGTTGATTATAAAATTTCCAATTTTCAAGGACGAATCAGGCTCCATCTTGCTGCCAATGAAGTGGGAAGGCACCAGCTCAACATCCAACTTGCCACCTTGCGACCATTCATCGGCGCACACGGACAGCCTACATATTTATTACCCCCCCTGCAGCTAACGGTTCAAGCTCGCCCTAGCCGATTGGTTTTTCTTCGCTTGTATAAAAATGAAATCATTTACAGCGAGCAAACGGGCGCCGAGCAAGAAATTGAAATGGATTACCACAAAAATTTGCAGCTGCGAAAAACTTATCGCATCGAAAACCAACAAGAACCAGGAGGCAAACTCATAGGTGAAATCTTTACAAAAAGCAAATTAAGCACAAACCGCGTGCTATGCAACTTGAGAGTATACGGATTGCATCGGCAGCAAGATGGTTATTTATACCTCAAAGACGGCGACAATACTGTGTATTTAACTAATGCCAACATTATCCCGCGCACCACTATTACCCGCGTAACCATTTCCCGCGACGGCGCCGAATGGACCGATAACTTGAGCGTGCAACCTGGAGAAACCATCGATCTGCGCATTGAAGGCAAATCTCTTAATAAAGCCTTTTTTAGCTTGGAAGGACTTTCTACCATGCGGCAAGATAGCCTTTTGCGCAATGAGAATTTGCTTCAGTTCAGAATTAAAATTCCCGCTGATATTGCCCGTCGGCGTCTTGCCTTGATTATGAACGAACAAAACTCTGGCTTTTATTTCACTGTAAAGGAGTTTCAGCGCGCCCGCCCCTTGGATTTTGTCCGCATTGACTACGGCAGGGGATACCAACCCTTGACAGATATTACCGCGGTGGTGCTATATGACAAAGTGGTGCAAGAAATCAAAATTGCCTTTGAAACAGATAGCATCGATTTGCCCAACCGCTTTTTTGGCAAGCAATACTTGGAAGCGGAGGTGCGCATCAGCTCGCAAAACAATCAATTGCAAGAGTTCAGGCGAATAGAAAACCTTTGTGCTTGTCCCTCAGAACAAACAATAAGAGGTCCTTACTACGATCGGAAAGATTGTACCCGAGGCGTGGTCTTGCTCAACAACGTTCTTAGCCGAAAAACTCGCGACCTTGAAGATTGGAGTAGAATCGAAATTACTTTCCGCCACCGCCCAGACCGCTATGGAGGAGATGGCTATAGCCACAAAGTAGAAATTGTTTTGCAGCGGTATTATTCTTTTGACATAGACGTTTCTTTCCCTGCCGGGCTGATTACCAAAAAAGTAGGGACGGAGGGATTTACTTCACTGGGTGGTATTAGCTTGGCAGTCATTGCCCAGTTTCGATTTTTCCAGCCCAACAAGATAGCTGCTCTGCGCCCCTACAGAATAGGCGTAGGAGCGTTAGCACTCAATACCTTTAATTTCAACACCACTAATGACAACCGCGATTTAGGACTTGTAGTACTTGGTTCGGTATACCCCAGCCGCCGCGATGTAAAATTGAGTTTTCCGCTTTTTGGAGGTTTTGGCTACTTGCTTCGCGAAATGCGTTGGTTCTTCTTGCTCGGACCTGGAGTGCGAATTCAGCTCTAGCCGTTGCTGACAGAAGCCACTCTTCGACAATTTCAACAAATGCAGGTATAGAAAGTTGTCCACTGTTGCTGTCTGATTTAGAGGGCTTAACGAAAAAACTTGCCTTTTGCTGTTTCATAATTGTCAAAAAAATCATTCATTTGCATAAATACACCTTAAATCTACCAAGTAATGATGAAGCAATGGTTACTACGTAGTATTGCGAGTTTGTTTGCAATGCTAATTGCTGTTGCCACACAGGCTCAAACTAGGACCATATCAGGTAAGGTCACTTCTGCAGAAGATGGGTCGCCCTTGCCTGGAGTTACCGTGCAAATCAAGGGCACTAATACGGGTACTCAAACTGATGCAGAAGGTAAATTTTCTATCAATGCACCCGAGAACGCTACCTTAGTGTTTCGATTTGTAGGTTTGAAGACGCAAGAAATTGCCGTAGGAGGACGCTCTTCGATTGATGTACGCATGGAAGTAGATGAGCGGGTATTGTCAGAAGTAGTCGTAACGGGTTATGGGGCGATGGAAAAGCGCGAAATTACCGGTTCTATTGCCTCTGTAAGAGGAGATGTAATTCAAAACCTTCCCCTACAAAGTTTTGACCGCGCTTTGCAAGGACGGGCAGCAGGAGTGCTAGTGCAAGCAGCTAACGGCGTTCCAGGAGGAGCCGTTTCTGTACGCATTAGAGGTATCGGCTCTATTACTGCAGGTAATGAACCGCTTTATATCGTAGATGGCGTAGTGATGAACAATGCCAGCACTACCAACTTTGTAAGCTCTAACCCTTTAGCATTTTTGAACCCTAATGATATTGAGTCTATTGAAGTGCTCAAAGATGCTGCAGCAGCTTCTGTTTACGGGGCTCAAGCAGGAAATGGAGTAGTGTTAGTAACTACAAAAAAGGGTCGGGCTGGCAGAACCGAGTTTAACCTCAACTACTACTACGGCAGTGTTGAACCCATTCGGTACATGAGAGTGCTCAACAGTCAGCAGTGGATTCAGGTGCGGACAGAGGCTGTTCGCAACCAAAACCCTGCCCTTACTGAAGCACAAGCCCGCAGTGCCGTTTTGACAAGCATCCGCTTACCTGGTAACCTGACTGATGAACAAATTGCCGCCCTGCCCACTTACGATTGGCAGCGAGCTGCTTACCGGCAAGGCATTATCAATAACATTGAACTTTCTGCCCGCGGCGGTAACGAAAAAACTACGTTTGCTCTCTCTGGCTCCTACAACCAGCAAGATGCCAACGTAATTGCAGTAGACTTCAAACGCGCTACGGGTAGAATGGCGGTTCAACACCAAGTAAACAATAAACTGCGCTTTGAAACTTCCATTAACTTGAGCAATATCAAACAGCGCGGTCCTTTCGGTAGCCCTGCTGGTGGCTCCTTTTTGGGTTCTCCTTCCTTCTCCTCTCCTTTGATTATTCCTACCAATCCCATCTATAACGAAGATGGTTCTTACTTCGGCACTCCTGCTACAGGAGGTTTAGCAGGCATTCTGAACCAAAACGTAATTATGAATGCCGAGTACAATACAATACTAAACGTTACCCGCCAAGTAGTAGGCAATGCCAAAGCAGTATGGAATCCGTTTAAAGAAGTTACTGTGAGCTCTTTCTATGGCTTAGATTACCGCGAAATCAAAGGGGAGTACTATGCCGATCCGCGCACTGCCGATGGCTTCGGAGTAAGAGGACGCCTAACGAATGAAAGTGAATACAACGCTACTTTTACAGCCAACCCTATAGTTATCAATTTTGCTAAAAATATTGGCTCATCTCATAAGCTAAACACTACTTTAGCCACCGAGTACGTGCAAGAAGTATTTGAAGGAATTAATCAACAGATTACCACTTTCCCTACTTCTCAATTCCGCACTGCTAACACGGGAGCAACGCCTGTTTCTATTGGTGGCTTTTGGACAAGCTACCGCCGAGCAGGAGTAGCTGGCATTATGCAGTATGGATTTAAAAACCGCTATTTTGTTAATGCTGTGCTGCGCCGCGATGGTTCTTCTCGTTTTGGCAAGAACAATCTGTATGGTACATTTGGTTCGGTGTCTGCGGCGTGGCTTCTGACCGAAGAAAGTTTCTTGAAAGATAAAGTAGAGTGGATAGATGAAATTAAACTGCGCGTAAGCTACGGCTCTACAGGCAACTCGCAAATCGGCAACTTTGATTCGCGGGGCTTGTTCGGTGGTGGATTTAACTATGGAAACGACGCAGGCATCGCTCCCACTAACTTAAATAATCCTACCTTGCGCTGGGAACGGCAAGTAAACACTGAAGGAGGCTTAGACTTGGCTCTCTTCAATCGCCGTCTCACCTCTACAATCGGCTATTTTAATAAAGAAAGTCGCGATTTGCTCTTGGACCAACCCGTACCCTGGACAAGTGGCTACAGCAGCATTACCAGCAACGTAGGACGCCTTTACAATCGCGGCGTAGAGTTTGAACTCAATACAGTTAATGTAGATACGCGCGGCTTTAAGTGGACTACTAGCTTTAACGTCACTAAGCTAGAAAATAAGGTAACCCGTTTAGCTGAAGGGGATACAGTGCTTCCAGGCAATCCTTCTGTGCGTTTAGGTCATCCCTTGGGCGCTATTTTTACTGCTCAATATGCGGGAGTAAACCCAGCTACAGGTCGTCCTATGTGGTATGACCGCAATGGCAACATTACTTACTTGCCGCAAAACCCTGCTGATTTCCGCGTACTGGGCTCTGGATTGGCTAATCTGTTTGGAGGCTTTACAAATACCTTCTCTTACAAAGGGTTAGAATTAACTATTTTCTTCCAGTATGAGTTTGGGCGCAAAGCCTTCAACAACCAAAACAGTTTCTTGATGGAAAACGGAGGTCGTTTATTTAATTCTCTGTTAGATGTCTTCGAACGCCGTTGGACTACCCCAGGACAAATCACTGATGTGCCTCGTCCTATTAACGGCAATGCTGAAGTACGCGGTGCAAGCCATCTTAGCGGCTCCCGCACCCTGGAGGATGCCTCTTATATTCGCCTCAAGCAACTTACTTTAGCCTATAATTTGCCACAGAACTTGACACAAAAAGTAAAAATCAACCGCGCACGTTTGTACGCCCAAGCTATCAACCTAATTACATGGACCAAATGGACAGGTTACGACCCTGAATTTTTAAACTTGGGCGCTGGCAATAATGGCGTAGTGCCACAATCTCGCAACTATACCTTCGGAGTTGAAATCGGCTTTTAATCTTTAAAATGCAATAAGACCTATGAATAATAAAATATTCCTCATCAAAGCACTGGCGCTAGCTGCAGTAGTGTTCTTTGCTTCGTGCAATAACTTACTCGATGTCAATCCACGCCAGTCTATTGATTCTGCTACTGCTCTTACTACTCAAGAAGCATTAGAAGCAGCTATTTCAGCTGTTTACGATAGGCTGCAAGGGTTGCGCATGTATGGGCGAGATTTTGTCGCCTTGCCTGAGGCACTTTCTGACAATGGTCGAGCTACTCAAAAATCAGGGCGTTTATTTCCCGAGTATCTCAATCAACCCAATGCCCACTTTACTGCTGCTACATGGCAACTTTCTTATGCAGCTATCAACCAAATCAATCTAATTTTGGATGCTGCCCCACGCGTTTCCATGCCAGATGCAGCACGTAATAACATAGAAGGGCAAGCCCTTTTTCTGCGTGCGTTACTTTATCACAATTTGGCGCGCGTGTATGCATATGACCCTGGCGCAGTGATAGCTCAAAACAATCGTGGTTGCGTTCCTTTAGTACTTACTCCCATTTTAAGCGCAGACCAAATAGAAAAACCTGCCCGAGCTAGTATCGATGCTGTTTATGACCAAATTTACAAAGACCTTAATGATGCTATTGTAAAGCTGGCAGGTGTTCCCAATAGCAGAGCGCCTTTTTATGCTACTCGTGCAGCGGCAGAGGCTCTCTATAGTCGTGTGGCATTATACCGTCGGGACTATGCCAACGTAATTCGGTTTGCTAACGATGCCCTTAGCAGAGGAGTAGGTACGTTTCTCAATACGGCGCAGTATGTTCCTGGCTGGCGCACACCTGTTCACCCCGAATCTATCTTTGAACTGCAATACGTAGCGGCTGAAAACTTGGGAGTAAATGAGGCGCTGCAAACTACTTATACCACCTTGCTTGAACTAGGCAACCGCGCTCGCACAGGTGGTTTTGGTGATCTGGTGCCTACTGCAGAACTGCTTAGGCTAATGGAAGCCGAAGGCAATGACGTACGGCGCCAGCTCTACGAATTAGGTACTACAGGACGCGGACCAGCAGAAATTGAGTGCACCAAGTTTTTTGGAAAAAATGGTCAACCTAATTTGGATAACATTCCAGTGATTCGCGTTTCGGAGGTAATTCTCAATCGCGCAGAAGCCCATGCTATGCGCGGTGAACAAGCCCAAGCCCTAGCAGACCTCAACCGCATTCGCACACGCGCAGGACTTCCTCCTGTCAATCTCAGTGGTCCAGAGTTGCTAGAGGAGATTCTCAAGCAGCGTCGCATCGAGTTGGCATTTGAAGGAGATCGCTGGTTTACGCTTAAGCGCTTAGGTCGCGATATTGTCAAGGCTGCTCCAGCACAAACGTTGCCCTTTACTGACTTCCGCATTTTAGCCCCCATTCCAGTGCGCGAAGTACAGGCAAATCCCAACTTGCAACAAAATCCAGGTTATTAATCTTCATTGCTGGTAGGGAGATCCTACCAGCTCTCTAAATCAAAAAACTCATTCAATGCCTATGAAGAAAACATTTAGCTTATTGTTTACGGTAGTTATTGCATGTATCACGTCTTCTTGCTTTGAAGACAACCGCGTAATTTGGCAAGGCGCAGTATTGGAGTTTGACCAAGCAGTTACACTTACGCCCGCAGTAGGAGTTAACTACCCTATCATTACCACTACGCGTGGTGCTACGATTCGCGCTCGCATCAACTTAGTAGGTGCACAACGCCCTAACGACGAAGTAATTACAGTAGCAGTAGATCCTGTGAGCACTGGTCGGGAAGGAGTGCATTTCACCATGCGCAATGGCGGGCGCGTTACCATTCCAGCCAATAGCAGCTTTGGCTTCTTGGAAGTAGATGTACTCAATCCCCCGCCCGCCCCAGGCACTAGCGTAATATTCGTGTTTAACATTCAAGGCAACGAAAACCTTAAACCTAGCGAAAACTATCGCCGTCTTGGCTTCCGCTTGAACTTGTAGTTCCTTAAAGGAAAAAAACAATCCCCTGAGGTTTTTGCTTCAGGGGATTATTTTTTGTCGCCCCACTGTTTACTTACTTTTTAAATACCAGCAGCGGAATGATAGCTCTCATGGCTATTTCTTGGCTAATGCTTGGGTTAAAAATCTTTTCAAACCAGGTGCGTTCGTGGGCAAACATGGCCAGTAAAGAAGGTCGATGCTCTTTTACATACTGCTCGATGCCTTCGCTGATATCGTTAGCTTGTTCGGTTTGAATAAAAAGAATGTCAATTTTATCGTAGTCGAAATGTTTTTTTAATTGTTGCAGAACTTTTTCTTTATCAAACTTGCTTACATCTATTAGCGGAGGATCAACGGGGTAAACGTGGAAAATTTCTACAGTAGCATTAAAAGGACGCGCAAAGTCGATAATTTTTCCTAATTCTTCACTCAAGTCAGTTAAATCAGAAGCATAGCCAATTTTTTCAACAGCTTGCGTAGGAACATTATAGGGCACTACTGCCAATAGTGGAATATCTACACGAGTAACTAAATTAGCCGTGTTGCTACCAAAAAATACTTTTTTGAGTCCGCTGGCGCCTTGCGTGCCCATTACAATCATATCTGCCTTGTGTTCTTGAATGGCTAGATGAACCATGTCTTTGAAAGCTCCATATTTGACATCTAAAGAGTAACTACCTTCTGTGGGGGTAACACCAGCGTCGGCATAGGCTTGCGCTACATTTTTGCGCAATTCTTCCATATTTTCCTCTATGTCATTTTTGACAAGTTCGTGATAAAGATGTACTGGGGCAGTTTCGGGGATAATAGTGTCAGTGGCTCTAAAGAACACCAAATGGCTTTTGAGCAACTGGGCAAGATGGATGGCGTATTCCATTGCCTTAAGTGCATTTTCAGAAAAGTCAGTGGGGACAAGAATGATTTTCATAGTGCCTTACGCATTGTAACACCGAGCAATATAGCAGATGTTCATTACAGGTGCAAATAATGTAATATTTTAGATGAAAGAAACGTTTCAATCAGACAAAATGAGCACTAATAAACTTCGAGCCCCATGAGCACCTACTACTAAAGATTGCTCAATATCAGCAGTGCGAGAAGGACCTGAAATAAACACGCCAAAACCTGAATGCACTGTACCAAGATACTCATATGCAAGATGCATATTGGCGACAATTTTCTCAATGGGAAGCAAGATTACTAAATGCTGAGTAATAAACGGTAATGCGCGAACTGCTATTTGTTCTTCACCGAGCCATATGGCACCATTTTCAGCAACTCCCAAAACGCCTTCTAGCACAGCTACTTCCACATCAGCCAGTTCTGTGGGGTGCTGTATGTGCTCTATAGAAACATTTCCTTGCACATAAGAACAACGGCTACATATCTTAGCATTTGGGTAGTGCGTTTGGATAATTTTTTCAACAAGCTGGGCAGGTACAATTTGAGCCGTAGCATTCACGCGCTGAAGTACTTCCATGAACATTTTAGTTAGTGCTACCCTGTCAGTAGGCACTTCAAACTTGGGGATAGAGGGCAGCGGAGTTGGTTCTGGCTTATTTCTTTTAATGGCGCTTAGTATAGATTGGCGGCTTGTGTTCTGGTTACTCATATGACTGATTTTTAGACAAGTGCAGCAATATAAAACAAAACACCCGCGCTGCAAAATGCAGCGGGGTGTTCGAGCATAAACCTATTAAAACAACTTAAAACCTTCTACCTAAGAAACAATGCATCTAACAGATTAGTTGCATCAACAAATGTTATTTTTGCTTAATACGCGTTTCGAGGTCAGTTAGATCGCTGTAAATTTTTTCAGCTTGTTTGACGATATCCCCCACTACGCGCTGCCCATCAGCTTTGGCTTTATTAACTGGTTCTTCTTCCTTTTGGCTTAATTTGTCTATTAATTCTTTAAGCACGTCTAAATATTTTTCCAATTGATAACTTAATTTATCTCGTGTGCTAGTACCCTTGTCGGGAGCGAATAACACTCCTAGCGCTATTCCTGTAGCGGCGCCGGCTATAAAGCCTAGTAGTGCACTTGTGGATTTGTTCATAAAGTTGTCAGTGTTAATAAATCCCTTGCTAATTTATATACGAAAAATGCAATCTATTTGTTGTCGATAAGTCCTCTTCCGCTTTTTTTTATTTTTCCCATCTGTTGTAAGTCATTAGCGATGGTATGCAACAAACCATTGACAAAAAAATAGCTTTTGGGAGTGCTGTATTTTTTGGAAATTTCAATAAACTCATTAATAGTAACCTTGATGGGAATGTTGGGAAAGTGCATCATTTCGCTAATAGCCAAATTTAATATGACTTTGTCTAACAAAGTGATGCGGTCTATATCCCAATTTTGGGTGCGTTGGGCAATGATCTCTTGAGCAAATTGCATTTCTTCCACGCCTTTGGCGAATAGTTCAAGCATAAACACTTTGTCTTCTTCCCAATGAGGAGAAAGCTCTTGTAGCGGTACTTCTTCTTCTGGGCTACTTTGGGCAATTTGCTTAAGGGTTTTGATGGTCATTTTTTTTACAATGGATTGGTTATCCGCCCAGCATATATCTCCCTCTTCAAAGTAAGAAACTACCTCTTCATTGGCAAGCATGAACAATTTAACAATTTTAATAACCACATCGAGCTCTTCTTCTGCACTTGCCTGAGGAAGTTGACAATACTGCTGGTAGAACTCTTCTTTGAGAAGAAGTTTATACCACTTGCGCACCAGATCGCTGTTCCAACTAATATTTTTGCGCAATGCTTCTTCTTTCAAAGTACGGTGGGCAGCTAATTGGAGCAAGATAGGGTTTTTTGACAACTTAAAATGATACTCGATAATAACAGAGGTGGTAAAACGGCGATTGAGTTTTTCCTGATAGTCTTTTTTAGCTTGCTGGCTAAATTCAACCAAAAGCAACAAGAAACGCAGGTAATATTCAAAGATTTTTTCGGTTTCTCTCAAGAGAGCACGTTTGAGATAATCATAGTCCTGCTTCAAAGACTGGTGGTAGAACTCAATGGCTTGAAGCGCTGATTGTTGCACTTTGGCTTCTACCGGGCGGTCTAATCTAAGGGTTTTAGTCTGGTACTGCTCCTTGAAAAGAGCTTGAGCTTCTTGCTTACCTCGTGCCAATTGAACAGGGTCTTGTACTTCCATCGAATTCAGGTCTGGAAGAAAGTCAGTAGCAATTTTATCTAAAGCAAGTTCGTAGTCTGATTGTAAGCACTGCAGGTAAGCGTAGAAGTTTTGAACAACTTTTGCACGAAGCAACCTTCGGGTAAGCATAAAATTAGACCGCTTCAAGTAGAGAAAAAGCGGCGCAAATTTACCCCAAAAAATGCTAAGCCTTCACGAAGAGGCCCATAACTTTGCATCTTCAAGGGTGTCGAATACTTTTATTTCATACTTGGCATGATAGTTATCCATCAAAAAAAGTTCTAAAGAAATGTTAGAAAAAAGGTCGTTGGCAGTAACAATAGCCATTTTTTTTAACCCCGCTTTGTTCATTTGAGGGGTCCACTCTGCAATTAGCCAGTCTATGATTTCATTCCAAGGTCCTACGATGTTAGAATGATCTGCTATTAAAGAGGAGAAACCGTATTGCTTGACCAATTCTATAATTTTGTTGTATCCAGTGTTTAGTTCGTCCATCAATAAAAAACCTCGCCACTTGTAGTACAACTGCCGCCTATGCACGTCGAGCTCAAAGCACATATATACATACCCACCTTCATTTTTCAGCTCCAGAAACGAATCGCTATCGGAGGGGAGAGAGAGTAGTGTCCGATCCATTGGCATTAGTTAAAAAATCAGCACAAATAACGCAATTACCCGATGAATTCACAAACCATTATTGAAAAACCTCTGTAAAGCGAAAATTAAGACCATCAAATAGCCCTAAATCACTCATTTTTAAAGTAGGAATTACCAGTAAAGCCATAAAACTCAAGGTCATAAAAGGTGCTTGCAGGCTTGTGCCTAGTTGCTTGGCAAAAAGATCGATTTCCTGATAGGCATGGGCTACTGCCAAAGCATCATCGGCAGACATAAGACCTGCTACGGGCAAAGGCAATATTTTTTGTTCAGTAGAAGAGCAAGCCGCTATTCCTCCTTGATGTGCAATCACTGCATTAATGGCTTGGCATAATAGTTCATCGCTTGTTCCTACAGCTACGATATTGTGCGAGTCGTGAGCCACAGAAGAAGCCAGTGCACCTTTGCTAATACCAAAACCTTGCACAAAACCTATAGCTGGCAAGGCAGGTCGATAGCGATTTACAACTACTATTTTTAGCAAATCCTTCTGTGGATCGGCTACGGCTAACCCATCAACAATAGTGGCATCAAGAATGGCTTTCTGAGTAATTAAGCTACCATCTATGGCAACAATAGCCTGAACTTTATTCGAAAGGGCTTTGAGTTGAAGCATCTCAGGTGTAAGAGGACAAGCCGCAAAGCGGTTAATAATTTTTGCCGATGGAGCTCTTATCAATGATCGTCCATTTTCTGCCACCAATGTGCCGTTAATCCATGTTTGCAGTACTTTGAAACTTTGTAAGTTTTCTACTAAAATAAAGTCTGCAGGATCGCCTTGTCGGAGTTGTCCCACTTGCAAGCCGTAGTGCTGGATGGGATTTAAGCAAGCCGCTTGAAGTACTTTGAACACGTCAATGCCTTTGGCTACACAGCGAGCAACTAACTGGTTAATATGACCTTCTAATAAACTATCGGGGTGTTTGTCATCAGAACAAAACATAACATGTTGCCAATGTGATTCAAGCAAGGGGGCAAGGGTATCCAAGTTTTTTGCTGCGCTGCCTTCTCTGATTATGATTTTCATGCCTGCTGCTAGTTTGTCTAAAGCTTCTTGTAGGGAAACGCATTCATGGTCGGTAGTGATGCCAGCAGCGGCATAGCGACGCGCTTGCTCTCCTTGTAAACCAGGAGCGTGGCCGTCAATGGGTTTGCCTAATTGTCTTGCAAGGCGAATTTTTGCCATTACTTCTTCTTCCCCTGCCAATACACCAGGATAATTCATCATCTCGGCAAGGTATTTGAGACGGTCTATTGTAAAAAGTGCTTGTATATGCTCAAGGTGGAGGCTATCGCCAGCAGTTTCAAAACCAGTAGCAGGCACGCAAGAAGGAACGCCAAAGTAGAATTTAAAAGGCACTGTAGCACCGTTTTCAATCATGTATCGAACTCCCTCTATTCCCATTACGTTAGCAATTTCGTGGGGGTCGGAAACGGTAGCTACCGTTCCATGAACTGCGGCAAGGCGCGCAAACTGAGCAGGTACAAGCAAGGAACTTTCTATATGCACATGGGCATCTATAAAGCCAGGTATGAGGAAGTGAGGGAAAGCACCCTGAACAGAGCGCACTGATGCAATTTTTCCTTCGCGGATGACTACTTCAGCAGGGAAAATTTGCCGCGCTGGAATAGCTACTACATTTGCACAAATGGCAATTGAATTCTTTTGCATATGAGAAAAGCGATCTATTTATGTTTGTTTTCCTTATTGATAGGGGGGCTTAGCGCTTGTGTGCATGCTCCTCACACTGGATGGACGCCACGCAGGTCCAAGCCCATCAGAACTGGCAAACCAGTTGAACATGCTAAAACTAATAAACGAATTCGGATGTGGTGATGAAAAGGGGAAAAATTTTGCTTTTTAATTTGCTTGTTAAAGGGTTGATAGTAGTGGTATTGACGGGCATAGTAAGTTGCTATCATGCTCCACGCACAGCATGGACTCCTCACAAGCCTAAACGCGTCAAGCCTGATGTTTTCCCGCGCTAGAAAATGGGGATTGCTTTTATTACTGGTTGTAAGTATTGCAGGAGGATGTGCTTCAGGGAAGGGAGGTAGAAAACTGCGACGAGGCAAACCCATTCCATGCCCTATTAAAGATTGCTAATTATTTGTGGGCGCTCATGGCTACGCGAAATCCAAAAAAAGGACCTGTATCTTGAGGCATATTGCTAATGCGAATGGCAATGCGGTTATCTCCTTCGTAGTTAATCCATGAACCGCTGCGCATGACGCGCATGGAACCATTTTTAGGTCCTTGAGGGTCTTTATCAGGGCTTTTGGAGTAGTAGTCGCTGTCATACCAATCATTGACCCATTCCCAAGTGTTGCCGCTCATGTCGTACAAACCCAATTCGTTGGGAGCCTTCTCGCCAACGGGTTGGGCTCTTTTGTTGGAATTTTTGTCATACCACCCCACCTCATCCAGATTGTTAGAGCCAGCAAACTTGTATTTTTTAGTGTGTATGCCGCCGCGAGCTGCAAATTCCCATTCGGCTTCTGTAGGTAAGCGGTAAGGCTGTCCCGTCTTTTGGGCAAGCCATTGGCAGTATGCCTGGGCGTCAAACCAGCTTACATTGACAATGGGAGCGGTGTCTTGCCATCCCCATTTGGGAGTTTCAGGCATAGCGCGCCCTGTGTCCTTGCAAAACTCCCGATATTGTGCTACCGTAACTTCGTACTTGCCGATATAAAAACTGCTTACGGTAACCTTGTGAATAGGTTGCTCTTCTGGTTCACCGTCTTCACTGCCCATCAAGAAAGTTCCCCCCTCTACAAAAACCATCTCAGGAGGATTTTTGAGCAACCTGCTGATGTCTTTTTCCTGTTTGTTTTCTCTCTTGCGAGCTGAAGTGGCAACAATGACCTCGTTGTTGTGAGTACTTCCGACAGATCGCTGAGCATGTGCAGTTATCCCCAATACAGTAGAGGTAATTAATGCAAACCAGTACTTCCTCATACAAGCAGCTTTCGTTGTAGCAAAAGCAATAAGCATACCTAAACTAAAAGTACTACTTTTGAGCCATGACAACAAAGATACTCATTCTCGACTTTGGCTCTCAGTACACCCAATTGATTGCCCGCCGAGTGCGCGAATTAAACGTGTATTGCGAAATTCATCCGTTTAATCATTATCCTGCCATTGATGAGAGCGTAAAAGGTGTTATTTTGTCAGGAAGTCCTTGTTCAGTACACCAGGAAGGCGCCCCCGATATTTCCCTTTCTGAATTTGCACAAATTCCTATTTTAGGCATCTGCTACGGGGCTCAACTTATCGCACAGAAAACTGGAGGACAAGTGCTGCCTTCTGCCATTCGCGAATATGGTAGGGCCCATTTGCATTTTGTTGATGAAAACGATCCTCTTTTCAAATACTTGACCCCTGGCTCCCAAGTCTGGATGTCTCACGGAGATACAATTGCTTCTATTGGAAAGGATTTTGTATTAACAGCCAGCACCGATACAGTACCCATTGCCGCTTACCGACATAGTTCAAAGCCTTGGTATGGCATTCAGTTTCATCCTGAAGTAACTCACACTATTGAAGGAAGACAACTGCTGCGCAATTTTGTAGTAGATATATGCAAATGTCCTCAAGAGTGGACCCCTAGCGCCTTTATCGACACTACTATAAACCAATTGCGCCAGCAACTGAACGGCGATAAAGTAGTATTAGGGCTTTCTGGGGGCGTAGACTCCTCTGTAGCAGCTCAACTGCTTCACCGCGCCATAGGCAATAATTTACACTGTATTTTTGTAGATAACGGATTGTTGCGCAAAGGCGAGTTTGAACAGGTATTGCACTCTTATAAAGATTTAGGGCTCAATGTAAAGGGAGTAGATGCCAAGCAGCGTTTTTACAGTGCTTTAAAAGGACTCACCGATCCTGAAGAAAAACGCAAAGCCATTGGTAGAGTATTTATAGAGGTTTTTGAAGAGGAAGCACACGCCATTAGTCAAGTAAAATGGTTGGCACAGGGAACTATTTACCCCGACGTGATCGAGTCAGTTTCTGTTAAAGGTCCTTCGGTAACTATTAAAAGTCATCACAACGTAGGAGGTTTGCCTGAGCGAATGAAATTAAAAGTAGTAGAGCCTTTGCGGCTGTTGTTTAAGGATGAAGTAAGAGCAGTAGGGCGCGCTTTAGGTGTGCCCGAAACGTTGCTAAGTAGGCATCCTTTTCCTGGTCCAGGGCTTGCTATTCGCATCTTAGGCGAAGTAACTCCTCAAAAAGTAGCACTTTTGCAGGAAGCAGATGCTATCTTTATCAACGCTCTGCGCGAACACGAACTTTACGACCAAGTCTGGCAAGCGGCAGCCATTTTGCTACCTATTCAAAGCGTAGGAGTGATGGGCGATGAACGAACTTATGAAAACGTAGTAGCCTTAAGAGCCGTCAATAGTGTAGATGGCATGACAGCAGACTGGAGTCGCTTGCCTTACGAGTTTTTAGCTGAAATATCTAACCGCATTATTAACCAAGTGCGCGGCATCAATCGCGTAGTATATGACATTAGCAGCAAGCCACCAGCTACTATTGAATGGGAATAAGATAAAAGTTGCCTTGCAATAGAGTCAGCACATTATGGCTAATGCTGTGTGGAATTTTTAGTTGCCATTAATTTGAGGTAAGCAATCAAGGTGTGGCGGATATCAGAACGGACATCAGAAGGGTCATCAAAAATGTGTAGGTTAGAGATTTGGTCATTGCGTGGATTGAAAAACTCCAAGTTAAATTCTTTGCCACTTGCTAAGAAATCTGTAGTAACGATGTGATAAATAGCCTCTTCTTGGAGGGGCTTTCCGCCAATGAACCATTTGCCACTAGCTTGTTGCTGAATTCCTTCACTGATCAAATACCCTCCTGTACCCTTGTTATTTCGACCCGTTTGCAACACTTCTTTGAGCAAACCTCCTTTGACGTGAAGACTTACTAACTTTCCTCCAAAGGGCAATATGCGCATTATGTCGTACTGGGTAATATTGCCTTCCAAGTAATCGTCTATGCGAATAGCTCCTGCATTAATAATTGCCGCATCTGCATCAGGGACAGCATACCAAAGCGCTTTAGCAATTAATTGACTTAAGTTAGTAGGTTGATTGCGCACATACTTTTCCATTCCATTCCAAGGCGTTGAGGCGAAAGCAACCATTTCATCGGGCTGAAAACCCAATTGTTGAAGATTTGCTCGAGCTATTGACTGCCAACGGTTTACCACAGCAGCAGTAGCACTGTCTTCTTCTATGGATGAACGGATGGCAATCAAGCGCGAAACTACCTTGCACTTTTTGTTTTTGGGAGAAACCTTTAAGCGATGGATGTATGCTGTTTTGGCGTTGGCATCTGCTTTTGCAATAATAGTTTTTCCCACTCGATGGTAAATATGGTGGTGTTCATGTCCTCCAATGATGAGGGCTAATCCTGGCAAGCGACGAGCCAATTCTTTATCTTGTTGTAGCTCCAAATGAGTCAGCGCTATTACTGCGTCGCATTGGCTGGCAAGTTGGGCATACTCCGCCTGTGCGGACTGGTAAATATCCTTAAAAGTGATAAAAGGCTTTTTTACTGGAATAGATACGGCTAAGATTCCGATGCGGAGTTTATCAATTTGCAAGATCACTGAAGTAGGCAGAGGGGTACCGCGTTGGAAGAATGGCTGTAGGGCAGAGTCTTTTCGGTGTAAAATATTAGTTGTAATCCATTGAAAATTAGACTCTTGTATTCGGTCAATTAAATCGTGTTCCTCCAGGTCAAACTCGTGGTTGCCAAAGGTAGCGTATTGTACCCCCATTGTGTTCATTGCTTCCACCATGTGGCGCCCTGCGATGCGCTTGCCTTCAAAGCGCAAGGTGCTAAGTACTGAAGGGCTGAGAAAATCACCTGCATGGACAAAAAAGGTGTTAGGTTGTTTAGCCTTCTCTCTTTTGTAGACCGTTGCCACTCTTGCCATGCCACCTACGGCTCCTCCACTTAGCGGAGCAATTTCATAAGTATCGTTAATAGCAAAAAACTGAACGGTATAGTAATTGCGGCAACTGGAAAGGAGAATTCCTAGCCAAAGCCAACGTAAACAAATTTGCATGCAATAAAATAAGACAAAACTGCAAAATGAACAAGGCTATGTTGTTTGCGTCAAGTTTGGCAAAAAATGCTTAGATTGCAAACAAGTTATTCAACATTTGCACCATGTTACCACGCCAGTTAAATCTTGCTGAAATAGAAAAATATGCTCGTCGTTTTGCCACCGCAGTATGTAGTAGTTTTTTTACTCAAAAGGAGCGCATCAGTGGGCAGGAAATTGTAGGGCTGCCTATAGAAAAGCAAGTGAGTTTGATGGTTATTAAAAACATTTTTATCAAATGGCAACTAGAGGCGGCTAATCTTCGCAGTCCATTTTTTGACTACACCAATGCGGAAGTGCAAAATGCTCTTAAGTCTTTCATGAATGTAGTATCGCGGCATATCAGCATTGCCCGCAAGCATTTTGAGCCACTTTTAGCTGATGCTGTACAAGAAACATTGGTGCTCACTTTAGCCCCTGCTAACTATTTCAACAATCTCTTTATACAAAAACAAAAAAATTTTTCTGTAGAAACGGACCTAAAGCCTTTGCTCAAATACTTTAAAGTGCATCGCAAATTGGTGGAAGAGCTAGTGCGTCGCCTCAGTGGTGTGCCGATGCCTTCCAATCCTTCGGCAGTGCAAGAACTGATCCGCCAACTTGCTGGAGAAAAGGCTTTGCTAGATGACGAAAATGAGGTAATTGCATCATTGAGTCGCACCTTGCCCGCAGAAAAAAATCAACTTTTGCAAATTGTCTCTCCCTCTTCCCCAGAAGATCCTTTAGACTTTAGCAGTGATACCATCAACCCCCTCGCATTTGAAAATACAAAAATCAGTTTTGGAGTAGAAAACGATGAACCCCCTGTAACTCCACCGTATCAGGAAAAAAAGCCAGAATTATTAGCAAAACCTACTCCCGCAAAAGAAGAACCTCAAGCCACTCCTCTAAATGCCCGATTTGCTGGCGAAGCCGACCAAAGAAAGCCTTCGCTCAACGAAATATTGGCTCAACAACAGCCTAAGGCACCCTCTGTGTCAGACATGTACAGAAATGCGCGCATCCAAAGCCTTAACGAATTCATTCCAGTGAACAAACGCTATCAATTCATCAATGAACTATTCCGAGGAAATGCTGCCGAGTTTGCCGAAGCCATCGAAGCTATTGACCGCTGCACATCTTACAACCAAGCCATGTTGCTCATTAGGGATAAATACTTGCCCAAATACGGCTGGGACTTTTCCAAAGACGAAGTAAAAGAGTTTTATGAGCTCATCGGTCGCAAGTTCTGAAAATGCTCTGTACCTCAGAGTGATTTTTATTTAGTTGCCAGTAGAAAAATCCATTGCTACAATCTGGGTAGCAGGTGAAGGCACAAAGTAGTGCAGCGCTTTTTCTGCCTGCACGAAAGTGTATCTTAGCACAACTTTTATCAAACAAACATGAGGTCTCCTTCTGTTTTTCTGTTTGCTTTTATGCAGTTGGCAACTGTTGCAGCTCAGGTTCGCATAGAGCGCATAGAGCCTCCTCACTGGTGGGTAGGCATGAAGCAGCGCTGCTTGGAAATTATGGTGTATGGCAAAAATATAGGCAACTGCCGAGTGAGCATGCAACCCCATCAAGGAGTGCAACTGATCGAGACTATTCATCCGCAAAATGTTAATTATTTATTCTTAGAACTGGATATTTCTCCTGAAGCATCTCCAGGCACGCTTTCTTTTACCTTTACCTCTGCTGACGGTCGCCAAACAATAGTGAGTTATCTTCTTAAAGCGCGGCAATCTCCTGCTAACCGCATTCAGGGATTTGGTCCACAAGATGTAATTTATCTTATCATGCCCGACCGCTTTGCCAATGGCAATCCCGCTAATGACAATATTGCAGGTATGCGCGAAAAAGCAGATCGCAAAGCTCCCTTTGGAAGACATGGCGGCGACTTGGAAGGCATCATCCAGCATTTGGACTACCTTCAGTCTTTAGGAGTAACTGCCTTGTGGCTCAATCCCGTCCTTGAAAATGATATGCCTACTGCTTCCTATCATGGCTATGCTATCACGGATTTTTACAACATAGATAGGCGTTTAGGCGGCAATGAAACATATCGCCAACTGATTGACCAGTGTCATCAGCGCGGCATCAAAATTATCAAGGACATGGTGATGAATCATTGCGGACTTTACCACTGGTGGATGCAAGACTTGCCTTATCCTGATTGGATCCATCAGTTTAGCCAGTTTACCCGATCTAATTATCGCTTGGCAACCCTTTCTGACCCCCACGCTTCCCAGCAAGATCGCATCTTGATGAATACAGGGTGGTTTGATACCACCATGCCTGACTTAAACCAACGCAATCCAAGACTTGCCACATACTTGATTCAAAATACCCTGTGGTGGATCGAAGAATTTGGTATTGATGGAATCCGAATGGATACCTATCCCTATCCTGACCCTGAATTTATGGCTCGGTGGGCAAGCAGAGTGTTGGAAGAATACCCCCAGTTCAATATCGTAGGAGAAGTCTGGATTCACTCGGCTGCTATGGAGGCTTATTGGCTGAAAGGAACGCACAACCGCGATGGCTATCGTTCTGCCTTGCCTTCTGTTACCGACTTTCCTCTTTTTGAGGCTATTGCTCCAGCGCTTAATGAACCTACAGGTTGGAATAGTGGACTGGCCCGACTGTATCACGTCCTTGCGGAAGATTTTTTGTATGAAAACCCTTCCAACAATCTCATTTTTTTAGATAACCACGATGTAACTCGATTTGCTACTGCTGTAGGGGAACATATTGGCAAAATCAAAATGGGAATTGCCTTTTTGCTCACCACAAGGGGCATTCCACAGATTTACTACGGCACTGAAATTGGCATGACTGGCGATGGCGGTTTTCATCCTGATGTGCGAAAAGATTTTCCAGGAGGTTGGTCCGGCGATCCACTCAACGCATTTACTCCACAAGGACGCACTGACTTGCAAAATGAAATATGGAACTACCTATCTACTCTTGCTCGTTGGCGAAAAAACAAAACAGTGATTCATACCGGCAAACTGACTCATTTTATTCCCGCCGAAGAGGCTTACGTTTATTTTCGCCACAATGAAAATGAAGCAGTAATGGTTGTTTTACACAATGGCAATCAATCTAAAACTCTGGAAACCAAGCGCTTTCAAGAAATTATCGGCAAGTTTCGCCAAGGCAAAGAAGTAGTAAGCCAAAAAATTTACAATGACTTATCAAAGATCGATTTACCTGCCCATAGTGCACTTGTCATCGAGTTAATGCAGTAAGATCAAAATGATAGAAATAAGTGTTATTTTAGTATCCGCGTTCCCTATCGCTTTTTTGCAAATTTATTAATTCATCATGGCACATTTACCTGAAAAACCTACTTTAGCTGACTATCAAGCATACATGGAAGAAGTTTGCCGCGAGCGGGGGTGGAAAAAGAATACTGCACTAGAACTGTTTTTGCTTTTTGCCGAAGAAGTGGGAGAACTTGCAAAAGCCATTCGGCGACATCATCGCCTTTACATTGAACCTTCTAAAGCCCACAAAAAACCCAACTTGGAAGAAGAATTTGCTGATGTGTTCGGCTATTTGCTAGATTTGGCTAACTGCTTCGGAATAGATCTTGAAAAAGCCTTTCGAGAGAAAGAAGCAATAAACAGCCAAAGGCATTGGGAATAACTGCGAGCCTTTTTGAAGTTTTATTTTTAAATAAAGCGATTGTATCTAAAGCCACTACCTCACATGCAAAAGTTTAAAAATGCTCACCAAAGAACTGATCACTGATCTTAAAAATAAAGATAGCTAACAATTGAGCTCTTTAGTTAGCAAACAAAGAGATAGTGGAAGTATCGTGTTTATTTTGGAGCATTTAGGACACCTGCCAAAAGATTTCAACGGGGATTTTTTAATTCCTTTGCTTAAGCACGAGCATGCTCAAGTTAGGTACTAGCAGTAAAAAATATTGGAAAGTTAAATAGCGAAAAATTTTTACCAGAACTTTGGCAAATGCTTGGCAGAGAGACTCATTCAAAAGTGAAACGCGAAATAGTTTCAGCTATTGGCAGAGTGAGAAATCCCAAAAACAAGGAAATTTTGTGTACAATCTTACAAGATGCAGATCCTAAAATTGTCTACCAAGCAATACGCGCTTTGCTAGTTTTTAAAAATGACCAAAAAGTAGAACAGCATCTAAAATCAAATAGTGCGGAATGTAATTTACAATAGCTTTTTCACAAAGCAGCAACCTTCCCAGCGGTCAACTTTACCTCATGCGCAAACATACGATTTTTAAAAAAATGCAGTTGTACATGGGGATGTGCTGGATGTGCTGAAATATATTCCTAATGAAAGTGTGCATTTGACTTTCAGTTCACCACCTTATTACAATGCACGCGACTATTTGATTTATTCAAGTTATCAAACGTATTTAGAGTTTTTAGAAGCGTTTTTAAGGAAGTACATCGCGCTACAAAAGAAGGCCGGTTTTTAATTGTTAATACTTCGCCTGTAATTATTTCGAGAGTGAGCCGTTCTCATAGCAGCAAGCGCTATCCTATTCCTTTTGATTTGCATCCTTACTTGGTTAAAAATGGATGGGAGTTTATAGATGACATTATTTGGCAAAAACCTGATTATTCTGTAAAAAACCGCATTGGTGAATTTATGCAACGCCGCAAGCCTCTAGATTATAAACCCAACGCTGTAACTGAGTATTTGATGGTCTACCGAAAGGAAACTAACAAGTTAATTGATTGGAATATAAGAAGTTATGATAAAGAAACTATTCAAGCAAGCCGAGTTCCCAACGGTTTCGAAACCACTAATGTTTGGAAAATAGAGCCTTGTTTCGATAAAATTCACTCGGCGGTCTTTCCTGCAGAACTATGCAAGCGAGTAATTCAATACTATTCGTTTAAAGGAGATTTAATTTTTGATCCTTTTGCTGGAAGTGTTACTGTAGGGGAAACAGCAAGAGCATTAGGCAGAAAATTCTTTTTGACAGAAAAAGAAGCTACTTACTTTGAGTACATGAAGAGCAAGGAAAAACCGTGTTTATTTGAAAAAGAGGCAACTAAATTTTTAACCTTGAATGAATTTATTGAATCTACTTTAAATTTGAGTACTGGTGGTATTAACTGAACAAATAATGCAAAGTATCATTCTGCGCTTCATTAAGGGGCAAGACTACCGCATTGAGGTAGTAGCCCATTATTAATGCACAGTTTTTGCAGTTTGCTATGAGTTTTTTTGAAAAAGTTGTACAAGCTAAGCTAAGAAATAACAATGTTGTGGATTGGTATAAAAAAGAATTTTTGGATCCCAATCTGACTTCGGAAGAGATTGCTATCAACTCAGGTCTAGATAAGAAAACCATAAACAACATGTTTAATTCCGCATAAGAAATTTTCAGGCGATGTTGAGCAAAAAATAAGGGAAATGTTCGGATCGATCTTCAAAACTTAGGCGTTAGTAACAATTAGATCGCCGAAATTGTTCGCCAGCCGATTTCAATTTTTACAAAAATAGAGTTTATTTTGCACAATTTGCTTAAATATGCCTAAGTATTTGCTCTTTAAAGATTTATCAGAAGCCAAAGAAAAAGTACCGCTGTACACTACTGCATTAGTCCGTGCAGGAAAATTAGAAATATGTTTAGCACATACCGAAGAGGGGTTTTTTGCCGTTAGCAACGAATGCACTCATCAGCGCGCACCTATGCACAAGGGCAAAGTGGTACAGGGTTGTAAAATTATTTGTCCATGGCACAATTATACCTTCTCTTTGCGCAACGGAGAAGAACTCTCCGAACATGGCTGCCCTTCACTGCGTACTTATCCCATTAGCATTTCGGAAAAAGGTGTAGAAATTGAACTTTAGTAGCCTTACGTTGTTCGTATAACCGAAAAAAATCCACTCCAGTACAGAAAGATAGCCATCCACTAAAACAAACAAAATTGACATATGCAGAGTATATTTGCATAAAGGTTTTTTATTTCTATGAAACTTGCTTGGTGGAAATGGTTGACTATTATACTGTTGTTTTACACTCTTATAGGAGGATTGCTATTTGAAGTTCCTCGTCTTGCTATTTTGAATGAAACAATTCGCAATCTTTACTTTCATGTTCCAATGTGGTTTGGAATGATGATTTTATTGACTATTTCGCTGTTTTTTTCCATTAAATACCTGCGCCATCCTTTAGAAAAATATGACTATTGGGCAGTAGAATCGGCTAATACAGCTATTGTTTTTGGAATTTTAGGTTTGCTCACAGGCATGCTTTGGGCAAATTACACCTGGGGAAATCCGTGGCATGGAGACCCCAAGCAAAACGGCTCAGCTATTGCCCTGTTAATTTATCTGGCTTATGGGCTGTTGCGTGGCTCTTTTTCCGATCCCCAACAGCGAGGGCGAATTAGTGCTGTTTACAATATCTTTGCTTATGCCGCTTACATTCCGCTAATTTGGATTTTGCCGCGCTTAACCGATTCACTGCATCCAGGTTCGGGAGGCAATCCAGGATTTAATGCCTATGACTTAGATGCTAAACTTCGCCTTGTATTTTATCCTGCCGTGATTGGTTGGGCACTGCTGGGTATTTGGATTACTTCCTTGCGCGTCCGATTGCGACATTTAGAAGCTAAAAAAATGGAAAAACTGCTTTAATAGCTTATTTTTTTGGTTATACGCCATGCGTCTGCTTCACACTGCTGATTGGCATTTGGGCAAATCACTCAAAAATGCGGACTTGAGCCAAAATCAACGGTATGCCCTTGAACAATTGCTTGATGTAGTTGAAAAGGAAAAACCTGATGTAGTGCTTCTTGCAGGGGATATTTACGACCGTGCGTTGCCACCTGCTCATGCGGTAGAAATTTTTAACTGGGCAATGTCTGAAATTGTGCTACGATTGCGCACCCCTGTGATCGCCATCGCAGGAAACCACGACAGCCCTGAGCGAATAGACTACCTCAGCGGTATGTTGCATCAACAAGGATTGTACATTTTTGGCAAGCCGAACATCTATCGCCCAGTGGTGCTGCAAGATAGGTATGGAGAAGTCCACTTTCATCCTTTGCCTTTTGCCGAGCCAGCAAACTGCAATCATTTCGCAGGTCAAGCTGCTTTTAGTAGTCATGAAGAAGTCCTTGCTACTTGGGTGAAAAATATAAAAATGCAAATGGATCCCAAGGCAAGGCATGTTGCTATTGGGCATGTTTTTATTACCAATGGCAAAACAAGTGAGTCGGAGCGACCTTTGCATACCGTAGGCGGAGCTTCTGAAGTTCCAGCCGAGATATTTTCTCCTTTTCATTACACTGCTCAAGGACATTTGCATCGCCCGCAATCTTTTCTTGCAGGTTCTCTTCGTTATTCTGGTTCGCTGCTCAAGTATTCTTTTTCCGAAGCCGATCATCAAAAATGTTTTTTAATAGTTGAAATAGACCAGTATGGCAAGGTAACTAGTGAAAAAATTTCCATTTTGCACAAGCAAGAAGTTCTTTCTGTAGAAGGATACATACGCGAAGGAGTGTTTCAATTGCAACTTCGCCAAAATCAAAATCCTCCTGGTAAAGAGGACTTCTTAGAAGTTACTCTTCTAAATTTAGAACCTGTAATTAATGCTGCAGAAATTATTCAGCGCCAGTATCCTTTTACTTTATCGATCCGCCAGTCTTGTTTTATTCGTCAACATGAAGAGCAGTATACTTCTGCTGAAGAAATATCTCTTCTCAGCGACGTAGAAATTATTACTAAATTTTTCCAACGCTACTTGCCTGAAATAAATGCGATGCAAGAAAAAGTTATTAAAGAGCTGGTAGAGCAAATTAAACAAGCGTTATGAGACCTCATTTTATTGAAATTCAGGCATTTGGACCATATGTAGAAAAACAGCGAATCGATTTTAGCAAATTCAGTAACAATCTTTTTTTGCTACACGGTCCAACAGGAGCAGGCAAAACTACTATTTTTGATGCCATGAGCTGCGCACTTTATGGAACTTCAACTGGCAGCCGAGAAGGAAAAAAGATGCGCTCTGATTTTGCTCAAGATGACTTACCGACGTTAATTCGCTTTTGTTTTTGCTTGCGCGGTAATTACTTCACGGCTTGTTATAAAGCTGAGAAAAAACGCTCAGAAGGTTTTAAACCTAAGCGCTTATTTTACCGTTCTACTCCAGAAGGAAATTTCTTAGAAAATGAAAGAGTTTATACTAAAGAAGAAGAAATCAAAGCCCAGATAGAGCAATTGCTGCAAATTAATGAAAATCAATTTCTGCAAGTTGTCGTGTTACCGCAGGGCGAGTTTCAAAAGTTTTTGCGCGCAAGTGGCAGTAAAAAAGAAGAAATTTTAAGCAACATATTTCAAACCCAGCGATTTAAGAATTTTCAAGAGCAACTTAAAAACTGCGTTAAGCAAGCAGAAGAAGAATTACAACAGTTTCAGTCTATATATCAGACGCTGTTGGAAAGTGCTAATATTCCAGAAGGAAATTCACTTGAAGAACGTTTACAAGAACTTGTAAACCATCGCAAACAACTTACTACGAAACTTGTTGAGTTAGAAACAACCTACGAACAAGCCCGACGAGTTTTTGAACAAGCCCGAATTTTAGCTGAAGAAATTGGGCAAATAGAGGAAATTCAAAAAGGACTTAATGAACACCGATCAAGCAAAAAACAGCTTGATGATTGGATACAGAAAAAACAACAGATAGAAAAGGCTATCCAACTCAAACCTATATTCGATAAGGCAAAAGAGATAAAAAACAAAATAAATCAACTAGAGCAAAATGAACATAGCCTCGAAGAAAAACAAAAAACTACTCAGTCACAGCTCGAATGCTTTCAAAAAAAGCAGTTAGCTCATCAAGGAGAGCAAATCCGAGCTGATCAGGCTCGCCATCAAGCGCAACGGCTCAAAGAACAACTTCAAGACTTTGTCCAAGTGGAAGAAATTGTAAAGCAAATCAATCAGAAAAAGGAATCTATTCAAGCTATTTTAGAGGATCAAAAACGAAAGCGAGAAAAACTTGAAGAATTAGAAAAGCAAATCAGCAACGCAGAGGAGAAAAAACTGCAGCTTCATTCCGCTGCTGAACGAGCTGATTTTTACCAGAGTCAAGAAATATCTTTAAAACAGCAGCAAAAGCAATTACAAGAATTGTTACAAAAAAGACAACAACTAGAAAAAGCGCGTCTAAATTTGCAAGTAGTTGCTCAGCAGTACGAAATTGCTCAGCAACAAGCTGAAATATCAAGAGAGCAATACATTTTAATAGAAAGGCAATGGAGAAATAATCAAGCGGCTTTGCTAGCAGAGATTTTGCAATCAGGGCAACCTTGTCCAGTATGCGGTTCGTTACATCATCCCAATCCAGCGCGTTCACATGGTGAAAGGGTTACAGACGAAGAACTGGAAAAGGCACAGAAAAATAAAGAAACAGCAGAAAATAATCAGCAAAAAGCCTTGAAAGCCTACCAAGCCGCGCGAAATGAATACGATCAAATAAAAGCAGCTTGTCAAGTGCTTGAAAACAATTTTTCTGAAGTTCCCCAACCTGAAACAATTGCTACTAAGTTAAAACAAATCACAAATTTGCGCATACAATCCGAACAGGCTAAAAATCAGTTGCCACAAATAGAACAGAAAATTTCTCAACTTAGACAGGAAAATGGAAACTTACAAACGCAGCTAGAGAAAACAAAAGAACTATTCCAGCAACAACAAAAAGAATTGGCAAGTTTAGAAGGTCGCTTGCAAACTTTGCGCGAAAGATTGCTGTTCGATTTTGCTACTCAGAAAGAAGTACAAGACCGCATTTCTAAATTAGAGCAGTTTTATCAGCAGTGGGAAGAACAAAAAAAGCAACTGGAGGAAATTGTAGAAAAAAAACGCCACGAACTAGTTCGTCTAGAAACGCAACGGGAAGAAAATAAAAGAAGTCTTGCGAGTTTAAAAAGAGAACTTGAACAATTGAAAGAACAAGCGATGCACTTGTGCTATGAAAAAGGTTTTGCCAGCTTGTCAGAAGCAAATCAGTGGGTACAAAAATACTCGGAACCATATCTCAAGCAATTAAATGATTCTATCGAACAGTGGAATAAAAAGGAACTTCAGTTAAAAGAGCAGCTTAAGATATTACTTGACAGAACTGGCGGTAAGCCGAAACCAGATATAGAAAATCTCCGTCGGAAAGTTGAAGCAGCAAAGCAAGATTTTCAAAACTGCCAGCAGCAAGTTATCTCGCTTGAACACCAAATATCTCAGCTTGAAAAAATGAGCCATCAACTTCGGCAAATATCCATGCAAATTGCTGAAAAAGAATCAGCTTTAATGCCTTTGAAACAACTCCACTTGCTTGCCAGCGGAGATAACTCGGAAAGACTTAGCTTGCATCATTTCATATTGCGGTTTTACTTTCAAGAAGTAATTGCCAAAGCAAATTACCGCTTGAAACAGTTGTCAGGTGGTCGCTACTTGCTTTACAACGAAACTGAACGAACAAATAGAAAGGATGGTATGCAACTTTCTGTTTTCGATCACTACACTGGCACTACTCGCCCTGTAGAAAACCTCTCTGGTGGGGAAACTTTTTTTACTTCGTTGGCTTTGGCATTAGGGCTAAGTGATGTAATTACTTCTCAGAGTGGAAATGTAAGGCTCGAGTCTATGTTCATTGATGAGGGTTTTGGAACTTTAGATAGCGATGCGCTGGATTTAGCTATTCGGACACTTTCGGAGTTAGAAGGCAGCAATCGCTTAGTAGGTATTATCTCTCATGTCAGTGAACTAAAAGAGCGCATTCCTGCCAAAATTGAAGTCATTAAAACGCAACGCGGTAGCCGAATTATTCAACACTAATTTTATACTTTTTAAACATGTTTGGCTTTTTTAATCGCAAATCTTATACTCCTAGAGAAAAAGTTATGTTTCGGCTGTTGCGTCGCAGCGAGCTATTTCGAGATTTGACTGATGACGAGTTAGCATTATTTATTCCCCATTTACATCCTCGTCGATACGTTCAAAACGAAGTTATTTTTTTCCGTGGTGACCCTAGCCAAGCTCTTTATATTATCAAATCTGGGGAAGTAAGGTTAAACTTAGACGTAGAAGATAAATTTGAAGAACTAATTATTCTTTCACGAGGTGATAGCTTTGGAGACAACGCTATTTTGCAAGGAGCGCGGCGCAACTTTAACGCCATCGCAGCCTCTGAAGTTTGCGAGTTATGGGCAATTCCACAAGTAAATATCATGGAAATTTTTGAGGAAGAAGCTCAAATTAAGGCTAAAATGGCTCTTGCTTTTGCAGCTTATTACGATCGCTATGTGCGACACATTGTAAAAGCCTACCGCAATAATTTCGGTTTTTTCAATTTGGGAGAGGCTTATTTAAATGCAAAACGCGAAGCAAGTAAAAAATGACACTTGTAATTATTGCAGCAATATTTTACCAGTTGCAAAAACTTGTCGGCAACAACGCTTTTACCTTGTCATCTTTGCAAGTTATTTTGTAAGATTAGATTTCAGTTATCAGTTTAGGCGAGTATGATTTTGCAAATTGCTCAGCCAATTGGTTTTTCTCGTCAGGGAAGGCGTTCTAACAACGAAGATTGCATTTTCCCGCTTGAGGGTACCGCTACACCTGCTGACCGCTTATTTATCGTTTGCGATGGAGTAGGAGGAGCAGCCAAAGGCGAAGTAGCTAGCCAACTTGCTTGTCAAATAATTAGTGATTTTTTTAGGCAAAATTACTACAAGGACTACGAAGACTACAAAGAATTTATATTTCAAGCAGTAAAGAAAGTTCAACAGGCGTTTGATGAGCATGTTGCTAACAATGCCGATGCTTCGGGTATGGCTACTACGCTTGCCTTGCTACACTTACACGATGACTTAGGAGCCGTTGTTGCCCATATTGGGGACAGTCGCATTTATCAAATCCGAAATGGGCAGGTAATTTTTTGTACCAGCGATCACAGTCTTGTAAATGAATGGGTGATGCAAGGCATCCTCACGGCACAAGAAGCAGCTTTTCATCCTCAAAAAAACATCATCACGCGAGCACTACATGAAAGCATATACGGCAAATCTATTCCCGATATTGAATTAATTGATGACATCCAGCCTAATGATTACTTTTTTCTTTGCACTGATGGCATGTTAGAAGCTTTTACTGATGATCAACTCGCCGATTTACTAAATGGCAACTTGTCTGAAGAGCAGAAAATGGCTGCTCTTGAACGCATGGGTGAAAATGCTAGTTACGATAACTTTTCAGCCTATTTAGTCAAAATACAAGCAGTTGAGTAAATAAAGTTTTCTTTTTGCAGCAAACTTGTTCCAATTTAGTGCACATTTTCTTTTCGTTTTTGAAATCCATAGCGATAATTCATGTCCAACTAATCGAGATTAATTTTAAATTGCAAATTTTTTGACAACGCAGCTAGTCAGTGTTGTAAATTAGCCAGCGTTAGGGCTAAATAGCTTTTCTATGAATGCCATCATAGCTTTTTCTGTGCGCAATAAACTTATTGTCGGCTTGCTTACTTTGGCGTGGATAATAGGGGGAGTGTACTCTGCTACGCAAGTTGCAATAGATGCTGTACCAGATATTACAAACAATCAAGTACAAATCATTACCCAATCACCAGCTCTTTCACCACAAGAGGTAGAAAAATTTATCACTTTTCCTATTGAGCTGGCAATGGCTAACTTACAAGGCAAAAAGGAAATTCGTTCTATTTCGCGCTATGGACTTTCGGTAGTTACCATCGTATTTGAAGACGAAATGGACATTTTGAAAGCCCGCCAGCTGGTGTCTGAACAACTACAAATTGCCCAATCTGCTATTCCTTTAGGGTTAGGCAAACCTGAAATAATGCCCATTACTACTGGCTTAGGGGAGATTTATCAGTACGTCTTACAAGTAGCACCTGGTTACGAAAATCGCTACTCTCCCATGGAATTGCGCACTATTCAGGATTGGATAGTAAAGCGCTACTTGGTAGGAATTCAGGGAATTGCCGATGTGAGTAGCTTCGGAGGTTTTGTCAAGCAATACGAAGTAGCTGTTTTTCCTGACCGCTTGCACAGTTTGGGGCTTACTCCTTTAGATTTGTTTGATGCCTTGCAGAAAAATAATCAAAACACGGGAGGCAGTTACATTGAACGCGGACCGCGTGCCTTTTACATTCGCACAGAAGGTTTGGTAGGAAGCATTGCTGATATAGAAAAAATTGTAGTCACTCGCAAAGGAAATGTGCCAATTTTAGTGCGCGATGTGGCAGAAGTGCGCCAAGGATATGCCCCCCGATTTGGAGCAATGACCAAGGACGGCAAAGGAGAGGTAATAGGGGGCATTACTTTGATGCTCAAAGGAGCTAACTCCTTGCAAGTGGTAGCCAACGTAAAAGCACGCATCGAGCAGATACAAAAAATTTTGCCTGAAGGAATTCGCATAGAGCCTTACTTAGACCGCAGCGTTTTGATTAATAAAACCATTAAAACCGTAACACAGAATCTATTAGAAGGAGGGCTAATCGTAATAGCGGTGCTTACTTTCATGCTAGGTAATTGGCGAGCAGGAATAGTAGTGGCTTCCGTCATTCCCCTTTCCTTTCTTTTTGCTTTGGCAATGATGCACTTGACAGGAGTATCAGCCAACCTAATGAGTCTAGGAGCTATTGACTTTGGACTTGTTGTAGATGGAGCTATTATTATCGTAGAAGCGGTGATGCATCGTTTGCATAACCATTTAGTGCCTACCCAACTTTCTCAGCTTCAAATGAATGAAGAGGTCATTCACACTGCCGCTCAAATACGGCGTTCTGCTGCTTTCGGGGAGTTGATCATTTTAATTGTCTATCTACCTATTTTAGTTCTCACTGGCATTGAAGGCAAAATGTTTCGCCCTATGGCACAAACGGTGGGTTTTGCCATTATGGGAGCACTGATCTTGTCTTTCACTTATGTACCTATGATGACCTCTCTCATCTTGTCCAAAAAGACTTCTAAAACAGTCAATTTTTCTGACCGGGTGATAAATGCCTTGCACAGAGGCTATCAACCCATGCTGGAATGGGTTTTGGACCATAAAATTGCCTTCATAAGCCTACTGGCTCTCGTTTTAGGATTTACTGCATGGTTATTTAGCCGCCTCGGCGGAGAGTTTATTCCTACTTTAGACGAAGGCGATCTTGCTTGCCAACAAGTAGTGCCAGTAGGTAGCTCACTTTCTGAAAGCATTCGCACATCACTAGAAATGCAGAGAATTTTGTTGGCAAAGTTTCCCGACGAAGTAAAAACTATTGTAAGTAAAACGGGTTCAGCAGAAATTCCTACCGATCCAATGGGTATAGAAGATTCCGATGTTGTTATCGCTTTGCATCCCCGCCAGCAATGGAAAAAAGCCCAAAGCCGCCAACAGCTAGCCGATATGATGAAAGCCACGCTGGCTCAATACATGCCTTGGGTGAATTACGAATTTACCCAACCTATTCAATTGCGTTTCAATGAGTTGATAACTGGCGTAAAAAGCGACGTAGCCATTAAAATTTTTGGAGAGGATTTGGACATATTAGCAAAAAAAGGAGCACAAGCTGCCGAATTAGTTGCCCGAATACAAGGCGCTGGCGATGTGCGTGTGGAACAAATCGAAGGAATGCCTCAAATAGTAATTCGCTACAAGCGCGAGAAAATTGCTCAGTACGGCTTATCTATAGAAGCCCTTAATCAAACGGTGCAGATTGCTTTTGCTGGCCTTGCGGCAGGTATCGTTTACGAAGACCAGCGCCGTTTTGAATTAGTAGCGCGCTTACCCGAGCAGTTGCGCCGTAGTGTAGAAGATATTGCGCGTTTGTACGTGAGCCTGCCAGATGGCAATCAAGTAATGTTAAAGGAAGTGGCTGACATAGTTGAAGAGCAAGGAATTGCCCTTATTGCCCGAGAAGATACGCGCCGACGCGTGGTAATTGGAGTCAATGTTCGCAACCGCGATATAGAATCTTTTATCAGAGAAGTAGAAGCAGTGTTAACGAGTAAACTTCAGTTGCCTCCTGGCTACCAAATTGTCTATGGTGGACAGTTTGAAAACTTGCAAGCAGCTAAAAAGCGCCTTCGCGTTGCTGTTCCAGTAGCTTTGGCGTTAATTCTGATTTTGTTGTATTTTACTTTTGTTTCCGTGAAACAAACATTGCTCATATTTTCCGCTATTCCATTGGCTGCCGTTGGTGGAGTGTTGGCTCTATGGTTGCGCGATATGCCTTTTAGCATCTCGGCGGGAGTGGGATTTATTGCCTTATTTGGCGTGGCAGTGCTCAATGGAATTGTACTCATCGGCCAGTTTAATCATCTGGAGAAAATGGGAGTAAGCCAAGTGCGCAGTCGGATATTGCAAGGTGTTCAAATCCGTTTTCGACCTATCTTGACTACTGCTCTAGTAGCCGCCTTGGGATTTTTTCCTATGGCTACTTCTCTACAACCTGGGGCAGAAGTACAAAAACCTTTAGCCACAGTGGTCATCGGAGGATTGATTACCGCCTTAGTTTTAACCTTACTTGTAATTCCTCTTCTTTATGAATGGATTGAAAACCATATGGCTTCTGCCAATCATGCCCAGAGTTGATTTTTTTCTCTTGTGGCATGTAGTTGTTTTGTGGGCGTGCAACTCTCCCTCAACAAGTCCTCCCTCTTCGCCTATTCGGTCAGCTACTCAAGTAACTAAAGTTGTAGTCATCAATGCGCTTCAGGTTCAACAAGCAGGCATTAAGTGGGATACTTTGCCATGGCGGCACATCGGAATGGTAGTTACGGCTAGCGGTACTTTAGAGGTCCCTCCCTCAGAACATATTTCTATTACTGCTATAATGGGAGGCGTTGTCAAGCAAACTAATTTGTTGCCTGGAATGCTCGTTAAGAAAGGAGAAGTGCTAGCAATAATGGAGCATCCTGAATATGTGCGCTTGCAACAAAGCTATTTAGAAGCACGCAACCAAATGATTTATGCGGAAAAAGAACTTCGCCGCCAACAAGAGCTCGTTGCCGCCAACGCCACTGCCCAACAAAAGCTAGAAGCCGCTGAAAGCAGTTTCAATGCTGCACAAATTCAAGTCAAATCCTTGGCTAGCCAATTGCAAATGCTGGGAATAAACATAGCACTCCTTCATCAGGGCGAAATCCAACCGCAAATATTGATTCGTTCTCCTGTCAATGGTACGGTTACTCAAGTGTACATTAACACGGGCAAATTCGTGGCAGCCAATGAAGCCATTTGTCAAATTATTAGTCGTGAGCATCTTCACGCCGTGTTGCACGTGTTTGAACGCGATATTATGAAGGTCAAAGTAGGACAACCTGTCACTTTGCGCATCATGGGAGCAGATAAATCCTATGAGGGTCAAATTATTTTAGTCAATCGCACCTTTGACAATACCACTAAAACTGTAGAAGTGCATGCTCATCTCAAGCGCGATGATGCAAATTTAAAAGCAGGTATGTTCGTAGAAGCTCAGATTCATACACAAGACCACTTGCATCCCGTTTTGCCTAATGATGCTTTATTTAATGAAAATGACCAGTGGTATGCTTTTGTGCTTGCGGCTCAATCAGCGGATAGCTTTGCATTCGAAAAAGTACAAGTGTCAAGAGTAGCTTTTGAGGAAGGTTTTTCGGCAATTGTAGTTCCTCCTCAATGGAAAGGTAAACCCTTTGTGCAATCAGGTGTTTACTATTTGCTCTCTTTGCTCAAAAAGGCAGAGGAAGAGTAACTAACATAGCAAGGAGTTTGATGCATTTACAACAACATCTCAGCCAGTATGTGGACTATTTTCAAAAAGGAACTCAATAGTTTTTTTGGCTCCCTAGTGGGTTATCTGGTAATTAGCATTTTTCTGATTGCTACCTGGCTTTTTGTATGGCTATTTCCAGGTACTAGTGTACTGGACTACGGGTATGCTGGCATGGATAGTTTTTTTAGCATCGTTCCTTTTATGTTTTTGTTTCTTGCTCCAGCAGTTTGTATGCGCGCCTTTGCTGAAGAAAAGCGCAACGGCACTTTAGAATGGCTCCTTACCAAACCCTTGAGCGATTTAGAAATTGTCCTTGCTAAGTTTTTAGCTTCTTGGGCATTAATTGGAATTGCTTTGATGCCTACGATAGTTTACTACTACTCAGTGTATCAACTGGGCTCTCCTAAGGGCAATATTGACACAGCCGCTGTCATTGGTTCATACGTAGGCTTATTGTTGCTGGGAGGAGTATTTGCCTCTATAGGTGTTTTTGCTTCTGCTCTGACAGATAGCCAAATCGCAGCTTTTTTGTTAGCGGTGTTTTTCTGTTTTGTGGTTTATTTTGGGATAGGTGCAATCGCTTCGCTAGATGTGTGGTCGGAGAGTGCTTTTATTTTGGCGCAATTAGGGTTGGATTATCACTACAGTGCTTTAGGGCGTGGGTTGATAGATTCGCGCAACGTGCTTTATTTGCTTAGTGTTGCTTTCTTGTTCAATTATTTAACTTGGCTGGTACTGCGCAGCCGCAAATGGTAAAAAAATGGCTGCCAAATTAAAAACCGCTTACTTCTGCCAGCAATGCGGCTATCAATCTCCTAAATGGATGGGTAGATGTCCTGCATGCCAGCAGTGGAATACTTTTGCCGAAGAAGTCCTATCCAAAGAAGAGAAAACACAACTAGCGTGGCGCACCGAGAAAGAATCTTCTGCAAAACCCGTTCTTATTGATGAGATTGGATACATTGAGCAACCTCGCATAGTAACCCCGGACGGCGAACTGAATCGCGTGCTAGGGGGAGGTATTGTTCCAGGAAGCCTCGTGCTCATTGGCGGAGAGCCAGGCATCGGCAAATCCACCTTGCTACTTCAATTGGCCTTACGTCTTCCTTTGTCTGTTTTGTATGTTTCAGGCGAAGAAAGTCAGCAGCAAATTAAAATGCGCGCCGAGCGGATGGAAGGGGCTGAAAAAAAGCGCGCCAACCAATGCCATGTGCTTACTGAAACTGACATTCATTTGGTTTTCAAGCATATAGAGCAGTTGCAACCCCAGTTAGTCATCGTAGATTCCATCCAAACCCTATTTAGTTCGGCTATTGATTCAGCTCCAGGTAGCATTTCCCAAGTGCGTGAATGTGCTGCCCAACTGTTGCGCTATGCCAAAGAAAGCACTACGCCAGTAATACTCATCGGGCATATTACCAAAGAGGGGATGATAGCAGGTCCCAAGGTACTGGAGCACATGGTAGATACTGTTCTGCAGTTTGAGGGAGATAGGCATTTGAGCTATCGCATATTGAGAACAATCAAAAATCGCTTTGGTTCAACTGCCGAGCTGGGCATTTATGAAATGCAGTCAAGTGGATTGCGACAAGTAAACAACCCTTCGGAAATACTCCTTTCTCAGCGCGACTTGCCTATCAGCGGAATAAGTGTATCAGCTACCTTGGAAGGCAACCGACCTTTATTGATAGAAGTGCAATCTTTGGTCAGTCCAGCGGCATATGGTACTCCTCAGCGAAGTACCACTGGTTTTGATATTCGTCGGCTCAATATGTTGCTAGCTGTGCTAGAAAAACGCGGTGGGTATCGGTTAGGTGGGCAAGATGTATTTTTGAATATTGCTGGCGGCTTGCGCGTGGAGGACCCTGCTACTGACCTTGCCGTTTGCTTATCCGTTATTTCTTCCTACGAAGAAAAGATAATTCCACCAGATACGTGTTTTGCTGGTGAAGTAGGATTGGGGGGCGAAATTCGCGCCGTGAGCAGAATAGAAAGCCGCATCGCCGAGGCAGAAAGATTGGGATTCAAAAGGATTTTCATTTCGCGATACCATGCCAAAGGCTTGCCGACCAGTCGCTTTAATTTGCTCATCCAACCAGTGATCCATCTGAGCGAAGTGGTGGAAAAACTTATAGCATAGCTTTAAGCAAAATAAGCTAACCTTTTTATTTGCAATAAGTTAGCTTTTTGCTAACTTTCCTGCAAATAAACACTTTTGCCATGCCAATTATGAAAACTGTCTTCTGGTTTGCTGCAATGGCATTAGCCACCACACCGCTATTGGCGCAAAACAAGATGAAATACACAGTCAAAAAAGGCGATACGGTTATTGGAATTGCTCGCCAATTTGGCATGAAGCCCCAAGAACTCATGGCTTTGAATCGCCTTGCCAATCCAGACCGCATTAGAGAAGGACAAGAGCTAACAGTAATCCCCTCCCATGCACCAGAGGCGTTGGCTTCTGTTACCTTGGTTGCAAAGCCTATTAAGCTAGATGATAACCGTCGCTATCATGTGGTAGCAAAAGGAGAAACCCTCAGCAGCATTGCACGCAAGTACAGTACCACTGCAGAAGCGCTTGCTCAGTGGAATAATTTTATTTCTCCTCACACAAAACTAAAGGAAGGTCAAAAAATTATCGTAGGCACTTTAGATCAAAGTGTTGGCTCGCGTCAATTTATCACTGGTAAAGGGCGCATTGTCAACGAACGTGGCATGGGAGCTGTAATCAGTGGCATAGACAACCAGCTAAGTGTAGCCTTGCACCGAACTGCACCCGAAGGCACCATCATTCGCATCTACAACGAGAGCACTAAAAAAGCTGTCTTTGCCAAAGTAATTGGAAAACTTCCCAATATAGACAGTGAAAAGAAAATCATTGTCAAACTTTCCAAAGGAGCTTGCCGCGCCTTGGGCGTAGTAGGTGAACGCTTTCCCGTAGAGGTTACTTACGAAAAATAATTTGAAAAGGGCGAAAAAAATACTAACGGCTTGAGACATGTTTGCCAGATTTATTTTTTGAGCTGATATTTTCGCCTTATTTGGTTAATTTGATAAAGTTTTTGAGCCAAAAAACTCTTGGGATGTACTTGCGAAAAAAGTTGCAGCCATTCTTCAAACTGTTGTGATTCGGCATTGGCAAAAGCTGCAGCGTCGATATTTTTGCTTTCCAAAAACTGCACAAATTCTTTGCGGATTTCTTCCATTAGGTTGCTAGATTGGGCTCTGCAGCGTACTTATTTATGTACCATACGACGGTTTTTTCAATTCCTGTGTCAAAATTTTCATCTGCTCGCCATCCTAGTTGTGTTTCAATTTTAGTGGCATCGATGGCATAGCGGCGGTCATGTCCAGCGCGGTCTTTAACAAAAGAAATAAATTGCTTGTACGAGCCCGAAGGCAATGGCTTGAGGCGGTCCAAAATGTTGCAGATAGTGTGCGCTACTTGCAAGTTTGTCCGTTCATTTCTTCCGCCGATATTGTAAGTTTCTCCTTTGATGCCCTTATGATAAGCCAAGTTGATGCCTTTGCAGTGGTCTAACACATACAACCAGTCGCGAATGTTGAGACCATCGCCGTAGATGGGAATAGGTTGCTGGCTTAAGGCTTTGCGAATAATTACGGGAATGAGTTTTTCATCGTGCTGTTTAGGACCATAGTTATTAGAGCAGTTAGTTGTGATACAATTCATTCCATAAGTATGGACATAGCTTCGCACAATCATATCGCTGGCAGCTTTGGAAGCACTATAAGGACTGTTAGGAGCATAAGGCGTAGTTTCAGTAAAAAAGCCAGTAGGACCTAGCGAACCATAGACTTCATCCGTAGAAACGTGGTGAAAGCGACAGCCTTCGTATGCCTCTTTGTAACAAAAGGGCTCTTTCATCCAATGATGGCGGGCTACGTCCAACAAGGTAAATGTTCCGTGTACATTAGTGCGGATAAAAGCTTCGGGTCCAGCAATAGAGTTATCCACGTGGCTTTCTGCAGCAAAGTGAATTACGCCCCGGATATCGTACTCTCTAAAAATAAACTCTACAAGTTGTCGGTTGCAAATGTCGCCTTTAATAAACTTATAGCGCGGGTGAAAAGCTACTTCTTGGAGGTTTTCTAAGTTGCCTGCGTAAGTGAGCAGATCTAAATTCACTACAAAGTATTCTGGATTTTCCTGCAAAAAGTAAGGAATGAAGTTAGAACCGATAAAACCTGCCCCTCCAGTAACAAGTATGCTTTGCATAACGTAGTGTAATCCGATATGCAAATATAAAGTCAGGCGAAGTGTTTTTGCATACAGGTTTTGTATATTGGTTTTTCACTAAATAGTTTTTAGCCATGCAGCCCGAGCCCTCTCAATTAAATATCGATCCAGTAACCTTTCGACAAGAAACCGATGCTTCCACTACCTCTGTTGAAAGTTCCTCTGAGTCTAAAGAGGAGAACCATCCGCTAGCAGTAGAGCCTGCAAAGAGCATTCGCGAGCAAATTAAATGGGCAGCAGAAGAAGCCAACATATTGCTAGAGTACACTGTGCATAAAGGCATTGAAATAGATGATGACACTTTTAATACCATTATCGAGGCTAAATATATCAAAACATGGGACGCGGAAAAAGAAATCAATTTTTGGAAGGCATATCGCAACATTTCTATTGCCATTCGTCCAGCGACAGTGCAAAGCATCAAAGCGGGAAAGGGATTTTATGGAAGGAAAGTTTCTTGGGTGCTAAAGTTATTAACAGGCAGGTGGTCTCAAGCTACAGTAGCCCAGTCGCGAATTGCTGTGCTGCGCTACCGAGCCGTTGCTATCGTAGTGCTTTTGATAATTATCATTGCTCAGATTTACTCTTTTACAGGCAGTGAACTGACAAAGGAAAACAAAGAACTGCGCCGCGCCTTTGATTCACTTTTAGTGAAGAGTTGGCTAGTGCATCAAAAACTAGTACAAGCTAATACTAATCCTTCCGCCACTGCTGATAGTACTGAATACTGGCAATTGTACTACGAACTGGGAAAAGTGGAAACAATGCTAGAAGCGAATTTTAATTACATGATAGGCTGGCATAAGTGGTGGACACGAGCAGCAACTATTGGACTTTATACGCCTAATATTCAAAAAGATACAGCAGCTGTCATAGACATTGGCTGGGCTGCCCCTGATGAAAATTTTCAGCGCTATCGTCCTTTGGCGCGAATGGCTTATTCAGTGGATTTTCCGTTACAGGTGGTGAATATGTATTTATTACCCCTGTTGTACGGCATGATAGGAGCTTGCGCTTATGTGCTGCGCGAAATTTCCAAAGAAGTGCAAAATATGACCTACTCAAGCGACGACTCAGTTAATTATAACTTGCGCATCCAGTTGGGAGCACTGGCAGGACTGATTGTGGGTTGGTTTCTTACTCCTTCTGGAGGAATGGCAGATAGTTTATTTAGTGTGTATAACTTAGGACCATTTGCATTATCTTTCCTGGCTGGATACAGCATCGAACTTGTCTTTTCTGCTATGGACAGGTTTATTACGGCTTTTTCTAACAAAACCGCTAGTAATACTAACGAAAAGTAAATTGAGCCTGTACGAAGTTGGTCTTTACTTGCTGCTGTTGCTGGCAGGGGCTTTTGCGGGGTTTATCAATACCTTGACGGGAAGCGGCTCGGTAGTAACCATTGCAGCGTTAATTTTCGCAGGACTGCCTGCCAATATTGCCAACGGAACCAACAGACTTGGGGTAATGGTGCAAACTTCTGTTGGCATGCTCACCTTTGCTCGGCACGGAAGAGCACATGTCAAAGGTTCCGAGTGGTTTATTATCCCTGCTGTGATAGGAGGCATGCTAGGTGCATGGGTAGCCACGCAAACCTCGGGTCAAGTCTTTGAGCGCTGGCTAGGGTTTGTCATGGTGCTGATGCTATTTATTATCCTCTACAAGCCGCAAAAATGGTTGCGCCAACATAGCCAAGCCGAGCAACAACGCACATTGCTGAATTTACTTGTGTTTTTCGGCGTCGGGTTTTACGGTGGCTTTATTCAAGCAGGCATCGGCATCTTTCTAATGATAGCATTGGTGTTGCTGGCAAAGTTCAACCTCCAAGAAACAACTATTCTCAAACTCAGCGTAGTGTTTTTTATCAACATTCCCTCTCTGCTCATTTTCATTTACTACGGTCAGGTAGAGTGGGTGTACGGGAGCATTATGGCAATTGGTCAAAGCATAGGTGCTAACCTTGCTGCTCGGTTTGCCTTGAAAAGTCAGCAGGCAGCCTTGTGGACTTATCGCCTGCTGGTGGCTGTGGTATTGCTCTCCATCTGGGAACTGTTTGACTTAGGAGAATATACGCTCAAAATTTTTACTCTTGTGCTAACTTGATCAAATACTGTCCGTAACCGCTTTTGAGCAACGGTTGAGCAATAGCAAGTAATTGTTGGCGGTTGATATAACCCATTTTGTAGGCTACCTCTTCAATACAACCGATTTTGAGCCCTTGCCGCTCTTCAATGACTTGGACAAATTGCCCTGCTTGCATTAAAGAAGCAAATGTACCTGTATCCAGCCAAGCAGTACCGCGTTGGAGAACGCATACTTTGAGCTTTCCGCGGCGCAAATATTCTTTATTTACATCAGTAATTTCGTACTCGCCTCTGGCAGAGGGTTGAAGGCGAGCTGCAATTTCCAATACAGAGTTGTCGTACAAATACAGCCCTGGCACGGCATAATTTGACTTTGGTTGCTTAGGTTTTTCCTCGATAGAAATAGCATTCATGTTAGCGTCAAATTCTACTACGCCGTAGCGTTCTGGGTCAGAGACGTGGTAAGCGAATATCACACCGCCATCGGGGTCATTGTGGGACTGCAGTAAGCCAGACATGCCCGCACCATAAAAAATGTTGTCTCCTAGAATAAGCGCTACTTTGTCGTTGCCCACAAAGTCGCGTCCAATGACAAAGGCTTGCGCCAATCCATTAGGAACGGGCTGTATAGCGTATTCGAAGCGACAGCCAAGGTGGCTACCATCCCCTAACAACCGCTTAAATGCAGGTTGATCTTCAGGAGTAGTAATGATAAGTATTTCGCGGATGCCTGCTAGCATAAGCGTTGAAAGCGGATAGTAGATCATGGGCTTGTCGTAAACAGGAGCTAGCTGCTTGCTGATTGCCATTGTGATGGGGTAAAGCCGCGTGCCAGAGCCACCAGCCAAAATGATTCCTTTCATACTAAAAACAACAAGGCGAAGGCTTGAAACACCTTCGCCAAAGTTACATGCCTTGAGCTAATTAGCCAATTTTTATTCAATCACTATCCTGCGTGTTGCTACCAGAGGTCTTTCAAGCAAAGCGTGACTTACTTGCATGCGACACAGGTAAACTCCTGCAGGCAGGGCTTGCACGCCATTCTGCTCCCAAGTGCGGGTATGAAAACCTGGATTGCATTGTATGCTTTCGCTATAAACTTCCTGACCTATACTGTTAATGATACTTAGCCGAATAGTAGCACCTTCTAAACCTTCAGGCAAAGCAAAGTCAAAGTTTACTTGATCATGCGCAGGATTGGGATACACTTGCAAAGAGAAGCGCTCTACCTGCATTTGCTTTTGGACAAAATTCCAATCTCCGTAAATAATGCGGAAGCGGCGCACAGGTCCTTCGCTTTGAAATACATAGCGGTTGAGTTTGTTCATCTCCACGTATCGATCAGCATCGCGGTCATGTAAGAATAGCTGGGTACCCTGACCGAAATAACTATTGTCCCACTGGATGGATACCTTGCCACCGATGCGATTGGTTTCTATGGTAAACTCCCAAATATACTGGCTGGCTGTAGGTACCACATCTTTGGAAAACTTGGGGTAAAAGTACTCTGGGTGCAAAAAGTTCACTTCTAAATAATCGCCGAAGCGCGGCAAGGTCATCTCGTCATAGTCATCCTTGTTAGGGCTAGCATCAGTACGCATGCCAAAACCCGCTAGCTGATTGATGAGCTCGCCGTTTTGCACTTGCAGTGGTACTTCCCAATTAGGGCTGTTGATGGGATTTCGAAGTGCAACAGGTTCAGGCTCTTCTGTTCTACCACTATTGATATTGCGATTTTTCAGTACAGGGATTTGAATGCTCATAGCTCGGTCAGCAAACACAAATCCACCGCGAAAACGCCTTAATACATCCTCATCGCGGAAGGAGCCATTGCTGAAGGTGCGAAGTCTTCCTAATCCAGAAGGGTTGTTGTTAGCAGTGCGTACATCGTTCCAAGAAATATTGAAGTTATACGGGGAGCCGATTTGGTTCCAGCCTTGCTGCAAATTCATCACGAAAGGATTTTGTTGATTGGCGCGCGCGCCATCTCCTGGTCCAGTATCAATGGTATTAGAAGTAGTTGACCAAGGTTCGCGCACAATGAGCCAGTATCCTTTGCCCAACAAGATGTTTCGGAAGCCTTCAGGATACTCCAGATTTTGACCATTCTCGTAATGGAATAGCCGCCAACGCTTGTTGTCGTAACTACCTAGCTCGTTTTCAAATACAGCAAGGGCTTCTTTGTTATCCAAGTTAAGAGGTATGGAAATGATTTGATAATCCTGCTGAGTAAAGCCAAAGCGAATATCGGGAATGGAGATGCCGCGCGCACTAGAATAACGCACATACGTATAACCTCTCTGCGAACGGGTTGTATTTCCAGCGCGGTCAAATACTTCAAAGAAGTATTCTACTCCCAACTCGTCAAAATCAGCGCTGGCGATGAAAGCGCGGTACACGTTGTCGGTTAGTACGGCGTCGCGCTGGCGGAAAGCACTCTCAGGCTGGGTGATTCCTTTAAAGGAGCAAACTACTCGCTGAATGCCTACGTTATCGGTAGCGGTAATAGTAGGAGCGATAGATTCAATAGTTTGGCTAAAATCCAGAACAGTGGGGAAGTTCGTGTTAGTAATCACAGGCGGGATGTTATCGATAGCAATGCTAAAAATTCCACTAAGTCCAAATACAGCAGAGTTAGTGGCTACCGAAACGCGAATGCGGTAGTTAGTTCCTAAAGGAAAATCAGGGGTGATGAGTCGGTTAAAAGTGCCGCTGTTTTCCACAGTGCTGGCAATTTCGCGCACTAAAGTTCCATCAGCAGTAACCAAATCAATCCGATGCAGTAGGTTGCCTAAATTGCTTTGCCATACAATATTGTAGCTAAGTGTACGGAACCATATATCGCCATTAGCAGGAGAAATAACCGTAATTTGAGGTCTGGTAATGCGGAAATCAGCGTTGCTATCGTCAAAGAAGGCAGGAGCACCAGCGGCACTAATGCGCACGCGGTAATCTGCGCCAGTTTGTAAATTGTCGGGTAGAGTCCAGGCAAATGAACCACCTGTAGCGGAAGGGGTAATGTTTTGCAGCACTGCACCGCCTTTGAGCAAATCTATCCGAACAGGATTGCCAGCTAAGTTATCTTCCCACGTAATGGTATAGCGGAAGTTGTTGCTAAACCAAGATTCGCCGCCGTTAGGTGAAATAACTCTGATCTGCGGGCGGGTTATAGTGATGAAGCCAGTATTTTCGTCAAAGCGGGTTTCATCAGTCAGGTTGGTAATTCTTATGCGGTAATCGCTACCTGGGATGATGTCAGTAGGCAGGGTCCAGCGGAAGATATTTCCTGATACGTTATTGGCTATATTGCGCACTATTACGCTTCCACGAACAAGATCTATTCGCACATTGCCAGGTAAATTGCTTATCCAGGTAATATCATAGGTATAGCCTAAGAAAAGTTCTTGTCCACTGGAAGGAGTAACGAGGGCAAATTGCTGTGCTAGCAATCGGAAATCATTATCACTTACGTCAGAAGCGCGGTTGTCGTCAGTGCGAATTCTGATGCGGTATCCTTCGCTGCCTAAGCCCAGCGTTGTGGAAGCAATCCATACAAAACTACCTTGCGTAGCTGGCACAGCGGGATTGATAACACCAACGAGTGTATTGTTTTGCAACAGTTCAATAATCACGTTCCCGCTTGTGATATTAGTTTGCCATTGAATCGTAAAGGAAGTACCTCTTACAATGACTTCTCCACCGTTGGGTGCAACGACGCGAATGGTGTCATTGTTAGCAATAGTAAAGGGATTGTCGCTAAAGTCGCGTAAAGTAGAGTCTGCTGTACTGCTAATGCGCACGCGGTAATTATTTGCCAGCGGTAAAGTTCCTGGAACAGTCCAAGTAAATATTCCCGTGCTGGGTACGCTTGCGGCAATTGTTTGCAAAAAGTTAGTGCCTCTGAAAAGGTCAATTTTGACATTTTCAGGAATGTTGTCCGTCCATGTAATATTGTGGTTGCGCGTGCGGAAAAACGTTTCCCCGCCGTTAGGCACTTGTACAGTAATGGAAGGATCGCCAATAATTTCAAAGTTAGCATCGCTTTCGTCTATCGAGCCATTGGCATGAAAAGTGATGCGAATGCGGTAATTATTTGCCAGTGTTACCGTAGGAGGAATCAACCAATTAAAAGTGCCACTGTTGGGAATATTGGAAGCCAAATTGAGAATAAGCGTTCCAGCGCGCATGAGGTCTATGGTTACATTGCCTCCTAAGTTGCTTTCCCATGTGATGGGATAGGTGCGCGTGCGATTGAACACTTCTCCCCCATTAGGCGAGGTAACTCTTCCAAAAGGACCACTAATGTTAAAATTACCTGACGTAGCTACGTAAATTGGCGTAGTAGCCAGACTTCTCAATCTAATTCGATAACTTCCATCGGGTAGAGTAATGGGAACCGTCCATGTAAAAGAACCTGCTGCAGCAGGAGTGCTAGCAGAAACGATAGTTGAGTCCGTTCCGTGAAGCAGTACAATGGCTAAATTTCCCGTGAGATTGGTTTCCCAAGTGATGTTGTAATTAGCTCCTTTTAAGACATTGGTGCCAGTGGAAGGAGTATTGAGAATTAAGTAATTGCCGATGATAAAATTAGGCGAAGTAACTGTTGCGGTGGGATCGGAGTTATTAGTCAGGCGAATTTGATAGTCGTTACCGTCTGCTAGGGTATTAGGAACGGTCCAAGAAAAAGGATTGACGCTTGTACCTAAGCTAATAGTAGATACTAGCACTCCTGCTTTTAATAAATCGATGCGGAAGTTACCTGAAAGGCTTGTTTGCCATTGAATTTGTTGAGTAGTCCCGCGTTGCCATTTAGAAGTAGCAGTAGGAGAAAGGATGCGCAGCACTCGCCCAATCATAAAGTCATCGGCGCTAACTGCATTGACAAAAGGGTCTGCTACACTACTGATGCGAATGCGATAGGTGTGGTCATCAGGTAACCCAGCATCCACATTCCACAGTTCGGAACCATCATTAGGAGTAGCGTTAAACAGTACGCTTTGCACTACATTGCCTCGTAGTAATTCTATGCGCACATTTTGCGTAGCGGGTAAGTTAACACTTGTCCAGGTTATCATGTAAGCCCCAGGCTTTGGAATAGCTTGCCCTCCATTAGGTTGGGTGATACTGATGCTTCTACCCCCTGTGATGGAGAAAGTCCCATCGCTAAAGTCGCTTTCTGCTGATGCGGTAGCACGCCGAACGCGAATCCGATAATCATTGCGGCTAGCAATCGTACCAGGAATGGTCCATGCAAAAGGACTTGCTGTAATGCTACTAGGAGTAAGTGTTTGATAAAGCTCACCTCCAGCAAACAATTCTAATACAAACACGTCGTTAGCCGGACCTCCAGGAGTAAAACTAAAGGTAATATTTATAGTACTTCCAGCGGTTAGCGTTTCCCCGCCGTTGGGATAGGTTAACGTTACAGGTTGTGATAATGCAATCAATGGCAATAGCAAAAGCAACCACGTTGCTAGAGTGCTGAGTATCTTTTTCATAGGCATATTTGATTGGTTTTTAGTTTCAACTCACAACAAGTAAAGTCAAATCAGTAAGAAATCAGGGACCCTCCGGCAAAGGTGGTTCAGGCAAGGGCTTAGTTTTGGGTTTGGCAAGTTGGATACCTAAAAAAGAGAGGCCAGTAGCTAGCAGCAAGCCGCCAACTGCCCATAGATATATGCGTTTGCTCTTCTTGTCAGCTTTAAAAGTAAGCAAATTGGTTTTGCCTTGTACTTCACTATAACTGGTTGATTGTACCACGATGCGATAGTTGCTTCCTTTGGCAAGCGTGGAAGGAACTTTCCAAATGATGCTATTGGTACCACGGCGGCTAGGAACCTTGTACTCGATGGTAGCAAAAAGCATCTCATTTCGGTAGAGTTCTATTTGTACTGTGTCGTTAAAGTTAGTTGTCCAGGTAATTATCTGCTCTTTGCCAAGAAAGACTACTTCTTGAGGTTGTTCGATGCGAATTATCTTTGAGCTGTCAGAAAGGGCAAAAGTTTTACAAAACAAAGGTTTGGCAGCACGGGAGTGAACACACAATAACGATCCCATCGTTACTGCCAGTAGTAACTTTGACTTCATAAGCATCTAAAAATTTTTTGGTAAAATAATGCAACTTACAAGTGAGATAGTGGACCTATTCCATTTAATACGCAACCCTTCATCAAAAGGATACGTCAAATGCTTTGCGGTATGGGATTGAAAAATACCAAATTTTCATGATTTTGTGCTTTTTAACAGCAAATTGAGCCATAATATAGTTTAAACCATCTTAAGTATCTAATGCGTAAGCTTCGACATTTTCATTTTGCAATTCCTTAGAATAGAAACTCTCGAGCTTTTCCAGCATCTGGCTTTTGGTGCCAGGTCATTCTACAAACGGCTTGACTTTTAGCATATTGCATGGTTTCCACTTGCAAAAGTGCAAATCTCAAAGTAAAGTTTTGAAATTGATAGTTTCAGTTGTAAGTCAATAGCTAAGTTACTTTAGCAAATCAAGACTTACTTGCTGCTACTGCTTTGAGCAACAGCAAGTAAATTTAATTCAACATCAATGAGTTGGTTTCTCGGCAGGCGGCAAGGATACAAAAAAGTCTTGGTAAAATCGCTGTGCGTAGTTTTCCAACAGTTCAACTACTCTTGCCAGTTTTTCAGAACGTACAATGAGTCCTGCATGGTGAGGCATTTGAAGCCGCCAAACAATCTCGGGATCGTTGTAGGCGCTTGTGTCTGGGTGTTCTTGCTTGGCAAGAGAGAGGATAATGCCTGCATATAACTGAGTAATAGTAGGTAACTCATAGCGTTCTCCTTTGCGGCGAGTCTCAATCTTAGCCCACTCAGACCAAAGATTAATCCCCGAAGAGGCTTCTATCATTTCCACTAAATGGGCACCTCCTACGCGTGCTGAAGTTTCCAAAAAATAAAATTTGCCATCAGCAGCTGATTTAATAAATTCAGTGTGAGAAGCTCCGCGTTTCATGCCTAGAGCTCTGAGTACTTTTTTATTAAGCTTGAGCAATGCTTTTTCGTCTTTGCTGCCAAATTCCAAGGTATATGAGCGAAATACACGACCTTCGTGTGCCACTTCCATTGGTGGATTCATGTAGCGGCTAGCGCGTGCAAAAATGACTTTGTCGCCATCTATCAAAGAATCAACGTGATATACTTCACCAGGTATAAAACTCTCCAGTAAATAAGTGTGTTGCCTATCACCAAGCGCTTCCAGTTCTGCCCATAATTGGTTAGGGTCGTGAATTTTTTTAATTCCTGTAGCTGAAGCAGCGGAACGCGGTTTGAGTAACCAAGGAGCAGGAGTAGCAGCGGTAAAATTGCGCAATTCATCGTGGTTAAATGTAGGGCAGAAGGGAGGTACTTGGATGCCTTCTTCAGCTGCTTGCATGCGCATGGCTAATTTATCGCGAAAGTAGCGCGCCCGCGTTTGACCCATGCCTGGAATGCGAAACTCTTCTCGTATGTGAGCCGCTTTTTCTACATCGTAATCGTCTAAAGCTACTACTCGGTCAATTTTTCGGGATCGAAATAAATATGCTATCCCGCGTATGACCTCATCCATGTTCCAATTATCTGAGTCCTGAGGTACGTAATAAATTTCATCGATGCTTTCGCGGGGCCATTCTTTATGCTCTAGTTTTTTTGCCGTTATCAAAATTACGTAGCAGCCTAAGGCTTTTGCAGTGCGCAAAAACTGAGTGCCTTTAAAGTAACAAGTGATGCACAAAATGGTCATTGGTTGTTGATGAAGGTTCATAAGTGGGCTATTTTGCATATAACTTGGGTAAGTTAAACAAAGTGCCGAGAATTTTAACGCCCTCAATCTAATTTTGCTGGCAAAAACTGAGAAGGTTTTTCATTCGTTTTACTACTGATTAAACTAAAACTACTATGAACGCCCCTTTATACATTAAACCCAAAAACAGCGGCACTAAGCAACTCTTCCAGCATCCCGTTTTAGAACGCCTTACCCGCACTCACATCGCCGTGCCTATTAGTTTGTTTGTAACCATTGCCATAGTTTTGGTCTACTACGGTGCCACTTACACCGACTTAAGCATTGGGCAACTAATGGGATTGTTTTTCACAGGCGTGGTTGTGTTTTCATTTGTGGAATACAATGTGCATCGGTATGTATTTCACATGGCTACTGACACGCCGCGCAAGGCAAAAATTCAATATACTATGCATGGAGTGCACCATGAGTATCCTAAAGACAAGTCGCGTTTGGCGATGCCTCCCGTGCTGAGCTTTACAATTGCTGTTATACTAGCGGGCATTCTATACTTTTTAATGGGCAAATATATGTTTGGCTTTTTGCCTGGCTTTTTGGTAGGGTATTCCGCTTACTTATTTATCCACTATGCCGTACATGCCTTTGCGCCACCAAAGAACTTTTTGAAAATATTGTGGATTCATCACGGCATTCATCACTACAAAGATGCAAATAAAGCTTTTGGCGTTTCTTCTCCGTTGTGGGATTGGGTATTCCGCACTATGCCTTGAACAAATTGCTCCCATCTAGAGACTGTCTGATGGGAGCTTTTATTTTCAGTTGCTTTGCTTGTGACCTGACTGCTGACCAAAAAGTTTGTTGTAAAACTCAATTGCTGCTATTAAATCTGTAGGCTTGGCAAAATCGGGTTTGTCTCTTTTTAGATAAGCCTCGAACTCTTTGTTTGGGGGTAAGGCTTTAAGCAAACTTTTGTAACTTTTTTTAATTTTTGCTAGCTTTCTCTCAGGGTTGACTATATAAAAATCTACTCGGGAAATAAATTTGTCATAGTACCTTCCAGTGCTCTGAGCTTTGTTGATATCAGAAGGCAAGAAGAGGCGCGTGTGATGGGCAATAAGGCTGTAAGTGCCTTCATGCAAAACTTGACAAAATTTATCACTATTTTTCTCGCCTATAGCAAAGCGGCGAAATACGTGTCTGTTTCCACTGGAGTCTTGCAAAACAAACTGGCTGATGGCTGAAAGGTCTGCCATTAGCGAATCTCCTACTTGGTTATGCAAAATGAAGAGGGCTTGCTTTTGATAAACATTGAATTTTGTAGGAACGTGCTTCAATACTGTGCCATCTTTGAGGTAAATATCTGCTGGCAGCCAATAGGGAAATACGTAAGGAGAACCTTGATAAATTTTTCTGCGGTTGTCAAAAGTGCGCATCATCATGTTAGTGCCGCGGTTGAGAGTACCGTCATTAGCAAATAATTTTCGCAAATCGTTGTCAAAACTCACAGCTTGGACTGCTTGCCTGGCTTGAGAGGGCTCCTCTTGGGCTTGAGATAGTTGGACAAAGCCCAGAAAGAGAATCATTATCGCTCGATAGAATTTCATACCCCATGTTAACTTAACCGCTACCTTGAACATGCAAGCCACTAACTACAAAGAAAATAATGTTCATCTAAATGTCATAGAACCAGGTTGGATAAGCAGCAAGCGCAAGATCTAATTGCAATTTGCCGCAGCAAGATAAACTTATTGATAAATCGGATTACTTTGTACATTGCACAGGCAGTTGCATGAATATGTTTACTTCTCAACACTATAGGCGCTTTGCTCAGCTAGAGACGCCGTTTTACTACTACGACCTTGCCTTGCTTGAAAAAACTCTCCAAGTAGCGGATTTATATGCTAGCAAATATGGATTTCACATCCACTATGCCTTGAAAGCCAATGCAAATTTTGAAATTCTTCAACCGATTGTGAAAGCGGGTTTTGGCGCTGATTGCGTCAGTGGCAATGAGGTCAAACGAGCTGTAGAGGCAGGTTTTCCGCCAGAGAAAATTGTCTTTGCTGGAGTGGGAAAATCAGACAGGGAAATTTTGATTGGCCTTTCAGAAAATATTTTTTGCTTCAATGTTGAATCTATTGAAGAATTGCAAGTAATTGATGCATTGGCTGCACAAGTAGGCACCACTGCGCGCCTAGCCTTGCGCGTTAACCCTTTGGTAGAGGTAAATACTCATCAGTACATTACTACAGGAACGGCAGAAAACAAATTTGGCATCCCACCACGAGATTTTGATTCATTGCTTGCCTTGCTTCCAAAGCTAAGCCATTTGCAAATAGTGGGATTGCATATGCACATCGGTTCGCAAATTTGCCAAATGAATAATTTCCGAGATGCTTGCCAAAAATTCAATGAAATTCGCCGATGGTTTGAGCAACACGGATTGCATTTCGCCCACCTGAACGTAGGCGGCGGACTAGGAGTAGATTACCACCATCCAGATCAAAACCCGATTGCTGATTTTGAAAATTATTTTGACACTTTCAATCGTTACTTAGAGCGCCAGCCTGGTCAGCAAGTGCATTTTGAACTAGGACGGGCTTTGGTAGCCCAATGTGGCAGTCTGATTACTCGCGTTCTGTATGTCAAACAAGGACAGACCAAACACTTTGCCATCGTAGATGCTGGCATGACCGAGCTCATCCGACCTGCCTTGTATCAAGCCTATCACAAAATCGAACTTTTGGATCCCTTCCATGGCAACCGCTCTTTGCAAACTTATGACATAGTAGGACCTGTGTGTGAATCTTCCGATTTTTTGGGCAAAGCAATAACCTTGCCCCAACTCCAACGGGGCGACTTGCTGGCGATTCGCACAGCAGGGGCTTATGGTCAGGTAATGGCTTCTGCTTACAATTTGCGCGACAAAGTGCCTGCTATCTATGAAAACCAACCCTAAAACAAGTATAGCTTACTGCTATAAGGGCTAAAGAAATCAAAACTCGTGCAGTCGTTGGGCAATGTTTAACCGCAGGGCTAAAAAAGTGAAGCTAAGGTTGTTATTTCGACTTGCTTCTTGGCTTTGCAAGCGGCGAAATACCTGTTTAAAGTCGATAAACAAATTATGCCATAGTTGGTAGGAAGCAGTAAAATCTCCAAATAACAACGTAGTAGCTACTCCTTGCCCGATGCGATTGCCATACTCTTGTTGCCTTGTAGTGTTGTCTAAAAAGATGTTGCTACCCCAGTTTTCGCCTTGGCGATCCAGTCCTTGCTTTGCGTAAATAAACTTGCCACTAAGTGTCAAACGCGGCAAAGGTTGATAGCGCACAATGCCAATCCATTCGCGGAAATTTGCACCTAAGGGATGGGCTAGCGGTTGATTAAAATGAGTGTGGTTAGAGAGAGAAGCATCAATAAAATGCGAATAAGTGTAAGGGCGTACGGCGTTGTATTCCGCTTGTAGGTCTAAATTGTTGATTCCCAAAGCGTTGATGTATTTTACTCCGCCTTGGAAACCATGTTTGTTTCCCCACCATCCTTCTGCTGCACGCGCTTCAGAAAGTTTAAACTCGTCTAAAACAAACTGCCCGTAAAGTTGTAGACGCTTTAAAAGATTCCAGCGGAAATCAAAGCCGATGATAGAATTGTCGTTACTGCCTACTTGCTGCTCTACCCAACGATAAAAAATAATGGGATTGAGATAGGAAAGGTCGAAGGTATCATTTTTATAGCCATCGCGCCGCCCATAAACGACTGATTCAAATAATCCCACGTTGAAATGGTCGGTGATGTTAATGCCCAAGTGGTGAAAAACAGCGTATTTTTTTGGATACACGCGGTTAGTTCCGATGGCTTCTGCTGTAAGTTGGGTGTAAGTATTGGTGTAGTTTACTTTCCAGATGCGCGTATTGAAGCGAGCAAATAGATAGTTAGCCGCAAAGTCGGAGAGAATTAAGGAGCGGTAACCATTGCCATAAAATTGTTTGTCATGTCCTAGTTGGAATGACATAATGTTTTTCAAAATGTCAAAAGCTATATAGCCACGAGCAGTAAGGACAGCCACCCCGCGATTGTCTAACACTCCTGATTCAGTGCGCGTTTTCCAGAATCCTTCGCCGGGCACTGCCTTATTGTTTTCAATGTAAGCCATTACATAAGGAGGAGGCAGCATGAGATTATCGACAAGGTAGGTATAAAATCCGACGCGTTTGGCTATTAGTCCACGCATTTCAGCACCGCGCGTGTTGATAAAAGCTCGTCGGTCTAGCCCTGTAGCCGTTCCTATTCCTACATAGAGCACTGGATTAACATGCAAGTTAAAATCCTTTACATCTACGCGATACAAGTCAGGAGTAAAGCGGTAAAAGGTTCCCAACAGCGGATATTTGTTTTTGTCATTAGTGGTATCTGCCCACTCTGAATTATCATTGAGCAGGTAAAAGAGATTGAAGCGGTCGGAGCGGCTCAACGGAAAGCGTTTTTCTTTTAAAATGCTATCGGCAAGAGCAGCCACTCCTCGGCGTTCCAGTAACTTGACCGACATCATAAGATGTTCGGAAAACTTGCCGCGCCGAATTTCATAGCGCTCTACTAAGTGATAGTAATCGGCATTAAAAGGAATTAAAGTACTCTGTGCAGCGCTAGAAATTATCCCTCCTATGGTAGCTACCAGCCCAAGAAATGTTTTTTTCATGGTCTTGTAAAAAATAAGGCTTGTTTGTCAATCATGCGTTGTTAGTTGAGCGCGCAAATTTTCCACCAACTCCCCAATGCTGCCTTCTTTTTTATTGCGAAAAGCAAGCTCCGTGTACAGTGTTGGACATTGGGGGCTACTGTCTTTTAAATGGCGCCACTGTTGCCAAAGCTGATGATAACGCTCAAGAGCTTCTTTGACGGTAGTTTTATCGAGCCGACCAGTTTGCTGGACTTGAGCGTTGGCTATCATGAGTCGCCACATTTGTTCGATGAGTTCGTATTTAATCCTACCGTAAGTGGAGGAAACGCGAATAAATTCTACTGTAGCAGTGTCGGAGTGATCTATTTGTTGGGCGATGGCTTCTATTTGCCGCCAGATGGCTGAGGCTTCGGCTTTTTCAGCTAGGATTTTTTCTTGTAAATGGTTGCTAATGATGGAATGAAGTACGTCTTTGTTGGCTGCAACAGAAAAGAACTCGTCCCGTGCCCACCATTTGTCATTGATAGTAAAGCTATTCAGTTGCCCTTTGCGCACTCCTTCCACACTAAGAAGCGCAATTTGTCTTAGTCGATCGGCTTGCATTGCTGTGAATCCATGGCGGGTAGCAAATTCGTAAAACAGTTCTTCTTCAGAACGGCTAATGTCTTGCGCCCAGTGAGCCACTACGTAAGTATTCAGGTCGATCCAAAATTCATTGCTAATGTAAGGACCTTGCCATCCTCCACCGCGAGACCAGGTCATCACCCCTGCCAGTAAACCACTTTTGACAATGTCCTTAATGCCGCGCGGGGCTGTAGGATCATTCATTTTTCCAGTAAATTGACCATCCACAATTTCGTAGCGCGTTTCTGGCCAGCCATTCAGTACGCCGATGGCAGAATAATAAGGGTGTGCTCCCTTGCCGTAGACTTCCATAGCTGACTGCGCCTCTACTACTTGGCGATGTTTGCCAATACCTAAGCAGGGGTTAAAAGGCGTCATGCGCAAAAAATCGCCTTGTTGGTACTTGATGGAAAAAAATAAATTGGGATGGGGCTCAATGGCATTGGTTACTGCTAGGTAATACTCGGGATTGTTGTGAAAGTTGAAACCAAAATCCCATGTGCGGTAAAATAGCTTCTTGTTGCGCTTTACGCAAATTTCTTGGCGCAGGATGTGGAGCAAGGTAATATGGTCTTGAATTCCTTCTTTTCCCTTGCGGATAGGGCTACCTCCGCGATGATGGGGCGTATCATACAGATACGTTTCCCCAAAGCGCAGCACTAGCCCATCTACTTGAGGAAAGCGGTCGAAAATGCCTGCTATTTGAGCTCTTACAATGGCTTGGGTAAGAGGAGCTTGCATATCTGGTATCATGGGTTTTTCCCCCTTGTCGCCCATGACTGAGCCCACCCCTTCAATGTTTTGCCGCCGAATATCTTGACCATATCGCTCCCAGATTTGACGCGGTAGTACCAAAAAATCAGTGAAAGGATATACTTCAATGCCTGCACTTTCAAAAGCTGCTAGTTTTTTTTCAACTTCTGCTGCTTTTTGTTCAATCCAGCGGTAGGTTTCACTATTGCGCGGAATGATATTTTTGCTAAAATTGTCGTAAGTGATTAGGCAGTTGATGTGCCAGTGCGGTACGGTGGCGTTAAATCCCTCTGCGCGCAAGAAGTGCGGGTCGTTGTACTTGGTTTGAAAAGGCGGCTCTCCTGGATTGTTGTGAACCATATCCATGACAAACTCTAGGCGTTGCCCGTTTGCGATTATGGGGCAAATGAGTGTAAGCAGTATTATCAAATAAAATTGCCGCATTGTCATTTTTTTTCTGTTTTTTTTGATATATATAACGCGTTTTGCCAGTTTTGCAAGTGTATTTGACTGTAAAGTTGGGACTGCTCGTTAAGCTACTTGCTCTCTTTCTTTAGCAAGCACGCGCCGCAACCAGCGTGGCAAAATCATCACTCCCACAAAAAGGTAAGGGTAATAAGTATAAAGCCGCCAGAAGAGGGCCAAGGCTACTCCAAAACTGCCAATGTACTGCCCGAAAAAGAAGTCAAAAGACAGCTCGGCGGTACCGCTACTGCCAGGGGTGGGGGAAATGAGCATAATCACCCACATGACCACATGGCGAGCAAAAATGAGTAAATGGTTTTCTAGAGTAAGTCTTGTAAAAGCAGCTAACAAGCAATTGACCATCAAATAGCGAGCAGACCAAACAAAGATGGTGGAAATGATGGCATTAAGCCAATAAACAGCGTTTTTGCCTTTTATTTGGTCGGAAGCAATCACCACATCATTGCCAATTTCTTGGGCGCTCTTTTGAAAGCGCTTGAGCCAACCTCGAGAGGTTAATCGAACTAACAACCATCGAAATCCATGCGGCTTGAAAAACAGCCCCCAAGCAAAAAAGAGTGTGTATGCGGAAATAAGCACGTAGCTAGCCCAAAAAGTAGCCCTTAAACCTATGCCGAACAAACCCGTTCCTTCTTCATAGGTAGGAAACGCTTCTCCTTGCGAGAGCAGCAAGCCAATAGGGGCAGCAAGGATGAAAAAAGAGTTATCCAGTAAAGCCGTAAGCATGACATAAGCCAGCGATTTGCCAAATCGGATGCCTTCGCGGTTAATAATAAAAACCGCTACTGCGGTGCCTCCTACTGCCGAAGGAGTTACCGCAGAGGCAAACTCCCAAAGCAAAATAGTATAAATGCTTGATTTCCAACTTAATTCGCCGTTGGTCAAATAGCGAATGCGCCATACATAGCCTCCATCGCGGATAAGGAGCACCAAAATAGCTACTAAAATCCAAGTTAAATTGGCTTTCTGAACGTATTGACCAACGGTATTGAGGTCTATCTGAGTGAGAAACATGTAAATGGCTACCCCTCCTCCAATGAGCAAAGGCAACACTATTTTGGAAGGCTTTAGGGATCGGAGTATTTTTTCCTGACTCTGCTGCATATAATTTCATCGCTGGTTGAATGGGCAAGCTCCGAAACTGGCTTATGCTAAGGCTTTATAAGGACAAAATTATTATATCCTTCACCGAGTAGAATAGCAATTTGTCCGTTTTGTAACAGTTCCAAGATAGCAAGAAAATTAAATATAACCGCTATTTTTTGAGGCTGGCGCGCTATGAGTTCTGTAAAAGGCAAGCAACCTGTTTGCTCTATCCAGAGGCATATAAGTTCTTTTTGCTTTTCTATGGTATAGGAGTAGGGAATAATCTGGTGCACTAGCTGCCGTTGTTGAATTGCAAAACGCTTCATCAGTCTTTCATAAGTACGTAGGAGCTTGTAGAGATTTAGCCGATACAGCTCGGCTTCTACTTTTTGCAAACGGGCAATTCGTTGTAGCTCAGTAGTTAAATTACCACGGGTTACCATGCTTAAGCGCATTTGTTGGCGTTGGGTTAGTTCCGCTGCCACTGCCTTGTATTTTTTGTACTCCAGTAAATGCTCTACTAGTTCTTGCCGAGGATCTTGTTCTTTAGGGCTTTCTTCAGAACAAGAGCGAGGAAGCAGCATACGAGCTTTAATGCGCATTAACGTAGCTGCCACTACCATAAACTCACTGGCAAGTTCCATATTGACCTGCTCTAGCTGGTGCAAATAGTCTAAAAAATCAGCAGTGATTTTAGCGATGGGTATGTCACAAATATCCAGCTCATCGCGCTCTATAAAAAACAGCAGTAAGTCAAACGGACCTTCAAAGAGAGGTAGCTTAATAGAAAAAGTATCACTTTGGACTATTTGCACGGCTACATAGCAAGCTCTGAAAGGAATTTGATGCGCATCAAGCGCAATTCTTCTTCAGTAAATTCGTACTCTAGAGCCTCCATGGCTGTTTCAATATCATCCGTTTCTGCATGGAGGAAGTAGTTGTAAATGGTCTTTTGGGCATCTGGTTCAAGTATTTGGTTGATGTAATAATCTAAATTGAGCTTAGTGCCTGCATAGCAAATGTGTTCTATTTCCTGGATGAGTTCCTCCATGGTCAGGTCTTTAGCATCGGCAATTTCTTGCAAGTCCACCTTGTGGTCTATTTGCTGGATGATAAAAATCTTAGTTTTGGACTTGCTTACAGTAGATTTGACCACTACTTGCGTAGCAGTGATAATGTCATTTTCTTCTACATACTTGGCAATCATTTCAACGAAAGGCTTGCCAAACTTTTGCGCCTTGCTCAGCCCTACTCCATTTACTTGGGCTAATTCTTGAATGGTAGTAGGGTAAGTGGTAGCCATTTCCTCCAGAGAAGGTTCTTGAAAAATGACATAAGGAGGCAGTCCTTTTTCTTTGGCTACTTTTTTGCGCAGGCTGCGCAGCATTTCATAGAGTGTTTCATCGTAGGCGCAGCCTTTCATGAGTCCATTTTCTGAATCGTCAGTTAAGGGTTCGGTTTCAGCCCCTGTGTAGTCGTGGTCTTTTACAAAGGTAATGGAGGCAGGTCGTTCCAAAAATGCATAGCCCTTCTCGCTCAGTCGGTAGCCATAGAGGTTATCCATGTCGCGCTCCAAGTAACCGTATAGGGCTGCTTGGCGAATGATGCTTTTCCACTCTTGCTCAGAGAGGTTTTTGCCTTTGCCAAAAGTAGGTAGCTTATCATGTCCGTAGCTGAGTACGTATTGCTCAGTAGTTCCACGCAAGATATTAATGAGGTGTTCGGTGCTAAAGCGCTGTTCTGTATCGCGAATGGTTTGCAAGGCTGCCAATAACCATTCTTTGGCTTCAAAAAATCTTTCTTTGGGCAAGTGGCAATTGTCGCAGCCGCCCCCTTCGCTGCAAAAGTTTTCGTTGTAAGTTTCGCCGAAGTAGTAAAGCAACTGGCGCCGACGGCACACACCACTTTCGGCGTAGGCAGCCATTTCTTGGAGCAGTAAACGCGCATTTTCGCGTTCTGTAAAACTTTTGTCCTTGTTAAATTTTTCAAGTTTGACAATATCCTCAGGACTGTAAAACATCAAGCAATGTCCTTCTAGCCCATCTCTGCCGGCCCGTCCAGTTTCTTGGTAGTATCCTTCTAAGGATTTGGGAGTATCGTAGTGGACTACGAAACGCACATCAGGTTTGTCAATGCCCATGCCAAAGGCAATAGTGGCTACAATTACGTCTATGTCTTCATTTAAGAAAGCATCTTGGTTTTTCATGCGCACTTCCGCCTCTAGCCCTGCATGGTAGGGCAGTGCTTTGATGTCATTTACGCAAAGCAACTCGGCAATTTCTTCTACTTTTTTGCGACTTAAGCAGTAAACAATTCCCGATTTACCTTTGTGATTTTTGATAAACCGTATCAGTTGTTTTTGGACATCTATCTTGGGTCGTACTTCGTAGTAAAGGTTAGGTCGATTGAAGGAAGACTTAAATATATCAGCATCTTCCATCTGAAGGTTTTTCTGAATGTCTGCTTGTACTTTAGGGGTGGCAGTGGCTGTTAAAGCAATAATGGGGAATTTGCCGATTTGGTCCACTACAGTTTTGATGCGTCGATATTCAGGTCGGAAGTCGTGCCCCCATTCAGAAATGCAATGCGCTTCATCCACTGCTACAAAAGAGATTCGGGCTTCTTTCAAGAAAGCAATATTATCTTCTTTAGTAAGAGATTCCGGGGCTACGTACAGCAATTTCACCTGCCCACTTACCACTTCTTGCTTGACGCGATTGAGTTCTGCCTTTGTTAAAGTAGAGTTGAGAAACTGAGCATTAACGCCAATGGCATTGAGCTGATCTACTTGGTTTTTCATCAAAGCAATTAAGGGAGAGATAACAATAGCCGTACCAGGCATGACAATAGCAGGCAACTGATAGCATAACGATTTGCCTGCCCCTGTAGGCATGATGACGAAGGTATTTCTCCCGCTCATCAAATTGCGGATAATAGCTTCTTGATTGCCCCTAAATTGACTGTAACCAAACACAGTTTTTAGGGTATGCTTCAGGATGTCAGATGTTTGCTCTCCTTGCACCATACAGCACGCAAAAATTTAGTTCACTAACTACACTACAGGTTAGTTGAGCAAGAACCGAAAAAATTGTGTTATTTTATTAGGGCATCGATTGCTTGAGCAAGCTGGTGGTCTTTTTCAGTAACTACATTGCCAGCGTCATGGGTACGCAAAGTGATTTCTACTCGGTTATATACGTTGCGCCACTCGGGGTGATGGTTCATTTTCTCGGCAATGATTGCCACCTGTGCCATAAATCCGAAGGCTTCAACAAAATCCTTAAAGACAAACGTTTTTCGCAAGCAATTATTTTCTTCCTTCCACTCCATGTTTTTGCAAATGCATAGTAAAGTTAATTAAAAAATGCAAAGCGGAAAAAAATAGTGCTCTTTGTTACCAGATTTAGGATGCGCCCCAAGATATAAGCAAATTGCGCTACTTCTTCAAAAGTATTGTAAAGGGGCACGGGGGCAAGGCGAATGACATCGGGTTCGCGCCAGTCACATACTACCCCTGCTTCAAGGAGTTGGTTAAAAACCTGCTTTCCGTTGTGTTTTACCATTACGGAGAGTTGGCATCCGCGTTGTTCAGGGTCAGCAGGGGTTATAATGCGCAGGAGTTCTTGCCCGGCTTGCTGGTTAAGAGCTTGGATTAAATTAGCCAAAAAGCCCGTAAGTTTCACGCTTTTTGCTCGCAGGCGTTCCATTCCAGCGCGTTGGAAAATTTCCAATGCAGCCCGATGAGCAGCAAAAGGCAAAATTTGTCCACAACTCAGTTGCCATCCTTGAGCCCCTTGCATGGGTTCAAAACCTTTTTTCATCAGAAAGCGGGTTTCTTCCTTGTAGCCCCACCAACCAGCAAGGCGAGGTAGTTCCTGCTTACTGGCGTGGCGTTCGTGGACAAACACTCCAGAAGTGCCTCCAGGACCAGAATTGAGGTATTTGTACGAGCACCATACTGCAAAATCCACTCCCCATGCATGCAACTGAAGTGGGACATTCCCCACGGCATGAGCTAAGTCAAATCCCGCATATGCCCCTACCTGGTGAGCGGCTTCTACGATCTGAGCAAGATTAAACCACTGCCCTGTATAGTAGTGAACCCCTCCAAACAAAACCAGTGCAAGGCTATCGGCATGTTTGTAAATGGTTTGCTGAATATCCTCCATGCGCAAGGTGAACTCTCCAGAGCGCGGAGCTACTTCTACAATCGCTGTTTCTGGATCAAAGCCGTGCAATTTTACCTGACTTTCTACTGCATATTGGTCAGAAGGAAAAGCACTTGATTCCATGAGAATTTTATAACGCTTTGCAGTGGGGCGATAAAAAGAAATCATCATCAAATGCAAGTTCACTGTTAAAGTGTTCATGATCACTACTTCGTGGGGCAGGGCGCCTACTAGCTTGGCAGTAGGTTCTTGCAAAATGCGGTGGTAATTAAACCAAGCAGGATTGCCTTTAAAATGCCCTTCTACACCCAAAGTAGCCCAGCGATGCAATTCCTCGCCAACGTACTTATCCACTAACTTGGGTTGTAACCCCAAAGAGTTTCCACAAAAGTAAATTTTAGGCGTGCCATCGCTTTTTTGTGGCAAATAAAACTCATTGCGAAATGAGCGCAATGGATCTTCTTGATCCCATTGCTGGGCAAGCTGATAAATTTGCTCAAAATTAATATGCATGGAGAAAATCAAATCAACGCCATAAAGTTAAACCCTTCTGCTTACTTTGCACGTACTTTGTTAGTTTATACTTATATTGCAATCAATGGCACTAAGGCAAAATTAAACTTACCCCTGAACTTATGATTAAAGTGGCTTTAGTAGATGACCACCAGATTATCCGCGATGGCATCAAAAAACTGTTGGCAGAAGAGGGAGACATTAGTGTAGTGGCTGAGGCTGCCAGTGTAAAAGAGGCGTTGCAACTTCTTGAAAGGCATCAGGTACATGTGCTGATTACGGATATTTCCATGCCTCAGGCTTCTGGCTTTGAGCTTATTAAGGCAATTGCGGCTCAAAAAGACCTCAAAGTATTGGTCTTGAGCATGCATACAGAAGAGGCGTATGTAAAAAAAGCCATTGAGTTAGGTGTTTCGGGTTATTTGACCAAAGATATATCCCGAGCCGAATTAGTGCGAGCAATTCATGCTGTATACCAAGGAGAAACTTATTTTAGCGATGCAGTAAGCAGGGTGATGATGAATTCTATGATTAGGCAAGTTCGCCGACCCCTTGACCCTAGCAAAATGATTTCTCAACGGCTTACTCCTCGCGAAAAAGAAATTATACGCTACATCTTGGAAGGCATGAGCAGCCCTGAAATTGCAGAAAAATTATTTATTAGCCACCGAACCGTAGAAAACCATCGGGCTAATATCATGCACAAGCTCAAAGTGCGCAACACCATTGAACTGGTGCGCAAAGTATTGGAAAATGACTTTTGGGAAAGGGTATAAAGCAAGGGAGCAGTTACTCAAGTGATTAATTGCTGTTGCGGACTCAAATCCCGCAAACAAAATTTCGCTGAGGTAGATTTACTAGTCCCACGCTCTACTTTGCAGAGTAAAGTTCAAAGAGTAGCTGTAGTTGAAAGGCTATTTTCATTATTGTCTTTTAAAAAATTTAGGGCAAAGTTCAGCAAGTTTGCGAATTATTTCATAGCTTTGGATTAGAAGGTACCACTAATTTCACCCGAAGAGTATGATACTAATAGCTGTTAAAATCTCGCTGTTTCTGGCTACGTACGTAATACTTTTCTTGATTCTGCGAAAAGGAGCGCGGTCAGCGGCTTATCCTAGCACCTTGCGCCGTTATGAAAGCAAAGTAAACAAAACACTTAATCACTGCGACCAAGAAGGGGTGTGGCCCGAAGATTTTCCTAAGTTAGACCTGCCGCCAGGAGTTTACATTCTCCCTCCTGGAGCCCCCGACCCTTCTCAAAGAAGAGAGCATGTGCGTTAATTTTGTACGCTCTTTTCTTTGCAGGACAAGCTAACAACGGGTGAAAAAATTACTATTATTTTTTTGGAATTCACCTACGCTAACCACGTGGGGAAGTTTTTTTGTGCGCTCTCTTTCGGTTTTAATCCTTCCTTTGGCACTAAAACGCCTCCCTGTAGCAGAAATCTCCCTGTGGAATGTCTTACTTTTTATTGTCAGTCTGCAAACTGCTGTTGATTTAGGATTTACCCCCACTTTTTCGCGTTTAATTGCCCTTGCAAAAGGCAATAACCAACAAGAGCGCATTGCCAGTTTGTACAATGCCATGCGGCATATTTACACTTGGCTTAGTGTAGCTGCCTTTTTCTTGCTTGTTACTGCAGGTACTTACTATATCGCTCCTTTTTGGGAGGCTTTAGCGCAACCTCACAAAGGTCAGTTAGCTTGGATAATTGTAGTGGCTGTCTCTTTAGGGTACCTGCATGGCAATCGCTACAAGGCATTTTTGGAAGGACTCAACTACGTACCTGCATTGCGCCGTTGGGAAATCCTCACTGGGCTCGGTAGTGCCATTACTAACTTGATAGTGTTGCTCCTCCACGGAGGAGCCATGGAGCTAATTGCAGCCAATCAAGGATGGGCGCTAGTTAGTATTGTGCGCAACCGAATGCTATCTCATCACTTAGGCAAGCCCTACATTCCCCACCGAAAAATTTCTATTCAAAGACAAATGCTGGTGGAAATATGGCAAATGGCATGGCGCTCAGGGCTAGGGGTGTTGTTCTCTTTCGCAACGGCGCAAGTGTCCTTGCTGGTTTTTGCCCGCATAACTCCTGTTGCAGAAAGTGCTTCATTCACTACAGCGATGCGTTTATTGCAAATGATTAATGAATTTTCGCAAGCACCTTTTTACAGTAAATTGCCTCGCATGGCTTTGCTATTGGCTTCAGGGGAGCGCGGTATTTTAATGGGAGTGGCTCGGCAAGCCATGCAAAGAGCTTACTGGGCATATGTACTGCCTTGGATAACAGCAGGAGCTATAGGAGAAAAAATCTTGACATTTATAGGAAGCAAAGTCCAATTCCCTCAAGCCATGTTATGGACTCTGCTAGGCATAGGCGGACTGCTACAAAGGCATGGAGCAATGCACTTGCATTTTTTTACTCTTAGCAATTGCGTTGTATGGCATATTGCTGGGGGAGTTACTGGAGCTATCTTTATTACTTCCGTAGTAGCGCTTGTACCTTTTGTAGGTATACTGGCTTATCCTTTAGGAGTTATTGCTAGTTGCGTATTGTTCTACAATATCTATTGTGCTGGGCTGAGCTACCGATTTTGGCAGTTGCGTTTTTGGCAGTTTGAGCGCACTGTCTTTTTGCCGCCTTTCACCTTAAGCATAACTTATTTGCTTTACACATGGTTAATCAGCTGAAATCTCTGTGAATTGTTTTAAAAAGCATTAGCTATTAGCTTTGTCGGGCAAACTACGGTGTTTAAACAAAATAGACAATATGAACTGGTTTATTAAAGCATTTACCAGCACCATTGGACGCAAGATCGTCGTAGCCTTTACAGGGCTGTTTTTATGTCTTTTCTTGGTAGTGCACTTGCTGGGCAATCTGCAGCTACTTGCCAATGACGGCGGCAAGTCCTTCAATCTTTACGCCAAGTTCATGACGACCAGTCCGATTATTCAAACTATTTCCATCCTAAACTTTGCTTTTATTTTGTTGCATATCATTCAGTCATTGATTCTAACTTTTTACAACCGCCGCGCTCGTCCAGTGCGATATGCTATCGTAGAAAATAAATCTACATGGGCTTCGCGCAATATGGCTTTCTTAGGCACCTTCGTATTGATTTTCCTTGTAGGACATTTAGCAGGCTTTTGGTGGCGTATGAAATTCGGTGAAATGCCTATAGTAGGTATTGATGGAGTTCAGGTGAAGGACTTGTACCGAGTAGTGTATGAAGCATTTAGCAATCTTGGCATTGTAGTGTTTTATGTGATAAGCATGGGTTTTATTGCCTTTCACCTTTCGCATGGCTTCCAAAGTGCTTTCCAAACCTTGGGAATTCACCACGTAAAATATACGCCCCTAATTCAAACAGTAGGATGGCTATTTAGCATCATTATTCCACTGGCTTATGCCATCATTCCGATAGTTATGTACTTGCGCAATGTTAATTGAGGTAACAAAGTTCTTCTTTTCCACTCCAAACAAATTGAGTTCACAAATTATTCAACCATAAAGTGCCTACTTATGAAATTAGATTCCAAAGTGCCAGAAGGTCCTTTAGCAGAAAAGTGGACGCGGCACAAATTCAATCTCAAACTAGTCAATCCGGCCAACAAGCGCAAATATGAAGTCATTGTGGTGGGCACAGGATTGGCAGGGGCTTCTGCTGCCGCAACGCTAGCCGAGTTAGGCTACAACGTAAAGGCTTTTTGCTTTCAAGATAGTCCACGCCGTGCACATAGCATAGCAGCACAAGGAGGTATCAATGCTGCAAAAAATTACCAAAATGACGGCGATAGCGTTTACCGACTTTTTTATGACACCATCAAAGGGGGAGACTATCGTGCCCGAGAAGCGAATGTATATCGCCTAGCAGAAGTAAGTGTCAATATTATTGACCAGTGTGTAGCACAAGGAGTACCCTTTGCCCGCGAATATGGTGGATTGCTTGCTAACCGTTCCTTTGGCGGTGCGCAAGTATCCCGCACTTTCTATGCTCGTGGACAGACAGGACAGCAGCTGCTCTTGGGAGCTTATAGTGCCATGAGCCGACAAATTGCTGCTGGCAAAATTAAAATGTATCCGCGCACTGAAATGCTAGAATTAGTGGTGCATGATGGCAAAGCGCGCGGCATTATTACTCGAAACCTCATCACAGGCAAAATCGAGCGCCATTCTGCCCATGCCGTGTTGCTCTGCACAGGCGGATACGGCAATGTGTATTATCTTTCCACCAATGCCATGGGTAGCAATGCTACTGCTATCTGGCGCGCCCACAAAAAAGGAGCCTTTTTCGGCAATCCTTGTTTTACGCAAATTCACCCTACCTGTATCCCAGTATCTGGCGATCACCAGTCTAAGCTTACTCTTATGTCCGAGTCGTTGCGCAACGACGGTCGGGTATGGGTTCCTAAAAAAGTAGGTGATACGCGCCCTCCGCATGAAATACCAGAAGAAGAGCGCGACTATTTCCTTGAGCGCAAGTATCCCTCCTTCGGCAACTTAGTGCCTCGTGACGTGGCAAGCCGAAATGTTAAATACGTTTGCGATGAAGGCAGAGGGGTAGGTGCTTCCAAAATGGCGGTTTACTTAGATTTTGCCGATGCCATCAAGCGCGATGGCATAGATGTCATCCGCGCCAAATATGGCAATTTGTTTGACATATACGAAAAAATTACGGGTGAAGACCCCTACAAAACCCCCATGCGCATTTATCCTGCGGTTCATTACACCATGGGCGGCTTGTGGGTGGACTACAACCTCATGACTACTATCCCTGGACTATTTGCACTGGGAGAAGCTAATTTCTCAGACCATGGAGCTAACCGCCTTGGCGCTTCTGCACTCATGCAAGGGCTTGCAGATGGCTATTTCATCATTCCCTACACCTTAGGCGACTACCTAGCTACTATCGGCTGGAATGATCGCATTAGCACCGATCACCCTGCCTTTGCCGAAGCCGAGCAAGAAGTAAAAGACCGCATCGGTACTTTACTGGGCATTAACGGCAAAAAGACTGTGGACCAATTCCACAAAGAGCTAGGCAAAATTATGTGGGATTACTGCGGCATGTCGCGTAATGCAGAAGGACTCAAGGGCGCTAAAGAAAAAATTCGCCAATTGCGCGAGGAATATTGGCAAAATGTTCGCGTGGGCGGCACGAATGAGGAACTCAATATTACGTTAGAAAAAGCCCTGCGCGTTGCCGATTTTCTCGAGCTAGGCGAGTTGATGGTTGATGATGCCCTGCATCGCGAAGAAAGTTGTGGCGGACACTTCCGCGAGGAGTACCAAACTCCAGACGGAGAAGCCTTGCGAAACGATGAAAAATTTGCCTATGTAGCTGCATGGGAATACAAAGGACCCAATCAGCCTCATCAGTTGCACAAAGAAGAGCTCATTTTTGAAAATGTAAAACTGACCCAACGCAGCTATAAATAAAAAACTCTTTCCATCAGAATTAAATCGGCAATTGACATATGAATTTCACCCTGAAAGTTTGGCGTCAAAAGAACGCCCAAAGCAAAGGCGAGTTCAAAACATATCATGTGAAAGACATTTCCCCAGATATGTCTTTCCTTGAAATGTTTGACGTTCTCAACGAAGAATTGCTACTCAAGGGCGAAGATCCCATTGCTTTTGACCACGATTGCCGCGAAGGAATTTGCGGCATGTGCAGTATGTACATCAATGGGCATCCTCATGGACCTGGTCAAACTACTACCTGCCAATTACATATGCGCATGTTTAAAGATGGGGAAACCATCGTAGTAGAACCATGGCGAGCCAAGCCCTTCCCTGTTATCAAAGATTTAGTAGTAGATCGCAGTGCTTTTGATCGCATTATCCAAGCAGGAGGATATATTTCAGTCAACACGGGAAGTGCCCCCGATGCCAATGAAATTCCCATTCCTAAAGAAGTAGCGGAAGCAGCCTTCAACGCAGCCACTTGCATCGGTTGCGGGGCGTGTGTAGCAGCCTGCAAAAATGCTTCAGCAATGCTTTTTGTAGCAGCTAAGGTAGCTCATCTAGCCTTGTTGCCCCAAGGTCAGCCTGAGCGCAAACGCCGCGTAGAGCGCATGGTAGCCCAAATGGATGCAGAAGGCTTTGGAGCCTGTACCAATACAGGCGCCTGTGCAGCCGAATGCCCTAAGGAGATTTCCCTGGCTAATATCGCCCTTTTGAACCGCGAGTATTTGGCTGCTAAGCTAACTTCGGAATACGTATAGCGCCTAAAAAACTTTTCTAAATTGTTTGTTTATCAGTTTTTCAAGTGCAAGGGTACAACCTTTGCACTTTTTTTGTTGATTGTTTTAACTTTAAAGTTAGGTAATGGGCTATGAGACCTTTTGCGCCCCTTCGGATTATGAAAGTATCGCTAAAAGTAACGGCTATTTGTGTAGGGCTGTTGTTGCTGATGTCTTACAGCCCTATGCGTTTGGGTGTAGGTGAGGAAATAACTCGCGATAAATTACTGTTATCGCTAGTGGTGCAAAATCTTCAAAGTCGCCATTATTCGGTGATTAAAATTGACGATGAATTTTCTAAAAAAATGTTCAAAATCTTCATCGACCAGTTGGACTACAACAAGCGTTTCTTCACTCAAGAAGATCTGCAAAAACTTTCTGACTACCAAACGCAGCTAGATGATGAGGTTACCTATCAACGCTATGATTTTTACAACCTTGCTTATCAATTGCTCAACAAGCGCATTGGACAAGCAGAGCAATTTTGCAAAGAAATTCTCGCTAAGCCTTTTGACTTTACCCTCAACGAAACTTATCAAACCAATCCTGAAAAAACCGTCTTTGCTAAAAATGATGCCGAGCTAAAAGAATACTGGCGCAAATACTTAAAATATTACACCCTTGTTCGTTTGAACAATACCCTTGAGCTTCAAGAGCAAGTTCGCAAAAATCCCAATGATACTTCTTCCTTGCGCAACAAAACTCTTGCTCAATTGGAGCAAGAAGCCCGTGAAAATACTGTCAAGGACATCGAAGATTACTTTAAGCGCCTGCGAGAAACTGAGCCTATCGAGCAAGTTTCTACCTATCTCAACGCGCTCACTGCTGCTTTTGACCCGCATACGACCTACTATGCTCCCAAAGCCAAAGAAAAATTTGATGAAGACTTCTCAGGAAGGTTTGAAGGAATAGGAGCGCAATTGCAACAAGAGCGCGGAGGATTAATTAAAGTAGTAGAAATTATCCCTGGCAGTGCCTCGTGGCGACAAGGCGAACTCAAAGCCGGAGACTATATCCTAGCTGTTGCGCAAGGAGATGACAAACCAGTAGATGTAACCAACATGCGCCTAGATAATGCTGTGCGGCTCATCAAGGGCAAAAAAGGAACAGAAGTCCGCTTGACGGTGCGCAAACCCGATGGCACTATAAAAGTTATTTCCATTATTCGCGATGTGGTAATCCGCGAAGAGTTATATGTAAAATCTCTTATTGTGAAAGATAAAAACAACCATAAGTTGGGTTACATCTACTTGCCGGGCTTTTATGCCGATTTTAGCAACAAAGGGGGACGCAACTGCGGTGAGGACGTAAGGCAAGAACTAGAAAAACTCAAGGCAGAAGGCGTAGAAGGTATTATACTGGACTTGCGCAACAACGGAGGCGGCTCCCTGCAAGAAGTAATAGAAATGACAGGCTTGTTTATTGAAGAAGGTCCTGTGGTGCAGGTGAAAAGTAGAGAAAACGCTCCTATTGTGCTAGAGGATGTTAATCCTTCAGTGGTATATACGGGACCTTTAGTGGTAATGGTGAATTCTTTCAGTGCTTCGGCTTCTGAAATTCTCTCAGGAGCTATTCAGGATTATAAACGCGGCCTAATTGTAGGCAGTAGCTCTACTTTTGGTAAAGGTACCGTGCAAAGCATCATAGATTTGGACCGCATGGTGCCCCCTAACTTGTACAACCATAAGCCGCTAGGTTCGCTAATGGTTACCATTCAAAAGTTCTATCGCATCAATGGCACTACTAATCAGCTCAAAGGTGTGGTGCCAGACATTATTTTGCCTGATACGTATGCTTATCTCAAGGTAGGAGAAAAACAAGAGCTCTATCCCTTGCCTGCTGATCAAATTAAGCCGTTGAATTACAAGGTATTTACAGAAAACGAACCCAAATTTCTCAGGGCAAAAATTAACAGCAAGGAGCGCGTTATGAAAAGTCAGCAATTTGCCAGCATTGAGCAGTATGCTGCTCGACTAAAAGAGCTTAAGGAGGATACAGAGATACCCCTTAGCCTGGAAAAATATCGCGCTCGTCAGGCGAAGGAACGCGAAGAATCCAAAAAGTTTGAAGAGCAAAAGCGTTTTACTTCCGACTTTGAGTTTTTCAATCTAAAGGAAGATCTGCCCAAAATTAACATCGATTCAGTCCGAATTCGCAAAAACAAGGAATGGATCGATAACTTGAAAAAAGACCTCTATTTGCACGAAGCCTTGCAAGTACTAAACGATATTATATAAGCTTGCAGGCAAAAAACTGACTGCTAAGGTACCCGCTTACTCAAGCGGACCTTAGCAGTATTTTTTACTGTTTAAGACGGCAATTAGGCTCCTGAGCAGGAGGTTGAAGAGATTACTCTTTTACAAAAGGCTGGATAGCAATTCCTTCAGCGGTGTGAATCTGCAAAAAGTAAATTCCTTTTGCCAGCCCGCGCACATCAAATTCCTGCTCCAAAGCAAGGGCTCGTTTTTCTGAAGCAACAGACTGTAGTACTCTTCCTGTAGGGTCTATGATGCGCATTTGCACTGGAGTATTTCCTCTTTGCCTTAGAAGCACTTTTAAAGTAGCATCAGCGGGGTTGGGATAGAGCTTGATGCCCGTGGTGGATAGAGCTTCGTCGGTAGAAGTAAGAACTATGGGGTCAGAAACAGCTGTGCAGCCGTTTACTGTTACCTGTACTGCATAAACACCTGCTTGGTCGGCGTTGTAGGTTTGCCCTGTGGCTCCTGGAATCGGATTGCCGTTTAAAAGCCACTGGTTACCAGTAGGATAGCTCGAAGTGAATACTTGCCCTTGCACGCTTACCACCGGCCGAGAAACACTAATAACGTTTACCCGAACAGGAGTAGAAGTTACTGTACAGCCGTTGGCATTGGTTACCACTACTCTAAATTCTCCCTCCTCAGCCACTGTTAAGGTAGGGAAGTTCGCATTAGTAATATTGACTCCGTTGCGTTGCCATTGGTATCCTACGTTGATATCGCTAGAAGTAGCAGTAAGGGTAACTGATTCCCCCTGGCAAATGGGCAAACTGCGAGAAGTACTCACCTGTACTGATGGGGCTCCTACTTGGGTAATGGCTACTTCAGCTCTAGGAGCAGGACAGCCCAATGCCCGAAGTGTGATATCGTAGAAGTAATACCAGAAAGTATTAGGGTTAGGGGTGGCGCTATTGCCCGTAAAAGTGATTACTCCTGGAATTTGCAAGGGATAAGGATTTTGACTTTCGGGAATGTTGTTATTGCGGAAAATAGTTGCTCCTCCTCCGTAAGCGATAGAGATTTCGTAATCGCCTGGCTGAGGAAAAGCTAGATCTAAACGATACACTTGACCTGTGTCTAATGGATCATTTTCTTGGGCGCCGGCTCCTGGAATGGTGCGCGTTGCCCTTACGTTGAGCAATACGGAAGAAACCTCTTCCCTTGTGCGTGCATTGGTGACAGTAAATTGAATTTGCCCTGAATTACCAATATAAAGCCTTGCTGACTCAATGATGACAGGCTGTTGTACGCGCACCGTAATGAATGGACTAAATTGGTTGTAATTTCCACTGGCAAAAGTCTCTTTATTGCGCGGACCCAATCCTCTCTGAAAAAAGTCGTTAATGCCAGCATAATAGCGCCCGCTTGCAGGTCGCACATTGGTAACTGCTTGATTACCCGCTCCTACGAGATTGCCTCCGCTAGGAGCATCATACCAATATAGTCCTAATTGGTCTGAGTTGCGCGAAAGGGTTACTGGACCGCTTGTGCCGCAGGCTACCGCTGAAAGTCCTGTAGGGGCAACAGGGGCATCGGCTGTGCGCACTACTGCTATTGTGCTGTTGTTATCTGGATTGGAGTCGTTAGGCACGGTGAAAGTAGCTCGGAAAGTGTAATTAGTGGCAGCCTCCAGACTTATGGGCTGAGAAAGGTTGATGCGCACAAAACTGCTCGCCAGCGACGGCAGTCCAGTGGAGAAACTAAATGTACCCGTAGTGTTAAGTATGGTTCGATTTTGGGGGTCGGTGATGGAAAGAGAAAAATTGCCGTTAGTGATAGCGTTGGTACCCGCATTGCGAACTCCTATTGCAATTGCATTTAATGGTTGGGCAGGGCAGGTGCCAGAAGTAGGGCTCAAAAGTCCAGTAACTGCAATATCAGCTTGAGGGCGCACAAAAGCTACTCGATAGTCTCGGGTTTCTCCTTTGGCATAACTGCCACACGAAGCAATACTTGCGGGGTTAGTGGTTTCCACCAGTACTATTCGCATGCGCGTAAACCTGCCAATTTGCACAGTAGTGGGTACGTTAATGGTAGTAGTAAAGGTTTGGCTTCCAGTAATCACCCCTGAGGTGGCTACGAGTTCTCCCGTGTCAGAAAAATTTCCATTGCCGTTCCAATCAATAAACACTCTGGCTATTTTAGGAAAATCTGCTCCACAAGTGCCTACGTTAATGCTTAAAGTAGCTTGTTGGCCAGGAGCTAGCTGGACGGTAAGATCTGTAAAGTCGGCATAGGCGCGGCAAGCATTTTCAGGAGAGTGGTTAAGGTTAGCAAAATTCACGCTTTCGATGCGGGAGTCAGCATTGGAAGAAGGGGCAGAATGGCAATAAGCTGTTCCACCGACGCCGCTAAGAATTAAAGAGAAGTTTTGTGCATTACCTCGTAAGGTGCCTTTGTGGCTAACGCGGATGGTGTAAGTTTTGCCTGGCACAGGGTTATCTATTACTACTTGTTCTACATTATCGCGGAAGTTATCTCCCCGTGCAGCAGGTGCTTCAGGGCGGTCAGGGTCTAAAATCCATGGCTGATGCACAATGCTGCCTTCTAAAATGCGTAGGTCTAGATCGTTTACCAGTCTTGGGCTGCGATTGTTGAGATTGGCTCTAATTACGGGTAACGAGGTTCCTTCTGGGTCTGTCCAAGCAATGGTAGCCTTAAGCGGTCCATTTCCGCTGGCGATGACTTGCAAGGTAAAGGTTTGCCCTTGCTCGAGTCTTTCTTCGCGAATGGCATAAGTACCATCTCGGTTGAGAATAGCTCTTCCTGCTTCTTCAGCATTAAGCAGACCCCATCCAAAACGGTAATCAGGTCCTGGATGCTCTCCAGCTTCGTTAGCAGTGTGAATGGCTAAAGCTTTGAGGGTTGCTGCAAGCATAAAATTGCCTCTGTTTTGCTGTCCGTAGAGCTCCTGCAACAAAAACAGCGTTCCAGAGATGTTAGGGGTAGCCATAGAAGTGCCTTGCATAGAGGCATAGGCGTTGTTAGCCGTATTAGTAGCCGAAACTACTGCTACTCCATTGCCCACAAGGTCAGGCTTGATGCGTCCGTCATCGGTAGGTCCCCAACTGCTGAAAGCTGACATAACCACATCCGCAGGACGAGTATAACCATTGGGAATAGGGTTAACCGCTCCGATAGTCAGAATGTTTTTGGCATTGCCAGCGGTGGGGATCGTATTCCAGCTATTGTTAGAGCTAATACTATCGGGACGTGCTTCTATAAGGCGAAAACCACCTTGAGCGGCTGGGTCGCGCTGCCAGTAAGGTTGCCCTACAGCAGGACCCGTTTGAGTGCGGCTATTGCCTGCTGCAAACACGGGTAAGTAGTAGGGCGCATTGAATACCAAACGGTCTATATCGCGGGCTCGCGTGTCATAAAAGCCAAATTTCCAATCTTCTACTCCGCTTACGGTAGGGTCGCCGTGCCATTCCCAGCGCGGATTGTCTGGTGTGCCAGAGCGCGAAGTGTTGTTATTCCATCCTGAAATAGTGCCATAAGAGTGGTTAGAAATAATCATGCCAGCGGCAGAGGCAGTAGTCATCTCAGCAATGTCATTGGTAGAGCTGTAAGAGCGAAGTTTTGCTCCAAAAGCCATTCCGCGAGCAATGGGGTTGATGCCAGCTGCGATCATGGTTCCAGCTACGTGAGTGGCATGAGCGGAAGGGCTCCGATCTTCATCACCGAATGTGATCCGTCCTACTAATTCTTCATGAGTAGCAAGCACGTTCCCTCCTGCTTCCCAAATTCCAAGTCGATTGATGATAAATTCGCTATCGCCTTTGAGATTAAGTCCTAAGCTGCCGCCTTGCCATAAAGCGGTGGTATTGGTAGTAGCTGCTGCCCGCGTATTGTTGTAGGTAATCAAGTATTCGGGATAGCCGTTGTCATCAAGTCCGTTGAGAGCAGCTATAGTGCCGTCGGGATAGTGTATTATCTCTGGAATTCCCCAGCGGTGAATAATAGCGCGTGCGCGTTGCATTTCACTCCTGTGCGCTTGTTGAAAATCTCGCGCCATTCGTTCCAACTCAACCAGATTGGATTTAGGTATTTGACTTTTTGCCGCGCCTGCAAAAAGCAATGCAATCGCTACCAACAAAAATTTTCTCATACGTGTGTTGCTTAAAATTGCTTCGCGTTATTGCAATTTAATGAAAAACCAAAACAGATAGTGCACTTTCCCTTGCCGTTTGGTGGCCACAGGGATGCGCTCGGTTAGTTACTAAAAAGGAGGGAGGTTAATTAAAAGTGCGCTTGTTTAGACGATCATTTTTTCGATGGGCAGCACTAAAATTCCTTGCGCTCCTTCTGCTTGTAGCTTTTCAATTACTTCCCAGAAATCGTTCTCGTTAATTACTGAATGCATAGAAACCCAGCCAGGTTCAGCCAGGGGCAGGATGCTAGGGCTTTTCATTCCTGGAATTAATGCTTTGATGGCATCTATTTTTTCTTCAGGAGCGTTGAGCAAGATGTATTTGTTATTGCGAGCAGCTTGTACGGAGCGAATCCGAAAAAGGAACTTTTCCAACAAACTCGCTTTTAAAGGAGATATTTCAGGATGGCTAATAAGGACTGCTTCAGAGTAAAAAATGGGCTCTACTTCCTTTAATCCGTTGATGAATAAGGTACTTCCCGTGCTTACAATGTCGCAAATGGCGTCAGCCAGCCCTACACTGGGGGCTATTTCTACTGAACCGCTAATTTGATGTATCTCTGCTTCTATCTGATGAGTGGCTAAAAACTCAGATAAAATGGTGGGATAAGAAGTAGCAATGCGCTTGCCTTGTAATTGGTGCAGTCCTTCATAAAGCTGGTTTTTAGGAATGGCAATAGAAAGGCGACACTTGGAAAAGCCTAGTTTGTGCACCACGTTTACATGGCTTTTTTTTTCGGCTAATATATCTTCTCCTACGATCCCGATATCGGCCACGCCATCGGCTACGTAGTCTGGGATATCGTCATCGCGCAGCAATAAAAACTCCATGGGGAAGTTGATAGCTTCGGCTTTTAGAGCGCCAATACCATTTTTAAAGGTGATGCCACATTCTTTGATGAGCTGCAAAGATTCATCGGTTTGCCTTCCTGATTTTTGGATAGCGATTCTAAGTTTTACTGAATTATCCATGTGGCAAATTTAGGCAAAAAAGCGCCGCATTAGCTGAAGCATTCTATGGGTCTTGCTACTGTAAGGAGGATAAAGTGCCTTGACGCTGGTAAAACCAACGCGTTGGCGCAATACAGCTCGCGCATTGGAAAAGGCTTCAAATCCATAAAAACCATGCGTTTTGCCTATGCCACTGTGATTGACCCCACCAAAGGGAAGCTGATTATTGACCAAATGGACAATGCAATCGTTAATACATGTGCCACCTGCCGAAGTTTCCTGTAAAATGCGGTTGATGTGTTCCTTCTTTTTGCTGAAAATATAAAGAGCTAAGGGTTTTGCCAGACCATTGATCCACTCAATAGCTTTGCTTAGTTGGTCATACGCAAGTACAGGCAAGACGGGACCAAAAATTTCTTCCTGCATGATTTTCATATCAGGAGTAACTTGTTTGAGGATAGTAGGCTCTATAAAGCGCTCCTGAGCGATAGTATTACCTCCTACGGCAATTTGGGCGCCTTTGTCAAGGGCATCGGTGATGAGTTGATCAATGCGGTGAAAGTGCCTTGCATTGACGATGCGCGCATAGCAAGTCGAATTTGCGATTCCTTTGCCATCGGAGTTGTAGAACTGCTCAATGACATTTTTCATTTGGCTAATAAGGGCTTCTTGATGCTGGCGATGCACTAGCACGTAGTCAGGAGCTATGCAAGTTTGCCCGCAGTTGATCAATTTTCCCCAAATAATTTTTTGTGCGGCATCTTGTAAATCTGCTGTTTCGTCTACCACTACGGGAGATTTGCCGCCCAGTTCCAGCGTTACAGAAGCTAAATGCTTGGCTGCTGCCTGCATTACAATTTTACCTACTGCAGGGCTGCCCGTGAAGAAAATGTGATTGAAAGGTAATTCTAACAACGCTTGAGCTGTCTCTGGACCTCCTTCAACACACACTACTTCTTGAGGTGGAAAAGCCTCCGCAATGGTGCCACTAATAGCAGCAGCGGTATGGGGAGTTAATTCTGAAGGTTTGACAAAAGCGGTGCAACCTGCTGCTAAGGCATAGATAAGGGGTCCTAAAGTGAGGTAAATGGGATAGTTCCAAGGAGCGATAATCAGGGCTACTCCTTTGGGTTCGTAGTGAATGTAAGAGCGAGAACCAATCAGAGGTGCTGGCGTGCCTACCTTGCGCGGTTTCATCCAATTTGGCAGATGGGCAATTGCATGGCGAGCATCCATCAAACTACTTAATATTTCGGTGGCAGTAGTTTCTTGAGGCGGCTTGCGAAAGTCAGTATAAACTGCATTAACTAAATCGGCTTCGTTTTTTTCTATGGCAGCTACTAGTCTTTTGATGCGCTCAATGCGTTCTTTAGCAGTGCTTTTGCGAAACTCTAGAGCTGTTTGCTGTTGTTGTGCAAAAATTGAGTTCAGGTTTAGCATATCAGCAAGGAGAGTGGCACTTGTTGCAGGAGGTTTTCTATGCAATTTATACAAATATATCAAAAGCAGTTGCGAGCTTGTCAGCTGAAAGCTGCTAAATATTTTGATAGAATTTTCTCTTGGGGCAGCACTCAAATTACACTGGGATTGCTCAGACCTTTGAACTGAAAACCTAGCTTGGCAAAATGGGCTAAGTAGCGAGGCAATACATAGCGAAGGTTTTTTTCTGCCTTGAAACTATCGTGAAAAACTACGATGGAACCGCTTTGGGTAGCTGCAATGGAATTTTTTAAACAGGCTTCTTGGCTCAGGGCAGCGTCGTAATCGCAGGTGAGTACCTCCCACATAATTAGTTGATAACGTTGGCGAAGGGCTTTGGCTTGCATGGGGGTAATGCGTCCGTAGGGAGGTCGGAAAAGATGGCAACCAATGCCGTGGTTCTCTATTGCTGCCTGACAAAGTTCTGCATTTTTAAGATAACGCCTTGTGCTGGTACGCCAACCGCTCAGGTGGTTGTAGGTGTGATTGCCCACCGCATGCTCATGGCTAATGATGCGACGAAAAATGTGAGGATTTTGCACAATATTTTCGCCGACGCAAAAAAAAGTGGCTTGTGCTTGAAAATCTTTGAGTACATCAAGCACCCAGTTGGTAAGGGAAATGGGTCCATCGTCAAAAGTCAGGTAAAGAGTGGGTACTTTCTGAGGGAGACGCCACGTAAAGCCGTTCAACCAGGAATGTATCCAGCGAGGGATTCGATGAATGCGCATTAGGCAGTTTCTAGTTGGCGTTTTTCGTCTTGCTTGCGTTGGTTTTCATCAAGGGCAATTTTTCGCATGCGAATGTTTCGGGGAGTAACCTCGACGTATTCATCTTCTTTGATGTATTCCATGGCATCTTCCAAAGAAAATTGTCTTTTAGGAGAGAGGCGCAGGTTTTCATCTGAGCCAGCAGCGCGTATATTAGTCAACTTTTTGCCTTTTTGAACATTGACTACTAAGTCATTAGGTCGATTGTGTTCGCCAATGACTTGACCCGCGTACACTTCCTCGCCAGGATCTATGAAGAAAATGCCTCTGTCTTGAAGTTTGTCAATAGCATAAGCTGTAGCCGGACCAGTTTCCATAGAAACAATCGAACCGTTAATGCGTCCTGGAATAACTCCCTTAAAAGGCTCATATCCCTTGAAGCGATGCGAAATAATTGCTTCTCCTTGTGTTGCAGTAAGGAGTTGGCTACGCAAACCTATCAATCCGCGAGCTGGAATATCAAATTCCAAATGCTGCAAATCGCCTTTGGGTTCAATGGCTAACAACTCTCCTTTTCGCTGGGTAACCAGTTCAATCACCTTTCCAGAAAAGGTTTCGGGTACGTCCACGACAAGGGTTTCTATAGGCTCGCAGCGCTGCCCATTGATTTCTTTGAAAACTACTTTCGGTTGCCCTACTTGGAGTTCGTAACCTTCGCGGCGCATAGTTTCAATCAGGATGGAAAGGTGCAGAACACCTCTTCCGTATACCAAGAATCGATCTTCTGAGTCGGTGGGTTCTACGCGCAAAGCGAGATTTTTTTCCGTTTCCTTGAAAAGTCGTTCGCGCAGGTGCCGAGAGGTTACAAATTTTCCTTCCCTGCCAAAGAAAGGAGAGTTGTTGATGCTAAAAATCATGCTAATAGTGGGTTCGTCTATGGCAATGCGCGGCAAGGGTTGGGGTTGTTCAAAATCGGTGAGTGTGTCGCCGATTTCAAAGTCTTCAAGTCCTATAACGGCGCAAATGTCTCCAGCTCTTACTTCCTGTACTTTTTTGCGCTCTAATCCTTCAAAAACGTAGAGTTCTTTAATGCGCACTTTTTTTATGGAACCATCGCGCTTGCAAAGCCCCATAGTAGTGCCTTCTTGTAGAATGCCTTTGTAGAGCCGCCCAATGGCAATGCGTCCTACGTAGTTGGAGTAGTCTAACGAAGTAATTTGCATTTGTGGAATGCCTTCTGGGCAAGGAGCTGGAGGAATTTCTTTTAGGATAGTATCCAGCAAGGGAAAAATGTTATCGGTTTTTTCGCGCCAATGGTAGCTCATCCATCCTTGCTTAGCAGAGCCGTAAATAGTTTGGAAGTTAAGCTGTTCTTCTGAGGCTCCTAGATTGAACATCAAATCAAAAACCGCTTCTTGCACTTCCTCGGGGCGGCAATTTTCTTTATCCACTTTATTAATTACCACAATGGGCTTTAGTCCTAGATGAATTGCTTTGCTGAGCACAAAGCGCGTTTGTGGCATTGGTCCTTCAAAAGCGTCTACAAGTAGCAACACCCCGTCAGCCATTTTGAGAACGCGCTCTACTTCCCCGCCAAAATCAGCGTGACCTGGCGTGTCGATAATGTTGATTTTGACACCTTTGTAATACACAGCTACGTTTTTGGAAACAATAGTAATTCCGCGCTCGCGCTCTAGGGCATTATTGTCTAAAATTAACTCTCCCGTGTATTGATTTTCGCGAAAAACATGGCAAGTATGGATGATTTTATCAACAAGTGTGGTTTTTCCGTGATCTACATGGGCGATAATAGCAACATTGCGGATATTTTGCATACCTCTGGAAGCCTTTTCCAAGAAAGCACAAAGCTACGCCAAAACCCTAGCATCTTAAAGTTAAATTTTCGGGGAAAGTTGTAAGGCTATGCTCTGCTGCGTAACTTTAAACAACAAGTAACCAATGCCACACATGACACCTTTCTGCATTTCCTTCAGCCAACTGCGCAACACAGATGTAGCGTTAGTGGGCGGTAAAAATGCTTCTTTAGGAGAGATGTATAGCCAGCTATCGCCTTTGGGCATTGCAGTGCCCGATGGCTTTGCTGTTACGGCGGCTGCTTATCGGCTATTTTTGAAAGAAAATGATCTGGAAGAAGCCTTGTCGAAGGTTCTTTCTGAGCTTGATAGAGTACACTTGAGCAATTTATCTACCGTAGGGCAGCGTTGCAGACAGCTCATTGCCAGTGCTAAAATGCCTCAAGCCATTGCACAAGCAGTTAGCCAATCGCTGGCGGAGCTTTGTCAGGGGCAGGCAATTTCCGTAGCCGTTCGCAGCAGTGCCACTGCCGAAGATTTGCCCACTGCTAGCTTTGCTGGGCAGCACGATAGCTTTCTCAATATACAGGGATATGATAAGGTGATGCTTGCCATTCACCGCTGCTATGTTTCTCTGTTTAATGATCGGGCTATCAAATACCGCCTCGACAACGGTTTTGAACACATGCAAGTGGCTCTTTCTGTAGGAGTGCAGCGCATGGTGCGTTCAGATAAAGGCAGTGCTGGCGTGGCTTTTACCATAGACCCAGAAAGTGGCTTCGAGAACGTAATCTATCTCACTGCTGCTTGGGGGTTGGGTGAAAACGTAGTGCAAGGGGCTGTGAATCCTGATGAATTTTATCTGTTTAAACCTTCTATTGCTCAAGGCAGAAAAGCTCTGATTCATCGCAAGTTAGGTGCTAAAGAAAATAAAATGATATATGCCTCTGAAGGCGATAAACCCGTGATGAACGTGCTGACCACGCCTTTGGAGCGCCAAACATTCTCTCTTTCTAATGATGAAGTAGAAACCTTGGGCAAGTGGTGCTACCTGATTGAACAGCACTACGGCATGCCCATGGATATAGAATGGGCAAAAGATGGCATTACAGGGGAGTTATTCATCGTACAGGCGCGTCCAGAAACAGTACACAGACAAAAACAACCCATAGGCGTGAAGGAGTACAAGTTGCTTTCCAAAGCCACTCCTATTTGCAAAGGCAAAGCCATTGGCAATGCCATTACTGCAGGCAGAGTTTGCATTGTCCGTTCATTGGCTGATGCAGGTAAGTTGCAACAGGGAGATATTATCGTTGCTGATATTACCAATCCTGATTGGAATGCCTTGCTCCGCAAAGCTATCTGCATTGTAACTAATAAAGGAGGAAGAACGAGCCATGCTTCTATTGTGGCTCGCGAACTAGGCATTCCAGCAGTAGTAGGCACAGGAGATGCTACCAGCAAGCTCCATGATGGTCAATTAATTACAGTTTCTTGTGCTGAGGGCGATGAAGGATATATCTACAACGGCATGTTGGAATGGGAAGAAAAAAGCATCGATTTTCGGCAAATTCCCCAAACGCGGACACAAGCCATGTTTATCCTTGCCGATCCTCAACGAGCTTTCCATTTTGCACGGTATCCTAATCAAGGAGTAGGATTGCTGCGCATGGAGTTTATCATCAGCAACAGCATACGCATTCATCCCATGGCATTGGTAAAGTTTAATGAACTGGCAAGTTTTAATGACCGCAAAGCCATTGAAGCTATTACCGCCCAGTATCCCGACAAGAAAAAGTACTTTGTGGAAAAACTTTCTGAAGCAGTAGCTATGGTGGCTGCTGCTTTTTATCCCAAAGAAGTGATTGTGCGCATGAGTGATTTTAAATCCAACGAATATGCTCAACTCATTGGCGGTAAAATGTTTGAGCCCGTGGAAGAAAATCCCATGTTGGGCTTTCGCGGTGCTTCAAGGTATTACCACGAACGCTATCGCGAAGGATTTGGGCTAGAATGTGAAGCCATGCGCATCGTCAGAGATGAAATGGGCTTTACCAACGTTAAACTCATGATTCCCTTCTGCCGCACTATTCAAGAAGGCAAACGCGTTTTAGAAACTATGCGGCAGTTTGGGCTAGAACGCGGCAAGAACGGACTAGAAATCTACGTAATGGCGGAACTTCCCAGCAATGTTATTTTAGCCCACGAATTTGCTCAAATATTTGATGGCTTTTCCATCGGTTCCAATGACCTCACTCAACTCACCTTAGGTATTGACCGCGACTCGGCAATTATCAATGAACTGTTCGATGAAAATAATCAAGCAGTCAAGACAATGCTTAGTATGGTAATCAAAGCAGCCAAGAACGCAGGTCGGAAAGTGGGTTTGTGCGGACAAGCTCCAAGTGATTACCCTGCTTTTGCCCAGTTTTTGGTAGAGCAAGGTATTGATAGTATTTCATTTACCCCTGATGCCCTCCTCAAAGGCATTGAAAACATTTACATCGCTGAACAAAAATTGCAACCAGCTTACGTAGAGTAATTGGAAAGGCTTGCGCTGCTACTTGAACCTTAGAGCAGCAACGTTTAGAAAAATACCAAACAGAAGGCGCTGCGTTGCTTTTAAACCAAGCGCCTTTTTCGTTGCCCTGAGCAAATTATCACTTTAAGCGCATCAGTGAGCCAAATGCACAAATGAAAAAAACTATAGGGAAGAGGAGAGTAAAAAACAGCAAGCTACCACTTATTAGCCATGCATTTGCTCCTTCAAAAGGGGTTTGCAAACTGAGTAACCAAGAAACACTGCCTATTACAATGGCTACCATCGCAAAAAAGGAAACCACTAGCATGCCTGCTACCCATCGATTACTTTTGCGCTCCGAAGGAGTAAGCAATTTTTCTTCTCCTACCAGTCTGCCATTTTCATCCACGCTGAGAAACTCTGAAAGCTCGCCTTTCCTCTGGGTTTGAGTATTTTTCATGGATTGCGCCGCTGTTTGGGTACCAGATTAACCAAGCGACATGTGAGAAGTTGCAGCGTTAGTTTAAGCAATAAAACAACAACATGCAAGTATTAATTGTTTGACAATCACTCTAATAAATGTAACACTCCCGCTACTTTTCCCGAGAAAGTAACCCCGTTTCGGCAAGCAGTGTACCAAACAATGACCTGATAAACGCCTGCTTGGGCAGGTTTACCCTCGAAAGTGCCATCCCAGCCTTGATCAGGATTGTGGCTGCGATATACCAAATTGCCCCAGCGATTGTAAATTTGAATATCTACGCTTTGTAGGTTTTGGTGATAAATGCGAAATAAGTTGTTAGCAGGAGTGCTGTGAGGAGTAAAGGCTGTAGGAAGTTCGATCAATGGAGGGCAGCAGTCAGTTACTTGGATGCTATCGCGAAAGGAGCAGCCGGCTGGCGAAGTAATAGTGAGGAAATACTTACCTACTTGAGTTGCCATCAGAGTAGGGGAAGAGCCAATGATTTGCCCTCTTGCATTTTGCCATTGATAGCTACCCCTTCCATGAGGTGCTTCTAACAGTGCAAAGGACTCTCCAGGGCAAATAGTAGAGTCCCCCTTGATTTGAAATATTGGCAACGGCGCTAAATGGATCTTTACTTGAGCTTGTCTTTCACTGCATCCTTTAGCAGTAAGAGTGAGTACAGTAGAAGAAGTAGGGCGTAAAACGCGTTGCTGCCCTATGTATCCATCGGACCACTGATAGAGGGCGTAGCCTGGCCCAGCATCCAGGGTGATACTTTCTCCTTCGCAAACGGTTATTTGGGAGGGCAAACGCAATGGCGGCGGAACTTGAGGCGAAAATACCGCCTGTCCTGTTGGGTCAAGGGGAGATAGTTTGCCTTCTGTAACTGCATAAGCGCGGTAGTAGTACGTTTTTCCCCGCTGGATGGTGCCATCTACATACGTGTTTCCTCGATTGACCTGAGCCAAAAATTCGTACTGGTTGCCATCTTCTGAACGGTAAATAACAGTGCCCACAGCGTTAGTAGCTTGATTATTCCAATGCAGTTCTGCGGCGTCATTTCCTTGACAATTTACTGTAAGGTTGGTAAGCAATCCGTTAGGCATGGGAGGATCAAAAGTAAATTGGCGCCGTTGCCCTTCTGCATTGCTATGCAAGGGTCCAACAATACCTACTCCGATGGGATTGTTGATAATGCTTCCTTCGCGTGCACTAATGGGATTGAGATTGACTCCTAAAATAAGCTCAGGTTGGTTGCCTCCTCCAATGCCAATGTTAAGGCTGCTAAGCTCGACGGTAGAACGCACTTGCCCATAGCGGAACTCTATCCTTCCCCCTGAAGGGCTTCCAGGAGAGCTTTCATAAATGACAATCTGAAAAGTTGCATCTGCTGTTGAACTGGTGTAGTTTACTGCCATGTTGCGGCTTTCGATGACTAAAAACCGATTGGGAGCGTTTCCTGCACGGCGAAAGTGCACCCTTCCAGTAGAAGAAGTTCTTAGTGAGCCTATAAGAGTTTGATTTTGCATATCGAAATCAGTTCCTACAAAGGGGACCAGCCGCGCATTATTAGCTATGCCATAAGAATTTCCCGTGTTGATAATTGGCTCACTGCCCAAGCGAACTACGCCATTGCTATTGACAGAAAACTGAGTATAGCGCACACCCATAAACCAGAATTCAAACCCAATGGGAAACACGGGGCTTGAACGCAAATGTGCATTAGGTCCATGTACAAGGGTAGTGGTATGGTCTTCCATTGGCAGGAGCGAAGCAGTGGTGAGGGTTGAAAAGGCATAGTTGCCAGCCCGTTGACCTTGTGCCAAAGAACAGAGAATTATTCCGCTTACAATCAAACAAAAAACTGTATGAATGTTTATATTAATGTCTCTTTGTACGCGCATACGTCCTAATGCTGATAGATTTTGCTTTTGTGGGTGTACTGTTTTTGCTGAGCATTCCAACTATCTGCGGGTACTTTGCCCATACGCGAGGGCGTTCCTTCTGGTTGTGGTTTGGGTTAGGGTTCATCTTGCCTGGCATTGCGCACTTGATACTGGTGTTTTTGCCCGATAAATCCGATCCCTTTGAAAAAGAGTTACAAGCTATTCGGATAGCCAACGGCATGTTAGGAACGCGTCCCCTTTCTCCTGTCGAGAAGCGATTTCGCAAGTTGATAAGGGGCAAAAAACATACCATCCGTTTTTATTGCCAAATTGCTCCGTATAGTCAGTTGCCTGCTGCTCAAATTTCCATCGACGGAGAGCCCTTGCTGGAGCGGCTTGCGAAGTCAGAAAGAATTTTGCGTTATTATCGCTTTGAGCCTTTACCTATTAGTTTGTTAATACCACCTTCCAATCATTTACTTGGAGATCCAGTGGCTCCTTATCAAAATTGCCATAGGCGCTCAACCATTTTTGTGCATCGCAACCTAGAAGGCGTTCCCACTGCACAAATACGAGTTAAAATAGACCCCCAAGTAGATTGCATCATATGGCATGAATTTGTGATAGAACACCTTGGAGTAGAGCGCCCCTTAAAAAGCATGAAAGCATTAGTTTTCAATCGATTGCAATACATAGAAGCATTGGACTACCTAGCAGAAATCAGGGCGTAGCTCAAAGGCAAGTTTTTTCAGCCTGCGCCAAGCTCGCTTGGTAAACTTGTAACCTTAACGCTCAAATGGTATAATTGAGGGCTTTTTCCAAGTCAAAAGAAAAGCGTTGAAACTTCATCAAAACTTAGTGGGGGCGGTCGTAGAAGGGCTGCAAGCTATCTTTGGAGAAGAGCGCTACGCGGACAAAGTGATAGAGAATATCTTGCGCTCCAATCCCAAATGGGGCTCTCATGACAGAGGGTTTATCGCTGAAACTATTTACGACATGGTGCGCCATTGGAGATTGCTTTGGTTTTTAGCCGATGCTCCCCCTTCTTTAAAACCTCAAGATCTATGGCAACTGTTTGCAGTGTACTGGGTTTGGCAAGGAGGCACGCTCCCTTGTTGGCAAAAATTTCTCCCCGTAGAAGCACAAGCCATTGCCCAGCGATTTAAACAAGCCCAGGGAGAAATTAAACTGCTCCACTCCTATCCAGATTGGTTAGATGCCCTGGCAAGGAAGGAACTCGGTGCGTTGCAGTGGGAAAAAGAGGCGGCAGCGCTCAACCAGCAAACACAAGTAGTGCTTCGCGTCAATACTTTGAAAATTGACCGCCCAACCCTCATTCAGCTTCTGGAAGAGCATCAGGTAGAAGCCTTCGCAGCAGACTCTTTACCCGATGCAGTCGTTTTAAAAAAGCGCTTAAACATTTTTGGCAATCCGCTTTACAAGCAGGGATTTTTTGAGATTCAGGATGGAGCTTCGCAGTTAGTAGCTCCCTTTACCCAAGCTAGACCTGGCATGCGCGTAGTAGATGCATGTGCAGGAGCAGGTGGCAAAACTTTACACCTTGCCGCGCTCATGCAAAACAAGGGCACCATTATTAGCATGGATGTAGAGGATTTCAAACTAAAAGAACTGCGCCGAAGAGCCAATCGAGCAGGTATCACTATCGTTGAAACTCGATTGATTGAAAATAACAAAGTCATCAAGCGGCTGCGAGAAAGTGCAGATGTAGTATTGTTAGATGCTCCTTGCTCTGGCACAGGAGTGATTCGCCGCAATCCAGATAGCAAATGGAAACTTTCCCAAGATTTTGTAGAGCGCTTGCAGGAAACCCAGCGAGATATTTTGCGCCGCTACAGCCAAATGACCAAGCCCGGTGGCGTGGTAGTATATGCCACTTGCAGCATTTTGCCTTCAGAAAACCGCCAGCAAGTAGAATGGTTTCTTAGCCAACCCGAGGGAAAAAATTTTCTGCTGGAAGAAGATCGCATAGTACTGCCTTCTGAATTCGGATTTGATGGTTTTTACATGGCGCGCTTGCGGCGAAAGTAAGCAAGAGAAGCAAAGCCGTTTACCTAACTTTCAGCTTTTGTAAGGCACTTTTAATTAGCAAGACTATTTTTCGCCCAAGCAATAATTTGGCAAGTAGGCGTACATTAGGCAAGGTAATGCCTAATTTGCCTATGGCAAGCCATGCATAGCGCAAACTTTCTCTATAGCGAAAGTCTAAATAGCTGTGAATAGCACAAAATCGGTAGGTGTTGCCCCAAATAATGGCTTCTTCACGGGGATTAAACTTTGCTTGAGACAAAATAAACTCAGTAGCAGCTATTCTGCCCGCAATCACTCGGCGATGGTTAGTCATAGAGCGGTGGGTATGTACTTGCACGATATTGGTAATTTTATCAATCAGTAGCAGGCGATGGCGGCGATAGTTGAGAATGTGAAAAATCCAATCTTCGCAAAAGTGAAATTGCGGTGGAAACAGTTGCACATCAGCACAATCCTTGCGAACACATACAAAAATTCCTATGGGATTGCCTCTTAAAAATAACTTGTAGTCGTACCAGCCTCCTTTTAGTTGGTTAATTTCATCGTATAGAATGCCTTGTGGAGTTTGGAGCACAAATTTGGTAGTCAAAAAACAAGCCTGTGGATGGGAGGCAATGGCTTGGGCAAGAGTTTGTAAATGCTCTGGCGTCATGAAGTCATCTGAGTCGTGGAAAACGACGTAGCGCCCTCGAGCAAGGTGGAAACCAGTATTGCGGGCAATAGATCGTTCTTCGTTAGCTTTGCGATGATAGCAAATCCGACGATCCCGAGCTTGCCATTGCTGCATTAAGGAAGGAGTGTGATCAGTGCTGCCGTCGTCTATTACCCAAACCTCAAAGTCTGTGAAGGTTTGTGCTAAAATGCTGCTAAGCACTTGGGGCAAAAAGTCTGCTCGGTTGTAAGTGGGAATGACCACAGAAAATAAAGGCTGGTGCGAGCACATGCCTTAGGCGGCAATTTGCCTCAAGTAAGCAAAATTTTAAGAAATAAGTTTTTTAGTTGCTAAATTAATGTGCATTGGGGGAACGCTGATAAAGTGCGGCGCTTGATTGGCTATTAAGACAAAAATGACAACGACAAGTTCAGATCAGGCGAAGGCATTAGAAAATCCCTATTTGCACTGTGGTTTGTATCTAGCAGGGGCAAAGCATACTCCTCCCGATCAAGGCAAGCAAATGAATGGGTATGATGATGGGATATTAACTGCATACGAAGCAGTTTCGCTAGATTTAAAGGAAACGGAATTAGTAGTACTATCGGCACGTGCAACAGGAGTAGGGAATAAGGCGGAATAGGGAGGGAAGTATAGGTTGCATCGAGCATTTGAGATAGCTGGGGCTAAGGTAGTGATTTACAGCCTATAGAAGGTAACCAACCAGCGGACACAAGAGCTAATGAGTGAGTTTTATTGGCGTTGGTTGATGGAAAAACAAGAGATGTAGGAGGCTTTTTCTGATGCTCTGCGATGGTTGCAAGAGCGCCATCAACTACTGGGGAGTCTTTATACTGGTAGGCGAAAAATTAAGGTGAAGCAGTGGAAAGTTTCTCTTCTGCTTCGGCAAGGGCTTTTGTGGCAAGTTCTCTGCCGAGTTGTATCAGTTCTGCGGCTTTGAAAAACTCAAAAGTCCCTGCTGAGTCTTCAGGGATGTTGATTAGAATATCTGGTGGGTAGTGAGCAAGGGTAAGTTGTGCAATGCGTTTTATCATAGCAGAGGAAGCGGCAGAAACGAGAGAGTAGTAACCGAGGCTTTGTCTGTCTTCGGAAAAAGACAAACGAGCAAGTCGGGTTAGAAGGCTAGTGGACTGGGAATCAGTAGAAGATTGTTTTTTTGGCAAAGGGTTGGAACTTCTTTCGCCGTAAAGGTTCACTACGGCAATCCATTCATCGCCCTTTTTAGGCACGTACTGAATAGGGATAGGGTTTAAAATTCCTCCATCTACTAAAAATGTATCGCCATACTTTACAGGGGTAATTACAGCAGGGATGGCAATAGAGGCTCTGATGGCTTGGTAAAAGCTACCCGATGTAAAAACGACTGCCTTTTGGTTGAGTATGTCAGTGGCAACAGCGGCAAAGGGAATGGGCATATCTTCGATGGGCATATCGGGAATAAAAGTCTTCATGGTGTCAAATACCTTTTCCGCTTTGATAAGTCCATGAGGGGCTAGGGTAAAATCTATCAGTTCCCATATGTGGCGTTTGTTGAGCTTGGTGAGCCATTGAGTATAGGAGTTTAGTTTACCCATTGCGAACAAGCCGCCGATGAGCGCTCCGATAGAAGAGCCTGCTACAGAAGTAATTTGGAAACCATTTTCTTGTAGAATTTGGATGGCTCCTGCCTGTGCCAATCCACGCGAGCCACCACTGGAAAGTACTAGGGCTACCTTTTTGGCCATCTTCAAAGCAGTCTGTAAAAAGTCGGTTAAACAAACTTAATTTGCTTGAGGTCAAAAAGTGCTATGCCTTTAGCGGTTTGCACTACTAGCCTTCCAGCATTTTCTACGTCTTTAATAATTCCCTCGAACTGCAAAGGGACTTCTCCCCGCAGGTCGATGTATTTTGCTGGTTGTCCTAGCTGATAGAGCCTGCTGAGGTAATCCCTTTTTATGGACGTGTAGCCTTGTTGCTGCAATTGTAAGTAGCGCTTTTCAAGGCATACCATAAGCTGGTTGAACACCTGGGGAAGAGACCACTCTCGCCCTGCCTGTGCTTTTAAGGAGGTGGCGGGCAATCCTTTAAACTCAGTCTGATTGACATTCAGTCCAATGCCTACCACACTGTAGCGGATTGCAGTTCCTTGCAGAATATTTTCAATTAAAATGCCACTTATTTTCAAATTGTTGACATAGACGTCATTTGCCCACTTTACCCACAGAGAAGCCTGAGGCAAACAAGTCTGCACAACATCAGCTACCCCGAGAGAAACTACCATATTGAGAGCAAAAGCGCTACTGGGAGCCAGGAAAGAAGGAGTCCAAATGACGGAGAGGGTTAAATTTTGTCCTGGCAGTGAATGCCATCTATTGCCTTGCTGCCCTTTGCCTTGCGTTTGGTAGTCGGCTATTACAACAGTTCCATTTACCTGCTCGCCTGAGTGAATAAGCTCAACTGCTACATCATTAGTAGAATGACAACTTGGCAGGTAGATGACTTTTTTACCCGTAAATAAGGTCTCAGCAACAATTTTGTACAAGAAAATTGCGTATTTTTGTATGAAAGCAAAGTTAAATCAAGTGCGATTAGATTTTGCATGATACAACACACGCAAGGTATAAACCAGTACGTAGATTCAGCGCTCCTAAGCCGAGTAGTGGCAGAAGGAATGCTAGAGAAAAAGGGAATCGACATTGTTATTATGGATTTGCGCAAAGTGAAAAACGCTGTTACGGACTTCTTCGTGATTTGTTCAGGCAATTCCGACACTCAAGTAGAAGCATTGATGAACTCGGTAGAAGAACAAGTCTTTAAGCGTTTAGGGGAATGGCCTTGGCACAAAGAAGGTACTAGCCACCGCGAATGGATTTTGCTGGATTATGTCAATGTAGTGGCGCATATTTTCAAAAAAGAACGCCGCGAGTTTTATGGGCTGGAAGAGCTCTGGGGCGATGCAGAAACCATTCACGTGGCTACCTCTCTGCTTCCAGCTACTTTGTAAAGTGGAACATTCACCTTTTTGCATTTGTTTATCCGAAAGAACTAATACAACCATTTTAGCAACTCTACAGCGATGGCAAATAACTCAAACAATTCTCAGAATAAAAGTCCGCTCCTTCCTAAACCTACGCCAAAGAACAATTACCAAATATGGCTGTTGCTCATCATTATTGGCGTAATATCGTCTTTGTATTACTTCAATCGGGCAACACCTACTATCACCATCACGCAAAAGCGCTTTGAACAGATGCTTGCTGCGGGGGATGTGCGCAATATTGTCATTGTCAATCGCCGTTTTGTGGAAGTGTACTTGACTCCTGAGGCACTTAACAAGCCGCAGTATAGGGAGGAGTTTGCCAACCGCAGCCCTATGGCATTTATGCAAGGTCCGCACTACAAGTTCAATATTGCCTCTGATGAGAAATTCCTCAACGATTTGGATGAAATACAAAAAGACATTCCGCGCGACAAACGCCTCGAGTTTGCCACCGACAATGACCGACCTGATTTCAGCAACATATTCTGGACGTGGGGCTTTCTTTTGTTCCTTGTTTTTGGCTTTTACCTTTTAATGCGCCGCATGGCTAGTGCAGGTCCGGGTGGACAAATTTTCAATATTGGCAAGTCTCGCGCAGCCTTGTTTGATGCTGAAAATAAGGTAAAAGTAACCTTTGCCGACGTGGCTGGGCTAGATGAGGCAAAACAGGAAGTAGAAGAAATTGTTGATTTTCTTAAAAATCCCACTAAATACACTAGTTTGGGGGGCAAAATTCCTAAGGGCTGTTTGTTGGTAGGTCCTCCTGGAACAGGGAAAACTTTGCTGGCAAAAGCAGTAGCAGGAGAAGCGGGAGTACCTTTCTTTAGCCTTTCAGGTTCAGACTTTGTAGAAATGTTCGTGGGAGTGGGAGCGGCTCGCGTGCGCGACCTGTTCAAACAGGCTAAGGAAAAAGCCCCGTGCATTGTCTTTATCGATGAAATAGATGCGATAGGTCGGTCGCGGGGACGTGGCTCTTTCCCAGGAGCTAACGACGAAAGAGAAAACACGCTCAACTCCTTGCTGGTAGAAATGGATGGCTTCGGAACTGACTCTGGCGTTATTATTCTGGCAGCCACTAACCGCCCAGACGTGTTAGACAGCGCCTTGCTGCGCCCAGGCCGCTTCGACCGACAAATTAGCGTGGATAAGCCCGACATCATAGGGCGGGAAGCCATCTTCCGCGTACATATGAAGCCCCTTAAGCTGGCAGAAGACGTGGATGTAAAAAAATTAGCTGCCCAAACGCCAGGCTTTGCAGGAGCAGAAATAGCCAACGTGTGCAATGAAGCAGCCCTTATCGCTGCCCGACACGGCAAAAAGAAAATTGACATGAAGGATTTTCAAGATGCCATCGACCGCGTTATCGGAGGCTTAGAAAAGAAAAATAAAATTATTTCTCCTGAAGAAAAACGCATCGTTGCTTACCATGAAGCAGGACATGCCGTTGCAGGGTGGTTTCTAGAGCACGCTGACCCCTTAGTAAAAGTGAGCATCGTACCTCGCGGCGTTGCTGCCTTGGGCTATGCCCAGTATTTGCCTAAAGAGCAGTTTCTTTATACCACCGAGCAGCTCTTTGATGAAATGTGCATGGCTCTAGGCGGAAGAGCTGCTGAAGATGTCGTGTTCGGAAAGGTTTCTACAGGTGCTCTAAGCGACCTTGAACGAGTAACTAAAATGGCTTATAGCATGGTTTCCATCTACGGCATGAATGAAAAAATTGGCAATATTTCCTTTTACGACTCCAAGCGCTCTGACTACATCTTTGAAAAACCTTACTCAGAAGCAACTGCAAGACTAATTGATGAGGAAGTGAAAAAATTAGTCGATAGTGCTTATCAAAGGACCAAAAACCTGCTCATTGAAAAGCGCAAGGAACTGGAAACCATCGCCCAAGAACTATTGAGCAAAGAAATCATTTTTCAAAGCGATATAGAGCGGCTTATTGGCAAACGTCCTTTCCCTCATCAAACTACTTACGAGGCTTATACCAAAGGAAGCAACTCCAAAGAGCAAGAGCAAAAGCAAGAAGAACCTGCAACCAGCGAGGTGAGTGCTGAAAAGGTTTCCTAAGTTTAGCAGTTTTCCAGTTCGCATAAGCTTGGCAAAACAGACTCGCCGAGCTTGTGTTTTTTTCATGAACACCATTTGCATATATTTGCCCAGTGAAATGTTTAACAAGAATAAAGTAGCGTGAAAAATAACCTTTCTCTACTGCTAAATATAGTATTGCTTGCTGCGGTAGCTTATTTATATTACTTGCACTTTTCTGCTCAAAATCCAGCCGTTACTACTTCTGTTGCAAAAGACAGCAGTAGCGTTCCCATTGCTTTTATCAATACCGATACGCTGCTGAGCAACTACAAAATGTTTGAAGACATGCAAAATGAACTAGCAGAAAAGCGCAGCAAAGTAGAAAAGCAGTTAATTGCTCGCGGACAATCACTGCAACAAGAAGCCAGCAGTGTAGAAAAGCGCATTCAGGCAGGGCTGATGAGCAACAATCAAATTCGGGAAGCGCAAGAAAACCTTAGCCGGAAAGAACAAGAGTTAATGGCTTACCGCGAAACTGTTATGGCAGGATTGATGGAGGAAGAAAAAATTATTAACAACCGCGTTTACGATAGCTTAATATCATTTTTGAAAGAATACAATAAAGATAAAAAATTCCGCTACATTCTGGGTTATACGAAAGGCGGCGGCATTCTACTGGCTGACGAACACCTCGATATCACCGATGAAATACTTAAAGGGCTCAATGAAAAGTACAAACAAAGCCTCAACAAGCCCGTAGAAAGCAGCAAAAAGAAATAACGGTAGGCATTCTTTACAATCAGGCGTTAAATCTGGGCTGTTAAACAAAAAAAGCAGCCGCTGACTCAAACTTCACCTGTTGTTTTATCCTCGTTCAATCTAAAAAAATTACCTTTTTAGCAAATAAACCTTTTCTTCAAGCAAATTTGAAGAAACAAGGTAAAAAACGTTACACCATTACCCATATCCCTGTATAACAACACAGAAAACCTAGTCCTGAGCCAGCGAGTATTTCGTTAGGAGTGTGGGCTCTCAAGGCTAACCTCGCAGAGGCAGTAAGCCCCCATATGATGATAGCAGCTAGCAAGGGGTAAAAAAAATTTGCATCCGGAAAAACTTGTTGTATGGCTACCAGCGTACCTGTGCTCCCGCTGACTCCTATCGCATGTGCGCTAATTTTGTAAAAGATGGTAATTAACAAAGTAAGCAGCACTGTAAAAGCCACTACAAGCATGACAGTAGGCAACAAAGTTACTTGAGGTAAGCGAGTAAAAAAGTAAAGAGCAGTGCCGCTGTAAGCAGTTATGCTTATGACAAAAGGAATAAGGCGGTCTCTGCGCTCCGGCAATGATAAATGGGTAATCATTTTTATTCGGTGTAGCAAGAGTAATAGCATAGCTGGTAAAAGAAAAGTAAGGCAAAAAACGACGGCAATTAACAAAAATTTAATTTTATGGTCATATGCTACCGCTTCAGCAGGACCGCCCAACAAAATCACTGTGCATAAATACGTTGCCATTAAGGAAGGATGCATTATCACGGATACCACTAAAGCAGTTTTAGGACTCATAACTCCTTGCGCAACCGTGCAACTGGAATGTTCATCTGCTCCCTGTACTTGGCAACTGTGCGGCGTGCAATATTGTATCCCCTTTCATTGAGAAGTTTTTCTAGTTTATCATCTGAATAAGGCTTGCGCTTGTTTTCATTGTCAATAATTTCCTTAAGTACATATTTGACCTCTTTACTGCTGACATCTTCTCCAGAATCAGTGCTAATGCTTTCAGAGAAAAAGTACTTAAGAGGAAAAACGCCAAAATCAGTTTGAATAGTTTTACTATTGGCAACGCGCGACACAGTGGAAATATCCATGCCAATTTTTTGAGCAATGTCCTTGAGAATCATTGGTTTTAATTTGCTTTCGTCCCCTTCCCTAAAATATTCCTCTTGGTACTCAATAATGGCGTTCATCGTTTTAAGCAAAGTTTGTTGGCGCTGCTTGATAGCATCAATGAACCACTTGGCAGCATCGAGCTTCTGCTTGAGAAATAAAACTGCTTGCTTGAGTTTTTTGTCTTTTTTGCTAGCCTTTTCGTAAGTGTCCAACATTTCCAAGTAAGAACGGCTAATGCGCAACTCAGGGGCATTGCGAGCATTAAGAGTAAGATGAAAGCGTCCTTGTTCATCGGTGCGCAGAATAAAATCAGGAGTAACGTGGTGATTGCGCGTAAAGTCATTAGTGCTTTCCCCTGGCTTGGGGTTGAGATGAATGATGACGTTTACTGCTGCTTTTAACTCTTCTTCAGTAATCTCTAACCGCTTTTCAATCTTGTGATAATGTTTTTTGATAAATTCATCGAAGCAAAGGGAAATAATTCGCAAAGCGTTGCGCACGTGGGGATTGCTCTGGTCTTTGCGTTTTAGTTGTAGTTCTAAGCACTCTTTTAAGTTTCGGGCGGCGATTCCAGGAGGTTCAAAAGTATGCTGGATTTTATGCAAAATTTCCTCTACTTCTTCTACAGTAGTTTCGATGTTTTGGGTAAAGAGCAAATCGTTGACAATACCTTGTAGTTCGCGTCGGATGTAGCCTTCCCCATCAATATTGCCGATGAGTTGTACCCCGATGGCATGTTGTTTTTCATTCAAATCTAAATAACCCAATTGCTGCATGAGCGAGTCAGTAAGGGACTCAGTAGTAGCCAGGGGCATTTCTCTTTCTTCCTCATTGTTACTAGGACCATCTCCCTGCATTTTATAACCCGCTTCGTCATCAGGAATGTAGTCCGACACGTTCAATTCGAGCTCCTCGAGGCTTTCAGTCTCCTC
>JANWWZ010000020.1 GCA_025057115.1 Bernardetiaceae bacterium
TGTCCTCACGCGCAACATGTTCGTGAAGGCGCGAACAGCAAAAACATCATAAGTTGTTCGTGGAGACACGAACAACGGCGGTTTTGAAGACACGAACAACGGCGGTTTTTAAGACGCGAACAACGGCATCCCCTCCGCCGTTGCGCGTGTCTTCACGCGCAACAATCGGTTGTTCTTCCTGCCGTTGCGCGTGTCTTCACGCGCAACGTGTTCGTGAAGGCACGAACAATGGCAATAGAGGTGCTTTTCCATTCATGCTAACTTGTGCATTCGTAGCTTTGATGATTTTTGTTAATCCACAATTATTCACGTACTTACACTAATTTGTCCATTCGCAATGAAGCGCCTTGCACAACGAGGCACTTTTTTATAATTTCCCTCCAATGCATCGCCAAAAAACTGATAGTTTTGCACCTTAAGTCCACTCTATTGATTACATCATGCAGCAGTTAAGCGAGCAAGAAATTCAGCGCCGTTTGAAACGCGAACAACTTCTGCTCATGGGCATTAACCCTTATCCAGCAGAGCTTTTTGAAGTCAATGCCTACGCCAAAGACATCAAAGAAAACTACGAGCGCTTTAAAACTGACTACAAAAACATTTCCATGGCAGGCAGGCTGATGAGCATGCGCATCATGGGCAATGCCTCTTTTGCCGAACTGCAAGATTCCACTGGGCGCATTCAAATCTACATCCGCCGCGATGATATTTGCCCCAGTGAAGATAAAACCCTCTACAACACCGTATTCAAAAAACTGCTCGACATCGGGGACTACATCGGCATACGCGGCTACGTATTTACTACCCAAACTGGAGAAATTACCGTCCATGTAACTGAGCTCAAGTTGCTCTCCAAGTCGCTAAAGCCTTTGCCTATAGTTAAAAGAGACGAGGCGGGCAATGTGTATGATGCCGTTACTGACCCTGAATTTCGCTACAGACAGCGCTACGTGGATTTAGTCATCAATCCCCAAGTGCGAGAAGTGTTTCGCAAGCGCAGCCAGATGATTACCCTCATGCGCCAATTTCTCAACGACAAAGGCTATTTGGAAGTAGAAACCCCCATCTTACAACCTATTTACGGCGGCGCCACTGCCCGCCCCTTTACTACTTATCACAATGCCTTAGAAACTACTTTTTACCTGCGCATTGCCAACGAGCTGTATCTTAAACGCCTCATCGTAGGAGGTTACGACGGAGTGTATGAATTTGCCAAAGATTTCCGCAATGAAGGCATGAGCCGCTTCCACAACCCAGAATTTACCATGATGGAGCTCTACGTAGCCTACAAAGATTACTACTGGATGATGGACTTAGTAGAAGAAATGATAGAAACAATTGCCCTCCAGCTGCACGGCACTACTGAACTTCCAGTCGGCAATCACTTGATCAGTTTTAAACGTCCGTGGAAACGCCTGACGATGTACGAAGCCATTGAGCATTTTACGGGGATTAATATTGCTGAAATGGAAGAAGCCGAATTGCGGCGCGTAGCCCGCCAACTCTATGTGCATGTAGATGCCAGCATGGGCAAAGGCAAACTAATTGACGAAATTTTTAGCAATTGCTGCGAACCTTATCTAATCCAACCCACTTTTATTATGGATTACCCTGTAGAAATGTCTCCCTTAGCAAAGCGCCACCGCAGCAAGCCTGGACTGGTGGAACGCTTTGAAGTCATCTGCAACGGCAAAGAAATTTGCAATGCCTTCTCCGAACTCAATGACCCCATCGACCAACGGCAGCGCTTTGAAGAACAGCTCCAACTAAGCCAACGCGGCGATCAAGAAGCCATGATGTTAGACGAGGATTTCCTCAGGGCTCTAGAATACGGCATGCCTCCTACTGCAGGGCTGGGCATCGGCATCGACCGCCTTGCTATGATTATGACTAATCAAGCTTCTATTCAAGACGTGCTGTTCTTCCCCCAAATGCGCCCTGAAAAAAAGCCCGAATAGTCAAAAAATTTTTCCTATCTTTACTTTGTTCAACCATAGTCCTTTTGCCTCATGGACGCTTTTGACGCATTCTGGTACTTTTTTTTGATAGTGCTCTACTTCTTTTTAAGCACTTTGCTGGGAGCTAAAAAGCAGCAGCAGCGCCGCCCTGCTAAAACCCCTCCAGTGCAAAAGCAACAACAAAAACAGGAGCAGCAGCCCGTTCCCCAAGTGAGTTTTGAAGAGCTCCTACAAGAGTTGGATCAAAAAATAAAAAACAGGACACCTTTGTCTTCTCAAGAAGAAACCATCGCCCAACGCAAAAAGTACAGAGAAACTACTTTAGAGCGCTCCTTCTCTTGGGATGACAAATACGAAGAGCCTCAAAACCAACCTCCTCCTTCCTCTTCAAAGAGCCAGCTTACCTCACCAGTGCAAAGTGATGGATCAGGGAAGTTTGAGCCTTTTCAAGAAAAGCAACCAGAATTTCACCCTGTGTTAAAATTATTTTCCAATCCCGAACAGGTTCGCAACGCTTTTATTGTGTCGGAAATTTTTAAGCGCAAATGGTGAAAAATCAACAAGTAGTTATATTTGCGCGTATATACACTTAACCAACGTACTAACTTAACCAATACTGCATGGCAAACCCGCGTGAACGCGCAGAAGAACCCTTTAGAGTAAACGAAAAAATCAAAGCTACCGAAGTGCGTCTGGTAGGCGAAAATGTAGAAACAGGCATTTATCCCCTTAGCAAAGCCCTTGAGATAGCCAAAGAACAAGGGTTAGACCTTGTGGAGATTTCTCCTAAAGCAGTTCCTCCAGTGTGTAAAATTATTGACTACTCTAAGTTCAAATACGAGCAGAAAAAAAGGCAAAAAGAACTAAAAGCCAAAACTCACAAAACAGTAGTCAAGGAAATTCGCTTCGGTCCCAATACCGACGATCATGATTTTGACTTTAAAGTCAAACATGCCATCGCTTTTCTCAAAGAAGGCAACAAGGTAAAGGCGAACGTGCATTTTATCGGAAGAACTATCGTTTTCAAAGAACGCGGAGAAGTTTTATTGCTTAAATTTGCGCAAGCATTGGAAGAAGTAGGCAAAGTAGAGCAAATGCCTAAATTGGAAGGCAAGCGCATGTACATGGTGATAGCTCCCAAGAATACTAAATCAAACAAGTGAGAAATATTTCAATCCTTTTGATATGCTGAAGGTAAAAATAAAGTCAAGTGCTGAAAAGCGCTTCAAGTTAACCGCCACTGGTAAAATAAAGCGCAAGCGCGCCTATCACAACCACATTTTGACAAAGAAGGAAAATCGCCGCAAACGTCGTTTAGGTCAAAAAACATTAGTTTCGCCAGCTGATCTACCTACGGTGAGAAAAATGCTTTGTTTGTAGTTTAAAGTTTATGGTTTCACTCGGCGCAAGGCTCCAAAGTATTGTTCAACAATCGCCTGAAGCCCCAAACAGCAATGCAATATGCCACGGTCAGTTAATCATGTAGCGTCCAGAGCGCGACGCAAAAAAATCCTCAAGTTTGCCAAAGGCTACTGGGGAAGAAGAAAAAACGTTTGGACCATAGCCAAAAATGCAGTAGAGAGGGCATGGCAATATGCCTACCGCGATCGGCGCACGCGCAAACGCGACTTCCGCAAATTGTGGATCCAGCGCATTAACGCCGCTGCTCGGCAATATGGCTTGAACTACTCTCAATTTATCCACAAAGTGCAAAAGGCAGGCATTGAACTCAACCGCAAAGTACTGGCGGATCTAGCCATGAACCATCCTGCAGCGTTTGAGGCTATTGTCAATCTGGTAAAGTAACCCTGTACCTGTTTGTAAAAGCAAGGCTGTGCATGAAAATTGCGCAGCCTTATTTTATTTTACAAAACCATTCATTTTCCGATATGCTGCTAAGTGCATTGAGTTGGACCTGCCTGGTGTTGCAAATAGAATGGGCGTCGGCTGTTTTAGGTGTTTCTTCCGAGTCAATTGCTGCGGGTTTGGCTAAACCTTTCAGCGCTCAGCAAGTGCTAGGTAAACCCAATAAACTGCCCGCTTATGGGGAAAGTCCTTGTGCATGGCGCCCTGCCACTGCCGACAACCCTCACGGAGAGTGGATACAGGTAAGTTTTGACCGACTCATCCAGGTACAAACCATTGTAGTGGCAGAGTCATTTAACCCTGGAGCCATTAAAACCATCAAACTCTACGACACCGCTGGAAAAAGCTACGTAGTCTATCACCAACCTCATCCCGCTCCTGTTGAAGCTAAGTCGCGCCTGTTTGTCCATCACATCCCCCCTACTCCTTACAAGGTGGCTGCCCTACGACTGGAACTGCAAACCAGCAGCGTGCCGGGGTTCAATCAGATTGATGCCATAGGCATTGCTGAAGATAACATCAACCCGCCAGCGGATATTGGACTCAACCGCTTGACCCCTGCCCTAGAAGGCACTATCGAACCTTTAGGCAAAACCATCAATAGCCCCTACGATGAAATTCTGCCTGTTATCTCTCCCGATGGAAAAACCCTCTACTTTGTGCGCAAGAATCACCCCGATAACATGCGCAATCCCTTCTTGCCTCAACTCTCCAATGATGACATCTGGTACGCTGAACGCCTGCCCGACGGTTCTTGGAAAGAAGCCCAGCACATGCCTCCTCCGTTGAATAATTACAGCCACAATTACGTATGCACTGCCCTGCCTGATAACAACACTCTATTGCTTGCTAACCGCTACCTGCCAGAAGGTCGTTGTGTAACAGGAGTCTCCATCACCTATCGCACAGGAAAGGATACGTGGCAGTTCCCTCAACCACTGCTGATTGATGATTTCTATAACCAAAGTTCGTATAGCGAATACTTTATGGCAGCCAATCAACAAGTATTGCTAATGGCTATCCAGCGCCGCGACTCCTACGGAGAACGAGATCTTTACGTCAGTTTTCGCCGCCCTGACAACACCTGGACCGCTCCCATGAATCTAGGCAAGCAAGTCAATACCGCTGGCAGTGAAATTACCCCCGTACTGGCTGCGGACAACAAAACCCTTTACTTTGCCTCCAACGGACATAGCGGCTACGGCGAAATGGATATTTTCATGACCCGCAGGTTAGATGACACCTGGCAGCAATGGTCAGAGCCTGTCAATTTGGGTCCCCCTATTAATACTCCTGATTGGGATGCCTCCTATACTATTGATGCTCAAGGAGAGTACGCTTACTTTGTGTCCTATTACCAAAGCACCCACAAAAGCGCGGATTTATTTAGGATGGCTCTTTCACCTCAAGCCCGCCCTGAGCAAGTAGCTTTTGCATCGGGCAAGGTACGCGATGCCATCACAGGCCAACCCATCACAGCCCAAGTGATTTACACCCATCCCGTTACAGGGCAATTGCTCGGCAAGGCTTATGCCCACCCTGTAACGGGAGATTATCAGCTCACTTTGCCGCTTAGCCAAAACTACTGCCTTAGAGCGGTAGCAGAAGGCTTTTTTGCTTACAGCGAACAAATTTCAGCCGTAGCCCCTCAAGAGCACATAAAACGCGATTTGCTACTGATGCCTCTGCAAGAAGGGCAAACCATTCGGCTCAATCACGTCATTTTTGAACAAAGTTCAGCCGACCTCTTGCCCGAGTCCTACGATGAACTAACCTATCTGGTAGAGCTCATGAAAACCTATCCAGCAATGGAAATTCGCCTGGAGGGACATACCGACATAGAAGGCAACCCCTTGCTCAACATGCAACTTTCTAAAGAGCGCGTGCAGCGCATTCGAGAATACCTCATCAGTCAAGGTATTCAAGAGCATCGCATTTTCACAGAAGCCTTTGGCAGCACTCAGCCATTGACGCGCAAGAGAGACCCAGAAAGCAAAAAACTCAACCGCCGCGTAGAGTTTCGAATTTTGAAAATGCAATAAACTTCATGGAGCATAATAGGACGTTTTAGGCTGACAAAATGTCAGGTATCGCGTTAAACTTCCTTAAGTGGACTCCTGTGAGCAACACAATGCAAAAATTTGTATAACTTTTGCGAAATTTAGCCTGACATTTCTCTAATCATCTTTTCCACTGCAATGAAAAACTGGGTTCAGACATTACTTGCCGCTATTATAGGGGGCATTATCACTATAGGCGGCTATAAGATGGCAGGGCTGGACAAGCGAGAAGTAGTATTGCAACAAGCCAATCCAGCAGTATTGACCGACTACCGCCCTGGAGTACCTACAGAAGGTATTACGCGAGTTCCTTTTGATTTTACCGTTCCAGCGGCTAAAACGACCCCTGCAGTAGTCAATATTACCTCTAAGGTCTTTCCGGTGAGCCAAAATCGCGAGCGCAATCAGCAACGGCGTTATAACTTCCCCTTCGACTTTTTTGGCGATATCCTCCCCTTCGACGATGATATCTTTAACCGCCCTCAAGAGGGTATCGGCTCAGGGGTTATCATCTCGCAAGATGGCTATATTATCACCAATAACCACGTCATTGAAAACGCCGACGAAATTACGGTTACCTTGCACGACAAGCGTTCCTACAAAGCTAAAGTAATCGGTACAGACCCTTCCACAGATATTGCCGTTATCAAAATTGATGAAAAAGGATTGGCTACTATCCCCTTCGGCAATTCCGACCAAGTACAAGTAGGAGAATGGGTCTTAGCAGTAGGTAATCCCTTCAATCTTACTTCTACTGTAACGGCAGGTATTGTAAGTGCTAAAGCTCGCAACATTTCATTGCTGCGCGCCCGCGACAATGCTGCCATAGAGTCCTTTATCCAAACCGATGCAGCGGTAAACCCTGGCAACAGTGGCGGGGCACTGGTGAACATGAACGGCGAACTGGTGGGCATTAACACAGCTATCGCATCGCGCACAGGCAGTTATGCAGGTTATTCTTTTGCCGTTCCTTCCAACCTTGCCCGCAAGGTAGCCGAAGATCTTATTAAATATGGCGTCGTGCAGCGAGCTTTTTTAGGCATCTTTATCACTGATTTAGATAGCAAAAAAGCCAAAGAACTCAACTTGCCCATTACAGAGGGAGTACACGTAGATAGCATCGTACCCAACGGCTCTGCAGATGCCGCAGGGTTGCGCCGCGGCGATGTAATTACCAAAGTAGATGGACGACCTGTTCGCTCTGTACCAGAGCTACAAGAAACCATAGGAAGAAAGCGACCTGGCGAAGGCGTTACCTTGCTAGTGTACCGCGATGGCATTCCCCGCGACGTGAGAATAACATTAAAAAGCCGCGAAGGCACTACTTCCATCATCAAGAAAACCTCTACCGCATTAGATAAATTGGGCATTGAGGTAGAACCTGCCCCAGCGGAAGAACTCAGAAAGCTCAACCTCACCAATGGACTCAAAGTTACAAGGATTAACCGCGGGCTAATTATGCGCGATACCAAAATGCGCGAAGGCTTCATCATCACCAAAGTAGGCGGCAAAACAGTTCGCACTGTGCAAGATTTGATCGACGTAATAGAAAACTCCTCAGGCGGAGTGATGATTGAAGGTTATTACCCCGATAGCGAAGGCAAACACTACTTCGCCATTGGACTAGATTAAAAGCACTTTTCTCAACCCCGCTGCTCACCCGATGAGGCGCTCCCTTCATCGGGTGAGCTTTTTTATCATACAATCAACATTTGTCTTAAATTCCTTTGCAATTGTATTACTTTTTTGCCTATATTTAGCCAAAACTGTACGTTCATGATACGCCTTTGCTTGCATGTTTGGCTCACATTGCTGGTAGTGGTGTATTGTCCACCAATAATTGCTCAGAAAAAGCCCCCCAAGCAACCTACCTCTCCTCCTAAAGACCAAGCTGCCGAGTGCGTGCAACTCTTGTACGACTTTGCCAAAGCCTACTCAGAAATTTCTATCCACCGCGATAAAAATAAAGTGCTGGCTCATTTCTCTCCTTCTCTAAACACTGAAATTACCACAGTGAATATTCGCAATAACGTTCAAAGCCGATATTCAGACTATAACCAGTTTTCCCAGTACTTGGACGGCTTAATTAATGCGCGCTCGCTTCGCATAAATTATACCATTGAAAAAATTTTGCACACAATAGTAAAAAATAATTTCGCTATTGTAGTGTACGAAACCTCATACAACATTTTCCGCGAAGGCGAATCGCTCATTCAAGGCAGGGAAATCAACACAGCCAACATGGTCAAAAATAATAATCGCTGGTTGATTACTTACTACACTATTTTTGACGTGGCTGCAAGCCAGCAACGCGGTAGTTGCCATTGCGAAATATTCAAGAGCGAAGAAGGCAAATACGTAACTCGCACCAGTTACCCTGGCGGAGCCCGCTATGAAGCTAAAATGGATAACTTTGCCATTACTGTTGATATGCGCGTAGGAGGGAAATTAATCCGCGTCCGCGACCGATATTTTGCATGGAAGCGAAATGGAAGCATCTTTTCCCTTGTTCTGGAAGGAGAAAAATTCATCGAAACAGGAAGTGAACTAGGCGTAACCGACGAAGAAACAGAAGCTTTGCTCATCATCCTCCACAAAGCCCTATTTGCAGATAATTGTTTATCCGTTAGAAAAAAATGAAACTTGTTGAAAAATTTGTCATCGCGCTGGTTGCGGTAGGCTTAGGTGCTGCCAACGCACTCTACAGTCAAGAAGGAAGGCTTAGCCTGCGAGATTTTGCTGTGCGATATGCGCAACTGCGCAGCCAGATGCATCAATTAGGTGCCGAAAAAATCATGAAAGAACTTTTCGATCCTTCCATGACGGGCTCAAGAGCTCAGTACGATATTAATAACCAATTGCGCGTCGTTCCTCTCAATTATAAAATTCTGCTGGAAAACTACCTCAGCGAACTGGAAAGTGGCATCATTACCCAAGTGGAACTCATCCAATTGCTCCACGAGTCCGTAAAGGAGAACATTGGCTTGCTCGCTGCAGTGAACCAGCAAACTAGGCTAAAGGATAACCAAGTTCTAGAAAAAGAAACGGTGGTTTACACCATGTTGGTCATTTTAGACGAACAACAAAAGTGGAAAATCTACAACTACACTGCCACTTATATTACCGAAGAAAGAAATAAAGGTATTTGCACTTGCGAACTATACACCAGCCACAACGGAAATATTGTTGCGCGGCTGATTTATCCCGAAGGAGAGTCGATGGCAACAGCACTGGATTATTTTGTTTTTAGCAATAACAATCGCACTGTTACTGTCAAAGACCTCAACTATGAATGGCAAAACGGCATAGTCAATTCTTTTGACAAAAAACAGCAATTAGGGGTGGCAAAAACTCCTCAAGAGGTGGTAATAGAAATTCTCCTCAAAGCACTTTACAAAGACTACTGCACAGAAATCAAGCTCAAGTGACTGGATTGCCTTGCTTTGGTGTTAAACTATGTTAAGCTGCCAAGCTCAAAGCGAGGTTTCTCGTTAATTTGCATGGCAGGCTATGAGCAAGAGACAACTCTATTACACCATCGCTCTTATGAGCGGGGCCACTTTGGGTCTTATTGGCTTGCAATTTTACTGGATTCACCAAGCTATAGAGTTAAATGCAGAACGCTTCAAGAGCGAGGCTATTAATGCCTTAGAGAACGTAGCGCACGCCTTAGAACGTCGCGAGTTGCGCCAAGCCATGGCGCGCTACTACCAACTAGCTGCCGAGCGAGACACACTCTTGGCACAAATCCTTCACCCACTGAGTTTTTCGGCAGAAAATAGCGGGGGATTGTTCTCCCATCCAGCTACTCCTCCCAAGCTGACTAATGAATTGGCTCAACCCAATTCCGTTAGCCGACGCCTAAAACATGGAAGCAATTTAATCTACCAAGAATGGGATAAATACTCCATGCCCATTGGCGATTCGGTAATATACATGCAAAAATTGCAGCGCCAGCGCTTACTAGAAAACCTCGAAGAGCTGGAAATGATTATAGGGGTTCTCATCAACCGACGCAATTTTAACCGACCTCTTACAGAGCGCATCAACACCCCTATCATTGACTCTCTCCTGCGCATGGAACTAACTGCCAAAGGCATCAACTTGCCATATTTGTTCGGAATACTGGTAAAAGACACTGTGCAAGGATACCATTTCGATTACATCAATTTTACCAAAGACGACCTTACCAGCCTTAAATTACTCCACAGCGGCATTGCAGTAAGATTATTTCCCAACGATGACCTTTCACCTTCTAGCTTTTTGCACGTCTATTTTCCAGACAAGAAAAAAACCATTTTTAGGCAAATGATTGCCGTGCTAATTTCCTCCGCCGTGTTTAACCTCATCATTATCGCTTGCTTTGCTATTGCTATTTCTACCATCATTCGCCAAAAAAAGATCTCCGAAGTAACGCGAGATTTCATCAATAACATGACGCATGAGTTTAAAACGCCAATTTCTACCATTTCCCTTGCTTGTCAAGCCCTTCAGGATCCCGACATGCGTTCCAATCCCCGCATTTTGGACCGCTATCTCACCATTATCCGAGATGAAAACAACCGCCTAGGGCATCAGGTGGAAAAGGTACTGCAAATTGCCTCCTTGGAAAAAGGCGACTACAAACTTAAGATAGAATCCGTAGATGTTCACGAGCTGCTAGAGAAAGCCGCCAATAACATGAAAATTGCTATAGAAAGCCGAGGTGGTAAGTTGATTAAACAATTGGAAGCCACTAAAACTATTGTGCAAGCAGACCGCGTACATCTGGCTAATATTTTTTACAACTTGCTAGATAATGCCACCAAGTACTCCCCTGAAAAGCCACACATTACCATCACTACAGAAGAGGGGCGCAATGGCATTATCATTGCTATCAGTGACAAAGGCATTGGCATTGCCAAGGAGGTCATTAACCGAATTTTTGATAAATTTTATCGCGTGCCTACGGGCAATATTCACAACGTAAAAGGATTTGGGCTAGGCTTGAGCTACGTGAAAATGATGATAGACGCCCACCACGGGCAAATCACAGTTCAAAGCCAACCTGGACAAGGTAGTACTTTCACCATATTTTTACCTTATCGCCATGAATCTCAACAAAATTCTCTTGGTTGAAGACGATCCCAATCTAGGGCAGATTTTAAAGGATTATTTGGAAGTGAAAGGCTTTCAACCCTCCCTTTACCACGATGGCAAAAGTGCATTGAAAGCCTTCAAAAGCGAAGTGTTTCAACTTTGCATTTTTGATGTGATGATGCCTATCATGGACGGCTTTACCCTAGCAGAAGAAGTGCGCAAAATTGAAAAAGACGTGCCGATTATCTTCCTGACAGCCAAATCCATGAAAGAAGACACTATCCGCGGCTTTCAGATAGGGGCAGACGACTACATTACCAAGCCCTTTAGCATGGAAGAATTGTTGCTGCGCATCAACGCCATCTTGCGCCGCACTATCAAGAATCCGCTCCCGCCTTCAGGGGTTTACCAACTCGGCCACTATACCTTTGATCCTAAGTTGCATCTTCTTTCAGGGCTGGGGCAAGAAGTCAAACTTACTTCTAAGGAAGCTGAATTGCTGGAAATGCTTTGCCAGCACAAGAACCAACTCTTAGAGCGCTCCAAAGCCCTGCGCCAAGTTTGGGGAGATGACAACTATTTTAACTCCCGCAGCATGGATGTATACATCACCAAACTGCGCAAGCTACTTAAAGGCGATGAGCGAATCCAAATTATGAACATTCACGGAACAGGTTATAAATTGATTGTCCCAGAAAATTAGTTGAGCATTAGCCTAAACTCGGTGGGGGTATATCCTACTTTTTGCTTAAAAAGCCGCGTAAAATGCTGTGGATATTCAAAACCAAGCTCGTAAGCTATTTCGCTAATTGACTTTTCAGTAGTCAATAGCTGTTCTTTGGCAAGTTGCAATATCCATAGTTGAATGTATTCTTGCGCAGTTTTTCCAGTTTGTTTTTTTATCAAATCGCCGAAATATTTGTATGAAAAGCAAAGTTCTTCTGCACACTGGGCTACCGATGGCAATCCTTCCTTTTGCAAACGCCCTGAATGATAATAGTTTTCCAGTAGCTTATTAAATTTTTCAACAACGCCCTTGTGCAGGTCCTCCCGCGTAATAAATTGCCTGTCATAGAACCTCATGCAATAATCTAAGAATAAACCAATGGTGCTTACAAGGAGCTTTTTAGTGTAGCGGTCTAGAGGGCGCTCTATTTCTCGCCTCATTTTTTTGAAAAGGCTTTCTACAATTTCTCGCTCTTGCAAAGAGATGTGAAGAGCTTCGCGAACACTGTAAGAAAAAAATGAATAATCCTGGATGTTTTGCCTCAAAGGAGTACCTAGCAGAAGATCAGGGTGAAAGATGAGTGCCCAGCCCTTAGGTGGCTGGCTGTTTTGAGCGTCTCTGATTACTTCTATGATTTGACCTGGAGCTAAAAATACTAAAGTACCTTCTTGGTAGTCGTAAAAGGTGCGACCATAGCGCAGCATGCCGCAATTCGAGTCTTTTAAGTAAATGGCATACAATTCAAAACGCAGCTTGCCTTTGTTTTCCGAAGGAGGAGGCGGCACAGAAGTGGACAAATCAAAAACAGTGATTAAAGGATGATAGGTGGGTATTTTATAGCGCTCATTGTAGCGCGTTACGCTGTCCACCACAGTGATTTTTTCCATATAACTCATTGGTTTTCAGCAAATGTAGTCCCTTCGAGCCGAATTTTCTACCACTTCTGGAATAATGGTTATTAGTTCTGGAATGGTGGTAAGCCGCTCCCTGAAGGGGGAAGTAACTTTGCACAGGATTAAAAATAAGGACCATGAAAAACATTTTTTTAATTGCTACTTTGCTAGCTGCTGCTTGGCAAACGGCTGCACAAACTGAAACAGTTTCTCTTACTGCCAAATACACTGATGAAAAAATTGTGATCGATGGAAAACTTGACGAACCGGTTTGGCAAACGGCAGAAAAAATAACCAACTTTTGGCAATATTTCCCGACTGACTCGGTAAAAGCGCGCAACCAAACCCAAGCTCGCGTGCTTTACAACGACGAGGCAATTTACATAGGCATTCTAGCTCACACTTCAGGCAATCGCTTTGTGATTAACTCCCTGCGCCGCGATTTCATGGGAGCCGAAAATGACAACGTAGCTCTTGTATTCGATACCTTTAGCGATGGCAATACGGCATACTTATTCAGCGCGAGTCCTTACGGAGTGCAGCGCGAAGCCTTAGTAGCGGATGGAGGCGCTAACCGCGAAAGTTTCAACCTTGCCTGGGACATGAAGTGGCAAGTGGAAAGTACGCGTGGCGAAAATTTTTACATCTTAGAAATTGCTATTCCATTTAGTTCAATGAAATTTCCCGAAGGAAGCCAGAAGTGGCGTTTCCAAGTCTTCCGCTGGGATTTGCAATCTAACGAACAAAGTGCTTGGTCACGCGTTCCACAAAACCAATTGCTAGCTAATCTGGCTTTTATGGGTGAGTTAATTTTTGAAAAGCCTCTGGGAAAAAGCCGTCCTCCTATCTACTTGATTCCTTACGTCAATGGACTTTCGGCTAAGGATTTTCAAACTGAACAAGCCAAAACTACTAATAAATTTTCTACAGGAGTAGATGCCAAAGTAGCCATCGGCAACGGCATGAACTTGGATATTACCCTCAACCCAGATTTTTCAAATGTAGAAGTAGATAACATTGTAACTAATTTAACGCGGTTTGAGATTTTCTTGCCAGAGAGAAGACAATTTTTCATTGACAACAACGACCTTTTTGGCAACTTTGGCGACTATTTTGCCACCATGCGTACTTTCTTTTCGCGCCGAATAGGCATTATTACTGACACTATCGGCAGAACTGTAGAAAACCGCATCTTAGGAGGTTTCCGACTCAGCGGAAAGCTCAACAATAACTGGCGGCTAGGAGCCATGAGCATCCAAACAGCACAAAACCCTGCCAATCGCATCGCTTCTAACAACAACTCCATGATTGTTTTGCAGCGAAAAGTATTTAGCCGTTCTAACGTAGGCGCTTTCGTAATTAGCAGAGAAGCATTTTACAGTAGCGATTTTCAGAGTACCCAACCTAAGTACAACCGCGTAATAGGCATGGACTACAACCTGGCTTCTAAGGACAATACCTGGAACGGCAAATTTTTCTTGCACAAGTCATTTCAGCCCGATGACAAAAGCGGCAACTTAGCAGCCCAAGCAACACTTACCTACAATACTCGCTTTTGGAACCTAATTACCGATTGGCTATACGTAGACAAAGACTTTCGCTCTGATTTAGGATTTATTCCACGCACTGATTTCTTCCGCTTGGGCAATAGCATAGCCCATACCTTTTACCCTACCCGAGGAATTATCAACAGACATACGCCGAGAATAGTTTACGTGCAAATTTTTTCCCCAAGCATGGGCTACCAACGCACTGACCAATTTGTATGGGCTTCTTACAATTTTGAATTTCGCAATCAAGCCACTGTTGAACTGCGCTACACTTGGGATTACGTCTATCTCACCTTCCCTTTTGACCCCTCACGCACCTATCGCAAACAACCTTTGCCCGCTGGTACCGACTATAGCTACAGCCGCTGGGGCATCAATTTCAACTCTAACCCGACTAAAAAATTTGTATGGTCCGCCGGTGCTGCCACTGGACAATTTTACAATGGCATAGGACATTCCTTCAATCTCTCGGCTGGCTTGAGGCTCATCCCCTATGCCCAAGTGAGTTTAACTGCCAATTACGACAAGATTATCTTACCTGAGCCTCATGCCTCTTCAGACATGCTTATCATCAGCCCGCGCATGGATATTACTTTCAGTAAATCCTTGTTTTGGTCTACTCTTGTCCAATATGCTACCCAGCGCAACAATTTAGGCATTAACTCGCGCTTGCAATGGCGCTTCGCTCCCCTTTCCGACTTGTTTGTAGTGTATAATGACAACTATTTTGCAGAAAACTTTGCACCGCGCTTTCGCTCTATTAATTTAAAGTTCACCTACTGGTTTGGCATCTAGCTATGGGCTCACTAGCTCAATGATCTCCCCTACAGGTCCTTGAAATACTACCGCATTGGGCTCTTCCTCATGGAGAAGGGGCAATCCAATGCGGCTTATGATTTTAAAACCACTATTGGCTATCTGAGAAGCAGCAAGGTCTAAGTGAGGCGATTGCCAACAAGCCGAAGCCAAACCTGTTTTTTCAAACGAACAGGGATAAGTCTTGAACTCATAAGTAGGATTGTAGGGACCGTAAACATGCTGCTCCATACCTATGCGGTGCAAGTCATGACCCATGAGCAACATGTCAAAAGACATTTCTAAAGGTCCTCCCATGATTTTAGCAGCTAGGGGTTGGCTCATATGCAGGTCATTGACGGGAGTGATTCCCAACACGGGTTGCCAAAAAGTTTCTATTGGGCTGCGGTCCTTTGTAGAAATAACTACGTTAGCGGGGGTATTAACGCCCTTTACTGCCGAGTCTCTTAGCAACGATACACCTCCCTTGCGACGGATGATTTGCGTGATAAAAATTTGCTCTCCCGCTGGTCCAAAAAACGCAACACTTTTCATCACCACCCAGCCTAGTGGTTCGTCTCCTTTTGCTTCAAACACAGTAGGCTCAGAAATAGCTCCGAAGCGATTGCGCAACAAACGATAATAAACCGCTTCTACGTCGGTAGTGCCAACCTCTATTACTGCCATGCCTAAATCCCACGGGTTGGCATCCAAACGATTGGGCAGAGCATCCACAAGACAGTTTTCCAGCAGACGTACCACGGAGCCTTGTTCATAACCTAGCAAAGCATAACGCAACAGGTGCTTGCCAAAAATTTCCCGTTGCTGAGGGCTCAGGACGCCTTGGCGCAATATCTTATATCCAAGCCCCTGTACGTAAAAACGCAAACTTTGATGCCAACAGTTGGTAACTATGCTTACCGCTTGCAATGAGCCCGTTAACAGAACAAAATCCATTTATTATAAAAAATTTACAAAACTTCAACGCAACTTCGACGTAAAATAACGTAAAAAGCCTCAACTTGACTCTATTGGAACTTTGGTAAAAGTTCATTTACTTTTGCAACAAAACTATGGATTTAATATGAAATCTGAAGAAAAGCTTCGCTACTCCGAGTCCGAGCTCAAAGAATTTGAAGAACTGATACTGAGCAAATTGCAAAAGGCACGTGAAGAGTTGCAACACCTAAAGGACTCTATCACTCGCCGCAACACGGGTAGTGATGATAACATCAGCGGTTTAAAGTCCCTTGAAGATGGGACAGACGTACTGGAAAAAGAACAATTAAATCAACTGGCTGCCCGTACTCAAAAGTACATCACTCAACTGGAAAACGCTCTTATTCGGATTAAGAACGGCACTTATGGCATTTGCATTGATACTGGCAAATTAATTCCCAAAGAACGCTTAAGAGCAGTTCCCCACACTCAGCAAACAATTGAAGCCAAGTTAAGCAAGTCCAAGTAAATCAGCTTCTTTCGTGGAACGTTGGCAAGGGAAGAAAATGCTCTTCCCTTGTGTTGTTTTCTGTTGAATATCATGGTGTTGCCATTGCAAACGCTGGTCAATCACATAGAAGCAATTATTTTCTGCTCTCCTGCGCCCGTAACAGTAGAGCAGATGTACCAATGCCTTAAAGAGGTCTTGCACGATGAAATCTGCCAAGAGGATATACATCGCGCTCTTGAAGTGCTTAACAAGCGCTACAATCACCAAGGAAGTGCTATTGAGCTAGTGCACGTAGCCGATGGTTATCAATTCTTCACCAAACCCGAGTACTATCCAAGCGTGGCTGCCTTGTTGAGAATTACCTCCGCCAAAAGCCTTTCTCAAGCTGCTTTAGAAACTTTAGCTATTATCGCCTATCGCCAACCTGTAACAAAAGCACAAATAGAGCAAATCCGAGGCGTAAACTGCGACTATGCCCTGCAAAAATTGCTAGAAAAAGAGCTTATAGAAATAGTAGGCAGGGCGCAAGCTCCAGGAAAACCTCTGTTATATGCCACTTCCCGCGCTTTTATGGAATACTTCCTCCTCAACAGCGTAAAAGATTTACCTCAACCGAAAGATTTGCCCACAGAAAAAGACCAACAAAACTCGTAGCACTTTTCCGCCAACAAATTACTTTTGTAACTTTATAGAATGACAAACCGCTAAAATCGCATTTTAAGGAGTAAATTTGCTTATCATGACTGGCAAAAAAAACACAACGCCGCAAAAAAGACGCAACACACCCTCTTCTAAAGGTGAGCCCAAACAGCGCAAAACGGTTTCCAGCCAAAAAAAGCCTCTCTCTGAACCTTTAGATAAAAAGCAAACCGAGGCAAAAAAGAAGGCAAGCCAAGAAAATAAATCAAAAGAGAAAAATAATTCTCCAAGGCGGAGAGGCATTCCGCCTAACTACGAGTCCAATAAAAAGCCAACTCGTAAGCAACCTGCTAAAAAAATCAAAGAAAAAGAAACTATTCGCACTCCTGATTACGACATGGAAAAAATCAAAGCAATTGGCAAATCCAAAGGAGTGGAACTGACTCCTAAAGAAGGCATTCGCCTCAATCGCTTTATTGCCAATTCAGGAGTGTGCTCCCGACGGCAAGCAGACAAGTATATTGCCAGCGGACGCGTAACAGTCAACGGACAAGTAATTACCGAGATGGGCTACCGCGTCAAGCCCACAGATAAAGTAGCATTAGACGGGGAGGTACTCAAACGCGAGCGACTTGTGTATGTATTGCTCAATAAACCTAAAGGTTACATTACTACCACAGACGACCCCAAAGCGCGCAAAACAGTGATGGAATTAGTAGCTGATGCCTGTAAAGAGCGCATTTACCCCGTAGGTCGGTTAGACCGCAACACTACTGGATTGCTCTTGCTAACCAACGACGGCGCGTTGGCAGAAAGACTCTCTCACCCTTCCAATGAAGTGAGAAAAAATTACCAGTTGGAGCTAGATAAACCCCTCCTAGAAGAACACTTTAACCAAATTGTTCGCGGCATTTACCTAGAAGATGGTTTCATCAAGCCTGATAAAATGGAGTACATCACTGGCGACCGCAAGATTATTTCCATTGATATTCACAGCGGAAGGAACCGCATTGTGCGGCGCATTTTCGAACATTTTGGCTACAAAATTCTCCGCCTAGACCGAGCCATGTACGCAGGACTGACGAAAAAAGGCTTGCCCCGAGGTCGCTGGCGCTACCTTACCCAGCAAGAAGTTATTCGGCTCAAGTTTTTCACTGGCAAAAGCAAAAAATGGCTTAAAAAAGAAGAAACTGCCCAAAGTCCTGTGCCAGAAGAATGAATCAAACTTTCATGCTTTGAAAATTTGTTTGGTTGATTAGTTCAAATCTTTCAAATTGCCACTGGTTACAAGGCACTTGTAAAGCGCATTGCCCGTGGAAACCACTTCGTTGTGCCCCAGCATGCTTTGAATGAATACAACGCGATGTTTTTCTAATTCTGTCAAAGAAGCGTCTATTTCTTTGAAAGAAGCAAAGGGAATGCGCCATGCCTTCATAACGGTCATCATTTCCATGCTTTGCTGCTCGGTCCCACCTTCAGCAGGTGAAGTAATAGCTATAAAGCGCCCTAACTTGTTGCGATCTATCCAGAGGATAAATTTTTCAAATTGTCCATACAATCCATCAAAAAGATAAACTTCTTTGACCTCCAGCCCCCCGTGCATGAGAATGTGGGCAATGACGCGATAGGCACCACTATGCCCTGCTAACACAACTGTACCAATTTTGGGATTGCCGCGAATTACTTTTTCATTGGATAATTTTAACAAAACTTCATTGACAAAGGCAGCAAAAATTCCTGCTTTCTCCAGTTTGCCACCGTGAGAGTCTGGCGCGTTTTTAGGACCTTGAGGAAGAATTAAAATCGCATTTTTGCTCGCCTGGACAAATTGGTTAATCAAATTAAACTGCGCCAAAACGCTATCGACGTTGTTGTACCATCCATGAAAATAAATCACTAGGTCAATTTCGCGGGAGGTTTGGAACCTTCTAGGTACAAAAACCAAAGCAGTGCTATCGCTATAATGCTCTTGAGCAGGGTAAAATTTGCCGTTATAGGTGTGCCCCTGTGCACGCTCAGCCGCAGGGAAAGGCGCATTTGCCAAATACAAGCGATAGAGCTTGCCATAGGACTGGTAAACGGTATCGCTGTCAATTTCCTGCCCAATGGCTTGATAGTAGGTCAGCAACAAGCTCAATGTTACTAGCAATGTTCTCATAATCTTAAAAAGAAAAAACTTGCAAATGCGTAAGTGCTTGTTTATCTTTACTATTAACTTGTTTAGCTCAAGTTTAACTTTAATGTAGCCATGCCTATAAGCCAGTGGGAACAAGCAGCCGTAGAACGCTATGCCGAAGCACATACCACTCCCGATCCTCCTTTGTTGAATCAGCTTGTTCGCGAAACACACCTTAAGACAACTATGCCTCGCATGCTTTCAGGACCTTTGCAGGGAGCGCTGCTTTCTTTGCTTACAAGGCTTATCCGCCCAACAAAAATACTGGAAATTGGCACATTTACTGGCTATTCTGCCCTCTGTCTAGCGCAAGGACTTGCCCCAGAAGGAAAACTCATTACCATAGATTGCAACGAGGAAACTTCAGAAATAGCCCGCCGCTATTTTGCTCAAGCAGGTTTGGCTGACAAAATAAACATCCTTCTTGGCGATGCGGCACAAATATTGCCCACCTTAAACGAGGTCTTCGACTTAGTATATATCGATGCTGACAAGCGCCGCAACGCCGATTATTATCAAATGGTCCTTCCCAAAGTTCGTCCAGAAGGCTTAATACTGATTGACAACGTACTTTGGAGTGGCAAAGTGCTTTCCCCAGATCCCACAGACAAAGACACTGCCGCTATCGTGGCGTTTAACCGAATGGTGCAAGAAGATAGCCGCGTAAAAAACTTATTACTTCCCATCCGCGACGGATTGATGATAGTGCAAAAATTGTAAATTAGATAAGTTAATGATAATGTTATGAACACTCCAGGATTATTTTTTCTCTTCAGTAGCATGCTAATGGCTGCGCTACCCGTACAAGCGCAAGAACTTGCTGTTCCCTTGCAAATGCGTTTTGCTGAAGTAGAGCTTAGCATAGATCCTGCAGCGCGCAACAAAATCCAAAACCGCGCTAACTCAATAATGAGCAATTGGAACTACTATCGCGAGCTCTCGGAGCGCTTTCAAATTTACGCCCCCATTATAAAGTCCGTTTTAAAGGAAGAAAATTGCCCAGAGGACTTGCAATATATGGCTTTGCAACTCAGTGGACTAATGGCTGACGCTATTTCCCCTCGCATGGCATCAGCAAAAGGGTTTTGGCTTCTTCCTTTAGAAGTGGCACGCGAACAAGGTTTAACTGTGGACAATAACCTCGATGAGCGCAAGAGCATTCTTCCTGCCACGCGTGCCTTTGCCCGTGCCATGCAAAAAAACAACTACTCTTTGCGCAACTGGTTTTATGCCGCTTTAGCCTATCAAGTAGGTCTTTCTAATGCCCTTGCCATGATAGACCGCTCTCGAATCGGTCTTAAACAAATAGAAGTTACTACCAATACTCCTGACATGCTTATAGATTTGCTGGCTTATACACACGTTTTTCGAAATCCGCCCAGTGGCGTGGTAAAACCCCCTGTGCAATTGCTCATTTATACCGAAACACAAGGCAAAACGCTAGAAGCCATCGCCAAGGCTACTGACTTACCTTTAGAGCAGCTTCGTTACTACAATAGCTGGCTATTGGCTAAACACGTGCCACAAAAGCGAAATTTACCCGTATATCTACCCGTTACCCCTGACCAAGTGGAAAAAATAAGCACTGTCTTGAAAATTACCCCTCAAGGAAAGAATGCGGTTGCACGCGGTGAAATCATTCCCGTAACCGAAAATCCCTATCCAGTGATAACCAACCGCAATCAGCAGCAAATTGGCGACAAATATTTCACTTTCGCTACTATCAACGGCATTCCAGGCATTATAGCGGCTGATGGTCAAACGATTGACGATTTAGCGGGTGCTGCCAAAATGAGCAAAAACCGCCTGCTCAAACTCAATGATCTAAGCGATCCCAACGCGCGCTTGCAAGCTGGAGAAGTTTTTTATGTAAAGCCTAAGCGAAATAAAGGTCCAATTAAAGAACACGTAGTACAACCAGGTGAGTCGCTGCAGTCGATCGCCCAAATGTACGCAATGACTTTAAAAAGCCTCCAGCGCCTCAATCGCCTTCCCGCTGATGAAGTTCTAAAGCCAGGACGCGTGCTAGCGCTACAAGAACGAGTACCCAAAAATACTCCTCCTGAATACCGCTACCCTCCTCATACTCCTCCCATTGCCGACATGCCCGATGATACTCCTTCTACCTTCGATCCTAATGCACAAGCTAAGGAAAAAGGTGTACACATTGTCCAACCTGGCGAATCTATTTACGACATTGCTCAAAAATACGGCGTTACTATTACCGAACTGCGCCACTGGAATGGATTGACTGGCTTCAATGTAACAGCAGGCATGGAACTCAAAATAAAAGGTGAACCCTTGCCCAAAGACGATACTCCTCCTTTAGCGAAGGACACCGCTGCAACCAGCACTCCCCAGTCCAGCGAAATTGCTATGCAGCCTCCCGCAAAGGATATTGATGTAAAACCAGACTCAACACAAAAGCAGCAACTTACTCATACTGTCCAACCAGGGGATAACATTTATTCAATTGCTCTTCAATACGGAATTAAGTTGGAAGACCTTCGCCGCTGGAATAACTTGCAAATTAGCAGCATTATCAAGCCTGGCGACGTACTTAAGTTGTATGATCCCAATCTTGCAACCAATACAGGAGAAACAACGGTAGTGGCTACGGCTCCCCAGCAAATTATCGTGGTGCAAGAAAGCAATACAGTTACCAAACACAAAGTACAACGCGGCGAGAATCTTACTCGCATTGCTCAAAAATACGGCGTTACAGTATCAAACCTTCGCGCATGGAATAACTTAAAAACTGACGCTTTAGCCATAGGACAAGAGCTCATCGTAAGCAATCCAACTGCGCAAAAAACTGCGCCTGCTTCTACTCCTTCTGGAACCACTTTTGTCAATGTCATGCCGCAAAGTGGTCAGTCTGCTACCAATAGTAATGTAGGAGTACACCGCGTAGTATTTGGCGAGTCAGTAGAAGATATTATTAGACGCTATCAAATAGATATCAACGATTTTTATCGCTGGAATAACTTACCCGTTGGCACCACTGCGCTTGTAGCAGGCACTAATGTCTATGTTGCCGACCCTGCCACCGTTGGCAAAAATGAAGTAACTGTAGTACCGCAGCCCATTCCCCCAACCACCCAGCCTCCTACTACCTCAATTTCTGCACAACCCTCTTCTGGCAGCAACCAAACTCATCAAAGCAACCTTGCCAGCAATAGCGAAACCTATACTGTTCAAGCAGGAGAAACGCTCTTTAGCATTGCACGCAAGTATAACATTCCAATATCAGACCTGATGCGCTGGAACGGCATGGATATGAATACTCGTTTGCAGGTAAATCAAGTCATTCGCATTCAACCACCTAAAACCGCTCAAGCCAGTTCTACTAACGGCAATGATGCCGATAATACTAACAAAGGTTCTAGTATGCTTTCCAATCTTTCTCCTTTGCCCAAGTCAGGGGAAGAAATCCAAGCCACTGCTGCCAAACTTAGCACAGAGCAGGAAGAAGCGCGGGTTTATACTACTGTACCTGGAGACAACATCTATGACCTTGCTAACCGCTTCGGCATTCGACTTAGCGACTTTAGACGTTGGAACAATATTCCTGCTGGCACTTTTACCTTGCCGCCAGGCATGCCCATTGCTCTTAATGAGGCAGCTGCTGCTCAAGTGGCAGCTATGAAAGCTAAAGCCCAATTACCAACTTCCTCTCCGCAAAGCCAAAGTATTGTAACCCAGTCTCCCCGCTTAGGAAAGTCCCACACAAAAACTACTAGTACTGCTCCCAGTGTTTCTGTGATTTATCACATAGTAAGTAAAGGCGAAACTTTGTACAGTATTGCCAAAAAATACAAGGTACAAGTAAGCCAATTAAAAGCATGGAATAAACTTAGCTCAGATCGCATCAATGCAGGTGAGCGCATTATTGTGCGCCAGTGAACTGACTTTAGCGCTGGAGATGTTTCGCTGCATCAGAAATCCACTGATGCAGTTTTTATTTTGTTGAGCCTTGTTAAGGCAACTTTAATCTTAAAAGCCCTTGAACATTTAGCCGATTTTGTGGTATATTTGTTTAGCGACCTTGCCATCAATGGCTCCATCCAATATGCGCACTTATTGTTTATTTGTGTTGCTGGGGGGGATAGCTGTCGGTAAAGTGTTTTCACAACCTACTCCCACGGAAAAACTAGATTCCTCGCTAGTAACAGTAAAAAAGCGCCTAGACTTTGATTTAGCCAATCGCCGCATTGTAGCCCAACGCGTCATGCCTCTGGGCACGGAGGGGCTGCTGCTTTTCATAGAAGGCGAAGAGATATTGCGCAATATGCGGAAGGAAATCACCATTGCTAAATATGATACCGCACTCAACTTGAAATGGGCACAACGCTATGCCATCGATGCCTCTTCTAACATGAACATTTATGCCCAGCAAGGAGATCATTTATACTTCCTCATACCCAAAAGCGAGTACCGATATGATATTTTGCGGCTTAATGTAGTCCATGGACAGCTTTACATGATTCGCTATGACAAGCTAGTGGACATGGAAGTAAGCCATTTTGCCGTAATGAACGACATCATCCTCATAGGCGGACAAGTAAACGGCAATCCTGCGGTCATTCACTACGACTATAAACACGCCAAGCCTAAAATTCTTCCTTCGCTAAGCCAATTAAAAGGGCAAATTTCGCGCATGGATGTAAGCCCAGAACACAATGCCATCAGCGTGATTATTTCCAGCAGCATACGCCGAAAGGCAAGTTTTTACCACTATATTTACAACGGTCAAGGGCAGTTGCTTTACAAGCGCATCGTTCCTCATGAGCAGGAGTATAGCATCGTTAATTTTCGACCTTATTTTATCAGCCAAAGCAAGCAGTTGTTGCTGGGTTTGTACTCCCTGACCACCAAAGAAAAGTCGCAAGGAATCTACGTAGCTTTGTTTGAGGAAAATCAAAAAAAAGATATTAAGTTCTACGATTTTAGTTTTTTAAAGAATTTTTTTAACTACATGCCACCGCGCCGCCGCGAAAAGGTAATTCTGCGCCTAAGAGATAAGCGACAAGAAGGAAAAATTCCTAAGCTAGATTACAACTTTTTTGCGCGCAACTTGCTGGTTACCCCTGAGAGGATCCTGTTTATAGCCGACTCTTATATTCCCGTCTTCGTAGAAAGTACGATGGGAAGATTTGCTATCATTGGATCGCCTTTTTTCAATTCCTTTAGCGTTAATACCATGAATCCTATCTTTCTTAGCTATAACAATCTCTTTTGGCTAGATCGCAATATGGTTCGCTCTCGGGAAGGCAACCGAATACCCACCTACTATCGCTATAAACACACCGTTATCTGCGCCTTCGACAAAACAGGCAAGCTCATATGGGATAATAGTTTTGAGTACAAAGATGTGGAGTTAAAACAACCTGCCGAACTGTTGCAAATCAACTTCAACAATGACTATTTGCAAATGATCTACTACCACAAAGAAAAACTCTATTACAAGCAAACCTACCGAAGTTTGCCTAACGAAACAATCTTTACGACTCAAATTCCCATTAAACAGGAAGAAAAAAGCCTTATCGGCGAGCGAGAAGATGAGCAAGTCGCCTGGTGGTACAACAATTACTTTATTTTGTTTGGCAAACAAGAGATTAAGTCCTCTGCGTCAGAAAATGCACCTGTGCGTAAAAGAGTGTTTTACATTGCTAAAACTGCTATCCATCCTGCCTCTGCTGAAGAAAAGCAAAAGCAATGAAACACGATGGAAAAAAGCAACCAAAAAATTCTGCTATATTTGCCGCGCCTTACCTGATTGATAGCAATGAAATATAAGCGCGTCCTCCTCAAATTGAGCGGCGAGGCTCTAATGGGCAATCAAAAATTTGGCATAGATACAGAACGGCTAGCTCAATATACTCAAGAAATTAAAAAAGTAGTAGATGAAGGCATCCAACTTGCCATTGTAATTGGAGGAGGAAACATTTATCGCGGTATCCAAGCAGAAAAGATGGGTATAGACCGCGTACAAGGCGACCACATGGGCATGCTTGCTACCTTAATTAACAGCATGGCTCTTCAAAGTGCCTTAGAAAAACTTGGCGTACAAACGCGTCTTATGTCGGCTATTCAAATGCAGCAAATTTGCGAGCCTTATATCCGTCGGAGAGCTATTCGGCATTTGGAAAAAGGTCGCGTAGTGATTTTTGGCGCGGGTACGGGCAATCCCTTTTTTACTACTGACTCGGCTGCTAGCCTGCGCGCCATCGAAATCGAAGCCGACGTAGTACTCAAAGGAACGCGCGTGGATGGAGTTTATAGCTCAGACCCAGAAAAAAATCCCAATGCAAAGCGCTACCACAGCCTTTCTTTCGACGAAGTATATGCCAAAGGCTTGCATGTAATGGACATGACCGCTTTCACCCTTTGCAAAGAAAACAAACTACCTATCATTGTCTTTGATATGAACATGCCTGGCAATTTGCTCAAAATTGTCAAGGGCGATGAAATCGGTACTCTTATCTTCTAAAATTAAATTCACATGCTATTATGGAAGAGGTAAATATGTACCTAGAAGAAGCTGCCCGGTTAATGGAGAAGGCAGTAAAACGCACCCAGCAAGAGTTCACTAAAATCCGCGCTGGCAAGGCTAATCCTTCTATGCTGGAGGGTCTGTTGGTCAATTATTATGGTGCCAATATGCCAATTAACCAGGTGGCTAATATCACTACTGCCGATGCTCGTACGCTCATTGTCAAGCCTTGGGAAAAATCCCTGCTAGCAGAAATTGAAAAAGCCATCAAAAACAGCGATTTAGGAGTTACCCCTGCCAACGATGGCGAAGTAGTCCGCGTCATTTTTCCCCCTCTTAGCGAGGAAAGGCGCCGCGCCTTGGTCAAGCAAGCAAAAGCAGAAGCAGAGCAAGGCAAAATTAACATTCGCAATGTACGCAAAGAAACTAATGAACACTTGCGCAAACTCCTCAAAGAAGGCTTGCCAGAAGACGACTTAAAAAAGGCAGAAAGCAAAGTGCAAAACCTTACAGATAAGTACATCAAGCAAATAGATGACCTTTTAGAAGCTAAAGAGAAAGATATTATGACTATTTAGGCAAAGTGGTCAAAACTATCCGTTGTCAGGCTGACAACGGATTTTTTTATCTCTCAATTTGGGGCTATTTGCAAGCCATTGACAATTTTTTTGACTATTGCAGGACCCTCATAAACAAAACCCGTATACACTTGTACTAAATCGGCTCCAGCACGGAGCTTTTCAAGGGCATCTTCGGCGTTAAAAATTCCACCTGCGCCAATGATGACAAACTGTTTGTTGCTTTTTTGAGCCAAATAGCGAATGATTTCTGTTGAGCGCTTTTTTAATGGAGCTCCACTTAATCCACCCGCTCCTATGGATTGAAGCAATTGGGGTGAGGTTTGCAAGTTGTGGCGGCTAGTGGTAGTATTAGTAGCTATCACACCCGCTAATTTGGTTTGTAAAACAACATCGATGATCTCGTCTAGCTGTTCCGTAGTTAAGTCAGGGGCGATTTTAAGCAACAGAGGTTTAGGCTTGGGCTTTTGCTGATTTTTCTCCTGCAAGGCATGTAATAAACCCTTCAATAGTTCTTTGTCTTGCAACTGCCGCAGCCCAGCGGTGTTAGGCGAGCTCACATTGACCACAAAATAGTCCACCCAATCGAATAAAGTTTCAAAACAAGCCATGTAGTCATTAAAGGCTGTTTCATTGGGAGTGTCTTTATTCTTGCCGATATTGCCGCCGATAATAACCCTTGCTTTGCGTTTTTGAAGCCTTTGAGCAACTGCTTGCGCTCCATCGTTGTTAAATCCCATGCGATTAATGAGGGCTTTATCGAGCACAAGCCGAAAAAGGCGAGGCTTGGGGTTGCCGCTCTGAGGCTGCGGGGTTACTGTACCAATCTCAATAAACCCAAATCCAAAACAAGCAAGCTCATCGATCAAGCGGGCATTTTTATCCAAGCCCGCCGCCAGCCCCACAGGATTGGGAAAAGTAAGCCCCATGAGTTGCTTTTGCAGTTCTTTTCTGCGCGGCACTAGTAAAAAACGCACAAGATTTTTTACCAATGGCAAAGAAAATAGTATCCTAATGAGTCTAAAAGTAAGTTCGTGAGCCTTTTCAGCCTCCAACAAAAACAACAAAGGTCGAATGAAGTAGCGATAGAACACCTGCAAACGAGTTTGCCATTCAAAATTATGGCAAAGCAACATATTTCGGCATGATTTTGTTACCTTCGAAGACTGGTAAAAATGCATAATAGTATGCAAAGGTTTTGTTGGATATTATTCATCGGGCTGGTTGCACTAGGGGGAGTTACTTCGTGCAAAAGCAAGAAAAAAATAGCTGAACAACAGGCTGCTGAGGCGAAAGCTCGGCGCATTTCGCAAGCCAAGTCGGAACTACAAGCCCTGCTCAACGATGAAAGCCGTTCCATAGAAGAACGAGAACAAGCCCTTGCCCGCATCAAGGGACAAAACATAGATGACCCTGAGGTGCAAGCCCTTATCAGGCAAGTAGAACAAAAATTAGCCGCTGAGAAAGCACGCCGCGCAGAGGAAGAACGCCGCAAGGCAGAAGAAGAACGGCGCAAGGCAGAGGTTGCCAAAGCAATGACCATCCAAGATTACTTTCGCGACATTGTAGGTTCAGGCAATACCGAAATAGCTAATCGGCGCATTCAAGAAGCCCTTCAGTTGTTTGCCTCTCCCGATACCCCTGTGTTAATTGTCATCGGTACCTTTAATGGCGAAAAAGACTACGACCGCCCTACTACTATCAGCAAATACCTCAACTACCTGAAAGACCAGAAAAAAGCGCCTCACCGCATCATTAACGTCAAGCGCAATGCGGCAGGTAAGATAGAAGAACTGGAGTTGGAAAAACAATAGAAAAACAATGTTACTTACCTGGCGAACTTAAAACGCCAGGTTTTTTTTCTAAAGCTTTGGCTAACTCTCTTGTTGAACATTTCCCTACTGGCAGGTGTTAGTTACAAAAAATAGCTTTGTGTTTTTGTTTTGACAATGAGTGCTAAAGGCAGAGTATTAGTTGCCATGAGCGGCGGCATAGATAGTTCTTTGGCAGCGGTGTTGCTTCACGAACAAGGTTATCAAGTCATCGGCATGACCATGAAAACGTGGGACTATGCCTCTTCAGGGGGAAGCAAAAAAGAAACTGGCTGCTGTAGCTTGGATTCTATTAACGATGCTCGTTATGTAGCCGTTCAGCTAGGTTTTCCCCACTACATTATAGACATTCGCCAAGAATTTGGCGACTACGTCATAGACCATTTTACTAACGAATACTTGGCAGGGCGTACCCCTAACCCCTGTGTACTTTGCAATACGCACATCAAATGGGACGCGCTCCTGCGTCGCGCAGATAAACTAGGCTGCGACTACATTGCTACAGGACATTACGCCAACCTCCGCTATGAAAATGGAAGATATATAGTATCCAAAGGAGTAGATCACGCCAAAGACCAAAGTTATGCCCTTTGGGGAGTATCTCAGCAAAGTCTCAGCCGCACTATTTTTCCTTTAGGTAAGTTGCACAAGTCTGAAATTTACCAAATGGCAAAAGAGCGCGGTTTCATGGATTTAGTCAACAAGTCCGAAAGCTATGAAATTTGTTTTATTCCCGACAATGACTATCGCGGCTTTCTGCGCCGTCGCGTACCTAACTTAGAGGAAAAAGTAGCAGGCGGGGACTTTATTTTAGAAGATGGTACCGTAGTGGGCAAACACCAAGGCTATCCATTCTACACCATTGGACAGCGGAAAGGACTGGGCATTTCACTGGGCTACCCAGTGTTTGTTACCGAGATTCGCAAGGAAACTAACCAGGTAGTACTGGGAACTTATAAAGAACTTGCCCGCGATGGCATGTGGGTAAACCAACTCAATCTAATGAAATATGAGCAAATCGACCAACCCCTCAAAACGGTTACTCGTGTCCGCTATAACGACAAACCTGGCACCCCTGCCACCATTATCCAAGAAGGCAACCGCGTGAAAGTATTATTTGACAAACCTGTTTATGCCATCGCTCCAGGACAAGCAGCGGTTTTTTACGAAGGAGATGATGTAGTAGGCGGCGGTTGGATAGAGTCTAGTTTTCGCTGGAATATGTAAACCATTAAGTTAAACACTTTTGCCTATGATTACTTCCCTTGCCGAATTAGATAGTAGCCAACGCTATTCGTATGCGGATTACCTGACGTGGAAGTTTGCTGAACGAATAGAATTGCTCAAGGGTTACATCCGCCGAATGGCTGCCCCTGGAGTCAAACATCAAAAGATATCAGCAAGATTAACCAAATCCCTATTGCTTTTTTTCGAAAATAAACAATGCGAAGTTTTTCACGCACCTTTTGATGTGCGTTTGTATGACCGCCGAAGGTCAGTTTTGGAAGATAAGGAAGTATACACCGTTGTCCAGCCTGATTTATGCGTAGTGTGCGATGCAGAAAAACTTGCTGATGGCAGGGGCTGCAACGGCGCTCCTGATTGGATTATTGAAATCATCTCTCCTGCCAGCGCCATTACTGACACTAAAGACAAATTTGAACTTTATCAAGAAGCAGGCGTGGGGGAATACTGGATAGTATACCCCAACGAAGCAATAGTGCAGCAGTACGTTCTGCAACAGGGGCGCTTTGTCTACGAAAATGTTTTCACTGCGGAAGATAAAGCCACCTCTGCCCTTTTCCCTCACTTGCAAATTTCAATGGCTGAGGTATTTAAGTGATAACTTTTCAGATCGAACAATTGCTGGATTACCTTGCCATCGTTCGTGGAGATACTAGCGACCATTTCAATTTGTATGAACGAACAACAGTTAAAACGGAATTGGATTGTGAAAAAATATTTACCATTTGTTCGTTTTTGGTTTGGGTGATTGGTAGATCGGATATTAGTCATTCTAGGAATGTTGCATGCACCATTCGTAGAGACGTCGCATGCGATGTCTCTACGAAATTGATGCCAAGCTGCAAATTTTTTTACGAGGTGTAAAAATATTATACAGTTTTACGTATGTGTAAGTCCTACGATGCAAATAAAAACACCTACTTTATACTTCTTGTGCCAAACGTTCTAGCAAAGCCTTAGTAGCGCGGATGCCTTCTTCTTCAGAAAGCCGTTTGCCTTCGTATTCTACACCAATATATCCCGTGTAACCTGCTTGCTTGACAATTTGCAGCATGCGTCGATAGTCTATTTTAGTTTCATTGCCTTGCTGGTCAAAATCATAGGACTTCGCACTCACTCCTTTGGCAAAGGGCATGAGCTCACTTACCCCTAAATAACGGTCGTACTCTTCTTGGCAACCGTCTTCCCAGCGGTTGTTTTTGTACTTGGTGCAAAAGTTGCCAAAGTCAGGAAGGGTACCACAGCGGTCAGTGTTGAGGTTTTTATTTACTGTGCTAATTACTTCAGCCAGCCATTTGCCGTTGGAAGAATAATTGCCGTGATTTTCTACAATCACGTTAATATCGTGCTTAATGCCAAATTCAGTAAGTTTGGTGAGTCCATCGATGGCGTTTTGCTTGACTTGTTCTGCTGTACCTTCCCCATAGGCATTGACCCGAATAGAGTGGCATCCCAAAAATTTAGCAGCCTCAATCCACTTGTAATGGTTTTCTACGGCTTGCATTCTCTTTTTAGCATCGGCATCGCCTAAGTTGCCTTCTGCATCCACCATAATTAGCACGCTCACAACGCCATTGTCTTGGCAGCGTTTTTTGAGCTCGGCAAGGTAAGCTGTGTCTTTTGCTTTGTCCTTGTAAAAAATACTTACGTACTCCACCGCCTCAATGGCGAAATCTTTTTTTGCTTTAATGGGAAAGTCTAATGGATTGAGTTGCCCAGCAAACAACGCATTGTGCAAAGACCATTGTGCCAAAGAAATTTTAAAGAAAGGCACCGTAGGAGGAGTTGCCTTTGCCTCAGTAGTGGGAGTATTTTCTTGCTGTTGTTGATTAGAGCTATTGGAACAAGCAAGAGTCCATACACCCGCTGCGCTAAGAGCGGTGAACCCAGCGATTTGTTTGAGAAAGTAGCGTCGATTCGGTTTCATAGGCAGTTAAGGAAATTGTGTATAGATGGTGCTGTATTGCTGTCAAAAACAGTAACATAGGGCAGATAGTTGTATTAGGTGTGCTAAGTTAAAATTTTACTAATGCTTTTTTCATTTGCGCTCTATCTTTATCCGTTAAAATTTTCGCCCTTTTCATGACTGTTACTCTAGAGACCATCAAATCGCCTATTGCTGCTGAAATGGAAATCTTTGAAATCCGCTTCAGGGATTCCATGCGCACCAAAGTGTTGCTGTTAGACAAAATTATGACCTACATTGTCAAACACAAGGGCAAGCAAATACGACCCATGTTTGTATTTTTAGCAGCGGGCATGTGTGGCAATATTACTGAAGCAACTTACCGAGGTGCGGCTCTTATAGAATTACTCCATACAGCTACCTTAGTGCACGACGACGTGGTGGATGCTGCTAGTTATCGCAGAGGTTTTTTTTCTATAAATGCTTTGTGGAAAAACAAAATAGCAGTATTGGTAGGAGATTACTTGCTCTCACGGGGCTTGCTGCTTTCTATAGAACACGGAGATTTTGACCTACTGCGCATTGTCTCCGATGCTGTGCGCCAAATGAGCGAAGGTGAATTGCTGCAGATGGAAAAAGCGCGTCGGTTAGATATTGACGAAGCCATTTATTTCGAAATCATCCGCCAAAAAACAGCTACTCTAATTGCCTCTTGTTGCGCTGTAGGAGCGGCTTCCGTAGGAGCAGGTGATGAAATTGTCAAGCGCATGAGCAACTTAGGTGAAAAAATAGGCATTGCATTCCAAATAAAAGATGATCTTTTTGACTATAGTAATGAGGAAATCGGCAAACCAGTAGGGATAGATATCAAAGAAAAAAAAATGACCCTGCCCCTCATCTTTGCTCTTAACCAAGCCAAGCGGAAAGAAAAAAACTACATTATCAATTTGATAAAAAATAAGTCAGAAAATAGCCAAGCTATTGCGGAAGTGATTGATTTTGTCCGCCGGTCAGGAGGTATAGAATACGCTTGTCAAGTAATGGAAGGTTATGTTAGGCAAGCCCGTGCTATTCTTTGCAATTTTGGCGATTCACCTTATAAAACTGCTATGCTGCAGTTGATAGAGTACGTCATCAAGCGAAAGCATTAATGTAAAAAGGCTATTTCAATCTGCCAGATGTGTTTTGCTTGCCTATTTTTTCGAAAAGTGTCAAAAATACAACCATCCTTTTTCTTGGTGCCTTCCAAGTCGTAGGTTTTTTCGCTCTCCTGAGGAATCAACCTGAATAAAGTTGATTTGATCGTCAAAAAGTTCAAGTAGTACTGAGTTTCTAACTTCAATAGATTGCAAAGGAGATTCTTGCTCCGCTTCTAGATAAATCCAGATGGCATCGAGTTCGTATTCTCTTCCCAAGTACTTCCATTGCACGGGTTTGTTATTGGCAGTGCACTCAAACCTTTGGCGAAGATAGCGCTCGATTAATTTTTCTGAATCGGGATGCTCTTTTGCTGTGGCAAGATAGGTGCGCAACTGGTAGTGATGTTCTAAAGCATTTTCCAAGTCGTCTATAAAAATTTTATGAGTAATTTCCAACTGTTTCGAAGAAGGATTGAAACGAATCTCACACAGGCTGATATGAATGGGATGCAGCCAATAGCTACAAAATATTTTAAATAAAACAACCAGCACAATCATAGCTAAACAAACTCTTACAAAAACCCGCTATCAGATTTACAATTTAACTCCAATTGCCAAAAGGTCATCGAGCTGGTCTTCGCAAGCTACCAGTCGCCAGTTTTCAATAGTATCTTTGATGCGCTGTTTTTGCTGCTCAACAGGCAAGCAATAAATTTCGCTTAAGAGCTGTTCAAGGCGTTTACGTCCAAACTTTCTATTTTCCGGTCCACCGAACTGGTCTGTATAGCCATCGGAGAAAAGATAAAAATGCAAGCCCTTTTGCAAGGCAATGGTATGAAGTTGGAATTTCATGGTGCTAAATCGGTTCCACCCTCCAATAGGAATTTTATCGCCGCGGACCATTTGTACTTTTCCCTCCATTACATGGAAGAGAGGAATTCCCGCACCGGCAAAATAAAGGTATCCGCTTCCATAAGCTGGTTGCCCTTGTACAATGTCTATTGCACAAATGCCTATTTCCATTCCGTCTTGGTTTTGGGTGGCATGTTGGCGCAAGGCTTTGTTTATGCTCAAGCGAAGTTCTTCCAGAATTAAGTCGGGGCGAGTAATGCTGCGCGTAATGACGATTTCGTGCAAAGCGTCGTTTCCTATTAAACTCATGAAGGCGCCAGGAATGCCATGACCTGTACAGTCTGCAGCAGCAATCAATATTTGATTCTCCAACGGGGCAAACCAGTAAAAATCTCCTGAAACGACATCTTTAGGACTGTACCAAACGAAAGATTGAGGCAAAAAGGTTCTGATTTCTTCTTCTAAAGGCAAAATAGCCTGTTGAATGCGTCTGGCATAGGCAATGCTTTCACCAATGCTTTGATTTTGCTTGAATAGTAAGCGATTTTGTTCCTCTATCTGTTGGCGCTGCATGTTAATTTCTTCCGCTTGCTGCTGCAACTCTTCATTTAAAATAGTCAGGTCATCGGTTTGAAGCATGAGGCGCAAATTTTGCTCTTCTATTTGTGCCTTGCTTTTGCGGAATTTGGAGCCGTACATATAGGCTAAAAAGCCAAAAAAATGCGTTCCTATGATGAGATAAGAAAAAGGAAGGATCATTAACCAGTTGGCAGGAATATCGCTGAACTCCCATGCTACCAAAAAACCAGATATCAAAAGCCCTATGGCATAGGATACCCATCCTGAAAAAAATAGGCGCGGACCTCCTAGCGCTAAATTGGCTGTTGAATTAGTAATCAAAAAGGGTAGAAATAACACAGGAGCATAAAAAACCAACGAAGTAAGCCATCCTATGCAAAACATATCGAGAGTCAAAATGCGATGTTCTGCTACGTATCTGCTCCCTGTGATAAGATAATAGCCAAGTGCTGCATGGGGATAAATAGCTGCCCACCAGCAAAAAAAAGTAGCGTAAATGGAAAGGTGTTGGTAATGATTTAGATGCGTGTAGGCAACAGTAATAGCCGCAAGAATGTAACCAAATACTCTGAAAGGATAGACAAATTTACCTATTCGCCCCTTTCTTTCTTTACTTAGTTGTGCATATTTGTTGTCCGTTCTCATAAAGAAGCTATCCGATGTATAGCATTTACCAAGCGGTCTAAATCATGAGTGGTAGTATATACATTAGGGGTAACTCGCACACCTTTGATGTTTTCCCATTCAATGGCAACGGTGTGTATCTTGTATTGATTAAAAAGGGCGCTATCTATTTCCGCTGGGGTTTTTCCTTCTACGGAGAAAAGCCCGATGGCGCAACCAAATTCAGGGTTAAGCGAAGTGTGTAAGCGCACTTTTGGCAAAGTTACTACTTGTTCAGCCCAATAATTTTTGAGGTAATGCAATCGCAGGGCTTTTCGTTCCGCTCCTATCATAAGGTGAAAGTCAATTGCCTGCCCTATGGCTTGTTCATTGGCAAAGGGTCGCGTGCCTAAGTGTTCAAATTTGCGAATGTCGTTACTTTCAGGGTCTGGAGCTGCAAATAGGGGATATAACTGGGCAATTTTTTCCTTTTTCACGTAAAGCATGCCACTTCCAAAGGGAGCCGTAAGCCATTTGTGCAGGCTTGTGCCAAAGTAATCGGCTTCTAGGTCGGGAATGCGAAAATTGAGCAAGCCAAAGCTATGCGCCCCGTCCACTATTACTTCTATTCCTCTTGCATGAGCAGCCTGCGCAATGGGGCGCACAGGTATTATTTGCCCCGACCAATTGATAATGTGCGTAATATGTACAACTTTAGTCTTTGCTGAAAACAAAGAAGTGTATTGTCGGATGATTGCTTCTTTATCTTCTGAAGGCAGTTGTAAATTAGCATAACGCAATACAATACCATCGCGTTTCTCGCGCTGGCGCCAGGCATTAATCATGCTAGGATAGTCTTGCCGAGCTAAAACCACTTCATCACCTTTTTGCAGCCGCAACCCGAAAATAACCGTTTCTAGGGCTTCAGTGGCATTCCGTTGGATGGCAATTTCTTCTGGCAAGCAGCCTGCTAATTCTGCCAGACGAGCCCGCAGCGGTTCACGACCCGCATCCAAGATGCGCCACATGTAGTAACTAGGAGCTTCGTTAGAAAAGCGATTGTAGCGTTCTACGGCTTCTTGCACCACTCGTGGATGAGGCGACACTCCTCCATTGTTCAAGTTCAAGATAGTGGATGAAACAGTAAATGCTTGTTTGATTTGGTACCAAAATGACTCGTCGCGGATAATTTCCTCTGTCGTTTTTTGGCCAGCCAACTCAATGGCCCGGTGTAAGTCCCCAGCAATGAGCTTAGCCCCTATGCTGCTCAAGGGAGTGTAAAGTGATAAAGCTGCTGCCTGTTTGAGAAAATTTCTTCGCCGCAATACGGACAATATTTTCATCAGTAACCTACAAATTAGTTAACTTGATTAACAATTAAGCTACAAACAACCCCAACACCTCGGCATAGTGATAATGTTAGCTAAGATATAAAAAGCAAACGGATTAACATAGGAAGCAAAAAAACAACTATTGCAGTGCGAGGTAAAGAAAAAACAAGCCTTTCTTACTCGAGGGCAATCGTGTAAGAGTTATGAAGAAATAAAAATTGATGTAGAGACCACTTGCGCAAAGTTATCGATGCGATCTTGACACAAAAGGAACAACTCCTTATCTGACAAGTTCTACTACCTTATCAACTGTGCAACTTCTTCGGCTGATGAAGTGCCTATTAAATGGAGAAACTCTGCTACTTCTTCATTTTTCCAGCCTTTGCCCGCTAACTGGCAAATGATTTTTAAGTATTCTTCCTTCATTGTAAGACGATAGAGAGCAGCTGCACAGTAGGGTTTTATCTCCTCGTCGGCAAGTCCTTGTTGCAAGGCTTGTAATGAAGTATGTACAGGAAACTGCGCTAGGGCTAAAGCGGCTCTTCTGCGGGCAGCAATCGTTCCTTGCTCATACAAGCCGACTTCCTCCTTTTGTTGAAGTTGGCGCACTAGGTAAGGCACGGCTAAATCATTGCCTAGAATGGCTAACCAAAAAGCAATTTTCAGGGGCGACTCTGCAAATTTATCTTTAGGCAATAAGGAAACAAGAAAGTCAAATGTACCTGGAATTTGCAATTGCACCATGTACTGACACAATTTTCCCAGTAAAACCCAGTTATCAGTATGGTGAGCCATTTCCATTATAAGGCGTTGGGCTTGCTTGCCGCGCAAAGTAAATTCTTCCCATATTACTTCTTCTAGCTCATAGGGCACCAGTTGATGCCAAATTGCCGTAGCAAGCCATGCCGTACTTTCCGCAGTGGAATCATTTATAAAAGACAGCAACAGTTGGCGAATTCCTTCTTTCTTGTTTTCTTCTGCTAGGGCAGAAGACAAGCACGAAAAAATTTCATAATTCTTCTCCGTGTAAGCAAGTTCAATGAACGGAGGAATAAAATCGTAAAAAGCGGCTTGTTTGACAAACTGTCCCGTTTTTTCTAGGTTATTTTGCGCAAGAGCTATTTCTGCCAACGCCTTTAGAGCGGGAGTATAACGCGGATTAATAGCAAGACTTTTGGCAAGAGCTTTCTCGGCTGCCGAGTAATCTTTTTGCTGAATTAATAATTTTCCCAGCAATGTATGGTGTTGTTCTTCCATTGGAAACATGTAAGCTAACAAGGCAGCGTAGTGAAGGGCTTGTTCATAGTTGCCTCTGAGTTTGTACGCATCGGCAAGAGAGTAGAGAGGAGCACTTTCATAGGGATAGTAGTGAAGGGCTTGTTGAAAAGCAGCGATAGCTGAATCAGCAAGAGCAAGGTATTCAGTGGAAGCAAATTCTAAAGGCAATGCGCTTGTAGGAACGCAATCGCGATAGAATAAGGCTTCTGCCTGACGCAAGTAGCACTCGCCAATGGACATTAACAGGGGGTAATCAGTTTCTTTATTTTGCAGACCTTGTTGCCAAAGTTGAATAGCCTCTCTCCATAGCCCATTTTGTGCTATGAGCGTACCTAGCAATACGCGCGACTCGTTGTCAGTTGAATCTAATTCGAGATTGGTTTGCAGAAGTAGGTTAGCTGAAGAGTAGTGACCACGCTCAAGCAAAGTTAAGATTTCTTCAATGGGGTAGCGTTGGGCGTAAAGATTATTTTGCGAAAATGTAGCGTAAATTAACAATGAAATAAATAGGCTAGCTAAGAAATTGGCAGGATTGCTGCTAGGTTGTCCCATATGGAAAAGTAGGCTAAATTTTTTCCTTATTTAACGCAATAAAATGCAATATATTTAAGTTCGAGGTTGTGTTAAGGGAGCTATGAGACGTAATTTTTTGGCTTTTTAAGTAAAAAATCCACTTGCCTTCGGCGAGTAATCAATTAAACCACAGATTTTTTAGGAAAGAAATTAAGTTGGTAGTAAAAAAGTTACTTAAGTCGTCTTTTTGTACTCCGAAATTTTCCATATCTTCTTTTAGCATCAAAAAATTACTTGCGTTAGAATATCTTTCAAAATACACACCAGAAGGAAAGTCTTTGGGTTGATAGTAAAACAAATCAGCTCCGCACACCATGGCTGCTCCCAAACGCTTTCCATGTTGCCAGTGCCGCAGTAAATCGGTGGGTTGGTTGCCTACATAGGCTTTTAACCAAGTAAGTCCAATGATACCGCCCCGCTGGATAATAGCTTTGGCAATATCGTCAGGCAAATTGCGCCGATGATGATGCACGGCTCTAAAATTTGAATGGCTGGCTATAACTTTCAGAGGGAGGTGATTTTTGTCTATGTGTTCTAGTATGCCATAAGCAAGTGCATCACTGGCATGAGAAAAATCAATGGCAATTCGTTTATTGGCTAAGTAATCTAGCAAGCGTTTACCATCCTCTTTAAGACCAATGTTCGTATAATTACCTCCTCCGAAGCGATTTTCAGTATGATGAGTCAGACTGATGTAAAAAATTTTTCCTAGCTGATGCTCTAATTTATCAAGTTGTTGGAAGCCGTTTTGCAGTGGTTCATTTTCTAGACAAAAACTCGAAGCATTTTCAATAGCGGCTACCAAAGCAATTCGAGGCTCTCGCAATACATTTTGCAGGTGTTCTGCACAGGTTGGAGTATATACTTTGTCTGGATAACGAGTAAGCAGTTGAAGAAAATGGTTGGCTTGCTGGGCTCCTGCTTGAACGCTGCCAGGCTGGGTAGTGGTAAAAATAGCCATCGTTTGCAAAGCTACTCCACCTTGCTGTAATTGAGTTAAGCTGCAGCGACTCTCCTCGGCAAACGGAGAAGCATTAGGAACCCCTTGTAAATAACTCAACAGGTCACAATGGGCATCAGCGGCAAAATGCAGCATCTATCATAAAAAGCATTTTCTAAACAAGGTCGCAAATTGCTCAAATTGGATGAAAGTTCCGACTTGCTTTGTTAAATAACGCATCTTTTTTTTGACTACACGCATATTAATCCTTAAACTTGGAACGAAATACCACCAAATTCAAGCAAACAATGAGGCAAATTCTACTCTGTACATTGGGTACTTTGATAGCTACCTTTGTACTGGCACAAGAGAGGCAGATTTCTGGCACTGTTACCGACGGTGCTGAAAAAGTTCCTCTTCCAGGAGTATCTATTTTGATTAAAGGTACTACCTCTGGTGCTACTACGGATGCAGAAGGAAGGTATCGGATTAACGTGCCTGCTAATGCAAAAACACTAGTGTTTAGCTTTGTAGGTTTTGCAACACAAGAAATAGAAATTGGCAACCGCACTACTATCGATGTAGTGATGATGCCTGATACAAAAACTTTGCAAGAAGTAGTAGTTACTGGGTACGGTCAGCAGGAGAAAAAAGCCCTTGCTGGCTCGGCAGCAGTGGTAAATGCAGAAATTATTCGTGCAGTTCCGCTAGGCTCTTTTGACCAAATGCTACAAGGACAAGCACCAGGGTTGTTAGTAGTGGCTAACTCTGGTCAGCCGGGGGCTCCAGCAGCGGTGCGCATTCGCGGCGTCGGTTCTATCAACGGCACTAACGAACCGCTCTATATTGTTGATGGAGTACAAATTTCAGCTCAAAATTTTGCCACGCTTAACCCTGCTGATTTCGAATCAGTCAACGTGCTTAAGGATGCAGCTGCTACCTCCATTTATGGCTCTCGCGGCTCCAATGGAGTAATTGTTGTTACCACAAGACGCGGCAAGGCAGGAAGTGCTAAAATCGAATATGCTGGTCAACAGGGTTGGTCCTTCTTTCCGCGCAATAGATTAGAATTAATGAACACCAACGAAAAAATCGACTACGAGTTGCGCATCGGCGGCACTCCATTGGAAGACCTCTCTCCTGCTGAAATTGCTCGGCTGCGCACCATTGAAACTGATTGGCAAAAAGAAATTTTTCAAGTAGGACAAACGGCTCAACATCAAATTAGCGCTTCTGGAGGTAATGAAAAAACTATTTTTTACCTTTCTGGCAACCTCTTCCAGCAGTCTGGCACAGTGCGTTTCACAGGGCTAGACCGTTACACAGGTCGGGTAAACATAGAACACAATACGGGCAACCTGCGCTTTGGACTCAACGCCACTGCTGGATATTCCGACTATCGCAATACTACAGAAGCTAACACAGGAATTGCCTCTCCACTTAATGCCATCCGCTGGGCAAACCCTTATGAAACCCCCTTCCAACCTGATGGGTCATATACCCAATTTCGCTCTGGGCAACCCAATCCCGTGCAAGAAATGTTAGAAACGTTTCGCGGTACGCGGGAGTTCAAAGGAGTAGGTAGCGCATTTATAGAGTATAGTTTTCCATTCTTGAAAGGGCTTTCTGCACGCACTATTTGGGGAGTTGATTACGAAAATCAGGAAAGTACCACTTTCTTTAGCCGCAAGTCAGTAGTGGGACAATCGGCTGCCAATCGGCGCAATGGAGCCTTAACGCGCAATTTCTTCCGCAATACCCGCTGGACAGGTACTACTTCACTCAACTACACCAAAACTTTTGGCGAGCATAACCTCAACGTAGGGCTATTCCAAGAAGTAGTGCGCAACCGATTTGGCACTTTTGGCTTTACAGGATTTGGCTTAACAGGAAACTTGCAAAATGAGGCAGGCATTACTCCTGGAAGTCCTACCAATAATTTCATCCCTTTAGTGCGCGGCAATGCTTCTGAAAGTGCCTTAGTGTCTTACTTTTTAATAGCTAATTACAGCTACAAAGACCGCTATTTTGCAAGTGCTACTTTGCGCCGTGATGGTTCTTCCCGCTTTGGTCCACAACGCCGCTGGGGCAATTTCTGGTCCTTAGGTGGCAGTTGGGTGATTTCTGAGGAAAGTTTTATGGCAGGGATAGACAAAAGCAAACTTTCCTTGCTGAAATTAAAAGCTAGCTATGGCACAGTGGGTAGCCAAGCAGGCTTTACCAGTGCGTTTGGTTCTTTCGGCATTGGCGACTTTGCTGCCAGAGAGCTTTTTGCCTCTACTGCCGTTTATGACGGCGCTTCTGGGTTAGTGCTTACGCAACTTTCCAACCCAGAACTAGGCTGGGAGCAGAAAAACATGCTCAATGCAGGAATTGAGTTTGGATTGTTTAACGATCGCATCAGTGGTAGCATAGAATTCTACAACAACCTGACCACCAACATGTTCTTACCCGTACAGCTATCCCGTACTACAGGATTTACCAGCCAGAACCGCAACGCAGGCAAGATGCGCAACCGCGGCATAGAAATTGCCCTTAACACAGTCAACCTTAGAACAGGACAATTCCGCTGGACTAGCCACATCAACTTCACTCTTAATCGCAACAAGATTGTAGACCTGGCAGGAGAAAAGGAAATCATAAGCGGACTTATCATTCAACGCGTGGGACATCCCGTAAACAGCCATTTTTTAGTAGAGTATGCAGGTGTGAATCCACAAAATGGCAACGCGCTTTATCGCCGTCCTGACGGAGAAGTAACGGAAACCTATAGCCCCAATGATCGACAAATTTTCGGTGTGAGAGATGCACCCTACTTCGGCGGCATTACTAACACCTTTACCTTCAAAGGGTTAGAGCTTACTTTCCTTTGGAACTACGTGTTAGGTCACAAAATTTACAACAATGACCGCACCAACGTAGAAGATCCTACTTACTACATAGACAACCTCTCGCGCGCCTTGCTGAGAAGCTGGCAAAAACCTGGAGACATTACTGATATCCCGCGCCCTGACCAAGAAATGCAACGCGGCACTACGCGTTTTCTCGAAAAAGGCGATTTCTGGCGTTTGCGCAATGTAGTCCTTTCCTACACCTTCCCCACCAATCTCATCAACAAGGCTAAAATTTCTTCCTTGCGCTTGTTTGTACAAGGACAAAATGTGTTCACCATTACCGAGTTTTTAGGCTTTGACCCCGAAATTACCGGAGGACAACTCACCGGGGCGCAATATCCCGCTCTTCGAACTGTTACCTTTGGCATCAACTTAGGATTTTAAACCAGGCAACAACTATGAAACTGCTCAAATACACCCTCACCACTACCTTCACTTTTTTGGCTGCTTCATGTGCCAATCTGGTGGATAAAATCAATCCCACGCACATTTTGGATAAGTCCAATGCCTTTAAAACCATTGAAAATTTCGAAGCGGCCTTAAACGGAGCTTATTCGCAGTTGCGCAGCGTAAACCTGTATGGGCGCAACCAATCAGTAATGCCCGATATGATGAGCGATAACTTGAAAGAATCTCCTGAAAACCTTCCGCAAGGCACTCGCGGCATGGTGGATTGGGTTTATGCAGCGGATAATGGAGCTGTAGCAGATGCATGGCTAGGGCTTTATACAGTCATCAACTCGGCTAATATTGTTATTAACGGCATTGATGATTTTACCACTTCCACTAATCAAAAAACTGCCAACCGCATTAAAGGGCAGGCACTGGCACTGCGGGCTTGGTTGCATTTCGACCTATTGAAGTGGTTTGCCAACAGCTACGATCGCAATTCCAACGAACCTGCTGTGCCTATTATGACGCAACCTTCCACTAACAATCCTAATTTGCGCCCTCCTCGAGCTACGGTTAAAGAAGTATACGACCGCATCTTTGCCGATTTAAACGAAGCCTTGCGCTTGTTAAGCGATGTAGACCGCGCTATCAACACGGCTACTCGCCGAGTAAACATAGACGCAACCACTGTCAATGCGATGTTAGCGCGCATATGCCTCTATGCAGGGCTTAATGCTGAGGCTATTCGCTTTGCTACCAATGTTATCAACGCTTTGCCGCTGGCTACTCGCACTCAGTTTCCGGCCATTTGGCGCGATGAAAGCGCAGTGGAAGTAGCTTGGGCTATTCGCTTTAATCCAGGGGAAGGCGGTCCAGCGTTGGAGGTGTATTCCCCCGCTGGAGCAGACCGCGCTTCCTTTGACGCCTCTCCTGATTTAGCAGCCCTTTACGACCGCGCTAATGATATTCGTTTCAGCAGCTATTTAGCCCCTGGTTTTGGCACGCGCGCTCCTCGTCCTCAAACGCGCATTATTCCCATCAAGTATCTAGGCAAAGGCAATAACCGCGATGGCGTAGTAGACTTTAAAGTATTGCGCACAGGGGAAATGTACCTCATTCGCGCAGAAGCCCGTTTGCGCACTGGCGATACCTCCGGTGCTTTGCAAGATTTGAATACTTTGCGCGCTGCACGTATTCAAAACTTTGTTCCAGGCAATGAAACGGGAGAGGCTCTAGTGAGAGCAATTGCCGACGAACGCCGCCGCGAACTGTTTTTAGAAGGACATCGCTGGTTCGACCTCAAGCGCACTACGCGCACTATTAACCGACAAAATTGCACTCCTCCAGCCACTCAGTGCAATTTAGCCCCCAACAGTCCCCGTTGGACTTGGCCCATTCCCATTGTCGAAATCAATGCCAATCCAAATATGACGCAGAATCCGGGCTACTAGCCTGAGGTTAGCTAATAAGTGAGCCCACCTGGCCATAAAGCTAGATGGGCTTTTTAATTTTTACTTGCCAGGCAGGGCTAAGAAAAAAGTTTTTTCAGGATAGGGCGTGTTATCGCAACGGTACTTCCTGCATTTCATATGCTGCCACAGGGGCGCAAGTGCATACCAAATTTCGGTCGCCGTAGGCATTGTCAATGCGGCTTACTGGAGGCCAAAACTTGTTAGCGCGTAAGTGAGGTAATGGATAAGCCGCCTTCTGGCGCGAATATGGTTTATCCCATTGCTCAGAAAGCAACATGTCGGCAGTATGAGGCGCATTGCGAAGTACGTTGTTATGGCGGTCAGCGGTGCCTTGTTCTATTTCTGCAATTTCTTTCCGAATGGCTATCATCGCTTGGCAGAAGCGGTCTAATTCCTGCAGGGTTTCGCTTTCCGTAGGTTCTATCATCATCGTTCCTGGAACGGGAAAAGAAATGGTAGGAGCATGGAACCCATAGTCCATTAAGCGTTTAGCAATGTCTTCCACATCGATGCCTATTGACTTGAATGGACGGCAATCGATGATCATTTCATGGGCGCAGCGTCCATTTTTTCCTAAGTAAAGTATTGGGTAATAATCCTTTAGCCGATCTTTGATGTAGTTAGCATTTAGGATGGCAATTTCGCTGGCGCGTTTGAGTCCCTCAGCGCCCATCATAGAAATGTACGCATAAGAAATAGCTAAGATGGAAGCACTGCCAAAAGGCGCTGCTGAAACAGCGCTAATGGCTCTTTCGCCACCCGTTTTTACAAATACGTGACCAGGCAAGTAAGGGGCAAGGTGTCGCGCTACGACAATAGGTCCCATGCCTGGACCGCCTCCTCCGTGAGGAATGCAAAACGTTTTATGTAAATTTAAATGACATACATCAGCACCAATTGCTTTAGGACTGGTCAAGCCTACTTGTGCGTTCATATTAGCACCATCCATGTACACTTGACCTCCATGTTGGTGAATAATATCACAAATTTGTTGAATTTCTTCTTCAAAAACGCCATGAGTAGAAGGATAAGTTACCATCAGGCAAGCAAGCTCGTGGCTATGAGCTTCGGCTTTGGCTTTCAGATCCGCCAAATCAATATTGCCTTCTTCGTCGCACTTTACTACCACCACTCTCATACCTGCCATGACAGCGCTTGCAGGATTGGTCCCATGAGCAGAAGAAGGGATAAGCGCTACGTTCCGATGCCCCTGGCCGCGGTCTTGATGATAAGCGCGAATGACCATCAGTCCCGTATACTCGCCTTGTGCCCCTGAGTTAGGTTGGAATGAAACAGCCTCTAAACCCGTAATTTGGCAAAGCCATTGCTCTAAAGAGCGAAAAATTTCTTGATAGCCTTTTGCTTGTTCTATAGGAGCAAAAGGATGCAGTTGATTTAGTTCAGGCCAAGTAATAGGAATCATCTCCGCGGCAGCATTTAATTTCATGGTACAGGAGCCCAGCGGAATCATGCCGTGAACAAGGGAAAAGTCTTTATTTTCCAATTGCTTCAAATAGCGAAGCATTTCATGCTCAGAGTGATAAGTATTGAACACAGGGTGAGCAAGAAAATCTGAAGTGCGCCACAAAGCCTCTGGTAAGGGGGACTCCACTTCATCAGCTGACAAACTAAATTGCAAAGTCGTATTACGAGCTTTTGCAAAAATTGTTACTAGCTCAGTTAGGTCACTCAAAGTAGTGGTTTCGTTAAGTGCTATGCCGATATGAGGAGGAGCAAGGTCATATTGCAAATTAATGCGTTTTTCTTCTGCTAGCCGGCGAATAACTGCAGTAAGCTCAGCGTGGCTGTTAATTTGCAAAGTATCAAAAAAATGCTCGTGAGCAAGTTGATAGCCCAACTTCTTAAGGGCTTGAGAGAGCACCACTGCCAGCCCATGAATCCGCTGAGCAATGGCTTTCAATCTTTTTGGACCGTGATACATGGCATAAGCTGCCGAAACAATAGCTAACAGCACTTGAGCTGTGCAAATATTGGAAGTAGCCTTCTCTCGCCTTATGTGTTGCTCTCGCGTCTGCAATGCCATTCGGTAGGCTGGCTTTCCGTGTGCATCTTTAGAAATGCCAATAATCCGTCCAGGAATTTGGCGTTTGTAGATATCTTTAGTAGCAAAAAATGCTGCATGAGGTCCTCCATAGCCCATAGGCACTCCAAACCGCTGCGCAGAGCCCACTGCTACATCTGCCCCCATCTCTCCAGGAGATTTGAGCAGTACCAATGCCATCAAGTCGCATGCTATGGCACAAAGGACTTGCTTATCATGCAAAGCGGCAATAAAGTCCGTATAATCTTCTACTTTGCCGTTTGCACCAGGGTACTGTAACAGTGCACCAAACAACAGTTCATCAGCAATGTCTACTTCGCAATGGTTGCCAATGATTAACTCTATGCCCAGCGGCTGAGCACGAGTTTTAAGCACATCAATGGTTTGAGGCAAGCAGTTGTCCGATACAAAGAAGCGGTATGCTTCTTTCTTCTCTTTTGGACGGACAGCATAAAGCAGACTCATGGCTTCGGCGGCAGCCGTAGCTTCGTCCAGCAACGAAGCATTAGCCATTTCCATACCCGTAAGCTCAATAATCATGGTTTGAAAATTGAGCAACATTTCTAGCCGCCCTTGCGCAATTTCTGCTTGGTAAGGAGTATAAGCAGTGTACCAGCCTGGATTTTCTAAAATATTCCGCAGAATGACCGGCGGGGTAAAGCAGGGATGATAACCCAATCCAATGTAGGATTTGAAAATCTGATTTTGTTCAACAATTTTTTTGAAGTGGTCAAGAAACGCTTCCTCTGTTTGCGGTGAAGGCAAGGAAAGCGGTGAACTATCGTAGATCCCGCTTGGAATGGTTTCTCGCATTAGTGCCTCCACAGAAGGGGCATTTACTACCTTCAGCATGTGCTTAATTTGAGCCTCATCAGGTCCGATATGGCGCTGACTGAACAAATCTTTGTAGTGCAAGTGGAGTTTCATCGAAAACAAAATAGCTTGAAAGACAATAATAACTCACAAAGTTACACTAATCTTAATGCGCCATGAAAACCTTTTGTTTGGATCCTGCCCACCCGATGTGCATTATTTTTGCACCTGCCTATCCTGCTATTTTCACAAATCCCCATGAAATACACAAGGCTAAGTGCGCTGCTGATGTTGTTTGCTTTTCCCTTGTCTGCACAAAACCCCTTACGACCTTGTTTTAAACTGCCTGCCACAGTAGTATGTGCTCCTGCTACCGTTACACCTATCGACTGTTCTGGAGCTCCACCTAATTTAATCGTATATGACTACGGCGATGGACAATTGAGGCTAGAGAAGAGTTTTACTTTTACCCGTCCAGGAAGATACTCCATTCGGCAAGGGCTCAACACCTTAGGAGCTGGGGGTAATTTTTCCGAACCCATCGAACTGGTAGTGTTAGAGCCACGCTCTCCAGTGTTTAGCGCACAAGTTTGTAATGAGCGCCGTGCTATAGTGAGGATTATGGATAATCATTTCCCTACCTATCAGATTGATTGGGGTGATGGAAGCACACAACTTGCGCAAAGCAACCAGACTTATCAGCATAGTTATAATGCAGAAGGCAATTTTACCATTACCGTAAAGGGAATTACCGATGGAGATATTACTTGCGGTACTGCTTCGCAACGGATTGAAGTTGTTTTTCGGATTCCTGCTCCTGTATTAAAGTCTGTTCAAGTACTTGCCGATGGCAGGGCGCGCATTAGTTACACTCTTCCACCAGGTTTTGCTTATCGCCTCAGACAAGTAAACATTCTCAACAATGCCGTAGAAGTGTTTGACCTTCCCGCTGGAAGCACTTCTTTTACTGCCCCTGGCGTTACCTCAGCTTTCGATAGATACACTTACTCCATCGAAGCCGTTAATCCTTGCGCACCCAACTCCTCGGTAAACTATCTCAATCAAATTACTACGCACTTTTTGCGCGTCATTCCCATGCGGGAAATGAATAGAATAAGTTGGACTCCCCCCGCCCACTTCGGTTTTTCTTCTTACACCTTGTTTAGAAATGGGGTTAAAATTGGTCAGTGGAGTGATGCCAATATACTGCAGTACGAAGATCGGGATATCACCTGCGGAGAAAGGTATTGTTATAGATTAGAAGTAAGTTATTACAATGGAATTGCTATTTCCATCAGTCAAGAAGAGTGCTTCACCACGCCGCTTATTTCCAATCCTCCACCTTTAAGAGAACCGATGGCAAGCGTAATCAATCAACAAGTGCAACTTACTTGGCAAGTACCCGAGCGGACTCGCATAGCACGGCTGCTGGCGCGTAGAATGCTTTCTGGACAAACTGCCCGAGAAATCACCTTGCCTCAAACGCCTCCACCTTTTGTGGACAATAATGTATTTACAAGTACGGATGTTGCTTGTTACCAACTTTCTTACATAGACCATTGCGGCAATCAAGCGCCTTGGACACCCACTTTTTGTACTACTGTTCTTACGGGCAGTATCAGCGGAGATAGCCTGCTGCTCAACTGGCGTCCCTTAAATGGATATAGACTCATAGCCTATACCATCGAGCAACTTGATGAAAAAGGCAATATTGTCAATATTTTCCGCCCTACAGGGCAATTATCTTTGTTCATTCCAGTAGATAACTTTGCTCAGCCTGTGCTGCATTTTCGGCTTGCGGCATTGGTTCACACCACCGGTGGCACGGCAGTTCTTTATAGCAATACTGTTCGCTTGCGCCTCAACCCCAGCGTTACTTTTCCAACTGCTTTTAGCCCTAACAACGATGGTTTAAACGATACTTTTGGCGTAACAGCTCGTTTTATCAGTAAATTTTCTTTGCAAATTTTTAACCGATGGGGCGAACTAGTGTATTATTCCGACAATCCTGCCCAGCGCTGGGACGGCAGTTATAAAGGTAGCATAGTTCCCGCAGGAATATATGCCCTTGTCATTCAAGCAGAAGATGCCTTGGGCAGACCAGTGGAGTACAAAGCTACCTTACTGATTGCAAAATAAATACTGCAACAAAAATTTGGAACTTACCTCAGCCCTGCTTATCTTTGAATATATTGACTCGGTGAAACAATAGAAAAATATGCTTTCAGTAGTCTTTATTGCCTTGACGGCTCTTATCCTGATCGCCATCCTCATCTATATATTTAACCAACTTCTAGACGCCAATCGAAGAGAACTGCTGAGTAAGAACATCTCTCACGATGGTGTTACTAAAAAATACGAGGATGTCGATATTCACAAAACCTACTTTGGACCCATCTTTTCCATTAGTTTAGCCATCAGTTTGGCTGTAATTTTAACAGCTTTTGAATGGAAAACTTACGAAGAGCCTAAAGTTGCCAGTTTAGGAACGCTTCAAGACGTGCCAGAGGAAGTAATTGAAATTCCTCCTACCGAGCAGAAGCCCCCGCCGCCTCCGAAAATCGTGGCTCCAGAAATTATAGAAGTACCTGATGAAGAGGACATTAAGCAAGATCTAGAGGTGGACTTAAGCGTGGAAATCAATCAAAACACGGTTGTACAAAAACAAGAAGTAGTAAAAGTAGTGGAAGCTCCTCCCGTTAAAGAAGAAGAAGTAGAAGAGGTCTTTACGATTGTAGAAGAAAGTGCCGAACCTATTGGAGGCATGGATGCCTTTTACAAGTATGTGCAAAAGAATTTAAAATATCCTGCCCAAGCTCGCCGCATGGGAGTAGAAGGAAAAGTGTTTGTGCAATTTGTTATAGACAAAGACGGAAGCATTACTGATGTAAAGGTAGTAAAAGGCATCGGAGCAGGATGCGATGAAGAAGCAGTGCGCGTGATTGAAAGCGCTCCTAAGTGGAAACCTGGTAAGCAGCGCGGTCGACCAGTGAAACAGCGCATCGTACTGCCTATTTCTTTTAAGCTGGGTTAATAAAAGTTAATTTTCATTCATAAAGCGCCGTCAGCAAGTAGAAAGCGGCGCTTTTTTTGTTATCTTTATCGTTACACCAAAGTGAACAAATCATGAACGAAATATCGCTTCTGACCTCAAGAGGAAGGTTTTTCGTCCGCGACAGTGGTCAAACTAACAAACCTACTCTGTTACTTCTGCATGGCTGGCTCGAAAGCTCTTCTACATGGAAAAGCATTCTGCCTTGGCTAAAGGATTATCGCGTTGTGTGCCCAGACCTGCGCGGCATGGGAAATTCTGAAAGAACACAAGACTTGCGATTTTACACTAAGCAAAACATCGCGCAAGATATCGTCGCTATAGTTGATGCTCTAGAACTAAATAGCTTTTTTCTGGTAGGACACAATTGGGGTGGCGTCGTTGCGCAGGAAATTGCTCTAGCAATTCCCGAACAGGTAGAAGCCTTGTGCTTAATGAATACCGTTATTATCAACAATCCTTTAAATAGTCAACTAGTCGAGAAGGTATTTCACGAAAAACGCTTGTGGCATGAGCACTTCACGCACCAGTCTAACTTTCCTGAAGAGATGATTTTAAGTAAGGAAGAAACGTGGCTGCGCCGTCTTTTGCGTCTTTTTGAACAAAAACCTTTTCCCAAAGATTTGCTAGAAGAATATTTGCGTACTCTTCAAATTCCTGGTACTGCTGCTAGCATATTGAACTATTACCGCGCTGTGTTTGAATACGATTTGCCAAGATGGCAGCAATTGATTCGAAATCAGACTGTCATCCCTGTAAATTGCTTGTACCTTCACGGAAGCAGAGATAGCATTATAGCGCCAAATTATTTACAAGGAGCAGAAAAATGTTTCTACGCTTTTGATTACATCCCCCTTGAGGCAGGGCACTTTGTGCATGTGGAAAAACCTGCGGAGATAGGGACTTACATCGCCCAGTTTCTTCACCAGCAATCATTTGTTTTTTAGTAGGGCAGGAAAAAAATTCAAGTGCTTTTCTTTGACCACGCTATAGAATCCAAAAGCAAGTAAAATGATCTGAAAATTTCTCCCTCAATTCGCCAACCTCCCTCCGATTCTGTTGAGTCAGCACCAAATCAATAAGGAAATTAGTAAATTATACCTCAAACATCAACTTCATTGGCGATGGGAAAGTTCATCAACCCTTACACAGACTTCGGGTTCAAAAAGCTCTTTGGAGAAGAAGCCAACAAAGACCTCCT
>JANWWZ010000021.1 GCA_025057115.1 Bernardetiaceae bacterium
GTTTTAATCGTACCATTGTGGAATTGAAGTCTTTTTGAGCCCTTGGACTTTTCTCAAAACTTTCCTTATGAATCTGTTTAGCTTCTCTCAACATTTTAGAAATGTACTGAAAAGATTTTTCACCGTACCTTTTTTGGTAATCTTCATAAAGACTTACTAAATCCCCAAATTTCATAATTTTTGAAAAATCAAAATATACTCCGTAGGATACGCCAACGGGAGATAAAAACTTGTCAAAGGGTCGCGCCTTTTCGATGGTGAGGATGAATTTTTTGTACCGTTTTGGAGCCCACTTAGCAGATGAAAGTCGCGCCTTTTCGATGGTGAGGATGAATTGGACGTTAGATTGATACAAGTCAGCAGTATCTTTTTTTGCCTCTGCTTATGGTAAATCAAAAGAAGTGTGGCTCTGATGCACGGCTGCGCAAAAATCTATATTGCCAATGATTTTGGTATAATCGTAAAGCCAGAAGTAGTCCTGCGCTACCTTGTTCTTGAGTTTTTCTTGCCGTAGTATTTCATGCAACGAGTTTGGCGTTTTTCAAAGCATGACTTGTAAAGTTATTGCAAAGTTGCAGATACTTTGGTTTGGTAAAATAAAAGCCTCCGCTGCTGGATTAGCAGAAGAGGCTTTTGAAGCAAGTTGAACTTATTTCAATATAGCGCGCGAGATGACAATTTTTTGTATTTCAGAGGTACCTTCACCAATGGTGCAGAGCTTGCAATCGCGGTAGTATTTTTCTACGGGATAGTCTTTGCAAAAACCATAGCCACCAAAAATTTGCACGGCATCGGCAGCTATTTCACAGCAAATTTCAGAGGCATAGTACTTTGCCATAGAGGATTCTTTAGTAACAGGCAATTTGTTGTTTTTCAGATAAGCAGCTCTGTAAGTGAGCCATTTGGCTGCTTCTATTTTAGTAGCCATATCAGCGAGTTTGAAAGCGATGGCTTGAAAGCTGGCAATGGGCTTGCCGAATTGCTCGCGTTCTTTGGCATACTGCAAGGCATGTTGATAGGCACCCATAGCAATGCCTAAACTCAATGCTGCAATAGAAATTCTTCCACCTTCCAAAATCTTCATGGCTTGAATAAAGCCTTCTCCCTCTTGCCCTAATAAATTCTCCTGAGGTACGCGGCAATCAGTAAAAATCATTTCAGCAGTTTCAGAAAGGCGCATGCCTAATTTGTCTTCTTTTTTGCCAGCGGTAAAGCCGGGCGTGCCGCGTTCTACTACAAAAGCACTCATGCCGTGAGAATCGCCAGGTTTGCCAGTGCGGGCAATGACAACTGCAACTTGTCCCGATTTGCCATGGGTGATAAAGTTTTTAGAGCCGTTGATAACCCAATAATCGCCATCTCTTACAGCCGTGGTGCGCATATTGCCTGCATCCGAACCAGTGTTAGGCTCCGTAAGTCCCCAAGCACCGATCCACTCACCTGAGGCTAGCTTAGGTACCCAGCGCCGACGTTGTTCTTGGTTGCCAAATTCATAAATATGATTGAGACACAAGGAGTTATGCGCTGCCATGGAAAGAGCAATCGATGGGTCAATAACTGCCAGTTCGGAAATAGCAGTAACATACTCAAAGTAGCCCATGCCTGCACCGCCCCACGCTTCGGGAATGAGCATGCCCATAAGTCCCAGTTCACCCATTTTGTGAAACACTTCAATGGGGAAATATTGGTCGCGGTCCCACTGGTCTCGAAAAGGCGTGATGTACCTTGCTCCAAAGTCCCGAATCATTTGCGCGATGAGCTTTTGGCTCTCGGATTCTTCAAAGTTCATCTGCGCGACCAACTTGTGGTGTTCTGCCTCTTTAACGTACATGTCTTTTTTCTATTTAACCATGTTTACCTATGTGGTGTTTACTGGCTGAACAAAGTTAGATCTTTTCACCTATTAAGACAGCTTTTTTTCCATCGGCAAGGGTGGTGGCAAACAGGTAAACAGTGCCTCCTTCTGCAATCTGCCAGCGGCGATAAAGTTCAGTGCTAGTAGCTGGAAAGTTGCGAACAGCAATGAGTGCTTTCTTGTGGGGAAGATGGCTAGCAATGGCTCTTCGTTCTGCCTTGCAAATCGCCTTCAAGCCAAATACTCGTCCAGGAAAATCCTCAGGACATTGATGGGAAGTATATAGGTGAGTATGAGGATGTAATTTTTTCAGGTGAAAGCGCTGGGCAATGGTTTTAAAGGCTCCTGCTTTTAGAATGGCTCCATTGGGCTCACAGAAAAAACTCTCAGGCATGGCGTAGCTCACTACAGCGTTCCGCTCCTCTTCGGGTGAAAAGTCCAGTATTTCTTTTCGATTGCCGTGAAGATGTACGGCTTGGATGCGCAGTGGCTCGGCTTTTGGTACGGGCTTTAGGAGAAACAACAATTCCTTGCACTGGTTGTTAATTGCTACCACGATGATGGTATCCGTTTTCCACTGCGGGGATGCTTGTTCAAGTTCTTGGAGAGAGGCTTGCCAGTCTGCCATAGGAGATAGTTTAAGCAGCACTTGTTTAGTCTTGCCGACTAACAAGGGCAGAAGGGTGCGCACATCGGGCTGGCAGTGACAAAGGCGAATAACCTTTGTTCCTTCCAAGGTGCGGCGAGAAGGGTCCATGTAAACCGCATCTGGAAATGAAGCAGTCTGTTGCAGCCACGATAGCGCATCAGTGTTCCATACGCGGATGTTGTCTTTTCCTAACAGTTGGAAGTTGTGGGCTGCTATTTGGGCTAGTTGCTCATTTTGCTCGACGTAATCTACCTTTGAGAAGCAGTCGGCAAAGAAAGTAGCATCTACTCCAAACCCCCCTGTGAGGTCTACTAAATGGTGCCCTTGTAGGAGAGTGCTTTTAAAACGCGCTGCTGTTTCCGAAGAGCTCTGCTCTAAATGGATTGCAGGCGGAAAGACAATGCCTGCTCTGGCAAACCAGGTGGGGAGTTTAGTTTTAGCTTTGCGTTTGGCTTGGATTTGTTCCACTAGCAAAGGCATTGCTATTTCAGGAAAGGGGCTTTTTTTCAAGGCAAGTGATGCAACGTCCTCATACAAATGAGATTCGATAAAGGCTTGGACATGGCTTTTGAGCAGTTCATGCAAAATTTTCATGAATCTAACGCATTGGTTTTCGCCTTATAGGCTTCAGCTTAAAAAAATTTAGGCAAAGGTATTGACAAATACAAAAAGGCATTCTATATTTGCTGCGAAATTTGAGGCGGGAATAGCTCAGTTGGTAGAGCGCAACCTTGCCAAGGTTGAGGTCGCGGGTTCGAATCTCGTTTCCCGCTCAAAAAAGGGATTCAGCAATGAATCCCTTTTATACTTGGTAACCTTGCCGCCGGGGTGGTGGAATAGGTAGACACGCAGGACTTAAAATCCTGTGGCTGAATAAGCCGTGCGGGTTCGAGTCCCGCTCCTGGTACTAAATGTCAACCAATAACCTTAGCTCGCTTCTCTCCCTCTTATTTTCTGGCATGATTTTCATTCATCTGAGTGAAATCAATCCCTGCTACTTTGTCTTGGTAAAAGGTTCTATTGAGTTTTCTAAAAACATCTGCGCCATGCCTCTCTTGGAGGCGACTAAATGAGCCCCTTCACTAAAGCGAGTTTCCTAGCTTAGAAGCTAGGCTCTCAAAGAGCGAGGTTTGTTAAAATAAGCGCTCAATAAGTATCGTTGATAGCGCAATTAGAAAATTGACATATAGGGGCTTATATTTGCGCTTTTGGCTTACATCGATTGTTTTTTTTGAATACTTTTTTGACTAAAGCAGGTAAGGCAATGAGCCAGTCAGTTATTTTGACGCTCCTTGTTGAGGAAAGTAATCGGTAGAATGCTTCTAGGTTGTCAAAATCAAAGTGTCGCAAGCAAAGCCGCATTTGGTAGCTGATCATGCGGGCAAGAGCTTCATTTTCCTGAGGCGTTCGGTTGAGCAAAATGGCTTTTCGGCATACCTGCAAAGTGCTGTAGCGATAGGGACTAAACCCCCATTGATAAATTTTATCCCCATGAGAGCGAGGCACTTTTCTTTTTATGGTAGTAATTTGGTCAAGAAAAATGTATTTCCATTTCCTTGCAGAGCGGACCCAAAAGTCGTAGTCTTCATAGACAAGGGTTTCATCATAGCCTCCTAAAGCCGCTAAAACACTGCGGCGCATCATCATGGTAGGGGCACAGATGCAATAACGCTCCAATATTTGGCAGTAAACATCTCCTGAAGGAACTTGTTCTATCAACTTGCCTTGTGCATTGCGCCGGTAGAAGGTGTACAAAGGTCGAGCTTGTGCATCCCCGATCCAAGCATCGGAAAAGACTACCCCTACCTCTTCTGGGGCGTTTTCAAAAATCTTCACTTGCTGAGCAATTCGCTCTGGCAATAATAAATCATCGGCGGCAAGGTCTATGACGTACTTGCCCGTTGCCATTTGCAAGGCTTTGTTGAAGGCTTTGCAATTGCCTACATGGGCGCGCCAAAACAGCACTTTGAGTTCAATATTAGTGGGCAGTTGAGGCAATATTTGGCAAATTTTTTCTACTGAACCATCATGGCTAGCATCATCGACAATGATGAGCTCTATAGGTCGGTAAGTTTGATCCACTACAGATTGAATCGCCTCTTGTACGTAAGGAGCTTGGTTGTGGCAAAGGCATATCACTGTAACTTTAACAGAATTTGTCATAGATTTGCTTTTAAGGCTTTATTTTGCCAACACTATCCTTTCATCCTTTATGCAATCAATTACTGAGCTACCCTCTCATTACGATCACTTAGAGCAAATGAGTATACGCCAATTACTTGTTAGCATCAATAACGAAGACAAAACAGTGCCATTTGCTGTAGAGCGCGCTATTCCTCAGTTAGAGGCGCTCATTACAGCCATTGTACCGCGCATGAAGCAGGGAGGCAGGCTATTTTACATCGGTGCGGGCACCAGCGGCAGACTGGGTATTGTGGATGCTTCTGAATGTCCTCCTACATATGGGGTAGAGCCTGGCGTAGTGATTGGTTTGATAGCAGGGGGAGATAGAGCCATCCGCCATGCAGTAGAATTTGCTGAAGATGACTACCAACAAGCATGGAAAGACATAAGCGAATATTTGCCTAACTCCCTGGATTCGGTCATAGGCATAGCCGCCTCTGGTCGCACGCCGTACGTGGTAGGAGGCTTAAAAGAAGCGCGCAAACATGGGTTGCTTACAGGGTGTATTGTTTGCAATCCGTGTTCACCAGCAGCGGCAGAGGCAGACTTTCCCGTAGAAATCATCGTGGGGCCAGAGTTTGTTACTGGTAGCACGCGCATGAAAAGCGGCACTGCTCAAAAGCTGGCCCTAAATATGATTTCCACCACTATTATGATTCAACTAGGCAGAGTGCGAGGCAATAAAATGGTAGACATGCAGCTGAGCAATCGAAAACTCATTGACCGAGGCGTAAGAATAATAATGGAACAGCTCCACATTTCTTATGAAGCAGCTGCCCATTTGTTAGAGCAACACGGTAGTGTGCGCCGCGCTATAGATCATTTTACGCAGGCTGATCGATAAGTCCAGCGTAATATTGTCTTCGGGTTTCCAACAAGTTACTCAGGTGTTCCCCTAACTCCATGAGATTTTCCAGAGAAGTTTGGAGTTCTTCGGCGGAGGCTTCCTTAAGTAAGAGATTTTGCAGATTTACTTGAGCCGAAAGCAGAAATTCTGCTTCTAAGGTATTGAGCATAGAGCGAATTTTATGATTGAGAAAGCGATAATTTTTCAGGTCGCGCGCATAAACGATAGCTTTGATTTGCTGCAAATACTCTTTTAGTTCTCCTATGTACATGCCTAAGAGTTCGTAGGCAAAAGCCTTGTCGTACATGGTAACTTTTTCCAACTTGGCAAAGTCGAGGTTCATAAACTAAGTCGTTTAAGTAGGGCTTAAATTAAAACGAAAAAGTAAGGCTCATGGTACGTACATGCTGCAAAAATGGTGTCCTTAAATTAATGAAAAAATGAAAAAATTGATAGAGCTCACCTTGCCACCAGAGATAGCCTTTGATGATGAAGCATTTACCCAATACATTGCCCAACAACCAGCATGGCGCCAGGTCTGGGCAGAAGGCAAGCTCTCGGTGCGCATGCTGCGCCGCTGCATCGATGGCAGAGCTAAAAACGTCAAGGTACATCTTACCGCTGCTTTATACATCGATCAATCTCCTGAACCGCTCATTTTTTACCGCAAGGAGTATCCTCAGGTAAACAAAGCGGCGCAAGCAATCATCGTAGGAGCCGGACCTGCAGGACTATTTGCTGGTTTAAGGCTTATCGAACTGGGCATTAAACCAGTGATACTAGAACGGGGCAGTGATGTACGAACTCGCCGCCGAGACTTAGCAGCCATTAACAAACATCACCAAGTAAATCCCGAGTCTAATTATTGTTTCGGAGAAGGGGGCGCTGGCACTTATTCCGATGGAAAGCTGTATACTCGCTCTAAAAAACGCGGAAATTTTCGCCGCATTTTGGAAATATTCGTGGCTCATGGAGCCTCGCCAGATATTTTGGTAGATAATCATCCTCATATCGGCACTAATAAATTACCTCCTATCATTACTGCTATCCGCGAAAGCATCTTGCAAGCTGGCGGAGAAATTTACTTTAACACAAAAGTCATTGACCTTGTTATTGAAGGGGATCAAGTGAAAGGAGTGCGCCTACACACTGGTCAAATAGTGGAAGGCATTGGCGTGATTTTAGCAACAGGTCACTCTGCTCGCGATATTTTTGAGTTGTTAAGCCGCAGAGGAATTTACATCCAATTCAAGCCTTTTGCTCTAGGAGTGCGGGTAGAGCATCCTCAAGCGCTCATAGATAGCCATCAATATCACTGTCAGCAGCGGAGCGAGTGGCTGCCTGCTGCTTCTTACTCCTTAGTTACCCAAGTGAGTCATAAAGGCAAGACCAAAGGCGTATTTTCGTTTTGCATGTGTCCAGGAGGGTTTATTGTGCCAGCAGCTACTGCTCCTGGAGAGATAGTAGTCAATGGCATGTCTCCTTCGCGGCGCAACTCTCGCTTTGCCAATTCAGGCATTGTAGTGGCAGTAGATGAACAAGACGTACTTCCTTATCAGCAATACGGTGCCTTGGCAGGAGTAGCATTTCAACAAGCCATTGAGCAGCGAGCCTGCCAACTGGCGGGAGGAACTCAAACCGCTCCTGCCCAGCGATTGATGGATTTTGTGGAAAAAAAGGTTTCTACTTCTCTTATTGAGTCTTCGTATCAGCCTGGGCTGGCTTCAGTAGCAATGGATGAAGTACTGCCTCCGCAAATTACTTACTTTCTGAGAGAAGGATTCAAACAGTTTGGCAAGAAAATGAAAGGCTACCTTACCAATGAAGCAGTAGTAGTGGGAGTGGAAAGTAGGACCTCTTCGCCAGTGCGAATTCCGCGCCACAGCCAAACCCTAGAACACCTGCAAGTGAAAAGATTATTCCCTTGTGGAGAAGGCGCAGGCTACGCAGGAGGGATTGCTTCTGCGGCTATGGATGGAGAGCGCTGTGCTGAAATGCTAGCCGCTCTCTACGGAAAATGAATTTTCTCCTCAATCACAGCCCGAAAAACAGACTTGAGGCTTGTGATTTCGACCTGCATTCTGCTTTCTAGCTCTTCAGCCTTGAGGTATTTCCCTTGGTGTTTGATCAAGTAATATCCCCTGGCAAGCAGCCTATCAGGATGGGAAAGGGCAAAAAACTGCTCGTGCATTTCCAGTTTATGCCAGCAGGTTTGAATGAGCTCTTTGGCTTTTGCCAGTATTTCCAGTTGCAAGCGTTGGTGGTGCATGCGTTGTTGGCTAATCTTTTGGTGCAGCAGTTGGCTTAAGAGGTACTTGAGATGATTTAGCAAAACCTCTTGCTCATTGACTTTTCCCTTACTGCTTAGAAGAATGTGATTGACCAGCTCGGTTAGCTGGCTTTCAAAATGAAGATTGCGTTGCAAAATAAACTCAGCAACGGCGGTAGGAGTCTTTAAGGAAAGGTGCGCTACTTGGTCAGCGATGGTTTGGTCGCGGTGGTGTCCTATGCCAGTGAGCACGGGAATAGGGCAATTGGCAATGGCTATTGCTACTGATTCGGCGTTGAAGGCTTCTAGGTCTAGCCTTGCTCCTCCGCCGCGAATAATTACCAAAACATCAAACTTGTTGTTTACCCTGTTAATTTGCCCCACTAATTCGGGAATGGCATCCTCACCTTGCACACTCGCTGGAAAGATGGTGATGCAAAAACGGTAGCCCCAAGGATTATTTTCCAGTTGATTGCAAAAATCTTCTAGCCCTGCTGCTACTTGTGAGGAAACAACGGCAATTTTTTGAATGACTTTAGGCAAGGCAAGAGATTGTTGTCGATAGAGCAATCCGCTTTCTTGCAACCGTTTGACAACCTGTAACCGTTGGCGCTCCATCTCCCCTAAGGCGTAATAGGCATCCACTGCATAAATGTGAAGTGAAAGCCCATACACTTCATGAAAATTGACCACTACTCGGCAACGAATCGCACCACCTGCAGCAAGGATCGCGTTTAAAGTGTCTTTGTGTTGTTGCTGCAGTTGCCTTAACACTTCTGACCAGATTACTGCGCGGGCTTTGGCTACTACCTTGTCATTGTCTTTTTGCACTAGTTCTAAGTAAGCGTGTTCTCTAATTTGTACTTGAGCAATTTCGGCAGTAATCCAAATTTCTCGTTGAAGGCTTTCAAGCACGTAGCGAATGCTTTTGTTGAGTTGCAAAAGGGTAAAGAATTTTTCTTGCATCGGAGCTGGGGATTAATATATAAGTTTACGGCAGAGTAACATAGTTCAACGGACTTATTTACTTTTGCATGGAGCTAGACGTTTCTTTGGCTGAGGTGAGAAATATTGCTACCAAATGAGTTTTTTGCAATTTTAGTGAAATATTTGCGTTGAGTAATCTGATTGGACAAGTTCCTTATTTGCATACAATGGTATTTTTAGTTTAGTGAACTTTACCAAGCACCTCCGTTGCTATGTAACGGATGTGCTTTTTTGGTTTGCAATGCTTATTGTTGCTCGGTTTCTTCTGCTGTCTGGTCAAACAAAAGGGGAGGGAAGCGTTTAGTAGTTTTAGCACCGAGTTGGCGGATTTTTTCTGCTCGGCTAATTAAATTGCCCTTTCCCGTGCTGAGTTTGTTGAGGGCTTGTTCGTAGGCATCTTTAACTTGTTCTATTTGTGCGCCAATTTTTTGCAAGTCTGCCACGAAATTTACGAGCTTGTCGTATAGTGCACCGGCTTGTCGAGCGATTTCTTCTGCATTTTTACTTTGTTTTTCCAGTCGCCAAATGGTAAAAGCCGTTTTCAGAGTTGCCATTAGGGTAGAGGCTCCTACGGGAATGACCTGGCGCTCAAAAGCCCATGAAAATAGTTGGTGATCGTGCTGGATGGCAAGCTGAAAGGCACCTTCAATGGGCATAAACATGATTACAAAATCAGGGCTGCCCTGTCCGATGGCGTGGGGATAATTTTTTTCACTTAATTGCTCAACATGGCGCCGAACTGCTTGGAGGTGTTCTCTCAAGTAGCGCTGGCTTTGCTCTTCTGATTCAGCGCTAAGGTATTGTTCGTAAGCCAACAGCGAAACTTTGGCATCTATGACAAAATATTTGTTTTCAGGTAAGAAAATAATGGCATCAGGTTGAACTCGTTTGCCTTCTGAAGAGAGACTGTATTGCAATTGATACTCTCGATTGCGCTCCAGACCGCTTTTTTCCAAAATGCTCTCTAGGATCATTTCTCCCCAATTACCTCTTACTTTGGCTTGACCGCGAAGGGCTGTGGCTAAGTTGTTGGCTTCTTTAGTAATTTGTTGATTTAACTGACAAAGCTGCTTAATTTCTTTTTCGAGGGCAAACCTCTGCTTAGATTCTTTGTCATACACCTCTTCTACCTTGCGCTGAAACTCCTGCAGGCGCTCTTGCAAAGGCGAAAGCAACAAACTGACTTGCATTTGATTGACTTCAGCTATTTTCTTGCCTTTCTCTTCCATGATTTGGCTGGCTATGGCGCGAAATTGCCCTTGCAACTCTTCTTGCCATTGTTGCCATTGTTTTTCTTTGTCCTGCAAACGAGCTTGGGCAAGTTGTTTTTCGGTGGAAAGCTGGGCAATTTGCTGTTGATAGTGAGCCTGTTGAGAAAACAGTTGGCTTCTTGTAAGCCAACCCACTAGCAAACCGCCGAGAACAAAGCCAAGGAGTAGGTATAAAAACTCTTCCATAAAGTCTATTTTAGCTGAAAAATACGCTGGTAGTGGAAAAAAGTAACTGGATCGAGAGGCTCCAAAAACGCTGGGGAGTGAAAGGAAAGGGGCAAGTGGTTGTTATTTTGCTAGTATTTGCTTGCACGGGAGTGAGCATTCTCTACATAAAAAAACTTCTTTTGCCTTTGCTGGGCGTTTCGGAAAACACTCCTAGATGGCTGCGGTTTGTGATTTCTTTGGTGATTATTTTGCCGCTTTATCAAATTGTTTTGCTCGCTTTGGGCTTTTTGTTTGGTCAGTTTAAGTTTTTTTGGGAATTTGAAAAGAAGATTATTTACCGCTCCTTTGCCTTTTTCCAGAAAAGACAAAGCAAGCGCCTTGATTAAAACATTCTTTCTCGGCTTATCGTTACATTTGCATATAAGTTGAACACGGAAACGAACAGCATGTTGCCCGAGCTGTCTTTTAGGAAAAAATCCCAAAAATCGCAAAAGCCTGCCTGTCCGTTGCTTTGTTGGGACTCTATTCGTCAGCAGTGGGGCAAGGTTAGTCTGAATGATTCCACGCGCAAGATTAAAGAGCGCGCAGTGAAGCAAATCAAAGAAGAATCTTTTGAACAAAAGAGCAACTAAGTGGTCATTCTTATCTGCTCAGTAGGGATAGAAGGAGCTTCTGAAAGGTCAAGCAGGGCGTTGATGGGCTTGAGCAATAGAAAATCACCTAAGTCTTTAGGGCGTATATCTGCCAGGGCAAGTAAACCTGCTTCTAAAAGTTGTTGGCGGCGCGTGCCTTCCAGCAAAGGAGTGCGCGGGGTGTACCATCGTTTGCCATCCCATAAGGCAACGTTGGCATAGCTCATATCAGTGAGCAGCCCGTTGCGGACCATCAAAATATCATCGGTAGGGACTTGTTCTCGGAGGCGTTCTATCCATGAGCGATCAGCCCATTTGTAAGAATAGTGGCACGTCAGGGGAATTTCTACCAAAGCAAGGGTGCGGAGGGGGCGCCCTACATAAGGCTGAAACTCTATGCGGCGAATTGTTTTGTCATATAAAACCCTGCATTTGTAAATTTTATTATCGCTCAGCGCTTCAGGTACACAAATGGCGTCGGCTAGAGAAATTTCTTTCGCTTGTGGAAAAAATCGCTGCATGCTCCTTCTCACTCGCTCTTGGTGGTAAGGAAGGTTTTCTAGCTTGCCCTGCGCTACTTTGATAGTTTCAAGCAATAGGCACATATACTTTTTGAAGCATTTCGTTGTACTCTCGCTCAGCAAGGCTATGACAAGTAATTCCGCCACCGCTTTTGAAGACTAATCCTGTTGGGGTTTGTTCTATAAATCTAATAGCCACTGCACTATCTAAATGATACCCGTCAAAGATGCCGAAAATGCCAGTATAGTAACCGCGCGGGTAGCCTTCTACTTTTTCGATGATTTCAACGGTCTTGGCTTTGGGAGCGCCGCTGATAGAACCCGCAGGCAACAAGCGAAATAGTATTTCACCTAAATGAGCACAGTATTGTCTAGGCAATTGACCTGCGATGCATGAGCTTACTTGCAAGAGCGTTTTATCGTGGGCATGGATGAGGTCAGTGTAGCGAAATTTTTCTACACGTACTTTTTTTGCTACCATGCTCAAATCATTGCGAATTAAATCTACAATGGTATAGTGCTCAGCGGTTTCTTTCTCGTCAGACATGATAATTTCTTTTGCATCGGGAATGCAAGCATCGATAGTGCCTTTCATAGGACAAGAAAAAATGCGCTGATTTTCAATTTTGACAAAAGTTTCAGGAGAAAAGCAAACGAATTGATCCCTTACCCATATTTTATAACGGGCACGGCTAATGTGAAATATTTCTTGCAAAGAAAAATTGCACTCAATCGGCGTGGGGCAAGTCAGGTTGAGCAAGTAAGTATTGCCCTGGACAATTTGGCTCATGACCTGCTCAAACTTAGATAAATATTCTTGAAAACAGATGGGAAATTTAACTATTTGCAGACTTTTGCTAATAGCGGCTGAATTTTTGGGCTTATCGCTGTTTGTAAAAGTGCCAATTTGGTAAAGAATTTCATCGGGTTGGACTTCTTGCAAGGGCAAGACGATGTTTTTTTGCATCAGGTAATCAATGACAAACAAGAAGGGGGTATGCCCAGCCCCATACTGATTCATCAACTCAATTGCCTGCCAGCGGGATACGTTCATCTCTTTCAAGCCAAGTGATGGACTCAATATTTTACTTTTACACCGTGGTAAGTTAGCTGCTCGGCATAGTCTTTTCTCAAAGGAAATCCTTCCCAGTCTGCAGGCAGTAAAATTCGCCGCAAGTCTGGGTGGTTGGTAAAGCGAATGCCAAATAAGTCATAAGCTTCGCGCTCGTGCCAGTTGGCTCCTTGCCATAAAGGAGTAAGACTGGGCGCTTCGGGCATTTCCTCAGGCGGGTTTCCTCGCGGCAAAGTAAGCATCAAACCCATGGTAGTGCCCTCTGTAAGAGCTGTGAGATGATAGACAAGGTCGATGGTACCTACTGAAGAGCCATTGTCTATGGCAGTAATGCAGTTGAGATGATCGAAGTAGTATCTTTGCTGCAACCACTGGCATAGGGGCAACAATATTGAAGGGCTAATTTTAAAACATGGAGGCGTTGTGTTAGGCACTGGCTCTAGCTCGTGCAGGCTGAAAATACGGCGGGCTTCACTTACAAGCGCTTGTAAATCAATCATCTGCGAATTTTATACCACACATATCCCACAAGAATCACTGGCAGAAGCATCAAAGCAATACTGCCATAGAGGTAGTAAAAATAGGCAATAGCTGAAAAAGCACAAATAAATACCAGTTGCGATAGGTCTGCTGTTTTGCGGGCACTGGTGCGCCACTGCTTCCGAATAGCGCCGCGCAGGTGTTGCTCTGCTGAGTAGAGAGAAGTGTTTTGTTCTGCTTTCATTTGTGCTTGTATTGCTGCTATGCGCTGCCGCAGGTCCTCTAGTTGCGGATCATAGTACCGCGGTTGGTAATGGAAGCGCTTGTGCTGAGGCAATTTTACCAGCGAAGGTAACTTGAGCATATTATTTCTTGCCTTTGGTAGCCGTTTGGTTAAGTATTTGACCAATGAGCGCTGCTTTTGCAAAATCTCCTTGCACCTTGAGTTTGCCCAATGCAAAAGCAGTAAAATTGCTCAATTCACCAGAAAGGATTTTATAGGCTGTATCCAAAGTAAGGTGAATGGTGCATTCGGCTTCTTGGTTAGAATGGTCCACGTAAGCTGGCTCTTTGTTGGCATGAACGTAAACCGTTCCTTCAGGGAAGGAAAATTTAACCGTTCCTTTGAATTGAGAATTTTCCGCCACAATGGCGCGCACCTCTTCAGTGAATTGTTCAAGCGTGGGCATACAGCAGCATTTTTTACCAAAAGTACTACTTTGGCCAAAAATGAGGCAGTAGTAAGCGGCAGATTTTTTGCACCTTTTCACCGAAGCGCTTTACTACCTTTGAGGAATGAAAAAAATAGCCTTATTCGTAGCTTTTTTTGGCAAGGCGACGCTTCTTACATGGGCACAAGATGCAAACTTAACTCAGTTTTATGCTTCGCCTTTGTATCTCAATCCTGCTTTAACAGGAGCTACGCCCTATTTTCGCCTTAGTGCTCTCTATCGCAATCAATGGCCTCAATTGCCATATGCCTACCACGTCAATCAGTTTTCTGCCGACTACAACTGGGATTATTACGACAGCGGAGTAGGAATTTTGCTTTTGCAAGATCGCATAGGCAGTATGGCTGCAAGTGATACGCGTTTCAGCGCTTCCTATGCCTACCGAGCACGGCTGCACAAAAATGTGGTTTTGCGCTTGGGCTTACAGGCAGGCATCGGCCTTCGAAATACCGACTGGCAAAGATTTGTTTTCGAAGACCAACTCAAAAGCGGTGGAGCTACAGCAGAAAGTTTTGCTTATCCCACCATTCTTTACCCGGATCTGGCAGTGGGTGCATTACTGCACCGAGCAGATTTTTGGATAGGAATAGCTGCTTTTCATCTTACACGTCCCAGCGTAGGCATCCTCCACCATGCGGAAAGGCTTTCAAGGCGCTTTGCCATTCAGGCAGGCTACCGAATTGACCTAGACCCTACAGAAGAAGAAAAAATAACCCTTTCCCCCGCTTTGCTTTACCAACGACAAGCCAATTTTGAGCAAGTTGATCTGGGAGTAAATCTGTACTACCAGCCTCTATTGCTGGGGATTTGGTATAGAGGCATGTCCTTGCAGCACAGTGCCGTAGCAGGGGTGGTAGGCTTTCGGCTCAAAAATGCTTTGGCGATTTCTTACAGTTACGACCTTGCTCTTTCTCAACTTCACCGACTAGGGGGAGCTCACGAGATGGTGCTCCTTTACCAACCACTGGACAAGCGCCGCAAACGAGGCAGTAAACACGTTCCTTGCCCAGTGGCATTTTGATGAGGATTCCAAAAAGAAAACTCAAATTTTAGAGTAACAAAGTGGTAGCTTATCCCCGTTTACCAAGGGCGTTTAACCAACTTGCGAAAACCTTACTCTTGCCTGAACCATTTTCAGCACATTTGCAAAAAAGCATGTTAGAAGCAAGCTAAGCTCGTGCAACAAGACCTAAGTAATGTTTGCGCGTGTGGAAATTTATTCCTTCTCAAGAGAGAAAGGTTAGCCTAACTAAAAGAAAGCTAAAGTCGCAAGGGGCACTTTGTTAATGTACTATTCCACACACTTTGCAAAACTTGCGCTTGTGAACGGGGCGTTTTTTAGGCGGTCGCTTATGACCAAAATACATTTTGTTAGAATATTGAGGCTTTTTCATTTCTTCGGCTATCTTTCGGCGTTCTTTTAAACGAGCCTCCACAAAGGGATTGTGCATAGCTGCTTTCCGAAAGCGAATGCCAAATATCCGCACTTTAGAGGCTTGCTGCATGTAAATGGAGCGTTGCTCACTACCAGAAGAACTTTTAGCGTTGGAAACACTACTTTGACAAAAAGCAGCAAGGTGAAATAAAAAATAAGCAACAACTGCTACCCAGAATTTCATATAACTGTGGAAAATGCTACGCTGTAAATTTTTCTCCAAGCTGACTTTTTCTTCTTACGACCACTTTTTTTAGATTTAGCCAAAAAATTGCACGCGTTCGCTTTTACCCCTGCTAAAGATATGCCAGATGCTTCAGGTGCCTTTGCTTCTAACTGGAAAAGAGCATATGAAAGGGTTACTTTGCGGATTTTTGTTCCTCAGTTCGGCAGCTTTGTTTCCGATCATGCTTAAAAATGCACCCGTAAAGAATGATTTATTTACGCAATGTAAAAGAGATTATCAAATTAGCATGATACATCTTCTCATGGACAGCCTTGCCCGCACAGGAAGATACAACGGCATTTTGTTAGTAGCCGATGAAGGACAAATAGTGTTTAAAAAAGCCTACGGCTACTCTAAAGTAGAGCCAGGTAAGGCTTTTACTATCGATACAGAGATGCAACTGGCTTCTATTTCTAAGCCTTTTACGGCAGTAGCTGTTTTAATGCTCATTGAGCAAGGGGCTTTGCACTTTGACGACGAGATACGCAAATACTTGCCTGAACTACCTTACAAAGGCATTACAATACGGCATTTGCTCAATCACACTTCTGGCTTGCCCGATTATCTGAATCGACCTCATGTTTTTGCAAAATATTTTCGCAACAAAGAGTACCTCACTAATGAGGATTTGCTAAAAATATTGGCTAAATATCGCATTCCACTGGAATTTGCACCTGGCAAGAAACACCGCTATTGCAATACGGGCTATGCCCTGCTGCCTTTGATTGTAGAACGCGTTACAGCGCGCTCCTTTACCGACTTTATGCAGGAAAATATTTTTGACAAAGTGGGCATGTGTTCTACTTATCTCTACAGCCCTCAACGCCATGCAAAAATGAAGCGAGAGAAAGAAAGCCGCGACGGAATTCTTGGCGACAAAGGCATTTTCTCCACCGTAGACGACCTTTTTAAGTGGGATAGAGCTCTTTATACCAACTTGCTAGTTAGTCAAAAAACTTTGCAAGCCGCTTTTGAAAGAGGCGTTACCTTAAGCGAGCAGCGCTTTAACTATGGCTATGGGTGGCGCATTGCAGAAACCAATCTGGGCGAGAAGATCATTTACCACAAAGGATTTTGGCAAGGGGCTGCTCCTATATTTGCCCGCTTTATCGATTGCAATCGCACTATTATCTCACTTCATCATGCTAACCGCGTCAATTCTTGGTATTTGGTAAATGCTATTAACTACATTCTCAATGCCAGTCAAGCAAAATGCGCTCATTGTTATTAAGTTACTAACTTTTCAAGAAAAGCCTATGCAAGTCTATCAAAGCCGCTATGCAATGATGGAGGTATTTCCTGATAGACAATTCAACAAGGTTACTTGGCTGCCTACTACCGCTCAAATGTCTGAAGAAGAATTTAAAATTGAGCTGTTGAACCAAAGCCAAGCAGCTGCCCCTTATGGATATGCGCGCATCCTAATTGATACCTCAAAATTTTCAATGATTGTTACTCCACCTATTCAAAAATGGGCACAGGAAAACATACACCGCCCCATCTACGAAACAGGCTTGCGCCCTAAAATAGCTTTTTTAGCAAGCGAAGATATTTTTTCACAAGTTTCCATCGAACAAACTATGGATGAGGAAGTTGCAAACGACTTTTCTCAGATTCGCTATTTTCAAACAGAGGAAGAAGCCTTGCAGTGGCTTTTGGAGTAATTTCGGTGTGCTAACCAAGTCGATCCTTGGCACTTAAGTAAGCACTGTTCGCCATATTTTTGATGCAAATCAGACTAAATGATTATTGTCGGTAATTTTGCCAAACTTTTTGCACAAGAGCCTATGCAACTTTATCAAAGTCGTTACGCGATTGTGGAGGTATTTCCCGATAGGCAATTAAACAAAATTACTTGGCTGCCTACTACTGCTCATATGACCGAAGAAGAATTTAAAACTGAATTGTTGAATTATAGCCAAACAATTGCACCTTACAAGCATGTGCGCACCTTAATTGATACTTCACAATTTTTAATGACCATTACGCCAGCAACTCAAGAATGGGTACAGAACAATATCCATCGTCCTGCTTATGAGGCGGGCTTGCGTCCTAAGATAGCCTATTTAGTGAGCAGAGACCTCTTTTCACAAATTTCCATTGAACAAACCATGGATGATGGAGTAGCGAAGGAATCCTTTCAGACTCGTTATTTTCAAACAGAGGAAGAAGCCCTGCAGTGGCTCTTGGAGTAATTTTCAATGGCTTTGGATGTGCCAATAGCATTTATTGTTAACGTGCTATTTTCGCCTCCTTCTATCGAGCTAAATACACCGATTGTTGCTAAATTTAAGAATGCTTCACAAATTCAAAAAAGGCTATGCAAATCTATCAAAGCCGTTACGCGATTGTGGAGGTATTTCCCGACAGGCAATTCAACAAAGTTACTTGGCTGCCTACTACTGCTTATATGACAGAAGAAGAATTTAAAACTGAACTAATAAACCAAAGTCAGGCAGCTGCCCCTTATGGACATACGCGCATCTTGGTGGACACTTCGCAATTTTTAATGACTATTACGCCAGCAACTCAAGAATGGGCACAGGAGAATATTTATCGCCCTATCTATGAGGCAGGCACACGTCCTAAGGTAGCCTATTTAGTGAGCCGAGACCTCTTTTCACAAGCTTCCATTGAACAAACTATGGATGAAGGAGTAACAAAGGAATTTCAGATGTGTTATTTTCAAACAGAGGAAGAAGCCTTGCAGTGGCTTTTGGAGTAATTTCCAATGGACTTTGGCAAGCTAGACGACATTTCTGGCGTGGATTTTACGCTCCCTCCTGATAGAACCAATTGGTCTAACCTACCTCCGCGTCAAGGTCAGGTGCAGGTGTATGTAGGCTGTCCAGTTTGGGCGTGTAAAGAATGGGTAGGGAGTTTATATCCACCTCATGCGCGGGCAAAAGACTACTTATATTACTACAGCCGGCAGTTTAACGCTATAGAGCTCAACTCAACGCATTACCATATCCCAGACAATGCTACTATTAGCCGTTGGATAGAGGTAACGCCCAGTTCTTTTCGCTTTTGCCCCAAAATTTTGCAAGAAATCAGCCATCGGCTGATGTTGCGCCCCTCTAAAGAAGTTATTCAAACGTTTTGCAAGCCAATAGCCGCCTTAGGCAATCGGTTGGGCATGGCTTTTTTGCAATTGCCTCCTTCTTTTGCTCCTGCACAATTGCCCGTTTTAGCGGCATTTTTGAAAGATTTTCCCAGAGAAATACCTCTTGCAGTGGAGTTTCGCCATCCAGCTTGGTTTCAAGGTCCTGCTGGCTACCAACCTTTTGACCATGCAGCGGCTTTGCTAGAACAACAAAATATTAGCACTGTTATTTGCGATGTAGCAGGCAGGCGCGATGTACTGCACCAAAGGCTCACCACTGGCAAAACCTTAATCCGATTTGTAGGCAACGGACTCCATCCCAGTGATTACACGCGCATCGATGCGTGGGTAGAACGTTTAAAAGAATGGATCGATAAAGGAGTGGAGCAGGTGTATTTCTTTGTGCACGAGCCTAATAACGCGTTGGCTCCTCAGCTGGCTAACTACTTGATCAACAAGTTAAATGAACGAGTGGGTACCTCTTTGCGACCTTTGCAAAAAAGCAATGTTGATCCTCAAATGCACTTGTTTTAACTTCTTAACCTGTGTGTTTTTCATGAATGTAGTCATTGTAAAGTACAACGCTGGCAATACGCAATCGGTCATTTATGCGCTCAATCGGCTGGGGGTAGAGCCACGAGTAAGCGACGAACCCGAAGTGCTTCAAAGTGCAGATAAAGTTATTTTTCCAGGAGTAGGAGAGGCAAGCAGTGCGATGAACTACCTCAGAGCTAAAGGGCTTGACCTGGTCATTAAAAACTTGCGACAGCCTGTGCTGGGCATTTGCGTAGGGCTGCAACTGCTTTGCCGCCATTCTGAGGAAGGCAACGTAAACTGCATGGGCATTTTTGATGTAGCTGTGCGCCGTTTTCAACCTCCTTTAGAAGAACAATTAAAAGTGCCGCAAGTAGGGTGGAATAACCTTTTTGACCTTCGTTCTCCTTTATTTGAAGGCATTGCTCCCCAGCATGCTTATGTGTATTTCGTCCATAGTTATTATGCCGAGCTTTCTCCTTACACTGTTGCTAAAGCTCACTACTGCCTTGATTTTTCAGCTGCCCTGCACAAGGATAACTTTTATGCTATTCAATTTCACGCTGAGAAGAGCGGGGTAATTGGTGCAAAAATTTTGGACAACTTTTTGCGGCTTTGTACATGAAACTTAACAAGAAACCCAACTGACATGACCCTGCTGCGGACCTGGTTGCTTCGAGGAGTAGTTGTACTGGCAATTTGTTTTGCTGCCTGCAAGAGCAATAAACCTCAACCTATGGCAAGTGAAGGGAAGCAAAAGCAGAAAATACGCCGCTGCCGCAAGGAAAGTTGTAAAATACGCCGCATCCACGAGCATGAAGGAGCTTTATACTTCGGCAAACAGACGTGGTTTTTAATGATTCCTTTTTATTCTTTTTTCAACCGAGATCCGCAGGTAGGGGAAGGCTATCGCAAAATGAAACGCGACCCTCACCAAGACAATGCGCCTAAATCAGGCAAAAAGCGGCGTTAGGTCCCAACTGCCTATAGGTTGGTATGAAATATAGCCTGCCCGTACTTGCAAAGGAGCTCCTATGTTGTTGTAGTATAACTGCCCAGTGCCTAATCCTTGAGGGAGAGCAGGCTGATATTGGGCTGTAAACTGGCATATGGCGTTGAGCCCGATATTAGACTCCAACGCAGAAGTAATCCACCAGCCAATAGATCTTTCCTCTGCAAGGGCAATCCACTGGGCAGTAGCTTGAAAGCCACCCAGCAAACTGGGCTTGAGAATGATGTAAGCAGGGCGAATTTCCTCCAGTAGCTGAATTTTGTCTTCTTTCTCTAAAATTCCTATTAGTTCTTCGTCTAAGGCAATGGGGATAGGAGAAGTTTGGCACAAGGTAGCCATTTCTTTCCATTGGCGCGGTTTGATGGGCTGTTCAATAGAGTGGATATCAAAATCAGCCAGAAGAGAAAGTTTTTCGCTGGCTTCTTTGGCGGAGAAAGCGCCGTTGGCATCTAGGCGCAAAGTAATTTGCTCGGCTGAAAACCGCTGCCGAATGCTTCTTAAAATATTAATTTCTTTGTCAAAATCAATAGCTCCGACCTTCATTTTCAGGCAGGTGAAACCCGCTGCCAGTTTTTCCTCTACTTGTTGGAGCATAAAATCTTCCTTTCCCATCCAAATGAGTCCGTTGATGGGCAAGGAGAGGTTTCCGCTGTAAAAAGCATTATCAAAAATGAGGCGTTTTCCTCCATTTTGCAAATCTAGCAGCGCAGTTTCTAACGCAAAGCGGAGAGCGGGCAATTGGCTTGTATGAGCGTAGAGCCATTCTTTGGGAATGGCTTGTAAATTTTCAAACTGCAATGCGTTGAATTTTTCTGCTAAAAGGTATATTTTTTTGTCATAATCAGCAGAAAAATCAACACTCAAGCCTTCTAAGGGCGCAGCCTCGCCAATGCCTTGCGCGTTTGTGGTTGAATCGGTTAGGAAGACAAACCACGTAGGTCGCTGGGTCATGATACCGCGAGAGGTCCCCGCTTCAAAGCGAAAGCGCAATAGATGCGGTTTGTACTCCAACCGTATCATTGCTTTTTCTTTTGATTGAACTGGCTAAGGAGAATTTGAGTGATTTTCTGTTTGGTATTCAGTGGAAACTCGCCTTTCATCATCCATTCGTAGTAACCGGGTTCTTTTTCAAAGGCTTCTAGCACGGGTACACCCTTGTATTTGCCGAAGTTGAACACGGGCACTCCCTTTTCATCTAATATGATGCGCCCTGCAAAATCCACCATGTTGCTAGAGGCAGTCAAGTTGTGTAGGGCTTGGATGTCATTTTGCACAGGGTAGAAGGGTTGCCCGTTTTTGTCCAGCATGGTGGCGTTTTTGTAGTGTTCTACTTGAGCATCGAGTACTTCGATAGTAGCCATGGCATCAGCCAAGGCGTTGTGGGCGTTTACCAACTCTTTACCGCAATAAAACTTGTAAGCCGCTGAGAGCGTGCGCGGTTCCATGAGGTGAAAAATGCGCTGTACATCTACTATTCTGCGAGTACTGGGGTCAAAATCTACGCCTGCGCGCAAAAATTCCTCCACCAGCATAGGTAAATCGAACTTCAAAATGCTAAAGCCTGCCAAATCCGCACCTTCTAAAAAATTAGCCAGCTCTTTGGCAACTTGTTTAAAAGTGGGCTTGTCTTTTACGTCTTCGTCGTAAATGCCATGTATCAAGCTGGCTTCTAAAGGGATGGGAATTGTGGGATTAATGCGCATTTGTTTGATAATTTTTGCCCCATTGGGCATTAGTTTTACAATGGCAATTTCTACGATCCGATCAGCGATGATATTGGTACCAGTGGTTTCCAAATCAAAGAATGCCAGCGGATTGCGCAGTTTAAGGTTCATACTTATGCTCAAGCAATGTTACAAAGCAAATATACTTGCTGCAAAAAAACAATGATAAGATAATAACGCTGTCCAAATAATTGCGTTATTTAGTCAAAGTAATCCTTGCCCAATTAAACCTTGCCCGTTTGTTTCTCAAAAATGAAGGTAAAGTGTAGATGTGCACTGATTTTTTGCTTTTTGCTTGTTGCAGTGCCACTGTTAGCTCAAGAAACAGAAGAATGGTTAAAAAAATCATCACAAGCGCGCAAGCTGCTCCACAGCCAGCCGCATATTTCAATGGAAATTGCAAAAGAGTATTACACTGTAGCAAGTCAGAGTAATAATTCTTGGCTATATGCAGATGCCCACTATTTGATGGGACAAAGTTTGATAGCCACAGGAAACTATTCCCGTGCTCTTGAAAAACTTGTCCAAGGCATTGATTACTTAAACGCCAAAGAAAACCTCTCCGATAGTTTGCAAGCGCTTAAAGCTGAGATGCTCAATGCGCAAGGCACTGCCTACATGATGCTAGAAATGTGGAGCCAATCCCTTAATGCTTTCGAAGAAGCCTTGAATATTTCGCGCCAACAACATCATTCCACTAACATGGTGCGCATATACAACAATTTGGGTATTTTATTTGGAAAAATGCAAGATACCTTACAAGCTATTCAACACTACCGCCAAGCCTTACGCCTTGCCGAAGAATTGAAAAATGAATCGCTGCAAGCTGCTGCGTTGGTAAACATTGCAATATGGCACAAGAATCGGCGAGAATATCAACTTGCTTTAAACTATTACCTTCAAGCGCTAGCAATACGCCAGCAGCTCAAAGACTTGCGCGGAAGAGGTCTTATTCTGGCTAACATGGCTAACATATATCAAGAGCTTCAACAGTACAAAGAAGCATTCCAATACATCCATCAAGCAAAGGCAATTTTCAAGCATCTCGGCGATAATTTCATGCTCACTAAAGCAATGGCTAGCATTGGGGAATTTCACCTTTTTACAGACAATTTGGATAGCGCTGCTCTGTTCCTCGATCAGTCGCTCTCTGTGGCGGCTGCTAACAACTGGCTAGAAATAACCGCCCAAACAAGCGAGCAACTAAGCCAAGTTTTTGCAAAGCGACAAGAATACAAAACGGCATTGTGCTACTACCGCTATGCTGATTCAGTTAAAAAGTTGCTCTTTAACGAAGAGAAAGTGCAAATGGCAGAGCGGGCTAAAGCTCGCTACAATTGGCAGCAACAGCAAATGGAAATAGAACAGCTTCGACAAAAAACACTTTGGGCTCAAATAGATAACCAAAGGCAGCAAAAAATCATTGAACTTTTAAGCAAAGAATCTCAGTTAAATGAACTAATAGCCGAAAAAAATCAGCTAAAGGTTTCACTGCTTACTTCGGAGAAACAACTTCTTGAACAGCAACGCCAAAATGCTCAGCAGCAAATCAGTCGCCAGCAAGCAGAACTGCGTTTGCAATCCTTGCTCAATGCTGAAAATCAACTAAAACTCAAGCTGCAGGAAGAAAAAATTAGCTATAACAGGCTATTGCTCATTGCTGGCAGCATCATTTTGGTGCTTAGCATGGCGATAGCTTACTTGATGATTAAACGCACCAAACAACGCGTAGTGCGCAATCAACAGCGCTATGAAGCTATTATGGAGGAAATTTCTTTTATAAATTCCCATGAAATGCGCGCTCCTGTAGCTACCGCCTTGGGACTGATTCATCTGATAAAATTAGAAGCCACGGCAGGAGTGTACAACCCTACTTTGATAGACTTGCTAGAACAAGCCCTAAAGGAAATAGATGAAATGGTGCATTTTGTCTCTGAAAGAACTAACCAAATATACGTTTCGGCAAAAAAATAATAATGCATAGGTTGAAGCAAAACTACGTTGCCTTGGTTGGCTTTTCCGCTTCTGCTGCAAATATGTTTGGCTATTGTTTAAAAATGTTTCCATCCTTGAGCAGTGATAGGCACTTTTTGGCCAGCGCGCGTGATCATGTAACATCCTTGAGCAGCCTCGGTCATATAACCGATGAAAGAAATGTCATCGTGCAGTTTAATCTTTTCGTAGTCGCTTTGGGCAATGGTGAACAGTAGTTCGTAGTCTTCTCCGCCGTTTAAAGCGCATACGGAGGGAATCAATTTAAACTCGTTAATAGCCACCTCGTAAGTTTGCCTATCAATGGGGATTTTGTCTTCGTAGATAACCACTCCTAGTTGGCTGCTTTTGGCAATATGCAAAAGTTCCGAAGCCAGTCCATCAGAGATATCGATCATCGAAGTAGGGATAACCCCCAAGTCAGCCAGTTCGTACACTAAAGAAGTTTTAGCAATAGGTCGCAGTTGTCTTCCTACTACGTAAGCGAAGGGTTCTAGTTGGGGCTGCATGCGAGGATTGGCGGAAAACTCAGCTTTTTCGCGCAAAAGCAGCTGCAAGCCTACGTAAGCACCTCCTAAGTCGCCTGAAACGCAAATAATATCGCCTTTTTTCGCCGTGTGGCGATAGGTAATTTTTTCTTTTGGGGCTCTTCCAAGTGCGGTAATGGAGATAATCAAACCACTACGGGAGCTAGTAGTATCTCCGCCCACTAGGTCCACTTTGTAATCTTTGCAAGCGGCTAACATGCCTTCGTAAAGGGCATCTACTGCTTCCACTGAAAAGCGGTTGCTCAAGGCAAGGCTGACCAGTATTTGCTCTGGCTGGGCATTCATGGCAGCAATGTCGGAAATGTTCACCGAAACGGCTTTATAGCCTAGATGCTGTAAGGGCGTAAAGGTCAGGTCGAAGTGAATGCCTTCCGCCAGCAAGTCGGAGGAGATGACTTGGCACCATCCATTGCCTATGTCAATGACAGCTGCATCATCGCCGATGCCCATGAGAGTAGTAGGATTTTGCAAGGTTACTTTTTGCTTGATGCGCTCTATTAACCCGAATTCGCCAAGTTGAGACAATTCAGTGCGTTGAGTGGTTTGTTCCATAGGCGTTTTTCCTAGCTATTTGGCTACTGTTCCAAATAGGTCGAACTCTTCAGCAGCAGTGATGGTAACAGGGGCAAAATCCCCTAAACGAACGTAGTTGGTTCTGGCATCCACTAATACTTCGTTATCCACTTCAGGAGAGTCGTGCTGGGTGCGTCCTACGAAATAATTGCCTTCCTTGCGGTCAAATAACACGGGAAGGGTTTGCCCTATCTTGGTTTGATTGATTTCCCAACTAATTTGCTGCTGAAGCTCCATGATATAATCTGCTCTCTCTTGTTTGACTTCCTCTGGCACTTGGTCGGGCATGGTGTAAGAATGGGTGTGTTCTTCATGGGAGTAAGTAAAAACGCCTAGCCGCTCAAAGCGCATCCGTTCTACAAAGTCCACCATTTCAGCAAAGTGTTTTTCTGTTTCTCCAGGATGACCTACTATAAGGGTAGTGCGCAGGGCAACGTTGGGTACTTTATGGCGAATAGTGGCAAGGAGTTCTTCTGTTTTTTGCCTATTGATGCCGCGCCGCATGATGCGCAGCATTTCATCTGAGCCATGCTGGAGGGGAATGTCCAGGTATTTGCAAATATTTTCCCGCTGCGCCATTACCTCTAACACATCAAGGGGAAAACCTGCTGGATAGGCGTACTGAAGCCGAATCCATCGAATGCCTTCAAGGTCAGCAAGGCGGTTGAGCAGGTCAGCGAGGCAGCGTTTTTGATATAGGTCTAGTCCGTAATAAGTCAGGTCTTGGGCAATGAGAATGAGCTCTTTAACGCCATTACGCGCAAGGTGGGTTGCTTCCTGCAAAATTTGCTCCATAGGTTTGGAAAGGTGTTTTCCGCGCATGATGGGGATGGCGCAAAATGAGCAGGGTCGGTTGCAACCTTCAGAAATTTTTAAGTAAGCATAGTGGGAAGGAGTAGTAGTGAGTCTCTCGCCGATGAGTTCATGTTTATAGTCGGCGTTGAGGTGCTTGAGCAAGGCTGGCAGCTCGCGCGTGCCGAAAAAAGCATCCACTTCGGGGATTTCTTGAGAGAGCTGTTCTCTATAGCGCTCTGAAAGACAACCTGTTACGTACAGCTTATCAATCAAACCTCCGCTTTTGGCTTCTGCATAGCGCAAGATGGTGTCTATGGATTCTTGCTTGGCGCGCTCTATAAAACCGCACGTGTTGATGATGATAATATTTGCATCATCTTTGCCTGACTCGTGTTCAGCTCTTAAGTGGTTTGCCTTTAGTTGGGTTAGTAAAATCTCCGAATCCACTAAGTTTTTTGAGCAGCCAAGGGTTATGATGTTGATTTTATTTTGTTTTTTTGGAGAAGGCTTGGTTTTCAACTTTCCATTTTTTTGCAAAAGTATTAACTTGGAAGCAATTTCATAGCAGTTTTAACGTTAGTAATTACGTCGGTATTTAGCTTACAGAACTATGACAAGGACTGTGAAAGTACTACTCACTCTGCTGGCTATTAGTACATGCGCTTTAACCAATGGACAAACTGCTTCTGTCATTGCCAACGGCAAATTTGATGACATGAGTGGGTGGAAGTTTAATACCCCAAGTAATGGAAGTGTAGAAATACTCACAGGTCAATTGATCGTAACAGGTGTCAATAGAGACGAGGGAGAGATTGTCCCTCACATGGAAGCCGCTACAGTGTATGCATATCAGGAAATAGAAGTGACAAAACCAGGGAGCTTAACTTTTCAACTAATCAGTTATACCTCGAGCGATACTAATTGCAATGATTACCCCGTATTTGTACTCAATGACAATTTGCTGAAACTGTACGAAGATGGCACTGTAGAATCTTCCAGCAGTAGTAGAGAAAAACAAATTTGCAATGGGTTTGCCACCGGTAACACCATTACCTACATTGTAAAACTTCAACCTGGCAAGCACAAAGTAGGCTTAGGGGTTCATACCATAGATGGCTACTACGGCAAAGGGGTAGCAGTGTTTGATAATGTAATGTTTATTCCAGAAAAAAAATAGGTTACACTTTTTGCGCCGGTACGCCGAATACTGTCTCTCCGTCTGCCACGTGATTAACTACTACGGAACCGGCGCCAATTCTTGCGTTTTTGCCAATAGTAATGCCAGGCACAACAGTTACCCCCGAACCAATAAAAGCTCCTTCTTGCACTACCACCTTGCTGCCGATAATGCTGCCTGCTCCTACTTGCACAAAATCTCCTAAAACGGCTTCGTAGTCAATTATAGCGCCGGCATTGAGGATGCAATGATTGCCAATTTGTGCGAAACTGCCTACAGAAGCATGCATCGCGATAAGATTGCCATGACCAATAGAAGCAGATTTCTCAATGAAGGCTTGCGGGTGAATCGCATTGACGGGCATCTTTTTCCGCTTCTCAACGAGCATTTTTACTAAGTACTTCCGCAAGCGGTTGTCATCCGTAGCTACGAAGGCTTCGCATCGCTCTCCTATCATTTGCAAATACTCTTGGTTATCAGTGGAGGCAAGCACTGGCACGGCGTTAATCTCTGTGCCGTGTAATTGCGTGTCATCGTCCAACAAGCAGTACACTAAAATATCGTTGCTTAGAAAAATATCCACTGCCACGCGAGCTATGCCCGTGGCACCAAATATAATAACTGGATTTTCCATTTACTTCAAGCCAAATGACGCAACTTCAAAATTAATTGGGTTTTGAGTTCGTACAAGCTCTTTTCAAGACCTACGGGATACTGGTGCGGGTTAGTAAAACGCCTAATAGTGGGGTGCAAGGTTTTAATTTGCTTTTGAGCGTAAGCCCTAATGGTTTGAATATCAGGCGATTGATAGCATTTAATGCCTTGTTTAAAAATGGGTTGTAGCAAAAGTTGAGAAGGCGTTGACGTGTCTACAATTTTTCTTCGCGTAGGATCGAGCGGGTCAATAATAATTACTTGTTCCTGCTGGTGGGGATTAAAACTTTCTTGGTCGTAAATCACATCAGCCATGCAAAGACCTTCCTCATCGTAGAAGCGCTGCACTTGCAATAGTCCAGGATTGGAAATTTTAATTGCCTGCTCAGAAATTTTGAGCTTGTAGTCCCATTTGCCTGCTTTGTTTTTAATGGCAGTCATTTTGTACACACCGCCTAAAGCGGGTTGGTCGAAAGCTGTTACTAACTTAGTGCCAATGCCCCAGACGTTAATACAGGCTTCTTGTTGCTTGAGACTGGCTACGATGTATTCATCAAGGTCGTTGCTTGCCAGGATATTGGTATGAGTAAAACCAGCTTCGTCGAGCATTTGCCGCGCTTTGATGCTCAGGTAAGCCAAGTCGCCAGAGTCAAGGCGTATTCCTGAGAGTTGGTAGCCCTGGGCTTGTAGTTCTTTTCCCACCTCTATGGCGTTTTTGATCCCTTCTAAAGTGTCGTAAGTATCTACCAATAACACGCAATTGTATGGCATGGCTTGTGCGTAAGCTCGGAAAGCTGTTTTTTCATCACTGAACGACATTACCCAACTATGGGCATGAGTACCGCGAACGGGAATACCAAAGAGTTTTCCAGCTAATACGTTGGAAGTGGCTGCGCATCCTCCTATGTATGCAGCGCGGCTGGCAGCTAATCCTCCATCAATGCCCTGAGCTCTTCGCAGCCCGAATTCTAGCACTGGCTCTCCTTGTGCGGCATGGCATACGCGGGCTGCTTTTGTAGCAATCAAGGTTTGAAAATTGATGATGTTGAGCAAAGGCGTTTCCAGCAACTGCCCTTGAATGAGTGGACCTTTAACGCGCAGTAAAGGCTCGTGGGGAAAAACGACCGTTCCTTCGGGAATGGCGTCAATGTCGCATGTAAAGCGCAGTTGAGCAAGGTAGTCTAAAAAACCAGGTTCGAAAAGAGGGTGCCCACTAGGGCTGGTGAGCGTTGATAGATAATCAATATCCTCTTGCGTAAAGCGGAAATTTTCCAGATAGTCGATCACATATGCCAGTCCACAGGCAACCGTGTACCCTCCATTAAATGGATTTTTGCGAAAGAACATGTTAAAAACGGCTTCCTGCTCGGTCATTTGATTTTTCCAATAGGCGTAAGCCATTGTGATTTGGTAAAGGTCCGTGAGCAAGGCAAGCGAACTGCCGTAAATTTTCTCCTGAAGTGTTTTCATGGCGCTGCTTGGATTTTAAAGTGTAAAAAATACACTAACTTTCCGCAATATACGCAGCTTTGGCAAAAACCTCGTTACGGGCAGCTATTTTTTTAACTAATTGCTGTCATACTCGCTTTTGGTTTTGGAGTTATTTTTTAGCTTCTGCCTTCGAGGCGACAAAACGCCTGCTCGATCAGTTATATATGGTATGACTTACAAAAAGCAAACTACTCACTTATGCAATACTTTGGATGGTGGTGGAAAATGGCTTGGCGCGATAGTCGGCGCAGCCGTGGTAAACTGTTCTTGTTTCTTTCCTGCATTGCACTGGGAATTGCTGCTTTAGTAGCTATCAATTCTTTCAACCAAAATTTGCGGAAAGATATTAACCAACAAGCCAAAGAACTTATAGGAGCGGATTTGGTCATTGCCGGAAATCGACCCCTGCCTGACTCGCTCCAGCAGTTGACTTCGAGAATGCACACCCAGCAAGCTAACGAGTGCACCTTTGCTTCAATGGTATATTTTCCCAAAAACGGCGGCACGCGATTGGTGCAAGTGCGAGCCCTAAGCGGCAATTTTCCCTTTTACGGACAGTTAGAAACTATACCACCTAAGGCTCAAATACTTCTCCAGCGGGGTCCTGCGGCTATTATAGATCAAACCCTTGCCTTGCAGTTCAAAGTAGCGCCAGGAGACTCTCTCAAAGTAGGGCAACTGACTCTTCCCATCGTAGCCACTTTGGTGCGCGCTCCTGGGCAAGCCTCCATCGTCGGAATGGTTGCCGCTCCCGTATACATTCCTTTTGACTTGCTAGAGGCTACTGGGTTGCTACAAAAAGGCAGCCGACTGATATACCGATATTACTTCCAGTTTAGCAGCGAAGTTGCTTTGGCGCAAGCACTAAAGGAATGGCAAAAACCTATAGAAGAGGCTGGCTTTAATTTGGAGACTGTAGAAATGCGCAAGCGCTCCATTGGCAGAGCTTTTGACAATTTGAACAGCTTTTTAAACTTAGCTGCTTTTATAGCCTTATTGCTGGGATGCGTAGGAGTTGCCAGTGCCGTTCAAATGTATGTGGCTGAGAAAATTTCTCTAGTAGCCTTGTTGCGCTGTCTTGGAGCTACTAAAGCCCAAGCCGTCGGCGTTTACATGTTGCAAATTTTTTTGATGGGAATGATTGGTTCAACAATGGGAACTGTTATAGGGGCGGGTTTACAACTCCTTTTGCCGTTTATTTTCAAAGATTTTTTGCCAATTGAAATTACTTCTGAGTTCGTGCCTTCGATTTTAGCAAGCGGGGTGATTGCTGGCAGTATCTTGTCGCTGCTTTTTTCCTTGCCGCTACTGCTCCAACTTCGGCACGTCTCGCCCCTGAAAGCCCTGCGCAGTGCTTACGAAAATCACCGCCAGCCTTTTGATGGTCTTATTCTTATAGCTTACTTTTTCATCGGAGCTTTTATAGTAGGTTTTGCACGTTGGCAACTGAATTCTTGGCAGCAAACTGGCAATTTCATCATAGGATTGGCAATAGCCTTCGCCTTACTTGCTGGAATAGGGCAGGGGTTGAGATGGCTTTTAAGGCGCTGGGCTGCGTATCAACTACCTTATCCATGGCGACAAGGCATCGCCAACCTGTACCGACCAGGAAACCAAACGATAATGCTTACCTTAGCTATAGGGCTAGGAACAGGGCTAATAGTCTTGCTTTTCTTGTTGCAGGAGACCTTGCTCAAACAAATAGAATTTGCCCACCGACAAAAGCAGCCCAACTTTGCCTTATTTGATGTACAAACCAGTCAACTAAAGGAAGTAACGGAACTGATGAAAAAATTTGACCTTCCGATTTTGCAGCAAGTGCCCATCGTTACCATGCGTATTGCGGGAATTAATGGCCGCAGTGTGCGTCAAATTAAGGCAGATTCTACTTCACCTATCCCCTCATGGGCACTAGACCGAGAATATCGGGTCACTTATCGCGATTCGCTTACGGAAACAGAACGCCATGCAGCAGGTATTTGGCAAGGATGGGCAAAACCAGATAGCATTTGCATTTCTTTTGACCAGTCGTATGCTCAGCGCATGGGTGTTAAGCTCGGCGACCGCATTAGCTTTGACGTGCAAGGAGTTATCCTCGAAACGACTATTGGGCATCTGCGCAAAGTGGACTTCTTGCGCATTCAAACCAATTTTCTAGTGCTCTTTCCGCGCGGCGTATTGGAAAATGCCCCTCAATTTTACGTCTTACTGACGCGCGTGCCGCATCAAGCCATTTCTGCCAAGTTGCAACGGGCACTCATGGAGCAGTTTCCCACTATTTCGGCGATAGATTTAGGTCTAGTACTTAAAACGGTTGATGAAGTCATAGACCGCGTTGCTTTTGCCATTCGCTTGATGGCAATGCTAAGCATTTTGACTGGTTGGGTAACTCTTGCCAGTTCGGTAGTCATTAGCCGTTATCAGCGCATAAGAGAAAGTGTTTTATTGCGCACTATTGGAGCGGTGCGCCGACAAATTTTCGCCATTAACGCTGTAGAGTACTTGACCATAGGCATTGTAGCTGCCCTTGCGGGCGTATTGTTAGGGCTTGCAGCTACATGGGCGCTCTCTTACTGGGTGTTTGACGTAGTGTTTGTACCCAACTTGCTCATGCCAATAGCCACACTTGCTGCAATAGTAATACTCACGGTAGGAATAGGGTTATTCAATATTGGTTCGGTAGTAAGTCGCCCGCCGCTGGAAGTGCTGCGGGCGGAAAGCTAACTGCTGCTAGTTAATTAAGCCACTCTAAACTGCGATTTAAAAAGGCGGTCAGTTCTTTGCCGCTAAGCATATTTTGCGCCAGCAAGGCAATGTCATAAGTATGCCGAGCAATTCTTTCTCTCTCTTCCTGACTTTCTGTTCTGACTAAGCGATTAATAAGAGGATGGTTGCCGTTGATGACAAGGTTAATTTGTTCAGGCAAACTACTGGCGTATTCAGCTGCGCTACCAATAGAAGCCATTTCTTTCATGCGGCGGAAAAACTCTGGCAAAACAATGCTTACTGGCAGTTCGTCCGTAGAAAGGGGCTCAATGCTTACCGAATCCTTGCCGCTAATTTTTTTGTAGAGATCGAGGATGCTTTTCTTTTCATCTTCGGAAAGTACAACAGGCGGCTTGTTGATTTTTTCTATGAGCTTATCTATAGTGTCAGAGTCCACGCGCTTGAGGTGCGCTTTGTCTAATTTGCGTTCTAAAAATCCAGCAAAATGGCTATCTATGACGCTATTTAACACCAACACGTCATAGCCTCGCTTCTGAGCAGCTTGCACGTAAACGTCTTGTTTTTCTGGATTGTTGGTATAGAGCAATATTAAATAGCCATCTTTGTCCGTTTGATTAGCTTTGATGTAGTCTTTGTACTCATCAATGGTAAAATATTTACCCTCAACGTTTTTCAACAAAGCAAAGGCGTTGGCTTTTTCAGCAAACTTGTCTTCGGTGATCATGCCAAATTTGACGAATAGTTCAATGCCATCCCATTTCTTCTGGTAGGCTTCTCTATCGCTTTTGAACAATTCTTGGAGTTTTTCGGCTACTTTGCGAGTGATGTAGCTGTTAATTTTCTTTACATTGCTATCAGCCTGTAGAAAACTTCTCGACACGTTCAGCGGAATATCAGGCGAGTCGATAACTCCATGAAGCAAGGTCAAAAATTCAGGCACAATGTCTCTTACTTCATCAGTGATGAAAACTTGTTTTTGATAAAGCTGTATTTTATTGCGGCTGATTAACTCGTTTTTTACTTTTGGAAAGTATAAAATGCCCGTGAGCTTGAAAGGATAGTCCACATTCAGGTGAATCCAAAACATGGGGTCTTCTGCCAGCGGATAAAGTTGGCGATAAAAGTCTAGATAGTCTTCATCTTTCAAATCAGCTGGATTTTTCGTCCAAAGGGGTTGGGTATTGTTAATTACATCCCCTTCTAGAGCAACTTCTATGGGCAAAAATTTGCAATACTTGTTCAAGATCTCGCGCAGGCGGTAGGGCTGCAAAAATTCTTCGGAATCAGAGGCAATGTGCAAAATGACATCCGTTCCGCGCTCTTTTTTAACCGCAGGTCGAATTTCAAATTCAGTATTGCCTTCGCAAATCCATTCGGCGGCGGGGGCTTCTTCTTGCCATGACTTGGTAATAATGCGCACTTTGTCAGCTACCATGAACGCCGAGTAAAAACCCAATCCAAATTGCCCAATCAGTTGCTGGCTGGCGTCTTTGTCTTTGTACTTTTCAATAAACTCTTTGGCACCAGAAAAGGCAATTTGGTTGATATATTTTTTGATTTCTTCAGCCGTCATGCCAATACCTTTATCGCTGACGGTAATAGTTTTGGCATTTTTGTTAATGGTAATGTCAATGCGCGTGTCTCCAATCTCGCCTTTGAATTCTCCGATTGCTGCAAGGCTTTTTAGCTTTTGAGTGGCGTCTACTGCATTGGAAACCAGCTCGCGCAGAAATATCTCATGATTTGAATAGAGGAATTTTTTAATGATGGGAAAAATATTTTCCGTATGTATGGAAAGAGTGCCTTTTTCCTGCATAGTTCATTGCGGTTAATCGCTTAGCAGGAGGCTAATTTTATGCCAGGGCACAGTAGCCAGAGAAGAGGAGGGAAAAAGCCTGCCAAAAAGTCAGCTACTTGCTTCTGGAAGGGAAAGTTTCTTTTTCATGCGACAGATTTTGATAGAGCCCCTTTGCTCTACCGTAATTTCATCCATAATCTGCTTGACCAAAAAAAGCCCCAAGCCATTTCGCTTTTTTTCTAAGATAATTTGCCGCACATCTGGCACTTGGTATAAAGCCATGTTAAAATGGTCTGGTTTGCTGTCTTGCACTTCAAAATTAATTTCATTAGGGAGGCGAATGATTTTGACCTCAATGGCATGGGCATCGTTGCAGCAATGGGCATGAATGATCAAATTGGCACAAACTTCATCAAGGGCAAGGATGAGCAAGTATTGCTGCTCCTCTGGAATTGCCCACTTGCTAAGAGCATTGCGTGCAAACTGGCGCAAGTGGCTCAGCGAATCCCGTTTGCAACTCAGGTTAATGGAATGCTCCCATTGCTGACTTTGCTTCATGAGTAGAGTTATAAATAGTAATAAGTTGGTCCAAACCGAGCATTTTTAAGGCGTTGTTTATTTTAGGGTTTAGGTTACAGAGGGCAAAAGAAATGTTTTTTTCTTGGCACTCCCCGTGCCGTGAAATCAAGACGCCAATGCCTGGGGAGGAAGTGTATTCCAACTTAGCGCAATCAATTAGCACTGCTTTAGGCTGTTGGGCTATGACTTCTCCCATTTTATTGTCAAACGCTAATGCCGAGCTGGCATCTAACTCACCTTTGAGCGATACAATTACCACGCCCTTTATTTGTTGCGTACTTATTTCTATCATTTTAACGTTTTTTTAAAATTCAGGTTGCCTCAAGCCAAAGATTTCTTTATTTCAAAAGCAATGAATATCGAGCTTTTCTGTTTGCTTTCTCCTTGACTTACAAAAATAAAAGAAGCCAGCAGTTATTCACTACTGGCTAAGCAAGTGCAAAGATAACTTTTTAAAAGTTGGTTTTCAATCCAAAGTTAAAGCTCAAAGGCATGTTGGGACGATAGCCGTTGGGAAGGTTGGCTGCAATAGCTTTGTTGTTGGTCAGGTTGTTAATGAGGAAGAATGCAGTCAAGTGTTTGTGAAAGTGATAATTGCCCGAAAGATCAATGAGTAGAAATTTGTCAATGGCGTTTACATCGTTGAAACTAATATTATCACTAGGCACTATAATATTTTCCCTTTGTCCAGGCTTGATTCGAGTAGTACCTACGTAGCGAGCCACTGCTGTAAAGTCGAAGCGATTGCTTTCTAGGCTGAGGGTAGCTGCCCACTGATGGGGAGTGACAAATGGAATAAAATCGCCTTTGCTGATCTGTCCGCTGCCGAAGTCTCCGCCTGCACCCATAAACGTTTCGCCGAAAGTGGCATGCGTGTAAGTATAGACAAAGCGCAAGGGCAAGTGCCAATCGGTGTTAGTGCCTTTTATAGAAAGTAAGTCATAGTGAGCAGTCAACTCAATGCCTTTAATTTGTGCTTTGCCAGCGTTGAACATGTTACCCGTGCCCATGCCGCCGGTGGAAACCATGTCCGAACCTAGTATATTAGAGTAATTGTTGAGAAAAGCCACCAATTGCAGGGCGTAGTGCTTTTTGTCGAGTTGGTAGCCGATTTCGTAGTTGGTAGCAAATTCAGGGCGGGCTTGTCCTGTAGTAGAGGTTACAGAGGGCATGCCAGGAGGGGAGAAACCTTTGTGCAGACCAGCGAATAAGTTCATTTCGCTTGTAAGGTCGTAATTGATGCCTATGCCAGGCAGTAGTACAGTGAGTTGGTTAGTGGCAGTGCGCAAGGCAGTTCCTAAACGAGCATTATCTCCATTGCCGTAGTTGAGAAATTCCAGATTTATTTTTTCGCAGCGCACTCCTGGACTAATTTTTAAATTCTTGAAAATGAGGTCATAGCTCAAAAAGGCTGCTATGCTACTGGCTCTGCGGATTTGGTTTTCAGCGTTTCCTTTGATTCCTGCAGCAGTCAGGACCATAACTCCATTGGTCATTGCGTAGGTAGAGCGGGTGGCATAGCGGTCTGCTTGGTCTTTGTGGTAACGCACCCCTGCTTGCACATGATGTACTAACCTATGGGTAGTAAAGTGATATTGTACAGTGGACTGAATGCCTTGTGTGTGAAAGGTTCTTTCAGCACTTTGGTAGTCTACATTGCCATTGGCTTGACCAGTCATTACTAAGTAAGCGTTCCTGTGGGCAATTGGATTGGCTAAGATATTGTTGAGCGCTTGCCCGGCAACGGTGTTTACTCGTGCCCAGTCGCGGAAAGTGTAAGTGTAGTACGCAGTAGTAGTGATAGAAAGCCCCTTGGCAGGTAGAATGACATGGCTAAGAGACACTTCACTGCGGTTCATGCTTATTCGGTCCTTCTGGGTGGCAGCATACCGCCGCCAAGGATTGTCTTTGTAATCTTGATAAGTCAACCCTAAGTAAGCTTCGTTGCCTTCCTCTGTAAAATTGAGCAGTTTTAGGGTAACTGATTGAGGAATAGCGGCTTGTTGACCAGTATGCCAGCGAAGCTTGCTCATGAAATCTCTGCGTTCAAAGCCAGTGTTGCCACCTCCGTCTAGTTGTTTAAAACCTGTGGTAGCAAAGCGGTTGATTTCAAAAAGATAGTCGAAATGTTCGTGGCTGTCTCCGATCCAAATTCGCTGCTGGTTGGTGTGGAAACTTCCGTAAGTGGCTTGGGCAAATCCCTGGAAAGATTCAGGAATAGGCGTAGAAAGCAAATTGATGACCCCGCCAATGGTGTAGGGTCCGTATTTGATCTGACTGCTGCCCTTGCGCACCTCTACAGCGTTAATGCGCAAGAAGGTAGGAAAGTAATATGCAGCAGGATCGGCATAGGGAGCAGGCGCTATCATCACGCCATCTTCCATTAAAGTAATTTTAGCACTGCGATTCACTGGCGTGCCCCTCAAACCAATGTTAGGGCGCAATCCGTATCCTTCTTCATCTCTAATATTAACCCCAGGAACAAGGCGCAATACATGGTTAAAATTAGGTTGATTGAGCATAGCTAATTGTTTACTGCTAAGCAGTTGGGTTGCCCCAGGCAGGGAACGAGCTTTCTGACCTAAAATGGTAACTTCATTCAACAACTGGTCGCTTAGCCTTGCTTCTTCTGCACCTTTGAGAGTGTCAATTTGTGCCATGGTTAAGGTTGAAAGAAGGGCACATAAAAATGCAGCAAGTAAAAACGGTTTCATATCGTTCTTAAGTTTATTTAGACTAAGTCTAATTAACAGCAAAAATAAATGCTTTATCAATTACTCGCAAGTTCGAATTGGGTTTTTGAGGAAAGTAAGGGATAAAGTAAGAGCTAAAGGAAGGGCACGCCAGGCAACGTGCCCTTGCTAATTGTTCATTCCAACCAAGAGCGGTAATAGGTGCTATCTTCAATGGCTAAGGCTTGTTCAGTAATGGAAAGGGGGCGGAAGGTGTCTATCATTACTGCCAACTCTTTAGTTTCTTTTTTGCCAATGCTGCGCTCCATAGCTCCTGGATGAGGACCATGCGGAATGCCACCTGGATGCAAGGTGAACATACCTGGCTCTACGTCGTTGCGGCTCATGAAATCGCCATCTACGTAGTAAAGCACTTCGTCAGAATCTATATTGCTGTGATTGTAAGGGGCAGGCACAGCTCTGGGATGGTAATCGTACAGCCTTGGACAGAAAGAACAAACCACAAGTGCCTCTGTTTCAAAGGTTTGATGTACAGGCGGCGGTTGGTGAATCCGTCCAGTAATAGGCTCAAAATTGTGAATACTAAACCCATAGGGGTAGTTATACCCATCCCATCCTACTACGTCAAAGGGATGGGAAGCATACACTACCTCATGCATTGCGTTCTGTTTTTTGATTTTGATTAGAAAATCTCCTTTTTGGTCATGGGTTTCCAAGTCAGTAGGCAGTTTGTAATCTCTTTCACAGTAGGGAGCCTGTTCTAGTAGTTGTCCAAATTGGTTGCGATAACGCCGCGGGGTGTAAATAGGTGCGCGCGACTCCATCCACAACAGGCGATTTTCTTGACTTTCAAACTCTAGCTGATAAATTACCCCCCGTGGAATAATTAAGTAATCTCCATATTCGAAGTTAATCGTTCCCAGTTGAGTGCGCAGCTTGCCACTGCCTCGATGGACGAACAACAACTCGTCATAAGCTCCGTTTTTGTAAAAATAATCCGTCATGCTCTTGCGCGGAGCCGCTACTCCGATGGTACAATCGCCATTTACCAAAAGTGGTACGCGGCTTTCTAAGTAATCCTCGGCGGGCGCTATCTGGAAACCGCGCAGTTTTCTGGCTTTGAGGTTATCAGTTACTGCAATGGAAGGCGCTACACTGTAAGAACGAAGAATCTCTTTGACCATCGTAGGGCGATAAATGTGGTACATGAGGGAAGAAAGCCCTGAAAATCCCTCAGTACCAAATAGTTGCTCGTAATAGTAACCGCCGTTGGGCTTTTCAAATATCGTATGGCGCTTAGGCGGAATTTTTCCAAGTTTATGATAGATGGGCATACGAACAGGCGTTTAGAATAGTTGGTATAGCATTAATTAGCATAGCAATTATATAGCCTTTCTCAAATAAATCCAACAAATCCACTCCAAAAAGTTTTACAAGGGAAGTAGCACGGCTCTTGCGGGTGCCCCATCCGCTCCTTGAATCTTCAAAGGCAAGCAACAAAGCAGGTAGTCTCCTGGTGCTACTTGCGATAGGTCCAATCCCTCCAAAATGGCTATTTCCTTGCGCAAAAGAATTCGGTGGGTTTCAAAGCTATCTTGATAGCGCTGAATGGAGAGGTAGTCAATTCCCAGCAAAAGGATGTGGTTTTCAACCGCCCATTGTGCTGCTTCTACGGTAAGGGCGCAGTAATGAGGATAGAACTGGCTGTTTTGAGTATGCCAAAGAAGAGAATTGTCTGTTTTAAAGAGCAAGCGCGGTTGTAGCTTGGTTTTGTGCTTAGCCTCCTCCAACATGGCAGCGGTAATGCACTCTCGTTGGCGGAAGTCCAGCACGGTGCAAGGTCCTATCAGTCGTTGCAGATCTACTTCGGCGATGGAGCGGGCTTTGTCTATAAAATGCAAAGGAGCATCCACATGGGTGCCTATGTGAGCATTGGTGTAAATAATGGTTACGTTGGCGTCATCACCTGCAGCAATGCGAGAAGCCCAAGAGGTAGAAAAGCCGACCCCGTCAGGCCATGCTACAAGTTGAGGGTGTAAGGTAACGGAAATATCAATAATGTGCATAGATTTTTATCTACTGATGGGCACACGGATTCGAGCAAGTGCAAAGTTAAGTGCAAAAGAAGGGGAAGGTAAATTTTTTTGATTCAACTGCATTTCTATTGGTGTGGTTGCGGTGCGAGTCTTTTTGCTATTACTCGCGCCTTTGTGAACAATCTACCTTGTTGGTGTCTTAAGAACTTAGTTGCCGTTTTTTGATACTTTGAAAAACACTGCTAAGGGCTCGCATAGTATTAAGCCCCCTGTTAGAGAATTGAAAAACCGCTCTGATGAGACTTCAGCGGCAGAGCGGTTTTTCAATCACAAATGACCCTAGCAGGAATCGAACCTGCAACCTACTGCTTAGAAGGCAGTTGCTCTATCCAGTTGAGCTATAGGGTCAGAGGCAGCGATTTGTCGGGGTGGCAAGATTTGAACTTGCGACCTCCACATCCCAAATGTGGCGCGATAACCGGGCTACGCTACACCCCGCAGGAGTTGATATAAAGGGCGGAGAGTGGGGGATTCGAACCCCCGGACCGGTTACCCGGTCACGGTTTAGCAAACCGCTCCTTTAACCACTCAGGCAACTCTCCGACTGTTAAAAAGATAGCGCAAAATTACTACAAGTAGCCTTCTTTCCAAGATTGTTGGAAAAAATATTTTGCCTTTGGTTTAGTCAGCAATTTTAATATGCAATTCTTTGAGTTGTTCCTCTGACACGGGAGAAGGAGCATCTATCATCACATCTCGTCCAGCGGTGTTTTTGGGAAATGCAATAAAGTCGCGGATAGAATCTGCCCCACCCAATAAAGCGCAAAGGCGGTCAAAGCCGAATGCAATGCCTCCATGCGGAGGAGCCCCATACTCAAATGCGTTCATCAAAAAGCCAAATTGTTCTTTTGCCTGCTGGTCAGTAAAGCCTAGTAAGCGGAACATTTTGGCTTGCAGGGCTTGGTCGTGAATCCGTATAGAGCCACCTCCTACTTCTACTCCATTGATAACCATGTCATAGGCATTTGCGCGAACTGCTCCTGGATCGGTGTCTAACTTTTCTATGTCCTCGAGCTTGGGTGAGGTGAAAGGATGGTGCATAGCAAACCATCGCTGTTCTTCTGGATTCCATTCCAAGAGGGGAAAGTCCACCACCCAAAGAGGTTGATAAAGGTCTTTTCTGCGCAGCCCTAGACGAGTACCCATTTCAAGGCGCAATTCGCTGAGTTGTTTTCGGGTAGAATCCGTCTGACCAGCTAAAATGAGCATTAAATCCCCTGGCTGAGCGTTCATTTTAACAGCCCATTTCATCAATTCGTTTGGCGCGTAAAACTTATCTACTGAAGACTTAAAACTACCATCGGTTTTGTATTGGATGTATACCAATCCTTTGGCGCCAATTTGTGGGCGTTTTACGAATTCTGTGAGCTCCTCGAGCTGTTTTCGAGAAAAGTCGGCGCAACCTTTGGCACAAATGCCCACCACGAGGTCGGCATTGTCAAAGACTTGAAATCCCTTACCTTTTGCCACGTCATTGAGTTCGACAAAGCGCATGTCAAAACGCAAATCAGGCTTATCAGAACCATAGAATTGAATGGCTTCGGCATAGGTCATGCGGCGAAAAGGTCCCAACTCGATGCCCTTGATAGTTTTGAACAAATGTTTAATAAGTCCTTCAAAGGTTTGCAAAATGTCTTCTTGAGTAACAAAAGACATTTCGCAGTCTATTTGCGTAAATTCAGGCTGGCGATCGGCACGCAGGTCTTCATCGCGAAAACATTTGACAATTTGAAAATAGCGGTCAAAACCTGCTACCATGAGAATTTGCTTGAAGGTTTGCGGTGATTGGGGCAAGGCATAAAACTGCCCTGGATTTAGTCTGCTAGGTACTATAAAATCGCGCGCTCCTTCAGGAGTGGATTTAATCAGTACAGGGGTTTCTACTTCTAGAAAGCCTAAACTATCTAAGTAGTCCCGCGTAGCCTTTGCCATGCGATGGCGAAGCTCTAGATTTTGACGTACCACGCTGCGGCGCAAGTCTAGGTAACGGTACTTCATGCGCAATTCTTCCCCGCCATCGGTTTCATCTTCAATTAAAAAAGGAGGGACTTTTGCTGCGTTGAGTATTTGCAAAGTTTGTAGGCGGATTTCTATATCTCCTGTGGGAAGTTTGTTGTTTTTGGATATCCGTTCGATGACTTGCCCTGAAGCCTGCACTACAAACTCGCGACCTAGGTTGCGAACTGTTGTCAGTAATTCAGGAGGTGCGGTAGCTTCTTCAACAAGGAGTTGCGTGATGCCATATCGGTCGCGCAAGTCAATCCAGATAAGTCCTCCTTTATCGCGTATGCGTTGTACCCAACCGCAAAGGGTCACTTGCTTGCCCACATCGCAAAGGCGTAGTTCTCCACAAGTATGCGTTCTTAGCATAGAATTTCAACAATGTGCAGCGAAATTAGCCGATTTTCTCACTGGATTAAAAACTCCGCACTTGAAGGTGATAGATTCGCTGCCTTTTCAGTAACTTGACCAACACTACTTAGATAGGAATTAATGAAATATTTTGCATGCATTACTTTGGGTTTGATGGGCTCGCTTCCGTTGCTCGGTCAAGATAGCCTTTCTAGTCCGTCGTGCACTCCTTTCCAGCTTACTGCTTACGCCGAAATCTACTATATCTATGACTTTTCCAATCCAACGGACCAAAATCGCCCTTTTTTCTATTCACACCATCGGCACAATGAAGTAGCTCTTAACTTGGGTTTTATTCGGGCTGCTTGCCAAACAGACCGCTTTAGAGGGAATTTGGCTTTCATGGCGGGCACTTACGCTAATGCTAACTTAGCCAATGAGCCAGGAGTGCTAAGGAGTATTTTAGAGGCTAATATAGGCATTAAATTATCTGCACAGAGAAATGTCTGGCTAGAGGCAGGCATATTTAACTCTCACTTGGGTTTTGAAAATCCCATCGGTGCCGAGTGCTGGAACATGACCCGAAGCCTAACAGCTGAAAACGCGCCTTATTATCTTGCTGGAATGAAAATCACCTACTACCTCCCCAATGAAAAGTGGCATGTGGGGTTGTTGTTACTCAATGGTTGGCAGCGCATGCAACGGCTGACAGGTACTTCAGTTCCTGCTTTAGGACATATCATCAGCTGGAAGCCTTCTGCAAAATTCTCACTTGTCAGTGGCTCGTTTATAGGCAATGATACGCCTGGTCAGCAAATCCGTTACTTTCACAGCGGTTATGCCCAGTTGCAACTTAGTAAGCTGTGGAATTGGATTGTGCAAATAGACACGGGATTGCAACAGAGGGGATCGAGCAATGGCATGCATCTATGGTATGCGTTTACAACAGTGATGCGCTTTCAGTTGCCCAACAAAAAATGGTTCATCGCCAGCCGAGCAGAATACTACGCCGATCCTGATGAAGTGATTGTTTCTACGGAAAAGACTGACGGGTTTAGAGTATTTGGCTATTCGGTTAATTTAGATCGATATTTTGGCAACTATTTACTTTGGCGCTTGGAAGTGCGCACCTTGCAAAGCCATCGCGATGCTATTTTTGCCAAAGGCGAAAATCACGCCATCAAGGGTAATTGGTTTATAGGCTCGTGTATGGCGCTCTCATTTTAAAAAAGGGTTTACCCATTGCATAAAATGTAACACAGTAAAAAATCACAAACGCATTTCGTAATGCTCGATAAAACAAAAATCCGCCGGGCGGTTTGCTCGGCGGACTGCTTTCCTTCAAATCAATCTTACTCTTTCACCAACTTCTC
>JANWWZ010000022.1 GCA_025057115.1 Bernardetiaceae bacterium
GGTACGGGACTCGGGTGTACGTGTTTGAGTTCAAGTTGGATGGGAGTGTGGAGGAGGCGTTGGGTCAGATAAAAGAGAAGGGGTACTACCGCAGGTATGTGGTTGAAGGGAAGGAGGTATGGCTGGTAGGGGTGAACTTTTCAAGCGCTACAAGACAAGTACAGGAATGGAAAGCTGAGCGGATGTTGTAAAGCCTAAACTACTATAACCTTAAAACTGCCGTTTGCTAAATTTTGTTATCTTTATGAAAATGAAAACCAATAACTTATGCAACGCTTCCTACTACACGTTGCAAGTTGGCTATGGCTAATAACGGCGGTAGGGTGCAATTCGGCTTCGGTAGTCCCTGTTTCTACTCCTTCTTTTGTCCTGCGAAATACTTACTGGATGCACCCTAAAGTTAAATCCGTAACTATTCCTTTTCGTCTGGCAAACAACTTAATGATAATACCGCTTTCAATTAATGGATCTGACACGCTTCGTTTTATTGTTGATACGGGAGTTAAAACGCCTATTATCACTTCTTTAAACGTAGGAGATTCTTTGCAATTTGCCAATGCGCGCAAAGTTAAAATTCGTGGATTAGGGGCGGGAGAAGACCTCGAAGCAATACTCTCTCATGGCAATCAATTCAACTTTACACCTCATCTAACTGGGTATAATCACGATTTGCTAGTATTGTTGCAAGATGTATTTATGCTTTCCCGCAAGTTAGGAATGCCCATCAATGGCATCATTGGATATGATTTTTTCAAGGATTTTGTAGTGGAGATCGATTATGAAGCCTGCCAACTTACTCTGCACGATCCGCAGCGGTACCGCAAAAAATTAAAAGGCTACTGGTTGCCTCTTCAAGTGGAAGAGGGCAAGCCCTATTTAGAATGCTACATCCAGCAGCATAACAGCAAACGCGTTAAAGTTCGTTTGCTGGTAGATACAGGGGCAAGCAGTGCCATTACTTTAAATGTTTTTTCTCACCCTGATATTACCCTGCCTGCAAAATACATTGAAGCCTATTTAGGACAAGGTCTAAGTGGAGAAATTCACGGCAAATTAGGGCGCATACAAGCCTTAGAAATTGGCAAATACGTACTAAAAGAAGTAACAGCTTCTTTCCCCGATTCTGCCTCACTTGGAATATTTGCCAACAACCAACAGCGGAACGGTCAATTAGGGGCAGAAACGTTGAAGCGCTTCCACGTATGGATAGATTACGGGGACGGAAAAATTTACCTTAAACCTAATTCTCTTTACAGAGAGCCTTTTAACTACAATTTGAGTGGCATGGAAATTATCACCCCTATTCCTGGTTTGCCGCTTTTTACTATTTCCGAAGTAAGCCCTTGCTCTCCTGCTGCCGAGGCTGGTCTGATGCCTGGGGATGAAATTTTGTTCATCAACAAACGAAGTGCTTTTACGATGAAACTTGCAGAAATTATGGCACTTTTTCAAAGCAAGCCAGGGCGCAAAATTAGCATAGGTGTTCGGCGCGGCAATCAAATCTTTACTACTCAACTAGTACTTCGCAAACCCATTTGATCAATCTGATAGCAATACCTTCCAAGCTGCCTGTACAAGGTTAGCATCCAGCAACGCTGCTGCTAAATGATGCCCCTGCAAGTGAGAAAACTCATCGGGAATTACTACAGCGGATAATTCTTCTAAGGTAGGCACAGCGACTGTATTACCTAATTTTCCTAAATGGTTGCCAGTTAAAACTTTGCTAAAGCGAATTTTTTCAGGTAAAGCATCAACGCCAATGCCTTTGCCAACGGGCTTAGCTACTTCAAAAATTGCATTCCCTTGAGCTCGGCAGTACCAATCTCCTCCCATGCGGGCTACAAGGTCTATTTTGTAGGGATCTATTTGTCCTTTGTTATCAAAAATATCTTCTCGAAAATGCGCTAACACCACCTGACAAACAATTAAATTGCCAGAGCCCCCTTGTTTTCCCAGTGGAATAATCCGACGTACTTTGCACTCGTATTGCACAGGCGATTCTTTTACTCGAGGTGGACGCACCATAATGGAAGGCTCTTCAGTAAAACCAGCTTTGACAAATTCATTCACCCCTTTGTCATATTCTGAACTTGCTAGGGACATTTGCTCTACCATGGCATAATTTACCACGTTAATGACTACCTCTGGCACTTCGTAGACATTTTCTAAAGTGTGTTTGGTAGTGTTTTCGCGAACTCGGCGAGTAGGAGAGAATACTAAAGTAGGAGGATTAGAACCAAAGCAATTAAAAAAGCTAAACGGACTTAAATTCACCTGTCCGCTGCGGCTTATGGTGCTGGCAAAAGCAATAGGACGCGGACCAATGCTGCCTAACATTAAAGCATGCATTTGGGCAGTGGGAATGTCAGCAGGACGGATAGTTTTCATGCTGGTTGGTAGTTCGAAGACAAGCAAAATTAGTTCAATTCAATAGAAATAATGCTTACATTTGTTTAAAGGCAGTGTGGCATGAAAGTAAGAACCAATTACCTACTTCTCACCGTGATTGTTGTACTGGTGATGTTGGTGATTTTCTACTCTTTTAGCGACCTGCAAACTAATGATGCCTATGTAACTAACCTACAGCAAGAACGGCGTGAAAAAGATGCCTTTTTTAAGCAAGATGAGCACTCCCCTATTCCCCCAGAGCTGCGGGGTAAATTTAAGGGACTTAACTACTTTCCTATAGACCCTGCCTATCGCATTAAAGCCGATTTAATTCCTATTCCCTCTTCAGATACAGGAGCGGTAGTACTAAAAACTACTACTGGCGAGGACCGCTTGATGTATCGATATGCTATTGCGCGTTTTCAACTCAATGGCAAAGAGCATCAATTGACCATCTTTGTAAGTACGCAATCGCCTAAGGTGCTTTTTATTCCTTTTAAAGATTTGACCAACGGTAGGGAAACCTATCCAACAGGGCGCTATTTAGATTTGCCTTTGTCTGGAAAGTCTCGTCATAGCGCTATTATGTTGGATTTTAATAAGGCTTATAACCCTTATTGTGCTTACTCCGAGCTTTATAGTTGTCCCATTCCTCCGCCGGAGAATCATTTGTCAGTTGCCATTAAGGCTGGAGAAATGAACTACACTAAATAAGGCGTTATTTTTGTTAAAAAACAGTACATGAGTTCTAACTGCTTCAAAGCCGATGAGAAAAATTTTTATGCTGGTTTTATGGCTGCCTTCGCTGGCAGTCTTAGCCCAAGAATCGCGCATGATGGAAGACGGAGAAGTAATGGAATATAATGGCTTGCGCGTTGGCTATCGCATCACTAATGTTTCTACTCGCGAAGTAGGGCGAGAGATTTTCGATCGCTATACTATCACTGCCTTTGTAACTAACTTTAGCCCATGCGAGGTAGGAATTCGCCTAACGGGAAACGAACGCCCTGGCTTTATCAATGATCAAGTATTGCGCTTGGCTACTTTTGATTGCCTCAATGCCACGGGAGCGCGGCTGACCTCTCGCAGTGTGGATATTACCTTGCGAAATGATCCAATTTATTACACGTACCGATATCAAATCCGCTTACCAGATGGTAAGATGGAAAACCGAACTGAAAACATTATTGTGGGGTATATGTTAGAGCGCAATCGCACAAGGGAAGTTGATTTTATTGTCATTGTACCTCGTGGCGAAAAACCCAAAATTCGCGTAACCGTATATCCGCTCCCTATTAACTAACTTTTTCTTGAGTTGGCGTTTTTGCAGAAATAAGGTTTTTAATCGCGCAGCCAGCCTTTTTTGCGAAACCAAAAGTAGATAATTCCCACTACGCTAAGCATTAGTAGCCAAGTCATGGCGTAGCCCCATTCCATTTCTAGCTCGGGCATGTATTTAAAATTCATGCCATAGATGCCTACGATAAAGGTCAATGGCATGAAAAATACTGAGATAATGGTCAGTACGCGCATGACCTCGTTGGTCCGATGAGAAGATAATGAAAGATGAATGCTCAAAAGGTTATTAGCATCTTCATAAAGTTGAGCGGCTTGGTATTGCAAACGGGAAGTGTTATCTATGACATCTTGCAAGTAAGGGGATTTATCCACAAAAGAGGCGCTTGCTTTGAGCATGATTTCATGCAAAGAGGTAAGCATATTTTTAATCACGGAAGCGCGCCGACGCAAGAGATATAGCTTAGCAATGATAGTAGCTGCTGGAGCACTATCTGTAAAAATAAGCGACTCGTATTCTTCAAGCTCTTCGGCAGCGGCGTTTATTGGGGATTCGTAGGTTTGAGCCACAGAGGCATATATATCCAGCATAATCATAAAAGCCAAATTCTGCTGGTTCTTATGATAAATGCGCCACTTGTTGCGGATTACTTTCAAATGTTCGTGGTCTTGTCGATGGATAGTAACCAGAAAATTTTTGCCGATAAAGCAAGCAATTTTGTTAGTCATTTTGCGCACTGTGTCGGCTTCTTTTGAAGAATGTTCGTCAAACATGCGCACAATGACGAAAGATACCTCGCCAATGCGTTCATATTTAGGCAAATGTTCAGGCTCGAGGCAGTCCTGTACAGAAGTAGGGTGTAAATCGTATTGAACTGCTACTTGAGAAAGTTCCCTCAGAGAAGGATCCACTAAGTTAGTCCACTCAAAGCCCGTATCCTTGTTGATAATGACCGATTCAACCATGCCTTTGGTGCGCTTTAATTTTAGTTTTGCATTAAGAAGGCCTTAATGAATTGGTCTATTTCTCCATCCATAACCGCTTGTACATCGGTAGTTTCTACGCCAGTGCGCAAATCTTTTACCAGTTTATAGGGGTGAAACACGTAGTTTCGGATTTGCGAGCCAAAGTCGATGCGTCGTTTAGTGCTTTCCAGTTGAGCGCGGGCTTGGTTGCGCTTTTCCATTTCCATTTGGTAAAGGCGCGATTTAAGCATTTTGAGCGCTTTTTCTTTGTTTTGGGCTTGAGAGCGCTCTTGTTGGCACTCGATGACAATGCCCGAAGGAGCATGCCTCAACCGCACGGCTGTTTCTACTTTGTTGACATTTTGACCACCCTTGCCTCCGGAGCGAAAAGTCTCCCAGGTGATATCAGCAGGGTTAATTTCTATGTGGATTGTATCATCCACGATAGGATAGGCAAACACAGAAGCAAAAGAAGTATGCCGACGCGCATTGGCATCAAAAGGCGAGATGCGTACAAGGCGATGGACACCGATTTCTGCTTGCAGATAGCCGTAAGCAAAAGGTCCGTCTATTTCTAAGGTAGCTGATTTAATACCCGCTCCTTCACCGGGTTGGTAGTTGAGTTCAGAAACTTTGTAGCCGTGTTTCTCTCCCCACATGATATACATGCGCATGAGCATTTCTGCCCAATCTTGGCTTTCAGTGCCGCCAGCCCCGGAGTTAATCTCTAAAATAGCTCCCAGTTGGTCTTCTTCTTTGTCGAGCATTTTTTTGAGTTCTAGTTCAGAAAGGGCTTTTTCGGCGTTTTCTTTTTCAGCCAACATTTCTTTTTCTTCTACTTGACCAGCAAGGTAAAATTCGTAGAGAGCCTCCAGATCCTCTATGATGCGCTGGAGGCGTTCAAAGTCATCTGTCCAGGTCTTGCGCTGGCGGATTTCTTTAATGATTTGCTGAGCCGCTTGAGGATTGTCCCAAAAATTGGGTGCAGTAGTTTGAGTTTCTAGCTGTTGAATTTGGCGGCGTTTTTCGTCATAGTCAAAGATACCTCCTCAAGGCTGAAAGGCGAGCCTTTAAATCTTCTAGCTGAGCACTTGTCATGCGAATGCGAACTTTGGAGTGGCAAAATTAGGATTTGTACAAGAAATTAGGGCGCGTGCCTGCACTTTAGTGCTGAATCTCTATTTTTGCTTTTGTTCAAAAAAGGCACTTATGAAAATTCCATCGCATCTGTATTACACCAAAGACCACGAATGGATTCGCTTTGAAGATCAAGTGGCTTTTGTCGGCATTACTGATTTCGCACAAGGTGAATTAGGCGATATTGTTTACGTAGATGTCAATAAAGTAGGCATGGAAGTAAAAGCAGGCGAAGTTTTTGGCACTGTAGAGGCTGTTAAAACTACTTCTGATTTATTTATGCCCGTGGATGGAGAAATCTTAGAGGTAAATTCCACCCTGAACCAACATCCCGAACAGGTAAATAAAGATCCGTATGGGGCAGGTTGGATTATCAAAATTCGTCCCACTAGCCAAAACAAGGACCATCTACTAGATGCTCTGGCGTATGCAGAATTGATAGGAGCCTAAAGGGCAAAGAAAAATTTTCAGAGTGGTTTTGCCTTCGACAAAAATCAACTCTTGTAGCCAACAAAAAACCTTGAGGAAAATTTTCCCCAAGGTTTTCAAGTTTTTTGAAACGACTTTTAATGATGCACTACCGCTGCTTTGGCACCTTTAGGATAGCGAATGCTTTCGGTAAGTTGTTGCACACGTGCTGGAGGTGGCGGAGTAAGAGCGCTCACCACTAGCGATACCACGACGTTAAAGCACATGGCGACAGTTCCGAAGCCTTCGGGAGAGATGCCAAACCACCAGTCTTTGGGCGTTGTTTGTCCAAAGAGATTAAATTTGAAAGTGAGGATGTAGTAAATCATTAAGCCCAAACCGCTGATCATACCTGCAATTGCGCCTTCCTTGTTCATGCGCTTATAGAAAATGCCCAGTACAATAGCAGGGAAGAAAGAAGAAGCCGCCAAACCAAAAGCTAGGGCTACTACTGCGGCTACAAATCCTGGGGGATTAATTCCAAAGTAAGCAGCTATTACCACTGCAACAATGGAAGCAATACGCGCCGCCAGCAGCTCTTGCTTTTCCGTGATATTAGGCATGAATTGCTTTTTGAGCAAGTCGTGGGAAATAGCGGAGGAGATCACCAACAACAACCCTGCTGCGGTGGAAAGTGCCGCTGCTAAGCCACCTGCTGCTACCAGAGCAACTACCCAGTTAGGCAACTTGGCAATTTCTGGATTTGCCAGCACCATAATGTCATTGTCTATTTTCAGCTCGTTCTTTTCTTTGTCTGATACGTATTGTATCCGCCCGTCGTTATTCTTGTCTTCAAAAACAATCAACTTAGTAGTTTCCCACTTTTTAAACCATTCAGGCATGTTCGTGTAGGGTTGATTGTTCACAGTTTGAATTAAGTTAGTGCGGGCAAAGGCAGCTACGGCAGGGGCAGTAGTGTACAAAATAGCGATAAAGAATAAGGCATACCCTGCAGAAGAACGAGCATCGCGCACTTTAGGCACTGTAAAGAAACGCACAATTACGTGGGGAAGACCAGCAGTACCCACCATAAGGGCGAAAGTAATGGCAAAAACGTCTATAAGAGGTTTAGAACCAGTGGTGTACTCAGCAAAGCCCAATTCGCGATTGAGGCCATCGAGTTTATCTAGCAGGTATACGCCAGGCTCATTAGAGAGTGTGCTGCCAAAACCCAGTTGTGGAATGGGATTACCTGTCAATTGGATGGAAATAAATATAGCTGGCAGCATGTAGGCAAAGATTAAAATGATATACTGGGCTACTTGGGTATAAGTAATGCCTTTCATACCACCAAGCACGGCGTAAAAGAGCACGATAAACATGCCGATAATTACGCCTGTGTTGATATCTACCTCCAAGAAACGGGAAAATACAATTCCCACTCCCCGCATTTGACCTGCCACGTAAGTAAAGGACACAAACAAAGCACAAATGACAGCTACTGTGCGGGCTGCATTAGAATAGTAGCGCTCGCCGATGAAGTCAGGTACGGTAAACTTGCCAAATTTGCGCAGGTAAGGAGCCAGTAGCAGCGCCAGCAATACATACCCTCCTGTCCATCCCATTAAAAACACCGAGCCATCATATCCTGCAAAAGAGATCATGCCAGCCATAGAGATAAAGGAAGCCGCTGACATCCAATCCGCTGCCGTTGCCATGCCGTTGGCAATAGAGGAAACTCCCGTTCCTGCTACATAAAATTCTTTAGTGGAGGCTGCCTTTGACCAAATGGCAATGCCTATATAGAGGGCAAAGCTAAGCCCTACGATGATGTAAGTCCACAATTGCACGTCCATACTTACTGGTGAATTTAAGAGTTGTTAGAATTACTTTTCATCAACGTCAAATTCTTTGTCTAACTTGTTCATTTGCCAAACATAAATCACAATAAGAATGATGAAAACGTAAATAGAACCTTGTTGTGCTAACCAAAAGCCAAGTTTAAAACCTGCGAACTTAATTGCATTGAGCTGTTTGGCGAAAAATATGCTCAACACGCACGAAAAAGTGAACCAAAGCCCTAGTAAGATGGCTAGTACGCGCAAATTGCGCTGCCAATACTGGCGTAGGTTAATGTTTTCGTCAAAAGAAAAAGATGGAGTTTTCATGATGTAAGTTTGTTTAGTTTAATTAAACGACCAGGTCAAATCAAATAAAAATGTGAGTTTGTAAAATCCATTCACCGTAGAGCTTGTTGAGCTTGTTGCGGTTTAAATCATACACGGGGCGGGCGCTGTATTGGAGAGTAATTTTAGCAAAGTGTTGATTGATAAACCATTGCAACCCTATATCGTACTGGTGGGAAGGCTGATTGAGATACTGGAAATTTTTCCACGTATGAGTAACATAAGGCATGAACTGGGTGCCATTTTTGAGCTTGGGCAGTCCAAAGCCTAGCTGCGTGTACCAAATTTGCCCCGTTCCAATAGTAGGCTGCGCATTGCCTGGACCATTAAAGGAAACTTTGGTGGGATCAAAATTGACTTCTGGGTTCAAAATGCCGATATTACGCAAGTAGTTGGGTCCAAAATCGTAGTCGTAAAATACTGAGTAGAGGGAGATGAAATTTCTACCACCGTTAATAGGTGCATCGTAGAACAAGTCAATGCCGAATAGTTTGGTGTCGTGTTTTACTTTTACACCATTCTGCAGGCTAGCAGTAGATTGTGGATGATAGTAAAAACCTGCTCCGATGTTGAAAACTTTTTTCGCCCCTAAGTAGCTACCTACAAAGAAAGGCAGTTTGTTGTTCTCGCTATCTAAGAACATGTAATTAAAATACCCTGTAAAGGCTGCTTTTTCTGTAGCAGTGCCGAAGGCGCGATTTTCTTGTGGGGGTCGGTCAAAGAGGAAGGGTTTGTTTACTGCAACGCGGTAGTCAAACTTGCCTAATTGACCTTTGGCGTACACGCCGTACTGGCGCGCAAACTGGTCGGTGTGTTCGATGAGAGGCCAATTAAAGATAGGAGCGTCCATAGTCATGAAATTCAGCGTACTATGGCTGCTCATGCGCGAGATGCCGTTCCAGTAGTGTAGCCCTGTTCCAATGTGCAGTTTGTTGTCACTAACAGCGTATTCGGTCCAAATGTCGTGGAAGAAGATTTGTGGCTTTTTGTTGCCCGAAATTAGTTGGTCTGTTGCGTTTGTGCCAGGAGCACCTCCAGAGGCGAAATTCTGGTTGTTAATGCCAAAGTGGGTCAGTACCAAAAAGCGAGGAGAAACCTGCGCATAAGCCAGGAAACGAGAGCGGCGTACTCCAAAGTCGATAGCGTGCTTGATGTCATCGCCTGTGTAGGAGCGCGTACCAGGATTGTTTTCTGTCCGGCTTAACCAGAAGTGGTGCCAGATAATGAAGCGAACATACTTAATGCCGCTGTCATCTAACTTAAGCGTAAGCGGCTTGTAGGAGTGATCAATGCCTTTTACGGCATTGCCTTGAGCGTGGGCAGTAAACGAGAATGAACAAATGAGTAAACAAACACCCAACGTGCCAAGTTGTTGGTTCATCGCTGGTTGAAAAAGTTAAAGTGAAACAAAAAATTTAAAGTAGGCTCATAGCTGATTCGACTGCTAACTTAGATCTCAAAAGAACTCAAGTCAAGTTTTTGAGCAACTTTTTTTTGAAAAATTTAGAACACCAGATTTTGACATTTATTCTTACACAATGCTGATAAGAAAGTAAAATTGACGAGTTAACGTCAAAGATTTAACTTAAATTTACACAAGTGTTAGTCGTGATAACTGTTGAGGAAATTCATCAAAGCAGCAGGTGGATCGGGATGCTTCATGAAGTTTTCCCCTATCAGAAAACCCTTAAAGCCGAGTTGTTGCAAATAGTAGAGCTCTTCTATCCGACTTAGCCCACTTTCTGACACCGAAGGTACGTTCTTAGGCATGAGGCTAATGAGGCGCTCAGAAATTTCAAGACTGACTTTAAAAGTTTTTAAGTCTCGGTTATTGACCCCTACCATGTCTATTTCTGGAGTGTAATAAGTTTCTAGTTCGGTTGGGTGGTGCACTTCCAGTAAAGTTTCCAGTCCTACGCTTTTGGCAAGTAAGGCAAGTTGCCGCACTTGTTGGACAGGTAAGGCGGCAGCAATTAACAAAACCACATCAGCCCCTATCGCCTTAGCCTCTATGACTTGATATTGAGAAATAATAAACTCTTTTCGCAACAGAGGAAGATTGACTACCTGCCTTGCCTGCTGCAAATCTTCATTGTTGCCGCCAAAAAAATCCTTGTCTGTGAGTATGGAAACGGCTACCGCTCCAGCCTTTTCATAGCCCTTAGCCACTTCCTCAGCTTTAGCAAGATCATTAATAATTCCCTTAGAAGGAGAGCGCTTTTTGAACTCGGCAATAATATGGGGTCTGCTGCTGGGCTGTAAAAGCCGTTCTTTGAGAGAAATAGCCCTGCGGCTAAATAAAGGGCTCTTTTCCAGTTCTTTTAGAGGGGTCTTTTCTTGAGCCGCAAGGACTTCTTTAAATTTGTGAGCAATAATTTTCTGTAAAATGTCCATTTTTTAAACAAAAAAGTACTCGTATTTGCCTAGCTGTTCATTAAACCGAAACTGAATTTTCCTTCCATTGGCTTGCCGTAAGATTTCTAGCAACTTCTTTAGTCCAAAAATGCCGTAGAAATTGCCCAAAGGTTGCGCATCAGGGTGTTGGCGCATGTACTGGCTCTCAGCAGCCTCAAACTCATGTAACATTTTTAGAAATTCTTCCATAGCAACTGTGTTTTGATAGTTGGGTTTGTTTTATGATTGAATTGAAATGAGTTTGCGAAAAGATTGCAGAGCTTTGCCACCTAGTAGAGAACAGCGGGCTCGCTCTAAGGCATCAGGCAAATCAACCGAAGGGGTAACGGTTTGCAATGCTATGGCAGCATTAGCTATAACGACTTCATTTTGAGTGGGCGTTCCTTTGCCTTCTAGCACTTGCATAAAGATTTTCGCTGCTTCTTCCACTGTATCGCCCCCATAAAGTTCCTGCGGATCTTTGGGCGAAGAGCCAAAATCCTCCGCTGTCAGTATGTGCTCGCCTTGAAGATTGATTAGCTTACAAGGAGAAGTAAGAGAAATTTCATCGTACCCATCTATGCTATGCACAATAGCAAATTTTTTATCAGTTTGTTGATACAGATAGCCATACTTTCGGGCTAATTCCAAGCTAAACACGCCCACCATTTGGTAAGCTGGAAAAGCGGGGTTTACCATTGGTCCTAACATGTTGAAAAAAGTTTTTACTCCTAGCTCGCGGCGAATGGGAGCTACGTTTTTCAATGCAGGATGAAACATAGGAGCATGTAAAAAGGCAATCCCTGCTGTTTCTAACATTTTGAGCAGTTTCTCTTGGTCATTGGTAAACTGGTAGCCGAAGTACTCTAAGATGTTTGAGGACCCTGCTATAGAAGAAACTCCATAGTTGCCATGTTTAACTACTTTAACGCCTGCTCCTGCCACTACAAAGGCTACCAGCGTGCTAATGTTAAATGTATTTTTGCCATCGCCTCCCGTGCCACATACGTCTATTGCTGGAATGCCTTTGGTGTCGAAGGGAATACAGAGCTCTAGCATAGCATCGCGGAAGCCACCCAGTTCTTCTACTGTGATGCTTCGCATCAAAAAAACGGTCATAAAAGCTGCCATTTGGCTATTGTTGTACTTGCCCTGCGCCATGTTGATAAACACTTGGCGGGCAGTAGTTTTGTCTAATGTTTTGTGTTCAAACAAATAATTGAGGATTTCTTTCATGGAAAACTATCGTTTAAGCCAGTTGGCTAACATTTCCTTGCCGTATTCAGTAATGTACGACTCGGGGTGGAACTGCAGCCCATGTACGTCATAGCGTTTGTGTTGCAGCGCCATGATGTGGCCCAGGTCATCTTCGGCGGTAATTTCTAGATGTTGTTCGGGAAAATTTTTGCGGCAAACAATCCAAGAATGATATCGACAGGTTTTAATGCGCTCGGGAATGCCTTCAAAAATGGTTCCGTGGTGTTGTAAGATGCGAGTGTGAGTAGCCATGCCGTGCACCACTTCTCCTAAATTGACTAGCGTTGCTCCAAATGCCTCCCCAATGCCTTGATGTCCCAAGCACACTCCTAATATAGACTTGTAGGGAGCGTAGTGCCGAATGAGTTCGGGCATGATGCCTGCTTCTGAAGGTAGCCCTGGACCAGGAGAGAGCAAAATTTTATCGTACTGTTGAACTGCTTCCAGACTAATTTTGTCATTGCGATACACATGAGCCGTGATGCCTAGCGTCTTGAGCAAGTGAGCTAAGTTATAAGTAAATGAGTCGTAATTGTCTAGCAGCAATACTTTCATAGTTGCCTGATTAAAGCCAAGCGGCTTGCCGTTGTGTGAACAGCAAGCCGCGCAAAAGTGTATATCCAAGTGCAACATAAGCTCACTGTTCACATGGGAAGCCCATGCACCAGAACCAGTAAGCAAAATATGTTGCCCTTTGCTTTCTCATTATGTTGCAAATGTAAGCAAGTGCGTTAGTGAATTGCAAATTTTTCTTTAGAAAATTGCTGAAGGGACTACCTCTTAGCATGGTTGCGCGCTTTAGGGCTGGTGTGCCGCAATTGTTTTGCATACTTTTAGCAGATTTGGTCTTCTACTCAGCTTTTCTATTGATAATTTTGTCTAAAATTTTGGCAGTAATTAAGTAAGTAGGCTTAATGCCAATAACGCCCAAACTTCCTGAAGCCAATGTGTTGCCCGTAACTAACGGATTATCTGAAGCATAGTAGGCATATCGCAAAATGACGTCTTTGTTAATGTTTTTGCGAATTTTGGCAGCGGCTTGGATAGCTTTCTGATAATGTGCTCCTTCCATTTCCAGCCCTATGGCTTTCCAAGAGGAATTTTTGAAGTATGAAAGGATGTCCTTGTTTTGCAGGGAAGTACCTAAAACAGTTATCATAGAACCTTCAAAGACTCGCAAGCCATAGCCTTCAAAGTCAGCTTTGGTGAACTCGTTGTCGAGGGGGTAGTTATCTGCCGTGCCTTCAAAAACGTGAGAGGTAGGTATCATTAAATCGCCTTTTTCCCCTTCTAGAATGCCTGCTTTGCCCATGATGGAAATAGAAGCTACATTGAGTTTGATATTCCCCGAAGGGCTTGCATAAGGCTTGAGCAGTTCGTCCATCGTTTCGTAAGCCTGTTCGCCGAAGGCATAGTCCATTACCAAAATAACAGGTTTGTGCTCTTGGATGTAATTGGGGTTAATGGTTATTTCGGGATGGAGCTTCAACTTTAGCAAGAAAGTAGTGTCAAAAATTTGCACGGGGATATTGGCTCCTCCATGTTCATGAAGAAAAGAAACACCATTCTGTTCTGCAAAAAACTCTATTTCCTGGCGCAAGTCCTTGTTTTCTGGCTTGCTCAGTTCCAGTGCTATTGCCTCTAAACTCATGCCGTTAAAGTGCTTAGGCAAGGCAGCATAAGCATAAAGGCAGTTAAGTACGCTGTGAGGGTTGGAACTGATAATGTGCAAAGGTCTGTGAATGAGTTGGTTTTCAAACAAGGATCGCTTGATATTCGCAGCCCAGCGCTCTCCGTAGATATGGTGTCCAATTCGCTCCCGCAGGGCAGGAGAGAAGCTAATTTCGCGGTCTTTGCCATGAAGAAACTCTTCTATGGACAATTTTCCCATCCAATATACAATGTGAAAGAGTCCGTTATTGGTGTGAGGATTTTCTGCTAACCTTTGCCAAGCGCGTTTAGTTTCTTCAAAAGTCCGCCCTAGCAGCGTGCTAAGGTAAGTAAAGGCTACTTCCTTGCTTTGTTCTTCAGTTTGTTTAGTAACCAGCGCTTCCAGTTGCAGCCATTCACGGCTAAATTGTCCCTTGTCGTTGAGGGCGCGCCGACGGATTTTTTCAGCTTCGTTGTAGAGAAAAGTTAAGTGAGTGAGGGAGTCGTAAATTTCGCTGCGTCCTCGAGTAATTTCCATGAACATTTGCTCTTGGTCAATGCGGTAGCAGTTGCGCCTGCGTTTGAGAGGTACGATAACGGGAAAACTCGAGCCATATCCTTCTTCAGAAATAAACTTGATGAATCGGCATTCTTCGATGCCTTTTGGCAGGCGGTCAATGACATAGACCAGCCCTTCTAGTTCTACTTTTTTGGCGTCGTTGATAGAGCCATAAATTTCAGGACGCAAGGCTAGAAGGGCTTCATTTACCTCTCGCCCTGAGACGCCGAAAGGTTTGTAAAAACCTCGATTGAACAAATGGCGCATTTCAATGTAGATCTTCTCTATAGCAGCCCGTGACTCTTGAGCGCGAGTAAGTTGTAACATACTTGTTGCATGCAAAGCTACAAAGGTATTGTATAAATTGAGTTGCCAATTTTGGCATATTGTAAAGTTGTGCTTAATTTTGCTGGGCAAGCCGGTATGACCAGCTCCTGCAAACCCCTCCAGGACCGGAAGGTAGCAAAGGTAAGCAGTTGTAGCGGTGCAATACTTGGCTTGCGGTTTTGTTTAAAGCTGATACTCCAAATTCGCTTAGCTACTTTCCCATGAAGTTTTTTATCGATACTGCCAATCTTGACGAAATCCGCCAAGCGCACGCATTGGGCATTTTAGACGGAGTTACTACAAATCCTTCCTTGATGGCAAAAGAAGGCATTAAGGGACGGGACAACATTCTAAAACACTACAAAGCTATTTGTGACATAGTAGAGGGTCATGTAAGCGCGGAAGTGGTTTCTACCGATTTCAAAGGCATTGTAGAGGAGGGAGAGCTACTGGCAAGTATTGATGAAAAAATTGTCGTTAAGGTGCCCATGATTAAAGACGGCGTAAAAGCAATTCGCCACTTTTATAAAAATGGCATCAAAACAAACTGCACGTTAGTTTTTTCCGCAGGGCAAGCCTTGCTGGCTGCCAAAGCAGGAGCCACTTATGTTTCTCCCTTCATCGGTAGAATTGACGACGTAGGAGGCGATGGATTAGATTTAATTGAACAAATTGTCAATATTTATAACAACTACGGTTTTGAAACCCAAGTACTGGCAGCCTCTATTCGCCATGTTCCTCACTTAATCCAGTGTGCGGAAATAGGCGTTGATGTAGCTACCTGTCCCCTGAGTGTTATTTTAGGGCTGCTCAAACATCCTCTCACTGATGTAGGGCTAGAAAGATTTTTGGCTGATGCCCGCAAAACAATGGAGTAATTTTGTGCAATATTCAAGAATACTACGAGTAGAAAAAGCAAAATAAGTACGACAAAAATTACAGCCAATCTAAAGTCCAAATAGCGGCAGTAGTTCCAAAAGTTTTACTTTCGTCGTTTTATTTTGCATCGTTGCATTTTAATTCACTTACTGCATAATTTTTCAAACGCTGTTACTACTTCTTGCGGCTTGATGGCATTAACACATGCGCATTGCATGGATTTTCGGCACGCATTGCAATTTTTTTCTACTGCCAAAAAAGTGGCTTTAAGTCCTATCGGTGCCCATCTTCCAGGATGCATGGGTCGGATAGGGGGATAAATCCCTACAGTGGGTTTGCCTAAAGCAGCAGCAATGTGCAGCGGTCCAGTACTGCAGGCAATTAACCCTAAAGATTTGCTGATAAGTGCAATCAGTTGCTTGAGGTTAAGTTTGCCAGTAAAATTTACAACGTTGCTATGTTGGAGCAAATGGGGACACTGTTGAGCAAGCGCTGCTCCTTCGGCTTGCGTTCCAGTAATAAAGCACTTAACCCCTTGCTTTTCAAATATTTCTACAAGAGATAAGTAATTTGCTAACGCCCATTCGCGTGCGCTGCCTCTTGATTTTGGATGAAGGATGACAAATTTTTCCTGATTAATTGCATTTATTTCCTCTTGAGGTGCTACAAATCCATATAAATGAGCAATTTCTTCCCAACTGAGTAGTATTTTTTTATTTACCAGAGGCTTAAGCAAAAAAATGTTAAGTTGAGCTTCATGAAATGACGAGTTTTTTCGACCAAAATGAACTAGCTTATTGCAATAAAGCCAATGAAACCAGCGATGGCTGGTGCCTATTCTCATTCGAATGCGCGCTCTGGCTGCTAACTGGGCAAGGGAAAACTGAGGAAAAACATGGATGATTGCATCCAAATCAATAGTTTCTTCGCTTTTACAATAGTTTAAAAAATCTTCCAAAAGGTAAAACTTATTTACGTACCGGCAGGATTCCACAACGGGTTGAGTATATTGCTTTCCTATCCAAATAATCTCCGCATCAGGAAAATATTCCTTGAGCAAACCTGTCATGGGAAAAGTTAATACTACATCGCCGATGTTGTCGGTGCGGCTAATAGCTATTTTCATGGGGTTACAATGGTTACGGCAAACTTATCTCAGAACAACTTTACCAGTGAAGGCAATTCACAAACTCTGCCTTTGTCCTTGAATTTATGAACATTTCTAGACATAAAAACTTACACAGTAAAACGCGAGTAATATCGCTAATTTGAACCGCATTGAGCCTAGAATATTTCGCTCTGAGTTGGTGCTAAATTTACAATACGAGTATATTTTCTTGTTATTGCCGTGATTTAAACTTAAAAAAAACAATAAGAACATCAAGACCCCCCCAAAGTACCTGCCCTTTTGCCATCGAAAAAATTTGACTAAAGTAGAAACTACCTCAGACAACTGTTTTCCACTTACAAACAAACGCATTCTAAAATTTTATTGTATTTGAGAAAAAAACTAACTTTGGAAAAGCTCAAAAAACTGCCGAGTATGCACCCCCTGCCGCGTTCTGTTCTATATGCCAACTATCAACCTAAAGTAATTTTTACGCAGCCTTATACGCAAATTTTGTACTATCCCGAATTTCAAATCATCTACTACGAACTAGTGGGCAAGTTTACTCATCAGCAGTATCAAACCATTTACAACACCCTGCTGGATGCTCTCAAGGCATATTTTCCTAAGGGATTGATTGCCAGTCAGTTGCGTAGTGAAGGTTCGTCAATTCAGGACAGAGCCTGGCTAATTTCCTCTTGGTTGCCCAAGCTGAAAACAGTAATGCCCAAAGAGTTTATAATTGTGGGCTTGCGCGAGGAAGAGGAAAAAAGCGCTTTCAAACGCTGGATTGCTGAGTACTTAGAAAAAGCTGTTAAATCTGTAGTACCTTACACTGTCAAGGCACTGCCTGATTTTGATACTGCGGTAAGTTTTATTAACCAATGCACTAAAGTAAATTTACAAGTCTTACAAAAGCAATAATAAAAGGCGCAGAAAGGAGCAAACTATCGAATCGATCTAAAAAACCACCGTGTCCAGGAATGCTACTGCCAGAATCTTTTACATGAAGGCTCCTTTTAAAAAGCGACTCCACCAGATCGCCATAAGTTCCCGTAACTACAATGATTACAGCAATGCACAACCATTGCCACAGTTGCAAATCAGTGCAAAATAGCGAAATGATGTAAGCAAATATTAAAGCTAGCACTGTGCCGCCAATGCTTCCTTCCCAAGTTTTTTTGGGTGACACGCGAAAAAAAAGTTTATGCTTGCCAAATGCTTTTCCAGTGAAATAAGCCCCTGTGTCGCTTGCCCAAATGAGAAACATAGACCCTAGTACTACGTCATTGCTGTAAAACCCTTTCATAAAAACAGCAGTATTGAGCAAAGAAAAAGGAACTGCAACGTAGATAATTCCTAAGTAAGTATAAGCTACGTTGCGAAAAGGTTTCTCGTCGTTCTTGGAGTAGAGCTTTATGACAAAAGCAGTAGAAAGTAGTACAAAAACAAGATAGTAGAGCTCGTGGTTGAAGTTGTACTTTTCAACCATAAAGGTAAGAGTAAACAAAACTAGTCCTACTGCCGTGCCGAAGGTCCGCAAAGGGAGGTTGCCTGCCAGTCCCAGTAGTTTGTAAAATTCCAGCATGGTGAACATGCTGATAAAGAAAAACACGATGAAGTAAGTCCATTCATACATGAGTGCTCCTAAGATGATCACAGCTCCTACTAAGGCTGCAATAACGCGCTGCTGGAGTTCACTTAAGCCAGTTAGTTTCCAGTCCATTTTTCAACACGTGGATAGCTTTGAGTACATCTTTTCGCAATACGTGCACTTCTACTTGACCAAATAGTCCATAAGAGCTATCTTGCTTGTTGATAATTACTGCTTGAATGCCGTAAAGTTGTAAAAAATTTTTAATTACTTCTGCTTGAAGGGGATGGTCGGCATCGTAGACTTTTTGCCATTGTACTGACATACGATTCATCTTTTTGAAAAGTCAAGTGTTATCGATTTAGTCTGATGCGTTGATGGTGAAGCCATAACAAGATGCCTATCACTATTAAGGCTGAGGCACCAGCCATTAACGGCGGCACTTCGGGAGTGTTTTCAATATCAAAGTCAGTAATGTTTTGCTTGTAGGCGTACATCAAACTTACCGTATAAGCATTGTTGAAAAAATGAGCCAACATGGGCACTGCTAAATTGCCAGATAATGCGAATAGGTAACCAAATACTACTCCTAAAATGGCGCGCGGCACAAATCCATAAAATTGCAGGTGAAAAGCGCTGAATAAAATAGCGGCTATCCAAATAGCTACGTGTTGATTACCAGTTAGTTGAGCTAGCCGTTGTTGGAGAAAACCGCGAAATAACCACTCTTCGCCAATCCCTGGAATGATGGCAATAACCACAAAGCCTAGCAGCAACTCCAAAGGAGATTGAAAGTTTGTAAGGAATAAAGTAAGTTGCTTCAGTTCTTCTTCCTTTTCTTTTGCCCATGCTTCAAATTCAGCAAGAAAAGCTGGAAACTGCCATGCTTCGTTCCATTTTACTGTCCAAGCTATCAAAGGAGCGGAAAATATGACCGTTGCCACAGCAGCTATCCATGCCATTGCTGGAGTGGGCTGCTTCATGTTGTGCAAAATGCGTGGCAATAATTCTTTATCGGCATCTATGCGCTTCATGAACCAAAAAGGCACTATCAAAAAACTGCCGAAAGAAATGATGCCTTGTACTACCAGCAACCCTAATCGATCACTGTGTTGAGGAGAGGTAATAGCTGTTAAAACGCGGCTAATTTCCCAATCAAACAAGGGCAGTGCTACTAGCGATGCAAGAAAATTGAAAAAGAAAAGCCCAGCAGCAAATACTGGAAGGAATAGTAAAAGGGATATCCATAGTTCTTTCCCAGAAGGAGCGTTGGTGTTTCTAAAAAACATATCAACAGCCTAATTTTGCCGTTGAATTATACACAAAAAATTTAGTATTTGGCGGGATATGGTAAAAATCGGCGATATCGAACTGGGAGAATTTCCGTTGTTGTTAGCGCCGATGGAGGATGTGAGCGATCCCCCTTTCCGCGCTGTGTGCAAGCAAAATGGCGTGGACTTGATGTACACCGAATTCATCTCTGCTGAAGGATTGATTCGCGAGGCGGCAAAAAGTGTACAAAAACTGGATATTTTTGAATATGAAAGACCCATCGGCATACAAATCTTTGGCGACCGCGAAGAAGTTATGCGGGAAGCAGCTGCTATTGCCGATGCAGTAGGTCCAGATTTAATAGATATCAATTATGGCTGTCCCGTGAAAAACGTAGCTTGCAAAGGAGCGGGTGCGGGATTGCTACGCGACCTGCCCAAAATGCAGCGCCTCACGGAGGTAATTGTCAAGACTTGTAAGCGTCCTGTAACGGTAAAAACCCGCCTGGGGTGGGATGAAAATTCTATCAATATCATCGAGGCGGCGCGCCGTTTGCAAGATGCAGGCATTCAAGCACTTACTATTCACGGGCGCACGCGCGCACAAATGTATAAAGGTCAAGCTGACTGGACTTTCATTGCTCAAGTAAAAAATTTGCCCGATATCAAAATCCCTATCTTTGGCAATGGAGATATAGATAGCCCTGAAAAAGCTCTTGAGTACCGCCGTCGCTATGGAGTAGATGGCATCATGATAGGAAGAGCTGCTATTGGCTATCCATGGATTTTCCGCGAGGTGAAACACTACATGCAAACAGGCGAAAAACTGCCTCCCCCCACTGTAAAAGAACGCGTAGAGACTTGCCGCCAACACCTAGATTTTTCCATTCGTTGGAAAGGTCCTAAAGTAGGCGTTTTTGAGATGCGTCGCCATTACACTAACTACTTTAGAGGTATTGCTAATTTTAAGGAATATCGCACTAGGCTTGTAGAAGCTGCCACTCCAGAAGCCGTGCATGCTATCTTAGACGAAATTGCAGAAAAATTTGCTTATGCAGAGCTTGGAAATCAAGCAGTAGCAGCCTAGTCGAAACAGCCAAAGCCAAAGTTGGCGCTGTCCTCTAACTGCAGGTTCACTTAAAGTTTCATTTAAAAAATCAACACATGGGCAAAAGCAAGTTACAACGCTTCGCCGATAATCGTCTAGCCCCTAATGTAATTGAACCTGGCAAGCCTTTGTATCAAACCATTCGAGGCAACTGGCATGTGAGTTACTTTCACAATTTCAATCCTATTGTGTTGGAACTTGCCTGCGGTCGTGGGGAGTACACAGTAGCTTTTGCGGAAAAGTATCCAGATAAAAATTTTATTGGAGTAGATATTAAAGGAGCTAGAATTTGGAAAGGAAGCCAGATATGTCTACGAAAAGGTTTGCAAAATGCCGCTTTCTTGCGCATACAGATTCAACAAATCGAAAATTTTTTTGCCAGCGGCGAAGTCAGTGAGATATGGCTCATTCATCCCGATCCGCGCCCTAAAGAAGGAGACCAACGCCGCCGACTTACTCACCCGCGTTTTCTCAATCACTACCGAAACATTGGAAAACCTGGCATGTGGTTTCATCTGCGCACCGACAATGCTGGACTGTTCCACTACACGCTAGAAATGCTGCAAAATGAACCTATCACTGACCTGGCATATACCAACAATCTTTACGAATCTCCCCTGTTGGCTGACCATTTAGACATTACCGGACAGCCTATTCGCACCAAGTACGAGGAACTGTTTACCTTGCAAGGGCATACGATTCATTACTTGCGGTGTCGGCTTTGGTAGGATTTTAACGCCATCCATGCTTAAGGCTTAGTAAAATCCCACTTTGCTCTAGTACTTTGGCTTGCACTGCTTACCTGCTATAAGTACCTCGCGCTGGGTAAGCAATACCTCCATGTAGTCAGCTCTGGATAGACTGTTTGCTATTTCTACTCGTGGTAAAGAATACACCTACTTTGCGTCTTTTGACTGGGTAACTTTGCCAGTAGTAAGTGTTTAACAAGTAGCTTTTGCTGTCCTGAGAACTGACAAAAATATTTTTCGCATGGATAGCTTTACTGCTAGCATCGGCAAGCCTTCTTTACAATACCTTCCTCCATCTTTTGCGCAAGATTGCCAAGTAGCTGTTTTGCGATTGGATAACCTGCATCCCCACATCAACGGCAACAAATGGTTTAAGCTCAAATATAACCTGCTACAAGCCAAAGCAGAAGGCAAAACCACTTTGCTGACGTTTGGCGGTGCCTACTCTAACCACTTGCGCGCAACAGCCGTTGCAGGACATTACTTTGGCTTTCACACTATTGGATTTGTGCGCGGAGAGCCTTCCCAAAATCCTGCTTTGCACTTTATCAAACAGATGGGCATGCAGTTGCATTATCTCAATCGCTCTACCTACAGGCAAATACACCAGTGCAATGACCTGAGAAGTTGGCTCGAGAACCTTTTTCCTGGCGAAAATTTTGACAACTGCTATATTTTACCCGAAGGCGGTTCTAACCCGCTGGCTGTAAAGGGATGTGCTCAAATTTGGCGTCACGTGCCCACCTGGTTTGATTATGCTTTGTGTGCTTGCGGCACAGGAGCTACGCTTGCAGGGCTTGCAGCGGGAAATCCTTCCTGTTATGCACTGGGAATTAGCGTTTTAAAAGGCGGCTTTATGGACACGGTCGTATCTCATCTACTTGACCAAAGCCATTTTCCGCAAGTAAACAATTGGAAAGTGATTGATGAGTATCACTTCGGAGGATATGCCAAAAGTAAGCCTGAACTTGTCCAATTTATAGCTAACTTTATTGAATCCTATAGCATTCCCCTGGAGCCAGTTTACACGGGAAAGCTCTTTTTTGCAGCATTTGACTTACTACAAAAAGGTTTCTTCCCAAAAGGAAGTAAGATTTTAATTTTGCATACAGGAGGGGTTTATTAACTAACTTATATGTGCGGAATTTTGGGCGTTATGCCCGCAGTACCAGACTATGAATTCAAGCCTGTTTTAGATCTGCTTGCTCACCGCGGACCAGACGGAGAGGGAATTTGGCAAGAACCATTCCACCGACTCACCCTCGGGCATCGACGGCTTGCAATTCTAGACTTGAGCGATAAGGGCAAGCAGCCTATGGAAAATCAGCAGTATGTTATTACTTTCAATGGTGAAATTTACAACTTCCTGGAAATCAGAAGAGAGCTAGAACAGAAAGGCTACCGCTTCTCCTCCGATACTGATACAGAAGTAATCATTGCTGCCTTCCATGAATGGGGAGAAAAATGCTTGCTGCGCTTTAATGGCATGTGGGCATTTGCTATTTGGGATAAAATGAACTGTCGCCTTTTTGTAAGCCGAGATCGCTTTGGCGTAAAGCCGTTGTACTACACCTTTGCCAATGGGGGATTTGCTTTTGCCTCTGAGATGAAAGCCCTTATTCCTTTCTTGCCTTCCTTACAAGTGGCTGATAACTTTGAATACCTTAAGTGCCATATTTTTGACTACGAAGCTACTGATCAATGTCTCATTGCAGGCATTAAACGATTCCCTCCAGGACATTACGCCTACATTCGCCCCAATGAATCCACTTTGCAACCTGTTCGCTACTGGGACACGATGCAGCACCTTGTCCAAGTGCCCAAACGCTATGAAGAACAGGTAGAACAGTTCAGGGATATTTTTACAGATGCCTGTCGGATTAGGATGCGCGCCGATGTGCCCATCGGAACTGCCTTAAGCGGTGGGCTAGACTCTAGTGCCATTGCAGGTACCATTGCATGGATTGCAAAAAACGAAAACTTTACTTCTCAACGGCTTTCTGCTGACTGGCAACATGCTTTCGTAGCTACGTTTGGCAATACATTTTTGGACGAAAGTCAATTCGCTCGACAAGTAGCAGATTTTTTGGGTATTAAGATTCATTATGTCAAAGTAGATACTCGGTTGGATGATTTTTTTGAGCAGATCTACTTATTTGAGGAAATTTATTTGACGGCGCCTCAGCCTATGATAGAAGTGTATCGCGCTATGAGGCAAGCTGGCGTATTGGTTAGCTTAGATGGGCATGGGGCTGACGAACTCATGAGCGGCTATGGACATCTAATATGGGCTTTAGTTGATAGTCATTTGTCTTTTCACCAGATGCAAAGCGTTATCGATGCTATCAATGGCTTTAACTACATAGATTCTCAACAAATTGACAATGAACGACTTACATTTTCGCGCTCCATTCGATTCATTTTGTCACAGATTAGGCACTCAACTTACAATACACTGCGTTACCTAATTAAAAGCGAAAAACCAGCTCAAGGGAGATTTGGCAAACTCAATACCGAATTGTACAAAATTTTTCACCAAACTATTTTGCCCACCTTGCTGCGCAATTACGATCGCTATTCTATGGCAAATGGAATAGAAGTAAGAATGCCTTTTATGGATTACCGAGTAGTAACATATGCTTTTTCTTTGCCTTGGCAAAGCAAAGTGCGCAAAGGTTATTCTAAATCCATTTTGCGCGATGCCATCAAAGGACGCATTCCCGAAGCCATTCGACTGCGCAAAACTAAAATCGGCTTCAATGCCCCTATTGTAGATTGGCTAAAAGACCCGTGGAAAAATTTCTTACTGGACTTAATTCACAGCCCTTCTTTTAATCATTCTTCATTGATTAATCCAAGCCAAGTAAGGCAGCAGGTGCTAAATGTAATTCTCAATCCTAAGGCGAAATATTTGGATGGCGAACAAGCATGGTTGGCGTTAATGCCCTATCTTTGGGAACAAGCAGTGATGAAACGCCGTTATCCAGTGATAAAACGCTACCAATGGACAGCATAACCCTTTCTTTTGTTGTTCCTTACCGCGATAGAGAAGTTGAAAGGATAGAGCGCTGCTTGCGTTCTCTTGAAAACCAACGTACAACCCTTAGCTACGACATTGTTTTTATTGATTACGGGAGCGAGCCTTTTCAAAGAGAGCAAGCACAACAAACCTGTCAAAAGTTCAGTAAGGTTAGCTATTTTTATTACAATTCTTACAAGCAGCTGTGGTCGCGGGCGCATGCGGTTAATTTGGGAATTAGGCGTGCCAGTGGAAAATACATCGTAGTAGTGGATATAGACCTGATTTATGCCCCACACTTTATTCAAGCTCTTGGATGCAAATTAGAAGAAGGCTGTTTTGTGCAATACCAATGTTACTATTTGCCTGCAAATTTTTTAGACTACACTCGCTTGCAATTTGATAAAAAATATAGCTATCCTGTTAGTTCTATTAGCGAAAGCGGAGGGTTAATTGCTGTTCCTCGCCATGCTTTAGAGCAGATCGGCGGCTTTGACCAATATTTTCAAGTATGGGGCGTAGAAGACATGGATTTGAAAAAGCGCTTGCGCAAAATTGGCTTAGTGCAAAAAGTTCTTTCTATAGAAGAAGCACCTACGTTCCATCAATGGCATCCCTCCGCTTGTACGGAAGAACAAATGCCTTCCCTGTGGCTCAAAGCAATGGAAAAGTACGAAAGGCGCAAGACAAGCCTTCAAGTCCCTTACTTAAATCACTCTATTGAAGTTAGTCCAGCGCGTCCAGCTCTCTATATAAAAGAACGATTGCCAGAAGTGCTTGCTCAAGGAGCTACTTTGTTCACCTTTGAATATCCTACCTTGCAGTCGTACGTACTTTTCTCTAAAGTTTTTTGTGCCTTGCCTTCTGGAGGAGCGTTGATAGTTCAACAAACATTTGAATCCATTCAAGCTAATGGCGAGGCTCGGTTGGCAAAATTTTTTAAGTGGATTAACTCCATCTTTGCCTGGTTATCTATTTCATACCGAATTACGGAATACGCCACTTATGAGTCCGAGCTTGTCAATTTTCACAACGTCCGCGACTTTTTATTTTACTTTATTGCCGATAATCGAGACAAAATTATTGACTATGTTTTTGAAAGTATTTACCTTGAAAACATTACTTGCATTTTAGTTAAAAAATGAGCTTTGCTCCTATTGCTTTGTTTTGTTATCGGCGTCCTTGGCATCTGCAACGCACCTTAGAAGCTCTTCAAGCCAATGCAGAAGCCTCAGAAAGTGTATTATACATTTTTGCTGATGGTCCTAAACCTAATGCCTCTCTTCAAGAAAAGGAAAACGTTGATGCTGTACGCCGAATTATTAGGCAACAATGGAACTTTAAAGAAGTAATCATAAAAGAGTATGAAGAAAATCAGGGACTTGCTAATTCGCTTGTCTCAGGAATAACCCAAGTGGTAAACAAACACGAGCAAATAATTGTCCTAGAGGATGATATGGTTACTTCGCCTTATTTTCTCAAATTTATGAATGATGCCCTTGAGTGTTATGCGCACGTTCCTGAGGTGGCAGCTGTTACCGCGTACATCTACGATATTCCTCACCTTCCCGAAACCTTTTTCTTGAACGATCCTGGTTGTTGGGGTTGGGCTACTTGGCGGCAAGCATGGCAACTTTTCAACCCCGATGGAAAACAACTTGCAAGAGAGATTGCTCGCCAAAAGCGAATTGAAGAATTTAATTATGAAAATACTTATCCTTTTTATCAAATGTTGATTGATCAAACAAAAGGAAAAAATAATTCTTGGGCAATTCGTTGGTATGCATCTGTTTTTCTAGCAAACAAGTTAGCTCTCTACCCATGTAAAACTTTGGTTGAAAATATTGGCAATGATGAAAGTGGCACTCATCCTGGTGCTGAAGAATTTTACCGAGTCCAATTGCATGACCAGCCAATAAGAGTAACTCCACAGCCACCCCTTATCAGCACTGTGGCAAGAGCTGCTATAGTAAAGTATTTAGCCGCCCAAAACTACATGCCACCTGTATGGAAAAAACTTTTTTGGCGCATTAAAAGCGCCTTGTTATCTTTGAGAACATAGACCGAAAGAATGATAAATAAGATTGTTCGAAAAATAAGAGAACTTTTCTTTTTTGAACAATTTCACCAAATTTACTGGAAAGGATTGTATCCTGATTGGCAAGCTGCCATGCATCGCGCAAGAGGCTACGACGATGAAGCTATTTTAGAACGCGTTAAAAAAGCTATCATAGAGGTAAAAGAAGGTCGTGCTGTTTTTGAACGCGATGGCGAGGTTTTTTATCATACAGAATACAACTATCCGTTGGCTACTTTTTTGCTCAAAGTAGCAATAGAAAACAATGGCAAACTACGCGTTTTGGACTTCGGTGGATCCTTAGGTAGCACGTGGTTGCAACATCGAGCATTATTAGAAAAGCTAGATGTAAAATGGCACATTGTAGAACAGCCACATTTTGTGGCTGCAGGGCGTGAAATTTTTAAAAACCATCCAGTGCTTTCATTCTACAATCAAATAGAGGAAATTCCTGAAAAAAAGGACCTTTTTATCGTTGCCTCTGGCGTGTTGCAATGTATCAACAACTATCAAAATATTCTTCAACGATTAATTGCTTTACACGCAAATTACTTTTATATAGACCGTTTACCTCTTACTAGTAAAAGTACTCATTTGTTGACTTTGCAATTTGTTCGCAGAAATGATGGTGTTGAAGAATCCTACCCAAGTTGGGTTTTTAGCAAGGAATTATTCCTTAGAAAATTAAATCATGCTTATCGCTTAGTATCAGAAGGAAAATCACTTGATATTGTAGCTGCAAAAGTGAAAGGCTTGCCTAGTTACTTTGATAACTTTTGCTGGTTGTATTTTGAAAAAAGATAATTTTCTAAATGAAGCACTTGCTGAAAAAAATAGTTTTCAAGTTTCATGCGCAGATTTTCAAAAGACTAGAAGAACTTGAAAAAATAGAAATAGGAAATCGATTTTTGCTTGGCTGTATAGCAGCAACTGAACTTCAAAGGCGCATTAAAAACGATGAAGTGAAGAACTTACAAGAAGCTGAATTTCAAGTTTTTTCTCAGTTTGGCGACGACGGAATTATTCAATTTTTAGTGGAAAAATTATCTCCTCTACCAAAGGTTTTCATTGAATTTGGCGTAGAAAACTATCGCGAAGCTAATACGCGTTTTTTGTTAATGCACAACAATTGGCGTGGATTGGTCATAGATGCAAATCCCAATATGGTAGAGCAAATACGACGTAGTGATTTGTACTGGCGCCATGACTTGACTGCTATAAGTGCTTTTGTTACATGTGAGAATATAAATGATATTTTTATAAAAAATGGATTTACAGGTCAAATTGGCTTGTTGAGTATTGATATAGACGGGAACGATTATTGGGTGTGGCAAGCAATTGAAGTAGTAAGCCCAGTAATAGTGGTAGTGGAATACAACAGCGTTTTTGGCGCAGAGCGAGCAATTTCTATACCCTACACACCTAATTTTCAACGGTACAAAGCACATTTTTCAGGATTGTATTGGGGGGCTTCACTGCCAGCGTTTTGCTATTTGGCTCAACAAAAAGGGTATGATTTTATTGGGTGCAATAGTGCAGGTAACAATGCTTATTTTGTTCGCAAAGATTGCAATTTACTGCCCTCTTTAACTGTTCAAGAAGGTTTTGTATGTGCTCATTTTCGCGAGTCGCGGGACTCTGCTGGCAATTTGACATTTCTAAGTGGACAGGATCGATTCGCTGCAATTAAAGGTTGCGAAGTAGTGGAAGTGATTAGTAACAAGATAGAGAAAATATAAACTGTATCTTTGAAAATTTTTGCTTTTTGCGTTTGTCTATTTAAACTTGTTTTTATACTTGTTTAGTTGGTTAATTACATGTCGTCCCGCAATCAAGTAGAAGTAATTCAATACAACGGTACCAAGTATGCCGAAATCATTTGGGCGGATGTTTGTGTAGAAAAAACTACTTTCTTTTCGCCGCCAGAGTCTTCTTTTCAGTTTGGTTTGTTGGCTCATAAAGCAGGTTTTGTAGAACCGCCCCATTACCACAAACCATTTAAACGAGAAATTCACGACTTGCAGCAAATGTTTGTGGTGCAACGCGGGGTAGTGGTAGTGGAACTTTACAGCGACGAAGGCGAACTACTTCGCGAAGTAACTTTGCGAAAAGGCGATGCGATTGTCCTTATTCACGGAGTGCATGCCATTAGAGTTTTGGAAGATATGCAATGCATTAGTGTTAAACAAGGTCCCTTCCTGGGTGATGAAAACGATAAAGTTTTTGTAAATTTTCGCAAACAATAAACATGATTCCAGTTTTTGAACCTGAAATAGGTCAAGAAGAAAAAGACGCTGTGGCAGATGCCTTGCAGCGCGGTGAAATTTCAGGTTCCTTTGGTCAATACATTCCGAATTTTGAACGAGCCTTTGCTGACTATTGCGGCGTAAAACACGGCGTTGCAGTTAGTAGCGGCACTACCGCTTTGCAGTTAGCAGTACGAGCCACTGGTATCGGCAAAGGCGATGAAGTACTTATCAGTGCCAGCACTAACATTGCCACCGCTTTAGCGGTGATATATAACAATGCTATACCTGTACCCGTTGATAGTGAGCCAGTTACGTGGAACTTAGACCTTTCCCTGCTGGAAAGCAAGATCACGCCCCGCACCAAAGCCATTATACCTGTGCACTTGTACGGGCATCCAGTGGATATGGACCAACTCATGGAAATTGCCCAGCGGCATGGACTGATAGTAATTGAAGACGCAGCCGAAGCCCATGGAGCTGAAGTGCGCGGCAAAAAAGTAGGATCTTTTGGAAATGCCAATTGTTTTAGTTTTTATGCTAATAAAATTATCACTACTGGCGAAGGAGGAATGGTCCTGACTAACGACGATCAACTTGCTGACAAGTTGCGCTTGCTGCGCAACTTAGCTTTCACTAAGCCTCGTTTTCGCCATGAAGTGGCTGGTTATAACTTTCGCATGACGGGAATGCAAGCAGCAATGGGATTGGCACAAACTCGCAAATTAAACCGCATTATTAGCCAAAAAATCCAAATGGCTGCTTGGTACAACGCTCACTTGGCTGATATTCCAGGAATTACCTTGCCACGTTGCCAGCCATGGGCAAAGCACGTTTACTGGATGTATGGTATTTTGATTGATGAAAAAGAATTTGGCATGAACCGCGACGAACTGGCAGAAAAACTTTACCAACACGGCGTAGAAACGCGTACTTTTTTCTGCCCTATGAATTTGCAACCTTGCTTGCGTGCCATAGACGGATTTCGCCCCGAACCTTGTCCGGTAGCGGAAAAACTCTGGGAAACAGGTTTATATCTTCCCTCTAGCCATACACTCAGCGAAGAAACTATTGCCCGCATTGCTCAAATAATTCGCAAAGTTCGCTCATGAACGCTTATCAGTCGGTTTTTGCTGAATTATACGATTTATTTTATCAACAAAAACCTTATGAAGCGGAAGTTGATTTTTTGCATCAAAAATTATCAAGTTATGGTGTAAAAAATATTTTAGAACTTGCCTGTGGAACGGGAAGCCATGCCCTGCGGCTGGCAGCATTGGGATATTCCGTAGTAGCCACTGATGCTTCGGCTGATATGATATTGCAAGCTCGCACTAAGCAACAACAATGGGAACAGAGCGGAAAACTTCCCTTAGGCAGAGTATCATTTTTGCAAGCAGACATGGCAAATTTACCTGAACAAATAGGCAATAATTTCGACTCCGTGCTTTGTTTATTTGATTCGCTGGGGTATTTGGTTGACAATGCTACCCTGCGAAAAACTTTGCAAAATATTTATTCAAAGTTAAAAGAAAACGGAATTTTTATAGTAGAATACTGGCATGGGGCTGCCATGGCGCGGCACTACCAGCCTGTGCGCATTCGTCGTTGGCAAACTCCTGAGGCGCAAGTAGTTCGTTTTTCTGAAACCACCATTGATTACCTTCAACAAGTAGCTCAGGTCTACTTTACAATTCATCAAATCTTCCACGACGGTAGGGCTTGTGTGTATTCTGAGATGCATCGCAATCGCTTTTTTTTGGTCCAAGAAATGAACGCCTTCTTGGAAAATGCAGGTTTTCAGGTAGTAGAAACGCTTCGCGGCTATAGCGGCGAAACATCTATCGACGCTGACACGTGGCATGTGCTTGCAATTGCTCGGAAGGTATGAAAGTAGGGTTGTATTCAGGTAGTTTGTACGCAGAAGAAGGCGGCGGTTTTACCATAGAGCGAGAAATAATAGAAGCCCTGCGCATACTGGCAGACGAAAAATTTTGCAGCTTTATCCTTTACGCTCATCCTCATCAAATTTCTATCGGAGAAAGTCAAAATTTTAGCATTTGTTTAATAAAAAAGCCTTTTTTGCCAAGATTACTGTTTAAAGCTGGCTTACTCGATTATCACCCCTTACAAAAGCAAGTTATTGCTACTAATCCAGATATTATATTTTACCTTTCGCCATGGGAAAATTTTCAAGTGGATATTCCATATATAAATATTGTTTGGGATTTACAGCATAGACGTCAACCTTTTTTTCCAGAGGTTTCTTCCAAGGGAGAATGGGAAAAACGCCACTGGTACTACAGCCAGTACTTGCCTAAGGCTTCTTATGTAATCACGGGCAACAAAGCAGGAGCAGAAGAAATTAGCTTTTTCTATGGCGTGCACCCAGAGCGCATTTTCCTGATTCCTCACTTGACTCCGCAATTTGCCCTAGATCATGCATCGAAGCGCCAGCTGCGCCCTTCATGGCTGCCCAACGGTGAATACTTGTTTTATCCAGCGCAATTTTGGGCGCATAAGAATCACATTACCTTATTACACGCTTTGGCAAAAGTACATCAACGCGGATTTTTGTTACATTTAGTTCTTACTGGTTCAGATAAAGGCAACTTATCCTACATAAAGCAAACTGTGAGCAGGTTAGGGCTTGACAATTGGGTACACTTTCCTGGATTTGTATCTAAAAATGAAATAGTTGCACTTTATCAACACGCCTTCGCGCTTATCTATCCTACGCACTTTGGACCAGAGAATTTGCCTCCTCTAGAGGCTTTTGGACTAGGCTGTCCTGTGTTAGCTTCGGCTGTAGCGGGGGCAGAAGAACAGCTCGGAGAGGCTGCTCTGCTGTTTTCACCTTCTTCTGAAGAAGAAATGGCAGCTGCTATTCTACAACTTCGCGATAATCCTTCACTTGCCCAGCAAATGATAAAGAGAGGAAGGCAGATTGCACAAATGCGATCTAGAACGCATTTTGCCGACCGTTTCAAAGAATTGCTTAAAAAATTTGCACTTGTTCGGCGATGCTGGCAGCAAGAATAAACTGTGATACATTTTTTGTTGACAAACTTTTTTGATGAAATAAAAAACTCAAAGTGCAGTGGAAATCTTTAATGCAAAACTCGATTGGTGGCAAATAATCCTTATCATCCGAGGCAAAGTATTGGTAGTTTAATTATATTCCTTGCCAAGTAGTGATTCACATGCTCAGAAGTAAGTGGGAAACTATTCCATTTGTTAGAGTTGCTTTTTTGGTCATTGTTGGGATTCTCTGTAGTCGGCTTGAGGTACTAAAAGGAGGGGTTTACGCCGTAGTATTTGCTGTAGCAGTAGGGGGTTATTTATATTTTCATCAAAAAGCGCTGAAAAAATTGAACGATAACGCTTTTTATGAAACTATTACAACCTTATTTGCATACCTAGCTTTTATCAGTTTTGGTGCTTTGCGATATTGGCAAAGTCAGCCACGCACAAGCCTCAGCCCTTACACCTATGACAGTGCTGTAATTGCCTATACAGCTTGTATTCAGTCCAAGATATTGCAAAAATCAAGTGGAAAAGTAGCTTTTACCGCTGAAATATTACAAGTAAAAACGTCTAAAGATTGGCTACCTGCTGATGCTAAAGTACAAATTTATTTACATGCCGAAAGTGTAGAGAAAGAACTATCCTACGGCGCTTACTTGTTAGTGGTAGGCCGCCCTAGACCTATCGAGCCGCCAAAAAATCCCTATGGCTTTGATTATCAAGCATTAATGCACTCTAAAGGAATTGCATACCAGCATTTTGTGCCAAGTCATCACTGGAGGGTAATCGATTCGGGACCCGCCTTTTCCCTTCATGGCATGGCGCTTAATTTACAAGCATGGTCGGACCGTACTTTGGAGCGCTTTATAAATAGTTCTACGGAGGCAGGGCTTGCTTCGGCATTGGTAGTAGGTTTGAAAGACGATTTAGATAGTAGTTTGCTAAGAGCTTACTCTGCAGCGGGCATTATGCACATACTAGCAGTTTCGGGTCTTCATGTGGGAATTATTTTTACTATTTTAAGTTTTATTTTTAATCCGCTAAAAAAATATGACAAAAGCAGGTGGATTTTTTTTGCTATCGTGCTTTTCACTTTGTGGGCTTATGCACTGGTAAGCGGGCTTTCCCCTTCGGTAATGCGCGCTGCCTTGATGTTTTCCCTTATTCACGTGGCTGAGTTGATAGGTCGAAGGCAATCGCCCTTTAATACGCTAGCATTTTCGGCAGTTGTACTGCTGGCAATTAATCCATTAATATTATTTCAAGTGGGGTTTCAGCTGTCTTATGCAGCTGTGGCAGGGATTATGTACTTCTATCCGCGTTTCTATCAACTTTGGAAAGCACCTTACCGATGGCTAGATGCTATCTGGTCAGTAATGTGTGTTTCAATAGCAGCTCAGTTAGCTACATTTCCTTTAGGATTATATTATTTTCATCAGTTTCCAAATTACTTTTTAATTGCTAATCTTTTTGCTATTCCTCTATCTTTTTTGATGCTTAGCACAGGTATTGTGTTATTGGCTTTCGCTTGGCTAGCTCCATTTGCCTATTTTTTAGGGTTCGTGCTAAAATGGATTATTTGGCTAAATAATTTTCTGACATTTTGGATAGAGCAATTACCATACTCATTTATTGATGAAGTTTTTATCAACCAAGTACAACTTTTTTGCCTTTATGCCATTATCATTTTTATTTCCGCATTTTTTGTCCAGAAAAGTCGTTGGACTTTGGGCTTAGCAGTGGGATTTGCAAGCCTGTTTAGTGCTTCCAAAATTTGGACTTTTCAAGAGCAGCAAAAGGAACGCTTATTTGCTGTTTTTCATATTGCTGACCATTCCAGCATGTTTTGGCTGACAGGCAAGGGAGCCATTTTGCTAGTAGATAGTGTTTTGCTGGCTCAACCAGAGCAAATTCGCCATGCTTTCAAAGGATTTTTGCTCAGGCGAGGCATTTCTTGGGAGCAGATGCAAATTAGTCAGATAGAAGGGCAAAGCCTGATTCCAGCAAGGACTTGGCAAGCGGGCATGCTTTACCGCAAAGAAGGATTGCAAGTTTTTCGCATTGCCGAGCCTTTTACTGCGAAGTTGCTTCCGCCGTGTGATGTATTAATAGTGGCTCACAATGCACTTGCTAGCTTAGCAGAATTGCCTAAGGAACGACTCGAACAAATTCGCTGTATCGTGCTTGAAGCTAACAACCATTTTCGAACTACTCAGCGCTTATTAAAAGAAGCTAGCCAGCTTAACGTGGCTCTCCATGCAATAGCTTTACAGGGTGCTTTATTACTGCCCTATTAACAGCTTTTTTGTAAATTTAACCTCCCAATAAGGTTTGAAGAAAAACTTCTAGCAAAGAAGTGAAGTAGCGAAAAATCCACTTTTGACAAAAGCTGCGGCACGATGTTGCTTAGCGCACTTAAATTACTTTATCCTACATCTACTTTCTTCAAAGCCAAAAGCCCAGCAAAAGTTTTTCTCCGCTGGGCTTGGTTCTTTTTTGTTAGCTCTACAAACTTATTCAACAGGAACAATGACGGAAACCTTTGCTGAAGGATTATTTTGCATAATTTCAGCCTTTAACTTTTGCAACTCAGTTTGAAGGGCTTCAAGTTGCTGCAACTTGTTTTGTAAGCCTTCGATAATTCCCTGCTGTTTTTCTATAATTTGTTGCTGTTCTTGTACTGCCTTAATAAGCGGCATGATGAAATCTGTGTAGCGCAATGTATAAACTTGTTTCTCATTTTTGGGAATATCGATGCCTGGAAAGTGCATGTAGCCACTTTCTTTCATGGCTTGTTCTACTTCTTGAGCTAATAGACCTACAAAGCGCATTTGCTTAACTTGGCTGTGGTCGATGGTTTTTAATAAACTATCTGGTGTACCCCAAATTTGGTGCAAGATTTCGGGGTTTTTGTTATAGCTCACAGGGCGAAGGCGCATAATAAAGTCTAGTCCTTTTACATCCTCTCTTATATTGCTTTTGAAGCGTTGATCTGAGTAAGTAGTTATACTGTTTACCTGAGCGCGAATTTGACCAACAGCTGTGTTACCCAGCAATACTCGATTATTGTCATCGCACTCTCCATTTGTAATTCCGTAGCCTAGCATAGTAACATTGGTGCGATTGACAGTAGGCGTTGAATTAACTCCTACAAAAGTGCACTGGTTGAAAGTTGCATTGCCATCGCCAGCTTTATGCCCTACTGCTACATTATCACTTCCTGTGGAATTGTGGTACAGGGCTCCATGGCCAATAGCTGTATTGTGGTTGCCTGTAAGATTTTGACCCATCGCATTAGCTCCTACTGCTGTATTTTTTTCACCAGTGCTATTGGTATACAGTGCTGCATCACCTATAGCCGTGTTATGAGAAGCATTAGTATTATTGTGTAAGGAAGCATTTCCTATAGCAGTGTTGTGAGAGCCTGTTGTATTTTTGTGTAGGGCACTAGTTCCAATACCTGTGTTTCTGGTTCCTGTAGTGTTTTCATATAAAGCAGCATTGCCTATGCCTACATTTTCACTTGCAGTATTTTTAAACAAAGCTGCTTCTCCAATAGCGATATTTACCTGACCTGTAACATTGCTGTACAAAGCAGAGTTACCTATGGCTACGTTACCTTTTCCGCTAGAATTTTTATACATAGCTCCATTGCCGATAGCAGTATTATTTTCACCTGTTGTGTTGCTATACAGCGCTGCATTGCCTAAAGCAAAGTTTTGTTTTCCAGTGGTGTTGCTGTAAAGTGCAGCATTTCCTACGGCCGTGTTTGTTTCACCGCTAGTGTTTTTAAACATTGCGCCATTACCTATTGCAATATTATTTTTCCCACTACCATTATCGTGAAGTGCTTGATGACCTACCGCTACATTTTCTTTACCCGTAATGTTAGACAGCAATGCTTCAAAACCTACAGCAGTATTTCGCTCTCCTGAAGTGTTTTTATTTAATGCCTGGAAGCCTACTGCTACATTGTCTGAAGCATTGTTATTCTCCAGCGCTAAAAATCCTACCGCTACATTGTTGTTAGCGGTATTCTCAAAAAGTGCCTTAAATCCTATGGCCACGTTGTTAAGACCTTCTTGATTCTTATAAAGAGCTTGAAATCCTGTCGCTACATTGTTAGCACCTTTTATATTTTCATGCATTGCTTGCCAGCCTACAGCGGTGTTATTATTGCCATCTACGTTCTTAAGCATTGCCTCAAAGCCTATTGCTACTTCACTACTGCCTCCTTCATTAGAGTATAAAGCTCTAAAACCTATAGCCGTGTTTTGTTTACCCTCTCCTTTGTGAGGGAGAGCTTGGTAGCCTACTGCTACATTTTCTAAACCCAGTGCACTGTAGCCCGCTTGGTAACCAATGTAAGTATTTTTGCGACCGTTTAAATCATCGCCCATACCTGCTTCATAACCTAAATGGACACTACCATCAGCAGTTTTTCCAATCCTACCTGCTTTTTGGTTGTTTACTCGGAAGACTAAAGCTTGGTTATTAGTAGTACCTAAAAAATTGTTACTTTCATTAGTGTTATCGTTGCCTGTAATAAGCCACGATTCACCTCCTAAGTATCTCCATTGCGTTCCGTCGTAATACCAAAATCCTTCGTTTGGAGTATCAGTCTGGTAAACCAACAGTCCTTTTGCAGGAGATGCGATCGCTGTGCGTTGCGCTTGCGTCATGCGAGGAACCAAGAGACCTTTGCTAGTGGATTGAACATCCAGCATAGCGGAAGAATGAGCAGGAGCACCAGTGTCATTAATCGAAATGCCTTGTCCGTAAACTGTTGCAAAGAGGCAGCACAAACACCCTGCTGCCAAAAGAGTAAATCGTTTCATGTTCATGTGAGTTCTAAGATTATTTTTCTATCACAAACTTAGCAGCAAAAGAATCGCCTTCTATTGTTATCCTCAGCAAATAAAGCCCTGCAGGCAGGTTATCAGTCTTTAGAGTATACGCATTGCCTTCTTTTCCGAGCAATGCCACACCTTTGTATACTACTCTGCCTGTGTTGTCTATTACTTCAACTGGAAGAGAAGTGTTTTGCACATTGCGGATTTTAAATTCAATCCAATCGGTTGTGGGATTAGGATAGACCAGTAATACATCAGGATTCTTTTGGCGATGTAAGGCAACTATTCGGCTGTATTGATGAGAGCCATCTAAATCTACTTGCCGAAGCCGATAGTACACCACCGCAGCAAAGGACGGCACCTGGTCAATGTACTCATACCATCGCGGCTCAATACTCCTTCCCGCTGCCGCTACCCGACCAATTCCCTCAAACCGAATTCCATCCCAACTGCGCTCTATCTCAAAAAAATCGCTCCCATGTTCGTGGATGGTTTGCCACTGCAAACGCGCCTGATGCTCTTTGCTCTCTGCTACCCACTCAGCAGTCAAATGCACCAACTCCACTGGCAAGGGATAGTTTTGATGAGAAAGCGTCCAAGGCGAAAACTGGCTCACGTTGTCCACTTGAACGAATTTTTGAGTAGTGTTCACCG
>JANWWZ010000023.1 GCA_025057115.1 Bernardetiaceae bacterium
CATAATGCCGTTGTTGGTGTTTTTGTTGCGCGTGAAGACACGCGCAACGGCGGGAAAAATGCTGTTGTTCGCGTCTTTAAAAACCGCCGTTGTTCGTGTCTCCACGAACAACCTTTGCCATTGTTGGTGTTTTTGTTGCGCGTGAAGACACGCGCAACGGCAAGAAAAAAACCGCTGTTGTTTGTGTCTTCACGAACAACGCTTGCCGTTGTTGGTGTCCCCACGAACAACCATAATTGACCCTAAAAAGCAGCCTTTCTAAGTCAACTTTACGGCTGCTCTTTGGACTAAAAAATTGGATTGCTTTTTCGGCAAGCATTGCGATGCCAAGCCAAAGACGTACCTTTGCACCAGCATATGGCTGCTAAGTACATCTTCGTAACAGGAGGGGTAACCTCTTCGCTGGGCAAAGGTATTATCGCTGCTTCTTTAGCTAAGCTCTTGCAAGCAAGAGGCCTCTCGGTAACCATTCAAAAATTTGACCCTTACATCAATATCGATCCTGGTACGCTCAACCCCTACGAGCACGGCGAGTGCTACGTAACCGAAGACGGCGCCGAAACCGACCTCGATCTAGGACACTACGAGCGCTTCTTGGATATCCCTACCTCTCAAGCCAACAACGTCACCACAGGGCGCATTTACCACAACGTCATTACTAAAGAACGCGAGGGAGCCTATCTGGGCAAAACAGTACAAGTAGTGCCCCATATCACTGATGAAATCAAGCGCAATTTTTACCTGCTAGGGCAAACTGGCAAATACGACGTGGTCATCACCGAAATAGGAGGCTGCGTAGGAGACATCGAGTCGCTGCCTTTTATTGAAGCCGTGCGCCAAGCACGCTGGGAACTCGGTCCAGAAAACGCCATCGTTATCCACCTAACGCTTATTCCCTATCTCAAAGCCGCTGGGGAGCTAAAAACAAAACCTACGCAACACTCTGTAAAAATGCTGTTAGAGTCGGGCATCCAACCCGATATTTTGGCTTGTCGCTCAGAGCACCCCTTGCCTTTGGAAATTCGCAAAAAGCTCGCTTTGTTCTGCAACGTAAGCCTAGAGGCAGTCATTGAAGCCCTTGACGCAGAAACAATCTACGACGTGCCTCTGCTGATGCGCAAAGAGCGCCTAGACGAAATTGTATTGGAAAAACTGCGCCTGCCTAAAGACCGCAAACCTGATATTGAATCATGGAAGCACTTTTTAGGCAAGCTCAAAAATCCCACCAGTGAAGTTCAAATCGGACTGGTGGGCAAATACGTAGAGCTAAAAGATGCGTATAAATCCATCTCCGAAGCCTTCGTCCACGCTGGAGCGGTGAACGAATGCAAAGTAAATGTGCGCTGGATAAAAGCCGAAAGCCTGACCAACAAAGAAGAAGTAGCAGAACTACTCAAAGGACTCAACGGGATTTTAGTAGCTCCTGGATTCGGGGAGCGTGGCATAGAAGGTAAAATTAACGCGGTGGAATATGCTCGCACGCGCAACATTCCCTTTTTTGGCATCTGCCTTGGCATGCAGTGTGCAGTGGTGGAGTTTGCCCGCAACGTGCTCGGCTTGTCAGAGGCTGCTTCCACCGAAATCAATCCTGATACGCCCCATCCAGTCATTTCCCTGATGGAAGAGCAGAAGAACATTACCCATAAAGGAGGCACCATGCGTTTGGGAGCCTATCCTTGCCAACTTAAACAAGGTAGCCTTGCCCATAAAATTTACGGTCAACCGCACATTAGCGAGCGCCACCGCCATCGCTATGAATTCAACAATGCTTATTTAGAAATGTTTGAGCAAGCGGGAATGATAGCCTCGGGCATTAATCCCGATTCTCACCTTGTGGAAATTATTGAACTGCCTGCGCATCGTTATTTTATCGGGGTGCAGTTCCATCCTGAGTTAAAAAGCACGGTGGCTCGTCCGCATCCGCTGTTTGTTCGCTTTGTCAAAGAAGCTATTCAGCATGCAATGGAAACCCATCACATCGAAAACCAAATCGTTGTTTCAAATTAGTCCTTGACGCGTCATGGATAGAAATTCCACCATTGGCATCATCATCATCTCAGCGATGCTGTTGATTTACTTGGTTTTTTTTGCCTCTGGTCCTCAGCCGCCTCAATCCACCACTACTGGTGACAGCCTTCCGCCTGCCAGAGCGCAAAACTCTAGTTTACAACCTGTTTCTCCACCTACCTCTACCTTATCCGATTCGGCATTAAAAGCCAAGTACGGCATTTTTGCTCCCTTGCTCAAAGGACAAGCCACCGATTGGGTCCTCGAGAACAAAGACCTCCGCCTTACCTTGACTACCAAAGGAGGGAGAGTAAAAGAAGCCCTGCTTAAAAACTACGTCACCTATCAAAAAACGCCTCTGGTGTTGATAGACCAACACAGCAGCACTACTCAACTGCTGATAGCTACTTCAGTAGGGGAAATCAATTTGCACCAGCTCCACTACACTGCAAAACAACTCAGTAGCAATCAAATTACTTTCCGCGCCCAATTGGATAGCATTCACTACGTAGAACAGCGCTACTACTTGCCAGCAGAAGGATTCGTAGTGCAATGGCGAGCAGAAGTACACCTGCCAGAGAACCTACTCACGGACTCCCTGGCTTACTTTTTCTGGACTGACCGACTCAAGCAACAAGAAAAGGACATTGAGCAAGTGCGCCTCACTGCAACGGTGAATTACTACCAAATCAACAGTGGTATGGAACAGCTTTCCGAGACAGCCTCTGAAGCACAGGAAGCCCGTGCCACCGAACCCGTCCAGTGGGTAGCACTCAAGCAGAAGTTTTTCAATGCGGCAATTATTACCAGCGGTTCTTTCCCCGAAGTCATTGTGCGCAGCCGTCCGCCTGCCCAGCCAGCAAAGGAAGTCAAGGAACTTTCCATGCAAGTAGGCATTCCACTGGGGGATTTAAAGGAAGAGGCAAAAAACATTCGCTTTTTCTACGGACCTAATCATTTCCGCATTGCAGAGCAGGTGGCTCCCGGCTTTGAAGACAACGTTTATTTGGGCTGGGCTATCTTCAGCACGGTGAACCGCTATATCATCATGCCGCTTTTTGAAGTGCTGGAAAGAGTATCCAACAACTACGGTGTGGTGATTTTGCTGCTGGTGCTGATTGTTAAAACGGCGCTGTTTCCGCTGGTATATCGCTCATACCAGTCAATGGCAAAAATGCGCGTGCTCAAGCCCGAACTAGACCAGCTTAAAGCCCAGTGTGGCGATGACTTGCAGCGCTTCCAGCAAGAGCAAATGAAACTCTACACTCAATTTGGCGTCAATCCCCTCAGTGGTTGCATTCCCGTCCTGTTACAGTTGCCCGTGTTGTTGGCTATGTTCAATTTCTTCCCCAATGCTATTCAACTGAGGCAAAAAGAGTTCCTCTGGGCTGATGACCTTTCTTCCTATGATTCCATTTTAGACCTGCCCTTCCACATTCCTTTTTACGGCGATCATGTCAGCCTTTTCACCTTGCTTATGACTCTCTCCACCATCGCCTATACTTACTACAACAACCAGCTTTCTACTAACATGGACCCCAGCATGAAGATCATGTCCTACGTAATGCCCATTATTTTCGTTTTTGTGCTCAATTCCTTCTCTGCGGGTCTGACTTACTACTACTTCGTTTCTAACCTCATTACCATTGGTCAGCAGTGGGCTATTCGCAAGTTTTTCATAGATGAAGCTAAAATAAGGGCAAAGTTGGAGGAGAATCGCAAAAAGTTTACTGACCCCAACCGCAAAAAAACGGGTTTCCAAAAGCGTTTAGAGGAAGCGCTCAAAGCCCAAGAAGAAGCCAAAAAGAACAAGAAGAAGTAATCGATGAGACAAGCCGAAATACGCCTGTTGGTTGAACTGGACCAAGATAATATTCCAGAAAAAATTTTTTGGTCTGCTAGCGATAGCCCTACAGGAGGCATCGAAGAGGCCAAAGCCGTACACCTTTCCATTTGGGATCACCGCCGCAAAGAAACCATGCGCATCGACCTTTGGACTAAAGATCTACCCGTGGATGAAATGAAACAATCCGTAGTAGATACCATCATGAGCATGGCAGCTACTATCCGTCTGGCCACTGACGATCAGCTCATGGCTCAGTATATGGAAGAACTGGGCAACAAGTTACTAATGCACATTAACCACATGCACAAGTAAGCCGGGCGAGGGGCTCTCGATAATTTGCCAAGTGTTTTGCAATTCAAAAGCGAGTTTGTAGATTTGATTACCTTGCCTGAACTGAGTGAATCACCCGAAACGCAGTTCACATGTATTTTCCACAAGTGCAAACCGTGTTGTTATGACGAGCCCCGAACAACCAACCGCTGCCTCTTTACCGGCAGGTGTGCTGCTACCTGTAAAGAAAGAAGATGAACTACTTCAGCCTACTGCCTATAGCTTCAATGACCGCGATGTAAGCTGGCTAGCCTTCAACTACCGCGTATTGCAAGAAGCCAAAGACAAGCGCTTACCCTTGTACGAAAGAATTAAATTTTTGGCAATTTACTCTTCCAATATGGACGAGTTTTTTAAAATACGCGTGGCTTACTTGCGCGGTCTGGCCATGCTAAAAAAGAAAACCCAAAAACAACTCTACTTTGACCCTGTGAAAGTACTGCGCCAAGTAAAACGCATCGTGCAAAAACAACGCGCTGAATATTTGCAATTGTTTGAAAGTTTAATGCAGGAGCTTAAACAGCATCGCATTTTTTTTATTAGCTATGAAGAAGTAACCGTCCACCAATATGAGTTTTTGCGCGAGTATTTTTATAACCACGTCATGCCTCTTATTAACCCTATTTACATTCACGAATACATCGGCGTGGTCTTCATCCAAAGCGATACCATTTATCACGCCCTGCGCTTCCCTGACAACGAAGGCGACTACGTGTATGCCTTGATAGAAATTCCCACCCATTCCCTGCCGCGCTTTTTACTCATGCCTGAAGTGAATCATTCCTACTACATCATTAGCCTAGACGATATCATTAGGCTTTTTATTCATCAGCTATTCCCTAAGGTGAGCCCTGACCAAGTCTATTCAGTGAAAATGAACCGCGACGCAGAGCTTTACATCTACGATGAGCATAGCGGTAATCTAGTAGACAAAATCAAAAAAAGTCTCGCCAAGCGCAACTTAGGCGTGCCTTCGCGTTTTCTTTACGACAACCGCATGCCTGAGGACTTTCTCAAAACTCTCAAACGCGCTTTAGGGCTCACAGAAGCAGATTTAGTAGCAGGAGGGCGCTACCACAACTTCCGCGACTTGATGAACTTTCCCAATCCTCTTTCTCCCGCCCTTGAAAATGAACCGCTGCCTCCTTTGCGCATCAAAGAACTGGACGAGGCGCCAAGTATTTTCGAAGCCATTGAAAAACGCGACTGGCTTATCCATTTTCCCTATCAAACCTACGACTATCTAAGCCGTTTTTTGTGGGAGGCCGCTGAAAGTCCTTATGTAACTAAAATTCGCATCTCTCTTTACCGAGTAGCGGTAGGCAATTCCAAAGTAGTCAGCGCCTTGATTCATGCCGCTAGGATGGGCAAGGAAGTAACGGTTTTCATCGAAGTGAAAGCTCGGTTTGATGAGGAAAATAACATTAAATGGAGCAATGAACTCATTCGCGCAGGAGCCAAAGTATTCTACAGCATCCCAGGAATAAAGGTCCATTCTAAAACTTGCGTGATCACTTATCGACAAAATGGGCTACAGAAACGCTATGCTTATTTTGGCACAGGCAACTTCAACGAAAAAACCGCTCGCGTGTATTGCGACATCGGCCTGTTTACTGCTGATGCTCAACTTACAGAAGAACTGCTAAGCCATTATGATTTTCTCCGTCGCAAAACGGACCGAATTGAGTCCAAAGAATTGCTCATTGCCCCGCATAACATGCGCCAGAGACTCTACCAACTCATTCAAGAGGAGATAGAAGCGGCAAAAGCGGGGGAGAAAGCCTACATCTTGCTGAAAATGAACAGTATCCAAGACCGAGAAATCATAGAAAAACTCTACGAAGCCAGCAATGCTGGCGTAAAGATTGATATGATTGTGCGCGGCATCTGCTGCCTCAAACCAGGCATTAAAGGACAAAGTGAAAATATCCGCATCATCAGCATCGTGGACCGCTTTCTAGAGCATGCCCGCTGCTACTATTTCTATCATCATGGCAAGGAGTTGCTTTACTGCTCCTCTGCCGATTTTATGACGCGCAACCTCAGCGACCGCGTGGAAGTAGCCTTCCCTATCAAAGACCCTCGCCTCAAGCAAGAAGTGTTAGACATCCTGCATATCCAGCTGAGCGATAACCAAAAAAGTCGCATTGTAGATGCCCGATTTAGCAACCGCTATGTAAAAAGTAAAGGCAAACCCATTCGTGCTCAAATGGCAATTTACGAATATCTCAAGAATAAATATCCACAAGAAAGCCCATGACTTACCCTACTCCTAACCGCCAAGTAGTGTACCGCTGGTTAGGGCTTATGCCTTACCGACAAGCGTGGGACTATCAGGAAGAATTATTTAAGCAAATTGTGTCAAAAAAAATAGCTGCCCGTGCCGAAAAACGCCACATTCCTACGGAAAATTATTTGCTTTTTTGCCAACATCCTCATGTTTATACTCTGGGAAAAAATGGCAAGCCCACTCATTTGCTCGCCAGCAACGAGCAACTGGCTGCTATCGGCGCCGAATTTTTTCACATTGACCGCGGCGGCGATATTACTTATCATGGACCAGGGCAACTTGTTGGCTATCCCATTTTGGATTTGGAAAATTTTTTTACCGATATCCATCTTTACCTTCGCTTGATTGAAGAAGCTGTGATTCGCACTTTGGCGGAGTACGGTTTGCAAGCAGGCAGAATAAACCAACTCACAGGAGTATGGCTAGACTACCAAGGGCAAATAAACCCTCGTAAAATTTGCGCTATTGGCGTCAGGACTAGCCGCTGGGTAACTATGCATGGCTTTGCTCTCAATGTAAATACGAATTTGGACTATTTCCGCTATATCGTGCCTTGCGGCATTAAAGACAAAGCGGTAACCTCCTTGCAAGCTGAGCTCGGTTATGCCGTTCCCTTGCAAGAAGTAGCGAAAAAAATGCGCCACCACCTTGCCGACCTCTTTCAAATGGAACTGATAGAGCAGCCTGCATAGATATTTGTCAGTTATGGGTAAAGCAGTAGAAATTTTTAATTTATTCACATTTTTTGCTAACCTCGTTTCAATTCTACGCCAACAAGCCCAAGCCCAATAAATTACCCCAGAGATGCCCTCTGGCTACTTCTCTCCATCCAAAGCATTGATTGCCAGCCAGCTCATAAGTCCACTTCCAATTGCTAAAGCTGATTCATCAATGTCGAAAGTAGGAGTGTGCACTCCTGATACAATGCCTTTGGAGACATTGCCCGTCCCTAAGCGATAAAAACACGCTGGGACTTGTTGAGCATAATAAGCAAAATCTTCAGCTGCCATCCATTGGTCTAGCTCTACTACGTTTTCAGGACCTAGATATTCTGCAGCAACTTTTTGTAAACGTTGGGTAAAAGGTGGGTCGTTGTACAAGCAAGGGTAACCCTTTCGGATTTCAATTTCACACTTTCCTCCCATGGCATTTATCAGTTCGGTGGATAGTTTAACAATCTTTTGATGAGCTTGTTGGCGCCAGTCTTCATCCATAGTTCGGAAAGTGCCTTGTAGAATTACTTCGTCAGGGATGATGTTGGTAGCTCCTTCAGCGATAAACCGACCAATAGAAAGGACAGTAGGAATGCGTGGCGGTGCTAAGCGACTTACTACTTGTTGCAAATGTACCACTAACTGAGCTGCCATGTATACAGGATCCACAAGGCGTTCAGGCATGGCGGCATGTCCTCCTTTTCCCACTACGCGGATATGCAAATCATCAACACTTGCCATGTACATACCAGCGCGAAACCCTACCTTTCCAACAGGTAACTGAGGCATCACATGTTGCCCAATAATGTACAAAGGCGCGGGATCTTGTAACACGCCTTCTTGAATCATCATTGTGGCTCCTCCTGGAATGCGCTCCTCACCAGGCTGAAAAATCAGTTTGATAGTTCCTTCCCAGCCCTGCCGCAGTTGGTAGAGAATGCGAGCCGCTCCTAGCAAGCAAGCCGTATGCGCATCATGACCGCAAGCGTGCATAAGACCTTTGCGGGTTGATTTATAAGGCACTTGATTAGCTTGGCAAATGGGCAAGGCGTCGATATCTGCTCGCAGGGCAATGGTTTTTTTCTCTGGATTCATTCCTCGAATTTGTGCCACTATGCCAGTGGTTGCCATTGGCTGGGGAGTAATGCCTATCTTTTCCAACTGTTGGGCAATGTAGGCGGCGGTTTCGAACTCTTCGAAGGATAGTTCGGGATGAGCATGCAACCAACGCCGATGCGCTACCACTTCTTCTTGTATCGACTCGGCTAACTGTTGAATTCTTTCCAACATATCACTCTTCTGGTTTCATTTTTGTTAAGATAGGTGTTAGTATATTAGCGGCGTTTAAACGGTGTATGTTGCCTATGAAGTTTCCTTTAAAGTTATTTCTTATGAACAAAAAACTGAGTGTTGCATTACTTCTATCACTTGGAGCGATTGCCTTTTGCCAGGCTCAAAATGAAACTCCTCAAGAGCGAGCAAAGAAAAAAGTAGAACCTATTATCAAGTACATTGATTCAAAAATTACAGATGCTTCTAAAAAGCTCACCAAAGCTCAGAAAGACAAGATTTTAGAAGCGCGCATTGCTTACGAAGTCAGTTTGGATAGCATTCCCTTGCTGCGCGACGAACTGCTTAAGGAAGCAGAGGAACTGAAAGCAAAAGCCGCAGAGCTAAACCAAAAAGTAGCCGAAACCGAAGAAGAAGCAGCGAAAATTAGCCAAGAAAAAGAAGCCCTTAAAGCAAGGCAGGATGCTTTGAAAAGCAAGCAAGAAAATTTGAAAACAATACCAGAAAGATTGAAAACTTCTTTTGAAGAAACAGTAAAGAAAATACTCAAAGGCGACCAACTCAAAGCGTACAACGAAATGCTAGCAGCACAAAAAACTAAGAGAAATCCATAAGCAAATGCTTGTTCCCCTTTAGCGGTGGCTTGCAAAAGCTGCCGCTTTTTTTGATTTCAACCCTTTGAGCATTTTTAGCAACGTGGCAGTAAATTATGTCAAGTGTAAGATAAGCAACACATCAGCAAAAATTTTTCACTTGCCTCAATATGCCAAAATGCGCATATGGGTTTTGTCCACAACTTGATCGAGGTTTAACAATAGGTGAAGGCGTGCCCCTACTAAAGCTGTATTAAGGTTAAGACGGCGGTCAGGAGCGATTAAATTTCCATTGGCATCGTAGCGAGCAAGAGCGATGTAATAACGAGTGCTTTGTGCCAGAAAAAAACCTATACTGAAATGTTCTTTGAGAAAATAAGCCGCTTCTACCTGCAGCCTCGTTTGGTCTATAGTGCGTTGATAAGTGCTACTGCTCGGAAAAATAATGGCTTGGTAGCTTAGCACGGTTCTTAAAAAGTGTTGGTGGCTCTTTAACTTAAAGTTCCGAGCAATGCCAGCTAAAAACTGCACGGCATGGGTTTCGTCTTGCTGCTTTGGCTGGCTTTGGAAAGTGTAGCTAACTTGTTTTAAGAACTGCCAGTGCAGAAACTTCCCCGAGTGGTTGAGATTGATAGCGTAATGGAGTTGATTGTTAGCATTGTAGGTAAGAGCTAGCCCTGCGAACCATCGGCGCCAGAGGTGTTGCTCATACCCTGCCGTTGCCAAAAATGCTGGCTGATTGAATGCCTGCTGCATCTGAGCATAAAAAAAGCTACCATCAGGGCGATAGGATTCCGCATTGGCAAGAGCAAGAACAGTGGAAGAAGTCCAAGAGCGCACCAAAGGCAAGTCGGATTGCGCTCCTCCTCGAAAGGCGATAAAGCTACCCAACCAACTGCAGAAAAATATCCACTGGAGTTTTTTACAGTACATTATTGAGCTGTTCTTTAATTTTTTCTAGCTCTTCCTTCATCAAGACTACTGTTCGTTGCAAGTCTGCATCGTTAGCCTTTGCCCCGATGGTGTTAATCTCGCGACCTATTTCTTGGGCTATGAAGCTGAGCTTTTTGCCTACTGAACCAGCCTCCTCCATCGTTTCCAAAAAATACTCCAAATGGCTTTTCAGCCGCACTTTTTCTTCAGTAATATCTAGTTTTTCAGCGTAGAAAAGCAATTCCTGCTCGAAGCGATTTTCATCTAGGGCATTTTTTTCTATTAGTTCGCTTACTAGCCGACGCATCCGCTGGCGAATGTAGGCAATGCGATGGGAGTCTCCAAAGTAAATTTCATCTAAAAAGTCTTTTATAATGGAAATGCTATCGTACAACATCCTTTCCATCGCATCTCCTTCTCGGATGCGAAATTCGTCGCAAAGGTCCACAGCTTGTTCAACGCCTTTCATAACAGCTTCCCATTCTTGTTCTTCAAGGGGCATGGGAGGAGTTTGTTCCCATGCTTCGGGCATAGAAAGAGCAATTCTGAACAAATCGGAATTGGTACTACCAAGCCATTGGGCAGTTTCTTGCAAATCGCGATAGTACTGCCTCACCACTGGGCGATTGATTCTAATGCGAGCTTGTGTATCAACTTTCCGAGTGTAGTTGACTACTACATTGATTTTACCGCGCTCCAGCCGCTGGGCTACGTAATTCCTAATTTCTATTTCTTTTTCCGAAAGAGCTGGAATCATTTTTACTGATAAGTCCAGCGTTTTGGAATTGAGCGACTTTACTTCTACGGTGAGGCTATATCGGTCATTGTCAATTTGTACGGCACCGTAACCAGTCATGGATTTAATCATCTTGCACTGCTGATTTCTTTAGCGGTAATTTCCTTACTCCAATGTTGTTTGCCAGTATAGTCGAACACTCTAATGGTCATTTTGCGGTCGTTGCGCGGTCCTGTAACTTCAATAGTGGCAAAATTGCGGTCATTAACCATTGTTCCAGGTACGCGCAAGGTATTAGGTTCATTGACGTTAGTAGCAGGACCAGCAGTAAGCGGCGAAACAGTAAGGTCGTACAGGGGATAAACGCGATTGTTTTCCTGCAGCATAGTTAGCTCAGTGTGATGGCGATCGCCGCTGAGAAAGAAAACCCCTTTGATGTTTGCCTCCCGAATAGCCTTAAGCAAACGAGCCCGCTCCTCTGGATAGGTAGAATAATTTTCAAATACTTGGGCAGGGTTCAACACCTGGCAGCCAATAACTACAAATTTAAAAGTGGCTTTGCTGGCAATGAGAGCATTGATTAACCAATTGAGTTGCGGCTCGCCTAGGAGTTGTCGCGGCAGGATGTGGTTGTCATTGGCAGTGCGGAAATAGCGGTTATCCAACAAAAAAAATTCTGCATCTGCCCATTGAAACGTGCCACTAATGCCTTTGCCATCAGTTCCTGGACCGTAGTTCGGGTTTGCCCAAAAGAGTTTAAAGGCTTCTTCGGTGTAATGTTTGAGTGAATAGCTGGCATCGGAATCATTGGGACCATATTCGTGGTCGTCCCAAATGGCATAGTGATGCACTGAGCCTAAAAGAGGTTGCAGTTCCTTGACGGAACGCGTATGCGTGTAGCGATAGAATATACCCGTTTTGGAGTCAAGATCAGGTTCGCGCAAATAAACGTTATCGCCCATCCAAAGCATGAAGTCGGGTTTTTGTTCATAGATACGAGTAAAAATGCTGTAGTGATCTCCGTAGGGTTTTCCAGGACGGTCATTAATTGAATCATTGATGTAAGAGCAACTGCCAAGAGCAAATTTAAACGGGGGTGGATCGGTGCGATAGTGCCATAAAGTTTGCGTTTGAAACTCCAACGGATAGTCGCGCACTACTCGCTTGCCATTGATGAACAATTCGTAAGCATACTTTTTGCCATGTTGTACTTGGTCTGCAATCAGCTTTGCGGTATAGGCTTGAGACTTTTTAGTAGTGTAGCTTTCGGTGCGGTAGCGCTTCTGCGGTGCATCTTTTTCCCAGTATTCAAAATACACTGTAGCAGGGGCAGTAGTTTGCACCCATAAAGCCACTTCGCTCATGGCAGAGTAGCCTACCATGGGACCAGCTTTTAACAAGTTGGTACCCTGTCCGTGAGCTATGCTCACTACCAAGAGCTTGCAAGTAACTAAAGTGCGAAAATATTTTCTCATCTCAGTTGAGTTAAGCTAATAAAAAAGGCGATTTGTTCATGAAACACACTAGCAATTAAGCTAAAGTGAATAATTTTAGCCGCCACATATGAATGATGCAAATATAGATTTTTATCGTCGCATAGGAGCGGATAAACTCCGCCAAATTGCTGCCTTACAAGGATTAGAAAGTGCCCCAGAAATTCCGCTTCTAATGCCTTACTTAGAAAATTCCTCCTTAGTGGTAGAAATCGGAGCGGGGTATGGTAGAATTGTAAAAGCCCTTAGAGATAATGGCTATCAAGGAAAAATTATTGCTCAAGAGCGCTGTCCTGAGCTCAGCCAAGTGCTTAGAGAAAGTTGCCAAGACAAAGCAGAAATATTTGAGGCGGATATTAAGCGAGAGTTATATCCTCGAAAGCCCGATGTATTTTTATGGATGTGGTCAGGTATATTGGAGTTTACCCCTCAAGAACAGCAAGAAGTGCTCATCCAGCTTTACAAACATCTCCAACCTAACGGCATTTTGGTAGTGGAAATTCCCCGTGAAATTCGCTATGTAGGCAAGCCTGTAGATGAGCGAAAAATTGTCGTGGAAGCAGATTGGGGAAGGTTAGAGGCTTATTTGCCTTCAGAAGAGGAACTCATTGACTATGCGCGCAAGGCAGGGTTTGCTCACAAAGAAACCATCCACTACCAAACTACTACAGGTCTTAAGCGCAGCATGTACATTTTTGGTAAGTCATTTTGTCCTGAGCAAGAAAAAGGGCATAAAAGTGAAAATGTAGTTGCTTGAGGAGGAAGCTTTCTGGAAAAAACAAGCATGTTGCAAAGTTTTTTGTTATTCTAAGGGCTCTGTTTTGTCTCTCTTAGGTGAGGCAACAAGTGGTAGTACAGTGCCCTAACTTGAGTAGCTGCTTCTTCCCAACTCATTTTGCTTACAGTACGGCGGTTTTCCTCCGCCAGGACTTGAGAAAGGGCTGGATTGTTCAGCAGGGCGAGAATATAGTGGGCAAAGCGGTCTGTATCCCAGTAGTTGGCTTTCAAAACAAACTGAAGCAACTCCGCAATTCCCGATTGGGCTGAAATAACAGTAGGCACCCCTGCTAAAGCGGCTTCTAATGCTGAAAGTCCGAAAGGTTCAGAGGCAGAAGGCATAAAGTACACATGAGCCATTTGCATGATGGAAGCCACGCGTTCTGGGCTTAAAAAACCTGTTAAAATGAAATTGGCTCCCAATCCTTTTTGTGCAATTTGGCTAGCCAACCAGTGATATAAATCGCCTTTGCCGACCACTACAAACAACACTTCTGGATCGCGAGCTAGGATTTTTTCCGCTGTTTCTAGCAAGTACTCTGGACCTTTTTGGTAAGTCAGCCTTCCTACAAAAAGGACTATCTTGCGCTTAGGCAAGGAAGGAATGGCACGAAACTCTACTTGTTGGGTCAGTTCTAAAAGCGCTTCGTCAGGATTGATGGCGTTATACACTACGCGTATTTTACTGGCTTCTACGTGGGGATAGTACTCTATGATTCGATTTTTGGTATAATGGCTCACGGAAATGATCCAATCTGCTTCCAGCATGCCGAGGTATTCAATGGCATATATGGGATTTTCCGCGCTACAAGCTATAGGACCTGAGCGATCTACCTCTAAAGAATGGATGTGAGCCACTAAGGGAATGCGCAAGCGGTGTTTTATAGCCACTCCTGCTTGCAAGGTGAGCCAGTCGTGCACGTGCACCAGATCAAACGTTTTGCCTTCTACAAGACGCAAGACAGCTTGTACGAAGGCATGTACTTTTTCCATTAAGTGGTTTCCTTGTAGCTCTCCCGAACCCAACCAGTACCGAGTAAGTTGAGTTAGGCTAAGAGAGGAAGTCTCCTCCTTTTGGAGGTGCTCTGGTAGTGTAATAAGTTCAGGCTGCTGATTGGGTTCAGTAACTTCGGCTCTAGGAACGGGAACTGGAACGGGATAAGGTGTCAGTTCCGTGCTCACAAGCATGACTTCGGCGAAAGCACCGTAAGAGATTGTTTGCAAAGAAGCGCTGGTACGCTCTGCCTGACTGGGATAGTCTTCTTCTGTCAGTTGGTTAACAGCTACTAAATGGAAATCAGTAGGTGGAGAAACTTCCGAGGGCATATAAGGAATAATGACTGTTAAATCAACATAGGAGCTAAGAGCTTTCGCCAGCTGGTAAGTGGCTTTTCCGATTCCGCCCGAAATAGCTGGAAGAAATTCCCAGCCTAGCATGAGTACCCTAGGTCGCGCCATAAATGATATTGAATTTTGCACCAAGCGAAAATAAAATGGATTGCAAATTATGAAACTGCTTGTGTTTTTATCTGCAGCGCTTGGCAGAAAAAAATAGTGCGCATTGAGAAGAAAATTAATGGCTAGAAAGGCGTTCCTTCATTTGCCGCTGCCACTTTTCTTGCAGGTGCGGACTAATGCCGATGCTGCTCATCATACCGCTAAGGGCAATGCGTCCCCAGTAGGAAAACAAGGATTTATCCGCTTGGTGGGCTATGCTGATATAGCCCGATTTACCTTTATAAAGCTTAATGCGTCGGTTTTTATTGCGAATTAAGGTGTTGGCTACTATGCTCATCAAAGGGCTACGTCTGATAACAGTTTCGTCTTGTTCATTTACTTTGCGGCTCAAAATAGTAAATTTTAAATGGTCGTAATAAAGCCATATTTTTCCCTTCGCATAGCGATAGTTGGCATTTACTGCAATGCTGCCGCTGGAAATCTGTCCGCTTTTGATGTGCACTCCTGCAAGGGGCTCGGCAAAATGATTGAATGCAGTCAGGGGAATGGTGTCAAAAAAAGCCTCTAAACGATGTTGTCCGCTGTCGCTTGTGATATCAAAAAAGGCGTCTAAGTCTATGTTGCCTCTTCCTTCGGGCTTGCCTTTCAGTTGCAAAACCGTTATGTCATTTTCTTTAGGTTGGCTATTGAGCCCAAACAGTTTGCCTTGCAAATGAGTGAATTCAAGAGCAGCTATTTCATGGCGTTGCGTTTTTTCTCGGTAGGATACTTCTCCTTGCAAAAGTTTAACCGTATCTATGCGCAAAGGTAGGCGTATTTGCTTGAGCTTATCTAGGGGAAAAAGCCTTGTGCCTTGCCATGGCGGCACATTTTTGTCCAGCCATACGTAACACTTGAGCCGATCTATACAGGCAGAGGTAGCAATAATTCCCTTTCCCGATAGCAAATCATCCCACCGAAGGGAATCGAGCATAACTTGCCTGGCTTGATAGTGATTGTAGCTTCTTCTAAAGGGATGTTGCTTGTAAAATTCTTCTATGGACAGGGTAGGTTGCAGGTAAACGCTATCGGCATTTAAGCGATTGTTTTTAGGGTCGTGGAACAGTTTATTCACATAAATAAATTCCCGTTGATTGGGCAAATGCCAGGTGATTTTTTCTGCCTGTAGTAACACTTCAGGAAGGGCATTTTTTTCAGCAGGTTGGAGGATATGGAGCCGATGCAACTTGCCACAAAGCCGATTGCCAGCAAGTTGTGCGTTTTCAATAGCAATTTGGAAGGGAAGTGCTGTGCCAGTACCTAAGGTGGATGAAAAAGCATTTTCAGCAAGGTCGATAGTGCCTTGACTGAGCTGAAGCCGACTTTGGGCTAGCCAGTGGTTTGGACGCCACCGCCAGAGGGGAAAAGTAAGAGCCGCAGAGTGAAAAATTGCTTTTGCAGTGGAGGTGCTTAGTTGTAAATTTTTGAAAGTCAGATGCTTATCGTTTTCTTCTTCAAGTTTTGCCCAGTCAAATTTCGCTGTCCAATTGGGTAACTCAACTTGTACTGCTTTTGTCCAGAAGGTTTCTACTGCTTCTATTCCAAATTCCTTGTCGCTTATTGTCAACTTGGATACTACCCCCTTGAACTGATGTACTTGAAAAGCGCTTTTGGGCAGTTTGAGGCTAATATCTTTGCCGCTAATGGCTAAGCGATGAATGGTGAGGCTATCCCAGTACTGATTTGCCAGACCAGTAGCTTTCCAGTAGGCTTGGATGTTTTCCATTTGCAACAGGTTAATTTCTAAATGCTTGTGCTTCCAAGCGTTGGGGTTCCAGCCCTGTAAGGCAAAATTTTCAATTTGAGCTATGGCGGAGTCATCCTCTGCATTGCTCACTAAAAGTTTTCCAATTGCAAGGGTGTCTTTTTGACTATCTGCCAGTAAATCATCGCCATTGATCCGAAGTTGGTCATAAGCTAGCTGAATTTGCTTGGTAGTAAATTTAAAAGTAGGAAGAGAGTCCAACCGAAAGACTAACATGCCGCTGGCGTTGCTAAAAGTAGCAAAATTCCCTTCACTTCCTTCCAAAGCGATTTTTGAACGGTCAAAGGTAATTACGCCTTTCAAAGGAAAGTAAAAAGGGTGTGAGTAAGGTTTTGCAACTGATAGATGAGCCTGTAAGTGCGCCTCCGCAAGGTGCAAGGTATCGAAGGCAATTAATTCTCGTTCCAACAAGTTTTCAAGATGAAGGCGAGCAAGGTCAAAAGAGTAGGTTTTGGCGCTTGCCTTGAAATTGTTTCTATCAATTTGTGCAAAAGCCAGGCTGCCTTGAAGCCATGCAAAACCTTTTTTGACTCGAAAGCGCACTGGAGTTAGCCCAATGGCGTGTTGAGCATCTTGCCACGTCAATTTTTCAGCAGAGAGTTTGCAAGACAAAGTCGATATAAATGCTTTGTTGCTAAGCATTCCACTAGAAAAGCAAACATTTTCTGCTTGCAAGTAATATTTACTGAGCTCCAATTGCTTTTGGGGCAAATAGATGGCTGCATTTCCTTGTTTTATCTGCAAGTGAGCAATTTTAACGCTCTTAGTTCTTTTTTTCGACCATTTGCCTGAAAAAATTTCTTGCCTGCTAAAATCATCGACATAAGCAATAGGTCGGATTATGCTGACGTAGTCCAGTTGTGCAGTACTTGTTTGGGTTACTGCTTTCCAATGGCTCACTTGAAGAGTAATGGAATCTGCAAGAAGCAAATTTTGCCAAGAGTAGCCTTGCCTTTTTCTGATGGCAATTCCTTTGGCTTGCAAATAAGCAGGTTGAAAATTCACTTGGAGCCATTGGGCTTCTACGCGGTAGAGACTATCGGTGGTAAAAAAGCACTGTTGGTGCAAAGTAAGTACAGCGTTCTTGATTTTGGGAAAGCTAGCTCTGGCGCCTGTGTCAGCTAAGGCAAAGGCAAGAAACTCGAGGTTAAAATCTACCTGAGGTAAGATGAGTTTGACTTGATGATTTTCCGAGAAAGTAAAAGCGCCTTCTTGCAAGTGGAAGTTCTGAATCGTTACGCTATCGAAAGCCGTTGTTATCATTTTTATAAAGGTGCGCTCAGGGAGCCAATTTTCTTTTTTGCCAGAGCGAGAGATGGCAAGGTGTGGCTTTGCAATAGACAAGTTGCCAATTTTTAAATGATTGTTGTTATAGGCTTGCAAGAAGTCGATTCCTTGTAAACTTAGCTCAGGCACGCTCATGCGATAAAGGTCATTACGGGTAGGGGAGCTGCGTCGGGGCCAGAGGTGAAAATTGCGAAAAGTGATAGACGATTTTTGCGTGCTTATTTCCAACTTGTCGAAAGTGAAACTATGGAGACTATCAGGAAGGGTAATTTCTTGCCCGTCAATGCTTAGCTCAAAGCCGTCGGCATAAAAGATTTTTTTGCGCTTTCCCGCATAAGCCGAGTCAATGACTACGTTTTGCAAAGCGAAATTGATGTGCTTAAAATGGTAATCCATCAAGCGGTTGTTATGCCTATAGGCAAAAGCCAGAGAAGCCTGATAGAGAGCAAAATGCTTAATCTGAAACCTATCCACGTAATTCTTAATGAGCAAATACAAATTGCCTGTTTGTCTGGAAAAGGTAGGCAATTTGCCTTGCTGGTTTGTAAAGTTTTTGATTTCAATATGGGGTCGGATAAAAGTAAGACCAATGATTTTTAACTCTCTGGTAAAATAAATTTGCCAGAGCCCTTCAGTTTCCAGTGTAATGGATTTTACTTTTACGTAGTACCAGTTTGAGTTAGAAGGAATGGCAATATTTTTCGGAGCAATGTCCAAATTAGTTAAAGCAAGTTGGTTGTTGAATATTTCGAATTGTAAGTCTTCGTATTGCATGGCATACACGCCTTTAGTTTCGCGGCTGAGCAATGCAACCAGCGCTTGACCTAAAAGCTTTTCTGTATAAGATTGTAGCCACTTTATAAACAAAAAGAAGAGGGAAAAGAATATCAAAGCGGTGGTGAACCACACTTTTTTGCTTTTTTTAAAAAAGCGCATGTAGCTTATCAGGCGCATCATGGTTGCAAATCAAGCACATATTGCCTTAGTAAGCAAAAACTTTACTGAGAGCCTTCAAGGGGTGCTAGGCTAAAGTTTTACTTTAAAAAAGTACACATAAAATCTTGATTTGCAGCACTTGTTGTTATCAAAGTCCTTGCTTATTTTTTAAATTACTAGCGTTTTGCTGCAATCCAATCAGAAAAGTGGGAAAAAGTGGGAAATTGTGGTTGATTTTTAGAAATGAATGCTTAGCTTTGTCTTGAGAAGTTAAAGTAACGCTTGAAGTGATTGAATGCCTTTATTTACCGGCGAGTATAAATGTAAGTTAGATGCAAAAGGGCGATTGGTCTTGCCAGCAAAACTCAAAGCGAGCTTGCCTGCCGAGGCAGCTCAAAGCGTGATCCTAATGCGAGGTTTTGAGCCCTGCATCTACTTGTACTCGCTCCCTTATTGGCATGCAATAGCTCAACGGGTAGTTGCTTTAAATGAGTTTGTAGAAGAATACCGCAACTTTCAGCGCAATTTCTTTCGAGGGCATTCAGAAGTAGAGCTGGATGCAGCAGGGCGGTTGCTCATTCCACGCATTATGCTCATCCATGCTAATATTGATAAAATTGTAGTAGTGGTAGGAGCAGGTAATCGAGTGGAAATCTGGTCTCCTGAATCTTATGAAAGTACCTTGATATATCAAAGTCAAAAATTTTCACAAATGGCAGAGCGGATTTTTGGAAAGGAGGGAAGTGCATGAGCTGTTACCATGTTCCAGTCCTTGCGCAGGAGAGTGTAGAAGCATTGGTAACCGACCCAAGCGGCATTTACGTGGATTTAACTTTTGGTGGGGGAGGACATAGTCGGGAAATCATCCAAAAACTAAACAAAGGCAAGCTGTTCGCCTTTGACCAGGACGAAGATGCATCTAAAGAAGCAGCTAAAATTTCCTACGAGCATTTTACTTTTATCAAAGCCAACTTCCGCTTTGCAAAGCGCTATTTAAAGTTGTATGGCATTACGGCAGTCGATGGCATTTTAGCAGATTTGGGAGTTTCTTCTCACCAGCTCGATAGACCAGATCGCGGCTTTTCCATTCGCTATAACGCTCCCTTAGATATGCGCATGAATAGGCAACAACCCCTTACGGCTGCTGATGTGCTGGCAACTTACGATATTGCCGCCCTTAAGCGCATTTTTAAAGAATATGGAGAGGTGCCCAACGCTGGCAGGCTAGCGGAAACCATTGCAGCAGCAAGAGTGCGACAACCTATTCGCACCGTGATGGATTTGCTGAGCATTCTAGAAAAATTCGCTCCGCGCTTTAGGGAGTATCGTTACTATGCACAAGTATTCCAAGCCTTGCGCATAGAGGTCAATGATGAATTAACCGCTTTGCAGGAAATGCTCCAGCAAGCAGCAGAACTCATAAAACCTGGAGGGCGACTGGTAGTGCTTTCCTACCATTCTTTAGAAGATCGACTAGTTAAAAATTTTATCAACAAAGGAAAATTTGAAGGCGAGGTAGAAAAAGATATGTACGGCAATGCGATTAAACCTTTTCAAGCACTTTATCGCCATGTAATAGAGCCATCCCAAGAGGAAATTATGAACAATCACCGTGCTCGCAGTGCAAAAATGCGCGTGGCGGTCAAAGTATAAACCTAAAATTTGCTTTAAGTATGGCAACAGCAGTAAATAGACCCAAGCAACAACAAAACAAAGCAACTGCAAGCTTAAACGTAAAAAAAGTTTTCAGTGGCTGGATGGGTTATTTTACTATGGTAGCAGTCTGTGGGTTGGTCTATATTGCCAACCTGCACTACGCTGACCGCAACATACGAACCCTGAACCGACTTCGCAAAGAAGTGGCTGAGTTGCGAGCAGAATACACCATCTTGCGCGCCCAATTCATTACCAGCAACAAGCGCGGAGTGATTAAAGCCAAAGTAAGCCAATTAGGATTGGTGGAAAGCAATACTCCTGCTTATGACCTCAAAGCAGAGTAAACCTAGACAAAATCCAAAATGGGTATAAGGCAAATGTGAAACAAAAATGACCAAGAGTATTCGCACTTCAATCTTGTCGCGTGTGCGCCTTGCTTTTTACGGCATGGTAGCCGTAGCAATCCTAATTTTAGTGAAAATCTTGATTATTCAAATTGGGCAAGGCGAGCTATGGCTAAAAAAAGCGGCAGAAAGTGCGGTTTCTTTTCAAACTATCCGAGCTAACCGAGGAAATATTTTAGCAGATGATGGTAGCTTGCTGGCTACTAATCTTCCTTATTACCAGCTGGCTATAGACCCGTATTTACCCAAAGACTCCATTTTCAATAAGTATGTAGATACCCTTGCGGCTTTGCTAGCCCAACGATTCGGCGAGAAAACCAAAAAGGCTTGGATAGAAGAGCTTAAAACGGCTCGCGCTGAAAAAAAGCGCTACAAAATCCTCACCCGCGAACCTTTTGACCATGTAGTAAAAGAAGCAGTGAGCCAGTGGCCGATGGTCCAACTAGGGCGAAAAGCAGGTATTTTCTTTGAAAAAATAGAACGCCGCTACCGACCCTTTGACAATCTAGCAAGGCGCACTATCGGTTTTGTTCAGCAGGAAAACAATAAAATTGTTTCGGGATACGGTCTAGAATTTAGTTTTCAGCACGTGCTAGCAGGCCGCGATGGACAAGCTATCTTCCGAAAAGTAGGCACAGACCAATGGAAACCCGTTAATGACGGCTCTTACATCCGCCCTGAAGACGGACTAGACATTCAAACTACTCTCAACGTAGATTTGCAAACCCATGCCGAAGAAGCACTGCAAAAAGCCTTGCGAGCAAGCAATGCAAACTTTGGTTCAGTAATCCTCATGGAGGTTAAAACTGGAGCTATCAAAGCCATGGTAAACCTAAGCAAAGACAAAAAAGGCGACTACATTGAGGATATTAACTATGCCATTACTGGACTTGCTGAGCCAGGCTCCACTTTTAAAATTGCTACCCTAGCTGCCATCATAGAGGAAGCTAACATCAGCCTAGAAGATACTGTCCAAACGGGAGATGGCACTTATCGCTTTTTTGAAGATGCCGTGATGACAGATGCCAAAAAAGGAGGTTATGGAAAAATCACTGTCCGGCAGGCATTTGAAGTGTCTTCTAACATCGGCATTTCTAAGCTAGCTTATAAATACTTTCGCAAAAATCCAGAAAAGTTTATCAATTACTTAGAAAAATTCGGACTTACTAAAAAACTCGATTTTCAAATAGCAGGTGAACCTACTCCATTTATTAAACGCCCAAGCGACCCCACCTGGAGCGGTGCTACGCTGCCTTGGATGGCTATCGGTTACGAGTTAAAACTTACTCCTCTTCATACTCTTACATTTTGCAACGCCCTTGCCAATGACGGTTATTTAGTCAAACCCTACCTTGTGGCTTCCATTCTCAATGGCAATAAGGTAGTAAAGGACCTTTCTCCAAAATTCAAAGGCGAACGAATAGTTTCCTCCAGCACCGTTGCCAAAATGCGCGAGTTGATGATAGCAGTAGTGGAGAATGGCACGGCGAAAAGCATTCGCACTCCATACTACAAAATTGCTGGCAAAACAGGCACTTCCGAGAAAGTAGTAAGTGGTACCTACACGGAAAAACACTACACTTCTTTTGTCGGCTATTTTCCAGCTGATAAGCCTATGTACAGTTGCATAGTAGTGGTAGATAGTCCTGAAAAAGGATACGGCGGCACGATTGCAGCGCCGGTATTCCGTCAAATTGCTGATTTTGCTTATTCTCAGCGAGTAACGCAAGAACTGCTACCCCATGCCTCTGCTGTAGCTTTGCCGAGTTTGCCCCATTCAGCTTATCAGGAAGAGTTACACCTAATTGCTGAACGGCTAGGCATCAAAAAGCAGAGTCTAACTAACGAAAAATGGGTGTATACTCGCTTCAGTGGAGATACGCTCAAAATGTTGGGTCATAAAATAGAGGCGGCTGGCATTGTCCCTAATGTAGTGGGCATGACCTTGCGCGATGCTCTTTACATTCTTGAAAACAAGGGTTTAAAAGTATATTTCATAGGAAAAGGCAAAGTAAAACAACAATCTCTATTGGCAGGAACTCGCTTTGTCAAAGGGGATAAAATCCTGCTTCGGCTGGGCTAGTTTTTGCTAAACATTAATACAAACCGTTAAAACGCTTAAACACTATGAAAAACAAAATCGCTTTCCTCCTGATTCTATCAGGGCTTTTGGTAAAAGAAGTTTTCGCTGCCGCTCCTTTGGGACCGCTTGCAGCCCAAGTGCAGCAAGTAGAACAAGCTGTACAAGCTATAGAAGCCGCTCCACCTGCTAGCAAAGAACGCCAACTCTTCAAGAAAGCAGAAGAGAAAATAAAGCAACTAGTACATAAGTGGCAACAAGCAAAAAAACCTACTGCTGATCTCAAAGGGCTCTTCCAAACTCTAGGAATTATCCTAATTATCGTAGGATTGGTAGGTATCATTTTAGGGGTACTGGGAATTGGCGGCGGCTATCCTGCTGGCGGTGGTGCCCTCTTCCTCGGACTGGTGCTCTACTTAATTGCAAGATTTGCGCTTTGATAACAACCCCGACAAGAAACTTTCCTTGTCGGGGTGGGCAAAATACATATCCAAAGGATGAAAAACACTCAAAACTTTTGTAGCTATCAAAACTTTTGCTGACATATTATCCGCTATTTGTCCCCTTGGTGTGCGAGGAAATGCTAGTGGCTCTATCGGGAAAATTGCTTTTGACTCGCGGCAGGTAGAGGCGGGAGATGTCTTTGTGGCTATCCGCGGTACCCAAGCCGATGGACATGACTTCATTCCAATGGCTTTGGAGCGCGGAGCCGCCGTTGTGGTGTGTGAAAAATTGCCTACTCCATTGCCTACAGATGGCTGTTTTGTGCAAGTGAAAAATAGTGCAGAGGCGCTAGGTCGAATTGCTGCTGCCTACTATGGCTTTCCTTCGCGCAAACTTGCGCTAGTGGGCATCACGGGAACCAATGGCAAAACCACTACCGTAACTCTGCTTTATCAACTATTTACTCGCTTAGGTCATAAAGTAGGGCTTATTTCTACTGTAGGCAATTTGATCGGTCAAAAAGAATTGCCCGCCACCCATACCACTCCTGATGCGGTAACGCTCAATGCCCTGTTAAGGCAAATGGTGGAAGAGGGATGTACGCATGCATTCATGGAGGTGAGTTCTCACGCCTTAGCCCAATACCGCACTGCAGGGATCAATTTTGCAGGAGCCATTTTTTCCAACATCACTCATGACCATTTAGATTATCACGGTACTTTTGAAGCCTATATCAAAGCTAAAAAGATGTTCTTTGACGGGCTGAGCCAACAAGCCTTTGCTCTAGTTAACAAAGATGATAGGCGAAGCAGTGTCATGGTGCAAAATACTGCTGCACGAGTATTTACTTATGCCTTGCACGCTCCTGCTGATTTTAAAGGCAAGGTATTAGCAAATGGCGTGCAAGGGCTGCAACTGGAAGTGGATGGCACCGCTGTATGGTGTAGGCTCATCGGTCATTTTAATGCGTACAACCTACTGGCAGCTTATGGCACAGCAGTTTTGCTAGGTCAAAAGCCTGAAGAGATACTTCCTTTGCTGAGTAATTTAGAAGGAGCTCCAGGAAGGTTTGACCGCCTCACTGCTGCCAATGGTACAACAGTGATTGTGGACTATGCTCATACGCCAGATGCTCTTAAAAATGTCTTGCAAACCATTCAAATGTTGCGGGGGCAAGAAGGAAAAGCTATTGTTACCGTCGTAGGTTGCGGAGGAAATCGCGATGCTGCTAAGCGTCCTGTCATGGCAGCAATTGCCTGCCGTTTAAGCGACCGCGTCATTTTAACCTCCGACAACCCGCGTTTCGAAAGCCCAGAAGCTATTTTAGCCGACATGCAAAAAGGTATTCCCCCTCACGCTCAAGGGCAAGTAGAAGTAATTCCCGACCGCCGCCATGCTATTGCAACGGCTATCTCTCAAGCTCAAGCAGGGGATATCATTCTCATTGCTGGTAAAGGACACGAAACCTATCAAGAAATTCAAGGAATAAAATACCCCTTTGACGACAAAAAAATTGCTGCTGAGTATTTGCTTAACCAGAAATTCAACTGAACGGTGCTTTACTATTTATTTAGCTATTTAGACCGAGCTTTTGATCTACCAGGTGCAGGGCTTTTTAAGTACATTTCCTTCCGAGCAGGTATGGCAGGAATTATTTCCCTGCTTATTGGGATGGCCTTCGGCGAAAAAGTGATTTGCTATTTGCGCCGTAAACAAGTGGGCGAAACCATTCGCGAGCTGGGCTTGCAAGGGCAAAGCGAAAAAAAGGGAACCCCTACTATGGGCGGAATCATCATCATTGCTGCTATTTTGATCCCTGTACTGCTTTTTGCTCGGCTTACTAATGTGTACATCGTCCTGCTCTTGATTACTACTATTATCGCAGGACTGATTGGGTTTGCAGACGATTACATCAAAGTATTTCTCAAGAACAAAGAAGGTCTTCGAGGTCGTGTTAAGATTATAGGGCAAGTAACTATAGGTATTGTTGTAGGCACTACTTTGTATTTTAACCAGTACGTAGTAGTGCGGCAGTACAAAGTCAAAGTCAATACTGAAAACGTAATGCAAGCAATTCGGCAAGGGAAGTTTGCCGATGTAAAAGCCACCACCACTACTATTCCCTTTGTCAAAGACAATGAACTAAACTATGCCGACTTTTGGCCCCTACCCAACGATAAGTTGTTGTGGGTATTTTACGTAGCGGTAGTAACTTTCATTATCACTGCCATCTCCAATGGAGCCAACCTTACTGATGGGCTTGATGGTCTAGCAGCGGGTGTTTCAGCTATTGTTGGTCTTACTTTGGCTATATTGGCTTACTTATCTGGCAATGTTTTGACTGCTCAATATCTCAATATTATGTATTTGCCCTACACGGGCGAGCTGTCCATTTTCTGCCTTGCCTTTGTAGGAGCCTGTATTGGCTTTCTCTGGTACAATTCCTATCCAGCGCAAGTGTTTATGGGCGATACGGGTAGCCTTACGCTAGGAGCCCTAATTGCCGTAATTGCCATCTCCATACGCAAGGAGTTGCTCCTTCCAGTAATGTGCGGAGTGTTTTTGGTGGAAAATCTTTCGGTAATGATTCAGGTGGGTTATTTCAAATACACCAAACGCAAGTATGGAGAAGGCAAACGGATCTTTTTAATGGCGCCGCTGCATCACCACTATCAAAAAAAAGGACTGCACGAAGTGAAAATCGTAAACCGCTTTTTGATAGTGCAGGTATTATTAGGATTGTTTACAGTCATTAGCTTGAAAATTAGGTAAGCCATGAAAGTAGCCATATTGGGAGCAGGAGAAAGTGGCACGGGAGCAGCCATTTTAGCCAAGCAACTCGGCTATCAGGTTAAAGTATCTGACGGTGGAGTAATTGCAGAACCCTATCGGCATCAGTTGCAGCAATATCACATTGACTTTGAGGAAAAAGGACACACGCTGGAGGAAATCCTTGCCGCCGACCAGATTGTTAAAAGTCCCGGCATTGCAGATACAGTGCCTGTAGTAAAGGCTGCTCTTGCTAAGGGAATTCCCGTAATTTCGGAGATAGAGTTTGCAGCTCGTTACACGTCTGCTCGTTTCATTGCCATCAGCGGAACTAATGGCAAAACCACTACTACGTTGCTTACTTATCATCTTTTAAAGTCAGGAGAGCAAAAAGTAGTGCTTGCAGGAAATGTAGGGGAAAGTTTTGCGCGTCAAGTGGCAATAGAGCGCAGGGAAGGAACATCTGTCGATTGGTATGTATTGGAAATTAGCAGCTTTCAATTAGACAACTGCTATTGGTTTCATCCGCAGATTGCTGTACTGCTCAACATAACTCCTGACCACCTTGATCGCTATCAAAACAGCATGGAGTTATACACTGCAGCCAAGTTGAGGCTTTTGCAAAATATGAACTCAAATGATGCCTTTATTTACTATGCCCAAGATCCTATACTCTCGGCAGCAGTAGCGCGTTGCCCTGTTGCGGCAAAAGTTTTCCCTATCACGCAAGAGCAGTTTGCTGGCGATTACATCCAAGTAGCAGGGCATCGCTTTGGACAACTTCCCCTTGTGGGCAAACACAATATGATAAACATGGCTGCTGCTATTCAAGCGGCTTTGCTGGCGGGCGCTACTCCGCAGCAAGTGCAGCAGGCACTTCCTAATTTTGTCAATGCCCCTCATCGGTTGCAAAAAGTAGGGGAGTGGAACGGTGTTACTTTCATCAATGATTCCAAGGCTACTAATGTAGATGCTGCTATGTATGCTCTTGGTGCTTTCCAACGTCCTATAATTTGGATTGCTGGTGGAAAGGACAAAGGCAATGACTACGACCTGATTCGCCATTTAGTGCAGCAAAAAGTAAAAGCACTGGTGTGCATGGGGAAGGACAATAGCAAACTTTATAACTACTTTTCAGGGATTGTGCCTCAAATAGCCGACACTCATAGCATGGAAGAAGCCATAAAGGCAGCATGGGATTTTGCTTGTCCTGGAGATGTGGTGCTACTTTCTCCTGCCTGTGCGAGTTTTGACTTGTTTCAAAATTACCAAGATCGGGGAAAGCAGTTTGCAGATATGTGCCAACAGCTAGGTCCAATAAAGCAACGCGAAACAGCAGAGCTAGCCTAAAGAGGTTTTCTATGGAAAAAACAACTACAAGTGCGGACTCAAAAACTCTCTCTAGCAAGGGCTCTTTTGAGCTAAGAGATATTTTTCAGGGCGATCCCGTGCTCTGGGCTGTGGTGTTTGCCCTTTCTATGATTGGAATTTTGCTTGTGTACAGTGCTACCGGTACACTAGCTTTCCGCTACATGGAAGGGGATACAGAAACCTACTTGCTGCGCCATACCTCCATAGTCCTTGTGGGATTTATTGCTATGTGGTTTTGCAGCCGAATAGACTACCGCGTGTATTCGCGTCTTTCGCGTTTTGCTTTGCTGCTTTCGGTTCCTTTGTTGCTTTTTACATGGCGCTATGGAGTTACTATCAACGATGCTACGCGCTGGATAACCATTCCCTACTTTAACCGAACTTTTCAACCGGCTGACCTGGCAAAGTTTGCTCTCATCGTCAATGTAGCGAGTATGCTTGCAAAAAGGCAAAATGCCATACGCGTGGATGCCCAGCGAGCATTTACTCCTATTTTGATCTGGTGTGGAATCATATGCGGACTCATCGGGCTGTCTGACCTTTCTGGAGCGGTGTTGCTCTTTGTTACTTGTATGTTACTCATGTTTATTGGAAGGGTGCCTTCGCGCTACTTGCTTAATCTTTTAGCAGTAGGGCTTATTGCAGGTTTGTTTGCTGTAGTGGTAGGGCAGCGCGGAGAAACAGCTAAAAACCGCCTCAAAGCCTTTTTTGACCTAGAGCAAATGCCTTTCCAAGCTGAACAAGCTCATATTGCTATTGCTACCGGAGGTTTTATTGGCAAAGGTCCAGGTCAAAGCGTTCAACGAGACTATATCCCTCATCCATATTCTGACTTCATTTTTGCTATCTTGATAGAAGAATATGGCTTTGTAGGGGCAGCAGTGGTAATAGCTCTATACCTGACTTTGCTCTATCGCGGTATGCTGGTAGCGGCTAAAAGCGAGCTGGCTTTCGGCGGACTGCTTTCAGCGGGGCTAAGTTTTAGCCTTGTAATACAAGCGTTTGTAAACATGGGTGTAGCAGTGGGTATCTTGCCCATCACTGGGTTGCCTTTGCCACTTATTAGCATGGGAGGCACTTCCATGCTCTTTACAGGAGTGTCTATTGGTGTGATTATCAGCGTGAGCCGAGGTATACGCACCATCCGACCTTTAGAGGTCCGTCAAGCAAGGTTAAAGCTTACCTAAAAAATTTAAAGCAATGAGCTTGCAGAGAGTCATTATTAGCGGTGGAGGTACAGGAGGGCATATATATCCTGCCATCGCTATTGCAGAAGCATTGCAGCGGCACATTCCACAGATAGAAATACTCTTTGTAGGCGCAGAAGGGAAAATGGAGATGGAAAAAGTACCTAAGGCAGGTTATTCTATCGTAGGACTGCCTATTCGCGGCTGGCAACGCGGAAAATGGCGAGTTAATGTAACGTCTTTGCCTTGGAGAATAGTAGCAAGTTTGTGGAAGGCTTATCGCATACTAAGGCAATTTCGCCCTGATGCAGTGATAGGAACAGGTGGCTATGCCAGCATTGCAATAGGGCAGCTTGCTGCGTGGATGGGCGTGCCGTTGTTTTTGCAAGAACAAAATGCTTTCGCTGGCTTTACTAACAGATTGCTGGGAAAGTATGCTCGTAAAATTTGCGTCGCTTATCCTATGATGGAAAAGTTTTTCCCTAAAGATCGCATCGCATTGACAGGAAACCCTGTAAGGCAAGACCTTCATTGCCTAGATAAACTGCGTCTAGAAGCTGCTAAGTACTTTGGGCTTAATCCAGAAAGCAAAACCATCTTTGTTATGGGAGGCAGTCTGGGAGCCAATACTATTAACCAAGCTGTTTTGAAGGCATTGCCTAAGTGGATGGCAGCAGGTTACCAACTCATTTGGCAGACTGGGAAGGCTTATTACGAATCTTTGCAAGAAACAGTGCCCTCATATCAAGGGCTGTATATGAGTCAGTTTATCTATCAAATCCCTTATGCATATGCGCTTGCCGATGTAGTAGTATCACGTGGAGGGGCTATTTCTATTTCTGAAATTTGCATAGCAGGCAAGCCTTGCATTTTAGTGCCTTCCCCTAATGTGGCGGAAGATCACCAAACTCACAATGTTGAAACATTAGCCAGCAGAGGGGCGGCTATCGTAATTAAAGACAACCAAGTAGTAGAACAGCTAGGGGATGTTCTCTTGGAACTGCTTTCGGACAAAGCTCGGCAAGAGTCTTTAATAAAAGCTATTAAAAACTTTGCTCGCCCTACGGCAGCAGATGAAATTGCCAAATTAATTATCAACGAGGTTGAAAAATTGCAAGTTCATGCTGGATAATATTCGCTTTGTCTATTTTATTGGTATCGGCGGAATTGGCATGAGCGCTTTAGCGCGCTGGTGCCGGATTAATGGCTACCAAGTAGCAGGCTATGATCGCACTGCTACTCCCCTGACCGATGCCTTGCAATCCGAAGGCATTCCCATTCACTTTGAAGACAATATTCACCTTATCCCTGCTGATTTTCTCGCCTCTCCGAAAAAAACATTAGTAGTTTATACCCCTGCTATCCCTAAAGAACATCAAGAACTTCAATACTTACAAGCCGCTGGATTCAACTGCCAAAAGCGCGCAGCTGTGTTGGGATGGATAGCCAACCAAATGCGCTGTCTTGCTATAGCAGGTACTCACGGAAAAACCAGCACTAGTGCCACCTTAGCCCATCTGTTGCACTACAATCAAGAGGATTGTGCTGCCTTTCTGGGAGGAATCGCACAAAATTATCAAACCAATTTTTTGCCTAATCGAGGCACGCCAGCCTGTGCTTGGGCAGTGGTAGAAGCCGATGAATACGACCGGTCATTTTTGCATCTTCTGCCCCGAGCTGCTGTTATTACTTCCACTGATGCAGACCATTTGGATATTTATGGTCAAAGTGAACATTTGCTAAAAAGCTATGCTGAATTTGGCAATAAGGTTTGCCAAGGCGGTTGGCTATTTTTACATCATTCTACTCAGCTTAGCAAAAATGACTTTGAAGGACGAAACACGTGGCGTTACGCCGTTCACCAGGAAAAAGAAGTGGACGTGTGGGCTGAAAACATTCGCCTACAAAAGAATGCCATTTTATTTGACTGGATGGTTCAAGGCAGGGCGTTGTTGAAAGAAGTGATCTTACCCGTTCCAGGATTGCACAGCCTTAGCAACGCCCTTGCAGCCATTACCATTGCTTGGAAGGTGGTTCAGGTAAGCCCTGAGAAGCTCAAGGAAGCCCTTGCCACTTATAAAGGTGTTAAGAGGCGTTTTGAAATCGTGCTTGAATCCGACTGGCTAGTTTATGTAGATGACTATGCACATCACCCCACTGAAATAGAAGCGTTCATTGCCGCTATGCGTTTGCGATATCCTCGCCGCCACCTGACGGTGATCTTTCAACCGCATTTGTTTTCCCGCACACGCGATTTTGCAGAAGGTTTTGCCAAAAGTCTTAGCCAAGCCGACCGACTCATTTTGCTGCCCATCTATCCAGCTCGCGAAAAACCCATCGATGGAGTTGATTCTGAACTAATTTTTCGCCATGTTAGCCTAAAAGATAAGTACCTTGTCAGTGAAGTAGAACTGTTACCCCTACTGGAACAACTTCCTATTGACCTACTTGCTACCGTTGGAGCGGGAGATATAGATCGCTTCGTTCCCCAGATAGCAAATATGTTTACTTGCAAAATTCCATAAGCTATGCGCCAGTTTAGACTTAAAAAGCGGGCAAAAATACTACTGGTAACAATAGCCATTTTTGCAGCAGTAGGCTTTGCAAGCAGGCATTACGTGCGCCTTGCCAATGGAAAAATACTTATTAAGCTCAATTACAGCGGTCAAGAGCAACTTTTTACCGAAGCTGACATAGAGGCAATTGTCAATGAATTTCGCAAAGAAGATTCTTTAAGCAATCAACCTGGCATTATCAATTTGGTGGCGCTTGAAAACCGCATTAAACAGGTTAGTTTCATAGAAGATTGCCAAGTATCACGTGATTTAAAAGGCACCATCCTCATCCAAGTAACACAGCGAAAACCCATAGCCCGTGTGATTCGCAATCGCGGTGGCAGTTATTACATCTCCAATGAAGGCAAAATGATTCCTACCTCCGAGCGGTTTACTGCCCGAACCCTCGTAGTAACAGGAGTAGGCACCGACTCCCTTTCTCATTTAGATACCCTAGTGCAGCCCTATGGCAAAGCATTTGTGCAGTTGTTGAACTATATTCATAATGATCCCTTCTGGAAGGCTCAGATTGCACAAATAGACATTGATCAAGAGATGAATTTGGTCTTATATCCCGTTGTAGGCAACCAAATCATAGAATTCGGCTTGCCGCAAAACATAGAAAGTAAATTTAAACGATTATTACTTTTTTACGAAAAAATCGTGCCTGCTAAAGGCTGGACGGCATACCGCCGAGTAAATCTCAACTTTGATAATCAAATTGTTTGCGAATAAATAAGCACCAATGCACTAAATAAATTTTTACTATTATGAGTGACAAAATTATCGTCGGATTGGATATTGGCACTACCAAAATATGCGCTGTCGTAGGGAGATTGGACAATTTCGGCAAGTTGGAAATCATCGGCATGGGTAAGGCGAATTCACAAGGAGTAAAAGAAGGGGTGGTTTCCAACATCAGCAAAACTACCGCAGGCATTACTGAAGCTATTGAAGAGGCAGAAAAAACCTCTGGCATTGAAATTCGAGTAGTCAATGTAGGCATTGCTGGCAAGCACATTCGCAGTTACCGCCACCGCGGTAGCATTACTCGCAGCCGAGGCGATGACGAAATCACTCTCGAAGATGTGCAGCGCCTTACCAATGACATGTACCGCACTGTTACTACTCCAGGCAGCGAAATTATTCACGTCATGCCTCAACACTATACAGTGGACTATGAAGAAAACATTAAAGATCCAGTAGGCATGGCAGGAGTCAAACTAGAAGGGGATTTTCATATCATCACTGCTCAAACTAATGCTGTCAAAAATATCAAGCGCGCTGTAGAGCGTGCAGGCTTGCAAATAGAGAACATCATATTAGAACCCCTTGCCTCCAGCCTTTCTGTCCTTAGCGAAGAAGAAAAAGAAGCGGGCATCGCCATTGTAGATATTGGAGGAGGCACCACCGATATTGCTGTTTTTCACGATGGAATTATTCGCCACACAGCTGTCATTCCATTTGGAGGAGAAATTATTACCAGTGATATCAAGCAAGGCTGTTCTGTTTTGGAAAGCCAAGCCGAACAGTTAAAAGTACTTTTTGGCTCTTCGCTTTCGGCAGCTACTCCCGATAATGTGGTAGTATCTATTCCCGGCTTGCGCGACCGACCCCCTAAGGAAATTTCAGTCAAAAATTTAGCTCGCATTATAGAGGCTCGCGTGGAGGAAATTATCGAAATGGTTTATACGGAAATCCAGCGTTCAGGGTATGCCAATAAGTTAGCAGGAGGCATTGTACTAACTGGCGGGGGGGCTATGTTGCAAGGCATTCGCGAACTATTCTCGTTAAAAACAGGAATGGATACCCGCATTGGCTACCCTAACGAACATTTGGGCAAAACTAAACACGAAGCAGTAAAAAGTCCAATGTATGCCACTTCAGTGGGCTTGGTACTGGCAGGCTTCATGACCATTGACGAGCGGGAGGATAACTACCTAAAAAGCCCTAAAATCACCGTTCCAGAGAGTTACGCGCAAGGAGGGCGTTTGTCAGCTTCTGATTTCTTCCGAGATATCTTGCGCAGAACCAAAGAACTACTTATCGATGATTTCGACGATGGAAAATACTGACGGATACTAAAATACTACTACTATGAAGGAACGCAGGTATGAGTTTGATATTCCCACCAATACCGATTCTATTATTAAGGTCATTGGGGTAGGAGGCGGCGGCAGCAATGCAGTAAATCACATGTACCGCCAAGGCATTCGCGGCGTGGACTTTTACGTTTGCAACACTGATGTACAAGCATTACAGCTAAGTCCTGTACCCAATAAAATCCAATTGGGTGCTAACTTAACAGGAGGGCTAGGGGCAGGCGCCAATCCTGAAAAAGGACGCAACGCAGCCATTGAAAGCAAAGACGAAATTCGCAAAATGCTCTCTGGCAACACCAAAATGGTATTTATCACTGCTGGCATGGGAGGAGGAACGGGCACGGGAGCCGCACCCGTCATTGCTGAAATTGCCAAAGAAATGGGCATCCTTACCGTAGGCATTGTTACGGCTCCTTTTCAGTTTGAAGGCAAACCTAAGCAAATACGCGCTGAACAAGGCATTGCCGAAATGCGCAAATATTGCGATTCAGTTATTGTAATCCTCAACAACAAATTGCGCGAAATTTACGGCAATACTACCATGCGCGAGGCATTCAGTCAAGCAGATAACGTCTTAACAAAGGCTGCTAAGTCCATCGCCGAAATTATTACTGTACCAGGCATTATTAACGTGGACTTTGAAGATGTGCGCACAGTGATGAAAGACTCAGGAGTAGCCGTAATGGGCTCTGCTACTGCTGAAGGAGAAAATCGCGCTCGCCGTGCTGTAGAGGCAGCTATTACCTCGCCCTTGCTCAATGATGCGGATATTTTCGGTGCCAAGTACATTTTGCTTAGCATCATGGTCGGCGACGAAGATACTTTCCAATTTGAAGAGCTAGAGGAAATTACTCAGTATGTCCAAGAACAAGCTGGCGACAGTGCAGAAGTGATCTTTGGGCAAGCAGTAGATGAATCTCTTGGCAAAGCCATTAGCGTAACTGTAATTGCTACTGGTTTTCATGAAAACCAGCGCAATGAGCCACAGCGAACTGTATACGACCTTGCCACTAGTAAGCGCATCAAAAATCCCGTACGCGATTTGAATAGAAAAGTGCCTCTTATCTTTGATAACGAAGCCGACTTTTTTGACCGAGATGAGGAACCGACTTCCCCGCCGCCTTCTTCTAAGCCTGCCGCTCCTAATAAACCTGAGAAAATTGTTTATAGGCTAGACGGAGAACAAATTCCTCCTCCAGTAACGTTAGAGTCGAATGAAGAAGTGCGCCGCCGTGTTTTAGAAGAGCAGTACAAAACGCGCTTGCAGCGCATGGAAGGCACTAAGTCTATTCACGAGCTTAGCAATCAAGAACTTCTTGAAAAGAAAGAAATTCCTGCTTACCTGCGTCGCAACGTCAAGCTAACTGACATGGATTCTTCTCACCATTCAATTTCACGCTTCAATATTACCGATGGCGAAAACTTGCTGGGAAATAATCGCTTTTTGCACGATAACGTGGATTAAAACAACTGTTCTGGCGTTGTTACCCCTTATTAAAGTTAAAAAAAAAGGCTGCCTTTTAGACAGCCTTTTTTGTCGAAAGTGAGAGCTAGTACTTATTCCACTACCACTTTTGCAGTGAAGGTTTTTTGCCTGCCGATGGCGCTAATTACATAAGCTCCCGCTGCTAACTTGCCTACCACTTGCTGGGGGAGAATCTCCAGCTGCGTGGTTCCTTCTTCTATCCGCTGCCGATGCACCTGCCGACCTACTACATCCCACATCACTAACCAACCTTCTCCTACACCACCCGCTGGCAAGACCACCTTCAAACTATGCCTGCTCTCTTCCCAAGGATTGGGATATACCTCCATCCGCTCACTTCCTGCCTCCAACCGCTCCCGCTCAAATACCACTACTGCTATCTTGGAATAACTCACACTGCCATCTTTGTCCACTTGCTTGAGCCGATAGTAGTTCTTGCCCAGCCATGGGCGTTCATCGTAGTGTACGTACTCCAACACCCCGTTGCTGTTGCCATCAACCCCCTTCGAAGCTACTCGACCTATGACGTGGAACCTTTCTCCATCCCGACTCTTTTCTACTTCAAAATAGTCGTTGTCCCGCTCCCATGCCGTTTTCC
>JANWWZ010000024.1 GCA_025057115.1 Bernardetiaceae bacterium
GTCTTTGCTCTGCTCTGAGCCAAAGAGCTTTTTGAAGCCAAAGTCGGTAAAAGGGTTCAGGTACCGCGCCATAAGTTGCTACCCCGCTAACAATACAACACAAAACAGAAAAAAGTTTTTCAAAAAAACGGCAGCAAAATTGAAATGCTTTTTGCTAACAATTTTCCTCAAAAATGCAATTAGTTTCTTCCACGTTACTGAGGCAAAAAGCAAAATCACTGCTTTTAACTACTATCTTTCTACTCACCGCCTTTGAAAATGTAGCTCAAAAAAGCGAACGCATAAAAGATGACTTGGCTTTGAAAAACCTTGCTTGCGATGTAATGCTGGCTATCTGTTTCCTTTGGTTGCCCATTGCTGACATTCCCGCCAATCAAGTGTATGTACAAACTCGCAACACAGGTTTACTCAGCGGCTTGCCATGGAATGAAAAGCAAGCGCGCATGCTTGCACGAAAGCTGAGAAAAGCCGGAGGAAAGCCTATAAAATACTTGATAATCAACGAGTTTATAAAAGACAGGCTACCCGTAGTCGCTTATTATGCACGCAAAAAAGTTCAATTAATTGCCGATAGTGCCACTGCTATTCAACTGGCGAGCTACGGCATCAGAGTAAATTTATCCATTTATCGAGATACTTGTCTTGTTATCGGCAAGCGCGCTATTCAACTGTATCCAACTGGTGCGGGTTTTTCTTTGGGGAGTTTGGCTATGTTTCTGCCTGATTGTGGAATTCTTCATGCAGGATATTTTATTCCTTCACCTACAGCCCGCTACCCAGTCATGCAACCACAAACTTGCCTAAACCAATGGATAACAAATTTGGAAAAGTTGTATTTTCGCTTCTCTAAGGTGAAAAAAGTCATTCCTGGGCAGGGAATGCCATGGTACAGAAGCCTTATTAGGCGCTCGATAGTATTTCTTGACAAAGTCAACCGAATCAACCAATTCCAAGAGGATATACATGCAAATGCCGATTAAATCCACTACTGTGCTGGCAGTTGCTCACAATGGTTCTGTAGCTATTGGAGCCGATGGACAAGCCACTATAGGCAACACGGTAGCAAAAAACAACGTGCGCAAAATTCGCAAACTTCAGGAAGGGCGCGTTATTGCAGGATTTGCCGGCTCTACCGCCGATGCTTTTACCCTGCTGGAACGCTTCGAAGAAAAACTAAGTGCTTACGGCGGAAACATGAAACGCGCCGCTATTGAACTTGCAAAAGACTGGCGAACAGACCGCTTCCTGCGACGCTTGGAAGCTATGATGATTACCATTAGCAAAAGTGAAATCCTGATCATCTCAGGAACAGGCGATGTGCTGGAGCCAGACAATCAAGTAGCAGCCATCGGTTCAGGGGCTATGTATGCTCAGTCTGCAGCACTAGCACTTAAAAAACACGCCCCCCATCTTTCTGCTCAGGAAATTGTCCGCGAATCTCTTACCATTGCTGCTGACATATGTATTTACACCAATCACAATTTTACAATTGAGACCTTGTAGAATACTTTCTATTCTTTGCCATTTTAGCGCAATCGACAGCATCAACGAATATTTTCTTCCCTTAAAATTGCTTACATTTGAATAGTTGCCCGTCTCTGTGTAAAATCCTGTTGTGGATAAAAAACCTTTTGCACATGTACTACAAGCAGCTAGCAAGTGCATGGCTGTTAATCAGCAGCAGTTTACTTGCCATGGCTCAAACGCTTTCTACAAGTGGTATAGTACTGTTTAAAAAAAGAGTGCTCTATGTTCGCTTCATTGACCAACAAATCAAAGTTATCGCCGAAAACACATTAATTATTCAACATGGAAGTAGGCACAACAACATTTCTTCTTTTGAACGCATCAGCTACACGAAGTTCAATAAGTTGTTGCAAGTAAAAGCATATACCATTACCTCTGCAGGCGATACTGTGCACGTGAAGCAATTCACTGACCAAAGCGTAGCCCAAGCTGGCATTTTTTACGACGATTATATGGAGCGCACTTTTTTATTCCCTAGCGTTGCTTTGGGATCAACTTCACATTTGTATTATACCGAAGAGCTCACCGAACCTCGTTTCTTGGGAGTTTACTATTTCAATGCTTCGCTGCCAGTTGTGCACAGCCAGTTTCAGGTTTATTGCGACAAACACATTAACATGGAGTTTAGCCTCTTTAATGCCTCTCAAGTTTCTTTTAAAAAAGAAAAACATCGCGATTATTTTATTTACACTTGGCAAGCCAACCATTTAACTCCTGGCAGCAGTAACAAAGCCATGCGCTACCAAGCTCCTCACATTATTCCTCGCATCACTTGTTACTCTACCAACACTAAGCAAAAAACAGTTTGCCTGCTTGCCACCGTTAATGACCTTTATGCATGGTATAGCAATTTGATAAAAGAAGTAGAAGAACAGGCTACTGCTCCTACTGTGTGCGAGCTAGCCACGAATTTAACAGCTCATTTGAGTACACCAGTAGAGAAAGCCAAAGCCATATTTGAATGGGTTCAGCAAAATGTTCACTACATTGCTTTTGAAGATGGCTATGGTGGGCTGGTTCCGCGCAAGGCAGCAGAGGTGTTGCAAAAGCGCTACGGCGACTGTAAAGACATGACCTCCCTTCTTATTGCACTGATGCGCTGCAGTGGCATACCTGCCTATTTTACTTGGATTGGTACGCGTAGCTTGCCTTATCGCTACACGGAACTACCCGCTCCCGTAGTCGATAATCACATGATCGCCACTATCAAAATTAACGACCAATACATTTTTTTGGATGCTACCAATCCTTACTTGCCCTTTGGTTTGCCCTCTTCTGCAATTCAAGGCAAGGAAGCTCTTATTGGAGTATCGCGGCAAAGCTATGTGATTCACACCATTCCCATAATAGAGGCACACCAAAGCATTTTATTTGATAGCGCAACGTTACAACTCCAATCCCGTGATACTGTGGAAATTACTGGTATCATTTCAGGTAGTGGCTATTTTAAAAGCATGCTCAACAGCAAAAAGCCCCTTTTGGGACAACGCTACTTGAAAATGCTTAACTGGCAACACCAATCCCTCACAGCTGATTCTTCAACTGTTCAATACAAAGGCTTTATTCATCACCATTTGCTCAAACATGGCAACCAGATTTACCTCAACCCGAATTTGATAACAAAAGAATACTATCAGCAATGGTTGCCCTCTGGTGACTCAGTAGAACTTCCCGAGTTCGAACATACTTTCACCCTCCTTCGCCAGCAATTAATTCTTGTTCCTCAGCATTGGCAAATAGTTTCTCTTCCTTCTGATGTTGTAATGAATTACAATAGGTTTGGTTTTTGCATAAGATATAAGCAGCAAGCGGGAGGAATTTTAATCCACTCTGAAGTAAAAGTAAACACGCTTGCTATCAAGGCAGAAGAACTAGCTCTTTGGCAGCAGTTTATCCAACAGTACGATGCAGCGACGCGTCAAAACATAATTTTTCAACCCGTTTACTAAATAACTTGTGCATTATTGCGTTAAACTTCAAAAATATTCAGAGAATTGAACGGCTTTATTCTTACCCCTTTAGGGCGTCAGTGGATAACCCTAGTGTATGTAGCAGGAATATGGCTTGCTTTTCCATGTAAAGCAAGTGCTCATGCGGTTAGTTTATGTGCTCATTTGTCTAGTAATCCTGCTGTTTTAGCTAGCAAAATAGCAAACAAACCGCGCGTTTTTGAGAACGAAACTTACGACTGGCAAGAGCAGCGAAGCACCTTTGGCATTCCACTTAATCAGCACGGCAGTAGTGCAGTGGTTGTTACTGACCGCCGCGTGATTGAATACGTACAGGAAAGCAGCGGAAAAATTGCCATTTATGAAACTATTCACAAAATTATCAAGCTCAATGACCGGCAAGCCATTAGTGAATTTAGCAAAGTATATATTCCTGTTGAAGAAAGCAGCCATTTAATTTTACTCAAGGCACGCACCATACTGCCTTCAGGAACAATTGCCAACGTGCCTTTGGAAGAAATGCGAAGACTCAACAATTTTCACAATCGCGGTTCCTACGTCATTTTTGCTTTAGAAGGCTTGGAAAGCGGTAGCGAAATAGAATATCTCTACCATCTTCGTCGCGAACCTTACTTTTTTGGGCAAGTAGTATTTGATACGCGACTGCCTATTTGGAATCTAGAGTTTGAAATTATCACTCCCGAACATTTGATTTTTGAAGCTAAAAGCTATCACCAATTTCCTCCGATGCGCTATTTGCCTTTGCGCTATCCAGGGAAAAACTCTTTATATGCCCGCTTACAGTATTTTACTCACTCTGCCGAAGAAGAGGCTTCTCCCTTGCCCATGAAAGTAGACTTTAAACTCTCTTACAACCGATTGGAGAGCAATGAGCAACTCTGTACATGGACAAGTGTAGCTAACATGATGCGCAACATCGTGTATGATTTTACCCTATTGGGCAAGGCAGAAACTGAGCGTTTCAGAAAACTTGTAGAGCAAATTACTTATAATGCTCATCGAGAAGAAGAAAAAATTAGCGCTATTGTCAATTATGTCCGCACCCATGTTCGTCTAGAAGAGCAGGAGCGATTGCATGAATCAGTAGCAGAAGTATTAGAGCAACGCACTGCTGGTAAAGTAGACATAGTACAGCTATATGCAATCCTGTTCACACTGGCTGATATTTCTCATCGCATACTTATTACCACTGACCGCACTTACACAGAATTTGATAGCGATTTTGCTACTCCTTACGCTTTAGAAGAATTCATTTTTCACTTTACTCATTCCAACTACTACTTTGCGCCCACTCATCCCGAATATAGTATAGGTCTTATTCCTGCTGCCTTACAAGGCAACCATGCTTTGGTAGTAACACCTCCTTTTGATGAGTGGGAGGAAGTAACTACCGAGCAGTTTATAGAAAAATTACCCATCAGCAGTTACACCAAGTCGATTGATCAAAATTACCTTTATTTAAAGTTAGACGCGAAGGCGGAAAAACTTTTCATCAACTGGGAACGCACCCTTAGCGGGCATTTTGCTACTATACTACGCCGTTTAAATTGGCTCAATAGTGCCGAAGAGTTTAAATATTTATTGTGCAAGACGAGCCAGTACTATGTCCCGTATTCAACTATTTTACAAATTAAATGGCAAGATTGTGATTTACCTGACAATACTCCTCAAGTAACCCTTCACACCGAACTACAAGCCGATGGTTTACTAGAACAAGCAGGTCAAACCCGATTGCTCAGAATTGGCAGAATGGTAGAAACTGGCGTGCGCAATGCTTTGCCAGCATATCCTTTTGGCAGATATCATCAAATTCAAATGCAAATTCCCGAAGGCTGGCTTGTGGCAAACATGGAAGAGCTCAACCGATCAATTGCACTGTATGAAGAAGGTACGCTCTACGCTAGCTTTTGCTCTCGGGCTGTGCTGGAAAATAGCCTACTGACTATCACCATAGAGGAAAAATTTCCAGAAATTGCTGTTCCTGAGCAGTTGATGCCCGCCTATTTAAAAATCAAACAAGCCGCTGCCTCCTTTGGTTATGTAACTTTAGTAATACAGAAGGCAGGCTAATATTGCATACCTTTGAGGTATGAAAACATGGCAACAGATTGCACTGTGCATTGGGCTTATTGGGAATATCTCCTATGCCCAAGTGCAAAAGCCTATCCGATGGACCGCTAAAGTTGAAAAAGAACCCGTTGCAGTCGGAAGTACGGTAGATGTTATCTTTTCGGCAACTATAGAGGGCAACTGGTATCTGTACTCATCAGATTTTGACCCTTCCTTAGGTCCTATGGTTACAACTTTTAAATTTGCGCCGAGCGATTCTTACGCACTTGTAGGCAAAATAAGACCCATAGGAGCAAAGAAAAAATACGATTCCATCTGGGAGGGTGAATATACTTATTTCAAGCAGAAAGCCCAATTTCGCCAAACCGTCAAAGTACTCAAAGAGCATTTCAGCATTACTGCAAATGTAAGCTACCAAGTCTGCAACGATGTAGATGGGCGTTGCATTCCTTTAGAAGATGACTTTGTAATTACTGCCAAAACAATCCCTGTTACTTCCACTCAACCTACTCCTTCTTCTACTCCTGCCCCTGCTGAAGAATCTCAATTGCAGCAAATACAGAACGTGCCTCAAGATAGCAGCAGTACAAACACTCCTTCTGCAAATCAACTGGTAAAAGAATCTCCCAAAGTCGAAGAACCCTCCCGCAGTGTTCCACAAGAATCTTTGTGGGGATTTATGGTTGCTGCCTTTATTAGCGGATTGCTCGCCTTGCTGACTCCTTGTGTGTTTCCCATGATACCGATGACGGTGTCATTTTTCATTCGCAAAAGTCATTCCCGTGCACAAGCTATTGCTAAAGGAGTGCTTTTTGGGCTTTCTATCATTGTCATTTACATGATCATTGGCATTGTCTTCTCGCTTCTCTTTGGAGCAGATGCCGCCAATTTCTTAGCTACCCATTGGCTGCCCAACACGCTGTTTTTCCTCATTTTTGTCATTTTTGCCTTATCCTTCTTCGGCATGTTTGAAATTACCTTGCCCGCTAGCTTGACTACTAAAATTGATGCCCAAGCTGATCGCGGCGGAGTGGCTGGCATTTTTTTCATGGCACTTACTTTGGCAGTAGTTTCATTTTCTTGTACAGGTCCTATTGTAGGCACTGTGTTAGTGGAAGCCGCAGGAGGTAGTTTGTTTAAGCCTGCACTGGGCATGTTTGCTTTTTCGCTGGCTTTTGCACTGCCTTTTGCCTTGTTTGCTATTTTCCCTTCTATGCTTAGCAGTTTGCCCAAATCAGGTGGTTGGCTCAATGTAGTCAAGGTAATGCTAGGGTTTGTAGAGTTGGCATTAGCGTTTAAGTTTCTCAGCGTAGCAGACCAAGTATATCACTGGCGCATCTTGGACCGACCCGTATTTATAGCCATTTGGATTGCCATTTCCCTCACTGCAGGCTTTTATTTGCTAGGAAAAATTCGCCTTCCGCATGACAGTCCTACCGAGCACATTAGCGTACCGCGTTTCATATTAGCTATGGCAGCCTTTTCCTTTGTCATTTACCTTCTGCCAGGCATGTTTGGAGCCCCCTTATCAGCACTTGCAGGTTATCTGCCTCCTCAAAACACCCATGATTTTGACCTAGTAAGCATCATTCGCCAGCACAGCGTAGCTTTGAGCAATGACAATCCTCATCCCAACGTCAAATATGGCGATAAGTTCAGACTTCCTCACGGGCTGAAGGGATATTTTGACTACCAAGAGGCGCTTGCCGCTGCCCGACGCGAAAACAAACCCCTGTTTATTGATTTTACAGGACATGGATGCGTTAACTGCCGCAAAATGGAAGCCAATGTTTGGTCGCATCCCGAAGTGCTTCGCCGCTTGCAACGCGATTACGTCGTAGTAGCCCTTTACGTAGATGACCCCACAGAAGTTCCCGAAAGTGAATGGATTACATCCACTTACGACGGCAGAGTGAAAAAGACCATCGGAAAAATTAACGCCGACTTGCAAATTACCAAGTTCAACAACAATGCCCAGCCTTACTACGTACTGTTAGGTCATGATGAAGTACCTTTAGTGCCTCCTTTAGCCTATGAAGAAGATGTAAACAAGTTCATTCAGTTTTTAGACGCTGGAAAGGCAAACTTTAATGCCAAGATGGCTCAAAGCGCTGCGCACATACCTACCACTCAATAACCTCAAGTGGCTCTTGCAAACTGGCAAGCTAAGTAACCCACTCCACATAATCGGCTAAAGGGCTGTTTTTATACAAAAAATGCTTCCAAGCAAAGGCAGGGCTGTGTAACTTGAAACTAAAAATTAGATATCTTGCAAGGAACTGTTTCAAAACTCATTGCTGCGTTTGGGTGAGTAATCATAAACTTGCTACAGCTATGTTAGACAAAAATGGTATCGCAAAGCGCATTGCTCGCGAGCTTCGGGATGGCTACTACGTCAATTTAGGTATTGGCATTCCTACTCTGGTAGCTAATTACATTCCCAAAGGCATGGACGTAATTTTGCAATCAGAAAATGGATTGTTAGGCATCGGACCTTTTCCCACAGAAGACGAAGTAGACCCCGATTTGATTAACGCCGGAAAACAAACCATTACCATGATACCTGGCGCAAGTCTTTTCAACTCTGCTGATAGCTTTGCCATGATTCGCGGCGGACACATAGACTTAACCATCTTAGGAGCTATGGAAGTATCGGAAAAGGGAGATATCGCCAACTGGAAAATACCTGGCAAAATGGTCAAGGGAATGGGGGGAGCAATGGACTTGGTGGCTTCTGCAAAAAATATCATCGTTGCTATGCAGCACTGTAGCAAGGACGGCAAATCCAAGCTGCTCAAAGAATGTACTTTGCCCTTGACGGGAATCCGCTGCGTAAAGAAAATTGTAACCGACTTAGCAGTCATAGACGTGCTTCCTGAAGGAGGTTTTAAGCTCTTGGAACGCGCCCCTGGAGTAAGTGTGGACTACATTCGCTCAGTAACGGAAGGAAGGCTTGTCGTAGAAGGCGAAATACCAGAAATCTGCCTAGATTAACTTGAAACAGAAAGGCTTAGCCTGTTTACTCACTTACCTTGTTAGCAGTTTAGGCTAAATTTGCTTGACGGTTCATAAACAACACTGACCATGCAACCCTACCAGCCTAAACATAAAATTCGCATTGTAACTGCTGCTTCCCTTTTCGACGGGCATGATGCGGCAATAAATCTCATGCGCCGCCTCATGCAATCCACTGGGGCTGAAGTGATTCACTTAGGGCACAACCGCTCCGCCAGCGAAATAGTTCAATGTGCAATCCAAGAAGATGTGCAAGCAATTGCCGTTACTTCCTATCAAGGAGGGCACATGGAGTTTTTCAAATACATGTATGATCTCCTCCAAGAAAACGGCTGTGGTCACATTCGCATTTTCGGCGGTGGTGGCGGTACTATCCTGCCTCATGAAATTGAAGAACTGCATCGCTATGGCATCACGCGCATCTACAGCCCCGATGATGGTAGGCGCATGGGGCTCCAAGGCATGATTAATGACCTAATGGAAAAATCTGACTTTGACCCCCTTCAAGCCTCCTGTTTTTTAACCGAAGGATACAAGCAAATTGATTGGAGCAATCCCGCCCATATTGCTCGTTTGATTTCCTTGGCGGAAAATCATCCTGAAATATTTGCCCAACTGTCAAGCCATATCCAGCCTCGGCCAGAAGTGCCTGTCTTAGGCATTACAGGAACGGGTGGTTCTGGTAAATCTAGCCTTATCGATGAGTTCATGCGTCGGTTTCTGTACTACTATCCCCAAAGACGGCTAGCGGTTATTTCAGTAGATCCCTCCAAGCGCAAAACAGGCGGAGCATTGCTGGGAGATAGAATTCGCATGAACAGCGCTGACAGTCCGCGTGTGTACATGCGTTCACTGGCCACGCGGCAAAGCAATTTGGCACTTAGCAGACACGTGGGTCAAGCCATTCAAATTTGCAAAGCAGCAGGTTTTGATTTGGTAATTGTAGAAACCTCTGGCATTGGTCAATCAGATACGGAAATTGTAGAATATTCCGACGTTTCTCTTTATGTAATGACCAACGAGTTTGGCGCGCAAACCCAGCTGGAAAAAATCGACATGCTGGATTTTGCAGATTTAGTTGCCATTAACAAATTTGACAAGCGCGGTTCGTTGGATGCCTTGCGCGATGTGCGCAAACAATACCGCCGCAACCATCAACTTTGGGACGTACCCGATGAACAACTTCCCATTTTTGGTACCATTGCCAGCCAGTTCAACGACCATGGCACTAACTTGCTCTTTCGCGCTACAATGTCTACCCTTAGCCGACGCATGGCAGAGCGAGGAATTTCACTGGAATGGATAGAAAAAGAACAGAACTCCATACCTTTGCCCGCGTCCTTTTCCCCCAAGCCTATCATTCCCCCTGAGCGGACGCGCTACCTGGCAGAAATTTGCGAAACTTTAGAAGAGTATAACCGATTTGTAGAAGAGCAAAGCCAGATTGCTCGCAAAATGTATCAATTGCATGGCGTTATCCAGCATCTGCGCCAAGAAATTGGAAAAAAGCGAATTCAAGTTACCATTTCCGATAGCCAGGAGCAAAAAACAGTCCGAGCTGTTGCTTATCAACAAGGTGAACCCGACTACCTCAAGGATTTAATTGCTCAGTACGAAACTCTCTCTGCCCAACTGGCTCCAGAATGTCGGCAGTTACTGGAATCTTGGCAAGAAACTCAACAGCGCTACCGAGCAGACAAATACCATTTTCAAGTGCGCGATAAGGTTATTGAGCAAGATCTTTACACCGTTTCGCTTTCGGGATTGAAGATTCCCAAGGTAGCCTTGCCCAAATACCACGACTGGGGCGATCTACTCTATTGGATGCTCACCGAAAACACGCCTGGTTTTTTTCCTTATACCGCTGGCGTTTTTCCCTTGAAGCGGCAAGGAGAAGATCCCACGCGCATGTTTGCAGGCGAAGGAGGACCAGAAAAAACCAATCGGCGGTTTCACTTCCTTTCTAAGGACATGCCTGCTAAACGCCTTTCCACCGCTTTTGACTCTGTTACTCTTTACGGAGAAAACCCCAACCGCCGACCTGACATCTACGGCAAAATTGGCAATTCAGGAGTAAGCGTAGCTACCTTAGACGATGCTAAAAAACTCTACTCGGGATTTAATCTCTGCCACCCAGCCACTTCCGTTTCCATGACTATCAACGGACCTGCGCCAGCCATTCTTGCTATGTTTTTCAATACTGCCATTGACCAACAATGCGAAATCTACATCAGGCAAAATGGGCTGCTGGAAGAAGTGCAGCAAAAACTACCCCTTACAGAAACAGCCTACCAAGGCACTTTACCCGAAGGAAACGATGGACTCGGCTTGCTACTGATAGGCACCACTGGCGACCGCGTCCTTCCTCCTCATATCTATGAAAAAATTAAAGCAGAGACTTTGCAGCAAGTTCGCGGCACCGTGCAAGCAGATATTCTCAAAGAGGACCAAGCGCAGAATACTTGTATTTTCAGTACTGAATTTGCCTTGCGCATGATGGGTGACCTTCAGCAGTATTTCATAGACCACAAAATCCAAAACTTTTATTCCATCTCCATTAGTGGATATCACATTGCCGAAGCTGGTGCCAACCCCATTACTCAGTTGGCTTTTACCTTAGCCAACGGCTTCACTTACGTTGAGTACTTCCTTAGCCGAGGCATGCATATAGACGATTTTGCTCCTAATCTTTCTTTCTTTTTCTCCAATGGCATGGACCCTGAATATTCCGTGCTGGGGCGCGTAGCGCGGCGCATCTGGGCAAAAGCCATCAAGTACAAGTACAAAGGCAACTCGCGCAGCCAAAAGCTTAAATATCACATTCAAACTTCAGGACGCAGCTTGCATGCACAAGAAATTGCTTTCAATGACATACGAACTACCCTACAAGCCCTTTATGCTATTTACGACAATTGCAACAGCTTGCACACCAATGCCTACGACGAAGCAATTACCACTCCTACAGAAGAAAGCGTGCGACGTGCCCTAGCCATTCAGTTAATTATCAACAAAGAACTTGGGCTTGCTAAAAATGAAAATCCCCTGCAAGGTGCTTTTATCATCGAAGAGCTTACAAATTTGGTAGAAGAGGCAGTGATGGCAGAATTTCGGGCACTTTCGGAGCGCGGAGGCGTGTTAGGAGCTATGGAGCGAATGTACCAGCGCAGCAAAATCCAAGAGGAAAGCATGTATTACGAAACGCTCAAGCACAGCGGTAAACTGCCTATCATTGGTGTAAACACCTTTTTAGATCCTAACGGATCGCCTACGGTAGTGCCAATGGAAGTGCGCCGCTCTACTAAAGAAGAGAAAGAGTACGCCATTGCTTCGCTACAAGCATTTGAACGTGCCCATGCTGCTGAAAGCAAAGAGGCATTGCGTCGATTGCAGCAGGTAGCTCTTTCAGGAGGCAATATTTTTGCCGAACTGATGGAAACTGTCAAAACTTGTAGCTTGGGACAAATTACCGCCGCCTTGTATGAAGTAGGGGGTAAATATCGCCGAAATATGTAGTGCTACTGCAAAGATGACAAGCTATCAATTTTAAAATTTGCAGTGCGTTGTTCAAAGTCTTTTTAAGTGTTAGCATTAGGCAGCCGATGAAAATTTAACGGGCTTTCCAGTAAAACGAGCTAGATGCGCAAAGTCAGTATGTTCGCTCAAGCCTGCCAATGGGATGAGAAAAAATGCTACGTGCTGTTTGTTTCCTTGCTCTGGCTAATTTTCTTGTAGTTTTGCAACCTATTGCAGCAAAATTAAAATTGCAAAGCTAATGAGCTCCAGGCCATATTTTTTTCCAGCAGAGCGGCTAAGACACTTTGCCACTGAAACTTTCCTCTATTTTGGTGTGCCCCAAGCTGACGCTGAACAAGCTGCTGACGTGCTAATTACCGCTGACCTAAGAGGAATAGACTCGCACGGAGTGGCTCGCTTACACACCTATTTTGACATGCTTTCCTTAGGCAGAATTAACCCTACACCCAAGATTCGCATTGTGCGAGAAAGTCCTTCCACTGCTACTGTAGACGGTGATAATGGACTGGGACTAGTGGTAGGTCCCAAAGCCAATCAAATTGCTATGGAAAAAGCTGAGCGCGCTGGTTCAGGCTGGGTGAGCGTATCTAACAGCAATCACTATGGAATAGCAGGGTATTACGTACTCCAAGCCCTTCAACGCGATATGATTGGCTGGGCAATGACCAATTCCACTAAACTAGTAGCTCCTCTATGGGGAGCTGAACGCATGTTAGGGACTAACCCCATTGCTATTGCCTTTCCGGGATTGGAAGAACCGCCCATCGTCATCGACCTTGCCACTAGCGCTGCTGCTTATGGCAAAATTGAAATGGCGCGCCGCGAAGGCAAATCTATTCCTCAAGGATGGATTATAGACCGCTACGGCCACATGTCCACCAATCCGCAGGATATGATAGAAGGAGGAGCGCTCTTACCCCTAGGCTCTGACCGCGAACGAGGAGGACACAAAGGATATGCCCTTGCGGCTATGGTAGATATTCTTTGTTGCGTGCTCAGTGGAGCTAACTGGGGACCGTTTGCCCCTCCTTTCGCTTTACGACAGGAAATTCCCTCCCGTTCAGTTGGCAAAGGCATCGGACACTTTTTTGGAGCGCTAAAAATTGAGGCTTTTATAGAAGTAGAAGAGTTCAAGCGTCAAATTGATGAGTGGATTCGCACTTTTAGAGCTACCCGACCCGCTCCAGGCACGCAGGGCGTGCTCATCCCTGGGGATCCAGAACGCCAAGCAGAGGCTATTCGCTCCAAAGAAGGCATACCCTTGCTGCCAGCAGTAGTAGAGGAGCTAGAAGATATTGCGCAAAAAACTGGCATTGCACTGTGAAGTTTTCAACAGGCTTCACGTAAGACACCCCTGCAAAATGCAGGTAGCCACCTTAATTTGCAGAAGCTATGCATCGTTAGACTCCTCGCAAGGGATTGACATACTGGCGTATGTAGCGACGAATGTTATACCAAAAAGCCAGGACCAAGTACACAAACACAGGAGAACCAAAAGTAAGGAAGGAAAGGTAGATGAAGTAAAGCCTAATAGAACTAGGCGCAATGCAAAGCCGCTCACCCAAGTACGAACAAACTCCAAACAATTGCTGTTCCCAAAAGAAGCGCAGGCTTTTCATGCTGATTCAAATTAATTGCAAGCGGTAAGACAATTCCACTTAAATTGCAGTTAAATTTGGGGACCAAGCCCAACAGCTTGTTTGTCAGCAATTGCAAGCCAAATTTAGTTCAACTTACTAAAATAAAAACACGAATGAGAGTGATTCAGTTCAGAGAAGCGCTTCGCGAGGCGATGGTAGAAGAAATGCGCCGCGACCCCCGCGTATTCCTCATGGGGGAAGAAGTAGCCGAGTACAATGGTGCTTACAAAGTAAGTCAGGGCATGCTAGAAGAATTTGGTCCTGAGCGCGTAATAGATACTCCTATTTCCGAGCTAGGCTTTGCAGGCATTGGAGTAGGGGCAGCTATGAATGGCTTGCGTCCTATCATTGAGTTCATGACATTTAATTTTTCACTAGTGGCTATCGACCAAGTGGTTAATTCTGCTGCCAAAATCCTTTCTATGTCTGGAGGTCAGTACCACTGTCCCATTGTATTTCGCGGACCTACAGGCAATGCAGGGCAACTAGCTGCTCAGCACTCTCAAAACTTTGAAAATTGGTATGCCAATACTCCTGGTCTTAAGGTGGTAGTGCCCTCTAATCCTTACGATGCCAAAGGATTGCTCAAATCAGCAATCAGGGATGATGACCCAGTTATTTTTATGGAATCTGAACTCATGTACAGCGACAAAGGAGAAGTACCAGAGCAGGAATATCTCATTCCTATCGGGCAAGCTAAAGTAGTTCGGCAAGGCACTGACGTAACGTTAGTATCTTTCGGCAAGATGATGAAAGTGGCGTTAGGAGCCGCTGATGAAGCAGCCAAAGAAGGCATTAGTGCCGAAGTGATCGACTTGCGCACTGTACGACCCATTGATTATAATGCTGTAGTCAATTCTGTAAAAAAAACCAACCGCTTAGTAATTATTGAAGAGGCGTGGCCCTTAGGCTCTATTTCTACCGATGTAGCTTTTCAAGTGCAGCGCATGGCTTTTGATTATTTAGATGCGCCCATTTTACGAGTCAATTCTATGGACGTACCTTTAGCTTATGCTCCTACACTGATTGAAGCCACCTTGCCCAACGTAAAACGGACCATGCAAGCAATTAAGTCTGTGCTATATTGCAATTAAGTTCGTTTCTGCATCATACTTCTTGAAATATGTCTTGCAAAACTCCTGTCAATCCCTGCCAAAATTTAAAGCCATTGGCAGGGATTTGTATTTTTTCTATGTAAAAAATGCGCCCCTTTTTGGGGAAGGCAGACAAAGCAACATATTTTTTTCAATCGCGTTGCTCTATGCGTTTTGCTTAGCTTCAAGAAAGCAAAAAAAAGCGCATGCCTGCGCTGCATTTTTTGACTATCAAATGCAAGTAAGTACAAGAAAATTGTTTATATCAGGTCAGTAAATCGGCGGACGCCTTTTACAAAGTACGCCCAAACAAGAATGGTTTTAATTTGTTCTGGATGGTTAACACAACGCGCCGTGAGTTGGGTCTGGTAGCGTTTTCGAAGAAGTTTCCTCACATTGACATAAACGTAGAGATGCGAGCGCAACACCGCCCACAAATGAGCCCATTGCCTTAAAGCCAAAAAGTAAACTCCTGCAACCTCATCCAAACTCATGCGCAAAAACACTTTAAGCCACACTTTTTTGCTTTTTTCATTTTTGATAAGGGCTATCAAACTATTGCGAAAATTTAAATAAGTTTTTCGAGGGCTTTGATAGTCAAGCGTGCTACCTCCTAAATGATACACGCGGCTAAAAGGACAGTACACCACTTCATAACCAGCGTTTTTTGCGCGCCAGCAAAGATCTACCTCCTCCATATGGGCAAAAAAATCCTCATCAAATCCTCCTAGTTGCTTGAATAATTTAGTCCGAACCACCATACAAGCTCCACTTGCCCAAAAAATACGCGCAGGTTGGTCGTATTGTCCCTCGTCTTTTTCAAGGGTGCTAAAGAGCCTGCCTCGGCAAAAGGGATAACCCAGCCAGTCGATGAATCCCCCTGCTGCTCCTGCATATTCAAAATGACTTGGATGGAGCAAAGAGAGAATTTTAGGCTGGCAAGCAAATATTTTCTCGTTGCTTTCCATAGTGTCAATCAGTGGCTCCAACCAAGAAGGGGTTACCTTTACATCTGAATTGAGCAGAACGCAATAATCTGCTTGTATTTGCTGCAAGGCAAGGTTATATCCTTGAGCAAATCCGTAGTTACGTCCTAAAGAAATGATTTTTACTGAAGGAAAGTGCTGTTGCAGGATTGCCAAAGAATTGTCAGAAGAACCATTATCAGCTACGATGATGCTGCTCCACGAAGGCGAACAGTCAATAACGATAGGCAAGTACTGGGTTAGTAATTTAGCACCATTGTAATTTAGTATCACAATAGCAGTAGTAGGCGGTGAGGTATGTTTCATGTAGATCTTACACGGAATATTACTTCATCAAGTTTCCCAAGTCTATTCCGGAAAGATGGGGAAGTAAACCTTGTGCTTGTTTTTGAAGGTAGGATTTTGCTTGTTGTTCAGCATTTTCAAGGGCTTTGTTAACAGCAGCAACTATCAAATCTTGTAGTATTTCCACGTCTTCGGATTGAAGTAAGTTTTTTTCAATTTGCAGCCAAATGAGTTGCTTTTTGCCGTTAGCTTTGGCAACCACCATACCACCTCCCGCTTCGCCTTCCGCGACAATATTCACTAGATTATTTTGCATTTCTTCTACTTTGCTCTGCATTTCTTTAAACTTGCCGAGCATTTTCAGCATGTCAAGCATTGCCATTTTTCAGGAATTTGCAAGCAAAGTTAAGCTAACTTTATTGCAATTGCGCAATAACCTGATTTTTAGTTTCCTCTTGCCAAAGCAGAGCAAGTTTCACTAAGGCAGTTTGCTTACCACTTAAACCTTGCAAAGCCTACGGAGAAAGCCAAGTTACTACCTCCAGGAGGTTGGGCAAAAAAAGTAATCAGATCGCGCGTGGCTAGACCCATTTCAAAAAAGCGACGACTGGCAGTATAAGTAATCCCTGCTGGAAAGTTAATTTTATTGGTTTGATAGCCGTCTCGGTTAAATCCAGTAGAAATTTTTATCCATCGATTGAGTCGATAATCGCCTCCTAAGGCGATAATGGGTTGCTCTATGTTAGAAGCCGTTTCAGTGGCTGGCAAAATAACGTCTATACCGATGTGAAAAGTTCGGAAGTACTCATAGCTAGCTCCTATTCTCAGCACACCAGGCAACTGCTGGCGGATGTTGCTAATGCCGCGCCATTCTAGCGCAGAGCGCTCCCCTGCCAGTTGCAAGTTATTAGAAGAGGTCACTAGCAAGTTATAAGTATTAATACCTCCTCCCTGAATTTCGCGCAAACGAGCATCGGCTAGTTGGTAGGCATTGCCCGTCCAGTTAATGCTTCCTATGTTAGAAACTGCTATGCCCAGATAAAAATTGCGCTTGATGGTCATTTGCAAGCCTGCATCAAAGGCAACTCCTGTGCCTACTGGGGTTGCAGCCAATACCTTGCGAAAATTAGAAACGTTTTCTTGCAAGCCTACAAAGCTAGGGTTGTTTATCTGTGCAGGTCCGAAGCTCAGTCCGAAGGTGGGCGACATAGCAATTTGGTCGCGAATGAGCTGACCATCTTGCGCCACTAGATTGATCAACGCCAGTCCGCGCAACAGGCGTAATCCCACCCCTGCATGGAGTGAAACCTGATAGCCGTCGATGAGCTTTGTACCGTAAGCAAGGTTCAACTCTCTGTACCAATTGGAAGAAAACCGCGATCCATCGAGCAGCTGCCCGTAGGTTTGCGCTCGCGGTTCATCTATAAACCCTGCAATAACCCGCTGACGGACTTCTTCGCTCAAAGTAGGTTGATTAGCCACTACTCGACCGTTGGAAAGCAACAAAAAAGGAAAATAGGATGCATTACCTCCTAAAAAGACAATTTCCGACGTTGTGCGATTTAACCTTGAAAAAAAATTTACTCTATCGTTAATGGTAAATGCAAACCCACCTATTTTTTTGACATATATGCTTACTCCCGCTAGCATTACGTCAAAGTTAAATCCGAAGGCAGAACCCGCAAAGCGAACAGCTGCTTGTTGCTTTTCCTGTTGAGTAAGATTGATGCGCTGGGGAGTAAAGACGGTTTGAAGTAGTTCTCTTCGGTTGAGCGTGCCAGAAAACATAGTTACGTTGCCTTCTAAAGCACCGATGGTAAATTTTGGGTCGCGGAAGCTGCGCCGAAAGCCCAAGTTAGCTGGATTAATTCCTACAGCTTGGTAGTCAGTTACAAAGGTGGTGGCTACTCCTCGCCCTACTGCGGTAAAAACACTTCGTTCTGCCTGTGCTCGGGCATCAAAAACAGAAGCCCAATACCCAAAAAGTCCTAGCAGAGTAAGTAAAAAAGCCTCTCTCAGTAGCAAGGCAGGATATTCTTTAGCTAAGCAGATAAGGACTATTTTTGAGCAAGAAGAGTCAAGAGGTTTCATTTGAAGACCCGTTTTCCATTGATACGACTAATTTACCGAATTGTTTGCCTTGCCGCATCTCTTCAAAGGCAGAAATGATTTTTGAAAAGGGTCGCACAGAATCTATGACAGGCACAATGTGGTGTTGAGTGCAAAATTGAAGCATTTGAGCAAATTCCTCGTCATTTCCCATGGTACTGCCTTGAATGGTAATTTGCTTGTAAAAAATGCGAGGTAAATGTACTTGACGCGGTGCTCCGGCAGTAGCTCCATAAGTGATAATTTTTCCACCAGGTTTTATAATTTCTATCAATTTGTTAAAATCTTCGCCTCCTGTGCCATCGATTATAAAATCAAAACCGCCAGTGGCTTCCAGAGCTTGCTTGTGCCAGTCTGCTTGGCGATAGTTGAAGCCTTCTCTTGCTCCCAGTTGCTTTGCATGCCAAATTTTCTCTGGCGAACTGCTGGTTACCCATACTCCAGCTTTAAAAACAAGAGCAAATTGCAAGGCAAATAATGCCACTCCTCCTCCAATACCCGTAATGAGCACCTGATGAGAAGAATCCAAACCACTACACTTGCAGATGACCCGATAAGCAGTCAATCCTGCAATGGGTAAGGCGGCTGCTTGTGCTACGGTCAAGTGAGGAGGTTTTTCGCACAAGCGATGTACATCAATAGCAATATATTCGGCAAAAGTGCCATCTACGGGATTGCCTAAAATGCTGTATTGAGCACTTTGTACTTCTTTTTTAGGTCCCCAGTGTTGATTGGGGTTAATCACAACCGTTTTGCCAATTAGAGAGCTGTCTTCTGGGGATGAAACCTGTTCCACTACGCCACAGCCGTCAGAACCTAAGGTACAAAAAGGGCGAATGTGAGGATACATCCTTTGGCTAATCCATACATCGCGATGATTGAGAGCAGCAGCCTTGATGCGCACAATTGCTTGTCTGGGTGCAAGACTTTGCAGCGTTGGCATAGGTACTTCTACTATGGCAAGAGGTTCTTCCAAACTGTCAGTGAGTTGAAGGGCTCTCATGTGCATCTGAATTTTGTCGTAATGATACAAAAGGCTTTGTTAATTGCCTTACTAAAACGAAAAAGGCTGCTTACCTTTATGGGTAAGCAGCTTTCAAATTACTCAAAAGAAATGCTTATTTGACTATGATAGCCACAAAGCGCGTTCTCCAAAAACTTTGCGGGTCAGTGATTTTGAGTATTAATTGATTGCCTGACTCAACTAGTTGATAGCTAGAAGCTGGCTTTTCTGGCACTAGTTCTACCCTCTTGGCTCTGTAGTTGCCGATGAGAATTTCGTTGGTAGTGCGGCTATCAATGCGAGTAAACTTAGATTCATCTATGTTAGCACTCAAATCTCTGTTTTGTTTAAATAAACCTCTAACATCGATAATGCCGCGTTGCTCTAGTTCTCTACGAGTACCAATAGCGTAAAAAGCGCTGTAAAGCTCGGCTTGTGTTTCTACCAAAGCGGCTTGAGTGCGCTCTCGTTCTTCTACTTCGGCAGCGTACCGAGACTTGAGTCCAGCAATTTCATCTTGCAAGGCAGCAATGGTAGCCTGTAAGTCTTTAATTTGGGCGTCTTTATCTTGGATAGTTTTTTGTAACTCGTCAATCATTTTTTTAAGCATGGCATTTTCTTTGCCAGCTGCTGCCAATTTATTTTGCAATTGAGCAATTTTAGCTTTGTTTTCTTTATTAATGCGCTCTAGTTCTTCAAAACTTTGGTCAATAGTAAGAGAGCCTTCCCTTCCACTCATGTTGCCTGTTTGCATTTTGGCAATTGTTTGCCGTATGCGTTCTTCTCTAGCGCGCATGGTATCTAAATTAGCATACAGCTCGTCCATTTCTTTGTTAAGCCCTGCAATGTAGAGGCTGTCCTTGCGGATTTTTGCAACCAGTTCTTCGTTTTCTCGTTTGAGCTTTTCGTATTCAGCGCTATCCACGTTGGAGCATGCTGTAAGTAGCACCTTGAAGGCAAATAGACCGAGAAAGAGGTAGAAAGTTTCTTTGAGTAGCTTCATGGATTTAATGAGTTTATGTCTGTATTTCAGTGCAATAATAGCAATTGCGTAGGTTGTTTTGCAACAATTCAGGCAAATTAACGCATCATCAACGCCTATTGTCTTCATTTTCCAACATGCTCAAATAACTCAAATAGCGCGACATGGCAATTTGCCCTGTTTGAACCCGCCTAATTACTTCGCAATCGGGTTCGTGTACATGCGTGCAATTGTAGTAATGACACAGACCAAAACAAGTGCGCATTTCTGGGAAGTAATGAGAGATAGGTTCGTTTTCCATGTCGTATAAGCCAAATTCTTTAATGCCAGGTGTATCAATTACGAACGTTTCAGGAGCAATTTCGTACATCTCAGCGAAAGTCGTAGTGTGGACTCCCTTTTGGGCAAACTCTGATACAGGTAAGGTGCGAAGGTGTAAGTCAGGGCAAAGAGCATTGAGCAAGGTAGATTTTCCCGTGCCAGAGTGACCTGCCACTAGTGTTTTTCTGCCTTGTAAGATTTCTCTCACTTTTTGTAGGTTGTACCCGCTAAGAGCCGAAATTGCAAGGCAGGAGTAGCCTACTTTTTGATAAATATTCATAAGCTCTTGTTGATAGTCAAGGGCTCCTTGGTCTAAAATATCTACTTTGTTGAAAAAAATAACAACTGGTATGCGGAAAGATTCTGCCGATACTAAAAATCGGTCAATAAAGCCTGTGGAGGTCCGCGGCAAAGCTACTGTAACCATGAGAGCGGCTTGGTCGATATTGGCAGCAATGACGTGTTTAAAAGCAGTATTGCGAGGAGATTTGCGGATAATATAATTTTCTCGGGGTAGGATCGCTGTGATTAAAACAGTTTTTTTGTCAGGGTTTTCCATTACAAAACTGACAAAATCACCTACTGCCACAGGGTTGGTTTCTTTTTCTGAATGCAATTTGTGCTTGCCGCGCAGGCGACCTTTATAGTAATTGCCTTGCTGGTCTCTTACATCGTACCAAGAGCCAGTGGAGCGCACAATGATGCCTTGTTGTTCTGTCATAGGTCAAAGTTAAGTGGAATTGCACTGATTCAGATTTGGCACTCAAATTGTAAATTTCCTAATAGCCCCTTATATGCCAAGCCAACAAACGCCTTGCAAGTGCAATCGGTTTGTGGCTTAAATTATCTATGAAGCCATTAGTTACTAAACTTTATTTGCTTACTCAATTGCTTACCACATCATGCAGAACAAATTGACGCCTTGGCTTATTTATTGGCTATTGGGGGCAACTGCAGGCATGATTTCTTGCCAGGAACCTGCAAGGGAAGAAATGAAAGTAGAACAACCTGTTGAAGTCAAGCCTTCGACACCTGTTGTACCTGCCCCTGCTAAAGTAGCAAAGCAAGATTCTGTAATTAAAACTCCTCCAGTAACAGAGCCTCTGGTAGAAATAGTAAAGAAGGAGCCGCAAAAACCACAAAAAGTAGCAAAGGAAGAACTCAAGAAGGAAGAACCCAAGAAAGCACCTGAACAGAAAAAGGAAGAACCCAAGAAAGCACCTGAACAGAAAAAGGAAGAACCCAAGAAAGCATCTGAACAGAAAAAGCCAGAGATTCGCAAAGTAGAAAAACCTGCTCCTTCTAAGGAGGAAGATGAAGAAGTAGTAGTAGTAGCTGAGCGCCCCGCCGAACCTTTGAGTGGATATCCAGCTTATTATCGCTACATCAAAAATTCTTTAGAATATCCTGAAGAGGCTAAAAAACACAACGCAGAAGGACAAGTATTCGTAGAGTTTATTGTTAGAAAGGATGGGAGTGTGACAGATGTTCACGTGCCTCCTGGAAAAGGTATCGGCTACGGGTGCGATGAGGAAGCAATCCGCGTGGTCAAACAAGGTGAAAAATGGAAGCCAGCACTCAACAAAAATGGCCAGCCCGTTTCTCAACGCGTAGTGCTTCCTATCAAGTTCAAGCTCAACTAACCAACCAAGGCAATGGGTCTTAAGCAGTCAAACGAGTTAATTTAATGCTACATCAAGCACCATCATTATAATAAAACCCGCAATAAAGCCCAGCGTAGCAATATCTGTGTTTTGGTCTAATTGCGTTTCAGGGATTACCTCTTCTACAACGACAAATATCATTGCACCAGCAGCAAAGGCAAGGGCATAAGGCAACAAGGGAGTAAAAAAACTCACTGCAGTAGCCCCTGCTACCGATGCAATAGGTTCTACTATAGCGGAGAGTTGCCCGTACAAAAAACTGCGTGTGCGGCTCATGCCCATCCTGCGCAAGGGCATAGCAATGGCAATTCCTTCGGGAAAATTTTGCAATCCGATGGCAATTGATAGCGTCAAAGCACTGGAAATGCTTGCCTGAGGCACCTCAGCTGATACACCGCCAAATAAGACCCCGATGGCAAGCCCTTCTGGAATGTTGTGCAGCGTAATTGCCAACACAAGCAATATGGTACTGTGCAAGCTAGATTTCATTCCTTCGGTTTCTCTGAAGTTAATGTGCAAATGAGGCAACACTTTGTCCAAGAGAAATAAAAATAAGGCTCCTGCTAAAAAGCCTAAAGCAGCTGGGAGTACTTTCATTAGTTTACTAGAGCCGTTGCTCATGGCAATAGCAGGAGCTAAAAGACTCCAAAAGCTGGCTGCTATCATCACTCCTCCTGTAAAACCTAGCATGCCATCTAAAACAACCCTATTAAGGCGAGGAAAAAAAAACACTATCGCCGCTCCTGCTGCTGTTACAAGCCAAGTAAATACCGTAGCCAAAAAAGCCGCTTTCACTGGCGATAGTTGAGAAAAATAGAAAACCAGCTCGTTAAACATACATCACAAATATATTCCCGCTAAAGCAAATTTTTGGCTAAGAATTTATATATTGCCCGAAAACTCAAACAGCACCGCTTATGGCAATTTTCAATTTTTTTAGCAAACAATTTATCGAAATCATTGAGTGGTTGGATGAGAGCCGCGATACGCTGGTATGGCGGTTTGACCACGCAAATAATGAAATCAAGTACGGTGCAAAGCTCATTGTGCGTCAGTCCCAAGCGGCTGTTTTTATCAACGAAGGACAGCTTGCCGATGTATATGGACCGGGGACTCATACCCTTGTTACGCAAAACATGCCTATTTTAAGCACGCTTAAAGGGTGGAAATACGGCTTTGAAAGTCCTTTCAAGGCAGAGGTGTATTTTGTCAATACTAAGGTATTTACCAACTGGAAATGGGGCACTCGCAACCCTATCACTTTGCGCGATCCAGAGATCGGGCCAGTGCGCCTGAGAGCATTCGGAACTTATTCTGTACGCGTTAGCGATCCGGCTAAGTTTGTCAAAGAACTGGTAGGAACTAATAACCAGTTTCGCGCTGAAGACGTGGCTGAAAACCTCCGCAATATGATTCTTACTCGATTTACCGATATTATCGGCGAGTGCAAAATTCCAGTGCTAGATATGGCTGGCAACGTCAATGAACTTTCTAACTACATCAAGGAAAAAGTTGCCCACGATTTTGACCAGTACGGGGTAGAAATAGTCCAAGTGTTAGTGGAAAATATTTCCCTGCCTGCTGAAGTAGAAGCTATTTTAGACAAGCGCAGCAGCATGGGGCTGCTAGGCAACTTAGACCAATACGCCAAATTTCAAGCGGCTAATGCTATTGAAAAAGCTGCAGAAAATCCTTCTGGAGGTATGGGTATCGGCATGGGCTTTGGGCTGGGGAATCAAATGGGCAATATTTTTGGAGGCAATTCCATGAACACACCGCCTGTTCCTCCTACACCTCCTCCTGTACAGTTCTTTGTCGTTATCAATGGACAGCAGCAAGGTCCCTTTCCGCTTGCACAACTTGCCCAAATGGCAACGACTGGACAAATTAACCGCGATTCATTAGTATGGACACAAGGCATGGCTAATTGGACTCCTGCCGGGCAAGTGCAAGCACTCCAAAGCGTATTTGCCACCGTACCCCCTCCTTTGCCGCCTGTTTAAATCCAACTACTTTTGTAAAAGTGCTGTGCGTTAAAATGATTTGCTAAAAAATTTGTCCAAAAGCTGCAACCCGTTTCGAAAACAATCAGCAAAGAGGTTTGTCAAAATAAGCCGAATTTCTTTAAATCCTGCCCTATATCGCGACGGTAATACTTGCCGTGGTAGTGAATGATATTTGCTGCTGTGTAGGTCTTCTCTAAGGCTTCCTGCATTGTATCGGCAAGGGCGGTAAGGGCTATGACGCGTCCACCCGCGGTAACTACAAAATCGTTTTGTAAGGCTGTACCTGCATGAAAAGCAATGACTTCGGTACTTATTTTATCTATTTGGTTGATGGGCTTGCCTTTTTCAAAAGTTCCTGGATAGCCTTCTGAAGTGAGCATGACCGTAACGGCTATACGGGGGTCTATTTCAAGGCTGGTGTGCGAAAGTGTTCGACGCGAGGCGGCATCTAACAAAGCTAATAAATCGCTTTTAATGCGCGGAAGAATCACTTCCGTTTCAGGATCTCCTAGCCGAACATTATACTCAATCACATAGGGGTCCCCTGCTACATTCATTAAGCCGAAAAATATAAAACCCAAATAATCAATCCCCTCTTTTCTTAGCCCTGCTAAAGTAGGTTCAATAATGCGCTCTTGTACTTTTTGCATGAAAGTAGCATCGGCAAAGGGGACAGGGGAAACAGCACCCATACCCCCTGTGTTAGGTCCTGTATCACCTTCGCCCACGCGTTTGTAATCCTTGGCAGCAGGCAGCAAGAGATAATCTTTTCCATCAGTCAGTATAAAAACAGAAAGCTCGATGCCTTGGAGAAATTGTTCTACTACCACTGTTTGGCTAGCTTGACCGAATTTTCTTTCCACAATCATTTCTCGCAAAGCTGCTTGCGCTTCAGCCAAGTTGTTGATGATTAAAACGCCTTTTCCCGAAGCAAGTCCATCGGCTTTTAATACGTAAGGAGGCGGCAAGGTAGCCAGGTAATCTATTCCTTCTTGTAGCGAATAAAGGTTAAAACTTCGGTAAGCAGCGGTAGGAATTTGATGGCGCTGCATGAACTGCTTGGCAAAGTGCTTACTGCTTTCCAATTGTGCAGCGACTTGGTTGGGACCGATTACGCGAACTTGGTCAGGCGCAAAACGCTGGTAGAGAAAATCTACCCATCCAGCCGCCAAAGGCGCTTCAGGACCTACTACTACCAGTTCTATTTCATTTTGGGCAATAAAGTCAGCCAACTTGTCAAAATTAGTTACTTCTATGGGCACATTTTGAGCGCACTGGTGCGTACCTGCATTGCCTGGAGCTACGTATAATCTCGAGCAAAGCGGGCTTTGGGAAATTTTCCATGCTAAAGCATGTTCTCTTCCACCACTTCCTAAAACAAGGACTTTCATAATGCCATACAAGTGCGGCAAAGTTAGCGTTTGATTTCTCAAGACCTAATTTTGCTGGGCGTTCTAATCTAAAAGCCATGTGGATAGACCTGCGCAGCGATACTGTTACCCTGCCTACTCCTGCCATGAAACAAGCCATGCTAAATGCTCCTTTAGGCGATGATGTTTACGGAGAAGATCCTTCAGTAAACGCCTTGCAGGAGTATGCTGCAGAACTGTTTGGCATGGAAGCAGCCTTATTCTGCCCTTCTGGCACTATGACTAACCAAATTGCTCTGCGCTTGCATTTACAGCCTGGTGATGAGGTAATTTGCGACCGCTTAGCACATATTTACAACTATGAATGTGGTGGCATTGCCCTGAATGCTCATGCTTCAGTGCGACTGATCGATTCCATTAATGGCAAAATTACCCCTGAACAAATTGCTGCTAACATCAATCCCAGCGATGTACATTATCCTATTACTCGGTTAGTAGCTTTGGAAAATACTCTCAACAAAGCAGGCGGAATTTGTTACAAAGTCAAAGAGATTGAGCCAATCGTCCAGCTGTGCCGCCAACGCGGACTTGCCTTACATCTGGATGGAGCGCGTTTGTTTAATGCCCTCGTAGCTAATGGAGAGCAACCCTCGCAGTACGGACAACTGTTCGATACTATCTCTGTATGCCTTTCAAAAGGACTGGGAGCCCCTGTAGGTTCTCTCTTGCTGGGCAAGAAAGAACATATTCACAAAGCGCGACGCATTCGCAAGGCGATGGGAGGCGGCATGCGACAAGCTGGCATGCTTGCTGCTGCAGGACTTTACGCACTTAAGCACCACGTAACGCGCCTGGCGGAAGACCACCACCGAGCCGCTAAAATTGCTCACCTTCTTGCCCAGTGCGACTACGTAAGTGAAATATTGCCTGTAGAAACCAATATCATCGTTTTTAAGCTCCATTCCCAACGCTATCAGCCAGAAGTATTTTGCCAACTACTCAAACAACGCGGCATTTTAGCTAATCCTTTTGCAGGAGGAGTCCGCTTTGTTACTCACTTGGGATTTGATGATCTGCAATTGGAGAAAGTGCTAAACGTGCTCAAAGTTCTTGAAAACGAACACTTGGCTTAAAAAGCGAGCTATTTAACTTAATGGCTTGCAAAAAGCAAAAATTTTTGATTTTTTAGCCTATCTACAAAGCCTCTCCAAAAAGCAAATAGAGCGATTAAGGTAAAGCCAGGCTCCGCTTAGCTTAAGCTCGTCCAAGCTGCTGTTGCATTTATCAAATCAAACTTGCTTTCAAGAATATGAATTTGGCAAAACATGACCTTATAAAGAATTTAATTCAACGCTCAGCGCTGCGGGATTTGTAAAAGCAATTTGCAAAAAACTAAGTCCTGAGAGCAGTTACAAATCGGTTGTTATTGCGAAAATCTCGATGAATCGCCACTTGTGCAAGACCTGCTTTGCTAAATATTTCAGCGACTGCTTCTGCCATAGTTGGGTTAATTTCTACTCCTATCCAGCCATTTTTTTTGAGGAAAGCAGTAGAAAGCTTTGCAATGGCATGGTAAAACAGCAAAGGATTGTCATCGGGGACAAAAATTGCTTGGACTGGTTCGAAGTCTTTTACGCGCGGATGTATTTGTGCCCTTTCACTTTCTTTTACATAAGGCGGGTTGCTAATGATCAGGTCGCACAAGGGAAGTTCAAACTCATTAGCTAACACATCTGCCTGCTGCACGATAGTGGAAGCCTTCAACTGCTCAGCATTTAAACGCGCATAAAAAAGGGCTTGTGGACTTTTATCGAAGGCATAGACTTTTGCCTGTGGGTGCGTTAGAGCAAGTACGTGAGCGATGCAACCCGTCCCAGTGCACAGATCAGCAATCACTGGTGCTTGGTGAGCATTTTGTTGTAGGAAGTTATTTGCCAATGCAAGTAACTCTTCAGTTTCAGGTCGGGGGATGAATACGCCTTCTCCTACTGCAAAGCGGTGTCCTGCAAACCAAGTGTAGCCCAGTACGTATTGAACTGGCACATGACGGCTCAGCAAAGGAAGGGCTGCTTGCCATTTTGACCATCCCTGCAAATCAGGTGGCTTGCCAGTGATAAAGTCTATTGGCTTTAATCCAAAAAAATCTTCCATTAACCAGCGGGCAATAGCCTCTGCTTCTTCTGTGTCATACAACTGCCTAAGCTCTGTCCTGAGTTGTTCAAAAATATGCCGTCCTTGATATAAAACTTTCAAAGGCAATGAATCGTTTTTTTGGTGCAAGTTGAGTCAATTGCTCAGCAAGTGGTATTATTTTTCTATAACATGCAAAGTTACTTCACAAAGTTACTGGTTTTGTTGATGTTTTGCAGCAGAGCAGCACAGGCTTCCGATACTTTAAAAATTGCTCGCTTTTTTCAGTCAAAAGAAAAGGGAGGAGTACTGGTGTTGCCACTTTTATACGCTACTCCTGATACGCGTCTTGCCTATGGCGCTGTCGGATTCTACTATTTTCGTCTAGGAGATGATGAAGATAAAAATCGACTCTCTTACATCAAATTACTCACTGACTACACCCAAAACCGACAGTTAGATATATGGAGCTCGTGGAATGTTTTTCTCAAAGATGAAGCATGGATTTTACGGGGAGAGGTCCGTTACCGCAACTTCCCAGATCGGTTTTACGGCATTGGCAATCGCACCCTGCCTAATAACCCAGATTTGTATAGTTATGACATCATCAGCGGTCGATTTACGACCCTGAAACGCTTAAGAGAAAAAATATATGCAGGTCTGGACTATCAAATTGCCAATATGGGCAATTTTCGACTGGAGTCAGCAACTATTTTGCGTACGCAAAATATCATTGGAAATCGCGGAGGAATCAACAGCGGGCTTGGTTTGATTTTTTTGATAGATTCTCGAAACAATGTAGTCAACCCCTCTAAGGGCGTGTTTTTAGATGTAGGTCTATACGCCTATGGCAAAACACTAGGAGGCGATTTTTCTTATCAGAACTTGACAATTAATTTTGCACGATATCACCAAATTGGCAAAAAAGATATTATTGCTTATCAAACTTTTGCTAATTTTAATTTTGGCAACCCTCCTTTTTTAATGTTAGCCGCCGCTGGAGATGACTCCATTCTGCGTGGATATGCTCGCAATCGTTTCCGAGACTGGAATTTTCAAGGAATACAAGTAGAGTATCGCCGGCACTTGTTCTGGCGTTTAGGGGTGGTAATTTTTGCGGGAATAGGAGATGTGTTTCGCAAGCCCTCCGACGTCACCTGGCAAACTGTCAAATATAGCTATGGAAGCGGTCTGCGTTTTATGATCAACCGCAAAGAAAAACTAAACTTAAGGCTAGACTATGGCTTTGGTCGCCAACACACAGGCTTTTATTTTTCTATTGCAGAAGCCTTCTGATGGGATAGCAAAAGGGGTATAACTTGGAAAAGTTATATTATTCCCCTTTCGGCGACCCTTCTCTTTCTCCAGTAAAAAGTTACCGATATTTTTCCGCATTTACTCACTGCTATTGCACTTAGGTAAATTAGTTGGCGAATTTCATTAATTTTTGACAACTTTGGCTATTATAATCGACGTGATTAATCCTCACCTACTTCTTTACTTTGTCAGTAATTATTTTTCCTAAGGATGCTGGTCAAAATTCAGCCAAAATGTGCATCTTTGTGGAGAAAATAGTTGGAGATGACATCCATTCGCTTTTTCAACTTTCTTGAAAAAGTACAAAAAATAATCTCAATCCGTTCAGTTTCTCAGTCGCATACTAAACTTTATCTATGAACACTATAACAAATGTCCAACCTGCCATGACAACGGAGCCTTTGCTAGTAGAGAATCCTCACCGCTTTGTGTTGTTGCCCATTCAACACGATGATATCTGGCAGATGTACAAAAAACACGAAGCGAGCTTCTGGACTGCTGAGGAGATAGACCTCTCACAAGATTTAAACGATTGGGAAAGCCTTAATGATGGCGAGCGACATTTTATCTCCCATGTGCTGGCTTTCTTTGCCGCCAGCGACGGCATTGTCAATGAAAACCTAGCCGCTAACTTCCTCCGCGAGGTACAATACCCAGAAGCTAAGTGCTTTTATGGTTTCCAAATTATGATGGAAAATATCCATTCGGAAACCTATTCCCTGTTAATAGATACTTATATCAAAGACCCCGTAGAAAAACATCGCATGTTTAATGCTATCGAAACGGTGCCTTGTGTGCAGAAAAAAGCTCAGTGGGCATTGCGATGGATCAAAAGTCCTCATTTTGCGGAAAGACTGGTGGCTTTTGCTGCCGTAGAAGGCATTTTCTTCTCGGGAAGTTTTTGTGCAATTTTCTGGCTCAAAAAGCGCGGACTTATGCCAGGGCTGAGTTTCTCCAATGAACTTATCTCAAGAGATGAAGGGCTGCACTGCGACTTTGCTTGCTTGCTCTACACTCGCCACTTAGTCAACAAACTCTCTCATGAACGCGTGTTAGAAATCATTACCGATGCCGTTAAAATTGAACAAGAGTTTATCACGGATGCCTTGCCAGTGGATTTAATTGGCATGAACTCCCGACTGATGAGCCAGTATATAGAGTTTGTTGCCGACCGCTTGCTGGTAGAATTAGGTTATCCTAAGTACTATGGCTCCACCAATCCATTTGACTTTATGGAGATGATTTCTCTGCAAGGAAAGACCAATTTCTTTGAAAAGCGCGTGGGAGAGTATCAAAAAGCTGGCGTGATGAGCGAAAAAACTGCTCATAAATTTACTTTAGACGAGGATTTTTAAGCTATCTTTTGCCCTGAGGATAAAAACCTTAGGGCATTTTTACCTTCTAAAAAGGAGAGCGGTAATTTAAACTTTTTCCATTTTCCACTGGGTGATGGACTTGGTTTGCCCTGAAAAGCTCATGCCTACCAAATACACCTCTTTCCCCTCCTGCTTGAAAGCATGGTAATAACCCCGCTGATGAATCTGCTTCAAAGCGCTCTCCGCCGAGTCGTTCAACTTGAACTCAAACACGTACACCCGCTCTTGATAGCGCATCACCGCATCCACCCGACCCCCTGCCACACTCACCTCTGCATCGATGTGAAAACCACACAAGCGAAACGCTAAAAAAATAATCGCGTGAAAATACCGCTCCGCCTCAGGAGAAAACAACTGGTACGGAATGCTCCCAAACAGCCCATTAATGGTGCTCACCAGTAGCTCAACATCGTTCCTCTCTACTGCTGTTACAATTTCATACGCCAGCGCTACCTTGCTTTTGGAATGGCTAAAAGCCGCCAGCAAATACTGCATCATGGACTCTTCCACCTCCATGTTGGGATAGCCCAAGTGGTAAATGTTAAACTCGTCAATCTGTTTGATGGTCAAGTAGCCAGTTTGCAGCAACAGCGTCTCAAGGGAAAGTTGATCAAGGTCAAAACTGTCCGCTTCGGCAAAAGTCACCTCCACCGCAGAAAGGTCGTACACCATCCGCTCCTTCAACTGACTAATCAAAAACTTCGGCGTCCCACTTTCAAAC
>JANWWZ010000025.1 GCA_025057115.1 Bernardetiaceae bacterium
CTACATTTACTACTACGATTTGCCCTGCGGCACTAAAAGAATTGGCATCGAAAATGACGTTGTCAGAAGCCGTTGGCAGGGTAGTATGTGCCGTAGCACCTCCCGAAGTAGTGCGCCAGTTAGCAAGATTAAACCAGTTAGCAGAGCCTGAACCGGAAGGATGAACCCAGTAGTAATTGCTCTGAGCAAAGAGAGAGTTTGCCAGTGTAATAAAACAAACTCCTAAGGTAAAAATGCGTCTCATAGCAGTATAATTATTTGGTTGTAAGGGGTTTAGGTGACTAAATTAGTAAGCTTACCCTCCAATTACTAATCCAATATTCGTTTTTTCATACCTTCGTAAGGTTTTTTACAATTTTGAAAGCACGTTTTTTGAAATAAGCCCGATTAAATGCCTTTTTTCAGTTGTGTAAAAATTGACAGGTTACAATTTTGATTTCTAATTTTAAATTGTTGCTTAGTTGTTAGGAAAAGTTAGCCTTAAATGTTCGTATGCTGCTCAAAACGCGGGGAATCGTCATCGGCACGCTGGCATATGGAGAAAGCTCTATTGTAACTAAAATTTACACCGAAGTTCTTGGTGTGCGTTCTTATCTTGTCAATGGAGTCAGAAGTGCGAGAAATCAAGGAAAAGCAGCCCTTTATCAACCCCTTAGTTTGCTAGAAATGACTGTTTACGAAAAACCTCGCCCCACTTTGCAGCGCATCGCTAGTGCGCATTTGAGTTATCCCTACCGCCATATCCCTTTTTCCATCCCTAAAACCACTATTGCACTTTTTTTAGCTGAAATACTTTATAAAACTTTGAAAGAAGAAAAAGAAGACTTAGAATTATTCAACTTTTTGTTTGAAAGTTTGACTATTTTCGATAAAATCACTACTGGGGTGGAGTTGTTTCACTTGGTATTTATGGTGCGCCTTGCTGCTCGGCTGGGCTTTGGCGCTGATTCGGCGGAATCCTTTGCCGAGCAACTCCTCCAAGCCCGAATTCCCTTTGACTTAAAGGAAACTGGTTTGGCTTATCAAAAACTCCTTGCCCTTGACTATGGCATGGCAGATCCAACCGTAAACAGTTGCAGAACAGCCCTTTTAGATGCTTTGACTGCTTTTTTTGCCCTTCACTGCGAAAATTTTGGCTCTATGCGCTCCCTTGCCGTATTGCGCAATTTGTGATACGCTTTATTTTATGCGTAATTTTGCTCACAAGTATGAAAGAGAGCCAAAGTTGGCATGTATTTCTTGCATTCTTTTCCGCACTAGGAATTACCTCCTGTGCGGGTGAACAATTGCGCCAACTACCCTCTAAACCCCAGTACGACGGTCCAGTGATAGAGTTTCGCCAAGTGGAAACCCTTTACAGCGACAATGCTGTTATTCAATTAAAAATAGAGGCAAGTCAGCAGTACATTTTCCAAAATGGCGATGTAAAATACCCGAAAGGGGTAAAAATTATTCGCTATGATGCGTATGGAAAAAGAATTAGCTCTCTGCAAGGCGATTCCGGAAGCTATGACAAAATGCGCCAGCTCTATCAGGCTTTTGGTAACATCGTAGTGGAAAATATTCCCTTGCAGCAGCGCTTATACACTACTCAGCTAGACTGGGATCAAACTAAACGCGAAATTCGCACTGATAAACCAGTGAAAATTGTTACTCCTAATGAAGTACTAGAAGGCACGGGGTTGGTTTCTGATGAAAGTTTTACCAATTACCGCATTTTGCAACCTAAGGGAATGTTTAACCTTAATCCCAAATGACTATGAAAATAGAACAAACGATTATCCTTTCTGTTGCAATAGGTTTGTTTATCATTGGCGTACACCAGTCGTTTTTGTACGGCGTCATGGCTAGTTATTGGCTTTTTATGATAGTGGCAGCGCTGTTGCTGTATTACCGCTTGCGCAATAAGCCTTCTGCTCCAAAGCAAACCAAAAAAACAGTTCATCCAAGGCGACATTCCTAATGGATTCAGCGGTCGTCATCGTAGCATTGTCCCTTGTGTTGTCTGCCTTTTTTTCAGGGGTAGAATTGGCTTTCATTTCTGCTAACAAACTCCATATTACGCTGCAGAGAAACAAAGGCGCTTTATGGGCTCACATAATTTCTAAATACTACCAACGACCCTCTTTCTTTATCACTGCCATGTTGATAGGCAACACGATTACCTTAGTGGTGTACGGTATCTACATGGCGCAAATTTTAGATCCATATGTAACCTTTTTTGTACTTCACTTTTTGGAGCTAAAAGCCGTTGCCGGTGAGATTGTATTTTTAGGGCTGCAATCCTTGCTTTCTGCCCTTTTAGCTTTAGCAGTAGCTGAGTTTATGCCTAAAAGCGTTTCGCTGATTAATCCAGACAAATTGCTATCTATTTTTGCCATTCCAGTTCACTTTTTTTACATATTGCTCTATCCGTTTGTTTATTTGGTAGTCAGTCTTAGCAAGTGGCTCATTACTCGCGTTTTTCGGCTGGAATATTCCGAATCCAATCCCGCTTTTGGCTTGACCGATTTAAATCACTACATCAACAACATTAATCATGCCCCTAATCAAGAAGTAGAAGTAGATGCAAAAATTTTCTCCAACGCTCTTTCTTTTAAATCCGTCAAGGTGCGCGACTGCATGCGTCCCAGAACAGAGATAGTAGCTATAAACAAAGAAGATGGCTTAGAAGCACTCAAAAAAGCCTTTATCGAAAGCGGGCACTCCAAAATTTTTGTCTATGACCAACACATTGATAATATCATTGGCTACTGCCATGCCATGGCAATGTTTAGAAAGCCTCAAACAATACAAGAAATAATCACTCCTGCCATAGTGGTTCCTGAAGCCATGCTTGCTCATGAATTATTAGTTGATTTTATTTACAAACACAAAAGCATCGCTGTAGTGGTAGATGAATTTGGAGGCACGGCAGGTATTGTAAGCATTGAAGATATTGTAGAAGAAATTTTCGGCGAAATACACGACGAATTTGACGTGGTGGAAGAAGACATAAACAAAATTAATGAAAATACCTACATCCTGAACGCCCGTTTAGAAATAGACTATATCAACGACTCCCTGCAGTGGAACTTGCCCTCTGGCGATTACGACACCTTAGGCGGCTACCTAATTTGCTTGATGGAAAATATTCCCAACCAAGGGGATATAGTAGAGACTGAAAACTTTGTCTTTACCATTCTTTCCATGAATGGCACGCGCATTCACAAAGTGCGGGTAGATATCAAGAATACCGAGCGCTTCCCCGCCATACGCCCTGTATTTTGACTATTTCAATCGTTCAGCAAACCAGTTAATGTATGTTTGTAAGTCCTTATCTCCTCTTCCAGAAAGGCATACTACTACCACTTCGTCAGGCTGAGCCTTGAGTTTTTCTAAGTAAGCAAGGGCATGGGCTGTTTCAATAGCGGGAATGATGCCTTCCAGTTGGCTACAAAGCAAGCCAGCTTCCATGGCTTCTTCATCAGTAATGGGAACAAACTTCGCCCTGCCGCTTTCAAATAAGTATGCATGCAAAGGACCAATGCCTGGGTAGTCCAATCCAGCGGAGATAGAATAGGGTTCCACTACCTGCCCATCTGGAGTTTGGATTACAAGGGACTTGCTGCCATGTAGGATGCCTGGTCTGCCCAAAGCGGTAGTGGCAGCGCTATGACCGCTATGGATGCCTTTGCCTGCTGCCTCTAGAGCAATTAGTTGAACGGAAGGTTCTTCCAAGAAATGGTAAAAGGCGCCTGCTGCATTGCTGCCTCCTCCTACGCAAGCCAGTACATAAGTAGGTAATTCACTGCCCGTTTTTTCTGCTAGCTGCTGGCGAATCTCTTGGCTAATCACTGATTGGAAACGCGCTACCATATCAGGGTAAGGGTGCGGACCTACCACTGAGCCGATGATATAATGCGTGTCGGTGGGGTTATTAATCCAATGGCGCATTGCCTCGTTAGTGGCATCTTTTAATGTTCGGCTGCCGCTGGTGGCTGGTCTTACTTCTGCTCCTAACATGCGCATGCGAGCTACATTAGGGGCTTGGCGTTGCATGTCTACTTCACCCATGTAAACAATGCATTCCATGCCCATCAAAGCGCATACGGTAGCCGTAGCTACTCCATGCTGACCTGCTCCTGTTTCTGCTACAATTTTGCGCTTGCCCAATCGCTTAGCCAATAGAATCTGCCCGATGGTGTTGTTGATTTTATGAGCTCCTGTATGGCAAAGGTCTTCGCGTTTGAAGTAAATTTGAGTGTTGTATTTTGCTGAAAGGCGAGCCGCAAAGTATAGCGGCGTAGGTCTGCCTACATAGTCCCGCAGCAATTGGTGAAATTCCTCCTGAAAATCCTTCGACTGAATGTAGTGGAGATAATGGGCAGTGAGTTCTGCAATGTTAGGATAGAGCAATTCGGGGATATAGGCTCCGCCGAAGCGGCCATAGTAGCCCCGTTCATCTACTTGAAAGCGTCCAGTAAGTTGCACTGAAGTGGTCATATTTTCATTGTTTAGGTGTTAAAATCTTGCTAGTGCCATTTCGTAGGCTTCTTGATAGTATTTGTAAAGTTTGCGCCAGTCAAAATCGACTGAGGCAGCTTCTACGCGGTTGCGCTGGGCAATCCGATCGCGGCGGCTCATTTGCACAAACTGGAAAAGCACTTCAGCAAGTTGATTGGCTGCATCATTAAAAGAGCGGTTATAGCGATGAATGACGTAAATGCCTTTGTCTTGGTAGTCCTTTACGTTTTTGAGTACATAGTTACCAAAGCCCGAAAGGTCGCTGGTAATAGCGGGGATGCCGCTTGCCATGCACTCTAGCGGCGTATAACCCCAAGGTTCGTAGTAACTTGGAAAGATACCCAAATGGCAACCGCGAACAAACTGGTTGTATTCCATGCCAAAAAGCGGACTGACAGGGGAAACGAAATCGGGGTGGTACACTACTTTTACCTTGTCGTAAGGGTTATTGATCAAGTGAGAGGCGCGCAAAAAGTTCAAAATTTCGTCATTGTGGTCATCTACTAAATTGTGAGTAACAATAAGCGGCAGACTCTTGCTTCGCCAGCTTTGCACGGTGCGGCGAAGACGAAGTTTCCAGTAGTCATCAATAAAAGTTTCTAAGGGGGGCAACTTAGGTGAAGTACCTCCTGCTACTTCGTAAAACATGCGTTCGCCAATTTGCTGTGTAATGGCTTGGCAGGTTTGGCGAATTTCTTCCAGCAAAGCGCGTGTTTGTAGCACAAACGGGTTAATGCTTGTAAAGGGACGTTTGGTAATGAAAAACATTACTACGGTGGCATCGATGTTGTAGAGGCGCATTAATCCGTTGAGCCGTGCTAAGGCTTCTAAAGTCAGGTCAAAGCCTTTGTTGCGGTATTCATAGCGTCCAGAGGTAAAAAAGTAAAGCGTTTTATCGAGGTCAAATTTGTAGTTGTGAAAAAAGTGCCCCATCGTAAAGCGATGAATTTGATTTTTGTACTGCAAGTGCAGGTTTTGAAACTCGTGTAGGGCAACAAAACGCTCTATGTTGAGCCCGTTGGGAACGATGTTGTCGGGTTTTCGGCTCAAGAGATGGGTGCACTCTTCTCCCGTTACTTCACTGACAGTGTTGAATACCTGTGCCCCGTGAGCAGCTGCTCGTTCAATGGCTACGGAAGGTTCTATGTTGAAATGCCGCGCTTCGTAAGCCCAGTTTAAAAAAGGCAAATGGTTGTAAAAATCTGGGTCATTCATGGCAAGATAGCGCCCCAGTAAGGTAGCATGAGTCGTAAACACAATCGTAACAGGCAAGCGCAGATAGCGTATCTCTGGAATGGGAGTACCTGCCATCCATTCATGAAAATGAGCAATGATTTTTTGCTGGGTGCTATCTCCATCAGCAAGTCTGATAAAAAACTCTTTGACAAGATAACCGAAAGCTACCACTTGGTTAATTAATTCAACATCAGGCGGTGTGCTAATCTTGTGGTGATCCCATAGTTCATATTTGATTTCTCCCAAGCGATAATACACACTGTAGGGGTTGAAAAGCACTACGCGCGGCTTACCGGTTACCAGCCAATAGCCATAGTGGACCTCAAAGCCATCCACGCGCATTTTATTGACTGCCTTGCCAATGGGATTGTCGTAGTCGCTCTCGGCAGCTGGCTCAAATTCTGCCTGAACGTTACTGTGAACATAAGGACCTATACAGCAGTAGTTTTCTTTCCATACAGCCACTGCGGCGGGTATTTTAGTCCTGATGACAGTGTAAATACCTCCCACTTGGTTGCACACCTCCCAAGAGGTTTCTACTAGCAAAGGGTTATCTTGATTCATGCCTGTTTGCTTTAATAGCGTTGAAATTAAACAAAAAATTCACTTTTTGCGCAATCGCTTTAAATTTGAATTGAGGAATCAACTGGTTGTATGGATGATCAATGCAGATACGTAGCATTAGTAACAGGCGCCACAGGCGGGATGGGAACAGCCATCTGCAAGCAATTAGCTAAAGAAGGGTATCGCGTAGTGGCCACCTACAAAACCAAAGAGAAAGCTGATAGATGGAAGAAAGAAATGCAGGAACTCGGTTTCTATTTTGATGATCTTTATCAAGTAGATGTGGCTGACTTTGAGGCAGTAGGGCAAATGGTCCAAGCCATCGAACAGCAAGTAGGCGGCATTGATGTACTGGTCAATTCTGCAGGAATGACTTTAGACGGGCAGTTTCGCAAAATGACTTTTGAACGTTGGGATATGGTCATTAAGGTTAATTTATATGGGGTGTTTAACTGTTGCCGCCATGTGATTAATCCCATGATAGAACGAGGCTACGGAAGGATTATTAACATTTCTTCGATCAGTGCGCAAAAGGGGCAGTTTGGCGAGGTTAACTATGCTGCAGCCAAAGCAGGCATTCATGGTCTTACTAAAACCCTTGCTTTAGAAGTAGCCCGCAAAGGCATTACAGTAAATACTATTTCTCCTGGTTACATAGCTACCGATATGGTGATGGCAATTCCAGAAGAAATTCGCACCAAGCGCATTTTGCCAGAAATTCCTGTAGGAAGATTTGGAAGCACGGAGGAAGTAGCTCGGCTAGTGGCGTTTTTAGCTTCTCCAGAAAGTAGCTTTATTACAGGGGCTAATTACACCATCAATGGCGGGCATCACATGTACTAACTCACAAAAATTTTTGTGCAAGAATTTGCAAAAAAGTAGAAAGCCAATAACTTTGCACACCAAACTCAAGCGGGGTAAAATCTGGGGGGAGATTCCAGAGTGGCCAAATGGGACGGACTGTAAATCCGTTGTCGTAAGACTTCGAAGGTTCGAATCCTTCTCTCCCCACGGAAAAGACATAGATCAATAAATTGATGCGGGAGTAGCTCAGTTGGTAGAGCGACAGCCTTCCAAGCTGTAGGTCGCGGGTTCGAGCCTCGTCTCCCGCTCTAATTTTTAAAAAGCCGTTGTAGCTCAGTGGTAGAGCACTTCATTGGTAATGAAGAGGTCGGCAGTTCAATTCTGCTCAACGGCTCAGCAAATAACAACATGACAAAAGTTCTAACTATTATTTAAAATGGCTAAAGAAACCTTTGACCGCTCAAAGCCTCACGTAAACGTAGGTACTATTGGGCATGTTGATCACGGCAAAACCACTCTTACTGCAGCAATTACCAAAGTTCTGGCTAGAAAAGGTCTAGCGCAGGAACGCGACTTTGCCTCCATCGACAATGCACCTGAAGAAAGAGAACGCGGTATTACTATCAATACTTCGCACGTAGAATACGAAACTGAAAAGCGTCACTACGCCCATGTAGATTGCCCCGGCCATGCTGACTATGTAAAAAATATGATTACTGGCGCAGCACAAATGGACGGCGCTATCTTGGTAGTGGCAGCCACTGACGGACCTATGCCGCAAACGCGTGAACATATCTTGCTTGCCCGACAAGTAGGAGTGCCTGCGCTAGTAGTGTTTCTCAATAAAGTGGACATGGTGGATGACCCGGAATTGCTAGAACTGGTGGAAATGGACATCCGCGAGCTGCTAGAAAGGCATGGATTCAACCCTGACAAAGTTCCCATCATTCGCGGCTCTGCACTGGGAGCTCTCAACGGCGAACCTAAGTGGATGGCTACGGTGGAAGAGCTCATGAAAGCTGTAGATGAATTCATCCCCATCCCTGTTCGTTTGATCGACCAGCCTTTCTTGATGCCTATAGAAGACGTATTTAGCATCACTGGACGCGGTACAGTAGCCACAGGTCGCATTGAAAGAGGCGTGGTGTCCAATGGCGACCCAGTAGAAATTATCGGGCTGGGGGCTAATCTAAAATCCACCGTTACAGGAGTTGAAATGTTCCGCAAGATTCTCAACCGCGGCGAGGCAGGAGATAATGTAGGACTATTGCTGCGCGGCATTGACAAAACAGATATTCGCCGTGGAATGGTAGTTTGCAAACCAGGCACTGTAACTCCTCACACTGAGTTTAAAGCCGAAGTTTACGTCCTTACTAAGGAAGAAGGCGGACGCCATACTCCTTTCTTCAAAGGCTATAACCCACAATTCTACTTCCGCACCACTGACGTAACAGGTACTATCTTCTTACCCGACGGCGTAGAAATGGTAATGCCAGGAGATAACGTTACCATCACCGTAAAGCTGCAGAAAGAAATCGCAATGGAAAAAGGTCTGCGCTTTGCTATTCGCGAAGGAGGACGTACCGTAGGTGCTGGTCAAGTAACAGAAATATTAGTCTAAGTTGCTTCTAAGCTTTTTATACAAAACAAAGCCCTGTTTCAAGCAGGGCTATTGTTTTTAGAGCAGGTTGCTTGCATGTACTTCGGCAAACATGCAGCTTCTCTACAGAGAAAATGTCGGACTAAATAGTGTAAAGTGTAACTACGCGCCCTTTCACAAGAGCGCGTAGCTAGAGTTAAGTAATAGCTCTATCTAAGTGAACATAGCCGCCATCTACGTAAATTAATTGCCCTGTGGTGTGGCTTGAGCGGTCAGAGAGTAGAAAGGCTGCCATGTTAGCAATTTCTTCAGCGGTGGTCATGCGCCTGCCTAAGGGAATCTTGGATTTGATTCGCTCTAAGGTTGCTTCAGGGTTAGGCTGGGTTTGAATCCATCGTCCATAAAGTGGAGTAAAGCACTCGGCAACGATGATGGCATTTACCCGAATGCCGTACTTGAGCAATTCCACCGCCCACTCGCGCGTAAGTGCATTTCGCCCGCCATTGGAGGCGGCATATCCTGAGGTACCTCCCTGCCCCGTGTCAGCTGTTTTAGAGCCGATATTGACAATGGCGCCTTTGGTTTCTTTGAGATAGGGCAATGAATAGTGCGCCATCAAATAGTAATGAATCAAGCTGCGGTGGAGAGACTCTACAAAGGCTTCATAACTTCCATTTTCTAGCCCCACGTTGTCATTCACTCCTGCATTGTTGACCAGACCGTCTATGCGTCCACAATGGGCTACTACTTCGGCAACCGCTTTTTGGCAATCATTAGGACGGGTGAGTTCTGCCACTACGGAAAATGCTCTACCACCTTGTGCTTCTACTTCGGCAACAGTTTTGAGATTGTCAGCCTTGTTGCGTCCTACAATAGCTACAATGCCTCCTTCCGCTGCCAACACCTTTACAATGCCTTCGCCGATTCCTTTAGCACCACCGGTAACAATAAATACTTTATCGCGCAAATGCAAATCCATGACCTACTCCTTCAAACGGCTTAAAGTTAGCAAGTTCAACAGTTACTTGAACGCCTTGAACAACTTTCTATTGCTGTGGTTTGCAGCAATTTAGCAATCACTGTGCATTAGTTGAAACTTCTGTTGATAAATTGTAAAACCTAATAGCGTTTTGCCCAAAAATTTTGTCTGCCTCTTGAGGTACATGTTGAGCTACGTAGCCTGCCACTAAAGCGTATTGCCGTGCATAACTTGCTGCTAACAGGCAAACGGGCCAATCAGAACCGTACATAAGCCTATCAGTGCCAAAGGCGTCAAAAACTACATCCAAGTAAGGGATAAAATCGTCAGTTTTCCATATTTGCCAGTTGGCTTCTGTTACCATGCCCGAAATTTTGCAATAAACGTGGTCAAATGTTGCAATAGCGCGGATGTGTTCTTCCCAAGGCTTGAGCTGCCCAGTTTTAATGTAGGGTTTTGCCAAATGGTCAATGACTAGTTTCTGCCCTTGTAGTCTTTCAACAAACTCAAGTACAGCAGGCAACTGATGGGGATAAACTAAAATGTCATAGGTATAGCCGCGCTGTCCGATAGCTTTTACGCCAGCCAGAAAGCGCTCTTGAAGCATGAACTCAGGAGGCAAGGTTTGCAAAATATGCCTAAAGCCTTTGAGCAAAGGTTTTTCTTGATAGTGGTCTAGCCGTTGGAGCAAATCTTGCCCTTGAAGGTCTATCCAACCCACAACGCCTTTGATGAAAGAATGCTCTTGTGCTAATGCGAGCAAAAAATCGGTTTCTGCCTCGGACTGGTCGGCTTGTACAGCTATGCAACCGTTGATGTTGTGTTGAGCTAGCAGAGGAGCCAGGTCTTCAGGCATGAAGTCACGCCGAATGCTTGCCATCGTAGTGGGGTCTATCCACGTATCTCGTACAGGGTCAAAGCGCCAAAAGTGTTGGTGGGCATCAATTCTCATAAGCGAGCTTGAATGAGACCATATATTACATGCTTTTGAGAAGATTTTCAACGGGTTAATTTTTAGCCGTCCAATTAACTGCTACTTGCCGTTGCTTGCCCAAACCCTCAATGCCCAACTCGACGATATCCCCTGCCTTTAGATAACGCGGTGGGTTGAACCCAAAACCTACCCCGAAAGGCGTTCCCGTTGAAATTACATCTCCAGCAAGCAAAGTCATAAATTGGCTAATGTATGAAATCAGAAAAGGCACTTTAAAAATCATGTCTGAAGTGTTGGAATTTTGCAGCATTTGACCATTGACTGAAAGCCACAAATGCAAGTTGTGAGGGTCGGGAACTTCATCGGGAGTTACCAAAAAAGGACCTAAAGGAGCGAAAGTATCGCAACTTTTTCCTTTGACCCATTGGCCAGCCCGTTCTAGTTGGAACTCGCGCTCGGAATAGTCGTTATGTACCGCATAGCCTGCTACGTATTGCATTGCTTCCTCTTCTTCTACGTAACTGGCTTTTTTGCCTATAATTACGGCAAGTTCTACTTCCCAGTCTGTTTTTTGAGAATTTCTGGGAATAATTACCTCGTCATTGGGTCCGCAGAGGGCAGTAGTAGCTTTGAAAAAGATCACGGGTTCTTTAGGCACCGCCATGCCCGACTCGGCAGCATGTTGTGCATAGTTAAGACCGATGCAAATAATTTTGGAGGGTCTGTTGATGGGAGGACCAAAGCGGAAATTCTCATCGGGCTCCAAGAGAGGTAATTGATCAGCATTTTGTTCAACTATTTGACGCAAGCGGTTCAAACCATCGTTTTCGAAAAAATTTTCGTCGTAATGGCTAAAAAAATTTGCTACGCTGTAGAGTTTCTCACCAATAGCCACGCCGCATTTTTCGGCGCCGACTGGTCCATACCTAAATAACTTCATAATTTTTCTGGTTTTAATACAAAAATTTGCTTCATTACAAGCCATTTTTCGCCTTGCTGTGCTTGGGGAAGAGGTTTTTGAAAGTTGGACATGAGTTCTTCCCATGCCTGCACGTCGGGATTTTGTGCATCCATGTGGGCTTTGCGTTCAAAGCTGAATTCATCCTCAGTTTCTATCAACATAAATAACCGCGTTCCCAATCGATAAATATACATTTGCAAAATACCTGCTTGGCGAATGCTTTGCAAGACTGCTTCAGGAACTTGTTGGTGATATCGTTCATATTCGGCAATCAAAGCAGGGTCGTCTTGTAGGTCTAAAGTGAGAGCGTATCGTTTCATGGCGTGAAAATTAGAGGAAACCTAAGAATTGAGTTTGATAAAACCTCCATCGATGGGATAGTCGCAACCGGTGATGAAAGCGGCTTCGTCGCTGCAAAGGTAGAGAGCAAGCAGAGCTACTTCTTCAGGTTTTCCCATTCGCCCAATAGGTTGAGTGCGAGAGAGTTTTTCAAACATTTCTGTTTCGCGTCCAGGATAGTTTTTTGCCAAAAAACCGTCGACGAAAGGAGTGTGTACCCGCGCTGGGGAAATGCTGTTGCACCGAATATTGTCCTTGATAAAGTCTTTGGCTACGGAGAGAGTCATGGCATATACCGCCCCTTTAGACATAGAGTAGGCAAATCTGTCTGACAAACCTACATGGGCAGCAATACTTGCCATGTTGAGAATGACCCCTCCCCCTTGGCGCTTCATCAAAGGGATGGCTGCATGCAAGCAATTGTAAACGCCTTTGACATTGACGCGAAAAATTCGATCAAAATCTTCTTCTGTAGTGTTTTCTGCATTGCCGATGTGGGCAATCCCCGCATTATTAATTAGGATATCTATCCTGCCAATCTGCTCAAAGGTTTGTTTTACTACACTCTGTTGAGTTACATCGCAAGTATGGGCATGGGCTGTGTGGCCCAATTGAGCAATTTGCTCCAACGTGGAAGCCGCTGCCTGAGAGGAAAGCTCAATGATGTGGACTGTGGCTCCTTGCCGAGCAAAAAGAACGGCTATTGCTTGTCCGATGCCGCTACCGCCGCCAGTAACAACGGCGGTTTTTCCGTTGAGTTGAAACATAGCTTGCTAAAGAAAGGTTTTAAGTTGTCAAAAATACTTACAAAGAAACACCTCGTTTCCAGAAAATGAAGTCGTCTTGTCCCAGCCGCATAGCAGCAGTGTCATACTCACCACTGGCAAGTCCGATGACATATTCTAAAATTTCTTCGCCCATTTGCTCTACAGTTTTTTCACCAGTGATAATTTGACCGCAATTAATGTCAATAATATCGCTCATTCGCTCAGCTAGTTGGTTATTGGTGGATATTTTGACCATAGGAGAGATGGGGTTACCCGTAGCTGTTCCCAAGCCAGTGGTAAAGAGTTGAATAGTAGCTCCTGCCCCTGCCATGCCTGTAGTGGCTTCTACGTCGTTGCCAGGGGTACATACCAAACTGAGCCCTCCTCCCTGAAACGCATAACCACCGTAGCCAATAGCATCTACCACGGGAGAAGTACCGCCTTTTTTAGCAGCGCCTGCGGACTTAATAGCATCCGTAATAAGACCGTCTCTAATATTGCCTGGGCTTGGGTTCATGTCAAAGCCAGAGCCTACTGCTTCAGCGCGGCGGGCATATTCGCGCATTAGGTAAATGAACCGATCAGCTACTTCATCACTTACGGCGCGGTCTATAAGTTCTTGCTCTACTCCACATAGCTCTGGAAACTCTGCCATGAGGACCCGTCCTCCTAAAGCTGCTACTAAATCGGCACAATGCCCTACAGCAGGATTGGCAGAAATGCCTGAAAACCCATCTGAGCCGCCACACTTTACGCCAATGCTCAATTTGCTCAGAGGAGCTTCTCGGCGCTGACATTGGTTAATTTGAATTAACCCCCGAAAAGTTTCCAAAGTAGCGGCAGAGAGCATTTCGTATTCAGAACGCCAACTTTGCCGCTCAAAAAACAGCAAGGGCTTGTCAAAGTTAGGACTGCGCTCGTAAATTTTTTGCTGCAAAATTTCAAATTGAGAATGCTGGCAACCTAAACTCAGCACGGTAATTCCTCCTACATTGGGATTTACGCAATAGCCTGCCAGCAGTGCACAAAGGTTATTGGCATCTTCGCGCGTGCCGCCGCAGCCGCTTTCGTGAGTAAGAAATTTGACCCCATCCACATTCTTAAACAGGCGATTTTGCTCATAGTGAATTTGGCGACAAGGGAACTGATAACCTTCTGTATGTCCATTTTTTTTGTAAAATTCGATTAAGTCGCGCAGTTGTAAGCGATATACATCGGGTTGAGCATAGCCTAGCTCTTTCAAAAAAGCATCTTTTAGCACCAGCACATCTCGATTTTCGCAAAACACCAAAGGAATTACTATCCAGTAGTTTCTCACTCCTACTTGTCCATCGCTGCGCCAGTAGCCTTTGAAAGTGCGATGCTGCCAACGAGCTACATCAGGTGGCTGCCATGTGTATTCCTTTTGCCGTTTGCCAAAGTTCTCTGCAGCATGCTGGATATTGCCGGTGTGAATCCATCCTCCTTGTGGAATAGGTTTAGTAGCTCTTCCCACCAAAACGCCGTACATGCGCACTTCTTCTCCTGGAGCAAGAGCATAAAGAGCAAACTTGTGTTTGGCAGGAATAGTTTCATTTAAAGTAAATTGAGTACCGTTGAAAGCTACGGACGTTCCTGCTGGTAGGTCTTGCAACGCAACCAGTACATTATCCCTTGGGTGCAATTGCAAAAAAGTTCTCCGTTGTTGAGCCATCTCCTTAATTACTTAATGAGCCATGATATAAGAGCATTGAAGTAGTGCAATATAACCACTTTGCAAGAGGAATTGTGTTTGGTTTACTTTGCAAATAAGCACTTTTTAGCACAAAAAAGCTGGCAAAAATATGCAAACCATTAGCATATTAGGCTGCGGCTGGCTAGGGAAAGCACTTGCGCGCCAACTAGTTGAGCAGGGCTACTGCGTAAAGGGCTCTACAAGGACATCGGAAAAGCTCTCTGCCATTGCTCAACAGGGAGCCCAAGCCTTGCAAGTGTACCTACCTGCTCCACAAACCGAGCCACAACTACGCGAATTGCTCTCATGCCACTGGTTAGTAGTGAGTGTACCACCATCGCACCGCCACAAGTTAGAAAACCACTATGCAAAACAAATTGACTCTCTTGTTGAGAGCTTCCAACTTTTAGAAAATCAGCCAAAAGTAATTTACATCAGTTCTACTTCTGTTTACTTGGAGTGCAACGGCGTTGTAACAGAAGAAAGTCCCATTAAGAGTGCTCAGCAAGACGAGATTGCATATGCCGAAGAGGTATTGCGCAACCATTGCAAGGCTACTGTTGTGCGGTGTGGCGGACTTATGGGCTATGACCGCATTCCAGGCAAATACTTTATTGGTCAGGTAGTAGACACAGGACAAATACCTGTTAATTTCATTCACCGAGATGATGCCGTTGCTTTGATAACTACAATTATAAAACGCAACGTAGTAAACGAAATTTTCAATGCAGTAGCTCCTTTGCATCCTACGCGGCAAGAAGTGTACCTTACCAATGCGCAAAAATTCGGCTGGTCCCCTCCAATTTTCGTTTCGCCTTCCCAACCCAAGAGCTTTAAAATAGTTAGCAGCAACAAGGCGGTAGAACAATTAGGTTTTCGCTTCCTTTTTCCCAACCCTATGGAATTCTATTACGAAAATAGCATCTCAAAGTAACAATTTTATGCAACGCGCCGCAAAAAAAGTTAGTTAAATGGCAAATGATTTAACGATGTTTACAACTGTGCAGCAGCGCCGAAAAATGCTAAATTGTTAAAAAAATAAGCCGACAGGTAAAAATTCTGTCGGCAATTTGTTGGCTAGGTAGTACTCTCTTTAATCTTGAGAAGTTCCTTCATTACTTGGTAGAGAGAAGCAACATGCCCTTGGCGCCCAAAGGCATCGTGCAACTGGCTGTAAAGCTGATACAGGCGAGTATAGACGGCTTGCGCTTCAGGTTGAGGTTTATACACCTTGCTTGCTTTGACAGCTAATTTTTCAATTACCTCTGCAGGATTGGCAATATTTCGAGCAGCCACCACACCCATGATAGCCGCTCCTACCGCTACGGTATGAGGATTGTCCACCAAGTAAACGGGATAGCCTAGCACATCGGCATAAATTTGCATAAATAGTTCATTTTTGTGACCAATGCCCCCTGTGGCAATGATTTGATTGATTTCAATTCCTTGACTGGCAATGAGTTCTGTGATCTTGCGAGCCCCGAAGGCAGTGGCTTCAATAAGTGCTCGGTAAATTTCATAGTCTGAAGTAGCTAAAGTTTGCCCTATGAGCAAGCCAGTAAGTCGCTGGTCAGCCAAAATATTGCGGTTGCCATTATTCCAATCTAGCGCTATCAAGCCGCTTTGACCAGGTTTGAGGGCAGCAGCTTTTTGCGTAAGTTGTACGTGATAAGTGCTATCCTTGTTTAGAGTTTGCCTTACCCACCAGTTTAGCAAGTCTCCCACAGCGGCTTGCCCTGCTTCTAGCCCAATTTGTCCAGGTATGACCGAATCGCGAACAATTCCTGCTACGCCACTAAAGTCATTTGGTGCTTCTGCGGGAGAAAATGCCATGATGTCGCATGTAGAAGTACCAATAATTTTAACCAGTTTGCCTTTGCCTACGCCAGCACCAATAGCTCCTACATGGGCGTCGATGGCACCCACTGCTACTGGGATTCCTTCAGGCAAGCTTAGTTTCTTTGCCCACTGATGGCAAAGCGAACCTACCGCATGGCGATAGTCATAAGCTGTTTCATACAAGCGGTCTCGAAGAGCGGCTAGCTCTGGGCTAAGCATAGAAAGAAATTCTTTGTCAGGCAATCCGTTCCAGTCAGGGGCGTACATGGCTTTATGTCCTGCAGCACACACGTTGCGCTTTAACTGGTTTACGTGTGAAATGCCGGCTAGTATTCCCGGGATAAAGTCAGATTGCTCTACCCACGTGTAGGCTGCATGGAATACTTTCGCATCCACCTTAAGACAATGCCATATTTTTGACCAAAACCATTCGGAAGAATAACTGCCGCCGCATTTGGCTAAGTAGTTAGGGCGATGCTCGGCGGCTATTTGCGTAATTTGCAAGGCTTCTTCGATGGCTGTATGGTCCTTCCAAAGCCATGCATAAGCATTTAAATTGTCGGCAAACTGAGGTAAACTTGCTAGGGGTTGTAGATTTTCCAATACTGGAATGGGAGTTGAAGCGGTAGCATCTACACCAATGCCAATTACTTGATGGGGTCGATAACCTGCTTGCTGAAGCAAATCTACTGCTTGAGCTCCTGCTATTTCCATGCTTTCTAAGTAGTCCAAAGGCGATTGCCTTGCCAGAAGTGGTTGCTGAGGGTCGTATAGAGTGCCATTTTCTCCACTTTTGTAAGGAGAAACAGCAGTAGCTATTGTTTCGCCTGTATCGGCATCGATGATGCAGGCTCTGACAGAGGCGGTACCGAAGTCAAAACCTAGGGCAAATTGTTTTTCCATGGTGCAATTGTTATTTTCTCCGCATCAGTTTAGTGGCATTTTCACCGCCATTGAGGAGGTATAACAAAGGCAAAGGTCTGTCCTTGCCTTCTTGGAAGGTTGGCATGGCAGCCCATGGCGTTACAGAAAGCACATTGGCTAGGTCCATCCAGTATTGAAGCCGAGCTCGATTGAGATTCCAAGTCATATGGAAGTGATTAGCAGGAGCGTAGTGTTTGTATTCTGCCATAGTAGCGTGTTTGGGCATTACAAAAGTATGCGGCCAGGTGGGATTAGCTGTCTGGCAAATAGCTTTGGCTAGCTTTTCGGGAGGTAAGATAGTAACTGCTTCGTCCCATATCATTGAAAACATTCCTGAAAGGGAGCTATATGCCATCCGTGCTGCAATGCCTTCAATGCCCGCTGGTGAAATGAAATGCACCGAATTGCCTAAATAAAAGAAATAATCTACCGCCTTAGGGAAGGAAATGCGCTTGAGTAGTTCTTCTGGGGATTCCCCTGGCAGTCCTGCCCAGTTGAACGAAGCAGAACCCGAATTAACTCCATCTACAAATCCCTTGCGCTCCCATTCAGTATCTCCCTGGAGCTCTACTCCGTGCATTTGTGCAAAAGCTTGAATTTCGTGCGGCTCCCATACCTTGCGAAAATCCATGAACAAAGGCGGATTTCCCCCTGAGAGCCATGTCATAAACAATTGAGTAAGAAGGGCTTGTACATCTGCTTCCGTAGCGTAGGGAACGACAGGTTTGGGACCATTATGGTCAAAGGTGGAGTTAAAGAGCGACTCCATGATATCAGCAACAGGCAAGGGCAGTCCACGAGCATCCGACCCCCATTCTAACTGACTCATAAAACCACCGCCTACCGCGTTTAGATCTTCCATGATCTGGCGGACAATTAAGTAAAGGGCGAGGCTCTTGTCGAAATTCTCCGCGTCCTGAGGGGTGGGAAGTTCTGCTCCTTGAGAACCTTCTAGCAACCATTGGCGCATGCGGCTGAGCTCTGCGGGGTCATATGCTTTTTTGTGGAGCATGTCGGCAAGAAGTTTCATATCCAGCCGCGTGATTTCCAAACCAAAGTAATTACGCGTTGCAGCAATATGCGGTAGGGCAGTTTCCATTCCCATTGAATCGTGTCCAAACACTACCACGCGCCGACCTTTTAGTCCTTGGTAAGTAACGGCGGCATAACACCAATCGATAAGCGTTTGGCGAGTTTGCGGAGTCATTACAGGTTCAAGTCCTGTATCGGGCCAGCTACCTACATTGATATGTACCAACCTGCCTGATTGAGCCAAAGCACCAGCAGTAGCATGGGTAAAAACTACTCCTGGACGAGGTCCGCTGTTGCCCGTAGTAAAGTTAAATGGTGTATCAGTGGGAAAGTGGGCTAATAATGAAATGACTGTAAGTTGCGGAAAGGACCAAGTGTCTGGTACGCAGACAATAACGTTTACTCCAGCAGCCTTAAACTGAGCTGCTACGGCATCGGCTTGCTGTTCTCCATCTACCAGCAAGTCAGAGTATACTACAGGGACTGGCGTTTTGTCGGGTAATACAATAGCATCGGCGAGTTGTTCAGCAGCCATGCGTACAATATTGCCAGCGCGAATGCGAGCATTTTCATCTATCCGAGGATCGCAGGCTGTAAATACACCAATAACAGGTAGCGAAGGATTTCGTCTGGTGTCTGAAGAAAGTTTTTGTGCAGGCATAAGCTAAAGTGAATAATTGCATTACATAGAGCCAAGTTACTGCATCGGATAATCAAAAGAGCCAGTGCATTCTATTTTGCCAGTAAATATCTTTGTAAAAACTCCTTAAATGACCTCTGCTTCTTTGCTTTTATCCACTGGTGAGCAGGATTTCGCCGAGCTAAGGAGTAAGAAAATGCTCTATGTGGACAAAACGGCTTTCATTCATAAGCTCGTTTTTGTCCGAAAAAGCAAGTTTAATTTCATTGCCCGTCCTCGTCGATTTGGCAAGTCGTTGTTGGTGAGTTTGTTGAAGAACTTGTTCGAAGGCAGGCGAGAGCTTTTTGAAGGGCTTTTCATCTACGACAAGATTGACTGGCAGCCTCACCCGGTCATTCATCTGGACTTCAGCAGAATAGGGTTTAAAGACATCGGACTGACCCCTGCCATCGACAGGAGGTTAAATGCAATTGCAGCAAGCTACAAAGTCGAGCTGCGAGAAACGGGCATTGGGCTTAAGTTTGCCGAGTTGATGGAGCGTCTTCATCGCCAGTGTGGCAGGCAAGTAGCTGTGCTCATCGACGAGTACGACAAGCCCATCACCGAGGTGCTGGAAGTAGCAAACAACCAACAAGCTTACCTGCATCGAGACATTTTGCGACAACTCTACAGCGTGGTCAAGGGCAGTTCTGAGCACATTTGCTTCTTTTTCATGACAGGGGTAGCGCGGTTTGCCAAAGTCTCTGCCTTTTCCGACCTGAACAACCTGACCGACCTGACTTTTTCGGATTGGTTTCACAACATGTTGGGCTATACGCAAGAGGAGATAGAGAGGTACTTTGCCGTTCATTTGGAGGAGATAGCCAAGCGGCAGGGGATTTCTCGGGAGGGGTTGTTAGGTCAGGTGCGGTACTGGTACGACGGTTTTTCGTGGAACGGGGTGGAGCGGGTGTACAATCCGTACTCGGTCTTGCGCTTTTTGGAGGAAGGCAAGTTCATGAACTTTTGGTTTGACACGGGCACGCCGAAGTTTTTGGTAGAGATGCTCAAAGACAAAATGGTCTACGACTTCAGTGGGGTGGTCATCGACCCCATCGAAACGGAAAACATGCACTTGGACAAGTTGAGCTACCTGACTTTGTTGTTTCAGACGGGCTACTTGACCATTCGAGAAGTAGATGCGGTTGGCTCGTTGGTGTTGGACTATCCCAACCAAGAAGTGGCACAAGCCATGACGGCTCATTTGCTTTCAGGGTTTTCCGACAATCCCGGTGGAGCCTCGTTGGGTCGCAACATGGTGCGGGCAGTGATGCACAACGATCTTCCTTTGATGATGGAGACTGTCAACGGGTTGTTCAGCTGCATTCCGCATCAATTGTTCGACAGTCGTCAGGAGCGATACTTTCATGCGATTCTTTTCTTAGCGCTGAAGCTGTGCGGTTTTTTGATAGAGTCGGAGGTGTCAGTGAG
>JANWWZ010000026.1 GCA_025057115.1 Bernardetiaceae bacterium
TCGGGGTCTTGTGCAGATAGAGCAGCTTTGAGCTCGTATTTGCCTTCTTTGAGCTCGAGCAAGGTAACTGACTTGTGAGCGGGGTCTACAATCCAGTATTCGGTTACTCCAAAGCGTTCATAAAGTTCGCGTTTGGTGAAATAGTCGCGTTGCAAAGAAGTGTCGGAAACTACTTCTACCACGAGGTCGGGAGCACCGCGAAAGCATTTTTTTTCAATCTGGCTGGTTTTTTCGACAGTGATGTAAAAAATATCTGGCTGAACTACCTTGCTTTCACTTAGCACTACGTCAAAAGGAGCGAAAATAACTTCGCCTTTTAATTGCATTGAATTAAGCATTAGCCTTACTATTTCCCTAACTATTTTTTGGTGCTCAAAAGAAGGGGAAGGCATAAGATAAATTTGAGAGTCAATTAGTTCGCAGGAAATATCTTCGTCAAGGACTTCGAGCAACTGGCTATAAGTCCACTGTTTTTTCTGAGCGAGTGCGGCAGGCAAAGTCATACTCTACAGTTTGCAGTTTACGACGAGGTTTGAAAGAGTTCTTTCCAACTTAGGGCAAAGCCTTTTAATACTTCGGAGTAGGCTTTTGCTTCGGGGTCTTGTGCAGATAGAGCAGCTTTGAGCTCGTATTTGCCTTCTTTGAGCCCGAGCAAGGTAACTGACTTGTGGGCGGGGTCTACAATCCAGTATTCGGTTACTCCAAAGCGTTCATAAAGTTCGCGTTTGGTGAAATAATCGCGTTGCAAAGAAGTGTCGGAAACCACTTCTACCACGAGGTCAGGAGCACCGCGAAAGCATTTCTTTTCAATCTGGCTGGTTTTTTCGGCAGTGATGTAAAAAATATCTGGCTGAACTACCTTGCTTTCACTTAGCACTACGTCAAAAGGAGCGTCAAATATTTTTCCATTTGTTTTGTTTTGCATCAAAGCAAGCCTCATGAGAAATTCCATTATACCTGAAATTTCTTGATGCTCAGCGGAAGGCGAAGGCATAGGATAAATTTGAGAGTCAATTAGTTCGCAGGAAATGTCTTCGTCAAGGACTTCAAGCAACTGGCTATAAGTCCACTGTTTTTTCTGAGCAAGTGCGGTAGGCAAGGTCATCTTACACCGCATGAGTTTGTTTACCCTGCAATATAGTTCATTTTTTAGTCTAAATTGCCCTGCTTAAAGCAAACAGCACCGACCTTATTAAATTGCACTTGTGATTACAAAGCAATTTGTTTGGCTGTTTTTTGTCACCCTATATTTTCCTGCGGCGGATTAATTTTTTTGTAAAAATGTTTATTGCTTGAATCCAAAAAACTCTTGCCAATCAGGTTGGTGGCTTTGCTCAAACTGATGTCGCAATGCTTGGTGAAGATGGTCAAAATGGCTCTGATCATAACTGCCGCAGATTACCCCTTCTTGCAAGTAGTGAATATAGTCGCATACAGAAGCTAAACTTTCGAAAATATGCGAAGTGATCAGTATAATTTTGCCTTGCTTTGCCAGCCATTTAATGGCTTCTTGAAACGCAAAGACCCCCTCCATATCCACGCTGTTGAAAGGTTCATCCAGTACAAAAACAGGTCGGTTAAGTGCTATTAGCCCCATTAATGCTAATTTTTTTCGCATTCCTGTTGAATACTCATCTACTAAGCGATGCAAGGGCAGCCGAAAAATGCGATTGAGCACCTCAAAGTTAGCCGACGGATTATGAGCCTGAAAAAGTGCCAAATACTCTTGACCAGTAATATAGTGGTATAAATAAGTGTGAGCAGGCAAAAAAGCCACTTCTGTGGAAGAAATAGCCTTTCTATTGAGCTCTATAGTGCCTTGTTGAATTTTCAACAACTGGCTAATGAGCATTAGCAGTGTTGTTTTCCCCGCTCCGTTAGTGCCTACAATCCCGTGAACTTGACCTGGCAGAAAAGTAAGATGAATCTCGTGCAAGGCTCTGACTTGATGGTAATAGTGCGACACGCTTTTTAACTCAAGCATGGGTTTGTCAAGTTAAATACTAACTTAGCTAATCTAATTGAGAATGTGAAATGCAGACATGTGACACAGTCATGATGGTGCGACCTGCCCATTTCGGATTTAATCCACAAACGGCAACCTCTAACGCATTCCAAGTTCCTACTGCAAACAGCGGAGAAGTACCTCTGTTAGCGTTACAAGAATTTGACCACTTTGCGGACCTGCTGCGCCAGAATGGGATTAACGTTATTGTAGTGTACGATACTCCTGAGCCTGTAAAACCAGATGCTATCTTTCCCAACAACTGGATTTCTTTTCACCAAGATGGCACAGTGATTTTTTATCCTATGCAGGCAGAAAATCGCCGTTGGGAACGCCGCCGAAGTATTTTAGAACTTCTCAGAGACCATTTTGAAATCAATAACGAGATAGATCTTTCTCATTACGAAGAGGAAGACAAATTTTTAGAAGGCACCGGTAGCATGGTTTTAGATTATGACAACAAAATATGCTATGCATGCTATTCTCCTCGCACGCATGCTGAAGTTTTAGAAGATTTTGCAAGAAAAACTGGCTACCGCCTCGTTGCCTTTCACGCTTATGATGAAAATGGAAAGGCAATTTATCACACCAATGTCATGATGTGCGTTGCGACCAATTACGTTGTCATTTGCTTGTCTTGTATTGCCGAAGAAGAGCGTCAAATAGTAGCCCAAGAAATTATTCATTCGGGAAAGAAAATCATCGAAATTAGCCTTGAACAAATGCACCGATTTGCAGGCAACATGCTGGAAGTACACAACAACAAAGGAGAAAAATTGCTTGTCATGTCCGAACAGGCTTATCGCTGCCTTACGCCGATGCAATTGGAAGAGATTCAAAAGCATGCTCGTCCTGTTTTTGCTCCTCTTTACACGATAGAAGCCAACGGAGGAGGGAGCGCGCGCTGCATGCTAGCAGCTGTGCATTTGCCTAAAAAAGATTAATTTGCAAATGCGAACAAAACAGTTGTGCCGATGACCACTGAAGAAATGCAACTGAAAATCAAGCAAGTTTATGAGGAAGTGGGCAAGGTAGTGGTAGGACAACGATATATGATCAATCGTTTACTAGTTGGACTGTTTACCAATGGACATATTTTGCTGGAAGGGGTGCCTGGGCTTGCTAAAACCCTTACGGTCAATACTTTAGCCGATGCCCTGCACCTAGATTTTCAGCGCATACAATTTACTCCTGATCTGCTTCCTTCCGATCTCATAGGCACAATGATTTATAACCAGCGCACAGGAGAATTTGAAGTTAAGAAAGGTCCCATTTTCGCCAATATGATCCTTGCCGATGAAGTCAACCGCTCTCCTGCCAAAGTACAAGCTGCTTTGCTGGAAGCCATGCAAGAGCGCCAAGTTACTATTGGCGAAACAACTTTTCCCCTAGATAAGCCCTTCTTGGTGATGGCAACCCAAAACCCAGTAGAACAAGAAGGCACTTATCCTTTGCCAGAGGCTCAGCTGGATCGCTTTATGCTAAAAATATTTGTCAGTTATTTGGATAAAGAGTCGGAGCTGGAAGTAATGCGTCGCATGAGTGATATGTCATTTCAGTCCACTGTGCGTCCTGTGCTCAACAAGCAAGAAATTTTTCAAATCCGCCAGGCAATTAACCGCGTTACTATCTCTGAGTCATTAGAGAAATACATCATAGAGTTGGTATTTGCCACGCGTCGTCCTAAAGAATACAACTTGGGCGATATTGCTAATTATATTCAATACGGCGTCTCTCCTAGAGCAAGCATCAACTTAAACCGCGCTGCAAAAGCTATCGCATTTTTTGAAGGTCGCAACTTCGTCCTGCCAGAAGATATTAAAGAGGTAGCTTTTGACGTACTTAACCACCGCATCATTCTCAACTACGAAGCCGAAGCAGAAGGAATCACTACACGAGATGTAGTGGAAGCCATTCTCAAGAAGGTTCCCATTAATGTATAATTTAAGTGCAGCGCTAGACAATTTCTGCAACTTTTTAGCTCTCCAAGTGCAGGTTGATCGCTCTAAGTGCAGCGTAAAAACAGCTCGAACAAAAGGCTAGCGCAGTGCTTTGGGAAGCCATACAGCAAGCTGAGGATGTAGAGCCACTGCCAATAGTACGAGTAACTGAATGACAATAAACGGTATAATACCGCGATAAAGATGTTGCGTAGTAACTTGTGGCGGGGCAACGCCTTTGAGGTAGAAAAGTGAAAAACCAAATGGCGGCGTGAGAAAAGAAGTTTGTAAATTCAAGCACACCAAAATGCCTATCCAGAGCAAATCCATTTGGTAACGGGCAAAAATTGGTGTAATAACAGGCATGAAAATGAAAATAATTTCTATAAAGTCGATGAAGAAGCCAGCGATAAACATGCCTATCATCACAAATGCTAAAAAGGCGTAAGGACTCAGCTTAACGCTTTCAATAAGAGACACCAGTGCTTGGTCACCACCTACTCCTCTAAAGACCAGTCCAAATGCTGTTGCACCGATGAGGATAATGAACACCATCACGGTCAAGTGCGTAGTTTCAGTCATGACTTCGCGCAGTACTTTGAGATTGAGCTTGCCTTCATAGGCTGTTAGCAGGGTAGCCATGAAAGCACCTACGCCTGCTGCTTCCGTAGGGGAAGCAATCCCAGCAAAAATGACTCCCAGCACTGCCACTACTAAAATCATTGGCAGCACAAAAGCTCGGAATAAACGTCCATAAAAGCCCTTTCCTTTAAAAGCAGCGCGCTCACTGGCTGAAATTGCTGGAGCTGCCCCTGGCTTGAGCAACGAGAAAACGATAATGTAAATTATGTATCCTACTACTAACAAAAGGCTAGGCACTACCGCTCCGACAAACAAATCACCCACAGAAATGTTCATCACACTTCCCAACAGTACCAAAATCACGCTAGGCGGCACAACTTGTCCCAAAGTACCCGCTGCAGCAATGGTACCAGTGGCTAAGTAAGGGCTATAGCCGCGGGAGAGCATCACTGGTAAGCTTAGCAGTCCCATTGTAACTACGGTAGCCCCTACTACTCCCGTAGAAGCTGCTAACATAGCCCCTACAATGACCACAGAAAGGGCTAAACCTCCGCGCAGACCACCAAAAAACATAGCCATCGCATTGAGCAATCGCTCAGCAATGCCCGATTTTTCCAACATCACGCCCATGTAAACAAATAATGGCACGGCAATTAACACGTAATTGTTCATAGTGCCATAAATGCGCATGGGCAATAGATTGAAAAGCTCTAACCCAAAAGTGAATAAGCCAAAAATGATAGAGACCCCTGCTAAAGTAAATGCTACTGGAAAGCCCAATAATAAAAGCGCGAACAGGGCTAAAAATAGTAATAGTGCAATCATAGTTGGTTGGTGGATTTATCTAATCTCAGCAATATTAGCAAGCTATCCAACATCAGAGCAATGCCTTGTAGGAGTAGCAAAGAAAATCCTGCAGTGATGGCACTTTTAATTAAGTAGCGATAAGGCAATCCCCCTGCATCAGCTGAACTCTCGTTGATGCGGTAAGACATAGCCACGTAGGGAATAGAGGATTTAATCACCAAAACCGCAAAAGGAATAAGAAACAACCCCACTCCTAAAAAGTTAATCCATGCTTTGGCTTTAGGGCTGAAGCGAGCATAGAATATATCCACTCTTACATGGCGGTCGTGTTTTAGAGAGTAGCCCGCTCCTAAAAGAAAAATGAGGGAGAAGAGATGCCATTCAATTTCGTAGAACGCCACACTAGCACTTTTGAACACGTAGCGCAGTAATACGTCGATGCAAAAAACCAATACCAACCCTGTAGTCAGCCAAGAAATGGCACGCCCTACGTACTCATTGATCGCCTTTGCAAAGTGGCTACAAGTTTGCAAGGCAGTTATTAAAAAGCGTTTCATTTTCAATTTTTACTGCGAAAGTAGTTTGCAATATATCAATTTGTTGATTTGTGTGGCAAGACAAGTGAGAATTTTGTTATCAGGCTACCACTTAGAACAATAGATAAAAAACACTCTTGGCGAAACGTCAGAAAAAATCGCAAACTTAAGAGCCTGTCTAGGTTTTATGAATACAATAGTTGGATAAAAAAGCAATCACCAACAGCGGCGCAGGTGGTGGGTACCCTTGAGTTGCTACATGCAGTCATAGTTATAAAAGCTGAGGTAAAAGATGCCAAAGCAAAATTGGAGCCATTTGAAAAATACAAAACCTTACAACGACTTGACAAAGCGTATGCGGAGCGTTTCTCGGGTTCTTTCAAAGTGTGTAGATGGAAAAAGGGGAAATCGCACAAAAATCAGCATTTTTCCAGGGGTTGATTCCTCAAAAAGGACGGTGGCAGGTCAAGGAGAAGTAGAGCCACGTTCTGCTTGGCTTAGCTTACCCCGTTGGATTTATCAAATTGGCTTTCGTGAAAATGAACTCGACAAGATTAATAAAAAACTAGACAACTAATCAAATCTTAAACCCGATTACCATAATGTCATCTATTTGTGGTTCACTGCCTTTCCATGTGTTTAAAACTAGTTCTAAGTACTGTTTTTGTTCATTGAAAGGCATTTGTGCGGCGTTGTATAAGGCTTCGCGAAGTCGCTTTATCATAAACTTGCGCCTTGCAGGTCCTCCAAATTGGTCTTGAAAGCCATCTGAACAAAGGTAGCACGTAATGGGTTCTTTTAGTTCGATAACGTGGTGTTGAAACAAAAATCCTTCAGGAGCTGCTCCTATGGCAAACTTATCACCTTTAATGACGAATAATTCGCCATCTTTAACATAATAAAGTGGCATAGCAGCTCCTCCAAAGTATAACTTAGCAGTAGGCAGGTCGATGTAGCAAAATCCTATTTCTATCGTATCTCGATTTTCAGTAGTGTCTTTTTGCAACAGTTTTCTTACTCCTTGTTCTAAGAGCATGAGGGCTTCGGCAGGCTGGTATACGTTGTGCAAATTGACCACTTGATTTAGCAAATCAGTTCCGATTAAGCTCATGAAAGCTCCTGGAACGCCGTGGCCTGTACAGTCTGCAGCGGCGATAATCATTTTTTCTCCTGCCTTGCCGTATTGCAGCAAACCAATGTCTTGAAACCAGTAAAAGTCGCCTGAGACAATATCGCGAGGGCGGTAAAGAATAAAATACTCAGGCAAGGATTTGCTAATGCGCGAGTGATGGGGCAAAATAGCTGCTTGAATGCGTTGGGCGTAATTAAGGCTAGCAGTAATATCGCTATTCTTTTTTTCCAATTCTCTAAGGGCTGTAGTGAGATGCTCTGCCTGAATACGTATTTCCTCGTGTTTTTGCCTAATTTCCTCGTTCTTAGTGGCTAGCTCTTGGCTTATCCTGCGGCGATGTTGCCAGTTGCGGAAAAATACTCCTGCAAGGGCAATTGTCATTAGCAAGATAACCGAGGCACCTATTAATTGCCTACGGCGAAACTCGGCTTCTTCTTGGTGCAACTGTCGCTCTTTGGTGAGCAATTCAATCCGCGCTGCTTGTTGCTCAGTTTGATAAATAGCTTGCATGCGGGCAATTTTTTCCGCACTCTCGGCATTGAAAATAGAGTCACTTAGTTGGTGAAAGAGTTGATAGTAGTGATAAGCTTTCTGGAAATCATTTTGCTTAGCATGACAAGTAGCCAGTCCTTCATAAGCAATTTTGACTTGCTCTTTTAAACCAAGAGCACTGGCTTTTTTCAGAGCTGTCTGATAGTACTGAATTGCTTCCTCATATTGTTTTAGTTGTCGATAGCAATCGGCAATGCGATTGTAATTTTCTGGGATTTTAGTTACTCGGTCAATGGCAATATTGGTAACAAGTGCTTTTTTGAAGAAAGCCAGTGCTTGTAAGTAATCGCCCTTTTTGAAATATACTCTTCCCAAGTCATTGTAGCTAACGGCTACTTTATTGCGCAATCCTAAAGAATCGTTAATTAGCCAGCCTTTGAATATCAGTTCAATTGCACGGGCATAGTTGCCCTTTTCCATTTGTACTAATCCCAAGTTATTATAGCAAGTAGCTACGCGCTCGCGGTTGTTGAGCTGCTGGTAAGTAGCAAGAGCTTGAGAAAAATAGTTAAGTGCTTCCTCATATCTTTTCAAATGCAGGTGTGCCATGCCCATTAGGTTGTTTACGCGCGCAATGCCAGCTTTATCTTTGAGTTGCTCAAAAGTTCTCAAAGCAGAAAGATAAAGCTCGATGGCAAGGTCGTACTCTCCTAGATCTACCCAATACATGCCTTTAATCCATTGGGCAGTAGCCAAACCACGCTGGTAGTTGATTCGCCGAGCATGGTGCAATGCCGAGTCAGCCAATAGCTTGACGCTGTCTAGAGATTTGCCGTAAAAATTAAAGGCTAATGTATTGATAACCTCTACGCGGAGTGTATCAGCAAGATGAGCGCTATGTAGTAATTTTCGCAAACTGTCTAAAGCATTTTCTTTCAAAATAGCTTGTGCATAGGCAGTAATAAGCCAGCAAAAGCACCAAAGCGAAAGAATTACTTTTTTCACGGCATGAAGATAAAAAATTTATTGCCTTCTGGTATAAAACGCCTCGTTATTTTGACAATTGTTCTCTACTGGTTATTTCTGTTGAGCTAATTGACGTTTTTGATAACTTAGCTGGAAACAATTTGCCAATGCGATGAAGTACAACCTCCTTACCACAGGAATACTCTTTCTACTAATAAATTGCGCAAAACTTCCAGCACAAGACAAATCTTCTGGTGTTACAATTGCTGACCCTCCATTAGTTACTACCCAACACCAAGTTACCCTTGCTAGCGGGCAATTGTTGCGTTACCGAGCTACCACAGGTTACCTTTTGCTAAGGGAAGAAGATGGCAAGCCTCGTGCAAATATTTTTTTCATTGCTTACACTAAAGAAGGTGTAGCGGATATGCGCGCCCGTCCTGTTACTTTTACTTTTAACGGCGGTCCTGGTTCTTCTTCCGTATGGCTTCATCTGGGTACTGCAGGACCTAAACGGGTGCTAATGAACGAAAAAGGAGAACCCCCTATGCCTCCTTATCAACTAGTGGATAATCCCTACACTTGGCTAGATGATACTGACCTTGTGTTTATAGACCCTGTGATGACTGGCTATAGCCGACCTGCGGAAGGAGTAGATAAGAAAGAGTTCTTAGGATACACTGAAGATATTACTACTGTGGGTGATTTTATTCGCTTGTGGACTACCCGCTTTCAGCGATGGCAATCGCCTAAGTACCTTGCTGGGGAGAGTTATGGCACTACCAGAGCCGCAGGGCTAAGCGGGTATCTCCAAGACCGACACGGCTTATACCTCAATGGAATTATCCTCATCTCGGCTATTATGAACTTTCAAACTGCGCGTTTTGAAAAAGGAAATGATTTGCCTTATATCCTCTTTTTGCCTACCTATGCTGCTATTGCTTGGTATCATAAGCAATTGGGCGATCGATTTGCTGATTTGAAAACCCTGCTTAGCCAAGTGGAACACTTTGCCCTCAATGAATACACTTTGGCTCTGATGAAAGGAGATCGCCTAACAGCTTCTGAAGAAAAATTAATGGCTGAAAAGTTGAGCCAATTTACAGGACTTAGCATTGAGTATTTGCTGCGCACCCATTTGCGGATTAATATCCAGCGATTTTGTAAAGAACTCTTGCGCCATGAGCGAAAAACTGTCGGAAGGCTTGACGGCAGATTTACTGGTTTTGATTATGACTACGTGGGCGAAACCTATGAGTTCGACCCTAGCTACAACGCTACTATTTATGGACCTTATACAATGGCTATCAACTACTACCTGCGCAGTCAACTAAAGTACGAAAACGATTTGCCTTATGAAATTCTCACCAACCGCGTACAGCCATGGAATTACAGCAACGTCCAAAATCAATATCTCAACGTGGCAGAAACTTTGCGCCAAGCCATGAGCAAAAATCCTCATCTGCGCGTGCTTATTGCCAGTGGCTACTACGACCTTGCTACCCCTTATTTTGCTACTGACTACACAATTAACCACATGTTTTTAGATCCTTCTCTGCGAAAAAACATCCGCACTACTTACTACGAAGCAGGGCATATGATGTACATCCACCTACCTTCTTTGATACAGTTAGACAAAGAAATTTCAGCATTTTTAAACGGCAACTAACATGGCTGCTTTCAAAGTATATCGCTCTTCAGCAGGATCGGGAAAAACCTACACATTGACTAAAGAATTTGTCAAATTAGCAATTGCAGCGCCAGCAGGAGGGCAATTTTTTAAAGGAGACTACTACCAGCGCATTTTAGCAATTACTTTTACCAGAGATGCTGCAAAAGAAATGAAAGAGCGAATTATTTCGTCTTTGCAGCATCTCAGCAGGCTAGAACAGGGAAGCACTTCCCCACTTTTGACCGATCTTGTCAATGAAATTAGGCAAGAGTATCCCCATCAGGAATGGAGTGAAGAAAAAATTTGCCAGCGGGCTGCTCTTACCTTCACCCATCTCCTGCACAATTATTCAGACCTTTCAGTAGGCACCATAGATTCTTTTAGCAACAAGGTGGCAATGTCCTTTACTAAGGACTTAAATCTACCTTACAACTACCAAGTAGAGCTCGATGAAGAAGAGTTGTTAGAACTTGCCATTAGCCGATTGCTGGAGCAGGTAGGCATGCGAGGCGATTCTTTATTGACCCATATCATAGAAAGTTTTGCGCATTACGAAGCCAGTCAAGGCAGGCGCTGGCAAGTGGATAAAGCGCTAATGGAGTTTGGAAGACATCTCTTTAAAGAGCAAAGTCATTCCTTTGTGGAACAGTTGGCGAAAATTCCTCTAGAGCGCTTTTCAGCCATGCACCAAGAGCTAAGTGAATTTTGCCAAAACCTTCAAAATCAAATTATTTCACTTGCCAGTCAAGCCCTTCATTTGATGGAGGTAAATCAAATTCTTCCTCAGTGGCTTGCGGGAGGTAGCAAAGGAGTTGGTACTTATTTTAGCAAGTTATCTCAGGGAGACTGGAAACGCTTTGAAGAAGGTCCTAGCAAGACTATCTACAACAACGTTCACGATGGTAAATGGACGGCTTCTGCAACGGGTAGCAAAGAAAGGGAAATAATTAGGCAAATTTCTGGTCAATTGGCTGAAATTTTTTTCCAAATAGAAGAGTTAAGGGAAAAATTTTTATCCGATTACTTAGAGGCTCGTTTAGCGCTGAGAAGTTTGTATCCGCTGGGTTTGTTGGGCTGTTTGCGCCGCGAGATAGAACTAATTATGTTGGAGACTAATAAAGTGCACCTTAGTGAGTTAAGCCAACGCATTCACCGCATCATAGAAGCCGAACCAGTACCTTACCTCTACGAGCGCATCGGCGAGCGCTACCGCCACTTGCTCATAGATGAATTTCAAGATACGTCTCACTTGCAATGGCGCAACTTGATTCCTTTGATAGTCAACGCTTTAGGTACTAAAAGTGCCAATATGGTAGTAGGTGACGTCAAGCAAGCTATCTACCGCTGGCGCAGTGGTGATGCCGAAATCATGGCGCACTTGCCTGAACTGCCCTCCGACTATCACCTGCCACAAGAAAGGCACATCTTTAAGCACTACTTTCAACCTTACCAGCTAGAGTACAACTTCCGAAGTGCGGCACCCATTGTAGAGTTTAACAACCAATTCTTTGACTATGTAGTAAAAAATTTTTCCAAAGAATATCCCGATCTTGCGCGGTATTATCAAAATCATTCTCAAAAAGTTAAAAAACAGCACCCAGGTCGCGTTGAGTTGTTATTGCTGGACTACAAAGAGGATCAAAAAGCCCTTGAGGGTGATTGCGTAGAGGATAATTTCCAGCTATGCAAAGAAATTATTGACAAATCAATAGCTGAAGGATTTAAAGCAAATGAAATCGCCATCATTTGCCGAACTAATTCGGAGGCTATTCAACTGGCAGCGAGATTACTAGAAAATGGGTATCGAGTAGTATCCCCTGAATCGCTACTGGTCAGTCAATCGCCGCGCGTGCAGTTTATTATAGGTTTTATGAGAATTTTAGCTCAGCCGCTCAATCCATCGGTGCGTTCGGAAGTGCTTTATTTTCTTTATCGTCATTTGCAAATTGATGGCATCAATGGAGACTATTCTGGTAAAACACATCGCGAAATTTCGGAAATTGCCTCCAATCCGCGCTTGAGCGACTTTTTGCAATTTATCTGCGACCGCTTCGGAAAACATTTGATTTTCAGAGCGCTGCAATACCTTTCCCTCTACGAAATCGCTGAAGAACTCATCAGAATTTTTCATTTGAACGACAATGCTGCAGAGCAAATTTTCTTGCAACGCCTCCTCGACGAACTACTAATATTTAGCCAAAATCAAAACAACAATTTAGATGATTTTATTGACTATTGGGATAAAAAAGCCGACACTATTTCCGTTACTATGCCTCCTGCAGGAGAGGAAGCTATTCGACTGATGACCATTCACAGTGCAAAAGGATTGCAATTTCCCGTAGTGATTGTGCCCTCTGCCGATTGGGAGCTTACACCTCATCATCAGACTTATACTTGGGTGCCTTGGACCAACCAACGCCTAGCTTCTGAATTACCTGCTATATGGGTGCAGATAAGTAAAAAAATGCGACACACTGCTTTTGCACACCTCTACGAAAAAGAAAAACAAGCCGCTTTTATAGATGGAATTAATATTTTGTACGTAGCGATGACAAGAGCAGAAAATAGACTTTACATAATCTCTTACAAAAGAGACGTTGACAAAAAAGTTTCCAAAGCTGGTGATTTGCTGGCTCAATTTGTTAAAAATAATCACTCCCTCAAAAAGGAAGAATTCCTAAACGTAATTCGCTATGTTTTAACCAACGAACCAGTGCCTTTGCGGCGCCCACTCCTTGCGCCTACTGTTCAAACTTACGTGCTCGAAAACTTTTTAAGTACTGAAAGCCGCGACAAGTTGCGCATGAGAAGGAATGACAAGGGAACGGGAGAAAATCGTATAGACCTACAAACACTTTACCAAGCACGTCGGCAGGGAGTGCTCTTGCACTATGCTTTTGAAAAAATTCGCTACATGGAAGATTTGCCTTACGCTGTTACTGCACTTTTGCACGAAGGATTGATTACGGAAGAAGAACAACAATCTTTGCAAAAAAAATTGACTCAGCTGCTTCACTTGCCTGAAATTGCGCCACTTTTCACTCTCCAGCCCAAAAGAATAGTGCTCAACGAAAAAGAATTAATTGCCAAAAAAACAGTAGAAAGCCCTAGTGAAACCTTCCGCCCTGACCGAATTGTAATCGATCCTGATAGGATTACTATTTTGGACTATAAGACAGGAATGGAGCTGAAGGAAAAACATGCCCAGCAAATTAAAGCTTATGCGCGGCTGATAACTCAGATTCCCGCCTATCGCCAGCGCCCTGTTCGAACTTTATTGCTCTATACTGAAGAAGAAAAAGTTGTAGAAGTTTTTTAGCAATCTCCTCGCCAGTACTTCCTTGAATTATCTTCTGTTCACCTTGCTGTAAGAGAGAGCTAAGGAATATGGGTTTTTAAGAGCGGCTAGATACTTTTGCTAGTCTTTGGTTTATTGCCTACAATGCGCCATTACTGCTACATCAACGGACACATAATGCCCGCCCAGCAAGGAAAAATTGCTATTAACGATATTGGATTGCTGCGCGGCTATGCTTTATTCGACTACTGTCGCACTTATCAAGGAAAGCCTTTCATGAGGGAAAAATACTTGCAACGGTTTGAGCGCTCCGCTACCCTGCTAGGCATTCCCTTTCCGTTTAGCATAGCTCAACTGGCCGACCAAATGAGTCAATTACACCGCCTTACGGGTATTAGAGATATTGCTTTTCGATTAGTGCTCACAGGAGGCTATACCTACGATGGAGTAACTCCCTCTGAAACCCCCAATTTATTAATAATTACTGAAGATATTCCTTACATAGCTCCAGAAAAATTTACAAAGGGCATTCACATCATCACCGATGAATACCAACGGGAATTGCCCGAAGTCAAATCCACCAACTACACGCGCCTAATTATGCTGCGTCACAAAATTGCCCAAGCAGGTGCGGTAGATGTATTATTCCACAAAGATGGCTATTTAAGTGAGCTAAGCCGAAGTAATATTTTTCTATTTCATGGCGACTTGCTAGTTACTCCTAACTGCAATATTCTCAAGGGAATTACGCGGCATGTAACCATTGAGCTAGCCAGGCAAATTTTTAAAGTAGAAGAACGACCTGTACAGTTAGATGAACTTTGGCAGGCCAGTGAGGTGTTTACCACTGGCACTACCAAACGCATCATGCCAATTACTCAAATCGATGGGAAAGTTATTGTTGAGGGCAGACCCGGTCCCAGAACCTTAAAGCTGCTAAAATTATTTGAAGAATTTACCTCCTGTTGTGAAGATTAGGCACAACTCGCCTTGTTTTGTTGTGCAAGAATGCTGCGCCCGAAAAAATTTCTTTAAAGGCGTTATTCTATTGCTTCCACTGTCATAGTAGCCAGTTCTGCTTGTGCTGCATCTTTGAAAAGAGGACTGCGCCCGGCTATTGAAAAACTCTGCTTAGCAAGTTGAATATTACCAGCCTTTTTAGCAGCCAGCCCCATTAAGAAGTTCATTTCTGCTGTTGTGGAAGTATCAAACTGCTCGTTTTGCAACATAGTTTGCAAGTATTCAATAACTGCCTTGTAGTCCCCTGTTTTGTACAAGGCTACACTTCTGAGCAAAAGAGTTTTAGGTTCAGCAAAGCTAATCTTTTGAGCTTCTTCCGCTGCTTGTATGGCTTTGTTGTATTGATGAGCATTGCAATGCAACTCTGCGAGTTGTATGTATAGATGGAGTTGTTTCATGCGGTCAGTAGTTGAATGGAGGGCATTTTGCAGGCTAGCAATGGCACTGCTGTGATTAGCATTGCGCTTGGCTATCTGTGCCAAGAGTACATAAGCGGCAGTGTTGGTATCTTCTATCTTACTGGCGCGTTCAGCATATTGTTGCGCTAGCTCATTTTCATACACCCTAAAGTAAGCGACGCTAAGATTGCAGAAGTACTTGGGCGAGAAGCGTTCTAGTTGTGCTTTATAAGGTCCAGAGTCGACTTTTTTCCATGCTTGTTTAGCTTTTTCATACTCTTCTAACTGATACCAAGCGTAGCCGAGCTCATAGTAATATTTTGCATTTTGTGCAGGTTGCCATGCGCTGATTTTATCTTCTATTTGGGAAATAGCCTCGATAACTTCGCTGTGCTTGCCAATTTTGTTGCCCAAGCGCGCCAAATAGTAAATTACTACCTCATTCTGAGGAGCTACGGCATAGGCTTCTCTAATTTTTTGATAGGCTTGAGCCCAGTTATTATCTTTAATAAGTTTTTGAACTACTAATATTTTGTACCGCACCTTTTTGTTGAGGTCCGTTTCATAGTTAAAGGCTTCTTCGTAGTGATGGGTAGCTTTTTCTATTTCATTCCTAGAGCGATAAATACCTGCGATGAGTGCGTGAGCACTAGCCAAGTCATTCTTGATTTTCAAAGCACCTTGGAGAGAATGCAAAGCTGCATCTAGCCTTTTAAGTTGCAATTCACTTTGTGCGCGCGCCAATAAATAGCTGTAATTGGCAGGCTCTTGTTGAAGAGCTTTGTTAAACTCGCTAATTGCTCTTTCATGCTGCCCTATACGCCGCAAATACTCGCCCTCCATGTAGTAAGGAAATCCTTCCTGGTATTGGGCTACGCTAGCTGTACACGTGAACCATAGAAGAATGGTACAAACATTAAACCAGTGGCTTTTCATGGTTGTTGCGAAAAATTAGAAATAAAAATCAGTTTAGTGAATTTTACAATCAAACTAATAGGGAGTTGACAATTATTGACTTTCATTACTTGCGTAATGTTTATGCAAAAATAACAAATTTCACCGAAAATAAAAGCAAAGTTGCAAATAAATATTTGCAACGCTTTCAACTGCTGTAAAGATTTACTCTCTGGTTTTCTTTAGCTTTTTTGCAAGGAAGGTAGCGGTGTAACTGTTGGATTGCTGCACCATTTCTTCAGGAGTGCCTTCAAAGACCACGTAGCCCCCTTGAGCCCCTCCTTCTGGACCTAAATCGATAATCCAATCAGCGGATTTGATCACTTCCATGTTGTGCTCAATGATGACTACCGTGTTGCCATTGTTTACCAGTTCGTCGATGGCTGTTAGTAGTTTGCTAATGTCGTGAAAATGAAGACCTGTAGTAGGCTCGTCGAAGATAAAGAAAATGTGTGCCTCTTCTTTTTTGCTTCCTTTGGCTAAAAAAGAAGCCAGTTTCACTCGTTGTGCCTCACCTCCGCTCAAGGTAGAGGAAGATTGTCCTAAGCGCACATAACCTAATCCTACTTTTTGCAAGGGCAGGAGTGCTTCTACTATTTTGGAATGCTTGCTAAAAAACTCAATCGCTTCGTCAACAGTAAGGTTGAGTACATCAGCAATATTTTTACCTTTGTATTCCACTTCTAGGACCTCTTGCTTAAAGCGTTTTCCACCACAGGATTCGCATGTAAGAAAAACGTCTGCAATAAACTGCATTGCTATTTGGATGACGCCTTCTCCGAAACAAGCCTCACATCGACCTCCTTCCACATTGAGGGAAAACATGCCAGGTTTGTAATTGCGTTGTTTAGCCAATGGCTGCTGACTAAAAAGTTGGCGAATATAGTCATATGCCTTTACGTAGGTAACTGGATTGGAACGACTAGACTTGCCAATGGAATCTTGGTCGATGAATTCCACTTGTGTGATTAAGTTTAAATCTCCTGACAAAGAATCCATTTTGCCCATTTCTTCTACTGTGGGGCTGCCTACGTGTTTTGCTAAAGCAGGATACAATACCTGGCGTACTAAAGTAGATTTACCTGAACCACTTACTCCTGTAACTACTGTAAGAACATTGAGCGGAAACTTAACGTTGATGTTTTTTAAGTTGTGTTCCTTTGCACCTTTTATCTCAATATAGTGTTTCCACAAGCGGCGGGTTTTGGGGGTAGGTATGCTTTGCAGCCCTAGCAAGTAACACGCTGTAAGGCTTTCTTTTGCTTTTGGCAATTCTTTATAAGAGCCTTGAAAAACTAGCTGACCTCCTTGCCTTCCCGCTCCTGGTCCAATGTCTATGATTTGATCAGCTTGGCGGATTATTTCCTCTTCATGCTCTACTACAATTACCGTATTGCCTGCATCGCGCAACATTTTGATGACTTCTATTAATTGGTGCGTATCGCGCGGATGAAGCCCGATGCTAGGTTCATCCAAAATGTATAGACTCCCTACCAAAGAACTCCCTAAGGAAGTAGCTAGTTGAATGCGTTGAAACTCCCCTCCAGAAAGAGTAGAAGTTGTTCGGTTAAGGGTGAGATAGCCCAGACCTACTTTGACCAAGTAACTTAGTCGATTCCGTATTTCGGTTACAATTCTTTGGGCAATTTGCCATTCATAATTAGACAGTTGCAAGGAATTGAAAAAGTCAAGTACCTCGCTAACAGACATGAGCAACAAATCCACGATGGAAAGCCCGTTGATTTTAACGTATTGAGTCTCTGGACGGAGGCGCGATCCACGACAATCGGGACAGGTCATTTTGGACTGGTATTGAGATAACATCACTTGGTATTTAAGTTGATGGGATTGGAAGCGCAAGTATTCAAAAAATTGATTCAGACCAGCAAAGTATTGGTTGCCTGTCCAGAGCAATTGTTTTTGTTCTTCAGTGAGTTGAGAGTAGGGGCAATGGATGGGAAATTGAAAGTATTGGCTATTTTTAAGCAAAGGTTCGAGCCAGTCTTGGCGCATTCGCTCGCTTCGCCATGGTGCAATAGCTCCTTCATATACTGAAAGTTGCGGGCAAGGAATGACAAGCTCGGGGTTTACGCCAAAAATACTACCTGTGCCATCGCAAGTTTTGCAAGCGCCGTAGGGACTATTGAAGCTAAAGAAGTGTGTGTTAGGCTCTTCAAAGGAAATGCCGTCAGCTTGGAACTTGTCGGAAAAAAAACGCCATTGATAGTTGGAAGCGATCACTGCACAAGTGCCTTCCCCTTCAAAAAAAGCTGTTTGAACCGAATCAGCGATGCGATACTGGTGATCAGGGTCATTCTTGCGGACTGTGTTGCGGTCTATGAGAATGTAGTATTGCTTTTCTTCATCTTGAGGTGAGAGGTGGGGTAGCCAGTCCTCTAGGTAAATAATTTCATTACTTGCAGAGTAAAGTCTTGTAAAACCTTTTTGCTGCAATAGCTTGCACTCTTGTGCAAGGGAGCGCTCTGGCTTGCGATGCAGGGGACAAACGATGCTAAAGCGCTCTCCTTCAGGCATTTCCATGATGCTATCCACTACATCGGCAACGGTGTCTTTTTTAACTACCTTTCCCGAAATTGGCGAATACGTTTTGCCGATGCGGGCAAAGAGCAATTTTAGATAGTGGTAAATTTCTGTAGTAGTACCTACCGTGCTGTGGGGATTGCGAGTATTTACTTTTTGTTCTACTGCAATGGCGGGGGAAATGCCCTTGATGTAATCCACATTGGGTTTTTCCATGCGCCCCAAAAATTGCCGGGCGTAGGTGCTAAGGCTTTCTACATATGTGCGTTGCCCTTCGGCAAAAAGAGTATCAAACGCAAGGGAGGACTTTCCCGAGCCAGAGACCCCCGTAATAACAACGAGTTTATTTCGGGGGATAGCAACACTTAAATTGCGGAGGTTATTTACTCTAGCGCCTTTGATGATAATGTAATGCCGTGGGTCTAACTGCTCAAGGGAGTTACCAATAGCTAGCATGGTAAATAGATGATACGGCGCAAGTTAACCCACTTTGAGATAAGTTAGCGTTTGATAACCAGCTTTTTGGTAACTACGCTTTTGTTGTTAATCCAAAGGGTATAGAAATACACCCCTGGAGCCCAACGCTCCAGTGACAAGGTAATTTGCCTTTCGGTAGGTGAAAGTAGGTATTCTCCTACGATGCTACCCAACACGTTTCGGATAACAATTTTGGCGCTAGTTTGAAAGTCGTAAAACGCGTAATTGAAGGAGGCAACTTCAGAGGCAGGATTGGGGTAAATATTGGAAATGGTAAATTGCTCACTGGCATATAGCAAATTTTCATCCGTTTTTTCAGAGAAAGTCTGTGGATTGCTTGTAAGTGAGTAAACTGGTAGATTTAGCAGCTCGGAAAAGCAGCTAGTGCACTTTGACTTGATCGCTGCTCTGGAAAGAGCAACAAAACTCCATGTAGGCAGCAAAAGAAATATGGCTAAAAATAGTAGTTTGTTTATCATAGAGGCACTTTTTCTTCTATTGAGAACGATAAAACAACGCCAAAGTTGCAGTTATATTTGTTTTTATCGGCTTTTTACGTCTTTTTAACAAAATGTTTGGCTAAGTTTTTGTAAGGTCGTATTTTGCCAAATTGTATTAGTTACGACTTAACCCGAGAGTTTGGATTACTTAGTTCACTTGGATTTTGACCCTTTTCCAAAGGAGGTAAAACGATTTAGGCAAACTTAACAGAATTGCTGCTTAACTTGCAGCATGGCTATAGGTGAAGTATCGATTGTATTAGGCGGAGAACTTCGTTTAGAATGGTGTCGGAAATACGCTTAAGGATATTGGCTGTACAGTAGCCGCCACTGTGTTTGTGGTATATATGAGTTTTAACCTAAAAAAAAGCCAGCTTGCACCACTTACTTGGAATGCGCTTTTTTGGATTATCCTGCTGTTTACTGCTATTAGCGCTATTGCCAAAAGTTTTTTACAAGAGCCAGAAACCCGCCACTATTACTACTACCAACTGGTTCGCCCTGAGAGTATCATTATTTCCAAAATCTTATACAATAGCCTATTTATGATTTTGATAACTGCTGTTGGGCTGTTGATGTACATGGTGTTACTGGGCAACCCAGTGCAAGATCTGCCTTTTTTTCTGTTAGATGTAGCACTGGGCAGCATAGGGTTTGCCTCTGCACTCACCTTAATTTCTGCTATTGCTGCCAAAGCACAAAACAGCGGTACTTTAATGGCAGTTTTAGGATTCCCGATTGTATTGCCTATGATTATGTTACTTATCAAAGTTGCTAAAAATGCCATAGATGGTTTAGCTCGCAGCCAAAGCCAAGATGAACTGCTGATATTGGGGGCTGTTAACGCAATAATTTTCGTGGTGTCGTTATTGCTGTTTCCTTTTTTGTGGAAATCATAAGAAAGTTAGAATTGGAC
>JANWWZ010000027.1 GCA_025057115.1 Bernardetiaceae bacterium
GTTTTGATGAGAAAGCGTCCAAGGCGAAAACTGGCTCACGTTGTCCACTTGAACGAATTTTTGAGTAGTGTTCACCGTTCCTACGGGGTTGTCCCAAGGACAAGGAGTGATGCTAAGGTCTCCGCGCTGGGCTTTGAGCATTGCTTCGGGGATGCCATTGAGTTCACTGGTAAGGTAGTAAAAGCGTATATGAGCGGCAGTGGGCGTAGTGGTGTAACCAGCAGGCTCTACGCGCCAGAAGCGCTCTACGATTTTAGCGGTAGAAGGGCAGATGGAAAAGCCGCCAGAGGGCAAGGGGTTATGAGCAGGGGCAGGGGCATACCACGTAGAGACGTCGAAGTAGCCTGCTCCCGTTCCAGCTGTGGTGATGTTAGCTGTAAAAGGACAGTACTCGGTGGTGTTTTTTCCAAAGGGGAAGAGGTAATTTCCAGTGCCGTTGGCGATTCTCCAGCGAATGCGTTGGAACTCATTGCTGGAAATGGCATGTCCCGTTCCAGGGCGAAGTACGGCATTGGCATTGCTGTTATCGATTACTAAATAGATTCCAGTGCCGCTAAAGACCATAAAACTGCTCCCAAAGTTAATTTGGGCCTGAGCAAAAGTGTCTCTTGTATTGCCTATTATAAAAGCTAAAAAAAATACAAATGCGAATGCATAGTTGTGGTAGCTAAATCTCATAGTCTTACGTCAACAAAACCGTGTTTCACTCTCAACGATTGAGTTGTCTAAAAGTTTGGCTATTTGGTTTAATTGCTAATGTGAATACGAAAAGGTAAGTGATAGTGTTACAATTTGCAAAGAGATGATGGGCGTTAAATTTTTGTTGTAAGTAGAATTTATTGCGCAAGAAAGAATTGAAATGATCTTCCTTGCGCATGTAGGTTTTATTCAAAGTAAACCAAAAAATTACTGAAATTGATAATCTACACCGCGCACTTGCGTAAGCAACTCTTGAGGAACGTCTAATGCCTTAGCATACTGCTTAGGTGCAGGTGTAACGGGACTATTAGCCTTTAGGTATTCCTTCATGACCATGTGCAAAGTGAAAGGTGTGTTTTTCATGTTTTTAACTCCTTTTAAACGACAGAGGACATCCTCAGGGTCTCCATCGCGTTCGCAGGCGCAAATGGTATAAGTTTTCTCTAAATCTAGAGGCTGGTCGTTAATGAACACACTTTGAAGACGGTTGCCTTTCTCGCCATAGGCATAAAAAGTTATTTTCATGCCTTTAAACTTGACTAACCACCCACCGAAGCGTTCTTCGGCATTTTTAGCAAATACATTGTTGAGTTCTTTTTCTAGCCAGTCTCGAATTTGCTTTCCTGTAGCTTGAGCAATGCGCACTACGCTATCCACAGGCAGCATCTCGTAGAGGAAAGCACTATTAATGGGAATGTTGCCAGTATGGTCTGGCGTAGCTCTTGGCGAGCAAAAGCGAAAGCCATTGGAAAGTACTACATCTACCTGGTAGAGGTCTTTTAATTTCCAATAAAGGGCGTCTACAACAAGAGTATCGATGGTGTTTTCGATGACGAAATAGCGATAAAGAGGCAAGGTACTATAGCCGATAATAGTATTAAGGTCATTAGCAAAGGGACGTTCACTTTCTTCAATAAGGATTTTCATGGCTTTATCGGGCTTGTAGCGCGCTGCACTGATTTCTACTAATTCGTATTCATCTTTGACAATTTTGCCATTCTGAACAGTAAGGGCTAGCTTGCCAACAAAAGAGCCAAAGGCACCTGGCTCAACCACCTTGGCATATTTGCACACAATAGGTTTACGTACGCGCTCGTGAGTATCGCCACCGAAAATGTAGTCCACTCCTTTGCAAGCTGGTTGATTGGCAAGATGAATTTGTTGGGATAAACCTAGATGTGAAAGCAAAATAACAAAATCGCATTGCTCTTGATTGCGCAGCACATCTACATAATAAGCAAGATTTTCTTCAGGGTGAGTGTAAATAATACCTTTGCTATAGTTAGGGGATTGGCGCAGCGGTACAAGAGGGTCAGTATAACCCACAAAACCTATTTTAATGCCATTGACATACCAAATGTAGTAAGGCTGGAAAATCAGCTCTCCGCGTTTACCATCTCCCAAATCGTGATACATATTGGTGCATACTTTAGGAGCATGGAGGGAGCCCATTAGTTGTTGCATGTTTTCCTTGTAGTAAATTACTTCCCAGTTGCCTGGCAAGTAAAGGTCGTACTTGAGTTGGTTGAGAATAGGCACTAGAGCTTTTCCTTTAGTTTTTGCAGAAAGCTCACTACCCTGAAACATATCTCCCGTATCCACCAAGAAGGTGTAAGGGTTTTTGCTGCGGAATTCATTCAAGAAAGTAGCTATGCAAGCATAGCCGCCTGTTTTGCGAAAAACCATCCTGCCATTTTCCCAAAAAAGTTCGTCATGAGTGTGCAATTGACAGTGTATGTCTGTGGTTTGCAATAGGTAAATGGTAAAATTCTGCGATAGCTGTTCTTCGGATTCACTGGCAGACAAAGCCGATACTCCAGTAAAAGGAGCTATCGAGGTGAGCGCTCCTCCAACGCCTATTTGCTTGAGGAATTCCCTGCGTGTGTTTTTAATTTTCATATGTCAGCCATAATTTGTTTTTTTGTTAAAGGAAATGTGTAATAAAAATGAGTAACGATGTTATTTTCATTGATATAGAGCATCTTATTTCTCAGTAGTCGATGGATGTAAATATAGCCCACTTCAATGCGCCAGTTAGGTTGTGGTTTATAGTTGAGATTCAAAACAAGGCGATTATGGTCAAAGCGTTCAAGGGGGGATACTCCGTGCAAGTGTAGCAATATTTCTTCCCCGATAAAAGCATACCATTTTTCATGAAGTTGATAGCGCATCCCTACTCGTTGCCTAAAGCGGACCAAGCCTTCAGCAGTTTTTTGAAAGTAACGGTATTCAAGCCAAGTGCGCAGAGAGAGAGACAAGCGTCCTTTGCTATAAGGAATCCACTCTGCAAGGATAGAAGGGCGAATTTCATGTTGCAAGGGGGCTTCTACATCACTAGGAGAGAGAATCACCGGACTGGTAGCAAACCAAGTGAAAGGCGAAAGGCTGGTTGAAAACTTGGATGATATTTTAAAATGAGCAAAAAATCTGATGCTGTGAGCCAGGTGCCTGTTTGCAAAAAATGACGAGTGGGAGTCCAGTTGATTAGTTTGAAGGCGCAATTGACTTTCCAGCTCAGTGTAAAACTTGGCTGATACTGGATAGGTGACGGACCACCTTGTCCACCAATTGTTGTGTTGTGCTGGTAGTTTCACCCCCCAAGTCAAACCCATTAGCAGTGAAGCGAGCCTTAAAAACATATTTTCATATAAATATTTTTTTGTGTGAAGATAGTCAAATAACTGCTTCTGCAAAAAGTGCATCAACGCGTTTTTTATCTCCTTTATGCAGGAAGAGAAATGGCAAAAAAATTCTGAATGTGTAGTCAGCTCAAACGCTATCAATAAAGGTTCGTTCAGCGCGGTTGAACATGGCTACTCCAATAAGGAAAATAACAATGGCAAATACAAGGCTTTTTACAACACCTGCTAAAGTTACCGTGCCTACTCCTAGCAAAGCGTAGCGACCTAGTTCCATCAGCGGCACTATAGGGTTAAAATGGACGTAGGTTTGAAATTTCTCAGGTACAGCAGACACAGGAAAGACTACTGCTGAAATGTACATGAGCAAAGAAAGCCCATAGCCCACAAAGAGACTTAAATCGCGGTACTTGGTAGTCAAAGCCGCCACAATAGCTCCCAGTCCTAGAGCCGTCATAGCAAAGAGGAGCAACCAGACAGGCAGCAAAGCAAAATAAAGCCAGTGAAAGTTGATTGCCACTCCTTTGTAGCGAAAGAAAATCACTAAGCCAATGTAAAAAATAAACAAAATGCCGAATTGGAATAATGCCGAAATAGCTCCTGACACAGGCACTGCCAGGCGAGGAAAGTACACCTTGCTAAAAATACCGGCATTACTTAAAAAGGTATTTTGAGTAGTGTTAAAACAGCGGACAAAGTAACTCCATAACATCATGCTGGTGAATTGAAACAAAAAGGGGGGCAACCCTTCCATTGGAATTTGGGCAATAGTGCCAAAAACTAATGTGTTAATAATGGAGCTTGCAAAAGGATTAATAAAATGCCATAGAGGACCTAAAATTGTTTGCTTGTAAGCAGCTATAAAATCGCGCCAAACGAAAATGCGCACCAAGTCGCGATAACGGTAAAGCTCGCGGAGTTTTAAGTCCCACCAAGGAGTTTCAGGGCGTATAATTTCGGTCCATTGTTCTTGTTCACTTAGCTCTTTCTTTGTGGGTGAGTCGTTTTTGGCTTGTTGAGTAGTAACAGATTGGGTTTCGAGATTAACTTCAGACATGTTTTTGCAGAAGAATTATTTTTTTCAGAAGCATTTGCAAAATTACACACCCCGTTTGAGCAAATGATTTGCCAAGAACAGCGTTTTTTTATAATGAGCTTAAGCTCTAAATTGCTGCGGATATCCCTAATACCACCATGCCTTATGTTACTTTAACTATTTATTCACCTGAAGACTTGTCGGAAATCCTCAAAGCAGAACTTGCCTTTGCTGGTTTTGAGAGTTTTTTAGAGTTAGAAAACGGAGCTTTCGAAACCTCTATAGATGTCAATTTTTTTGACCAACAAAGTCTAGAAAATATTCTCAATCGATATCCCAGAAGTCTTATTCGGTTGGAAACTCGCTTAGAGGAAAAGCAAAACTGGAATCAACTTTGGGAAGCCTATTACCCAGATGTGATAGTGGACCATCGCTGTAGAGTACGCGCTGAGTTTCATCTCCCTGCTCTCAATTCACTCGGGAAGCCTTTTGAGTATGAACTCATTATTACTCCTAAGATGTCCTTCGGAACAGGACACCACGAAACGACCTTGCAAATGCTCCAGCTAATTTTAGATCTGGATTGCAAAGGCAAAAAAGTAGCGGATTTTGGCTGCGGAACGGGTATTTTGGCTATTTTGGCTCTTAAAAAAGGCGCCTCTTGTGCCGATGGCTGGGACATTGAAGCCTGGTCAGTGGAAAATGCTGCCGAAAATGCCCATCTCAACGGCGTAAAACTAAATGCTTACCTTGGCACAGTGGCACAATGCCAACAACCTCGGGGTTATTATGACCTAATTTTTGCTAATATACACTTAAGTGTGCTGCTGGAAGAAGTGCCTTTATACGCTCAATTGCTAGCCCAAGATGGAAGATTATTGCTTAGCGGTTTTTATCTTAGTGAGGTAGAAGCAATTGCCCAAGTGTGCCAAGAAAACGGGCTTGTCGTTGAGCGGCAAAGGGAAAAAAACAACTGGGCAGCCTTGCAATGCGTAAAACGATTAGGTAATTATCCTCAAAAAACAATCATATGAAAGCGGCGGCACTTTTTCGGCATGGGATGATAGCCTTCTGCTGGCTAATTGCCTTAACTGGATGGAGCCAATCCATCCCTTTGAAAGAAGAAGGGAGCTTTATGGGTAACTTAGAAGTGCTCTACCAACGCTCCACTAGCCCTACTGCTAAAACTACTCTTGCTCATTTCCGACCTATCTGGGAAAGCCAGCTACAGCCTGCTGAAAAAACAAAGCTCTTTCAGATTGCTCGCAATATACAGCTGAAAAATCCCAACTTTCTCACTCATATAGAAAATTTGCTCATTTGTACTACCCTTGCCGCTGGCGAGCGCAAATTGCCTCCAGAACAGATAGCAGCCATGCTCAATATGATTGAGGCTACAGCGGAGGAGAAAAAATACACCTCTGAAGCTCTTTTGCGCTTGCTTAACACTATTAAATACTTTCTAGCCGAGGGAGCTTTCTATAAATCCAATTTCACTACAGTGAGCGTTCCTATGAAGGTAGCCTTCAGTTTTAACTATGCTACTGTAGGAGACAAGACCGAATCAGCACCCCAGCAAGAAGAATGGCAACCCGAAGAAGTACCCGCCGAGCCTGAGCCACAACCTTCTACCGATTCTTGGGATGATAGCAACTGGGAAACTAACTGGGAAGAAGAAACCCAGCCAGCACCTGCTTCCCAAGAACCTTCTCCTCCTGCTCGAGCTCAAAGATCAGTATGGACCCCAGAAAAACCCCAAATGCCCCAACTGGGAGGTCCGTTCATAGAAATTCAACCTACTGACTTGACTATTAGAACTCCTAATGATACTCTCACCATTAAAGGCACGGCAGGCAAGTTATTCATCATGCAAACTCGATTTATAGGAAAGGGCGGCACTACAGATTGGACCCGCGTAGGTTTACCACCGCAGGCAGTAACCTGCACCTTAGACGAATACCATTTTGATGTGCGCCGTCCCTATTTAAAAGCAGAGTTTGCGCGCTTGCAATATCCCGCTAAAACTGATTCAGTAGTGTTGGGAATTTACGAGTTCAACAGCCAGCGCGTGACACGGCGCGAAAAGGCTACTTATCCTCGTTTTCAATCCTATTATGCTAACCTACCTGTCAAAGGAATCGCCAAAGAGGTAGAGTACGTAGGAGGCTTTACACTCATAGGGCGGAATTTTTCCAGCGCCAACTATAGCAATCAACCCTCAACAGTGACCATTCGCAAAAATAACCAGATAAAATTCCGCGCCTCTTCGCGCCGCGTTTTCACTTTCACCGATACTACTTTGTCTAATCCAGCAGCTAATGTAGTAATTTATCTCAACAACGGAAAAGACTCTATTGTCCATCCTGGAGCAATGCTGCGGTACAACTACGGTGCTGGTTGGCTCTTTGCCCGAAAAGAACGCAAAGAATATGACCTAGCTCCATTTATCGACTCCTACCACAAGCTGGAAATGTACGCAGACCGACTTTCATGGAACGTTACCCAAGACAGCATGATTTTAGACCTCACTGTTTCCAATCAAAATGTTAGCGATACTAACCGGGTAGTGCTTCCCATTCGTTCAGTGGACTTTTTCTCTGACTGGGCTTATGCTCGCGAGGTGCGCATGGGAGCTAGTTTTAACCCCGTAGGAATTGCCGTAGCCCATGCCAAAAAAGTGCGTTCTAATGGTTTTACTGCCCTTGAACTAGCCGAGGCTACCAAAATACCTGTGCGTACTATTCGAGCTACTATGCGCCAAATGGATAAAATGGGCTTTTTGAGCTATGACGACAGCACCGATTGGATAGAGCTTAAACGCAAGGCAGTTCTTTACGCCAACGCTAGTCTGCGGCAAGTAGATTTTGATAACCTAGAGCTTATGTCGGTAACTCCTTCGGGAAAAAATATCGTTATCAACTTGAAAAACAACGACTTAGTCATTCGAGGAGTTGATCTCTTTCCCCTGTGGCGCCCCAGCGAACCCGATCAATACGACCCCAATTTGCCGCGCCAGGTGAGAACTAGATCCAGTGAAGAAAGAGAAGGCGTTTGGGTATGGCCGGATAAAGCCACAGTAACAGTGCGCCGCAATCGCGAAATGCTCATAGACGGCAAAGTAGAAATTCTTAAGAAAAAACGCCTTAAAGACTGGTATTTTGGCAAAGGCTTCCGATTTAGCTATGATAGTTTTTTAATTCACATGCCCCATGTAGATTCGATTATAATAGCAGAACGCGATTCACTGGGCTTTGTAGTAATGGATGAAAAAACTGGCAGGCCTAAAATGATGAAGAACAAAATTCAAGCTGCCAGCGGCATACTCTACGTAGCCAATCCCAAAAACCGCTCAGGGCAATTGCGGCGCTACGCCAATGACACTACAGCTAATATATATCCTGTGTTCCGAGCAGGGGCAGGAGCTTTTATTGCTTTTGAAGGGCAAGAAATAGAAGGCGGTAACACGTACAAAGATAAAGTGCGCTTTGACATGGACGCCTTTTCCTTGCGCGGAAGTAATCGTGCAGCGGGAGAAGAGCAGTTTAGCGGCGTGTTTAGGTCGGGAGGCATTTTTCCCGATTTTGAAGAGATCATAAGCCAACAACGCGATGGTTCATTTGGCTTTGTCCATAAAACCTCCAAAAATGCCCATAAATTTCCTCAAGGCTATCCCCTTTACACCGATTCAATAGGCACCCCTAAGCCTACTACAGGCTATTTTGAAGGAGAAATTATCCTTAACAACGATGGTTTGCGCGGAAATGGAAATATAAAATATCTCTCTGCAGAACTCAATTCTGCTGACTTTATGTATTATCCTGACTCGGTAACTACCATGAGTCTAGCCGCAAAAAGACGACCTAAACAGCCCAACTCAGGACGCATTATTGCCGGGGAGCATCAAGGAACCAGTTACCCTGCTGTAGAAATGAATAACTTTCAACTCAAATGGATCGCTCGCCAAGATAGCATGATGCTTACTACTACTGATACAGTTAATCATCCTTTCCGCATTTACGGCGAAACTACTACCGCCGACCAACGCTCTACTTTTAAAGGAACACTTACACTAACGCCTAAAGCCTTGTTAGGCAATGGCATTATTGATAACAAGGGTGCTGTTGCAAAATCGCGATACTTTGTCTTTAGTATGCTGGGCTACACAGCGCGCCATGCAGAATATTTTAAAATCAAAGTCAATGAAGACGATACCAATCCTGCTTTGCTGGCAACCAACGTCCGCATAGATTATGATCTAGGTGATGAGCGCAGAGCCGTGATTGAATCCGAAGTAGCAGGTGAGCAAAGTTTCCGCTTCCCTTATACTAAATACAAAACCTCTTTGGGCAAAGCAATTTGGAATTTTGATGCTCAAAACCTCGTGTTTTCTATGCCTGAAGGAGGATTGCTGGAAAACTCCGTTTTTACCTCTACAGATCCTAGACGCAAAGGGCTCTCCTTCAACGGGCAATCTGCGCTTTATGACTTAAAAACTTACTTCATGAAAGTAGAGGGAGTGCCGTACATTTTCTCAGTAGATGCCCACATCATTCCTCACGAGGGTAAAGTAACCCTTCTGCCCGAAGGGGATATGGAACCGCTGGAGAACTGCCGTCTCATTGTACGGGCTGACAATCAATACCATCAGCTAGACAAAGGCAACATTAGAGTATTTTCCAAGCATGAATACAGTGGTTCGGCTACTTATCATTACAAAAACGACAAAGGTAAAGAGTTTGAAATCTCAATGCAGTTTGTCCCTAGCTTGTATGAACGCAATGCTAACCGCGAAGCCATTTTGACTGTAACCAAAACTAAAATTTCTGAAGACCAACAACTGATATGGAAAGCGGGCACTGTTTTCCGAGGCGAAGTAACTATGCGTGGCGACAGTGCTACCTTGATATTTAACGGTGAGTATCGCTATCTAGATCTGGATAATGACATTTGGTTTCCTGTCAAGGGCGTTTCTGAAATTACAGTAGCTACCATAGAGGAGGTACAAAACCAACGCGTAGGTACGGGTGTTTTCTTGAACGACAAGAGCAGAAACATCTACACCATTTACCGCACCCCGCTGCAAAACCGCAATGACCGTCCTATTTTTGGTGCACAAGATGGAGTAGAGCGCCAAGAAAATGATATGCGCGTTACTGAAACTAAAGCAAGAAAAGAAACCTACGTAGGGCATCGATTTGCCTTTAGCAGGGCAAGAAGTTTTGCAGAGTTTGAAGGTAGGTTAGAATTTGCAAAGCCAGAGCCGCGCTTTACCATCCTAGCTGCTGGCAAGGGGAAAACTCAATTTGACCGCCATGACTACGTCATCCAAGCGCTTGTGGCAATAAAACTGGAAGAAGGCAAAGGAGAATTTCTCAAAGACTTTGCTCGCCAAGTTAAGCGATACGTTGCCTTGCCTGAAAAACCTATCAAAAACGATGACGACCTGTTATATCAACTGGCAAACATAGTTTCCCGCTCTGAACTGGAGGACTATCGTCGGCGCATTATTCGCGGACGAGCTGAACTTTCTGACGTCTTGCCGCTACCTTTCGTATTTCACAACCTTACCTTGCGATGGTCAGAAGAACAGCGCGCTTTCTACAATGATGGCAAAGTGCATCTTTCTAACATTTTCAAAGACCAACTGAATTTATTGATAGACGGCTATGTAGAGATTCCCATGGCAGGCAAGCAAGTGTGTAATATCTTTCTGTTACTGGATAAAAATCGCTGGTTTTATCTCAGCTATCAAGGAAATGATGTAAAAATGGCTTCTTCTGACGAAGAAATTAACAAAAAAATTGGCGATCCTAAGTCCAAAGACAAATTTAAACTGGCAGAGAAATCTGAGTGCTTTAGTTTTGTCAATACTTTTCGCCAAACTTACTTACATCAAGCACCACTTGAAACGCAGAATGATGCAGAAAAAGAAACCATAGAAAAGGAAGACAATCGATAGCTAAAGTTGGGTGGAATAATTTTTGACAACTAAGTAGTAAGTATTTAGCTAATGATGCTCTCAGGTAAAGTAAAAATGATGGGGATTGCATTGGTATTGTGCGTAATCCCCTTTTTGTTATTTGCTCAGCGGGGTAAAAGCAATGCTAAGCAAGTGGCGCGCTATCGCTTAGAGCAACAAAAGCGCAAGGAACAAGCTAAGCGCTCAGTGGCTCAAAAAGCAAATAAAATGGCTTTGAAAAAAGATGAAAGCAAAAAAAACCATCAATTACAGTCCAAAAAATCAGAAAAAACATCTGCTAACGAGCTAAAAACTTCTCCAACAGTTCAAGTCATAGAATTGACACGCCAAGAAAATCCCCAAGGGCAGCCGTCCAAAAAGGAAAAAGAGCAATCACCAGACCAAGTGCTACAGACCGATATAGTGCCCACCATTGAACTGAAAACTAAAAATAGCAATAACCCTATTAGCAATTTGGCAGGAATTTTTAACCAGTTGAGCGGCATTGCTAATAAAAACAAAAAAATTGTTGATGAACTATGGTCTATTGCTTCATTTACCAAACAGCAGAAAAAAACGGAAAAAGGCACTTTTGAAGGCATTAAAATTCGCCGTATGATTATTCGCCATCCCAGTGGTTTTGTAGAAAAATTTCACTATGTCAAAGAATTTCAGTCGCCTCCGCCTAATATCGACGAGTTGTACTACTACAACAAACTTACTAGAAAGATTACCATGCGCAACCTTTTAGAGACAGGCATGCAAAATTTTGACAAAGAAAACTTTTTGCTCTTGCACGGTCCCTATCTCAAAACCAAAGGCGATCAGGTTTACGAGTCAGGGTATTTTTACTTAGGTGCGAAACATGGGCGATGGGAAAAATTTGACAAAAATTTTGTGTTGCAAGAAAAATTGTATTTTAACAAAGGTTTGGCAAGAGATGCAGAACTAACATATCAAACGGACGAAAAAGGCAGGCAGCGCTTAAAAGAAGTAATTCCCTTACAGCATGGGCTTCGGCACGGCACCTATGTAGCTTACTATCCCAGTGGTAGAATAGCAGTTCGTGGGCAGTATGTAGAAGGTTGTAGGGTAGGGCGTTGGATAGAGTACTACGACCGCGATAAAAACCCACGTAAGCGCGAAACGGTATATCCTCGCCGCCCTCACGATGACACGCCTCCCTACGTAAGCCGTGAATGGGATCTCTCCGGCAAGCTAATTATTGATCACCGACAGCGATAATACAGCACTTAGTTGTTTTTAGGAGAGATGACGCTGCTTTTAAGTTGCTTGATTTTGTTTTCCCGCAGGAGTTTAATTCTTGCTTCCTGTTCTTCAATCCACTTAATCCGACTGTAATCTCCCTTAGGATGGGCTTGTTCATAGTAAACATACTCAACCCCTAACTCTCGGAAAATATCCCGATACATGTCCTCTAAAATGACAAAATTTTCATTGATGTTAGCGCGTAACTCATGGAGCCCCTTACCTTCTTCGCGCATTAAAGACTCCATGTCGGCGATGCCTTTGGCTTTCTCTTCTGAAACAACGGGATTAGCTCGCTTTGCACTTTGAGGATTAGCGGCTGTGGTAACAATTGCTTCCTTTTCAGCTATTTCCTGAAGAAGTAATTGCCTTTTCCACTCCATTACTTGGTGTTGCTCTTCTGGCGTCATGGCATCCCACTTTTTGCCAACGTAATCGGTCCACACTTCGGTGCTTTCGGGATTCTGAAGGACTTTCGCCCACAAGGCAGGCTTTTTCAACGGATCATTGATAATTTGAGCATACAGACAATGATTTGCAGCTACAAAAAGCAAACAGTAAAGAGCTGCCCATTTTAAAACAAAGCCGTCTTTCATAGGGGTAAAATTTTAGGATAAGTAACAACCTTACAAGAGTCAAATTTCGTGCTTTTTTACGTAATTCCCGATGCGAATTAATTAGTAATATTACTCAAGCAAATCTTATAGCACTGATGTACGATTTTGTAATTATCGGAGGTGGGCTGGCAGGGCTGACTACCGCTATTTTGCTTGGCAAGGCAGGCGGCAAGGTGCTTTTGTTAGAAAAGAATCAGTATCCTTTTCATCGCGTTTGTGGTGAATATGTCTCCAACGAGGTGCTTCCTTTTTTGGAAAGTATTGGCTTTTATCCTTTTCAATGGGGAGCAGTGGCTATTAATCGCTTATTGGTTACCACGCCTCAAGGGCGCGCAATAGAGCTTCCTTTACAAAGTGGTGGATTTGGCATTAGTCGCTATTTGTTTGATGCTCAGCTGGCTCGCATTGCTGCTGAGCATGGAGTGGAAGTATTGCAAGCCTGCTCGGTGGAATCTATAGAGCCAAGAGAAGGCTATTTCAAGGTAGTGGCCAACAAACAAAGGCGATGGAATGCTCTTTGGGTAGTTGCCGCCCATGGAAAACGCTCTGCTCTTGACAAAAGCCTAAAGCGCAAGTTTCTTGCCCAGCGCTCTCCGTATGTGGGTGTAAAATATCACATAGAAATTGAACATAAACAAGATTTGATTGCATTGCATAACTTCGAGGGTGGCTACTGTGGCATCTCCCGAATCGAGGAAAACAAGTCCTGTCTATGTTACTTAGTAACTCGGCAACAATTGAAAAAATGCGGTAGTATTGAGCAATTAGAGCGGAAAATCTTACATCAAAATCCTTTTTTGAGAGAAATTTTTTCACGCGCCAGTAGGCTTTATTCCGCTCCTAAGGTCATCAACGAAATTTCCTTTGCTACTAAAACAGTTCATGAAAACGGCATTTTGATGTGTGGCGATGCAGCTGGCATGATAGCTCCTCTATGCGGCAATGGCATGGCAATGGCAATTCGCAGCGGAGCGCTCCTAGCAGGTCTCTTGCTACAACACCAAGCTGGTAACATTAGCCGAACAGAAGTATATCAACAATATGCTTTGCAATGGAGAGCACTTTTTGCTCGAAGGCTTTGGGTCGGAAGGCAAATTCAACGGTTTTTTGGCTCCACTTGGCTCACTGAAGCTTTTGTTTCATTTTTCCAAACCATGCCTTGGCTAGCTACTTGGCTGGTTAGGCAAACTCACGGAGCGCCATTTGACCGCCAAACTTATGTAGAAGACAATCAACAAGTTTACCAATCCAAACTTGGCTCCTAACAAATAAAGAGGTAACTCGAGTTCAATTGCAAAAAGGGTAAATTAATTTTGTTAAGTTTCTTTGAAGTAGAGTTAAAATACCCCTTTGCATATGGTGGATGCAGCGCAATTAAATCTCAATGCGCTAGGTAGCTTACTTGAAAGGCACATTCTCATAGCTGTTAATGAGGAATGGAAGATAACCTATTGGAGTAGTGGCAGCGCGAAAGTTACTGGCTATGCACCAGAAGAGAGCATCGGGCAATGCTTGCTCTCTAGACTTACTCCTATTTCACGGGACATCTTAGTAACCATTTCTCCTGACTTGACGCATACTTTTCCAGTGCAGTTAGCCATCATAGATGCTAATGGTTATAAGAAGTACGTGTTTCTGCAAATTGCCCGCCAAGAGTCAGGAGGATATTTGCTCTATGGTTTTCCAGATAGCCATCTGGATAGTTCAGGGATGGTTTTCTCTTACTACAGTGCTGAAAATCTCCTAAGAATTGATTTTCAAGGCAATTTAATAGGATTTTCAGAAAAATATCATATTTTTCAACCATATTTGCAAAACTTATTTTCTAAAGAAGAAGGCAAACAACTGCTCGACAACCTAGCGAAAGGACTTTCCCCAGAGGTAGAAGCACTAATAGGAAACCGTTTCTACCGATTCAACTTCACTCCCCTACCTGAACTGGGCTTCATTTACATCAACATTAAGGACATCACAGAAAGGAAGTTGACCGAAGAGAAGTTGCGCGCCAGTGTCAATCTGTTCCGTTTGCTTTCTGAAAATGTACAAGATTTGATTTGTCTACATCATCCCAATGGGGATTTGCAATATGTCTCTCCATCTGTGGCTGAGCTGTTGGGCTATGACCCTGGACAAATGGTTTCCCTCTCTCCTCATTTGTTTATCCACCCCGCTGATTGGATTAAGCTAGCGCGCTACCACCGAGCTCTTCTTCGCAGAAAGCCTACTACTCCCATAGAATACCGCATTAGGCGCTCAGATGGAACTTATTGCTGGTTTGAGACTATTGCCAAAGCCATTTTCAACCAAGAAGGTAAATTAGTGCAAATTCAAAGTACTTCGCGCAACATCGATCAGCGAAAAGCCTTTGAGCAAGAGCTCATTAAAGCCCGGGAAGACGCCTTGCGTTCCATGAAAGCCAAAGAAATTTTTCTTTCTACCATCAGTCATGAATTGCGCACTCCTCTTAATGCAGTCGTGGGCATTGCCCATTTGCTTATGGAGGAAAACCCTCGAGCTGACCAAGTGCCTTATTTGGAAACGCTCAATTTTGCCGCTCAAAACTTGTTGGTATTGATTAACGATATTTTAGATTTTTCAAAGATAGAAGCGGGCAAGGTACATTTTGAAAGCATAGCATTTGACCTGCGCAAATTGTTGCATGCCATAAAAAATACTTTTGCGCTTCGGGCTGCAGAAAAACAGCTAGATTTTCAGTTCTACATCGACAGGCGCATCCCTTCCTTGCTCAAAGGCGACCCAGTGCGCCTAAATCAAATCCTGACTAATTTGGTAAGCAATGCTATCAAATTTACCGAGCAAGGTCAGGTGAGGATACAAGCAAAGCTAAAACGGCGTTTGCCAGAGCAAGTAACCGTACAGTTTTCAGTTATTGATACAGGGATTGGCATTGCAGAGCAAGACCGTGAACGAATTTTTGACTATTTTACCCAAGCCTCTGAGAGCACTACCCGCAAATACGGCGGAACAGGACTGGGGCTAGCCATTGTGAAGCGATTGCTTGAACTGCAAGGAAGTAAAATAGAACTCGAAAGCCAAGAAGGCAAAGGTTCGCGCTTCTTCTTTGAGTTAACCTTCCAAATAGCTGATAAACAAGTTGTTACCACTAAACAAAAGCGCTTCCATCCCAGTAAAATGCCCGTTTCTTGCTTTCGGGTTTTAGTTGTAGAAGACAATGAAGCCAATTGTCTAGTAGCGCGCAAATTCTTAGAAAAATGGGGCATACAAGTAGAAGTAGCTACTTCTGGAGCAGAAGCTATCCAAAAAGTAGAACGGCAGCATTACGATCTCATTCTAATGGATTTGCAAATGCCAGAGATGGACGGCTATCAAACAACAATTGCCATTAGAGCTTTTGAGCAACAAACGGGGAGGGTGTCCATTCCCATTATTGCACTTACTGCCAGTGCCCTAGGTCAGGTAACTGACAAAATAGCCCAAGCAGGCATGAACGACTACATTAGCAAGCCTTTCCATCCGCAGGAGTTATATCAAAAAATAATTTACCATTTTCCAAACAATTTTAACCAACCGACGCCGGTTGATTTAAATAAAACAAAAACCGTTGTTAAAAATGCTAGCGATTCTCAGGTCATACAACTGGAGAAAATTACTCGCTTCTCTCTGGGCGACCAGGCTTTTGAACGAGAACTAATCAATATCTACCTCAAAACTTTCCGCCAACTACCTGAACAAGTGCGCCATTATGCCGAGCAAGGCAACGCAGAGCAATTGCGTGCCATTGTGCACAAGGTCAAACCTTCCTTGCAAAGTTTGGCTGCAAAAGAAATAGAGAAATCTCTGCGCAATATTCTCAAAAAAGTTCAACGTAATCAGCCAACAAATGAAGACTTGCAACAACTTGCAAAAATGTCTGCTCACGCAGTGGAGATGTTATCGGCAAGGCTTTAATTGGACCCTCCCGTGGAGGGGTCGATTCAACTGGCTAAAAAAAATTGCTGTTGCAACTGCTCTCTTGTGGCTTATTTTTTTGGGATTGCACTGGGCTTTTCCCTTGCCTGACAAAATATATTACTCGCGCTTAGTACTTGCCCGCGATGGCACTTTATTGCAAGCGTACCTAAGCCCTGACCAAAAATGGCGCATGAAAACCGAACTCAACGAAATTACTCCAGAACTGCGCCGCGCTTTCATCAACAAAGAAGATCGATTTTTCTACTATCATTTCGGCGTTAATCCCATTTCTATTCTTCGGGCTTTAGTTAAAAACATCTTCCAACAAAAAATTACTTCTGGTGCCTCTACTATCACCATGCAAGTAGCGCGTCTGCTAGAGCCTAAAAAACGAACTTATTTTAACAAGTTGATAGAAATTTTTCGCGCTTTGCAACTGGAGTGGACCTATTCCAAAGAAGAAATTCTACAACTTTACCTCAACTTAGTACCATATGGTGGCAATATAGAAGGAGTAAAAGCCGCTTCGCTTCTTTACTTTGGCACAATGCCCGACAAACTTAGCCTTGCTCAAGTGGTAACTCTTGCCATTGTCCCTAACCGACCTACTTCACTGGGATTGGGAAAAAATCAAGACAGGTTGGTAGAGGAACGCAACCGATGGTTAAAAAAATTTGCTCAGCGAGGTGTTTTTGACAAAGAGGCAATAGAAGATGCCATAAATGAACCCTTGGCAGTTCGCCGAGAAACCCTTCCGAATTGGCTACCTCACCTGGCAGGAGTAATTCACCGCACTACTCCTTTGGAAATCTCCACCGTTACCACTACTATCGATGCCCATCTACAGCGCAAAACAACCGAAATAGCCGCCACTTACGCCAAAAGCATGGCAAAAATAGGGGTCTATAATCTTGCAATCTTGATAGTGGATAACCCAACGCGGCAAGTACTTGCTTACGTGGGTTCCCAAGATTTCCACGACCCCTTACATGCAGGGCAAATAGATGGCGTGCGAGCAGTGCGCTCTCCAGGAAGCGCCCTGAAACCTCTGCTCTATGGACTGGCTTTTGACGCAGGACTCATAACGCCTAAAACTGTGCTAACGGACGTGCCAGTAGATTTCAACGGCTATGCTCCCGAAAATTTCGACGAAAAATTTAATGGGTATATTACAGCAGAACAAGCATTAACTCACTCTCTCAATGTGCCTGCGGTCAAAATTCTCGATCAAGTAGGGGTCAACCGCGCCATTCAGGTGCTCAAAGCAGCCAATTTTGCCACCATTGCTCGGCAAGAAAAGCAGTTAGGGCTTTCTTTGGCTTTGGGCGGCTGTGGAGTAACACTTTGGGAAATGGCAGGTTTATACGTTGCCTTTGCTAATCAAGGAGCATTTGCGCCTCTTAAATGGCTTCCTAACGCTGACACAACTACGCTTGTACAGTTGATCTCTCCCCAAGCAGCCTACGTAATTAGTGCTATACTTTTGCAAGTAGAACCTCCTTCGGGCTATGAATACAACTTCCATAGACCTAAAATTGCTTGGAAAACTGGAACTTCCTACGGTCGTCGCGATGGTTGGAGCATCGGCTATAATCCTCGCTATACCATTGCTGTATGGACGGGCAACTTTAACGGGGAAGGCTCCCCTGAGCTCACTGGTGCGGGGGTAGCTACGCCATTGCTCTTCCGCCTCTTCAGCGAAATAGACCCTCTATCAGCTAGCAAATGGTTCGATCCTCCTTCTGGACTGGCAGAGCGCCAAGTATGCATACAGTCGGGTCTTCCCCCTAGCGATTTTTGCACCCAACTCACTACTGATTGGTATTTGCCAGGCATTTCGCCTTCAGTGCGCTGCCAACATCTAAAGCCTATTTTTATTTCCGAGGATGAAAAAATAAGCTACTGCTCGGCTTGCTTACCTCTGAATGGCAACTTTGGTCGGAAGTTTTTTCCTAATCATCCTCCTGAAATGGTAGCATTCTTACACACTTCGGGCATTCAGTTTGAGCAGATTCCACCGCATAACCCACAATGCACGCGACTACTGGAGCGCCAACCTCCCTTAATTGTCTCTCCTGTCAATGGGCGTACTTACCTTCGAATAGAGAGTAACAGGGTTGAGCTAGCCCTTTCTTGTCAAGTAGCTAATGATGTAAGTCGAGTTTTTTGGTACGTGGACGATAAATTTTACTGCAGCGCTTCTCCTCAAGCTACTGTATTCTTTTCTGCCTCTGTCGGTAAACATAAAATTTCCTGCACAGATGACCAAGGCATGAGCACTAGTATTCAAGTACAGGTAGAGTAATGCAGCGGCGCTGGATGTTTTTTGCATAAGCCAGTTTTGTAAATAGGATAAGTCTAATTAAGAAGGGAAAAAAAAGCGACTTTTAAAATTGACTTACTTACCAAAAAAAGATTACTTTTTTTCTGCGGGGCTCTGTCATATCAGCCATTATTTGCCGAGAAAAGGCTATTTATAGCCAAAAAGGCTAATAAAAAGGCTCAAGTAAGGAAGTTTTAGTCCCGTAATTAAAAAGGCGATGCATGTATTTTATACAATTTTTGTCAAATTTTTGGCTATTAGTTACATCATTTACAAGCCCTGTCTTATCAATGGAGTGATTATCTGATTGCGCAAAAGTTGATCTTTGGGTTATAAAAATTCACCCTGCTTTATGACCAAATCTCTACACTGGCTAGGGCATGTGGTGCTGTGGGTAGGATTATTCACCACTGCACAAGCACAAGTGATGCACTCTCTTCCCGAAGGAACCAACAGAGAGCGCCTCGACCAAATTAGAAAAGAAGCACTGGAACGCATCGAAGCGGTTAAAAAGCGCGTAGAAGAACTTTCTAAGTTGCCTGATTGGTCTAAATCCCCTTATGCGAAGTATTACAAAGAAGGCAAAATTTACGGCATAGAAGCCGTTTTAGAGGATGGAACCGTTCTTGTCAATGTGCCAGAATACAACATAGGTGCAGCCCGCACTACGCGCGCTAACCGACTCTGGACAGGCGGCGGACTAGGACTCAACCTCAACGGCGAGGACGTAATTTTTGGCGTTTGGGAAGCCTTTGACACTTCCCCAGAGGGCAGCCAAGTAGCAGCTGTGCTACCTACTCACCGCGAGTTATTAGGAAGAGTAACTATTATGGACGGCGCTGCCCTGCCTAGTGGTAGAGGTTCTAATCATGCCACCCACGTAGCGGGTACCTTAGCAGCCACAGGCGTTTCCCCTGATGCCAGAGGTATGGCAAGGCTAGCGCAAATACGCTCCTACGATGTAAACGATGACGAGCC
>JANWWZ010000028.1 GCA_025057115.1 Bernardetiaceae bacterium
GAAAGAGGTGTATTTGGTAGGCATGAGCTTTTCAGGGCAAACCAAGTCCATCACCCAGTGGAAAATGGAAAAAGTTTGAACTCACAATGCAGGCATGAAAGATTTTGCAGAGTTATTTGCTCAACTAGACAGCACTAACAAAACCAATGCAAGGTTAAAAATTCTGAAGCAATACTTATCAAGTGCTCCCGATGAAGATAAACTCTGGCTTATAGCTCTTTTTTGTGGTAAACGACCTCGAAGGCAAGTAACCACCACTCAACTGCGCCAATGGACCGCTGCGGCTGCAGGCATTCCAGAATGGCTACTGGAGGAAAGCTATCACGTAACAGGGGATTTAGCCGAAACTATTTCACTTTTGTTACCTCCTCCTAAGCAAGGAAATCACAAATCCTTAAGTGATTGGATGGCTTTTCTGCAATCTTTGAACCTAATGGATGAAGAAAGTAAAAAAGCCAACTTGATGGAAGCCCTTGATCAACTTTCTCAGCAAGAGCGTTTTGTGTTCATCAAACTCATCACTGGAGGCTTTCGCGTTGGCGTTTCCCAGTTACTGCTGATTCGCGCCATTGCTGAAGCCTTTCATATCCACAAGGCAGAAGTAGCCCAACGGCTCATGGGACAGTGGCAAGCAGAAAGTACAACCTTTCAAGAATTGCTTTTCGGAAAACAAGAACAAAAACAACTTTCTCAACCTTACCCCTTTTGCCTTGCCTATCCCCTGGAAGAAGACAAAATTGACCAGCTAGGACCAACCTCAGACTGGCAAGCAGAGTGGAAATGGGATGGAATTAGGGCGCAACTCATTGTGCGACAAAAACAACTTTTTATTTGGTCCCGAGGCGAGGAATTAGTAACAGAAAAATACCCCGAATTGCATCCATTGGCTTCGAAATTGCCCGTAGACTGCGTATTAGATGGCGAGTTGTTGGCTTGGAAAGAGAATTTTCCCCTTTCTTTTGCTGCCTTGCAAAAAAGAATTGGTAGAAAAACAGTGACCAAAAAAATTGTAGCTGAAATACCAGTGGTCTTCTTAGCTTATGATTTGCTAGAATATGCGGGCATAGATATGCGCCATTGTTCACTATCAGAACGCAGAAGCCAGCTGGAGCATTGGGTTGACCAGGTTGCATTTCCAGCCTTAAAAATTTCCCCTATTCTTAAGTTTGAGTCTTGGCAAGAGCTAATGCACATTCGCCAGCAAGCTCGCGCCAACGGGGCTGAAGGAATCATGTTGAAAAAGTTGAGTAGTTCTTATCAGACAGGCCGAGTGCGCGGACATTGGTGGAAATGGAAAGCAGAACCTCTCAGTATTGAGGGCGTACTGATGTATGCCCAAAAAGGACATGGCAGACGAGCTACTCTCTACACGGATTATACCTTTGGCGTTTGGGATGGCAATCGATTGGTGAGCTTTGCCAAGGCTTATTCAGGTCTTACAGATGAGGAAATAAAGAAAGTAGATGCTTTCATAAAGAAAAATACCTTAGAAAAGTTCGGTCCTGTGCGCACGGTGAAACCAGCGCTAGTGTTTGAAATCGGTTTTGAGGGCATTCAACCTTCTCAACGGCATAAAAGTGGAGTAGCCGTGCGTTTTCCACGGATTTTGCGTTGGCGCACTGATAAAAAGCCCGAACAAGCCAACACTTTAGCTGACCTCCATGCCCTTGCTCAATTGTATGCCGATAAAAGCAATGCTTGAAATTTTCTTTAGCCTATCTAAACCAACGCTGTGCGATGCGCAAAGAGTACTCTAAGAACGCTTCTACGCCTTTGAGATAGGCTGGTGTTCCTTTAAAGTTGCCTTCTGCATCTAGCATTTGGTCAGTCTCATGCGATTCAAAAATGCGCGGTGCAATGACCGAAGTTCCGTCCAAAAAGCTAATTAGCTTGTTAAGAACGGTAGTGAGTTGTAAAGCAGGTTGTCTACCTCCTCGTCCTGCAGAAACCCCTGCTAGAGCAAATACCTTATTGTCAAACAAGTGGGCAAATTCTTTACTGCCCAGCTGATCTAGTGCATTGATAAGGGCGGGGCTAAAACTCCAATTGTACTCAGGAGAAACGATGTAAAGCAGATCGCTTTCTTGCCAAGATTGTATCAAGTCCTGTTGAAATGGAGTCCATCTAGAAGGATGGATGCTTCCCAGCCCTACCCAGGGAATATCGTAATTTTCAAAACTTACCAGAGAAACTTGCTCAAGACTTCTTTCGGTCAGTAGTTTTTGCAGAAATTTAGCAAAGCGCAAGGTATTACTATGTGGTTGTGAGGAAGTTGAAAGAATTCCAACCGAAAATCCCATACTATCTTATTTTTAGGCAAAGATGCTATTTGCAAGCAAAGTTAGCACAACGGCTCAATGCTTTCGTTGAAGTTTTTAAAAGTTGTCCTAATTTTGAGGAGGAATGTGTGCAAAATAGCTATACGTATGGGAAAAGGAGATATCAAAACTCGCCGTGGCAAGATATGGAATAAAAGCTATGGCAACTCGCGCCGGCCCAAGACTAACAATCCTTTGCCGGCGCCAAAAATTCAAAAACAAGAAACAGCATAATTAAAATAAACTTTCCATGCCATCTGGTGCATTGGAAAGTTTTTTTAACTTGCAGCGAAAATTTTTTTCTTAGCTCCCCATAATAAGTTCACCAGCCACGGCAGGCGATTAAAGTGAGCTGCGTAAAAAGAAACTGGCTCAGCTCCAAAGCTACCGTAGAACGAAACAACAGAAGGCACTTGTGGGCTTTCAAAGTCAAAAATAAGAGGTTGCCCAGCGTATTCTTTGAAAATATAGTCTATCATCAGCGTTCTTCCGTTTTCCTTTCGCGCAGCATCAAAAGCAGCATTAAAAAGGTAAATGATCTTATTGCCATCGAAAGCAAAGAGCGCCCCCGCTCCTATTTGATTTTTGGAATTTTTGGTGTAGAGTAAACGACACTTGCCGCGCATTTTCAGGGCGTTGTAAAGGGCGCGAAGCCATTTGTAAGTATTGGGATTGATGCCACCAACAATTTTTCTTTCTGCACTGCGGCGAAACATCAAGATAAGAGGCTCTATCGTATTTCCTTCAATTAATTGGAGTTCGGCGCGTTCGGCGCGTTTGAGATTCATTAACCTATCGGCAGTGTAATGGCTTCTGATCTGCTCATAGCTCATGGAGAGATAAATATGGTGCGTTTGCTGGGGGTAAAAAATGATATCCGCCAAATCTGGGCTGGGTTGCAATTCTTCGTCTAGCAGCCATTCGGTGAGAGCTTGGGAGTTATGTATGTTGAACGGATAATGGACTGAATAGGAATAACAACCAAAGCCTAGCCGACAAAAGGATTCTATAATATCTGGAGTAACAGGTCCTTGACGAACAAACACCCCCAGTTGCTGGCTAAATAACGGTCTCCACAGGTAGCGAAAAGTAAACTTTTTACGCGCTGGCAAAGGCATCACAGCTTCGTAACGCCCTCGACGCTCGTGCACTACGGCATCCCACCGAGGAGAGACAATGTCTAAATACCATGAAAAGGCGTAGAGGGTTCTTTGAGGAGATTCTGCAATGCATTCATCCCAATCGCGCTTATTGATTTGCCAGTGGGGAACAAAGCGATACATTCCTTAATTTTTGTTTGCCGCCAAAATAAGGGAAATTTTTTCACATTTGGCGTGAAAGTAAAAGTGAGCAATGCCATTTATCTGAGCAAAACTACCAACTTTTGCAAAGTTTTTTGCCTATTGGTTTGCTCTTGTTCAACTTCCAAACCTAGCCGAAAATTAATTTGTCCAGCATCTCCCCGTACTCGGAAAGTTTATTAATGACAATTTTATTAAAGTCGTCTTGGTAATCTTCGAAATTAAACACTTGCAAAAGTCCGAAAATGCCGATGAGAGATTCTTTCACTTCATCTGGTAAATTGGTTATATGGCTGCGAATTTCTTCTTTTCGGCGCTGATCTATTTCCATGAGCTTTTTGACTCGCTCAGTGTATAGCTGTAATTCTTTGCGAGCTTTTTGCGCAGGGGTAATGTCAAAGCCGATGCAGCGAATCCCAATGGGGTTGCCAGCAGGATCTCTTGCCATAGAGAACTCCCACGCTGTCCAGAAAAAATCGCCATCTGGTTTAGGTTTCCGTATGTCTATGGAAATTACTTTGTCAGGATGTTGGATTAATTCTCTAGCTGCTTGATTGCAGCGCTCTACATCTTGGTGATAGACTGAGTTAGTGAAACTGCTCCCTATGAGTTGTTTTTCTACAAAGCCAAATTTGCGGAGAAAGTAATCATTTACATACAAGTACCGCCCTTCTAAGTCGGTTACAATGTGGTAAAACGTTGTTGAGTTTTTTAGAAAATCAATGGATAACCAGTCGTTCATGTGTAAAGCGTAGGTTTGATATGTATAGCTGTAAATTTAGCGCCATTTTCGCAAAAACATTACAAGTAAAGGAAAAAAATACACATTCACTTTTTTGGTGCGGGAAGGTAAAGAAAATAAACAAACAAAACACTGCTTGCCACACCTGTGATTGCAAAAGCTACTTTGGAGCCTAGCCATGTCCAAACTATCCCAGTAAATGTACTTGCCAGTAAAGTAGCAATGCTTTGAAAACCAGCCAAAGTTCCTATAGCTGTCGCCATCTGATTGGAGGGGGTAATGGCAGCAATCCAAGCTTTTACAATGCTTTCAGTAGCAGCCATATACAACCCGTAAAGTAAAAATAGCCCAACAAGCACGTAAACAGCTAGAAAGAACGCCATGCCGAAATATACAAGGGCAAACAAAAATATCCCCACCAAAAAGATAGTTTTTAAGCCTATTCTATCAGCAAGAAATCCAGCAGGGTAAGCCAGTAAGGAATAGACGGAGTTATAAAGGAGGTACAATCCTACTACAGTGGAATCGCTCAATCCTATTTCCTTGGCTTTTAACAGTAAGAACATATCTGAGCTGTTAAACAGGGCAAATGCCAGCAACCCAGCAGTAAGTTTCCTGTATGCTGGCAAGGCATCTTTCCAGTAATAAAGCCAAGCAAAAAAAGAAACTGATGCATTGCCTTTGACTGGCAAGGATTTTTCTTTCAAAAACAAAGAAACTATTACTGCTAACAGTCCTGGCACGAAAGCAAACAGGAACACTTGCTTGTAATTTTGTGGGTAGTAATGCAAGTAAATCATGGCCAAAATAGGACCTATCACAGCTCCAGCTGTATCCATTGCGCGATGAAACCCGAACACTTGTCCTTTTGTGTAAGGAGTTGCTTGGCTGGCAAGGAGGGCGTCCCGAGCTCCAGTGCGCAATCCTTTGCCCAGTCGGTCTGCAGTGCGCATTAAAAATACCCACCAAGGCAAAGTAGAAACCACTAAGAGCGGTTTTGCGATAGCACTTAGTGCATATCCTGCTTGTACGAAGATAGCTCGTTTACCCCAACGGTCAGAAAGGGCGCCGAAGTAGCTTTTGCTCAATCCGGTAATTGCTTCGGCAATGCCTTCCAGCAAACCTATCAGTGCCGCTGAAAAGCCGATGCTTTTTAGGTACCCTGGCATGATGGGATAAAGCATTTCACTTGCCATGTCCGTAAGCAGGCTCACCAGCGACAAAAGCCAAACTACTCGCGTTAAGGCAACGGTTTTCATTAAGCACCAACGCGTTTGAGAATTTGCAATATGATTTCCAAGTTGTGCAAAGTGGCTTCCAATTGCTCTTTGCTAAGAGCTGAAAACAAAGCCAAGTTTGCCTTTCGGCGAAAAGGCTCTATGCGTTTGAGTACTTCAATGCCTTTGGGAGTAAGTCTGAGGATTTTGCGCCTTCGGTCATTTTCATCGGGTTGCTGTTCTACTAGCTCTTTTGCAGTAAGCAGGTTGATGATGTTGGTAATATTAGGGCGAGAAACATTGAGTGCTTCGGCAATATCAGAAGCTAGCATGCCTGCATTGTGTTGAAAATGTTTATCAGCGGAGTATTTTTTACCGATGTAAGGTATATTCGGATCGCCGTAGATGTAGAGCATGATAATCCACTGTTGAGTAGTAATCCCTACCTGTTCGCTGATGACATCGCCGCGGCGGTTTAGCGCTGCTGCAAGCTCTAAAATTGTCAAAACGAGTTTTTCCTCAGTGGCAGGACTTTGCATATTATTGACTAGAAACCTGGAGTTGCGATCTTTTTATATATTTCATAGCCAGCACGCAGAGGCAAGCTAGTATGCAAAGCGCTATCATAAGCTCAAAAGCGCCTAAGTAGCTGCCGCTGCTTTTGCGTATTGTACCTAAGGAAGCAATGCCTAAGCTACCTGCAATAGTATCTATAGTAGTAAAAATGCCTAAAATTCTACCGTAATGAATTCCGTTGTACTCCTCTGCCACCACTATTTGAATCATAGTAAAAGCACCACTAAAAGCAATGCCATACACTAAAGAATACACATACATCATGAAAGGGGGCAATACTGGCAGGTAGCGTAGCAATACTGTACCTATCAACAAATTAACAATAGAAAGCAACATAATTGACAATTTGTTAAATCGGTCGCTCAGCCACCCAAAAAGCAATTTGCCAACGATGCTGCATAGAAAGAATAGAGAAGTTACATTAGTTACAACTTCTTTGGACTTTCCGAGGTCTTTTTCGATAAATATTACTTGATGGTTTACTATGCCAGTAATGCAAAACCATAAAGTGGCAGTGGCTATCAGCAACAAGTAAAAATAGGTGGAAGTGACAGCCTCTGGCAAAGTGATGCCCACCTTTGAAGGAGAAGTAAAAGAATTATCAGAAGAAGAAAAAGGCTCGCCATCAGGCAATAGTCCCAATTTTGCAGGGTTATCGCGTACTATTAAAAGCAGGGGTAGCGCCATTCCCACTACAGCACAGCCGAACAAAATCCATGCTGCACCGCGCCAACCGAATTCTACAATGCTCATGCCTGCAATTTTGTTAAACAAAGCCCCTCCAAGGCTAGAGCCCATTAGTAAGATGCCCACTGCCAACCCTCGGTATTTGACAAACCATTGGGTGAGGATGTACATGCTACTGACAATGCCCGAAAGCGTAAGCCCAATGGCGTAATACATATAAATCATTCTAATTTGTCTGAAGGATTGAGCATTGGCAAAAGCAGCTAAGGCTATTAGCAAAATAAACGCGCCAATTAACATAATTCGTCGAGGCGAATATCTGTCCAACAAAAAGCCAACAAAACTGGCCATAATAGCTACCAAAAAATACAAAACTTGCGCTGGCTTTGAAATTTGTCGATTGTCTAAGCCAAACTCGTCCATTAGCTGTGGGTTAAAAAGGGGCAAGGTGTTGAGTATAATTCCGTTAGTAATCATATAGGTCAACAGTAGAGCCAGCAGTACCCACCAGCCATAAAAGATTCGTTTCATGCTCAAATAGTTAATTAAGTTAAGCAAAATACACTTTTAGTGGGAAGGTACAAAGAAAGTTATCGCGCTTTTGTAATCCGCATGATTGACCTATACCGCTATCGGTTGTTTTTTACTGCATCTATATTCTTTGCTAAAGGAGGGAAATAACTCAAATGGCTTTAATCTAAAATTTCTACTTTGGTGATAAGGTATTTAGTATCGCCGCGCCAGGGATAGGTGTAAAATTTTTCTTCATAGTACAGCTTTACGCGTTTGTTGGCGTCCATGGCTTTGTTAATTGCTTGTATTACTTCAGGGCGGCTGTCTTCTACTGAAAATTCCCACGTGCTGCTTACGCTACCCAACTTATCAGAAAGAATCCCTTCCACGTTGAGCTGCCCCTCCCAAGTCTTGAAAAAAATACCTTTTCGGCTGATTTTCATCACCCTACCTACGCGAAAACCCTCGCTGTAGCTGGCAAAGTAAGCATACCAGACCGCCCCTGCAAGGCATATCAAAAGCACAATTCCGCCAATGATGAGAAACTTCTTCATAACTCAACAATATTTTTCCTATAAAACTAATCTTTTCGGCAGATAAAGCTACGCTTCTATCAATTGTACGGCGATTGCCTTCCTTTGCGCTCGTTATTCCACCGCTAGAGCAAAAAAATAGTTTCTTTTCGGAGCTAATTGACTATCTTAGTAGATTAGTAAACTTATTGTTTCAAGGCAAAACCATTACCAGTTTATGGGCGACCTAAAGGTAAGACTAGCCAAAACGCATACTGACTTAAACCGTTTTACGCGCTATTTGCTCAAAGATGTAGAAGCACTGGACATCATGCTTCGAGAGGGCTGGTTTGAAACAGATGTCATACGCATTGGTGCCGAGCAAGAAATGTGTTTAGTAGATAGGCACTGCAAACCCGCTCCATTAAACATGCAACTGCTTGAGCGACTCAAACATCCCAACTTTGTTACCGAACTTGCCAAATTTAACATAGAAGCTAATGTACCTCCGCTAGTTTTCGAGGGCAAATGTTTTTCTGAACTGGAAAATAGTTTGTTGAATTTGATGGACACCTTGCGCCAAGTTACTCAAGAACACGATACACAAGCAGTTTTGACTGGCATTTTACCCACCATTCGCAAATTTGACATCAATTTAGACAACCTCACCCCTGTGGATCGCTACTACTCTTTGATGGAGGCCATTAACATGCTGCGCGGCAATCGCTACGAAGTGCGCATCGAAGGACTGGATGAGCTCAATGTAGTAGTGGACTCGGCACTAATTGAAGCATGCAACACTAGCTTTCAAGTGCATTTGCAAATCAAGCCAGAAGAGTTTGTAAGAAAGTATAACGTCGCCCAAGCTATTGCAGCACCCGTGCTAGCTATTGCTACCAACTCACCTATGTTATTTGGCAAACGCCTTTGGGCAGAAACTCGCATTGCTTTGTTTCGCCAGTCTATTGATACTCGCATTGCTTCAGAGTATCTGCGCGAGCGCAGTCCGCGAGTTACCTTCGGCAATCAGTGGTTACAAGGCTCATTGCTGGATATGTACAAGGAAGATATTATGCGCTTCCGCGTCATTTTCATGGCAGATATTGAAGAAGATGTAATGGAATGCGTGCGCAATGGACAAACGCCGCGCTTGAGAGCCCTTAACATTCATAACTCTACCGTATATCGGTGGAACCGCGCTTGTTATGGCATCAGCCCTAATGGAAAACCGCACTTGCGCATAGAAAACCGCGTCTTCCCTTCTGGTCCTACTGTAGTGGATCAAGTAGCCAATGCTGCTTTTTGGATAGGGCTAATGAACGGATTTGAAGATGCCTACGGCGATGTAACTAAATTAATGGAGTTTGATGATGCCAAGTCTAATTTTCTTGCCGCTGCACGCGTGGGATTGGGCTCCAAATTCACTTGGTTTCATGGCAGGAAGATCATTGATATGGAACTGATTCGCAAAGAACTCATTCCGCTTGCCAAAGAAGGATTGCGCAAAGCCAATATCGACTCTAATGACATAGAAAAATACCTCGGCATCATAGAAGCCCGCAACGAAACAGGGAACACGGGCTCGCGCTGGATCTTGAACTCTTATGCCAAACTAATCAAGGAGACTACCAAAGAAGAAGCCATGGCAGCTATCACTGCTGCTATGATTAAAAACCAATTCCAAAATGAGCCTGTACACACTTGGAAAGACGCCAACACCAGCGATATTGTCGAGTACGAGCCCACAAGCCTTATTGTGGAAGAATTCATGACTACAGACCTTTTCACGGTAAAAAAAGAGGACTTAGTAGAGCTTAGCGCTGATATCATCAACTGGAAGAAAATTCGTTACTTGCCCGTAGAAGACGACCAAGGAAGACTTATCGGACTGATTTCCTCTCGAGCATTGTTGAGACATTTCCTTCGCAAAAGCCGCTATCCAGACAATAGGGACACTTGCGTAGAAGAACTCATGGTAAAAAACCCCATTACCATCACTCCCCAAGCAACTATTTACGAAGCAATGGAAATTATGCGCACTTATCAGCTAGGTTGCTTGCCTGTAGTAAACAAAGATAGCTTAGTGGGTATTATTACCGAAGCTAACTTTTTGGACATTACTGCTAGCCTGCTCAAACGCTTGGCACAAAAGCGCCATAAAAGAAGAGAAAATGGCAGTTTGACATAAGAAATATCTCACCGTCGTGAAAAACGGCGGTGATGAATTTATCTGCAAGCCTTTTTTATCCCCTGCCAATTACATCATTCAAAGCATTCAAAAACAGTCAACTAAATTTGCAAACTGGTATAAAGCCAGTTTCATAGCCATCACAGTAATTTTCCAAAAGCAGCGCGCTTGTAAAGATCAACTCAGCAAGAAGCACCCATAAAACCACATGCTAGCTTTAGCAACTTACCGACAAATCCCCTATTGAACCAAACGCGCATTTATCTGTGCTAAATTAGCTACCTTTGGTTAGAATAAAAGTTTGCCAAAATGCCTTTTACTAACCGATTAATTAACGCTACGAGTCCCTACTTGCTGCAACATGCTCACAATCCTGTAGATTGGTATCCTTGGGGCGAAGAAGCACTGACCAAAGCCCGCCAAGAAGATAAACCGATCCTGGTGAGCATTGGGTATTCTGCTTGCCATTGGTGCCACGTCATGGAACGAGAATGCTTTGAAAATGAAGATATTGCTCAGATAATGAACCGTTATTTTGTCTGTATCAAAGTCGATAGGGAAGAACGCCCCGAGATAGACCAAATTTATATGGAGGCTTTGCACGCCATGGGTCTAAATGGAGGTTGGCCTTTGAATGTATTTTTAACACCTGAGGCTAAGCCATTTTACGGAGGTACTTACTTTCCCCCGCGCCAGTGGAAGCATTTGCTACAACAAATTGCCAAAGCCTTCGCTGAGCATCGCGACCAAATTAATCAGTCCGCCGAGCAGTTTAATCAAGTTCTTAACCGCAATGAAGAGCAGTATTATGGACTTTCTCCTGCTGGGCAAGGAGAAATTTCTATGGCAGAGGCTGAAAAGATCTTTAGCCAACTCAGCACTCACTTCGATCGGCGATATGGTGGCATGAATCGCGCTCCTAAGTTTCCTATGCCAGCCGTTTATCTCTTCTTGCTGCGCTACTGGCGGGCTACGGGGCATCAGTTGGCATTGGAACAAGTAGAACTTACCTTAACCAAAATGGCACGCGGAGGCATTTACGACCAAATAGGAGGCGGATTTGCTCGCTACTCGGTGGACGCCAAATGGTTTGTGCCCCATTTTGAAAAAATGCTCTACGACAACGCGCAACTTATTAGCCTTTATGCGGAAGCTTATCTTGCCACGCGCCGAGCATTGTACAGGCATACGGTAGAAGAAACTATTGATTTTGTTTGCCGAGAACTGCTTTCTCCAGAAGGCGGATTTTACTGCGCATTAGATGCTGATAGCCAAGGCATAGAAGGACGTTTTTACACGTGGAAAAATCAAGAACTAGAAGAGGCTTTGCAAGAGGCTTCTCTGCCCGAAGAGGAAATACAACTTTGCAAGCAGTACTATGGGTGCACGCTACAAGGCAATTGGGAGCACGGATACAATATTTTGCATCGCCCTGCAAGCGACAAAGAATTTGCGCGAAACTACCAGCTTTCTCTTGAAGAATTGCAAGAAAAAATTTGCCAGTGGAAGGCTATTTTACTAAATGCCAGAGCCAGCAGAGTCCGCCCTGGACTGGATGACAAAATACTCACAGGTTGGAATGGGTTAATGATTAAAGCTCTAGTCGATGCTTATGCTGCGTTAGGAAAAGAAAACTATCTCAAGCAAGCCTTGCAAACGGCTCAATTAATTGAAGCGAAAATGACGTTAGGTAGCCAGTTGCTTCGCACCTATAAAAATGGCAAAGCGGACCTTGTAGGCTGCTTGGAAGATTATGCAGCTGTAATTCAAGGATATTTAGCATTGTATCAAGTAAGCGGACAAGAAAAGTGGCTTTCTCGAGCAGTGGAACTCACTTACTACGTATTTGATCATTTTTCCGACTCTCAAGGCGAACTATTTTACTTCGTGGATTCTCAGCAAGCTGCTGGCTTAATTGCTCGAAAAAAAGAAATTTTTGACAACGTAATTCCTTCTTCTAATTCTACAATGGCTCAAAATTTATTTACTCTCTCCTTACTTTTGCCCGAGCAAATCCTCTGGAAACAAAAAGCAGAACAGATGTTGCTCTCTGCCATACCTTTGCTAAAGAAGGAAGTGTATTTTATGGCTAATTGGGCTACGCTGTTTTTGCAGTTTCTCATTCCACCAGTGGAGATAGCTATCACTGGTCCGCAAGCTGAGCGTTACGCTTGTCAATTGCAGCGCCGCGTGTATGCTCCCCATAAAGTAATAGCTTTTAGCGAAACTCCTTCCCAGCTCACCTTATTGCAGCACCGTTTTCAACAAGACAAGACGCGCATTTTTATATGCCAGCAATATACCTGCCAACAGCCCGTAGAAACGGTAGAAGCAGCAATAGAGCAAATGCAGACTCTTAAAATTTGTTAATTTCTCTTTTTTCCAGTGAAAAAGTCGGCAAGTTTCAAAACCTAAATGTAACTTTGGGTGTTATTAGGTTGAAGTTTGTTTGTTAGTTTAGTTTATTAAAGTGGAATGGAACTCCTGAGTTTCGGGAGTTTCATTTTTGTTTTTCATATGGTAGAACCGCTTCACTACTGGATCTTATCAGCTGTGCTCTTTAGCATTGGTGTAGCAGTGGCAATCAGCAAGCGCAATGCTATAGGGATTCTCATGGGGCTGGAGTTAATGCTCAACGCTGCCAACTTAAACATAGTGGCTGGTTTTCAACAATCGCCTTACTCCACTGAAGGGCAACTAGCGGGGTTGTTTGTAATTGCTATTGCCGCAGCGGAATCGGCTCTAGCTCTAGCGATTGCTTACCAAGTATACAAGCAGTTCAAAACTGTTTCGATGGATAAGATTGCCTCTCTGAAAGAATAGTACTTATTCAACCTTTTAAGTCCTTAGTAATTCGGCTGAACAGATAGTTTTTGTAGCTATCTCCTATGGGCAGGGTATATTTGCCAACTTTTACAATATTGCCTTCAACGAAGTCAATAAACTCAAGTGCAACAATATAAGACTTGTGAATCCTAATGAAGTTTTCTGGGGGAAGTAGGTTTTCTATTGTGCTTATTTTTTCTCTTGTAAAAATTTGTTGCTGGAGGGTGTGCACCTTGATGTAATTGCCAGCCGATTCTACGAATACGATATCTTCAAAAGCAACTTTGTAATACTTTTTGTCTGCTTTGAGGAAAATAAACTTGTTATCAACACTTCCTGAGTTTGCGCGGTATTCTATTTTAAGCAACGCTTTTAAAAATCGCTCGTATGAAATAGGCTTGAGTAAATAATCCACTACGTTGAGAAATTCATAAGATTTTAATGCATATTCGCTATAGGCTGTTGTAAGGATAGTAGCGGGGCGAGCAGTAATTTGTTCTAGCATTTCCATGCCAGTAAGTTCTGGAAGTTGAATGTCTAAAAAAAGAACATCGACGGGAATTTCCTTAAGAACTTGCAGAGCTTGATAGGCATTATTGCAGGTTGCTACAACTTCCATTACTTGGCATTTGCGCGCATAGTTTTGCAATATTTCTATTGCAGGAGGTTCATCGTCAACGATAATGCACTTGTAAATTTTCATCATTTGTTTTCAATCTTATGTCAAGAGTAACGCAAAATTTGTGCTGAAAATTCTCAATGGATAGTTTAAAGTTGTCAGTGCCATATATTAGCTCCATTCTCTTTTTGACGTTTTCCAAACCAAAACCATTGGGTTTATGCCTGCTACTTTGAGGTATTCTATCGCTCTTGCTGTTTTCTACATAAAATTTTATCCATTCGCCCGACTCTGTTAAAATAATTTTTACATACGGACCAATTGCGCAATTGTGCTTAAAGCTATTTTCAACAAAAGGAATAAAAATCATCGGCGCGATAAGTCTGGTCTCGGTGATGTTTCCAATTACTAGCTCCACGTTAAACTTATTGAAAAAGCGAAGTTGTTCTAATTCTATGTATTTTTTCAAGATGTCTATTTCATCGCGCAACATGACCTTGCTTTTGTATTCATCTTGTAGCATGTAGCGCATTAGTTCTGAAATTTTCAATACTATTTCAGCAGCAATATCTGACTTTTGCAAAACTAAATAGTACAAATTATTAAGAGTGTTAAATAAAAAGTGAGGACTTATTTTGTATCTTAATGTTTCCAGTTGAGCTTTGATCACTTGGTTCTCAATATCTTTAATTCTAATTTGATTTTCGTAAGACACTCTAATAAGAGAAACCGTTCCGATGAAAAAAATAAACCATAACGTTCCAATAAATGAATTTATTACATCAGCAGCCGAAATCTGCTCTATGGAATGTATTTTTGAAGACTTAGCCTCAATAAGCATGCTTAAAAATGACGTGACAATCCATATAAGTCCTATAACTAAAATTGTTGTATATCTTTGAGATTTCTTCCTTGTGCGAATAAGTTTAGGGACTAGCTTATAGCTTATAGTGTAGTAAATTAGAAAAATTATTGCCATCCATAAAAGTGGATAAATATCGTATCCCTCGAGCTTTTTTTGGTATTCTTTTACGAATAATACATTAACTAGTGAGGGCAAAAAGAAAACAACCCAAAAGATTAAGTCGATAAGTATTTGCCGCAAGACAAGTTTGCCTTTCATAGTGTGCTTTTGTTGTTGTAAACTTAAGAAAAAAGAATGCAAGTAAAAAAGGCATTTGTCACCGAAAACAGCTTGTTTATCACATTTTGTTGACAAACTACATCGGAGCTTTTCAGATTTGCTAAAATTTCATGTTGGTATGAAGAGCAACTCTCTTTCAATCAAACCTCTTTTAGCGGGCTGTCTTCTATACTTCTTTGTTACCTTGGCCTGCCAAGCCCAACGCGATAGCATTAAATTATTGCTAGAGTTTCCACTAATTGACTTTCCCTTCCAGCAACATGCTACAGAGACAAGGGGAAATTTTATTGTCGGGTACGCCAACCCTAGCATGAAGCAATCCTTAGCTATCTCTAATAACTTTTATAATGCTGCAAATTATGGCATTAAAAAAATTACCGACAGAATTAACAATTCAAGTATAAGATTTTTAGCAGCAAATGGAGCGGCACTATTGTTCAATTTATTGACCACAAACATTCCTTTTGGGGTAGCATGGTTACACGAGGAATATCACCGCGCAGTGCTTACAAGGCGCAACATTAATAGCTACAACGATGTTAATAGCTTTCCGATAGGAAAAAATATTTTGTATGTCCGTCGAATCAAAGACGAGGATTTAATCCGACTTTATAACAATCACCGCCCTGACTTTATTAGGTTGATGTCAGCAGGGCTAGAATCACAATATAACCAAGTACAGACGCTTCAAAAACAAAATTTTTTCTACAACTTAAACAATCCTAATCTATCAATTTATTGGTTGCATACGGTTAACAATGTTTTTTATGTTCTTGATTCCTCCAATCCCAACGGAGACTTAGAAAGAGATGTAGCAGAAAGAAACAGAATAGAGAGAGACATTTTAGAAAGAGACTTTACAGGACCAGATTTCACTGCATGGGTAGATGCTTTATTTTATCCTAACAAGCCATATGAAGCTAGAGGCGTTCATCCAACAGGAATAGGAATTAATCGATACATTACTGCGTCTCAGCTTACTGATGAAGCGCGGCAGTATTTACAGCGCCAGGCTGCTTTGCAAGTAGTCAATTTATTTTCACCTCACATGTTTGGCATAAGAAGAATTAAACTTAAAAAAACTGAAGTCGGAAATTACTATGGCAATTTTGCTTTTCGTCATATTCTAACTTCTTTTGGAGTGGACGCTTGCTTAGATATTTTTTATCAAACACCGCGCAATAATTTATTTTTTAGCTTGCATCGCTACCACAACTACAAAAATGCCTTTTTCGGAATTGAAGGCGCTATCATAGACAAACCTTTGCTAAGTAATCGCATATTGTTTTGCGGCAGAACAATGATTTGGTCACAGCCTGAAAATCAGTCGTTTTACACTTCTAAGGCTGCTTTAGGTGGATTAATTTCCATTAAAGGTACTTACCAAACACACAAGTGGTTCTCTCCTTACATTGAAATAGAAGCTAAAACAAAGGGTTGGGTAATGGGAAATCCGTTTATTGATGAAAATGTAAGTGTAGTTACGGGAATCGCAGTAAGACTAAGAAAATAAAAAAGTTCACTAAACTAAAATAATACTCACTTTTGTCATTTTAAGTTTAATTTTAAACTCGAGTTGTATGATTCGCGTCATTTTTAATTTTTGTGTTGCACTCTTATTTATTGTTACAATGCAGTCTTGCACAATTGCAAAGGTCAGTGGAAAAGGAGCCGTTCCATTGTTGCTTAATCAACCTACTGAAAAAATGCAATTTATGGAACACGTGACTATAAAAAAGAACAGAAATTTTGACTACACAAATACTTTTGATGTCGCTGAGCTCCTTTCAAAGGAGATCGAGCAAAAGAAACCTGATGCAGTTATAAACATAAAAATAACTGTCAGGTCTGGATTTGACAATTTTTTAATTAATCTTTTTACACTTGGTTTTGCTCAATCTTTCAAGGTGTCTGTGGATGCAGATTTTATGAAAGAACAAAAGTAGCACAAGAAGTTAGTGCGGCTATCTTTTGCAAACTACTAAAACACTTTATTTGTTCTCTAGTTTTCCTAATTTGTTTTATCATCGAAATTCCCAGGCAGATTTTTTAACCTCTGCGGGAAAATATGTATTTGGGTCTGATTTTCATAGCTAAAGTGCACCAGATTATAAGCTATCTAAGCTATGCTTTTTGTCAAATGCTTTCGACAATCGAGATTAAAAAATTTTTAAGGCAGTAAAATTGCGCTAAAATAACACAGTCCGCCGGGCGGTTTGCTCGGCGGACTGCTTTCCTTCAAATCAATCTTACTCTTTCACCAACTTCTCTACCCATACA
>JANWWZ010000029.1 GCA_025057115.1 Bernardetiaceae bacterium
CAGCATAGGCTTCTGAACGGCGCGACAGGTCTTTTTCCAATTCGTTGATGGTGTTTTCCAAAGTGGTTAAATCCAGACCGCGCTGTTGGCGCTGGCTCTCCGTGAGCTTGATGGCGTTGAGCCACTGCCTTTTGTAGGTTTCCCAGCGTTCAAAGGTTGCCAGCAGAATGGTATCGGCGGAGGCAAGGATGCGGCTGCGCAGTTGGACAGCACTTTGCAGCAGGATACCCTTCAGCAGCAGGGCGTTGTCATACTGCCGCTGCGCCAGTGCGGGATTCTTCCGCCGCAAAGCAAAGGAATGAAAGAGTTCAAACTCATATTGAAAAGTGGAAAGGAAGCGTTCTTTCTCTTTTTCAGACAGGGAGGGGAAAGTACTTTCCAACTGCTGGATGCGGATATCCTGAGCTTGCAGGTAAAGCGGCTCGGCACGGGCATAATCCCCCATCTCTTCATACAACCCTGCCAAATTATTCAGAGCGGTAGCGTAATCAGGATGGTTCTCCCCTAAGGTAGCTTTTACAATTTGCAGGGCTTGTTGGTAAAGCGGCTCGGCACGGGCATAATCGCCTATCTTTTCATACAACAATGCTAAATTATTAACCGCTGAAGCATAATTGCTGTGCTGTTTGCCGAATTCTTTCTCTGCGGCAATGATGGTAGCTTCTGCAATGGGAATGGCTTCTTCTATGTTGCCTTCTCGATACAATTCTATCACCTGCGCATTAAGTTCTTCATATCCAGCAGGTTGGGAGGAATATTTTTGGATAATATTGGCATAGTACTTGGCAGAAACTGGCAGTCGATTGGCTTCGCACAAGGTTTTTAAAAAGTTTGCAATTACTAAGGCTTTATCCTTCTCTTCGGGCTCAGCCTTTTCAAGTAATGATCGCAAAATGGATTCGTAAGGTTGAATGGTGTGCCACGCTTTTTTCAGGTTTTGCTTTTCATAGAGTTCAAAAGCTTCTTCCAAGGCTTCAACAACTTTTTGTATCTCGGCTTCTGTCTGCGCCAGCGCGTTAGCAGCTATCATCAGCAGGCAAAGCAGAAAGTAGAATAAGCGTTTCATGGTTGAACGGATTAACAAGTTGTTTACAATAACGAATTGGGTATTTAAAATTATCATTTTTTTCGTTACATGGCAAGTCCTTGATAAGCAATCTGCTAGTAAGGCTTTCAGTTGCAGTTAAGGAGGCTATCTGCGCACCTATCATCCGTTTAACATTTTTTTTTAGCAAAGGAGAGGAACGTTTGTCGGAGAGGTAGTATTAAACTACAGACACAACGCCGAAAGTCTCTAGTACAACAGGCAGCGGAAGCCGAAAAGCTAATAGAGTAGGCAGTTTCATTTTCTAAACAACTCTTTTATGGTTAAGATGCTAAAATCAATTGTGATTGCTGTATTTATCTGGTTTGGATGCAATCCTCTTTATGCGCAAGGAGAAGCGGAGGCTAAGGTTAAAGCACGGTCAAAATTTTCAGAGCTGATAGACAAGATTACCTTTTCAAGACTCGAAATAGATGAATCTGAAAAGGCAGTTTTTAGGTCGGGCACAGATGAGTATGTAGAATTCTTTCCTGCAACGATTACCGATCTGAAAACAGGTGAGGTGGTACAAGGACTGAAAATTGTTACCGCATACGATCTGAACGACGAGTTAGGGATCGGTTCGTTGGGCAATGCCCTGCTCAATACTGGCAAAGGAAATGTACGCATGGTTGAAACAGGTTTCATGGATGTGTCGGAAATTGAGCAACTGGTTTACTTTTTCGAGCAGTACGTCAATCCTAATTTGAGTATCGAGTTAGCCAAAAAGAATACGGTCATCTATGAGTTTAAAAGCGCGGAAATCATTATCCGCCTGCTTATTGAGCGCGAAAGTGGTAAAACCAAAGAAACCCTTGCCGTTTTAATGACCAACAGACCTTATTACGACAAGTATTTTTGGACTCGCTCGCAGGTAAGCAAAACAGCGGAAGTTGTAAAGGTGTTGAAATACATATTAGCCAAAGCCAAAACCAAATAATTGTCGACTATTTGCATAAATTCGCTGCTTTTATTTTATTATTTTTGTATTTTTGTCGTACTCATCAAACTTTGCTCAAAATGAAAAAGAACTTGTTATTATTAGCAATGCTGGTGTGCTTAGTTGTGAATGTTCAAGCACAAAGCGATTCCAAGGCCCCCAATTGGGAGGATAAAAAGGAAAGCAACACTGAAGAAAGCGAAATTCTTAACAATTTAGCAATGGCCCAGTCGCTTGCTGTTTATGGCAAGAGAAACAATTCTGTAGAAGCACTAGTGTTGGCTGCCAAAATCCTTCGCCAGCTACCTAGCTGTAGTAAATTGGAAATCAGTAAAAAAAGTGAAGGAGAAGGCAAAGCAACTGAAAAAGGAAGCAGCGCAATGATAGTCCTCGATGAAGCTACATTGCTTGCGGAGGCTCAAAGAATAGCTGGCAAAGACAAGATCCTGAATGGACTAATTGCAAGTGTGGAAAAAACACCTAAGTTTCGCGGTGCCGTGGGAGGTCCCAGAATAGCTTACGAGCGCGTATTGGCTTTTGACACGGATTCCTATTTGATTCCCTTTGTTGGTGGTAGGCGTGCCTATGTAGCTGTCAATGGCGACGGAGATACAGATTTGGACCTATACGTATATGATGAAAACGGCAACTTGATTGATAAAGACGATGACTACCTAGATCGTTGTGTGGTAGAATGGTATCCAAAATGGACAGGAGTGTTTATTATCAAAGTAAAAAATCGCGGTAGCGTTTACAATAACTATAGTATCATGACCAACTAATTTTGCTTATGCTTCCTTGCCTTCTTTATCTGGCGATTTTGGGATTATGGCTGGCTGGCTCCTTTGGAGGAGCTCAAAAGCTGCGCAGTCATGCATTGATCATCGGTATCAATCAGTACTCTCCCAGCGATAAAGAAGCAGCGGCACAAGTGAGAGGTTTTGGTAACCTGGATGGTGCGGTAAATGATGCCTTAGCCTTTAAAATGCTGCTTACAGCGCGATTCGGGTTTCGGTCAAGCGATGTGCGATTGATCACAGACCAAGAAGCAACAGCCGAACGGATTCGCAAAGAAATACAGGCAATTTTGCAAAAGGCAAAACCAGGCGAACAGGTAGTGATTTACTATGCGGGTCATGGTTCCCAGGTGCGCAACCCGCTCTCTCAGGAGCCTGACAAGTTAGACGAAACTATTGTACCTGCAGACGCCTGGCGTGGTAATATAGAAGGTACATTATACGACATTCGCGATAAGGAAATTGCCCGCATGGTATATCCTTATGCGAAAGCAGGCATATTAGTTACGCTGATTTTTGACAGTTGCCACAGTGGTTCTGCTACGCGGGCGCCCAGTGGTCGTCTTGGGAAAATTCGGAAAGTGGAGTCCTCATCAATAGTAGTGGAAGACGGCACCAATGTTCCCGCTCTGGAAGAGGCAGGCGTGCTGATTCTGACAGCAGCACAGGATTTTCAGGCTGCCCAAGAGTATTACGACGCAAAAGGCAATTCACACGGGGCTTTTACCTACGCGCTGCTGCAAGCCATGCGACAGTCCAGCAAGCGCGAGAGCGTACAATCACTTTTTTTGCGTACCCGTGCCTACCTGAAAGCACTTGGTTTGAAACAAGAACCCGTTTTGTTGAGCAACGAGCAGCGCAGGCAACAACCGTTGATTATGACGGATAATGAAACGGAAGAACAGGATGCCTCGCTTATTGTAACGGTAGTGAGCAAGATTCCGCAAGGTATCCTGATAGAAGGAGGTCCTGCACTTGGCATTTATGAAAACACAATACTTAAGCCAGTGAGCAGGCGCTTGCTAGATATTCCCACACCGCCACGTTTGAAAGTGAAGCAGCTAATAGGAGTTAATCGTGCCCTTTGTTCAGTTGAACAAGGAGATGAGGATCGCATTCAGCCTGGAGATACTTGGGAAGTAATGCAATGGGCTGTTCCTGAGCGCAGTCGCCTGCGCGTGCGCTTGCCTACCATTCACCTCAGTACAGAAGCGCTTGAGCGTCAAGCAGTGGCATTTGCAGCACGCGCTGCCAGCGCAGGTATTAAGCTGACTACCCGAAGTGATGCGGCTTTTGCTATACTCTACCATGGAGAGCAATGGCAGTTGCAAAATGCAACAGGTCACATCCTCGCACGCGCAGAGCGCCTGGAAGATCTTGACATCGCCGCAGCTAACGGGAAAGACGTTTTCTGGCAGTTACCTGTACCTGAAAATTTAGCTGATGCCCTGCGAAAGAATATACTGAATCGCCATATGATACAGGCGGTAACCGATACGCCCGCCGACTATCTGCTGGCGGGCTTTTACAAGGCTGGTATCACTTACAGTTGGTTGCGCGAAGATATCAGGTCGGAAGCCGCACCGATGCCTGCTTCTTCGGCTGAAATACCTGTAACGGATGCCTCTTTCGCAAAAACACTTGGCGACTATTTAGTACGTCTAGCGCGGATTAAAAATCTGCTGACTATTGAAAACCCTCAGGAAGAACTCCGACTTCCCTATCAACTGACCTTAGTCAATGCCGAAACTAAGCAAATCCATCGGAGTGATACGCTGCTTGAAGGACAAGTATTTGGGCTGCGGTTAGAATTAGACACTGCTGCCATTTCATCATGGAACGGCAAGTGTGCTTGGGTGTACGTATTTGTACTGGATGCAGAGGGTAGTACTTTGTTGTTATACCCCCGCAATGGCAATGTAGAGAACCTTTTGCCCCCTGCTGGTCAACTTCCTAAAAGCATTCCACTGGGTGCTGAGCGATTATTGCGAGTTACCCCACCTTTCGGCACTGATACCTATATTACATTGTTCACCAGCGAACCACTTCCAGACCCCTTCTTGCTACAACAAAAAGGTGTACAAAGCCGTGCCGTTGAACACCCTCTGTCCGACCTGCTTTTGGGCACATCGGAGACGCGCTATTCTAGCATGGGAAACTGGCAAATCTACCGACAAGTGTTTGTGAGTCAGGGGAAATAAGAGACGTTGCACGCAATACAAGCATGCAACGCCTCTGCGATATCAACCAATAACATCGGGGCAAAACGTTTCTATGATGGCATGCAATGCCGTTAGGAGAAAAACCGTCATTGCCTGAACCTACCACCCAAACCAATCCCCCATGCCCCCGCTGCCCGCGCCTATAACATCAGAATTACCGACAGGCAGGAGCGTATTTTATTGCCATTTGCACGCAAAACAAAGTGAAATCACTTTTTAACTGCAACAATTTCAATTCTTCTGACGAAGAGACTCTAAAAGTTTTACAGCGCTTTCTCCCAAATGTAGATTGAGAGACTTTTTATATTGCATGCTGTTGCAATAATTCATTCCATTAGCTGATAAAAATTCTTCTATGATAGCAGACCAGTCAGAAGTTAAAGGCATGATTAACCCAAATTGTTCGCTTGCGCTATCCCCAACAGGATGGCGTTTAACGGGAAGATTATCTTTAAGGGCGTTGTTGTAGTAAACAAAATCTAAATAGGTAAATCCTTTAGGGTCTTGAGCTATTGCGCGCAATACTTCAAGACTAGATTCCAAATACTGAATATTCATCTCAGGCATGTACTGCCTTTTAATGGCTTCTAGCCGAGCTGCATTAGTAGTATTTTTGGCTGTGTAAGCTGTCATTCCTTTAAATTCTTTGGCAATTAGCTCCATGTGCCGCAAAGTAGGTACTGAGCTATGGGTAAGCAAAAAGTTAGCACTTTGAATAAAAGCAGGGGAAAACTTAACTTCTTTTTTTCTTGCATCGGTAATGGTGATACTGCCAATGCCAAAGGTACCATTAGGGCTATTCTTTGTAGCTTCGTAAAACTTACTAAAGCCATCAAATCCGCGATATTCAATCTGTAGTTCTACTCCCTTTTTTTCTTTCACATACTGGGCAAAATTTTCCATCAAATCCACGCAAATCCCTCTGGGGCGCTCTTTCATATTGCTGCTGTAAGAAAACATGGGCGATTGAAAGTAATGCACTACAATAGTTGCGCGTTTGTTTTTTTGAGCCTCCGCCCAACTAACAGGTGTCTGAGCATTTGATTTACCAACAAGAAATGATAGCACAGCAATAAATAGTAAAGCAACTTTCATACGATAAAAGTTAGGTTGTAATGAAAATGAAGTAACAGTAGGGTTGATACAAAAACGGGTGCATAGTTAATAAAAAGTTAAAAACTTTTCCAGCCCAAACGAAAATTCTTGTTTTTAGTTGTATGCTAAAAAGTTTAGAAAATAACCCCAAAGCACTTCATATGAAGTACGCGGCATTATTAGTGCTTAGCTTTTTACTTAGTTCCTTTCTGCAAGCACAAGAAAAATTTACCATCAGTGGCTACGTGCGCGATGCGAAAAGCGGAGAAACACTCATCGGCGTGAATATCGTGCTTAAAGGCACCACCACCGGTACTACCACCAATCCCTACGGTTTTTACTCACTTACCTTGCCAGCAGGTAATTACCAAATCGTTTACAGCTTTGTTGGCTATCAACCAGTAGTTAAAGAAATAGCTCTTACTGCCAACCGAAGAGAAGATATAGAACTAAAAGAGGAAAATATAGAACTAAAAGAAGTAGTTGTGACGGCAGAAGCAGCTGATGCAGCTGTTAAAAGCATGGAAATGAGTGTTAATAAACTAGATATTAAAACCATTCAGCGCATTCCTGCCTTTTTGGGTGAAGTAGACATCATTCGCAGTGTGCAATTGCTACCTGGCGTAAGCACAGTAGGTGAAGGCGCTACCGGCTTTAATGTACGCGGCGGCAGCATAGACCAAAATCTCGTGTTAATAGATGAAGCGCCTGTATACAACTCAGCGCATTTGTTTGGATTTTTTTCAGTGTTTAACCCTGATGCTGTTAAAGATGTAAAGCTCATCAAAGGCGGCATTCCTTCGCCCTATGGAGGAAGAATTTCTTCTATCTTAGATGTGCGCACTAAAGAAGGGAATAACAAGGAATTTGCCATGCAAGGAGGCATTGGTGCTATTTTCAGCCGTTTGACCCTTGAAGCTCCTCTAATTAAAGACAAAGCCTCTTTTATCCTTGCAGGGCGGCGATCTTACATCGATATCTTAGCTAAGCCCTTCCTAAACAATGACTTGCGCAATAGCAGATTTTATTTTTACGACCTTACCGCCAAAGTCAACTGGAAAGCCAATGAAAGAAATAATTTCTTCCTTTCTGGATACTTTGGGCGGGATGTCTTTGGTAGTGGCTTTGACTTCAACTGGGGAAATGCTACCACTACCTTCCGATGGAATCACCTTTATTCTGAGCGTTTATTCATGAACTTCACTGCCTTCTACAGCAATTACGATTACCTACTAGGCTTCCGCGACTCAGGCGTACAAGGCTCGCGTTTCGACTGGCGCTCTAATATCATCAACTACAGCATAAAACCTGACCTTATCTACTACCTAAATGCAAAAAATACTTTGCGCTTCGGAATGCAAAGCATCTTGTATGACTTCCGACCAGGCAAGGCTATCATTACCAGCGCTGATCGCACCAGTGATATTAGTCTAGATAGCAAATATGCCCTTGAAACGGGTATTTATCTGGATAATGAACAAAAAATTAACGACCAACTCACCCTCCAGTATGGTATTCGTTATTCCATGTTCAATTACATGGGTCGGGGCGAGGCTTTCACTTTTGGTGAAGCACCCCCTAATACCCGCCGCTTACCGATAGAAATTCGCACATACGGACAGTTCGAAACTATTCGCCGCTATGAAAACTTGGAGCCGCGCTTAGCGATTAATTTTTCCCTTTCTCCTACTAGCTCCCTCAAAGCCAGTTATAACCGCATGGCTCAGTACATTCATTTAGTTTCCAACACTGCTGCTTCCACACCGTTAGACATCTGGACCCCTAGCACTAATAACATTCTTCCTCAACTTGCTGATCAAATAGCGCTAGGCTATTTCCGCAACTTCCGCGAAAACATGTTTGAAACTTCTTTGGAAGTATATTACAAATCCATGCAAAACCAACTCGATTATATCGACAATGCCGACCTACTGCTAAATCGCTTTCTCGAAGGCGACCTAATTCAGGGCATTGGCAGAGCGTACGGCATGGAGCTTTTTATACGCAAAACCAAAGGCAAACTAACAGGTTGGATTAGTTATACTCTTGCAAAGTCAGAACGAAAGGTAGAAGGAATTAACAACAACACGTGGTTTCCCAATCGCTTCGATAGAAGGCATAACGGGAATATTTCCTTAGCTTATGACCTAAATAAAACTTGGCAATTTTCTGCTAATTTCATTTTCCAAACGGGTACTCCTGTTACGTTTCCCACTGGTCGCTACGAAGTGCAAGGGCTAATTATTCCTCATAATGTAGAGAATAGCCGTAACAATGTTCGCATAGCTCCTTACCATCGCTTGGATTTGTCCGCTACTCGGTATAATCCCAAAAAAAAGCCCAATCAGCGCTGGGAAAGCTATTGGGTGTTTTCAATTTACAATGTTTACAATCGCCGCAATCCGTTTGCTATTTATTTCCGACAAAACCCTGACAACCCAGTAAACACCGAAGCTATTCGCTTTTCAGTGGTAGGCTCTTTTGTACCAGCAATTTCGTACAACTTTAAATATTAGCCTTTGTCAGTAACCCTCACTGAAATTATAATCTAATTTGCTAAGACAGAACTAATTGGGTTTGTCGCTCTACTTAGCGATAAACCATTTTTATTTATGCAAAACGTGTGTATGAAGTGAGGTAGCTTTTACAAACACAATGCTCTTTTGCCATTATTTGCGTCCTTGTGAACAATACCTTGCTGTTGTGTGGGTTTTATAAACAACTATTTGAATTTAATCAACGAGCAATGGCTGAAATTAAATTAGATTTTGGGGAGATATTTTGGTTTGGGTTTAAGCAATTGTTGAATCCCTTCGCAGAGACGTCGCATACGATATCTTGACAGGTTTAGTCAAAACCAAAATTCCATGTATGTGATTCACCATTATCACAAATGCCTTAATTTTATATTTTTGGCATCAAGAGAAATTTAACTAGCGCATGTTTGCAGTGGCAACCCACAGGAAACAAGATCATATGATTTCCCCAAGATAGTGCACCACCTCATTGCATCTAATAATTAATAACTTACTCTACACAATTTTCGGGAAGGTGTCAAAAAGTTAAGACTGCTGCTAAAATGTTACAAAAATAAGTACCATAAATGCAATTTTTTTCATTCACTTTCGTTGATATATACGGCAATAAACAACATTATGAACCATCTTTTTTACTTGCTTATATTTCTCCTTTTCATATCAACTTTAGCAAAAGCACAGGGAAGAATCAACTTCGGAAATGCGTTTTTGGTATTCTCTGGGAATGGCATTTACTTAAACATCGATAACAGCAATGCCAATGCCGTACTTCGCCCTGGAACGGGACATGCCATTTCCAGCAACGAGTTCCAACGCATTCGCTGGAGAATCGCCAACGGCACTGGAGATTACCTCTTCCCTTTCGGAAAAAACACCACCGAGTACTGTCCTTTTACAGCTAACATCACCACAGCTGGAACGGGAGCAGGCTACTTCGACGT